>NZ_JBLTHW010000002.1:0-1205939 GCF_049199565.1 Priestia sp. D3YE.R1 | reverse complement strand
TTAATCCTAAAAACCCTAAGAACAAGATACTTGCAGGTTCGAGATGCTTCACTTTATGTTTTTTACGTGGTTTAGAAATTAGCATATTACATTTCCCTTCAGAATGTTTTGAGTAAAAGTTTATTATATAATATACCCATTTACTTCAAAAGATGGTCATTACTTTTATTGCCCTTATAGTTTCCGAGAAAGCCGTTTATGTTAACTAAGCATATCATAGTCATCTAAAAAAACAGAAAAACCTATCTTTTCTCAGTCAAAAGAGGTAGGTTTTTCTGTTGCAGAATTTAGTTGTATGAGTCAATGTTTGGGACATCTTGTGTAGTTTGCTCCAGGTAGAAAAAATTCATGTAGGAAAAACAAAAAATTAGCGCTTTCTTATATTTACTATCTTAGCAACCTTATCTAAATATTTTCCATAATAATAAGCGACCCTATATACCGTAAACAAAGTTACCAAGGTCGCTTATACTATATTTTGATTTATTATTTTTTTGTCTGTTTCTTTATAATGAAATATCTGTAATCTCATTAATCTTCTGACAGAATTTCGCTATCATTATTAATTTGATCGAACAAATAAGTAAGATAAGAATCTAGTTCAAATTGATTACCTTCAACAAAATCATATAGCATAGAATTATTTTCTTCTCTCATTTTTAGTCACTCCAATTTAAGTTTTTTCAATCTTTATACATGATGACCATGATTCTTTTTTTGACCCATTTTTCTTAAAAGCAAGCTTACAATTAATACTAAAATGATTGATCCAATAATTGCTGGAATGATTGCAAAACCGCCAATGACTGGTCCCCAACTTCCCAAGATAAGGCCGCCTAACCAAGAACCAATAAAGCCAGCGATAATATTACCAATAATACCTCCAGGAACGTCGCGTCCTGTAATTAAACCGGCGAGCCACCCAATAATTCCACCTACAATTAGCATCCATAGAATCTCCATTACTATTTTCCTCCTTTTAAATTGTTTAGTTAACTTTACCCCTCACTAAAACTCATTAATCTTGTTATTTTTTTCCTGATTGGAGCTTTTCTCGTATATAAAAGGACACCCTCTCATTTCTCGACTGTTTCATGAAAAAGATAAACGATTAGGACAGCTCTCAGCATACAAAAAACCAGCACCTCCTATATAACCATCTACGCCTTACCTGCTGCAGTAAGAGCTCCTTGTTATTTTTTGAGTGGACAGGCAAGCTTACTGCAGTAGCTACATCAAAGTATCTAAAGAATTACGACTTGATTACTAATCAATATCTATTTTAGTACCGTTGCCGCGTTAATACACATTGTGGACGTACAGTTTTAATTAGCCATTTTTCTTTCCTTTGTTAATCCGGATTACATGTTATCTTTCCATATCTCAATGCATCATAGATAGCTCGCCCATCACTTAAACTCGTTTCTGAATATTCAAAGGGTAAGAGCGAGAAAACAATATAATAAATAGAGAAATAAACAAATTGGTAAGAAAAGAGGTTCTTTGAGAAAACACCCAACATAATTAAACCATACACAAGAAGGATAGACGCTAAATTAGCTATGGTACCTCCAGCATAAACACAAGCATGAGTAAACCGGTTATCATACTTTAATTTTTCGTAAATACAAAAAGAGTGCAAAAAATAAATAGATTTTATTTTAATTTTCTTCCACCTAAAAATCGTTCTCCCTTGTCCAATGGTAAAATCGACCTTTCCTCCTAAAACAATAGCCATAAGTGAGTGCCCCAGTTGGTGAATAACAGACACAATTGGAATGACAATCAAAAAAGAAAATAATAATTTTGGCATATCACTCCATCCAAACATACCTGTCTCCCTTTCCTCTTAAAATAATCTTACATTTGATATTCCACATTTTCGCCTATCAAAACCGGTAATTTTATGAGGGCTGTATAAGAGAATGATACTTTTCTATGCTTTGTATTTATGATTTCCATTAGGTTAACTAAATAATTAAACCGGACTTTCTTTACAATAAAAAGAGCTACCTCGAAATAGAAAAACTAACCAGAAGAGACATAAGAAAACGAGGAAAGAGCTTATGGTGGTAAATAAACTGAATGGATGAAAAGGACCCATTGATTTCTTTAAAAATAAAAAACGCTTAGTATGATTGCCTAAGCGTTTTTTATCTTTATTCCAAATCAGTTAATGGCCGGTATTGTTTAGAAGTAATTAAATCACCTTCAATGAGAACATAAGGATGTGTTTTCATCAGAATAGTTTTGAGATACTCTGGCATCCTCTCTCCTTTGTATGCACAAATTAATGGGAATGAGAGTTTATTCACCGCACTATCCACTATTTTTTCAAAATCTTCGATTAGATGTAAAGGATCTTCCATTGTGCTCCATTCTACATGTGCCCATGATCTGAAAGAAATTCTATTTTCTAAGTAGGGCTGAACGCTCTTATTAAAATAATTAAGAATGGCAGGAGGATGATAACTACCGCTTGAATAATAGAAATCAAAGTTGTTTATACGATGTATCATTTTCATTTGATCTGTGGTCAATAGTATTTTCAAATGGTCATGAATAAAAGGATAAAAACGGTCATTTTCAATAAGAAGAATGCAATCTCCAGCAAAAATCCCCTCTTGGATATAACTTACAACTTGTCGTATATAATTTTCTTGCTGGTCGTAGGAATACAGTATATGAATACTCTTTTTTTCTGCAAACAACTGATTCATTTTACTTTTCAACACATAATCCCTTCTTTCTTCTCGCTCTCTCATTATACTGGGATTATGTAAACAAAATATAGCGGTAATTTATTGAATTTTCAAAAAAGAGAAAACCGCATACAGAAGGTGCGCTTTTTATATACTTCTCTAAGCTCTGTCTCAAAGAGAAACCTTGTTAAATCAACGATGTATAAAAAGATGTATAAAGTAAAAAATCCTTCTTCCTGCGAACCCTTTTCTATCAAGGGTTAGTTAGAAGTTAACGGAAATACTTCATATCGGTAATCCCATAGTTCTAAAAAGTCTCCAATCATGTCAAGAAATGAAGAAAAGATAGCTATATTTTGTCTATTGCTTATGTAAAAATGAATGGGAAATATAAAGTTAATGCTAAATAGTTCAAGATTGTATCTTGTGAAATTCAGTATAATTTTTTTATTTTGAATGAAAATAGCTCATAGAGTAGATAATATTTATTGTGATTTAATGCTTTGAATCTTTTAGTTCATTATATTGAGGGAGTAGCCAAGTTGTTCATCAGGCTCAAGACCCAAAGGCCACAGGTTCAACTCCTGTTCCACAACCATTTTTATTGGGCTATCGCCAAGCGGTAAGGCAACGGATTTTGATTCCGTCATGCGTTGGTTCGAATCCAGCTAGCCCAGCCATCCGTCTATATTAATTAATCATATAGATTCTCCATATGTTCTTCTTTTTACTATCTATAAAATTACTCCATCTTTCTCCTTGGCAAATATAATCACTAAACGTAGCATTCTTCATTACAATATGACCTCCACATTCATCTGCCAATTGTTTAGCAGACTCTTTATCAACGGGAAATGCTAACGATTCATCATTAGTAAATTCGNGCATTCTTCATTACAATATGACCTCCACATTCATCTGCCAATTGTTTAGCAGACTCTTTATCAACGGGAAATGCTAACGATTCATCATTAGTAAATTCGTAACTGGATACATCTTTCTTTTTTACGTTCTTATACGAATGACATACGTAATATAATTTACCTAACTTTATAAAATAGTATGGATACTCTCTGTTAGGCAATTTACCTCCCTCCATTTCTGCATCCTTCAATTGCTTTATAAGTCACTATTATTATCTTACTTGAACTTAAAAAGGTAAAATCCTTCTACGTCAAAGGTTTTCCTTTTTCATGTGTGCTGGAAAGTTCTATTATGGTAACTAAGGTTGTAAATCATATGCAGCATTCTTACCAGCCAAATTTATAAATATTTTAGCTAATTCAACCGGTTTTTCCCAATGCGCGTTATGTCCGGCGGAAATTCCAATGTATTCCCATTTTCTTATTTAGCTCTATTCGCAAATTTATTGATGGGCTCCAGAACAGGATGACTACTTTTTTGGGTGCAATTAATAAATACACGCGGAATTTGTCTCAGTTCTGCTTTATTCATTAATTTAATCTTTTGTTCAAATGCTTTAAAAGGATGATCTGTGTTATAGATAGATCCACTATGAGGTTTTGGAAGTCTGAATCCATCTCCTTTTGAATGAACAATCTCTTTCTTTTATTTTATGAATGATTCTGAATATAGATCATTAATTGATCGATTATCTTCAAGTATTAGAGCGTCAAAGAAGATGAGTTTGGAAATCCTATTCAGTAGTTGATCTGCAGCACCAATAATAAACCTACCACCGTAGCTGTGCTCTGCTAAGTAAATGTTGTTTAAATCCTCAAAGAGTATGATGTTTACTACGTCAGTAATATGGGTTTCTAAGTTAATATCAGGTGTTAAAAGATGATTTCGATCGCCTAATCCAGTTAAAGTTAATGAAAAAACTACATGTCCTTGTTTTATCAGTTCTTTTTCAACTTCTCTCCATGCTCAGGCTCCACCAAAAGCTCCATCACAAAGGACGAAAGTAGCCATATATTCACCTCACCTATTATTTCTTATAGCTACCTTATGTATTCATTTTAAAATAATGATAACCTGTTTAGTTCGATAAGAATTGGGGCCTATAATATACAGGTTAAAAACAGAAAAAAGCTACTGTCCCCAACAGTAGCTTTTTCTGTTCTTGTAAGGAGACTGGAGAATTACCATGATGATGCTTCTCGTCCCGACTACCGTTGACAATTGTGTACTCCCTACTTTGAAGATAAATCTTCTCTATCCGCAGCTTCGGGTGGTGTTTCCATCCATTCATTTTCTATCATGATATCGGCTGCATCATTAACAAATCCTGATATATCCTTTAAAAAATCTGCATACATTAGCGCTAAATCGCGTCTTCCGTTTACTGCTACTGAATTTCCGAAATTTCTTACTCTCATTGAAAACATATCCATTTTATGAAATACCATTAATTTATCGGAAAAAGGAGAAGATGTTGAAGTTGTCACTAAATGATCAATTAGTCCTGGGGAAGGCAAGTTATCATCGTGAAGTTTTTTTATATAACCTTCAATCGCTTTATAAGTAAGTTCTTCTCCTTTTATAAATAAATTTCGAATCTTTTTCGTTTTTGTAACTTGACTAAATGCCATTACTAAGGCTTTACTTGCCACGTTCGTCTCTAAATTATCGTATAAATGAGCAATTTCTAATGCATGTAAAGGTCGCACATCTCCAATAAAACCTTTTAAATAATTTTTGTGTGCTATCTTTACTTTTTTGGGTGTCGGAATAATAGGTGATTTAACAATAACTCCTTTATTTATGGAAATATCTTTGATATGTTCCTCCAATTTTATAGTTGATTCCATACAATGAAGGGAAAATTCCCTTATATCTTCTCTATACATTAATGGTATTCCTACACTATAAAGGCTAAGTCCCACTTTAGTTACATATCTTAAATAATGTACATAAAACTCGTCTTCAAATAATTTTGGAGCATCAAGATTAACATCTTCTTTTGTAAAGCCATGTGGAATAGGAATGTTCTCTTTTACGAAAGTATCTTTTATAGTACTCTGAAATTCTTTGCTCAAGTTTAATGCATTTTCCAATAACTTCTTTATATCTTGGTCTTCAACATGTCGGAGAAAATAACTTAGAATACATGTAGCCATGCTATTACCCATATATGTAGCCCAAAGTTTACCCATTTCCGCAGAATTTAATTTTTCCATATAAAATCTCCTAAATCGATTTTTTCTTAGATTTACCATTAAAAGAATATCTATTCTTCTATTCCCTAAACTATAGTTTTTTCAGAAAAAACCATTTAAATAAATCTCAACCTGTGCATTGGTAAAGTAAGATGCTCGATTAACGTCCTGATGTCTTTTTCTAAACTTTAATTATGAGGTAATTCCTTTCGATCATTTGCTTGAGGGGGTTTCTCTATCCATCCTCTTTCAATCATAATGTTTCCCCAACTTGTAGTAAGTTTTAAATCCCTTAGAATAGATGCTTCACAATGTGTTATTACATCTACCCTCATACTTACAGCCATAGCATTGGAGTAATATACCATTGCTAAATTAAACATAAAACCGGCATGAAATAACATTAATTTATCTGAGAAAGGAGCTATTTTCGAATTTGTAACTTGGGTGTCTAATAACCCTGGAGAATGAAGGTTGTCTTCATGTAATATCGAAGAAAAGATACCAATATGTTTGTTGCACAAATTTAAAGCATCACCCATAAATTTATATGCTTTTTTATCCTTAGTTACTTGCTGAAAACCAAGAATAATCCCCTTTGCTGCAATACTCTTTCTCAAATTAAAATATATATTTGAAGCCTCCATCGTATTTAAAGGCCTCTTCTTCCCTAATATGTCCATTGCATATCCTAAGTCCGTAATGATTTCACTATTTTGTGGCGTAGAATAATAAGGGTCTCTTTCATAAATTCCTTTAGATAAGAGAATATCAATTGATTTATTATAAACGTCCATTGCATCAATATTACATTGATAGTAATGGTTCCGTATATCTTTTCGAACTGAACCACTAAACGACATACCATGTCCTGATAATCCATGAATTGTCATATCATGTATGTACTGCAGCCAAAAGGAATCCGTAAATAAAGAAGGAGCTTGCAGGTTTACATCTTTATCTGTAAAGCCATTTGGTAGAGGAAAATCCTCGTTGTTTAAAATCTTCGTTAACACTTTAAGATGCTTTTCAGATAATCCTAAACAAAATTCAAAAAGGGAACGAATTTCGGAGTCTTTAACGGTTGCTAATACGTATTTGCTAATGCAAATCGCCATTGTTTCCCGAATATATTGTACCCACAGGCTTGTAATTTCTGAGGAAGTTAATCTACTGTCGTTTCTGCTCAAATTTGTTACCTCCAATAGGATATAAATGCTACAAATATATTATCCCGATATATTACATTTATGCATTATGGTAACAAATCGCATTCATAGTAAAGACCACACACTATTAAATCTCCCCCATAGATAGACATAAAAATCTAATGAATATCTAAAAAGCTGCACAATCCATAATAGAGACTCTTATGAAATTCCCTGTTGCTGAACAAGGGGGTTTTTCTGGTTGGTTCCTTTAAGAGTGTTTATGTTAACTAACGTTGTATATAGTATGCACTTCTCAACCCTTAAAAGTATTAAAAATAGAAAGTAGGATAGGATGAATAAATAGAATAAATAGGCTAAATGTATTTTAGCAGCACTCACTTAATAAACATATACATACTCATCCATGTAATCGATAAAGAGGAGGATACCTTAAACAATGGAGAAAGCCAAAGTTAGTGTTATTCAATTATTTGCCATGATGTTTATTTTCAACCTAGGAACCTCATTAATCGTAGCTTATGGAATAAACGCACAAAAAGATGCTTGGCTTGCTATCCTTTTAGGGATGTGCATGGGGATGGTTTTATTTTTCACCTATTACTCTTTATTCCGTCAATATCCAACTCTCCCTCTTACTGGATACGCAAGGAAGATATTTGGTAAATATTTAGGGTGGATTATTGGTTTGTTATACGTCCTAATTTTTTTGTATATGTCTGCTAGAAATGCACGTGACTTTGGCGATTTACTAGTCTCATCAACATTGACAGAGACCCCATTATTAGCTGTCAATTTATCACTGGTTCTTGTAATATGTTATGTTCTTTATTTAGGTATTGAAGTGTTAGGAAGAACAGCAGAAGTATTTATTGTTGTCTTGCTGTTCTTGGGGATAGCAGGAAACTTCTTTATTTTTATTTCAGGGAATGTTGATTTTCATAAGTTGCAGCCCTTTCTTGAAAATGGATGGAAACTACCTTTAAAGGTGGCTTTTCGAGACGTTTTCTTTTTTCCTTTTGGTAAAATGATTGCCTTTACAATGTTGCTCCCTCATTTAAACAGACCTAAATTAGTGAAAAGAGTATGGCTATCTGCCATCGTTTCAAGTGGTCTGATCTTAAGTTGGACAGCAAGCTTAAATATTGCCGTTCTTAGTGTTGATGTAACAAAAAGATCCGTCTTTCCGACGTTAGTAACCATTGGAAAGGTGAACCTTTTAGATTTTATAGAAAGACTCGATGCGGTTGTTGTGTTTACGATGTTGCTGACAGTGTTTTTTAAAGTCTCTATCTTTTTGTATGGGGCTGTCATCGGAATAGTGGATTTATTCAAGTTAAACAATCGTCAACAAATTCTTTTACCAACCGGGGGAATTGTCATCTTTTTATCCATGACCATGGCCTCCAGTTTTCCAGAACATTTAGAAGAAGGTCATGACGTTTTGCACTATTATTTCATTGGTTTTCATCTGCTTATACCCTTGTTAATGTTTTTAGTTTCCATGGTTCGTAATGGTTTCAGGAAAAAAATAGATCGAAACCAAATGTAATATAATAACGACTATGCTATATTTCAAAGCCATTGAATTTAAACAAATGCCAAGGGCTTTTTTGATTACCGAGAAGAAATATTATGGTAACTAGAAACAAAGGTATATGTTATTATATTCCAGGAGGCGAGAGAATTTTGAATATGGGCTTAGGAGTTATATTAATATTCGTTGCAATTATCTTTATTTTATGGGGGATATTCTCACGTAAGCAAAAGAATAGAATTGTAAGTAGTACATTATTGGCAGTAGGAACAGTTGCCTTATTTACAAGCATTCTATTGTTAACTGGAATATACGATCCATATGCTAACCATATTAAATAAAAACCAAATAGGCAGAAGCTTTTTATTTTAAAAAGGCTTCTGCCTATTTGATTTCCGATAAGCTCTGTTATATAAATTAGATTTGTATATGATATATAATAAAAAAAGTAAAATTTGGATAAAGGTATTGTTAAAATTAATTTTATTATGTAAAATTTTATTATAAAACAGACTATGTGTTACTGGCGTAAACATGGAGGACCATGAGGAAGCACATAGATAACGGCCGTACGCCTGGGCAAAGTATTTGAACATGAGTTCAAATACTTTTTTTATTTAGAAAGGAGATTTTTAAGTGAAAGAAATTGGTTTACGATATGGGATGAATCCAAATCAAAGTAAAGCTAAAGTTCAGAATGCTAAGAACACTCCTATTAAAATCTTAAATGGAGAAGCGAGTTATATTAACTTTCTAGATGCATTAAACGCTTTTCAACTGGTTCGGGAGCTTCGACAGGCTACTGATCAACCTGCAGCAGCTTCTTTTAAACATGTAAGTCCAGCAGGTGCAGCTGTGTACTCTCCACTAAATGAGACACTTACTGAATCCTATTTTGTTGAAGACCTAGAGCTGTCTCCTTTAGCCATTGCTTATGCAAGAGCGCGTGGGACAGATAGGATGTCTTCATTTGGAGATTGTGCTGCTTTTAGTGATGAAGTGGATATAACTGTAGCTAATCTCCTCAAAACAGAGGTTTCTGATATGATTGTTGCACCAAGCTACACTCAAGAAGCACTAGAGATTTTGAAACAGAAAAAGAAAGGAAAATATCTAATTTTAGAGATTGATCTAAATTATGTGCCTGATCTAATTGAAAAAAGAACGGTATTTGGCATTACTCTAGAACAACAAAGAAATGATGTACAGATTGGGAAAGAAATTTTTAATCATATTGTTACGACTCAATGTGATATCCCTGATCATGCAAAGAGGGATCTTCTTGTTGCTCTTATTACATTGAAATATACACAATCAAACTCTATTTGTTTTGCTTTAGATGGCCAAACGATTGGAATTGGTGCTGGACAACAGTCCCGTATTCATTGTACAAGGTTGGCAGCTGAAAAAGCTGATAACTGGTGGTTAAGACAACATCCAAGAGCTCTTAATATGAAGTTCAAAGAAGGTATTTCTCGTGTAGAAGTGAATAATGCAATTGATGGATGGCTGAATGATGATATTACTGAAGTAGAAAATGAACAATGGAAAAGGTGTTTTGAAGAGGTACCAGTTAGGCTAAGTAAGAGTGAAAAACAAGAATGGCTAAAAAGATTAAAAGACGTTTCTTATGCATCCGATGCTTTTTTACCGTTCCGTGATAATATCGATCGTGCAGCTCAAAGTGGCGTTAAGTATGTGGTTCAAACAGGAAATTCTTTACGAGATGAACAAGTTACACAGGCAGCAAATGAATATGGAATGATTATGGCGCATTCAGGCATACGTGTATTCCATCATTGAGCTATGAATTAAATATAATTAGCCCAAAAGAGCCAAGACCTTATAAGGGAACTGGCTCTTTTATGACCTTTCCAAAAATTTGTGTTTCGTTAACTAACTCTGTATATTGTATATAGTTAAAACAAAAGTATTAAGCCTTTATTTCTTGGGCTAAAGTTTGGATTAATTCTTTTGTGGTTAAAACCGTAGCAAACTCATTGTCTAAAGTAGCTAGTGACACATTATGTATTTGTTCAGCTGAATAATACGTATTGTCTGCCCCTTTTATTGCAAATGCAGCTGTTGCATCTGATACTAAGTACGTTTCAAATCCTAAATTACCACTCATTCGAGTAGTAGTTGAGACACAGTGTGGAGTTGTTAACCCTACTATTACAACCTTTTCTATTTGGTTTTCTTTTAAATATTTTTCGAGTCCAGTTCCTATAAATGCACTATTTACTTTCTTTTTAAAGATCGGTTCATTTTCAGCTGGGAATACAACATCTTTAAAATCTGAGCTTAGTTTACTAGAATGAAAAATCGAATGGTCGTTATCAGATAAGTGCTGAATATGTATAATTGGGTATTTCTTTTCTCTCCATGTCTTTAAAAGAACTTGAATATTGTCTTCAGCATTAAGGTTATTTCTTATCCCCCACTTTTCATCTTCAAAAGCCCTTTGAACATCGATAATAATTAAAGCCGTATTGCTGAAACCTTTTCTCATATGTAATTCTCCTCTACTCTTTTCTACATATTTTAACATTTATGTTAGATTGGTGAATTAAAAATAAGAATTTTATTTAAGTATATAAACTTCTTAGAATCATTATTATATGGGCTATTGGTGCGTACTATATGCACTTCGAAGAAGGATAGATTTCGTAAGTTCAAGCTATATAATATAGGATTTTAATTTGATATAATATTATTTTGAATTTTTTACCACAAAAATCAATAGGGGGATACAATCAAATGAGTAAAAAAACAGCTTTGTTGCTTATAGATGTTCAAAACATCATGTTTTCTTATGAAGGTGGATCTTTATGGAATGAACAGCAAGTGCTTCAAAATATTACTTCTCTAAGGGAAAAAGCGCATCAATCTAACGTACCAATTATCTATATCCAGCATACAGACCCTAGTTCGGATAGTATGCTTAGTGAAGGAAAAGTCACATGGGAAATCCATCAGGATGTTCGCCCCCTACCAACAGACACAGTTATTCAAAAATCTTCTTGGGACGCATTTTATCAAACAACTTTATATAAAAAACTTCAGGAACTTGAAATCGGAAAATTAGTCATTGCAGGTATGCAAACTGAGTTTTGTTTGGATACTACTTGTAGAAGAGCATATAGCTTAGGTTATAAAGAGAATATCTTAGTAAAAGATGCCCATAGCACATTTGATACGGCTGTGCTTTCAGCTTCTAAAATAGTAGAACATCATAATAATATGCTAGGTGGCAGATTCGTTACACTAAAACAAGTAAACGAAATTATATTTTAAGCTAATAAATAACTTATCACAGGAAAAAAACAGCCATTTAAAGGCTGTTTTTTGTTCTTGGAACTGTGATTATGGTAACTAGATTTGTAGATTATAAATATGAGATAATACAGTAGATTTTATAGATAAAGGGGATAAATTCAGATGACAAAAGCGATAAACCTTTGGTCATTCGTTTTCTCATTGCTAAGTGTCTGTCTGACTTTCATTACTTTTGCTCATCCATCATTATTAAGATTAAATTTTTATGTAGCAATTGTTGTATTTTTAGTTGGTATTATAGGTTTCTTTGGAGTGCATAATTTCAAATCAGCTGTGAGAAGTGTTTTAACCACTATACTTAGTGCCGTATTAATTGTACTTACTGGATGGATTATCTTTGTTGAAAATCTTTTCTCATAATTAGTATTTGACTTAGAAATATAAAGAATAGAAAAAAAGCATTTAAGATAAAAGGCTCTTAAAGGCTTCTTTGTGCCGATGAGCCGTTTTATGTTAACTACAAACGTATACTTTTCGGACAAGATATTTAAATCTATTATAGAGTGTTAAAGTAATTATTATCGTTAACAAAATAAAAAGCCACCCAGTATTTGCAGGACAGGTGGCTTTTTACTATTAAAATGCATGTGCAGAAACATAATAACATGTTTTCTCCATATATACTATTAGCAATTAATTTATCATTTAATGGTGAAAAAAAGATGAAAATTAGCCATATTAAAAGGGCATATCATAAGATATGTCCCTAAATAATGACCCAAATGATTATAATCTCTAATTTTCCCCATCCATATATCCAATTTAATCACCAATTAACTAATAAGTTAGAAATTCAAATTTCATTTAGAGTACTGTTTCTAAAATTTAGTGAAATATCCATATATCCTTAATTTCCAATTTTTTTAATGATTTTTGCGGGATTACCACCCACCACTACATTGTTGGGTACGTCTTTAGTCACTACTGAGCCAGATGCAATAACCACATTGTCTCCTATCGACACTCCTGGATTTATCACTGAACTCCCGCCAATCCATACGTTATCTCCAACAATAATTGGTTTTGCATATTCCTTTCCTGAATTCCGTTCATTTGGGTCAATTGGATGAGTTGCTGTATAGATATGTACACCGGGACCAAGTAAACAATTATCTCCAAATCTCACTTCACAAATATCTAGGATGACACAATCAAAGTTTGCAAAAAGTTTTCGCCAACAAATATGTTATAGCCATAGTCAACTCTAATATTTGGTTCAACATATACGTTTTCCCCAGTAGAACCGAATAAACCTTTTAATAATTTAATACGCTTATTATCTTCACTCTCTAAAGTTTCATTATATATTCTAACCTGCCTTCTAGCATGTTCTCGATCCTTTCTTAATTGCGCGTCTGCAGGATTATACATTTCTCCGTCTAACATCTTTTCTTTTTCAGTCCTCATTATTTAAACCCTTTCTTCTAACCCTTTCTTATATCGTGAATTTCATACTAATTCCTAATTATAAATACATATTTTCTTATGCTAATCTGCCTCTTCGAGTAGCAATAAAATTCATTATATGTTGTTTTCCAGGTGCTGCGTGAATCGCTCCTTTTACTGAGGCAGTAAGTGCCCCACTTGCATTAGCAAAGGTAAGCAATTGTTGATGGTGTTCACTCACTTTTTGACATAGATTTTCGCTCGATATATCAATTGAAAGCAATTGATATAAAAAACCACCTATAAATGCATCACCTGCACCGGTTGTATCTGAAACAGTTACTTTAAATCCTTTATCCTCAAATTGGTCTCCATTTTTCAAATAAATAATAGCCCCATCTTTTCCTTTTGTATAAACTACTAATTTTACATTGCCAACAAAAAGAGAGTTAATAGCTTCTCTTTCTCCTTCAATATTGGTTATAAAAAATAATTCTTCATCCGATACTTTCACAATATCTGCTAAAGGTAAAAAGTCTAGAATTGTTCGACGACAGCTTTCTTTTTCAGGCCACAAGGGAAGACGAACATTGGGATCAAAACTGACAATCCCCCCTATTTTTTGAAAACCATCTATTACTTTGATATGAGTTTGTTTCATTGGACTTTCAACTAAATCTACAGAACAAAAATGAAGAAGGTCTCCCTTATTAAACCACTCTACTTTCACCTCGTTTGGTAAAAGTAATAAGTCAGCTGAATTCTTTCTATAAAAACTGAAATCTCTGTCTCCCAATTTGTCTACAGATACAAATGCCAAACCGGTCTCTCCTTCATCGCATCGAATAATATATGAAGTATCTACCCCATTTCCTTTAAGCACATCTACTAAATAATCACCAAAGCTATCATTAGCTATTTTCGTTAGCATAACAGAATTTCCCCCGTATTTTGCAATCGCAATTGCAACATTCATAGGAGCTCCCCCAGCCACACGTTCAAAACTAGTAACTTCTTTTAAAGACTTTTCTCTTTGAACAGGAATAAAATCAATTAATGTTTCACCAATACAAAAAACTCTTTTCAACATCTTCACCCCAAAACAATGAACAAGCGTTTGTACACTTGTTCATTCATAGTTTATTTCCAGATATCTTTTAACTTCCAATATGTTAATTCCTTAATCTTTACATCTTCAACATCTGCAAATACTTCAATGCCTAATCTATCTTCAGTTGGATAAATACGACTTGTCATAGTTGCTTGTCCTTCATTTGCAAATACTTCAATAGAGGATCGATCAAGGAATATGCGTAAGGAAAGCTCTTGATTTGCCCTAAGAATGGTGTTTCTTACACCATCTTCAACTTTACCAGACTCAGAACAATCGAGTTTTAGTGTTTGTTTGTCCAAGTGATACGTTAATACAGTCTCTTCCTGGTTAATTCCACGAATTCTTATTCCAAGCGACTGAGCGTTACAATTAGTTAAGTCAAACACAGCTTTTATTTCAAGTAAATCCTCGTTCGTTTCTACTAAATAACTATTAGAAATCACATTAGTAAGTATATTATGTTCAACCTCGCGCAATAAGTTTAATTCTTCCACAGGATTCATTAGAACTTTATCATTCTTTCCTAAGGTCACTTCACGTGGTAATGTAAGTGCTCCACACCATCCATCTTCTTTTGTTGGCATATCTGACTCCCACATATCCATCCAACCAATAGCAATTCGACGTCCTTTTTCATCTAATAACGTTTGAACTGCATAAAAGTCATGTCCATTATCTAACTCATTAAATGATCCGTGTATAAACTCGTTTGTTTCGTAATTATAATCTCCAATTAAATATCCCGTCTGGAATAGATTGTTGTATAAATCCCCATCTCTCTTAATACCTTGTGGAGAGATCATGAGAACGTATTTTCCATCTAATTCAAAGAAATCTGGACATTCCCACATGAATCCGAGTTTTTCGTTTCCTTGTGCCAATACACCTATATATGACCACTTACGTAAATCTGGAGAACGGTATAAAATTACTCTGCCTACATTGTCCTTGGTCGAATTCCCTACTACCATATACCAACTATCTTTGTGTTTCCATACTTTAGGGTCACGAAAATGATGAATACTATCCGTAGGTGGTTCAGGAATTACTGGATTTTCTGCAATCTTATGAAATGTGACACCATCCGTACTAACAGCAATATTTTGATTTTGATAAAAAATATCTTTTTCCTTATCAATATAATTGTGTCCGGTATAGATTAATGTCAATTCCCCATTATTATCTACAGCGCTTCCCGAGAAACACCCTTCACTATCACAAGCACCACCAGGAGCTAAAGCAATAGGCAAGTGTTCCCAATGAACAAGATCTTTACTTTTTACATGCCCCCAGTGCATCGGACCCCAGTTTTCATTGTAAGGGTGATGTTGATAAAATACATGATATTCTCCTTTATACTGTACCAAACCATTTGGATCATTAATCCAGTTGGCAGGTGCCATAATATGATAACCTAATCGATAACGGTTATTTACTCCTTCTTTTGCAGTATCCAATGCATCTTGCGCTTGTTGAAGTTTGTTTATTGTGAACATTCTAACATCTCCTTATATAACTTGTTTTATGTCCGTTATATTTCCTTCTAACCCTTTGCTTTTATTAGAACCTAATAAAGTGAACATTGAAATAATCGTAAAACAAAGGACCATTGTTCCGAGAATAAGATAAGTATGACGGAAGCCTATCATGTCGTATAATTTACCTGCAAGAGGAGATAACAAAGATGCACCTATTTGAGAGGCAGCTTGAAATCCAACTAAATACAAAACGGAAGATAGTCGTGTATCAAAGTTAGCTGCAAAATATTTAAAAATAGCAATCAACATAATGGGTAATTCTAATGCATGTATTAATTTCATTGAAGAAATACCGACGGGCCCTACTACAAGCCCCGAACCAATAATACGAAGTGCCATTAGAAGACCGGCTAATAGTAGTCCATTTTTGGCTCCAATTTTATTTACAATAAAAGGTGCAATAAACATCATTCCAGCCTCTAAAAATACTTGAAAAGAACTTAAATATCCAAACACCTGATTCCCTGTGGCTTCAGTGGCGAATAAAGATGTGTAGTAAATTGGAAATTGCTGATCGTACACACTATATACACACGTTACTCCAATCACATACATCATCAAAAACCAAAACTTTTTTAAAAGAAAAAGTTGTCCAACATCCTTTAATTTAACGGATTCAGCTTTTTCCAACTCAAAGTTTGTAACTTCTATTTTTACTGATAAAATAATTGCAACTAAGATAATTGCTGAAATAGATGCCACCCAAAAGTTGATATTTGGATTAATATTAAATAGCTGACCTGCAAAAAAAGTGGCTGACGCCCAACCTAACGAACCCCACATTCTAGACTTTCCGTATTCGAAATTGTATTTGCGACTAACTTTTTCAACATAGGTTTCAATGGCGCCAATACCTGCAGAAATACCAATACCTAAATAAATAGCTCCCACAGCTGCTCCCAAAATCGCATTATATTTTAATAGTGGTCCATATATATAAATATAAAATGGTCCTACAAATACAAGCAGTAAACTAATAAAAGATAATATATTTTTCTTTAGACCTATCTTGTCGGAGATATAACCATATACAGGCTGTATACACAATGCGAAGATAGCGTTTACAGAGAAAATCAAACCTGTGGCTGATCCACTTAAATTTAATTCTTGCTTTAACCAAATAGGAAATAAAGAGGCGCTAGAAGACCAAGTAAAAAAGAAAAAGAAAAAATAAGCACTTAACTTCCAATAGAGAACTTTTGAACTTTTCATGTTTGTTGCTCCTTTAACTAGATATAAAGAATCTTTGAAACAAAAACTGAAAGCACTTTCAAATTCATTTTATGTCAACCGGTTTCACAAGTCAATGCTTTTTATGTCAACCGGTTGACATTTGTTTTTTAAATTCCCTATACACACGTATTGTTTTCACAACAATAACCTGTTTTTTTCTTATTTAATACCTGTTCCCGAACCACCAATCCCTTCTAAAATATAACGCTGGGCCACTATATAGATAAGAATTAAGGGAATGGTGGATATTGTTAAAACAGCCATAACTTGATTTGCGTAAACCGGCTCCGTACTATTGATAGCTGTAATTGCTACTTGAATGGGAAATTTTGATTTGTCTGTTAAAACCATTAAAGGCCAGATATAATCATTCCAACTTCCGATAAAGGCTAAAGTTCCAACTGTAGCAACAGCCGGTTTAGACATTGGTAGCATAATTCTCAGGAATATTTGCCAAGTATTTGCTCCATCCAATTTGGCTGACTCAATAATTTCTGCTGGAATAGCCATAAAAAAGTTTCGGAATAGATAGATATTGAATGCCCCTGCTAAAGCAGGCAGAATTACAGCAAGACGAGTGTCTACTAATCCCAGTTTGTGAACTATAGTAAATTGTGAGATTAAGATTGTTTCCAGTGGTACGATTAGAAGAGCCAATAAAAGACCAAACAGAACTCTTTTTCCATTAAAATTCAATTTAGCAAACGCATAACCTGCCATCCCATTGATAATGACAGCACCTGCTGCTACACATAAACCGTAAAACAAGCTGTTTATTATATAACCAAGTAAATGAAAACGTGACAGAACTTGTTTATAGGATATAAACCAATCTGACGGATGAAAGGAAGGTAGGAAAGCCTTGATACTGTTCATATTATTATAAACTTCTGCTTCGGGTTTCATTGAGGATGCGATCATCCAAAACAATGGGAATATAAATAATACCGCCAGCAAAACTAAACAAATGTATTCTAGGATTGTTAAAGGCCCGAATTTTCGTCTCATTAGTCATCTTCCTCCTTTACTAATTTCCGTTGCGCTAACGTAACTAGCCCAATAATTGTTCCAAATAGAAGGGCAATGGAACTAGCATATCCAACCATTCGATCCGTAAAGCCAGTTTGATAAATGTAATATACAACCGTCATCGTGGAGTTTACTGGCCCCCCTTGTGTCATAACCATTGGTTGGACTAATAGTTTAAACGCACCAATTAATGTCGTAATAAATATAAAAATAGAGGTTGGCTTTAATAATGGTAACGTAATATAAATAAATCGTTGCCATTTATTCATTCCATCTAATTGTGCAGCTTCGTAGACGTCTCCAGGTATATTTTGCAAACCTGCTAGAAAAATTAACATTTGAAAGCCAGCTCCCTGCCATGCTGAAACGAAAACAATTGTAAACATAGCCTGTTTAGGGCTTGTTAAGAACGGTTGAGCTGAAACGCCAAAATAAGTGAGTACATTGTTGATAATTCCTTCATTTGGATTTAACAAGTAAAGCCAAAGAACTGAGATAACAACGAGCGACATTACCACAGGACTAAAGTAAGCTACTTTAAAAAATGTGTTAGCTTTACGTTGTTTGTTTAACAGGAGGGCCAGCCCAAGAGCTGCCCCTATCTGTAAAGGAATTACCCAAACGACAAATTTCAGTGTATTCACCAGGCTTTTCAAGAAAATAGGATCCTTAAATAAATTGATAAAGTTATCTAATCCTACGAATTTGCGCGTATCGGGTGTTAAAAGATAATAATCCGTAAATGCATAGTAGACAGACATAATAGCTGGGATAATAAGAAACAGCAACAAAAGTAATAATGCTGGTCCTAAAAATGTATAAGCTACTACATTTTCTTTCCATTTAATTTTATTTTTGATCTTTTTTTCAGTTCTCGGGAATGTGTAAACGGTCTTATCTCCTTTTAATCCGGTTTTAATCATAATGCCTCCCTCTAGCTGCTTTTATCGATTAGCCTTATCGATAGCTGCTTGCATTTCTGTAGCACGTGTATCTAAGACTTTTTTTATGTTTTTATTTTGATCATAGAAACTGATATCATCAATTGTTTGTTGGAAAGCACGTGTTACTTGTGGATATGCTGGTGTTACTGGTCGTGCGTGTCCTGATTCCTTTAATTGCTTCATAAACACATTCATTTGATTGGAAAATTCTTTTGTAAGTACTTTTTCGGACGAGTAACGAACTGGTAGTGCTGCAATTGTACGACTTAATTCTAAATTCGAATCTTTATTTGTCATCCAATCTACTAGTTTAGCAGACCATTCTTTATTTTCGGATTTCTGTGTCATTGCAAACTGCCAACTTCCTGAAGGTGAAACCAGTTTCTTTGTCTTTGGTGATACTGGATAAGGCATAACACCATAATCAACCTTTTGAAAATTTGTCTTCATATCCGTTACTGTCCATACACCACTAAACTTCATTGGGTATTTTTCTGTTTCAAAAGCTTGTTTGACCGGAGTACGGGTTGTATAACCTTCTTTTAACATCTTTTGAATAAAAGTCATAGCTTCAATACTAGGCTTTTTATTAAACACACCTTCTGCTTTAGTACCGTCTTTCGAGAGAATTTCTCCACCTGCAGACCATACAAATGGCGTTAGTGCATACGTTAACATTTCATCTTTTGATTGTAATTGCATATCAATAGCTGGTTTATTATATTTTTCTTTTAACGTTTTACATAGGGCCATGAACTGATCCCATGTCCAAGGGTTTTCAACTGTCGGTAACGTATTTAAATCAACGCCTGCCTCTTGTAGCATTTTTTTATTGTAGTAAATTCCCACGGACGATTCACTCGCACCAATCGCATACAATTTGTCTTTGTATGTTCCTTGTTGCTTGATACTTGGTAGTAAATCATCTTGATCTTTCACGTAATCATCTAGTGGAGCAATGATGCCAGATTTTGCATAAGCAGCTGTATTTGGACCATCCAACGTAATAACATCGGGTAATGTATCAGTTGTCAACGCTGCGTTTACTTTATCCTCATACCCGCCGCCGTTCCCACTTCGTGGAATAAATTCGATTTTAGCTTTAACATTTTTAGATGCATACTTCTTGTTAAAAGCATCTACTCGTTTTTTATACACCTTACCTTCTTCACTATCGTCTGATACGTGTACCCACATTGTAATCATTTGTTTACCGTCACTACTTACGCTTTTACCCTTACTACAACCTGCTACAGCAAAAATTAGTAATAAAGATATACCTAATAAAAACCATTTCTTCATACGTTCCAGTCCCCCTTATTTCTCCTTATTCACAACAAATATATAAAAGCGCTTTCAAGAAGTATTCTATGTCAACCGTTTACACATGTCAACGGGTTGACATGTTTTTTTTGAAATATCAAACTTTTCTTTCCTATCCTTAAAACGAAGGTATAATATATTAGAATATATGTATTATCAATATTTCACTCATAATAAAAGTTAAAGTTTGTTCGATATTAGGTAATAGTAATTACTCCCTACTTCTTGCACATGTTAGAGATATTTTCTACAATAAGTCCGTACCCAGTAAATTTTAATTAATTAAAACATTCCTCACAATAAAGTATTTCAAAATACAGAAATTTTATTAATCAAGAAATTATAAAGCTGTCAAAGGAGGAATCAATTTTAATTGTTATAGAGTATTTATCTAATGTTTAATAAGCTATTTCCCTAACCTAAATAAAAAAATTATTATGCAACTAAAAAATATAAAGGCTTACTTAAATAGTAAAGAAAAAAATCCTAATATAATATTTAAAAGTGGTATTTAGTAGGATAGGAGGAAATAGAATGAAACCTAATATTCATGACGTAGCAAAAGTTGCAGGAGTTTCATCAACAACCGTTTCACGTGTCTTAAATAATCGAGGTTACATAAGTGAAAAAACAAAGGATAAAGTTTATAAAGCGATGGAGGAAATTAATTATTTTCCAAACGATTTAGCACGTTCCTTATTTCATAAAAAAACAAATTTAATAGGGTTAATTATACCCAATTCAAGTAATCCGTTTTTCGGTGAGCTAGCCTTTCATATTGAAAGCATTTGTACTTCACTAGGTTATAAATTGTTGCTTTGTAATAGTTTAAACCGTATGGATAAAGAGGAAAAATACTTAGAAATGCTTATACGAAACCAGGTAGATGGGGTCATTGTTGTAACATACAACCGAGGAGTCCTAGATTATCACAAACAAAATTTACCTATCGTAGCAATTGATCATTATTTGTCTGAAAAGATTCCTGTTGTAGGGTCCGATAATTATGACGGAGGAAAAAAAGCCACAGAATTGTTAATAAAGAAACAGTGTGAAAATATTATTCATATTAATGGGCCACTTGATCTGGAAACACCAGCAAACTTAAGGAGAAAAGCGTATGAGGATATCATGAAGGAATACGGAAAATTACCAATTACATACGAAGTCTCCCCTCAAAAGAGCCGTGAGGAGGTAATTGCTAAGCTTTTTGATGAACATCCAGAAGTAGACGGTATTTTTGCAAGTGATGATCTAATTGCGGCTGCTGTCATCACAGAAGCTAGAAAAAGAGGAAAAGATATACCCACTCAATTAAAAGTGATTGGTTACGATGGAACGGAAACAGTAAAGGCTATACTACCAGAATTAACGACTATACAACAACCTATTGATTCTATTGCAAAGGTAGCAATAGACATTTTATCTAAAGAGATCGAGGGAGAGTTCAATAATATAGAACTTGAAACATATCTGCCTGTTAAGCTTTTAGAAGGTAGAACTACTTAAATAAATTCCTAACGTTTACAAAGGGAAAATTTTTTCTTAAAAGATTTAGAAGTAGTTTATTCTTAATTTAAAATGATTAAAATAACTACTTTTCTTCAAAGATTTTAAGGTTGGTTATCTCAGAAAAGTTGAGAAATCAAGGATGCACAAAAAGTTTCATACACCAGCAAAAGAATCCTTAGAGGCCTTACTCCTCCAAAGATTCTTTTACTTGATTGGTTCCTTTAATACGCTTTATGGTAACTAAGAATGTATCTTATATACAGCCCAAAATAGAAAACCCTTCTGCTCCTGTACAGTAGGGTTCCCCTTGTTTAGAATAGGAAATTTGGTGCGAGGCCTCACGGCGTCTTATGTAGTTTACACATCATATTTGTTATTATTCGTACTAGACGAGGTAAATATAATGAAATAATAGACAGAATATTCAATTAACCACTTCATTTTGTAATCGTTTTCAATTATAATAAAATTAGGTTGGATAGCAAGCGTGCTGTCATCGTACGTGGCGTAGGCGGGGCCAGTACAGGATGTCACTATTTTGTCCTATAAAATACGTTGTTAATTTGTGTGTATAAGAGATTGCTAGTTAGGCAATAATGAAAAATAAGAGCACGAAACAAAGGAGGTTAAGATATTGGGCGAACATAAACAGGTTTTCTCTACATTTATTAAGGAAGATGGATTTGACTTACATTCATATCTTACTTATCTATTTATCAATGAATGTAAAGAAAGTACAGTAAATCAGT
Source organism: Priestia sp. D3YE.R1 (assembly GCF_049199565.1). Classification (NCBI taxonomy): domain Bacteria; kingdom Bacillati; phylum Bacillota; class Bacilli; order Caryophanales; family Bacillaceae; genus Priestia; species Priestia sp. D3YE.R1. The sequence goes on along the minus strand of NZ_JBLTHW010000002.1, from coordinate 1,183,242 downwards.
TAGAAGAAGAACATGTAAATCAATAAATTTTAAAAGCTGAAAGGATTACCAATAATGAATGAAAAAAAAACGTAGGTGACTTGATCTTTCTGAATGTAAGGAAAAAGTTACCTATTCATGTTTCTTCTAAACATCTACTTTGGTCAAAAAACTAATACCTCCCTTCTCACCATCTACTATCTTATCTTTCATTCCTCTTTAGCAGAATTATTAAAAAGATAACAACCAAACATAAAGTTTATAAAAACTTATGTTTGATAAGATTCCAATGCAGCACTAAGCTGAGATGAGTTCTCTTTCGTTTTATGTCTTTCACTTCTTGTCGGTAGTTGATTAGTATCCATTTACTTCTTTCTCCTTCCTTATCGTTACATTTTATTAAAAGGTTGGCATGATTTCAGTCGCGAATAAAAAATTTGTATAATAAGGGTGTATGAAAGAGGGCATTAAATGAATAAAGATATAGAAGAAATTGTTGTGAAATCCTTTTTTGCGAAAAGAATTCAAGAAAGAGTCATATTTGAACTTTTTTCTCCTGAAAAACGGGATAAAGCATTACATCGCCTTAACCACGATTATAAAAGAAATCTATGTGAACAACATATGATTGAAATTCCGACGCCTAATTCATGTGCTAGTGAATTAGCTAATCTACTAAAAAAACATGGTGCAGGGAAGCAGTGCTATGCCCTTTCTTTTAATGAAGATATCGATGGAAAAGAACTACCTTTACTTACTGCTTTAGAGCATGCAGTAGGCTATGGCTTTCCTTCTCTTATTGTATGTATTCCAAACAAACTTGCCTATTTTGAAGCTGAACAAGTTTACGGTCCTCCACCCCGATACATTTTAAAGCGATAAAAAAAGCCCCCTTCTAAAGGGCTTTTATACGCGCTGCATTTATCTATTTATTTTTATTAGCGGCTTTTTCCCAATCCCAATATGACTGATATAGTTCATCATGTAAAAACTCTTCTTCCTCTTCCTGCCTTTCTATCAACTTCAAACCAGACCAAATATCATTACCCTTTTCTAAGGCAGGATCACTTACTCCATCAAGTAAATAAAAGGTCAATTTCCTCTCGGTCATAATCTAAAATCCAACGATTATATTCTTCATAAAGAAAACGTATAGATTCTTTATTGGAGGCCAAGACATCACATCCACGATCATCATACAAAAAGTAAATTTAAAAAGCTACCTCAGCAAGCAAGGTAGCTTTTTAGTAGGATTCACAATTATATTTTAAAGGACTGGCCTATCCATAAAAGGTATATGATTAAGAGGTCTTTAATTCTTAATAATTGTCTAGGAAGTGGAATAATTTTTAACTTTTTATGCTTCCAATGAAACGAATAGACTTGAAGCTACCGGGAAAGGCATTTTATGCTTTTATTGGCTTTCGTTTTCGCTATCGTTATCAATATCATTATCGTTGTCAGTATTACCATATTTAAAATCAATAATGTTTTTTCTAATTTCTTCTCTAATTTCAGGGTTTTCTTTTAAGAAAACCTTAGCGTTTTCTCGTCCCTGCCCTAAACGTTCCCCATTATAAGAAAACCAAGATCCAGACTTTTGAACAATATCTACTTCAGAACCAATATCTAAGATTTCTCCTTCTCTTGAGATACCTTCTCCATACATAATATCTACTTCAGCAATGCGAAAAGGAGGTGCCATCTTATTTTTGACTACTTTAATTCTTGTTTTGTTACCAACTATGTCATTTCCCAGTTTAAGTTGTTCAGCGCGGCGAACCTCAAGGCGAACGGAAGAATAGAATTTTAGCGCTCTTCCACCTGGCGTTGTTTCAGGATTTCCAAACATAACGCCTACCTTCTCCCGGATTTGGTTGATGAAGATAGCAATGGTTTTAGACTTATTAATTGCTCCAGATAGTTTACGAAGTGCTTGAGACATCAAACGAGCTTGTAGACCTACATGAGAATCTCCCATTTCGCCCTCAATTTCTTTTTGAGGAACTAATGCTGCTACTGAGTCAACAACAATAATATCTACAGCACCACTTCTAACTAATGCTTCAGCAATTTCAAGTGCCTGTTCACCAGTATCTGGTTGAGATAAAAGTAACTCATCAATATCTACACCTAGTTTTCTTGCGTAAACTGGATCAAGTGCGTGTTCAGCATCAATAAAGGCAGCTCGACCTCCATTTTTTTGTACTTCTGCAATTGCGTGTAAGGAAACTGTTGTTTTACCCGAGCTTTCGGGTCCGTACACTTCCATGATTCTTCCTTTGGGATAACCATTAATTCCAAGAGCTATATCTAAAGCTAATGAGCCTGAGCTAGATGCCTCAACTTTTGCATGTGTGCCTTCTCCCATTTTAATAATTGATCCCGTACCGAATTGTTTTTCAATTTGTTTTAGAGCCATATCTAGTGCTGCTTGTTTATCATTCATAATTTAAAACCTCCGATTGTTATTACGTTTACAATAAACGATAAGGTATTTCGATAAATAATAAGAGTTGGCTCAAATGTTTTTGCTCCGTGCGAGAAAATTTTGTGTTTAACTGTCTTGGTTTATTCTGTTGTTCCTTTATTTATCTCTAAACCCTTAATATCGAACAAATGTTCCTGTTGTTTAATCATACAATAACCGCATCTAGTTGTAAAGGAGAAAGTTTTCTACAAACTAGCTAAAGAAATATCTTTTTTTTGTAAAAAGTAAGTTTATACCTTTAATCTATAAAATAACCCTTATTATACGCTCAAAAAATAATTCATCTTCTTGTATACATTATGTCATGTACTTAGACTATCGAATAAGAAAAGAGATAAATTACAATAAATTTATTAGAGAAACTTTCAACCTAATAAATTCAAATGAAATTCATTATTAAAAATGTGATACATTAAATAAGAGACAAGAAATGAAAGGAGTTTTTTTAATGAGTAATCATGAAGCACAAAATGAATTGCCACCAAAAACATGTACAATCGATCGACTTGTAACAATGCCGGATGATGTAGATAAAGTAATCAAGGGCAGCAAAACAGCAACTCGCCGAAATGGAAGATATGCTGATGTAGGAGAGATAATGGTCTTAAAAGATAAAAAGTTTGTAGTGGAACGAGTTTATTCTCAATCACTAGGTGAATTAACAGATGAAAATGCTCGCCAGGAAGGCTATGCTACAATAGAGGAATATAAACAATCTATTTTGTCTTATCATCCTGGGATGCCTTGGCTTCCGCAAATGAGGGTATGGGTGCATGAGTTCAGATTATTTAACGATTGATAGGTAAAAGAAATGGATTTGTTGTACCGTATATTAGTATATATTCATGTTTCTAGTGTCATTTTATCGATTGGGCCTTTCTTTATTCTCTTACCAATTGTTAAAAAACTACATAGTTCAAGAGAACAAGAAATGAATGCCTATTTGATCACATTTCAATCTGTTGTTAGGCTCGCAAAACATATGGGCCATGTTCTTGTTATAACTGGGATACTCCTCGTTATGTGTGGCCCATGGACGTGGACTACGCCGTGGATTATAATGACACTGATTTTACTTTCTTGCTCTTTGTTCTTTCTGGCCCGTGCTTTTTCACCAACACTTCGAAAGTACAAGGAGGAAGGGCAAAATAAAAAAGAACTGGCAACTAAACTAGAGCGATCTATTTGGATTTATATCATTCTATTAATGACTATGCTTTGGTTTATGGTAGGTAAGCCAACTTTTTGGTGACATCCATCCATTTGTCATCACTAAGAGTAAATAGTCAAACTGATTATTTTCATCAAGTACTTTACGTTTTACTTAACATAACTCGTAATTCCGGAAGACATGCGAAAAACGAGCCCTTGATTATCAAGGGCTCGTCCACTTTTTGTTTTTCTTTTTTATCCGTGAAATACTATTGGTTATTGTACATTTTTACTACATCTAACTTAAACTGGGTTGTAAAAGCTTGTTATTAGTACCCCATAAAAAATCCCCACCAAATATAGTGTAACCTTCACTCTCAAGGAGTAATTTCTTTATACTATATTTAGAGGAGATAATACCAAATTTTACTTACTTTCTCGCATTACTTGAGCTACTTCAGTAAAAATTACGCCTAAGCCATGTGCACCTGCGTCCGGATAACCAAGACTTCTCTCTCCAACCGTACCAGCACGCCCCATACGTGCGACAATTTGTTCGGTTGATTTTGCACCTTCAACAGCAGCTTCTGCTGCTTTGACAAGAGCATGTTTCAAGCTTTCCCCTTCAGCAGCACTTGATGTTAACGTATCTGCATAAGGTACTAAGGCATCGATTAAAGTTTTATCTCCCACAACAGCTCCACGTCCAAAAGAACGTTCTCCTGTTGCTTGAATGCCTTTTACAGCTGCTTGGATCATTTCAGCAAATTCTGTTAAAGTCAGTTCGGTTTTAGATTCGGTGTTCTTTCCAGCCGCACGAAATGCTGATCCCCAAATAGGCCCTGATGCCCCGCCACAATGCTCCATGATAACGATGGAACACGCCTCTAAGAAGTTGCCAATATTATTTGATTTATTTTCTAGAATTTCATGCCATTCAGCTTTCAACTGCTTGAATCCTTTAGCAACACTCATACCAAAGTCTCCGTCACCAGCATGGGAATCTAGTTCACAGAACGGAATTTCATTTCTAATGATACATTCACTCATTTGGTCAACCATAAAAATAATATTATTCAACGTCAATCGATTTTCCGTTATTACGGAATGTTCTTTGTTGGTTTGCACCTCATAAGACACTTTCGGGGCCTCCGCGGTACCGATGATTTCATCATAAGTGACAGCTGGTACCTCACCTTTGATTTTTAGCGCAGGAGTATCACACTCTTCAGATAGAAGACTCTTTAAGTTTTCATCTAATTTCATAATTGAAATAGAAGCACCGGCCATATCAATGGCTGTCATATAGTTTCCGACAAACGTTCTTGCAATCGTTACTTTTCTACGTGACAGTTCACGAATGACAGAATGATTTAATAAATACAGTTCTTGAAGAGGTGTGCTTCCAAATCCATTAATTAGGACAGCCACTTCTCCTTTTCCATCTTCTATCCCTATTTCTTTTAATAATGCCGTTACCATGCGCTCTGCAAGTTCGTCTGCTGAAATAATTTTTTCACGACGGATACCAGGTTCTCCATGAATGCCAACGCCAAATTCCATCTCATCTTCTGCAATCTCAAAAGTAGGAGTTCCTTTAGCAGGAACTGTACAAGAAGTTAGTCCAATACCAATGCTTTTAACATTCGCAATAGCGCTTTCTGCTGCCTCTTTCACTTTTGGTAGATCATATCCGCGTTCTGCTGCAGCACCTGCTATTTTATGGACAAGAACAGTACCAGCCACTCCACGTCTTCCAACTGTATATAAACTGTCCTGTACAGCAATATCATCATCTACTTTTACATAATCTACTTGAATTCCATCTTCTTCTGCTAGATAAGCAGCATTCTTGAAATTCATCATGTCACCACTGTAGTTCTTAATCACGAGTAAAGTTCCCTTATCGCTAGCTGTTTCTTTAATGGCTTGATAAATCTGTATTTGAGAAGGTGAGGCAAATACATCACCACAAACTGCTGCATCTAACATACCCTTCCCAACATATCCAGCGTGAGCAGGTTCATGTCCACTACCGCCCCCACTAATTATGCTTACTTTATTTTTATTAATTTGCTCTTTTTTAATGATTTTATATTTTTCAATTAAATTCAGTTCCGGATGTGCTAGAACCATCCCTTTACACATCTCAAGTACGACATCTTCTGGTTTATTAATAATTTTTTTCATCTTATATTAACCTCTTCTTATAATCATTTCCAATTTGATCTGCTGCAAGGATAGCTGCAGCTACTGACTCTGGAGTAACAGGGAATGGCATAGAATAAATAGATTCCTCTGGAATACAAGCTTTGTTAGCTACCTCCATTAACTCTTCTTGTGTAATTTGTTCTACTCCAATATCAGCAAGACAAACTGGGAGTCCTACTGCTAAACAGAAATCTAACACTTCTTCTATTTCCTCAGTTGGCGCATTTTCCAATACCAATTGTGCTAATGTACCAAAAGCTACTTTTTCACCATGGAAGTAGTGGTGCGCACTTTCTAAAAGAGTAAGCCCATCATGAATCGCATGTGCTCCAGCTAATCCACCACTTTCGAATCCTAATCCTGATAATAAGATATTGGCTTCAATAATGTTTTCTAAGGCTGGAGTAACAACATTATGATCGCTTGCAGCTTTTGCTTTAACCCCGTCCTCTAATAGAGTGTTGTAGCAATGTTCCGCTAAAGCTAACGCTGCATTTGTACCTTTTGCTGGTGCACATAAGTCCTCACGTACTCCACAAGGTAATCCAGCATTTACATTAGAAAAAGAACGTGCTGTTGCTCTTGCTTCAAAATAAGTGGATAACGCATCCCCCATACCAGATACTAAGAATCTAGTAGGTGCATTAGCAATGACTGTTGTATCAATTAATACGACACTTGGGCTTTGCTTAAAGTATGCGTAATCATCAAAAGCACCCTCTGGTGTATAGATAACTGCGGAGTGACTTGTAGGTGCATCCGTAGCAGCGATTGTTGGGACGATAATTAATCCCTCTCCCTCTGCTACACATTTTGCTGTATCAATTGCCTTCCCACCACCTAAACCAATTGTACAATCACAGTTGTTTTCTTTTGCTATTTCCTGCAATCTAGAAATTTCTGGTCTTGAACATTCGCCATTGAATCCGCCTTCAAAAAATGTAATACCATATTTTTCTGCTGTTGCATCTAATTTGTCTTTTACACGTTTAATATCTTCAGGATGTGCTATTAAAAGTGCAGACGTACCAAATGTTTTCACGAAATAACCTAGATTTAAAATCTCATTCTCACCTTGAATGTATTTTGAAGGACTAATAAATGCTTTTCTCATAAATAAAACCTCCCAATTAACTTTGTAATCCCTTACAATCGGAATTTTACTATTTTTTGTGTAAGATTACATTAGTCTTAAATGACGAGTTTTTACAACCTTTTATCGTATTTTTTTGCTCTCTTTATTTAATATGGTATTATTATGACATCATTTCAGGTAAAAATACTACTAGGTTCACGTTGAAAAGAGGTTACCTTTATCGCTGAACACTCTTTTATTTTACGAACTAAGGAATAAAATAAAAGTATTCTCAAATAGGTAATCTAAACTACCACACGGGAAGTAGAAGCAAGGGAGATAAAAACATCATTGAAAACTACTTACATGAATTTAGATAAAATACTAGATTTAAAGAAATGGCGAAATCTTCAAGATTCGCTTGCGCTTGTTACAAAATTAGCGATTGTCACGGTTAACTATAAAGGAGTGCCAATTTCTCAACACAGTGGTGTACGTCCATTTTGTGAGACTATGCGTAAAAATCCTAATACAGCAAAACTTTGTGAAAAGTGCGATGCGCGGGGAGGATTAGAGGCAGTTAGAACCAATGCTCCTTATATCTATTTATGCCACTGGAATATTGTCGATATTGCCATTCCCATTATAATTGATGATAAATATGTAGGCGCCATCATGGCGGGAGAAGTGAAAATTGAGGATGGTGACAAACATCCTCAATTGGAACAAATGCTTACTGTTCCATCGAAGGGATTTGAACAGAAGTTAAATAATAATGAGGAAATACAGTGTCTATATGATTCTATTCCTACTCTATCCTATACAGAAATTAACGAGGCTGCTCAAATGTTATATAGGCTTTGTAACTACATTGTAGAGGAAGCTATGAATAAAAACTTAATTTTAGAAGTATATGAAAAGATGGCTCCCGTAAAAGAAGACCTTTCTACTGAAGATATTTCTTACGGTTATTCTCTAGATAATATTCAAAATATAAAAAAGGAATTAGCCAACACAGTTACTAATGCTTACGTAACAACGTCTATTAATGATCACTTAGTTTGTAAAAACAAAGTATTACAGCCAGCCTTTGACTACATTTATAAACATAAAAGAGAAAAAATATCTCAGAAAAAGATGGCTGATTTATGTCACATTAGCACAGGTTATTTCAGCCGTATATTTACCAAAGAAACGGGTATGAATTTTTCTGTTTTTATTTCGCTCAAAAAAATAGAGTGGTCCAAGCAATTATTAGAAAAAACGGATTTGTCTATTGCACAGATTAGCGATGAATTAGGTTTTAATGATCCTGGATATTACATCAAGACATTTAAAAAATATGAAAATATAACTCCTAACGTCTATCGGAAATATTATCAAGAAAAGATGTAGAGTTTTCAGTGCTGATGTAAGAAACATATAACTTTTCCATACTGATACTAGTATTTTAAAAAAGGCGCTTTTCAGTATGGAAAAGCAATGAGGCACAGTCATGTGCCGGCCTTTACGCTATAAATAATATATAAATCTCTATTCCGCATGCTTATAAACATTCGGTCTCAAGTTTTTAAATATTGGGATGCTTTTTTGTTGTTCTTTAACTTTCTGTAAATGGATCTCCGCTGTTATGATTTCTTCTTGGTCTCTCCCCTCTTTTACAATGTTTCCATTTGGATCAATGATCATTGAATGTCCCGCATATGTGTTGCCAGCATGATTTTTATGATTCACCTTCCCCACGCTGTTACATGCAATAACGTATACACCATTTTCTATAGCTCTTGCTTTCAATAGTGTTTTCCAATGGTCTATATTTTTGGTAGTCCATTGTGCAACGTAGAATATAATTTTTGCACCTTGAGACGCTGGATAGCGTGTGATTTCTGGAAAACGTAAGTCGTAACATATAATTTGACTAGCTTTAATACCGTTAACCGCAAATACTTCTGGAACTTCATCTCCACCGGTTAAATAATGGTGTTCATCTAACATCGGCACGAGATGTATCTTATCTTTTTGATAGAGGAGTTCACCCGTTTTTGATACAGCAAAAGCTGTATTATAAATGTTGTCATTTCTTTTATTTGAAACTGAACCTGCAATAATATTCACTTGATGTTTAATTGCTAAACTTTGAATAAAAGGAAAAGCTCTCTTTAAATCGATATCTGCTTTTTCTGCTACATTTTTTAAATCATAACCCGTATTCCACATTTCAGGTATTACAACAATCTCAGTATCTATATCCAGCTTTTCTTCAAATAAGCACTCAATACGGTTTTCGTTTTGCTTAATTTCTCCTTCTATAATCTCCATTTGAAATAATTGTATTTTCATTTTTCTCCCTCTTATTCATATATAAATTTATAAATAGAATATAAATTATTATTGTATTTGACATCTTCACCATGTGAAGATGAAATTATAGACGGCTTAATTTCGTCTATAATTCGTCCACTATTAATGTTTTCAGTGATATCAACTGTGAACTTTCGAATCGGTGGATGTAAAGATTGAGCATTAGAAAAGAATAAGTCTCCAGTTAGCAGCACATTGTCACTTTTATGGTGGTATATCACATGTCCGGGCGTATGACCAGGTGTTAAATATACATCTAAAGGTAACGTTTTAATAATGTTATCACTTAAACTTTCAACTTGATGTTCCACGCCTGTTGTTTCTTTTTCTATCTTGTTTGGATAAGGCTTCTCACCATTGATAAACGGAATTTCAATTTCGTGGGCGTAAATAGGAATATTTAAATGGTTTTTTAAATACCTGGCACCATTAATGTGATCTAAATGGCCATGTGTCAGTAAGATACTGTTAGGGATACCTAAAGATTTTGCTGCATTCAACTGTGCATACGCATAGTCTTCCATTCCGGTATCAATGAGATAAACATCCTTACCATCCACTACGTACCATGTACTAATCTTAACTGGAATACCGACGACAGTTTCATAAGTGAGCCTATAAATATGCTCAGAGATTTGGACGAATTCCAATTCATACACCTTCTTTTGATTTATTTGATATCATAAGTGTAGTCAGAAAAAATAGGAGTAACAAGAAGGCACAAATTTGTTACTACCCATTGAGGTGAGAGAATGTCAGACTTTAAAAGTGATCAATACGGTCCTTGTACGTTAACTGTAAAGCAAGCCTGTCCAATTGAGTTAGCGATGCATATTATGGGTGGTAAATGGAAAGGCATTATTTTATCTTTATTATCAAAATCACCTATGTACTATAATGCAATGCGCCGTGAAATACCGGGCATTACTCAGCGCATTCTTACACTCCAGCTTCGCGATATGGAAAAAGACGGATTAATAGAAAGAGAAGAAACAAGCGATAACCCTAAAAGAGTTTTATATTATTTAACAGAGCTTGGAGAAAGTTTTATCCCAATACTTAAATCTTTAGAGAAATGGGGCAATGCTTATATAAGTCAGCAGGAAGAAGGAATAAAAGAGTCCCAATAATTAAGGAGAGTTCCTCTCTTTATTCCTTTAATATTTAACATACAATCAAACCTATCGTTCATACAAGCATCCATTTCTATTTACCATAATCAAGTTTAGGCATAGGAATAAGTTTTAACTATAAGCAAGAAAATATATATTAAATGACTATTATAACAAATGAGCGTTAGAGGTCTCTGTTTAAGTCGTTCAAAAAATCTGTCCCCGCAGCGTTGGGGATTTTACTTTTTACCCATTGTGCATGTTGTAATTTATTAGAAAGAGAAAGAAACGCTTCTCTATTGTGTGCATCGAGCAATTCGTTTATTTTGAAGTTCAAATAATTAATCTTTAGGTCCAAATCTGAAATAGAGCAAATACTTCCCTTAATATGTAATTCGTGAATATCATCTACATAGATAAAGAACTGAAATTCGTTATTAATATCGATTAAACAATGCCAACCTAAGCAATCGACGTACTTGCGGTGATTTGTAATTGTCCAAACGTCTCCTTGACGAAAGTTAATCATATGCTGGTGCTGCTGTTCTGGACAGCAGCATCCTACTTCATGACAAAATGGTTCCATTATGACAAAAGTTTTATGACTTACAATTAATACATATAAATAGAGAATACTGTGCACCTTTTAAAAGTCTGAAAGTTCCTTATGAAAGTTGGCATGATTACTTTTGGTAACGGACTCTTTAGGATTTAGCCTATACATGACTATAAACTTCCAAATTTAGTTTTCTATAAATGACAACTATAGTTACTTTAATTAAGAGATAGTGATAACGATACAAATACTAAAGTTTCTACTAATTTTTTTAGAATGGCATGATTTTTTTCATTTTCCTCTAGAAAAGGCATATGTTAGTTAATAGAAGCTACCTTAATTGTTGAAAGGAAAATTGTGCCTATGATTGCGTCAAAGGTTAAATTTACTGCCTCGTTATATGCAATAATGTCTATTAGTTTTTGGGGAATTTCCTTTGTCTCTACCAAAGCTGTTTTAGATAAACTGGATCCATACACACTCCTTGTTCTTCGTTTTGGAATTGGGGCACTTTTTTTATTGGTATTATTAGTGCTAAAGCGATATCCATTAAACATTCCACTTAAGTATATTCCTCATTTAATTGTGTTAGGTATCCTTGGAGTATTCATTCATCAAGTTATTCAGGCAACAGCACTTCTCACAATAAATGCTTCTGCAGCAGGGTGGATTATTTCGTTTTCTCCTGTATTTACGGTCATTCTCTCCGTATTTTTTTTGCATGAAAAGATGACTTTAATAAAAGCATCAGGGATTATTGTAGCTATTATTGGCGTTCTGCTGGTGACCACTTCTAGCAATCAGCATTCACTTCAGCTTCCGGTTAATATCGGTTACCTGTTAATGATTTTAAGTACATTAAACTGGGCAATCTATTCTGTCCTATTAAAAAAGCTGAATATCCAACTTCCCTCTCTTGTTGTTACGTTTTATATGTGTTTAATAGGGTTTACTCTAACAACTCCTTTTCTCGTAAGAAATAAAGGATGGGAGATCATTCCTTTTTTAACGAGCGTGGAGTGGGCTCATTTACTATTTCTCGGTGTATTCGTTTCAGGTGTTGCCTATTGGTACTGGGCAAAGGCATTAGAAGTTTTAGAGGCGTCCCAGGTATCTGTGTTTCTTTATTTAGAACCCGTAGCGACATTGATAACAGCTGTTTTACTGTTACGGGAAAAGATTATTCCCGTCAGCATATTAGGAGGATTCATAATTATAGTGGGAGTGATTGTAGCCAATGGAAGACTACTAACTTTTTTAAGGTACTTGCCGTGGAGAAACAAACATTTGTAACCATATGAAAAACACAAAATTTGCTCTGCTCATAAGGAGGTAATGCTTGTATGAGCTTAATTAAACAGGTAAAGCATATTTTAGATAAGTTGGACTCCCCCACCAAATTGGAACTGAGAGAGGCTCTTTTGGCTTTAGATATAAACTTTAATGATTTAAAACCACTATTGCAGTCGGCAAAAGACAAGCCATACTATAGAAAGCTTCTCTACCAAAATGACGAAGTAGAATTACTTGTTATGAATTGGTCAGCAATAGAGTGTGCTCCTCACGATCACGGTTATTCGCATGGATGGATTCAAGTAGTAAATGGTACAACTATAAATACGGTTTACGAAGTTAAAGAAAACCAAATGCCAGAAGAGCTGTTTTCTCAGCATCAGGGAAAAGGTAAGCTTTTTTTTGCTCCCAAGAAAGGTGTGCACAAGATGAAGAGTGCTGAAGGCGCGGGTCTAGTTACTCTTCATCTCTACTCTCCCCCAATCAAGGAGATGATGGTTTATGATTTCAAAACATGCGCTGCTTGCATTGTATCCGATGATTGTGGAGCATGGTGGCCAGATCATCTTCGTCAAAAGGTAAAACAGATTCAATTAAAGAAGAAAGAATGATGTTTGTTGACCCTTGGAATATTTCTCATACAGAAACAAAATAACTGTTTAGTCGAGTTAAAGGACGTGCCTCACGAGATTTTCTTGCTTACAGTTAGCTTTCTTAGCAAGAAAACTCCACTAAACATAATCGATTTTATGTTAAACAAAAAAGACAGAAAGAGTCTACTTCTTCCTGTCTTTTTTGTCATTTAAGCATCAGCAACATGAGTTGCTTGCAGGTGACTTTTCATTCACCTCAACGCTATCCTCAGTCTTATGAACCTCACTATCAGATTTCGTATAAAAAAACTCCCACTCGTTCCCGTCAGGATCTGTTACCCAGAATTTATCTTGTACAGCGTAGCAGCAGGTCGTATCTATTTCTTCACGAGCAAAGAACCCCTCTTTTTCTAGTCGTGATTTATGAGAATGAATCTCCTCAGGAGTTTCTACTTGGAAGCCGAAATGATTCACTTGATTACCTTTTACATCGTCACGTACGCTCAAGGTGAAATTTAATCCCGGTTCATCTAACAGGAATTTAGCATAATCTATTTTCGTTTTCACAGGTTGAACGCCAAATACCTTTTGATAAAACTTAATGGACGCCTCTAGATTTGTTACATTAATTCCTACATGAACATATTTCATTTACACTTCCTCCTTCGCATGATAAACAATCTTATTTTGAATGTAGTAAATTACGAGCATGAGCCGCTTTTACTTGTATCTTTTCTAAACAAGCAGCAAAGTTCTTCTGATAAGAGGTGGTTCACCTCTTTATCATTTAAATCATAATAACTCCATGTCCCTTTTGTTTCTTTTGTGATGAGGTTTGCTTCTAATAAAATCTTTAAATGGTAGGAAAGTTTAGATTGAGACATCCCAAAGAATTCAGTTAGATCACATACGCATGTCTGTCCTCGCTGGCAGAGCTCATACATAATTTCTAATCTCTTTTGATCAGCAAGAGCTTTAAATTTTTGTTCGTACTGTTTAAATGGGTGCTTTCCTTCCTTGACTGTTTCCATTGTCATTCTCCTTCATCAATTTTTTTTGATTTAAAGTTCGAAGCTCTCGGCAGCTTTTTTAAAGTTACTGTATGTAGTTTCCCCTCTTAACGTAGGATCTTGATGAAAAAAACGCTGAAAGATTAGACTTTGTGCTTCCTTATAGTTCATCCCTTGAGTGTTCATAACTAAATGAAAATAGGTTCGAAAGTACGTAACTGATAAGTTTCCAGAGTTGTTGACTCTCACTGCTTTCACCCTCACTTTTATAAATCAATTTTTTTTGATGTATTCATCATATCTGGAAAATTTAGATAAATCAAGACATTAATCAATTTTTTTTGTTTAATAGTAGTGTATATTTTTGTTGAATATATAATAAAATACTTATATAATTATATTTGGAAATAAGGAGGTGAGTTGGATTGGATGTAAAAGTACAAATAGAAATGGAGAAAGCAGCACAGATACTGAAGCTGCTTGGCGATAAGACAAGATTATCTATGATGAAACTGCTCCAAAATAACGAGTGCTGTGTTTGTGAGCTAGTTGAAATTTATAAAGCAAGTCAACCGGCTATTAGCCAACACTTGCGTAAATTAAGAGATATCGAACTTGTAAAGGAAAGACGACAAGGACATTGGATTTTCTATTCATTAAATAAAGAAAACGGCTATTATCAGTTTGTCCTGAATATACTTGAATCTTTACCAAGCGAAGATGGACGATTAAAAGAACTAGAAAAGCAAGGATTACGCATTAGTTGTTGCTAATAGTAGGAGGTTTGTAAAGTGGTATCAGTTATAGTAGCCTCCTTCATCTTCTTATTGACATTGATTTTTGTCATTTGGCAGCCAAAGAACTTGTCTATTGGTTGGTCAGCGTGTGGAGGCGCAGTAATAGCTCTTTTAGCAGGTGTGGTTGATTTCCATGACGTGCTAGATGTAACTCAAATTGTATGGAACGCAACGTTAACGTTTATTGCAGTTATTATTATTTCTTTAATTTTAGATGAAATTGGATTTTTTGAGTGGGCAGCGTTACATATGGCACGAGCTGCAGGAGGTAATGGCGTTCGCATGTTTGTATATGTATCCCTCCTAGGAGCTGTAGTAGCCGCATTATTCGCTAATGATGGGGCAGCCTTAATTCTAACACCTATCGTACTTGCTATGGTGCGAGCACTTAAATTTGAAGATAAAATGGTCTTTCCTTTTATTATCGCCAGTGGATTCATTGCGGATACAACATCATTACCTCTTGTGGTAAGTAACTTGGTCAATATTGTATCAGCGGATTTCTTTGGAATTCGCTTTTCTGAATTTGCCTCACGCATGATTGTGCCAGATTTATTTTCACTTTTGGCAAGTATTGCTGTCTTGTATTTGTATTTTCGCAAAAGCATCCCTAAGAAATACAATCTAGCTGATTTACAGAAACCGGTTGAGGCCATCAAAGATGAGAAAATGTTTCGTTTATCAGGAATTGTTTTATTCATTTTAGTTCTTGGTTACTTTATTGGTGAGTTTTTCGATATTCCCGTTTCTATTGTTGCAGGAATTATCGCCATTTTATTCTTAGGAATAGCAAGAAAAAGCCCAGCTGTTCACACGAAAAAAGTGTTAGCAGGAGCTCCATGGGCAATTGTTTTCTTTTCCATTGGTATGTATGTTGTTGTGTATGGATTACGCAATGTGGGGCTAACTGAAGTACTAGCAAGCCTTATTCAAACAACCGCTGATCAAGGATTGTTTGCAGCAACCATTGGCATGGGATTTATTGCAGCCATTCTTTCATCGATTATGAACAACATGCCAACCGTGATGATTGATGCTTTGGCCATTGATGCAACTTCTGCAACAGGTACGATTAAAGAAGCTCTGATTTATGCAAATGTCATTGGTTCGGATCTAGGACCAAAGATTACACCTATTGGCTCTCTAGCGACGCTCTTATGGCTTCATGTTCTCTCGACAAAAGGAGTTAAGATTTCTTGGGGAACTTATTTTAAAACAGGTATTATCTTAACCATCCCAACATTGTTTATTACACTTGTTGGTTTATATATTTGGTTATCAATTATTTCTTAACACATCATAAAGGAGATTTTACACATGTCTAAAAAAACACTTTATTTCTTATGTACAGGTAACTCTTGCCGTAGCCAAATGGCTGAAGGATGGGCAAAAAAATATCTAAATAACGATGAATGGGATGTACGCAGTGCAGGATTAGAAGCTCATGGATTAAATCCTAACGCTGTAAAAGCAATGAAAGAAGCTGGTGTTGATATTTCAAACCAAACATCTGATATTATTGATCCTGAAATTTTAAATAATGCGGATTTAGTGGTTACATTATGTGGCCATGCAGCTGATCATTGCCCCGTAACGCCTCCTCATGTGAAGCGTGAACACTGGGGATTTGATGATCCTGCAAAAGCAGAAGGAACAGACGAAGAGAAATGGACGTTCTTTCAACGCGTCCGTGATGAAATTGGTGAGCGTATTCAGCGTTTTGCCGAAACAGGTAAATAATTAATCCAGAAGCAGTCTATTTGTGTAGACTGCTTTATTTCTTCCTAACAAGTAATTATTTATATTAAAATAAAAAGTATAACTAGCAGATAGTGCAGTAAATAATTTTCCAGCCTCAAACAGAATCCCAGTAAGCAACTCCCTAAAGGATATCCTCTGAAAAGAAACTGTCGTTAAAAAAGCCTAGGAGATATGATGGTAGAACTTTGTATTTCTTGCCCCTTCCATATCCATCGGTTCGCTGTATCTCTACCTTTATTTAGATATATATTATTATTAAGCTGATTATATTTATTTGAGTAATGAAGATTGGCCAGAAGCAAATTAGATTTTATTGAAACCATAATATTATTGTTGATAGTGTTATGAGTTGCATGATATTGCATCAGTAATTGACCGCCATCCATGTTCATCGTATCATTTCCATATAAAATATTATGTTCAATAAGAGTATTTATCGTTCCTCCACGTTTTTTATCATAGCCTCCAATTGAAATTCCTGTAAAACGATTTTTATAAATCATATTCCGTATGACTTGAACATTTCTAGTTTGTTTACCATGGTGTTCACTTGCGATTTCTATTCCTAGATCGTTATGACTTGAAACGTTATTCTCAATAACAACATCTTTTCCTCCGTCTACGTAGATTCCGCCAGCGGAGTATTCATGTTTGTAAGCAGGGTTTGAATAACTGCTGACATTGTAAATATGGTTTTCACTAATAAGTCCTTCACGGGCTTGGTCATATTTCTCAATAGGAGCTACTTTTTCAAAGCCAATTACGTCAATCCCAATATTATCAACGTTTCGAATTATATTAGCATTGACCATAAAATCTTTAACATTCCCATTTAGAGTCAACGCTTCACTAAAACCTAAGGTTAGGTTTTCAAGTAGGTTTTCCGATATTTCAATGTTTTCTAATGAACGCGGCGCTTTAGATCCATAAAAAGCTACTCCATGAGCGTTTCCATTTTTATGTGCAGTCTTAATATCGAAAATATGATTATTAATGATTCGAAGGTTCTTTCCACTTCCCTCTACTAAAATACCACATGGTGTATTTTGTTCCTTAGAAGTAGAAAAATGACCTATATTCAAACCTTGAATCGTTATGTAGCTCTTATTTTTTATGCTAACTAGCCCTCCATCTATAGAACGGCTTTTTATTTTTTCTCCACTAATAAGGGGCTTTTCACTTTTATAGTTCCTGAAAATAATAGGCTCTTGTTTAGTACCTGAACGGCTAATAATTAATTGTTCGTAATAAATACCACCTCTGATGTAAACCGTAGTTCCGGGCTGAGCTGCTTCACTTGCCTTTCTTAATGTTCTAAAAGGTTTGCTTTTAGTACCTAGGTTTTTGTCATCCCCTGTAGGAGAAACATAAATTTCATGATGTATTATAGGAGCTGCTGAAGGTTGATTAGCTGCCTCAACCCTTTGGTTTATACAGCATAGTAAAAGAAGAAGAATACCAACTGCTTTTTTCATAAGATCCTCCTTAAAGTTAATGAATTTCACTTGCGAGATTTTTAAATTATACTATGGTTCTTTTAATAAGGATGTAAATAATCGCACTATGTCTTATTATTTTTTAAAACTACAGCAATTTTTACATTTAAAACGGAAAGTGCTAAAGTAATGCTAGAATGTGGAGGTTTGAGAAATGAATAAGGAACTTAAGTTACGTCCTTTGGAAAGAGAAGACTTAAAATTTGTCCATGAACTCAATAATGATGCAAATATTATGTCTTATTGGTTTGAAGAGCCTTATGAAGCTTTTGTAGAGCTACAGGATTTATATGATAAACATATTCACGATCAAGGTGAGCGTCGTTTCATACTTGAAAAAGACGGGGATATGCTTGGGTTAGTGGAATTAGTCGAAATTGATTATATTCATCGTAGAGCAGAGTTTCAAATTATTATTGACCCTACATATCAAGGTCATGGTTACGCCATGGTTGCCACAAACCTAGCAATGAATTATGCCTTTTCGGTATTAAATATGCATAAACTTTACTTAATTGTAGACAAGGAAAATGAAAAAGCCATTCATATCTATAAGAAGGTTGGTTTTTCTATTGAAGGCGAGTTAAAGGATGAATTTTTTGTTGATGGAAGCTATCATAACGCTATAAGAATGTGTATGTTTCAAAAAGAATATTTACAAACCAAAAATAAAAACTAAGGTTGAATTAGTATAAGCTTCCTGCTCATTAAAAAAGAAGAAAGAATGAGAGTGGGCTTCTGTTAATACAAAGAGAAAAACTCCTGTTCAGACGCAACAAGAGTTTTTCTCTTTGTAAGCTGTATATGATATACAAATTTCTATTCTGCATGCTTATAAACATCCGGTCTCAGACTTCTAAATATTAGGATGTATTTTTGTTGCTCTGTCACTTTCTGTATATGGATTTCCGCTGTTATAATCAATCTCTTCTTGATCTCCTCCCTCTTATTCATATATAAGTTTATAAATAGGATATAAACCACAGTTATATTTGACATCTTGGCCATGTGATGAAGAAATTTATCTATAATTCGTCCACTATTAATGTTTTCATTCATATCAACTGTGAACTTTCGAATCGGTGGATGTAAAGATTCAGCCTTCGAAAAGAATAAGTCTCCAGTCAGCAGCACATTGTCATCTTTATGGTGGTATATCACATGTCCTGGTGTATGACCGGGTGTTAAATATACATCTAAAGGTAGCGTTTTAATGACGGCTTGTTTTTTATAATCTAGGAAATTAATTAAGTGGTGTCCATGAAACTATACTAATTTCACCTCTTCTTTAATTAAAACGAAAGCTTATTAAATGAGAAGAGCCTTTACCATGACGGTAAAGGCTCTTCATACGCTCTTCCCTGAAGGGAATCTTGTGTTATCTTCATCTCTATTTTTAATTAAGGTCTATGAAAATTGACTGTTTTCTCGTCCTCTCCTGTGCGTTCAAACCAACCTCTGAAGGCCCAGTTATCATAACCTCCATCACCTTCATTAATAAATGTTCCTTCTTCAAATATCCAGACTCCATACGTAATGCCATCATAATCTACGGTATCAAAATACTGAACACCTTGTAATTGATCTGAATTATAACTTTGACTCAAATTCATGACCATTACATTATATTGTTGACCCGATTCAAAAAACGCTTTTTCCATTGCTCCCTTGACGAACCCACTTCGATTGTCGGCTGTTTTAGCCGCATCTGCAATCGCTTGTCCTATGGCTACGGGATCAACTGTTACGTCTCCTCCAACTTCTGCAGCTTCTGCGGAGCCTGCAGAACCTCCTAAATTCGGTAGAGCTAATGGCGTCGCTAACACAGCTAAACCTACGGCAGAAGCTACAACAGCTTGTTTCGCTCTTCTCATTTGATCTCCTCCTATTTTTAGGTGATTCTTAGAATATTTACCCTTTTTTTCCACGTTAAAACAAAAAATACTGTAATTAAAAATAGGAGGTAGACCATTTCATTCTTTTGAAGCATCCGTTCAACCAAACATAGGCTTATAAGTTTCTTTCTAAAAGCTCTCCCACTTTTTCTACCATTTCTCTCGGTGAACATGGCATCTCATTTTTGAGCCATTATTCTACTATGATGCCGTATTGGAAAAAATTGAGGTAGCTCATTCGATATGATAACTAATATTTAATAGATTTAGTAGCAATATAACAAGGCATATATTCAGTGATTTTCCCCTTGTGATGATGATCTTCATAAAGATCTTGTAAGGTGAATCCAGCTTTTAGTTGTCCGCCAATTTGAGTTTCTAATGAATGGCTAAACTGTACACCGCCATTTTTTATAAGTTCTTCATCATTTTCTACGGTGTTTTTCGTTCCATCATAAGGTAATTTATTAACCACTTGTAATGCTTCCTCATCTTCTCCAAATAAATAAAGAGCAGGATTTGCAAAGCCAGATAGCAGAACGCCACCTTTTTTTAGAACTCTAAAACATTCTTGCCAGACGTGTTCAACATCTTGAATATAGCAGTTTGATACAGGGTTAAAAATCATATCGAACGTCTCATCTTCAAAGGGAAATGTCTTACTCATATCCCCTTTAACTAAATCAATAGAATAACCTTCTCTAGTGGACACCATTTTTTCTAATTCTAATTGCTTATCAGAGTAGTCAAAAACCGTAACTTGCGCATGTTGGGCTGCAAAGACTGGGCACTGCTGTCCTCCTCCGCTAGCAAGTCCCAATATTTTCGCTTTTTCAAATGGAATAAACCAGTTATGTGGAACAGGCTTACAAGGTGTTAAGTAGATATTAAAATTACCTTGAATTGCATCTACAAAATCTTGATGATTAATAGCTAATGACCATTCTCCTCCAGCTGAAGCCCATTCATCCCACATTTTGGAGTTAATTTTTGTATAATTAGATTTTTGCGCCATAGTTAATCCCCCTTTACCTTTTTACGTTCTTTGTTTAATTTTACCATGTCACTAGAAGAATAATTTAGATGTACTAATTAATTTGTTCTGTTTCAGATAATTAATCTTTACTGGAGAAGTACTTAATAGATATTTTTAAAAATAAAAAACACCCTTTTGAAAAATCACAAGGGTGTTTGTATCTTAAATATAAAAGCTTGTATATAAACAAGGTACGAGTTTTATTTTTAATGGCTTGTCTCGAAGCTTTCAGCCATCATTAGGTCATTTTTGTAGGCAGCCATTGCGAGTTCATATCGCACCTTTTGGCTCGCTTCAACAAAATCAGCTTCCTTCACAAGGCCTGATAATGAATATTGATGACCTTTAAAACCTACGTTCAGTTCAGTAATTTGATTGAATTGAAAACTTTCTATAGGAATTCCATTCACATCTTTCAGCAAATATTGGCCATATTTCTCGTTACATGTTTGTGCTACCTGCTCCATTACTTTGAAAGCATCGTCCGGGTTTTGTCTATAGTTGAGAATAAGACTTTCATTTACCCGGCGTCTTCCTCGGGTTCCGTTCTGAAGTTCTGTAATGTTGCTATATGAGACGGTATAGAGGTAGCCGTCATACTGGCGAATCTTTAAGTAGCGCATCGTAATTTCTTCTATTTTCCCTTGACGATTTCCGTTGAGAATAACATAATCTCCGTGGTGGATCTGGCGTTCAAACAAGTAAGTCAGTCCCATTATATAATCACGGATGATATGCTGAAGGATTATTGCCAAGGCACTGGCCAACACTACCGAACTAGTGAGAATCTTTCCGAAGTCAAAGAAATGGCTAAGCACATAAATAAAGAAAAAAGTCAGCCCCAATACTCTTGTGACCTGATTAGAAAAGTGCATGAGCGTCTCTTCTCGTTTTTCATCTAAAAAGCTCGTTTTATCAAAGAAAAGCTTAATGAATTTGCGAATAAAATAAACGATAAGTACAATCAGCAGCCCTACCGTTAAAACCTTTACGGGAAACTGCTGAAAAAATTCAGTAAAAGCCAACTTACCCACTCCTTATTTCTAACACTATACCAAAAGAATGTACGGAAAGACAAAAATCTTCTGTTCCTTACAAACCTTAATGATAATAGCACGGTTTCATCAAAAAAAGAAGCGGTATCTACGTTTCTTGAAGATCTGTTATATTCGGCGATAGCCTTTCAAATTATCTTCTAGTTAAGAAGGCGTCTCAATAACTTTATCGATTAATTCTCATCACTTTTGTAGACCCTTCTTATATCTCTTTTGACTTTTGCAGGCTTTCTAATAAAGCCATCCCTATATGTTCATCATTATTTCTGCCTAGTCTATAATTAGCCAAAACGACGGAAGCAACTTTCTTTTCTTTATCAATCCCTAAAAATGAGCTGAAGCATCCAGTTCCACCGCCGTGTAATATCACATTATTGTTTTTCTTTAAAAGCAACCACCCAAGCCCCATATCAAACTTCTTTGTTCCATTACCGTGTTTTTTATGACAAAAAGACAAATATGGTTTATCTTCGTCCATATTTATTTTTGCGTATTTAAGTAAATCGTCAGCGGTTGAGGATACTGCCCCTGCAGGTGATATAAAGTTTTCTTTGTCCCACTGCCAGTTGCCGCAATCATTATTTTTGCGGTCATAGCCATGTAGATTATTGTTTGAAGCGCCTAAACAAGTATTCTTTAGTCCAAGCTCATTATGAAAAAAGTCATTCATAGTATCCCAATATCCCCTGCCCGATACCGTTCCCAACACGTATCCAATAAGTGAGATGCCGAAATTGGAATATTTCCATGAATAATCTACTTCTTTCAATTTATTACTTTCGATTAGCATCTTCATTTTATTAAAATCCATATGCAACGGATTATCTTTGTTCAAATCACTTCCGCCAAAAATCAAACCTAAAATTATTTTAAAATATTCCCGTTTATTTAAAGGTAAGCTTCCTGAATATCCAGAAGAGTGAGTAGCGAGGCGGAGCAATGTAGGATAATGCATGTCTTCCTTAAGTTCTTTTATGTACTTTTGTATAGAATCGTTTAGTGTCAACTTGTTTTCAGATATGTATTTTGATAGCAGTGATATAGTGAAAGTCTTGGTAATAGAACCAATTTCATAATGATATTTTTTGGATGAGTCAATTTCACCGCTTTCATTATAAATTTTGATAACACATTGGCTGTCCGTTAAGTAGCCAACGGTTAATTTCAAATGCTTTTTTCCTTTGCAGGTCTTGTTAATTAATCGTACTGTTTCATCGCTGATTTCGAACATAATGAGTGCTCTCCCTCACCCTTCATTTAAAAATTGTTAAAAGAATTGATCGATATGCTTTAAGATAAATGAGCCTATCAGATTTATTTTTATATGTTCTTTTTTATATTATTAATTGCTTGAACTCTGCGACTTTCAAGCTCCCTTATCACTCTCAACTGTAATTCATTGTGATCTTCATCCATTTTTATGTTGCCTTCTTCTTCAAATCCGTCATGTTCTTCCCCATCAAAGCTATAAAGTTTCTTTAAAAGCTTCCACATTATTTCCAGCTCTTCGGTTGAAAACTTGTTAAAAAGTTCTTCTAAAAAGAAGATTCCTTTTTCTGAAACAACAAGCAGTGCCTCTTTTCCCGCTGTTGTAATTTTTACGTTAACTGCACGCTTGTCTTTACTGCTAGGAACCACGTCAATATACCCCTTCTTTTCCATAATGGTAATTAACTGTTTGACGCTTTGTTTTGTAGTTCCTAATTTTCTGGAAATATTATTTAACGTTGTTTCATCTTCAGGTAAATGAGCAATTGCCACCATCGCCATATGCTGTCTTGATGTTAAGAGCTCAAGAGATTGATCTCCTTTCACCTGGACTTTATTTGCCAGAGAAAATAAAGTAGCGTAAGTTTGCTGCATTAAAAAAAGCTCTTTATAAATATTCATATTCACACTCCATTTTAGACAGTATGTTGTCTAAAACAAGAATAGTGTATTTTGGTAATTAAGTCAATGTACTGTCTATTTTAATTTTGACAATTCTAAGGAGACTATTCTGTTACACTAAAGTAGGCAAAGAAGTAGTGGACGTTCGTAAGCAAAAGTTGTCCTTTCTTTATTTAATTAGATATACTAAAAAGGCACTCTAATTTAATATTACTCTAAAAAATGTAAGAAAACCGATATGAAGTAAAGGAGAAAAAACATGAACCAACACACACAACCTTTAAACCCTATCGCCTTCCACCTTGGCCCACTTGAGGTCCATTGGTATGGAATTATCATAGGGATAGGAGCTTTCTTAGGCTTTTTGTTAGCCTCGAAAGAAGGAAAGAAACGAGGTATCTCTTCAGAAACCATCTCTGATTTACTTCTGCTAGCACTCCCCATTGCTATCATTACAGCTCGAATTTACTACGTACTTTTTGAATGGAGTTATTATAAAGAACACCCGAGTGAAATTATCGCAATTTGGCATGGAGGCATAGCTATTCACGGTGGAATTATTGGATCTGTATTAACAGCTATATGGTTTTGCAGAAAAAAGAATCTTTCTTTTTGGAAAATGGCTGATGTTTTAGCTCCTAGCTTATTATTAGGCCAAGCTATTGGCCGGTGGGGAAACTTCATGAATCAAGAAGCACATGGCGGACCTGTTACACGGCAGTTCTTAGAAGCTTTACATTTACCAGATTTTATTGTTAATCAAATGTATATCAATGGAACTTATTATCATCCTACGTTCCTCTATGAATCACTTTGGAACATCATAGGTGTTCTTGTCCTAATCGTACTAAGAAAATCCTTGTTAAAAAGAGGCGAAGTCTTTCTTACTTACCTACTATGGTATTCGATAGGAAGATTTTTCATAGAGGGATTGCGTACGGATAGCTTAATGCTAACTTCTCATATCAGAATAGCTCAATTAGTGTCTTTCCTTTGCGTATTAGGCAGTTTGATATTGCTATGGTATAGACGCAAAAAAGGTTTAGCAACTAGCAAGGCTGCCTCTCTCTCATAAGAATATATATTTTCATTTTGGCTGTGAAATTAGTAGTCTATGGACGATGCTTTAAATATAAAAGCGGGTATTAAAGAATAAAAACCAATAAAAGCAGCAGCTTGATCTTCAGAGTCATTGAAAATCAAGTTGCTGCTTTGTTGTGTCTATTATTAATATTTTTAATTATAGTTATGATTTATCTATATTTTACTAATAATAAACTGTCTTTTATAGTTAAAGTACATATTTCTTGTGTGAAACTTTGCTTGATAAAAATCTATATTGGAGATGAAAGGTATGATAAATATAAATAAAGCTCACAAACAAAATCTATTCTCGCGAATAAATGTCCAGATGTCACCGAATGTTTTTTTGTGGGCTGGAGGAATTGCTTTTACTTTTCTTTTTGCTTTACTTGCTTATGGATTAGCGAAAGTCCCGGGATTCGATCATATTGGTCCACTAGCCTGTTCAATTATAATAGCAGTCATTTATCGTCAAATTTGGGGGTACCCTGAAAAAATAAGATGTGGAATTGAGTTTTCTTCTAAAAAGGTGTTGCGCTATGCGATTGTTTTATATGGACTAAAGCTTAATATTGATGTTGTTATTCATCACGGGTTAGGATTGTTGCTTCGCGATGTGGGAACGGCTATATTTGCGATTGTTTTAACGGTTTTTCTAGCCAAATGGATGAAGGCTGATAGCGGTTTATCCCTTCTTTTAGGGATAGGAACAGGAATATGCGGTGCTGCAGCTATTGCAGCTGTTTCTCCAATTGTAAAAGCAAAAGAAGAAGATACAGCTATCGGAGCTGGTGTTATTGCTTTAGTGGGAACCCTATTTGCCATTGGGTATACCATTTTAAGACCTTATATACATTTAACGAATATTCAATATGGAATTTGGTCAGGCGTGGGCCTCCATGAAATTGCGCATGTAGCTCTAGCTGCAGCACCGGCTGGACGCGATGCCCTGGCTATTGGCCTGTTGGCTAAGTTAGGCAGAGTGCTCTTACTTGTACCATTAAGCTTTATCTTAATGTACTGGATGAAGCGAACAGGAAAAATTGAAAAGGATACGAAGATTGAATTCCCATGGTTTTTAATAGGCTTTATAATCATGAGTATTTTTGGGAGTTATGTCGTTGGTAAGCACCTTATAATACCTAAAACGATCATGAATAATATTTCAACTCTAACTACCTTTCTTTTAACAATGGCTATGGTCGGATTAGGGTTAAATGTAAGTATAAGGGTTCTTCGAACAAAAGCATTAAAGCCTTTGATTGCGATGTTTATTACCTCTATACTCTTATCATTCCTTACATTTTGGACGATGTAAAGACAAGTAAGTTAGAATGATTAAGCAACAGCTAATACTTCCTATACAACTGTTAATGCGGAAAAAGTCTCTTATTTCTCATGTTTTAAATCTCTTCCTAAATTTATCGATTAATTATAGAGCACTCTAAACCTATAACCTAGGTACTAATGGCAGTTCCCTCCTTAATAAACAGTTTCACTTAAAAAACAACCTTTTTTGCAGTAGGTAGTGATGTAATAAAGGTTGTGTTTGTATATACTAGGGGTTGTACTGCTGAACTTGGTGTTGTTTTAAGAGCATCAATCGGATAAAAAGCTGAATCATCTCCTACCCATAAAATACAGTAAAGCAGAGACACATGCAGAAAATACATTGACGCCTTTGAATCAGTCATGGTATAAACACAGTAGGAGAGTTTAGTGCTTAAAAGCATAAAAGCGATAAAGTTTAAAATAATACATAAATAGACTACATAGGAGGAAATCACTATCATGGAACATACTAGCAAAATTATAGACTGTACCATTCGTGACGGAGGTTTAATTAATAATTGGGATTTTAGCGTTGAGTTTGTGCAAGACTTATATAACGGCCTAAGCGCAGCCGGCGTTGAATATATGGAGATTGGTTATAAAAATTCACCTAAGCTTCTTCAAGCAACTGAGCCCAATCCATGGAGATTTCTTGACGATAACTTTCTCAAAGAAATTATCCCTGAGAAAAAGTTCACGAAGCTATCTGCTTTAGTAGATATTGGGCGTGTAG
This sequence comes from Priestia sp. D3YE.R1, assembly GCF_049199565.1. NCBI lineage: Bacteria > Bacillati > Bacillota > Bacilli > Caryophanales > Bacillaceae > Priestia > Priestia sp. D3YE.R1. The sequence continues at coordinate 1,156,331 of NZ_JBLTHW010000002.1, read as the reverse complement.
ATCCAAATGACATCCTGCCGCGTGAACAAAGTATGTTAGATATGATTCGAGTGGCATGCTATATTCGCGAAGTAGATAAAGGATTAGAGCTTATAAAAATGTTTCACGATTTAGGCTATGAGACTTCACTTAACATCATGGCACTATCTAGCGTACCGGAAAATCAGCTTATTGAAGCATTTGAAATGGTAAAGAAAAGCCCCGTAGATGTTGTATATATTGTTGACTCCTTTGGAAGCCTAGACCCTGCGGATATTGAGCATCAAGTGAAAAAGTTCCAAGCCATGATTCCTAGCAAACAGCTTGGGATCCATACGCATAACAACATGCAGCTAGCTTTTGCCAATACATTAACTGCGATGCGTAATGGCGTTACATTCCTTGATTCATCTGTTTATGGTATGGGCCGTGCAGCTGGTAACTGTAACACAGAGCTGCTTGTTAGCTACATACCAAAACCAAGCTATGAGATGAAGCCGATTCTTGGAGTAATTGAAAAGCATATGCTTGAAATGCGTCAAAAGTGGGAGTGGGGGTATATCATTCCTTACATGATTTCTGGTGTGCTGAATGAACATCCACGTGTTGCTATGGCTTACCGGGATAGCGAAGATCGTGACAAATTCGTAGATTTTTATGACAAAGTAACGTCTCCAGAAGTTACTACGTCTCCAGCATCAAAATAAGTTAAAATGCTAAAAGTACCTCTGTTAATCGGGGTACTTTTTTGTATTACATAAAAACCCACGATTGTATAGCATCTACTCAAACTTTGATAACCTCGACCTCGACAATTAGCTGAATATAAACAGTCGTACTCTTCTTAACCTATTATTTATGTATATACACCGGTGTTCCAATAGGAACTGCAGAGGAAAGTTCTAAAATATCTTCATTGTCCATTCTTACACATCCATGTGACATATCTCTGCCAATAGAAGCTGGATCATTAGTCCCGTGTATTCCATATGTGGGTTTTGACAGTCCCATCCATAAGGGGCCAAATACAGCTGGAGGGGTAGTATCTTTATTAATGATTTTAAATTTTCCAGTTGGAGTTGGAGTGATCATTTTCCCTACAGCAATAGGATATGCCTTTACTAATTTAGCTCCATCATATAGTTTTAATTGATGCTGCTTTATTGAGACATCTATCCTTTTTGCCATGGCAGTACCTCCAACTTCTTATAAGTTACTATAAATAGAATTTTTTTATTGTTAATAACGTATATCGAATAACTATTAACTGAAAAATATTTAAATTGATTCATAAAAATTAGTGCTATTTATACCGTTCTAATAGTGAAAAATTTCTTTAAAAGCCAAGGCCCTGGCGTAAATCCAAGTGTTAATTGCCAAGCTCCTATTGCTTGCAAACCAAATTTACGAACTAACACCATTTTTTCACTCATGCTTCTTACATCTTCAAACCATACTTCATGCATCTGTCCCTCTTGATCTCTATACTGAAAAAATGGGGATTTATACTCCTTAGAATATTGGACGGGCGACTGATATCTCATCGCTGTTTTAATCGCATTTTGATTGGATATAGCAGATGCTACTGTGCCAGGCTTGTAAGGAATTGACCAGTTATATCCATACAAAGGGACTCCAATGATGAGTTTTCTTCGCGGAACACTTTTTATCGCAAATTCTATTGTTCTTTTTACTTCAGTAATAGGTGCAACAGGCCCTGGTTCGCTGCCTGCATGATGCCAATCATATGCCATAATGAACATATAGTTAACAACGGCACCTATTCCCCCGTAATCATACCCTTTTAACCAAGGAATATCTTCGCTTGTCTTGGCTGGAACCGCTATGGTCAGTACGTACCCTGCAGGTTTTAAACGTTCACTCAGCTGACGTAAAAATCCCGTAAAAAGATCTCTATCTTCGGTTTTCACACGTTCAAAATCAATATTCACCCCGCCGTATCCTTTTCTAGATACTAAATAAAAGATATTATCGACAAGGTTTTTTCGTGCCTGAGGATTATTTAAAACTTGATGGGCAAGATCAGAACTAAATCCTTCAGAAGTTAGATTAGTAATCGTAACTAACGGTGTAACTCGGTTTTTCCAAGTCGTTTCAATCGCTACTAAATCGTTTAAATCATTCATAATATCTCCATTGCTGCCAAAATGATATTCAAAGATAGAGATGGACGAGGAATAAGTTGCAAAATCAGTAATTAAATCGCGATCTAATTCTGGATTTCGAACGGCATAATACTCCAGTGTACCTGCAATATAGTCTGATATATTAGGAATTTTTATTTTCATTCCCACCTGCAAATAATGATAATGGGCTGAAGGATTAGCCCTTTTTAATTGTTCTAGAGATACATAAGCTTTTTTAGCAATACTCCTCATCGTGTCACCCGGTTGAACTGTGTACACATAAGAAGCTATAAGTAAGGCTTGACCTGGAACAATATTTGTTTCTTCTAACCCATTTACTCTCCTAAGCTGCGCAATGGGGTAATCATATCTGCTGCTTATTGAAGACAGGGTATCACCCGGTTGAACTATATGAACAAACATGTTTTTTCCTCCTATGTACTCTTTATCGAATTATGTTTTATTTCGTGACAAGTTTAAAGAAGCCATTCAATAAATGTATATGAGGATTGTTTGTTTATATAACTGAGTTAAGCGAGGGGGACCCTCTTTCTCCCCCCCTCTATTGCTCCTCTAGTACGGGTAGAAATGTTCCAGAGATTATATCAAAATCTATGTATTATAAATGTATGTTTTTGGTGTACTTGAAAAAGAACGATTGTTTGTCAGGTAGGATTACAAAAAATAAAACTATTTTAAACAATATAGACACCCCGGCGATTAATATTAATCTTTATGAATAATTGAAATCAAAAAACCTTCTACTCTGGTAAGTAGAAGGTTTTTCGTGTGATCGAAATGTTAGCGTATCGTCTGTAAGAAAAGTAACAAATTTATGGATTGCCAATAAGTTTATGCTTAAAATGAAAGTGGGAGAATCCAAGTGAATTTGAGTGACATCATTTATTTGAGAGCTAGGCTTCCATACCACAGATAAATTAAAGTCCTTGACCTACTTTAACTCTATTTTCCCCTGTACCTCTATAAGCCCATACGATAACCGGAATTAATACTAAAGATAGAATTCCTCCACTTAATGATAAAACGCCATAACTTGATTGAGCTACAACCATTCCTGATAAAGCCCCTCCTGAAGCTCCCGCTAAAGCAATTAAAACGTCTATAGTACCTTGTGTTTTCGCACGAGTTGATGGTTCTGTAGCATCCACTATTTGAGCTGTACCGCTAATTAACCCTAAGTTCCACCCTAATCCAAGTAACGATAGAGCAACCACTAGAAGAACCATTGAATCACTTGATGCCATAGCTGCTACCAGCCCAGCTAAAAGAAGGGTAATTCCTGAAGCAATTGTCATCGCCGTTCGTCCAATTTTATCAATTAAGACCCCTGTAAATAATGAAGGCAGATACATAGAACCAATATGAAATCCAATTACAACCCCTACTTCAGTTAGCCCGTGGCCATGATGCCTCATGTGTACAGGTGTCATGGTCATTATAGCAACCATTACAATTTGAGTAAGGACCATAACTGTGGCCCCAACAGCCACTCCTTTTTTGTTCGTTGATTGCTCAGTATTCTTTAAATTTTTTTGAGTGTTACGTTCGTGTTTATTCGCTTCTATTGCTCTGGCAATCAGTAACGGATCTGGACGCAGCATAATATAAAATACAAGACCAGCTACTATATATGCAGCTGCTGCTAGAATAAAAGGTCCTGCAAGTGCTGGGACACCAATAGAAAGTGCAAAATCCCCCATCACATCAACTAAATTCGGGCCTGCAACGGCTCCAAATGTGGTGAAAACCATGGCCATACTAACAGCGGTCCCTCGTTGTTTTACTTTGGCTAAATCTGTTCCTGCATAACGCGCTTGTAGATTAGTAGCTGTTCCTGCTCCATAAACGAGGAGCGAAAGAAACAGAAGAAAGATACTATTAAGAATGGCAGAAAAAATAACCCCAATCGCTCCAACACCCCCTAGGATAAAACCTGTCGTAAGTCCTGCGCGACGCCCTTTTTTTTGAGAAAGCTTTCCTACTAACCAAGCAGCTCCTGCAGATCCTAAAGTAAATAGAGCCGTCGGTACCCCTGCATAGGCATCTGTACCAAGCATTTGTTGTGCAATAAGTGCACCGACAGTGACTCCTGCTGCCAATCCCGCACCGCCAAAGATTTGAGAAACACTTACCACAAATAAGGTGCGTTTATATAAAGCTTTTTGTTTCTCTGGTGAATTAACATATTCTTGTAAACAAGTTGATTGGTTGTCTAGAGCTTTTACATGATCCTCGTTTACCATCATAACCTTCCTTTCAGAAAACTCATTCTATTTTTAAAAATTTTCTCACTAGATTTGGATTATCATAACACGCATAAAAAAGCCATACAATATTATAATTGTATGGCAAACAATATTATAAATAGTCGTTAAGTAAACGTTTAAGGATAATCAATCCTCGCTCAAGCTCTCCAATCGTTTTCGGTGCACAAACAGCGATCCTTACAGCTCTATCTGGACAACTGTTTCCCACTACAAAGCGTTCTGCTGCATACACTTGTACGCCTTGATGCGCAGCTAATGTTTCAAATTTAGCACCTGTAATCTTTTCTGGTAATAGTAACCAACGAAATATACCAGTTTCCATACCTAAACAGGTGTAATTTTCTAAATATTGATTTGCAATTCGATTTCTGAGAATAGCTTGTTCACGATGATTCTCTACTAAGGATTCAAATTGATTTGACACAATAATACGTGCTGTTAGCTCTGCTAATAATGGTGAAACTGATATATTTAAATTATAAAGAGCCTTTGAAATAGGCTCTTTATATCGACTAGGTGCTGCTACATATGCTAGTCGTAACCCTGGTGCTATTGATTTTGATAAACTTGCAATATAGATGACTTGTTCTGGTGCATATGATGCTACTGCTGGCATTGGTCGCTCATGATGGAGATGATACGTTGCATCTTCAATAATAAATTGGTTATATTTTTTTGCAATCACGGCAAGCCTTTCTCGGTTTTCAACGGACATACAGCAAGCAGTTGGATTATGATAGTCGGGTATCAAGTAAATGCCTTTAATATTGTCATTTTTACATGCATATTCAAAAGCAGTTGGACTCATTTCATAATTCTTTGATTTTATCGGTACTAATTGTACACTAAGCATAGCTGCAACCGTTTTTAAACCTGGATAAGTGTGATGATCAACACCAATGCGATCTCCAGGCTGACAAAGACTCGCTAGTATTGCAGCAATTGCATTTTGTCCTCCATTTGCAAATAAAATGTGATCAACTGTTGTTTTGAACCCACCTCTTCTCATCAGCTTTACAGCTGCATCTTTTTGCCAAAGACTTTCACCTGGCCTCCCGTAACTAAACCACTTTTCGTAATCAGTCTCTTGTAGCATATCTTTTAGCTGAAGGAGAAGCGGTTCGTACGAATCATTGTCTGGCAGTGTCGCGCCCATTTCAATTAAGTGGCTAGGCTTGGTATCTTCCAGTAAATACGCATTCGATAACGCATCATACGATACGAATGTACCGCTTCCAACAGTGGCACTTAATAAACCCTTTAGCTCGCACACTTTAAATGCTTTTGAAATCGTACTCAAATTTAAATCTAAATAATCGGCTAGCTCTCTCTGTGGAGGAAGTTTTGTTCCAGGTAATAAAACTCCCTTGATAATATCCTCTTCCAATTGGCCTGCAATAGCTTGGTAAATAGGCTTTCTTGTTTTATCAACAGATGGTTTCCAGCTCATCGGATAATTTTCAAACGAATTAATTGGCATAGTATCCATCCTTTTTTCACACAATTATATACTTGTACTGTTTATATCACAATTATCATTATTAATAATTTTCGAGAATCTATGGTTTTTGAGACTTGATTATGATCAATTATTTTAACGATTAAATACAATTACTCATAATTTTCTACACCTTTTTCTCATGTTTCTAAGCCTCTTGTGATTACTGCGGAGAAAAATTTTTGTCCTACTGCTAGGAGTTAATAGAGGAGAAGCACATGCTGGAGGTACCAACTCAAGCATGTGAAATATCTTAACCGTATCCTAGACCTAAAGCAGGATCATCAGGGGATGATATTTTTAGAAGCTATCTCCTATTCAATAAAGGAGCCTTTTGTAAAGAGGAAGTCATTTCTTTCTTAAACTTTTTAAAATTTTTTGACTCTAAGAGGGCTTAAAAAAAATCTATTTTTCAGTCTAACTACTGATGAATTTATACAAATCTTTACCTACTGTTGTAAATAAACGTTTCCATTTTAGCTTGTGTTTCTTTTATTTATTTCTTTTTTTCCATTTTATAACCTCGATGTTAACGCCATGGTCTTCTTGAGATGATATGGTGAATTCGTCCATTAATTTTTTTACCCCTGATAAACCAACGCCTAACCCTCCTGACGTTGTATAGCCACTTTCCATCGCTTTTTGAATATTTTTAATGCCTGGTCCTTTATCTATAGCAATTATTTTTAGTCCTATTTCAAGTTGATTCTCTATTATTTCCATTATAATTTTTCCCGTAGTGGCATATTTATATATATTTCTGGACAATTCTGAAATAGTCGTAATAATTCGGGCTTGATCGAGTGTGCTGAAGCCTAAGCAATTAGAGAACATTCGCCCTTTTTGACGGGCTTCTACTATATCCACTTCAGTGTGTATGTCAATAGTCAAAGGTTCCTTTTCTTTATCCGATTGAAATAGCATCATTATCACCACTTTCTTTATTTTAATAGTAGTAAAAAAATAATAGGCCAAAAAGAAAGGTTAGATAACCTTTCTTTTTGGCCTACATCTAGTTCAGTGCCTAGCTTATCAGTGCCGTTATAAAGTTGGATTTAAAATCAGAAGAATTGTACTTTTATCTTTATGAAAATCCCATGCGACCAGTATATCTGTTACCTTTGAATCTAAAATCACTTCTAATGATTGACTATGCTCACGGAGTAGCCTTTTTTCGAGATTTCTTTTAGCCAATGTAAGGTTTTCTTCAAACCCTAATTGGACTAATTCTTTCTCTACATTTACCATAATACCTTCCCTGATTATAAGGAGTGTTCTCTGATCTAATAAATAAGAAGAAACACCTTGAGGGAGTTTTTCTGCTTTTTGAGTCACTTCCTCAATTTCTTTATGCAGCAATTTTTGATTTTTATAGGAATGATTGGCTATGTTTTCTTTATTAGAATGAATCATGGTAAACATGCCAGACTGTAGCTCTAAATTCCAATCATAATAAAATTCTTCAATATCTAAATGTATATTTAATTGTATATATCCTTTTATCTCGTCAATTAAAGTCTCCATTAACAAATCACGTGTTTTTTGAACATAGATAACTTGTCCCTTGTCTAACAAAGCCTTTTCTAAAGGTAATAAAAAGGCTTTAAAATAAACGGTTATAAAAGGAGGAGAAATGACGGTGAATACACCTCCAGGACCTCTTCCAAAATTTTCACGAAGTAACCTTCCCATATAACTACTTAATTCTTTTTCCAGTTTCGTTTTATCCATAGATGGTGCACCTAGTTTCTGGTTTCATAAGGTATACTATTCGTGATGTTTTATGAAAAATCCTTCTTCATCATAAGATCATTTTTAGCGATAAGAATTCCCTTTTTACAAGGTGTAAACGAGGCATACTAGTATATCTTTAATAGATTGGTTTCTGTTTACCTTTGTATTTCCTGTGTTTAAAGATTCTTTTTTTATTTAAAATTCCGATTTTACTTCCATAGATAATGGTACTTAAAAGTAGTATATCCTTGCTAATTTCTTCTTTGTAAAGTTCATTGTCATATTTTTTGTAATCCTGCAACAATCGACGAAGCTCTTTTATAAACAATACAATCTCATGATTATCAGCCATTCCGACCAAATCCTTTCTGTTGGTACATCCTGTTTTTAGGTGCTATTTTAGAGAATTATTCCGTTACAAAAGGACTTCCTCTTTTTAGACAACAAAAATAAGCCGAAAAAGAAAAGGTATGAGCTTTTCTTCCTCGGCTTATGTTTGGCACAATGTGTCCAATTCATTACTGCCTCATTACTTTTTTGGTTTTAAAATAAGCGTAATAATACTATTATCCTTTTCAAAATCCCAATCTACAAAAATATCAAGAATGTCGGCATTTAATATCTCATCATAGTCATCGTTTTGTCGTAAGATTCCTTTTTCCAAAGGGCGTTTAGAGATGCGTAAGGTGTCATCAAAACCCAACGAAATTAGCTGTTTTTCAATAGCCACCAGTATTCCTTCTCTTACGATGACCAATGTACGATCACTTAATTTATATGAAGAGATTTTTTCAGGCCCTTTTTGTGCAATCTCACTCATCTTTATAATCCGATCATGAATTGCTTGTTTTCCTGGATAAGGGTCGCCCTCAGTCAAATCGGCTTTCAAATCGTCTAGACAAACTCCCACAAAAATTCCGGAGTGATGATCTAAATTCCAATCATAATATAAGTGCTGGATGTCAAGGTCTGTAATCCCTTTAATTTGCCCAGTTATTTGAGGTTCAAGAGTCTTTACCAAAAGCTCTCTTGTAGTCATCACTTGAAGTTCTTCATTCTGATTTAACAGTACTTGTTCCATCGGCGATACAAAGCCACTGACATAAATAACAACATAAGGTTCATAAATCGTAACATGAACAGCCTCGGGGCCTTTTCCAAAGTTATCTCGTAACAATTTGCCCAAGTTATTCGCCAATTTTGTTTGCTGAGCCTTAATATCCATATTTCTTCATCCTTTATTAAGAAAGAAGCATCGTATCTTCTTTCCATCATTTTATTGTATCATTACGAACGAATTTTTTAAATACACAGAATAAATAAAAAATAATTTGTTACCTTATGTTTAACCGAATTATAAACGTTCAAAACCTCTTCTTTCTATTGTTTGGGACGCATTTTGAATGTCACCGGAAAATACGAATCCTTTAGATTCGTATTGCTGTTTTTAATAAAGAAATTTATTATACGATGATGAATGGAATTTTTTTATTCAGTCGGGACAGATAACGAATTTTTTAATTTCTTAGTAGAAATCTATATATTTTTAGAGCGAGGACAATTGTTTGTAAAAGAGAATTAAGCTTTGGAAACGTGCAAAAAAGCCAAAGCTTTCTTAAAAAAGCGCTTGGCTGCTTACTTATTTCTTGCTTTACTTAAATAAAAACCTACTAATCATTTAACAGACCTTTATTAAGAAAGCCGTCCTCCCTGGCTGCTTTCTTAATGACCCTATCTATTTAAGAGAGTAGCAGCACCGTTAGTATATCCGCTTTTGAAGGATTCCCTCACGAATGAACCGGAGCTATTTTGTTATAATTTTTTCAGCCTTCTCCCTTTAGCTGTAACAATTTTTTATTTAATTGAGGAGTGTACATAACTAGGAACCCTGATCGCCCGATAGTATAGATGATGAAAGCCAGCCATAGGCCATGATTATGCCAGATAGGAGTTGCTGTAATCTGTATAATGATATAGACAATCATCGCGTAAATCATAGAATTTCGAACGGGAGCAATTTCAGTTGCTCCTGTAAAAACCCCATAAAGGACAAGGCCAAAACAAGCAACAAAGGGATAGATGATAAGCCATACTCCATACGTAAGTGAAAGTTCAATCACATCAGGCAAATTTGTAAATAGCCCAATAACCTGCTCTTGAAAAAGTGCATATAAACTGGCTATAGTAACTGCTGTTATTACCGACCACTGTCTAGATAAAGTAAGTATTTTTTTATATAGCTCTTTATCATTTGAACCTACTGCTTTACCAACAAGAATACTGGAAGCATTAGCAAATCCGTCAAAGAAATAAGCCATTATGTAGTGGATTTGAAATAATACAGCATTTGCAGCTAGAAACTCTGTGCCAAACGAAGCACCTTTTGCTGTGAACATATTAATAACGACCAGTAAACAAATAGTACGAATAAACAAATCCTTGTTAACATTAAACATCCTCTTCATAGAATTTGTATCCATAAGTACCTGAATTGATGGCATTTTCCATTTAAACGGAGATGCTTTCAAAATGATGAATACTCCTAATATGAAGGCTGTAACTTCAGCAATCAAGGTTGCTGTAGCGACTCCTTGTACATCAAAAGAAAAAACATGGACAAAAAGAATAGCTAAAAACATATTCAAAACATTTGTAAGTATCTGCAAACATAGAGATTCTTTAATCTTAGCCATTCCCATTAACCAACCAAGAATCACATAGTTCATCAGTGTAAAAGGTGCTCCCCATATTCTAATCCTAAAATATTCTACTGCAAACCTACTTACATCAGCATCAGGAGAAATTACTAAGAGAGCCGCATGTTCAATCGGCCATTGCAAAAGAATAAAAAGCAGCCCTACTATTACAGCTAATAAAAATGGCCGGGATAAAGCAAGTACTCCCTGATCTGGATCACTGGCCCCATTTGCTTGTGCGGCAAAGGCGGATGTACTAACTCTTAAAAAGCCAAATACCCAATATAACGTATTAAAAATAAGAGTTCCTACCGCAACTCCTCCAATATAAGCTGGAGCTGGAAGTTGCCCTACAACAGCAGTATCAACCGCACCTAATAAAGGCGTAGTCATCGTTGAGATTGTCAGGGGAATCGCCAAAGTAAGATACGTACGATGATTCATCCAACCGGCCTCCTTCTATCATTTTGAGTTAAACACAAAAGCAATAGCCTCGATTACGTGGATGAAATCGAGGCCTTTAAATACATGGGTATACCTTTAAATTAGATATGATTATTCCTTGCTCTAATTGAACGAAAACGCGGATGCTCTGCAAGTATAGAACTTCTCATCTCTTTTACCACAGCATTGTTTGAAGTAAAGAACTGATTTTTCGAATTATAGTATTCGATTAATTCTCCTTTTTCTAATACACCTAATGTATCGCTAATCATATGAGCAGCTTTGATATCATGTGTAATAAAAAAATACGACAGACCAAAGTCTTCTTTTAACTCCTTTAATAGTTCTAAAATGAGAGTTTGCGTAACCATGTCTAGACTGCTTACAGATTCGTCTAAGACAATGAGCTTTGGCTTAAGAGAGACTGCCCTTGCAATATTGATCCTTTGCAGCTGACCGCCGCTAAATTGATGCGGATATTTTTTTAAGTCTTTTTCATCAAGCCCTACTCTTTCTAATAACTCAATCACGGTTCGTTTTTGTTCAGCCAATGTTAATTTTTCATAGTTTTCTAACGGTTCTGCAATAATACGTTCAGCCGTCATTCGGGGATTAACTGCTGAGTACGAATCTTGAAAAACAACTTGAAGATCACGCCGAATTTTTTGGCGAGTATATTTATCTACAGTATAGATGTCATGTCCTTGAAAAAGAACCTGTCCATGCTGTGGCTTTTCCAAGCCGAGAATTACTTTTCCTAAAGTACTTTTACCGGCTCCACTCGTACCAAGCATTCCTAAGCATGTCCCTTCTTCAATAGAGAAGGAGATATCAGAAAGTACTTTCTTAGAACGATTTTGCCATTTGAAAAACGTTCGGTTTCCGTAGCTATGAGTGACTTCATTTACTTGTAATAAACTCACTTGTTCACCTCTTATAAAATGCTTTTTACATATCAAATTAAGTTGATCACAGGTTCTTCTAAATATAATGCTGGTCTTGCATTTAGCAGTTTCTTTGTATACTCATGCGTTGGTGAATCAAATAGCTGAAATACACCTGCTTTTTCTACTATTTTCCCATATTGCATAACGGCTACTTCATCTGCCATTTCAGAGATAACTCCTAGGTCGTGAGAGATTAATAAAATTGCTGAACCATATTCAGAACGAATTTTATCTAAATGATGTAGTACATTCTTCTGATTGTTTACATCTAACGCGGTTGTCGGTTCATCTGCAATAATAATAGCTGGATGCAGGCTTGCGGCAATAGCAATCATTAATCGTTGAAGCATACCCCCACTCAGTTGGAAAGGATAGTATTTCAAAAGCTTGTCAGGGTCAGGTAAATTCACTTGTTTCATTGACTCAACGGCAAGCTCTTTTGCCTGTTTTTTATTCCAATGCGTATGAGAGCGAATAGTCTCAATAAATTGGTGTCCAATAGTAAAAACTGGCGTAAAAGCATTCATCGGGTTTTGCATAATAAAGGCTATATCCTTTCCACGAATCTTACGCATTTCTTTCTCAGCTAAACCATTTAATTCTTGGCCTTTTAGCGTTATGCTCCCTTCAATTGTTGTTTCCTTACGATTGAGGAGCTGGAGAATGGACATGCTTGTAACGGTTTTACCACAACCGCTTTCACCAATAAGACCAAGAATTTCCCCAGGCTTCAGTTCAAAATTTATATCTTGAACAAGAGTTGCAACACCATTTTTTGTTTTTATTTGAACACGTAAATCTCTAACTTGTAACACTTTTGCCTCTTCTGTTCCCAACTTTCTTCATTCCTTTTCAAAATCGACGTTTGACACCGTAACGTTCTGATAACGCTTCGCCTAATAGATTGAATGTAACAATAACAAGCATAATAGACAAACCTGGATAAAGCATCAGTTCTGGATTCGTCCGAATATATGATTTTCCTTCGTGAATCATTGCTCCCCATTCAGGTGTAGGAGACTGGACGCCCAATCCCAGAAAAGACATAGCAGATATATCCATGATAGCCCATCCCATTTCCAACGTACCCATTACAACAAGCGGGGGTAACACATTGGGAATAATATGATTTTTAATGATCTTCCATTGAGAAGAACCGCTGATCTTCGCAGCGGAGATAAAGTTCTGCTCTTTCAAACTAAGGACCATTCCTCGGAACATTCTCGCGTAATAAACCCATTGTACAAGCATCAGCGCTAAGATTACTTGTGACAGTCCAGGACCAAATATACCAACCAATCCTAGTACAAGAATAAGGCTTGGAAAAGCCATAACACCATCGCAAAATCTCATTAAAACATGATCAATCCAACCGCCTTTATAACCTGAAAAAGTTCCAATAATTAAACCAATTGCTAATGATGAAATGAAAATAAGTATAGCAAAACCTAATGAGATGCGTGCTCCATATAAAATACGTGACAAGTTACATCTTCCCAAATGATCGGTTCCTAATGGGAAATTCCAGCTTGGAGGCTGCAATTTATAAGCTAAATTGACGGCAATGGGATCATTTGGTGTAATCCAAGGGGCCAAAATGGCGATGATAAAAAGAATACCTAATATCGTTGAACATATGGGAATTACTTTTTGACTTTTAAATATCGTACGTATACTTGTTATCATCGATGCTGTCCTTCTTTCCTGGAAATACGCGGGTCTATATACATTTGAACTATATCTACAATTAAGTTACTCAAAATAAATAAACTAGCCGCTATTAGTACGTAGCATTGTATAACAGGTATATCACGATTAAAAATAGCTTCAATGAAATAACGCCCAAATCCAGGCCAAGAAAAAACCGCTTCAACGATAATCGTGCCCGTAAGCAATTTTCCAAGATTCATTCCAAGCCCAGTTATCATTGGGGAAATAGCAATTCTCAGCACATGTTTTATCATAATTGTTTTTTCTTTAAGTCCTCTAGTTCGAGCAAATAGAACATATGGTTGCTGCAAGTTTTCAAGAACACTCGCACGTAATAATCTTGTATACATTGCTATTAAAGGAAGAGCTAGCGTAATGGAAGGCAGTACAAGATGCTGCCATGTCCCAATTCCCTCAACTGGAAAAAGGTTAAGCTTAACAGAAAAGAAAAAAACCAATATATAGCCCAGCCAAAAAGTTGGAATAGATGCACCAAAAAAGGAAAGTAAACGACTAAAATGATCAATAGCGCTACCCTTCTTTACTCCCGCCAGAAATCCAAGAGGCACGCTGACGAACACGGCTATTAATATACTCGCTATAGCTAGTTGGACGGTCGCTGGTATTCGATATATAACTTCATCCCAAACTGGCTTATTCGAAACATAAGATATGCCAAAATCAAGTTGGCATATCTTCATAATAGAGTTTGCATATTGAATAAAGAATGGTTGGTCTAAACCAAACTCATGTCTTTTTTGAGCTAAAATCTCATCAGTCGGTTGGATATGTGCTGCGGTTAAATAAGCTTCAGCTGGATCCACCGATGAAAGGTGAACCATTCCAGTTGTGAGAAGTGCGGCCAAAAGAAAAACTGGAATGATGGACATAATTCGCTTCAGTATATAATTGCCCATGAAAACCTCCTGCTAGTTACTGTTTGATGCTAATTCCTGTGAATGGATTCTCGTCACGATTAGCAGGGAAATTAAAATTCGTTACATTCTTTTGATAAATGGCTGTTTTCTTCATATATGAAATAGGAATAATAGCTCCTTGGTCTTGTATTGACTTTAAAATAGACGAATAGAGCTGTTGGCGCTCTTTTTCATCTGTTGTTTGAGGAACCTTCGCCATTTGTTTAATTAATTCATCTTTATTTGGGTATGCTGAAATAGCTTCATTAAACCCATACCCTTTTGATGAAACAATGTTTAAAAATGTATGAGGATCATAAGGTGCACCAAAATTACTATAGAAATTAATATCAAATTTATTATCTTTAAATCTTTGAACTTGGTCTGGTAGTTCAACTCCCTCAATGTTTAATTTCACCCCAATTGCCGCCCATTCAGATTGAAGAGTTTCGGCCATTGCTTTTTGAATGGATTCTGCTGAATCATACATTAGGTCAATTTCAAGTAACTTTCCATCCTTTTCACGAACTGTTTTTCCTTTAGGGAGTTTCCATCCTGCTTTGTCTAATAGTGCCTTTGCTTTTTCTACATTATACTTTACCAACTTCACATCAATATCTTTCGTGTAAGGTAAATTTGTAGGTAAGATATGGTCTGCTTTTTCTTCTAAACCTGAAGTCACTCCTTTAACCAACGCTTCTTTGTTAAAACCATAATGCAGGGCTTTCCTTACACGTTCATCTGAAAGCTGTTCTGTTTTTGTATTCATAACAAGCTGTCTTGTGGCAATTGGTTCAGAAACCCTAGTTTCATATTTCCCAGTAGACTTTAATTGCTTAAACGTGTCTAGACTGACAACTCCTTCTCCATAAATCATGTCCAAATCACCTTTTTCAAATGCGAGTACTCTCGTTTCCGCATCTGGAATAACTTTCACTTTGATTTTTTCTACTTTTGGAATCTCTCCCCAATAATTTTCATTTCGTTTATAAATAGCATATTCGTCTGCTTTATACTTTTCTAAAATCCATGGACCTGTACCTACCGGTTTAACGATACCTTTTGAAGTATCACCATCTTTAGGAAAGCCAGCTTCCCCCAAAAAACGAACTGGTCGAACCACAGCTAGCTCTTGAATTGTTGGGTAATATGGTTCAGTCAATGTTAATCTAAAAGTATTTTTATCCACTACTTCTGTCTGAGCTATTTTTGTAATGAAACCCAACCAACTATGTAATTCTTCATTATTCAAAATAGTGTCAAAATTCTTTTTAACAATTTCTGCATTAAAATCTGTTCCATCGGAAAATTTTACACCTTCACGCAAATGAAACGTGTATACTTTACCATCTTCAGAAATTTCCCATGACTTAGCTAGATTTGGTTTTATCTTACCGCCGGCTTGATAGCTTACTAATGGTTCATACACCATAGATTGAGCAAATAATTGTGAAGGGTTGTAGACATGTGGATTCATTTCTCCTACATCTCTCGGCCAAGCAATCGTAAGCATATTATCATGACTGCCTTTCGATGTTGATTCCCCATTATTATTTGAACAACCAACTAATAATGTTGACAAAATTAAAATAAACACAAATGTTAACTTAATTTTCAGACTAATTTTCCCCTTAGACATAACGGTGTCTCCTCCTACTTGATGTTGATAATCGTTTTCAATTGTAAGCAGGATTTGTATTCTTGTCAATGTAATATTGAAAACTTTATTTTCAATATTGTTATCTATCTGTGAAAGTAACTTTTCCGGACGTAATGCTTGCCCTTTTTAAAGAAAAACCCCTTGAGATTTAAGAAAAAATCAAAAGACTTGAGTATTTAAAAATTGTTATACAAACCAAAGTAATGTAATTACTTTTCTCTGCTAATCACGTGATCAGCATTAGAAATGGCTCAAAATAGCACTAGGCTTTCTTGGACTTTTGAAGAAGTCGATAGCAAATTACATGCGATTATGAAAAGCATATACCAAAATAGCAAGAAAGCTGCTCAAGAATACAACGCTCCTGGTAATCTTGTCGTAGGTGCAAACATTGCCGGATTTATAAAAGTTGCTGATGCTATGATTGAGCAAGGTGTTATTTGATACTTCATTGGGAGAATATACTAGTATGGATATCTTGAATTTAAAGGCTGTTAATAATGGGTGACTTACAGATATTGCTGGTTTAATTGCACTTTCATATGCACTCAGCAGAAAAAAACCTACTATTAAATATATAACACCTCTAATTGTAGGAGTGGTTAGTGTTGGCCTTGTTATCGTAAGTTTCCTTATCGGAGGCTGGATTGGTATGAGAGTAGGAACAATTAGCTTTACTGCTTTTATCTCATCACTTATCTCCCTACTAATTATATCTATAGCTGAATCTGTGAAAAGAAAATTCAGTAAAAACATTCACCACTAAAGTATATATAGCACATACAAAGTCAGTTTATATAATGCGGATGATATGAGAGTATAAATATGACTGCGGTATTAAACAGCTAAATGTATAAATACTAATACCTTGAGCAAACTATTCAAGATGCCTAAACGGCATCTTTTTTAATGCATATGATATACAAAACAAAGTTAACATAATGAAGATTCTCCCCAGTTAATTGTTTATATAATGCTTCTGTTAAAAATCTAGTGCCATGAATAACACTTTAAACACTTTGTACGTTATTCATTTAATTTTCACCATAAAGCAATACAAGTTCTTAGAGAATCAGCTGAGTTTATAAATCTATATATTACATTCATCCCTGTTCCAAGAGAGAAAAAGATTCTAATGAAAGGAGAGCGTAAAGTGGAAATCATCGAAGTAAGCTGGCGTACAATATTATTATATGTTGTTATTATTATTATTTTTCGTTTTATCGGCCAACGAGGCATAAATCAGCTAAATGTCATTGACCTTGTTGTTGTGCTTATGATAAGTGAACTTGGAGTTGTTGCAATTGAGGATACGGGAGGTTCTTTACTTTATCAGCTTGTACCTATTTTTATATTAACAGTTATCCAAATAGCTCTTACATATATCCAATTAAAAAGTCAAAAGTTACGCAGAGTACTAGATGGGCAACCTATTATTGTAATAAGGCAAGGAAAGATTGATGAAAAGCAAATGAGGAAATCACGTTATAATTTGGACGACTTGCTTTTACAACTGCGGGATAAAAATATAGGAGATATCCGTGAGGTGGATTATGCGATATTAGAGCCTTCGGGTACATTATCTGTATTTAAAAAATCAGAAAGCAAAGATAAATCAGGATCTGTATTTTTACTTCCCCTTGTTATTGATGGAATCATTCAAGAAAAGCATTTAAATCTAATAAATAAAAATTCTTATTGGCTTTTCAACGAATTGAAACAAAGAGGATACAAAGACGTAAAACGTATTTTATATTGTAGTTTTTTAAACGGGCAACTTTTTGTGGATATAAAAAATGAATGATAAAAAAAATTCAGGACGAAAATGGGTTTAAACTTGGCTAATTCTATAGAAAGCCCTAAACTGCTGGAGCTATTGAAAACAAGATCTTTAAAAGCTGTAATAGCCATTCGTGTTGTTATGTATAAACTAAGAGCAAGCTAATTTTTATTGGCTTGCTCTTATCTATAAGATGAAGTACAAAAAGGGCTTTTTTTATTTATTAAGCTCAGCAGGAGCTGAAATATTCTCAAGAACTTTTCCTGTTTCTTTATTTGAAGTATTACTTACCGCTAAATCTCCCAAAGAAACCATTCCAATAAGTTTTCCATTTTCTACAATAGGAAGTCTGCGTATTTGATGCTGAGACATGATGTCTGTAGCCTGCTCTACAGACATGTATTTTGTACCGGTAATGACATCAGTGGTGATCATTTCAGATATTTGTGTATTCGTATTAAAATTATTAGCTAATCCCTTGACGACTAAATCACGATCCGTTATTAGGCCTATTAGCTTATCATTTTCACAAATTGGAATAACTCCTACATCTACATTCTTCATCATATTAGCTACCTCACCACATGAACTTTTAAGGTTACCTGTCTCAATATTAGAAGTCATCACTTCTGTTATATTCATAGCAACTCCTCCTTTATTTAATCATTGTCTTACTTCACTTGATTCCCGCACCTCATCTTCTAAAACGTCCATTTGAGTTTTAGGATACAAAGCTTTAGGTTTTAATAAAAGAGCACAACCCGTTGGTTCGTAATAAATTTATACTTCTCCTCTTCTCATCTTTATACTTTTACAAAAGAGTTATTCGAAGTTATTTTTCATTAAATTGAAATATTAAAACTATTATATAAATTGTATAATTTAGTAGTATAAAAACTACTAGGAAGGGATTACACACTATGTTATGGTTTATATCTGCTTTAGGGACAGCTGTATGCTTCGGAGTAAACAATACTTTATTTAAATGGGGTGCTCTTCAACATTTATCTAAAGTGTGTATTCAACTTTTCTTTTATTGGATTTCTTTTTTTATCCTCTTATTATTTACTCTTATTAAAGGAAGTTTTGAATTTCACATTTTACCTATTTTAACGGGGGCACTAATCGGTATCTTAAATGCCAATGGCAATATCCAAATGTCGAAAGCCTTTGAGAAAGGACCTGCGAGTATTACATCTACCATTATTGCGATGAATACAGTCATTGTTGTTATAGCTACATCCTTATTATTTCCTCAATCCATTCCTTTAACAAATTGGATTGGTATCGTCATTATTATATTGGCAGCTTGTATTATTCAGTATCAACCAAACAAAACGGCACACATAGAGTATAAATTATGGATTTTGAGCTGCTGTTTAGCTCTTCTATCTATCGGCACAGTTGGTGTTATTATGAAATTCAGCACGTATCAGCACTTTAGCATGGGTGAAATGCTTGTTTCAATGTATGGCGGAGGAGCTGTCTATTTAAGTTTATTAGCTCGGAAAGAACTTAAAAAAATAACTGCACATAAAATTGAAATAAAGATAGGTATACTAGTTGGTATATTAAGTACGATTGGTTACAGCTGTTATTTATTCGCCCTAAAGGAAGGTCCATCCAGTGTGGTTTATCCAATCATTAGTTTAAATTGTATTGTTGTTTTAATTGGGAGCTTAATTATCTTTAAAGAAAGACTTAAAAAATATCAATTAATAGGAATTATTCTTACTCTATGCGGAATCGTGTTGACTAAGATATAAGTTTTTGCACTAATACCGACAGAAGAACGAACACATAGTGAAATAGGTCTCCTTCTGTATGGCAACTGAAGATGTATATAGTATACATAGAAAAAACAGAAAAACTCCCCCAATGCGTTAAGGGAGTTTTTCTATTTTTAGGAGTTAGCTAAATGATGATTCATCCATCTTGAGCTTTTGGCAAAATCTTGCCTTAATGCCTCGATTGAATCGGTCGTTTTAGCTATGCTCTCTCTTCTAATCTATTTTTATTTATTTCAACAGGTAACGTTAATGCCGCTAGCTTGCAGAACTTCTTCTAGCGCACTTTGCTCTTTATTGCTTAAAGGAACCATTGGCAAACGAACACCGCCAACTTGTATTCCATTTAGATTTAATGCAGCTTTTACTGGTGAAGGACTTGGCGCAATAAATAATGCTCTCATAATGGGAAGCAGATTGCGATGTGTAGCAGCAGCTTTTTGGACATCGCCATTTTTGAAGGCATTAATCATTTGTTGCATATCATTGCCAATGATGTGGGAAGCAACTGAAATAACTCCTGCCCCGCCAATTGCTAATACTGGTATTGTTAACCCATCATCGCCGCTGTATAGTGTAAAGTCGCTAGGTGTTTTGCTAATAATCTCTGCCATGGCATCCAAGTTGCCACTTGCTTCCTTAATTGATACAACATTAGGAATCTCTGATAGACGAACAATTGTTTCAACAGAAATGTTAACTACGCTTCGCCCTGGGATATTGTAAAGCATAACTGGTAAAGAGGTTGACTGGGCAATCGTTTTAAAGTGCTGGTACAAGCCTTCCTGAGACGGCTTATTATAGTAGGGAGCAACGAGCATAATACCATCGACTCCTGTTTCCTCTGCAAGTTTCGTTAAGCTAATCGAAGCTTGCGTGTTGTTTGAGCCAGTTCCGGCGATGACGTGGACTCTTCCCGCAGCAGCTTCTACAACACATTTGAATAATTCAATTTTTTCTTCTGTGGTTAATGTTGGAGACTCTCCAGTTGTACCAGCTACAACTAAGCCATCTGTGCCATTTGTAATTAAATGCTCAACTAACGTTTTCGTCGCGTTAAAATCAATTTCGCCATTCTGATCAAACGGGGTAACCATTGCTGTTAATACTTGGCCAAAATTCATAACTACACACCCTTTATAAAATTTTTAAAATTAGAGGGGTTAGGGCCATTCATAAGAAACGCAAAAAAGCAGCAACGAGGGATTCGTTGCTGCAGTAGAAACAATATTTATCAAAAATAGTTTCCGTGCGTAAGATAGCCCTCCATACAGTTTCCCATATGACAGTTCTGTATTTATTCAACAGCAGAACCAGCTTCAAGAACATGAGATTCTTTCGGCTTCGGCAAATACCCCTTTCCACAATTGTCATTGGATCTCATTCTCCTCAAATTGTATACTTATGATCTTTGCGCCTCTATCCTCACTTCAAAAAATATTGAAATAAGAAAATATTTAATTGCATTTAATATAACAGTAAATTTCCTTTCACGCAAGAATCATTTAAGTATAATTTTATGGACACCATGTAATTAAGTCCTTACACTTATTTTTTAGAGAATGCCTCCGGATTATTGACTCAAACCCACAATCTCAGTATCACTCATATTACTATTCCACCTTTCTTTTTGCTATTCACCACATGTTTTAACTTACATATTATGCACACCATAAAAAGCCACCCGCTTAGAGTGACTTAGCATTAGGTTTATTCTTTACTTCATCAGGTACGTAATCTAAAAGTACGGATATTATTGTATTAAAATGCCATGGAGTAAGATTGTTGCCAGCACTTTCTTTTAACTCAGTTCTTAGCTTTTCACCCCATATAGGATATTTATTGTTGCTTTTTGCTTCCTCTAACATATAATCGACTACATTTAGTACTTTATAATATTCATTTTCTTTTGCGCTAATATAATAATCCTTTTGTTTATAGTTCATATCTCCAATCCCCTTTTGGTTATTTATGAACAATACATTTTTTCATAAAATAGCATCAAATTTAGACTATATCTCTTATTTCCTTATAACATCTACATTGATTTAAATAGTTTATAATATCTTGGTTATTTACTTCTTTGATATTATCTCCAAAAAGTTCAACAGCACTTTCTAAACGTTCCCTTTTATTATCAATCGTTAGTACATATCGAAGTGCATCAACTACTGGTGCATTATGGTATGTACGACGAACGAAATATTCTTCGATTGCCTTATTTAAGTATTCTGATTCAGCCTTTCTAAATTTAGGTTCTGACCTTTGAAGGTTCTTTACCTCCATCTCTATCATAAATCCCTCATCCTCTCCGATTTAATTCACTATTTTATTCCCCTGCTAGAAGTAAAATAAAACTTAGTTTGTATACAAATTAATGTATTTTCTAAAAAAAAAAAAAAAAAAAAAAAACACCTGTAAAGACAGGTGTTTTTTGTAAACTTAACATATTAAAGGAGAAACGATTCGTCAGCAAAAGGAGAAATCTGATTAGGTACAGTATGTGCTCATTTTTCGTATTTATACGTATTCGAATTAAAGAATAAAATGAGGTTAAGCAAACCCATTGATGTTCGATTTTTGCAAGGTTAAAGGATAGATTAATTTTTGACGAAGTGAGTTATAGAATGTAGTCAAGTTATTGTTGAGGAAATATAGCTTTATCTTTTAATTGATGTATCACAGGGACATACTAAAAAATGAGGTGATAACATGGAAATAAATCGAGCTAAACAAATTCTTTCTTCCCCCAAGGAAATTGATGTTCATTACCACGGAGTTCCTATTTGGATTAAAAGTGTAGATGAAACATCAAGTATGGCTACCGTTCATGCGAGAGGAACACATGATGAAGACCGTATGGTTCCAGTCCTTGATTTAGAAGAAAAATAAAAAGTCGGAAAGAAAGAATGTAGTTTTTTACATTCTTTTCTTCCATCTCCAAATAGAACCCAATAACTGATACCATATTTCTGTAAGCTTTATTTATAAGAAAAAAGAGGTGCAGCATGAAAGAGAAAAAAGAACCACAACTCAGAAGTGGCGAGCTAGAAAATGCGCAACTAAAAGGCTATTACGGAATGGATCCTGAAACTAGCCTTCAATCTGTTAATTTTGCTACGACAGAGAACCCATATTTAAATGAGCATTACCAAGAAGATTCTAAAAAAAATGAATAAAAAGACAAGGAAATAACCAACCTTTATTTCTTTTCTGTAGTTATGCATTTTTATTAAGTTGACAATAGAAGGGTTTGCAGATAACATATTTCGATTTCGGCTTATTCTTACTTTTGCAACGATATTACCTGACACTTAACCATTATAAAGAGCCACTTGTTTTACGCAAGTGGCTCTTTGCTATGTTGATTGAATACACTTGATCCCTAATAAATAATGGCAAAAAGCAATCTATAATTGATGTAGATTATTCTTTGACTAATTTAACAAGCATATGAGCAAGATGATGTTGTTCTTCCTCGTTTCCAACTTTCCATAACTCATGTAACAAGTATTGCTCTTCATTTTGTGGCTCCTCATGGGTTGCGAGATAGTCAGCTATTTTTTTAGCTGCTAGAGCTAATTGATTATCATTTAACCCTAGTTTCTCACCTTTTGTGACTTTATCTCCTAAGTAACTTTTAAATTCGTTAAAACTAGAAAGGATGTTGTCTTTCTTCTCTTGACTCATTTCATTTAGTTTATCCTCTACTTTATTTTCAACGGTTTTAGTATTATTGTTCATTTTTCATTCTCCTTCCAATTAAGTATCAATGTTCTTATATGGTAAATCCCCCATTTACAGGTATATAAACATTTCGTAGCCTACTCATTAAGCAGAATAATAGTGAAACTTGAATAAAACTCGATTATTTGTAATAGAGTTTAGTGAAAAACCTTTTTGATAACAGGATGTATTTCTTAGGATGTTAACAAACTAGGTTAGTTTTACAAAATTTAATCGGTTATTTAGATGAGGAACGGAGTGAATACAAATGAGTTTAGCTACTTACATAGGTTCAAACGTAGAATTACCTATTAATAAGGAATTAGATGATTTAGTTACTATTGGGAGCTGCTTTTCAGATGAAAGAAATCGATTGAACGTAAAGAAACATCAATTTACTACCCTTTATGTTTATGAAGTTGCAAGCGACTGGGGAATTGAAATTACGGAGTATATGAATAAGAGCAGGCGTAAAGAATCAAAAGAGAAACTGATTGCACTATGCAAATTGATGGACCGCTATCTTAAGTCAGGAGACTTTTTTGAGTTGTATAGTTGTTGGATAGGGGAAGAAGCTGAAGAACAAGAGAGGAAATTAACGTTAAACATCCATTACTTTGACATTGATGATATTGACATGCCGGAAAAAACATTAGTTAGAATTGAAAAGTGAGTTCGCCCTATTATTATGGTGAATTTTCCCTTACATGGTATACATAAAAAAGAAAAACTCCCCTAATGCCTTAAGAGAGTTTTTCTTTTTAGTTAAATATTAAGGGTGTAATTGCTTGTTACTTACATATCATTTAATATTTTTGTAGATATTTATTATAACCTATCAAATGATTTAGGGAAAGCAAAAAAATGAAAGCGATTACTTTTAATTGGCCCTGCTTGTTATTTGACTATCACTTTCCCTACCATTCCACTATTAAAATGATACCTACATATCAGTTCATATGTACCGGGATTTTGTGGTTTCACGGTAATGGTTTTTTCTTTTCCAGGCTGGACTTCAGCGTCAATACCGAGTTTTTCTACTGTGAAGGTATGCTCTTTCTGACCTTCATTTTTCAATATCAATGTTATCGTCTTTCCACTCGGGATAGTGATGGTTTCTGGATTGAAGTAATCATCGTTCAACTGAACCTCCATGGCTTGCTGTCTTACCACGTCGGATTCGGCCAAAGCGCCGAGTGACCCTGAAGTTATCACACCGATAACCATCGCAAACAAAACAACCCATCCCGTTAACCAGTTTTTCATAGACATTTGCATTCACTCCTTTCACAAGTCATATTCTTTTCCAATTCATAAAATAATATCACTATTTTTTGTGAATTAATTATTATTTTTCCTTAATTTCAATTTTGGGAAGTCACAAATAGTTATGAACGTTGGGAGAATCTTGAGTGCTGAGAGAAGAAAATAGCAGGCTTAACCAGCACTTCTCGATTACGTCTCTCAATCAAATTACCGCACTTTACAAAATAGTATTGATACTAATGGAACAGTTCCAATCATATTCTTATAAGAGAAAACATTAAAAAGGAGTGTTAAGTTAGTTGATAAAAGCTAAGGTTAGCTTACGGCCTATTGTTAGTAAGATAAATTTACCTACCGTTTTGAAAACAGCTATACTTCCGGGTGACTCATTTGAAAGCTTATTTATTGCAACCCAAGTAGGAGAGATCTTTTATATAAGGGATGAAGCTATACAGACTTTTTTAGATATTCGCTCAAAAATCATAAAATTGGGTACTTCTGAACCAGGTGTTTCTCGCGGTGGATATGATGAACGAGGGTTGCTAGGGCTAGCGTTTCATCCAGAATTTTATTATAACGGTCTGTTTTATCTTCATTACTCCGTAGCTGGAACACAAGGACCAGGTGCACTTTCCGAACATTTTAAGCCTAACCCGTGTGATTCTAAAACTTCAAAACTAAAGTGGATAAATAGAGAAACTAAATATGATCATATTGATACAGTGGAAGAATGGATTTTCCAACCAAATGGTCAACCTCAAAAAAGACGGACGTTACTTAACTTAAGAAGACCATTTTTTAATCATAATGGTGTTAACAGCTTAAACTTTTCACCTGAAACTGGAAAACTTATCTTAACAATCGGAGATGGCGGATCAGGATATGACCCCTTTAATTTAAGTCAGGATGATATGGAGATTTACGGAAAAATAATTGAAATTGATGTAAGTAAGAATACATTCATCCATAATCCACCCGCAGTCACACGCTTTAATGAACTCCCTTCACCTATTCAAGAAACCCTTACGCTCATTGCCAAAGGAGTTCGCAATATAACGGGCATTTCATTTCAAAAATTTTATAGTCAGTACATCAAATATGTGGGAAACGTGGGACAAGACGTAGTAGAGTCTATTTTTTCATTTGTTCATTATAAGCCAATACCTGTTCCTCAACTTGTTCAAGCTTCATTAATGAGAGCTAAACCCAACCAAGAAGGATTTATTAACCTTGGATGGCGGGGATGGGAAGGAGATTTTCCAACTTCATTTATAAAAAGGTGTTCTGAAAATCCGGCCTTGGATGAGAAAATAATTGCTTATTACAATGAAGCAGTAAAAACTTCAGCGAGACGTCTTCAGCCTTTAACTAGTTATTTTCACAAAGATCCCCGCCCTAATAAATTTGGAGGGACCTCCCTTACAGGAGTTCAGCCATATATGGGAAACAAAATCCCTAGCTTAACAGGAAGCGTTATGTTTACGGATATTGCCCAGATTAAAGAATCTCAATCCCCAGTTAGAGGAGTTTTAGCTTATACCAAGGCAGGTACAGATTGTAAGCTAAATGATTTTAATATTGTGGAAATTGATTATAATTTTGGTTCTCAATCAGCTTACTACGTTAGTTTGGGAACGAACCTGGATCAAACCAGGCTTTATTTAGGAGTTTATGGCTCTATGAAAGTGTCTGACTTTAATCAAGGTACTGTTTTTGAAATTGTTCCATGATTTACACTTATAAAATTCGACTAAACATTAATTTCCCGCCAAAAATTATAGCTTAATTTTTTCACCAGCTATTTTATAGGAATGAGCAAATGAACTTTCTAGAAAATAAAAAAGCCTTTAATCAATAAAGCCCATAAAAGATTCATTTTATGGGCTACAGTACCATACCTTTAGAAAGTACGACCTATCTCTATAAAAATAAATGCGACTTATTAGTCCTCCCTCTTAATTTCTTTATATATTACACGTAAGAGTTGATATATCGGGCAGTGGTCTAAATTAATCTTTACCCCCCCTTATAATGTAAATACAGTTAACCGAGGTGAAATTCATGTACTTTTTAAAGTCTCTTTCAAATGAAGTAAAATCTGCGCAGCTTCTTTTTAATAGATTATCTAAAACTAAGCAGCTTGTATCAGGCGCTCTTTTCGCCAACTTAGCAGCCCTTTTTCAATCAGCAGGAGGTTTCTTACCAGGAATAGGAATGTTCATTAGTCCATTATCTACTGCACCCATTCTTTTTTGTTTTGTACTTTCGCTCCCTCTAGGGTTTATTACCTATATACTAACAAACCTGCTTCTTCTGATTATCCAGCCAAGTGAACTTATTATTTTTCCTTTTACAACAGGAATATTGGGAATAGGCATAGGAGCTGCTTTTTACTTTTTTAAAAAGCGATTGTACATTATTATAAGTGGTGCTACCCTATTAACTGTTGGGATTATGACCTTATTGTGCGTTTTCAAATTCCCAGTGCTAGGTCCCGTGATTTCCAATAATTTTTCTGTTTGTACTACTGGTTTAATTTTTGTATTTACTTTCCTTTACAGTTGGATTTGGGTTGAGCTCAGCTTAGCTTATTTAAAAAAATTAAAAACATTTATTTTCTTTTAAAATAATGAAGAAATCGCAATTAGTTTTTTAGAAGAACGTCAATTAGGACAATCTCATCTGAATTTTTTAAGGCTTTTTTCATTATATTTTCAAATTCAACTAAACTATTTGCCCGTTCTCCTTTAATTCCAAAGCTAGTTGCCAATTGAACAAAATCTGGGTTTGTAAAAGTTACTCCATAGCTCTTACCAAACTTTTTGTTCATCATTTCCTGCTCTATTTTTAATGTAGAGTCGTTTAAAACAATAATGATGAATGAAAGCCCTAAGCGCTTTGCCGTCTCTATTTCTGCAAAATTCATTAAAGCTCCTCCATCTCCAGTAATACAAATAACTGGATCATTAGGGCAGGCCAGTTTAGCTCCAATTGAACCTGGTAAAGCAATACCCATGGAAGCTAAACCATTTGATATAATGAACTTGTTAGCGTTTTTGGGTTGATAAGTTCGGGCTATAGATACTTTATGAGCTCCTACATCTGAAATCACAATTGTTTCCTCTGAAGAGAGCTTGTCAATACTGTGCAAGATATTCTCAATTGTCAAAGGTAGTAAATTAGTATCTATCTCTTTCTTTTCAATATGATAGGATTGCTTAATTTGTTTCTGAAGATTGCCAGAGGGTATCCACGGTTTAGAAGGGATATCCAGCTGATTGAATACGCGTAAAGTTTGCTTTATATCTCCAACCAATTCGACTTCTACAGGATAATATTCATCTATTTCTGCCGGTAAAGTATCTATATGTAAAATTGGTGTTTTTTCCGTATTCCATTCTTTGGGTAACTTCTCGACAAAATCAAACCCCATTACAATAAGTAGGTCAGCTTCCTTTAAGCCTGGGAGCACTTCATCTTTTTCATTAAATCCAAACGTAAAGAAATTTTTGGGATGATCTTTAGATAATACACCTTTAGCCATATAACTATGGGTAACCGGTGATTGAAGGCGTTCAATAAATTGGTGAAGCTCATCCACGGCTTCCTGTCTAACAACGCCGTTACCGATAATAACAAAAGGTCTCTCATACTGCTTAATAAGAGTATTAGCAGCCTGAATTGACTCCATTATAGGTATACTTACGGGCATAGATGTAGGTGAAATAGGTTTAATGGGAACGATTTGAGTTGCTAAGTCTTCTGGCAATTCTACTACTACGGGTCCTGGCTTTTCCATTTGTGCAACTTTAAATGCTTTTCGAATAATCTCAGAAAGCGTTTGTGAATCTTTTATTTGAACACGCCACTTCGTTGCCGGTTCTACCATTTTAATAATGTCCATATATTGATGTGATTCTTTATGTTGTCTCCCCAAAGCAGCCTGTCCCGTTAATGCTACAACAGGAGAGTGGTCTAGCTTTGCACTAGATATTCCCGTCAATAAATTAGTAGCTCCAGGGCCTAATGTTGACAAACATACCCCTACCTTGTTTGTTAACCTTCCGTATACATCTGCCATGAAAGCAGCTCCTTGCTCATGCCGCACATTCACGAATTGAATCTGTTTAGACTTGGATAAAGAATCAATAAAATCCAATGTCTCTTTACCGGGTATTCCGAAAATATATTCAACTCCCTCATTTTCTAAACATTGAACAAGTGTGTCTGTCACTTTCATATTGTTCGACCTCTCTTTAGATAGTATTCTGACAAGCTTATGTGAAAGAAATAGCTCATTAATTCTTATCTTGTCTTTTCTAGTTTTAACTAACCGAAATCGTAAATATATGGAATGAAATCATACTCACTAACTATTGTTTCTAGTGTAACCATTAGGTTCTTATGTTAAATACATTTTTTAGATAATGTATAAATAACTGGATGAGTCAACCTTTCATCCGTGTAAGCTGATTGGGAGCGTGACAATACTCTATCAAGAATTATTATTAGAAAGTAACATTTTAAGGAATGTAAAAAATCCCATATACAAATAATAAGACGAATACTCATATAAATTGGAAGGAGCAGTTTTTATGAAAAGATTATTATGGATGGGGTTTATTATGTTATTTTCGCTAAACATGCTGGTTGAACCAAGTAGTGCTCGTGCTGAAGCACAAGAATATCGTGTTAGTCAATCTCAGGTAACGTTTGAAAATGAATTCAGAAGACTTTGGATGGATCATGTATTATGGACAAGTAATTATATTACAAGTGCAACAACAGCAGGATCAGAAGACCAAAAACAGGTGTTGGCAAGGCTATTAAAAAATCAGGAAGATATCGGGAATGCTGTGAAGCCGATATACGGAGAGAAAGCTGGGAACAAACTTACAGCTTTGCTTAAAGAACATATTGTGATTGCTGGCAAAATTGTAGATGCGGCTAAAACGGGAAAGAAAGCCTTGGTGAATCAATTAAACAAAGAATGGTATCGAAATGCTGATGACATAGCAGCGTTCCTTAGCCAGGCTAACCCTTATTTGAAAAATGAAGATTTGAAAAAATTACTGTATATGCATCTAAAATTAGTGACAAATGATTTATCTGCAAGCTTAGAAAAAGATTGGGAAGCAAGAATCGTTGCAATTGATGAAGGAGTCTCACATATCATCTTAATGGCAGATACTATATCTGCGGGAGTTGTGAAGCAGTTTCCAGAGAAATTCAATAAATAATCTCCAGTAGAACGCTTGAAATTATTTGAAATTTCTTCATGAAAAACTGTACCTGTAAGAACTCTTTTGATTGATGCCTCCAGAAAACCTTATGTTCACTAAAAAGGTACATGTAGATATTCTCCATAACTCGTCATACCAAAAAAAGGTTTATTAAATTTAAACACTGGGTATTATCAAATCAAGACGATGTGTTAAGAGTACCGCCCGTGCATAGGGTGTGTCCTTCTCTGTTCTATAAAAAATGGCGCCTCCAACGGCGTCATTTTTTATTTGTAAACAAGTTTAGGGATGCTCGTGCGAAGGTTGTATTTATATGAAAAAGGTACATAGATTTTTATCTAATAGAATCTATTTTTACACCACTATTTTTTAAAAATTTTGAGTGAACTTCCCTTTCTTTTGGATAGACGGGTCTCATAATGCTCTCTCATCTAATTTAGGTTCATATTTATAAATACAATGCCTATAACGATTGCATGGGCATTGGCTAATTTTTCACTTCTATCATTTCCGTGTGTAAAAGATCACTTATAAATATTTTGAAGTTTTTGCACGAGAACCTCATGATGATGTAGATCGTCATACCCCAATCACCTTTTTTAATGAAGTGAGTAATGATAAAGAAAGTTGGAAAGATCACATTAATTTAAGTTTAAGATGTCTCTATTGGGATAATATAATAAATAAGCTAGATTTAATGATAATCTGGTTTATTTTCTATATTTTAGGAGGCAACAAAAAATGGAACACGGTAAAGTGAAATGGTTTAATGCTGACAAAGGTTTTGGATTTATCGAGCGTGAAGGTGGAGAAGATGTATTTGTTCACTTCTCAGCTATTCAAGGTGAAGGCTTTAAATCCTTGGATGAAGGTCAAGAAGTGACTTTTGATATCGAACAGGGGCAACGCGGACCACAAGCGACAAACGTAAATAAAGCATAAAAAACCATAAGAAAAAACAGACTCTATTTTCAGAGTCTGTTTTTTCTTAAAAAGATTTTTATATCAAAACTTATTCATCAATAATTATAGTTCATGTTTTTTACATAATGACTTTTTAAGATTGTCACTGATTCACTCGATACTCTTATATTTACTATTTCCCCATTACTAAATAATTTCTCACTCATAGCCCTTATCCTTTCTCGCATCAAAAGTAATCAGGGATTATTTTCTATACGTTTTTTTGCGGCCTGCTGTTTCTTTTCTACCCCTATTTCTCTTACGTTCTGTTTTTGCCTTTTTATTACGAAGCGGTGCCACTTCAGTTAATTGGACAGGGGTCATATTTGATTCTTTTGTTAAGAGCTTTAAAGTGGCTGACAGTAAAGAAACAGAATCCACTTCTTCTAATAACTTTTCCGCCATTGGCTTATATTCCACAAACTCCCCTTTGTCAATAGCGGTCAAAACCTGGTGAATGATTGCTTCCTGATGCCCTGCCATTACCTCACTAGAAGTAGGAGGTGACTTTCTAGACATTTTGGTTTTGGTGACATCTTCGATCACTTTTAAGTGATTACGTTCTCTTGGAGTTATGAATGTAACTGCCAATCCCTTAGTACCTGCCCGTCCTGTTCGGCCAATACGATGAACATAGCTTTCAGGGTCCTGAGGAATATCAAAATTGTAGACATGGCTAACACCTGTAATATCAAGCCCTCTTGCTGCAACGTCGGTTGCAACCATAATCTCAATCGTATGATTCTTGAATTGACGAATCACATCGGCACGTTTGGATTGTGTAAGATCTCCATGAATGCCTTCTGCTGCATACCCACGCTTTTTTAGCCCTTCAGCAAGTTCATCCACACGTTTTTTTGTGCGTCCAAACACAATAGCAAGGTCTGGCGATTGAAGGTCTACGAGATTACAAAGAACATCAAATTTTCGATTCTCTGGAATTTCCATATACTGCTGCTCAATGTTCTTTACCGTTAGCTCCTTCGCTTTTACTTTTACGAGTTCAGGAGCGTTCATAAATTTCTGAGCTAGACTTTGTACTTGCTTCGACATGGTTGCTGAAAATAGTAAGGTTTGATGGGGAGAAGAGATGCCACCAAGAATCGTTTGGATATCTTCAATAAAGCCCATATTTAACATTTCATCTGCTTCATCCAGAACAGCTGTACGAATATGATTTAAACGAATGGTTCTTCTTTTCATATGGTCCTTAAGGCGTCCTGGGGTTGCCGAGATAATATGCGGTCTGTTTTTAAGAGCTTTGATCTGACGATTAATATCCTGCCCTCCATAAATGGGTAGCGTTTTAACTCCTTTTACCTGCCCAATTCGATTTAGCTCCTCAGCTACTTGAATAGCCAGTTCACGTGTCGGTGCTAAAACTATTCCCTGAATCCCTTCTTCACCAAGCTCAACCCGCTCTATAAGGGGGATGCCAAAAGCTGTTGTCTTTCCAGTACCGGTTTGAGCTTGTCCAATTAAATCTTTACCCGTTATAGCTATCGGAATAGCTTCAGCCTGAATCGGCGTAGCCTCTTCAAAACCCAAGTTATGAACGGCCTTTTCAATATCCTTGCTTAAATTAAAATCAGAAAATTTTTTCATTTTTTCGTGCTCCTTCTCTTACTTAAATTCAGAAATGAGAAAAGTACTCTTTAACCAGAGCTGTTATTTATTCATTTCTGCGCATTGGAAATCAGTCTTATTATTCACGAACATCTTATTTTAGCGTATTTATACAAAGCGACTTCATGCCTTATTTTATCCGCGCTTTCGTGTATTTATAAATTTTTATAGGATGTATAAAGTGTGGTTTAATTTAGAAAGATATGGTTCTTACCATTTCTTTTTTAAAAGGTATACTATTTAGGAGGAGGGATGATGTAGTTATGTATTATAACCATAGGAAGAAAAATCAAGAGCCCTTACCTAAAGAACGAATAGAGATTTGGGAATGTGAATCAGAAGAATGTAATGGTTGGATGAGAAAAAATTTCTCTTATCAAAATCATCAAAAGTGTCCTTTGTGTGGCTATAAAATGAAATCAGGAGAACGGCTTTTAGAGGCGTCTTCTAATCCCCATCAAAAATAATTTATGACCGTCTTTTGTATAAATCTATAAAAAACTTACGGCACTTCTTTAACTGAAAGTAAACTTCTTAACCAACATGTCATATTTACTTTGTATTTCTAGTGTATGGTATAACTAGTCCATACCTTGTACCCTTCGTTTTACCCAGAAACCAGACTTAAAACTCTGGTTTTTCTATTATAACGAGATTTTAAAATATAATATAATATGTTTTTTGCTAGCTAGTGAAATCAAAAGTAAAAAAAAGACTCCTAGGTGGAGTCTTTTTTACTCATTTTAATTATGCTACTTTATGAACGTTAGCAGCTTGTGCTCCACGTTGGCCTTGCTCGATGTCAAACGTTACTTTTTGACCTTCTTCTAATGATTTAAAGCCTTCGCCTTGAATAGAGCTGAAATGTACGAATACATCGTCTCCGCCTTCAATTTCGATAAAACCGAAACCTTTGTCTGCATTAAACCATTTTACTGTACCTTGTTCCATAATATTGCCTCCTGGTGTGGAATACTCCACACTTGTATTACTACCCTTGTCCAACCATACTATCTTAAGATGAAAATTTCTATGGAAGAGATTTCTCTTCTCTCAATTCTACACCGAACAAAAATAATTAACCTAAGCGTAACACACAGAACCGAAGATAGCAAATATAGGAAAGCAGAGAAAACTTCAAAATCGAAAAATATGTATCAAAAAAAGACCTAATTTGAAGTTTACTAGCAGCACATAAATTCAATGGACTTTCACCATTTTTGCACCTCTGTAGATTACATACAAAATAATAAGCGTATCAAGAAACCTGCTGTTTTTGTGTATATAAATTTTTTCATAAAATTGATATCTTGGGCATAATACAGGATAGATACGTG
Source organism: Priestia sp. D3YE.R1 (assembly GCF_049199565.1). Classification (NCBI taxonomy): domain Bacteria; kingdom Bacillati; phylum Bacillota; class Bacilli; order Caryophanales; family Bacillaceae; genus Priestia; species Priestia sp. D3YE.R1. The sequence continues at coordinate 1,122,583 of NZ_JBLTHW010000002.1, read as the reverse complement.
GTAGAGGGGGGATTGTTTGAGACTGAAGGATGGAAACTTTTATACAGATAGTAGAACCAATAAGGTATATAGATTAAATGAAGATGACAAGGGAAGCTGGTACCTGAGTACGCGTGATGATGAAGACCATCATCAAATGTCAAGAACTTCGGGGCGTAATATGATGAAATTGCTAAAGAGTTTTTATAACAAAGTGAACGACAGTTGAAATTTATCACTCTGCAAAACAGCATAAAAAATATAAAGCTAGCTTAACACAGCTAGCTTTATTTTTAGTTTATAGAGCTAGTTATCATAATGGTGTCTTTAGGAAATAAGCAATAATAATAACAAAAAATCTTTAGCCCAGCCCTTGGCAATCACCTATTATTTAATTTCGATTGCAGAAGCCTTGTTGTCCCAATCCGACGCCATATTAGCAGTTTTACCATACCAATCGGAGTGTCTAAAGGAAACTCCTTTCCCGTACCCTTGAGATGAAGTGTGCTCCCACAGCGTCGTGGAATAGCTTGAAGAAGGTGATGCCGTACTTAAGGATGAAATTCTGTCATTCCAGCTCGAGGGCAAATTTTTAAACCCGTCTCTCCAATAAATATACTGTCCACCTTTATTTTTAGACTCATAGAAATCGGTACAACAGGAACCACTGCCCATCATATTAACTTTGTTTTGAAGTTTCTGTTTATCTTTTTCAATAAATGCGTTCAAAGCTTCCCTGCTCGTAAATCCATATGCCAACCAATCACCATTTTTATTCTGTTTAGGTAGAACCATGGTTACTTTTATGTCCGTGTCGGAAATGTTATTCGCTTTAGCCTGGAGATTCACATCTTTTCCATCCACAGTTAAATAGTGATACGACTTAATCGTATACTCTTTTTCAGCATACGCCGCGCCCGTAGAAACTGGTATAAATCCCATCACAGCAAAAAGACAACATAGTGCGGAAAGACAAAGTTTTACTCGCAAATTCTTCACTCCCGTATTATTTTAATTTAGGTACTTTAGTAAGAAAAATTAGAGTAATATTAACAGCCCCTGCGTAAAACCTTGATGAAACAGCCAATACCGGCTTGTAAACCAATGGATGAATCCACTTTTATTACTTATGTTAGTACTTTTTCTGTTTTTACAATGGGGCGTTTATACTCAGCTTTCCTAATCCCTCCTAACTTTAATATGCTATATACAGAAAAAACCAAATGCATATTTCTGTATGATAAATATAATGAATATTCGAAGTATAATGAAATGCCAATACTACCAAATTTCAAGTTAATAAAATTTATTGGTTTTTTTACATAAATTTCAATTTAATAATGAGATAAATATTATTTGTTAAATTTTATAATGATTTTTATTCGAAATAGAATAGTTTAGATCTTTATTTATGTAATATGAAGGCAATCTTCTTTATTTTTTATAATAAAGAAGGCTCAAAATAATCAATAAAATAACCAGACCAAAAGAACTGAATTTTTATTCAGTTTTCTTTTTAATAAGTAAATTCAATACGTTTATATAGGTAAATAACAGGGTTAGTTATTACTCCCTTTATAGAAAAACAACCTCTTTGTCGCCATTAAATATAAATGATAAAGCTTTTTATATTTCTCAGATGCTTTAACATTTACTTAAATTACTTTATTTACAAATGATAAATATTTTATCTTGCCAGCATATTAATCTATAAAACTGGACAGACTAATAGCATATTCCCCCTATTCCAATAAACTTGAAAATCCTTTGCCCATATCGGCAAAGGATTCTTTTTGTATATATAAATATTCCTTAAGGTGCAAATCCTTGAAACCTAACAGTAAGATATATACCAATAGAAAAAGAAGCCAAGTCAACGAAGAGATCAAAATGCTTCCTATATAAAAACCAGAACCTGTAAGATCATTCTTCTTTTTTATCCTCACCTCTTGCTCAAATTTCTTGTTCAATAATGGAAGTAATCTCATGTTAAAATTTATTGATTTTGAAACAGATAAAGTCCAAATCCTAAAGTATCTCTGCCCCATGTAAGATAAGTACGTTTCCATGATCTAATTTCATTTAACATACTATGATAATCAGGGTCGTTCGGGTTTTCATAACAATATTTTTCCATAGACATAGCATATAGTCCTTCATATTCGTCCCAATCATCATCACTTGCAACAACTGACCAAATCGGCACGAGCCCCATACGTTCTCCGATAAAAACATTCTCATGGTGTTTTTTTAATTCTGACTCATCCGCTCCACCAAGTGCATCTAAATATTCCTGACTAGGTTTCTTTTTCCAGTACCCTTCTCCTACTAGAATAAAGCCGCCCTTTTTGACGTTTCTTTTAAGAGCTTGTAACGTTAATTCTAGGCTCCCCAAAGCATGAGCAGAACCCACACAAATTCCTACATTAAAATGATTGACGTATTCACTTATCACTTGTTTGGCATCTTGTACAATGTACGTAATTTTTTCTTCAGGAATTCTTTTTTGGGCCTGTTGCTTTGCCCCTAAAATAGAACCTTCATATGACTCTACGGCTGTTGCTTCAATGCCATACTTTTCAACTAAACGTATTAACAATTCACACTTCCCAGCCCCGATATCTAACACTTTTGCATGAGGTTCTAACTGAAGAAAATCAATAATTCTATTGATTTTAATTTCACTTATCGGGTTACTAAATAAATGTTCTCTGTGGGCAATTGATGAGTATTTATTTCTGTCCATTGATTGAACTCCCCTTTGTCCTTTTTAGGTACTTATTTTTCTCATTAAGTTATTTAGGATAGAAACATTCATAGTCCCAGCCCCTTTCAGAATAAATATTTATATTTACATGTAACAATAATTAATAAGTTCTTCCATGCTTCATTTTATCGCTGCTAATAATTAATTCCTTAAAAATTAATGAAACCCTTCCCCACTGTGCCATAGTTAAATAGTCAAAATGGACAAAATATAGCTAGTTAACATAAACACTCCTATGGAAATCAAACACAAAAAAGAACCCTTGCAGCAGTAGGGTCCAGCTAAATAAACATAGTTGTTCATATGTGTAAGTTTTTTATAAAAAAATAAGGTGTATAGATATAAAAATTTTATGTTTTAATAAATACTGGGCAAACTCCGTCGGTGTGAATAGTGGTGATAAATACCGGCTATGTAGCTTAAATACCATTTCTATATTGTTTTTTGAAAAATCATCTATAATTGATATTGTTTTAATCTCATATTGAGATATATAATAAAAATAAGAAAAAAGAAAACGCTTTCTATATTTAAATACATTGTTACTTTTCAAACTATAAGGAGGATTTAAAATGAGCCAAGTGGAAAGAAATTCTAAAGTACAGAAATTAGTTGAGTATAAAAAATTCAATGAAGAAGAAGTTTTAAAAATGACAGATCCGCAGGTTGAATATTATCACTGGCTCTATTTTGATGATTCCGCTTATGATTATATGTAACTCAACTATAAAATAAGAAAAAAGCACAAAAACGTTTATTATCAACGGGTTTGTGCTTTTTTCGTTTCTTTAATTATAAGATTACTCGTTTTCAATACCATTTCCTGTGACAACAAAGTGAGAGCTGTCTTCCTTTCGGTTGAAAAGTCTCCAGAACTTACTATATTCATCGTCTTCTGACGTATCCGGAAACACCTCTAATAAATAACCTTGAGATAAAAAGCTTTTTAGCCCTCCTACTTCGTCTGATTCAAATCTTTCTACAATCGTATGTTGGTTTATATCTTCTATAATCGATTTAATTCTTTCATCGAATCGATTATTTCCTTGGACATCCCATTCAAAGTGCTCATTTTCATTCTCCAAGTCTGTTCTTGGAGAATAGAAATCCCGTGAGCCTACTATAATTTTATTACCTTTGGCAATACGCCAAGAACATTGAATATGTAAAGCGTATTCAGCTACCTCTTCCGTTTTCCTCCTTCTGGTTACTAAAATCTTTTCTCCAAATCCAAGCCAAAATAAATTTGAGGCTCTCCCTATGTATCTTAGATTTAAGCCCACTAATTTATCTACTTTTGATTTAATTGCTTCTCTCATACTTTTCTCCTTTTATTTGCAGTTAAAGCTTTCTAGGTAAGTAGCTAAATAAATAGGATGTATTAATCTATTTTGTTTATGGCATTAAGGTTATAGCGGTCTATTTCTTTTTTATTTTTAATGACTACTAAAACACCTTTTAAAGCATTTTCCTTAATCATCTTTATTTTTTCTTTACTAGGAGCCACTGGCAGCCCTCTGGAATTAGTGGTGAATCCTAAGTCATAACTTACATTTATTTTACCAGTTCTATTTCTATTAAAATCCCCATATCCTGATCCTCTTCCTAATCCATCAAGACCTTTCTCGTCATCAAAAATATTAACCCCTATAGCATCCTTAGAGGCCTTTATTAGCTCTTTATCGGGTAAAATTTTAAAATCTAAATCGTCTTTATCAAAATCAATAAGGGTTTTATCACTATAGTGCTTAATTTTCATATCGTAGTAAAGAGCAAGAGGCACAATTTCTTTCTCTTTTCCATTCTCTTCTATTATTGTAGATCCTACCAAACCTTTGTCATTAACTACTTTTACTTTAACATTAGTAATTTTAAAAGGTTTTTTCTGATTATCTTGCTGATATTCTTTTGACACTTTTTTATTTTTGCAACTTCTGGTTAAAAGTTTCAGCGACAAATTCATATTCTACATCGTCTTTATGAATAAAAAATGTAGTACACCCGTCAATATCAATACATTTATTAGACTGAGCACATACTACATCTACCTCAACCAGATTAAAATGAACAGCATGAGCATCCTCACTATCTAGCCCCATTGTTAAACAATTAATACTATCGCCAAAAGACTTAAAAATAAGCTTTTTCCCTTCCAAGTTCTCTTTACTAACGCCAAATTTCTCATTATTCAATATCCCTTGCAACGATGACGCTTTGGGAAGGCATTGGATATGATGAACGCCTTTGTAGCACCTTAAAGTAAATAAAAAAGGGTGTGCTTCATCTGCCATAATCTCAACGCCATATTTAAACGAAAAAGTTTTATAAACCATTTCATAAAATAAAGGGATGACAATATCATCCCATGATTCATAAGCATGAGCATGTATGCGTATTAGATGGGGATATAAGCTGGTAATGGCACGCTGAAAATTTAATAAAACTTCCGTATCAGTAAGTTCAGATAAAGAATTATCGATTTCATGATTCTTTATCTTTCGTAGCCTATTATCAATCATCAGCTTTTCCCTCCTACTTCTAGTTAGTTAATCCTCCGATAGTACATGTACGTCATGAAGCTATTTATTATTATACTTGTCTAGGTCTTTCCATTTTGTAAACTTGGTTCTAAGATTTCTAGATATTTCTTCGTCCTTGCTTAGAAGTAAAATTAAAGATGAGTCCCAAAAAACTAATTCTATAATTGCTTTAGGGTGCTGAAGTGTTGGTGTTTCAATCCAAAAATCCGGATTACCATCAGCATAAGGCCCTTCTTTAAATCTATCTAAATTTATAGTTTCTTGCTTATCAAAGGCAGAAAAAACTCCCCATATAAAATATATGTCCTCTTTATTAGCAAGCTTCGTGAGTTTTTCACCTGTAATCCAATATGTATTGCCGCTCGTTCCATTGTTGTAAATTCTGTAGTCAGTAAAGTAATCAAGATACTTATCTGGAAAAGATCCATCTAAATCAGTCAACAGCCAATTGTACTTTTCATGAAGGTTATTAAAAGAACTCAGTATTTCCTTTAAGTCATAAAAGCTCTCTAAGATCGTATTCATGCATTTTCCTCCATATTCTATTTTAACAATTCCCTTAGTAATTTCTCTGTATACAACATGTAAGAATAGTTAACATAACGCTCATTCAAACTCCTCAGGACACCAAACAGCTATGTCATCACCCGGAGCTGCAACTAAAAGCCAATCACTTCCTGCAAAAGGGTCTCCTAATTGCCAGCATTCATAGTCAGGATCATGACCGTTCACAAATAATACTCTCCCCGATTCTAGAGAAATGATAAGATGAGGCGATACGGCATCCAGCTGAACGTCTACTACTTTTTGTCTCCTGATATCCCAAATATGCTTAAAATATTGCTCTTCTGTATGCAAAGGCACTTCATCCTCTGATGATGGGTATGTATCGCGGGCTTCAGGATATACAGTCCAAGTTGTTTCGATATTCAATACAAAATCACTATCATCTTTTTTATTATAGTTAGTAAAATACAATAGAGTTACAGAGCTATTAAGCCCAAATTTCAAGCCATCTATTTGACTGCTAATAAGTAAGTGCTTCAGTACTCGTTCCGCGAATTTTTTGTCCTCTATCTTCACTGTAGCTGCTCCTTTACACATGTTTTAGATGTATACCATATAAAAAGTTAAGCAGCGTAATCCTCTTTAGATATTAAAAAACTCACTTTTACTGCTCAAATTAACACTTGGTATATTCATACTAAACATAGGCTAAATAAAAAAGCTCTTTATGAAAAAACAGTCTGTTTATTTCTGATTTTTCCCTTCTCTTACCTCGCTGATTGTCTTTATAAATTCACGTTCAGTTACTCCTAGATAGGAGTCGGAACGACGAACATATACAATCCTAAGGTCTCTGTAAGGCTCAGGTATTGAAAAGAGCTGTACTAATCCTTCCCTCTCATATCTTTCCGCTAATGACCGAGCTATAAGTGTCACACCAAGGCCAGAAACTACTGTCCCCATAATCGTTTCGAGTGTAGCAAATTCCATAATTTTCGGCGATACGATTTGCTCTTCTTTTAACCACTGCTGTAGCCTTTCTCTATATTGGCAGCCTTCATTAAATAAGATAAATGGTAAGTGTAGTAACTCTCTAGCAGACTGAATCTGTTTCTTACCGTTCTCATTTGCGCTGCATACAAGTACAATTTCTTCATCAAAAGCCGGAATTTGATCAAGCGTTGACACATTTACTGGTTCTGCTACAAATGCCCCGTCTAGCTGAAACTTAAGAACTTTCTCTATTAATTGTGTACTTACTCCTGATACTAGAGAAATATCCACATTTTTGTGCTTATTATGATAGGAAGAAATGATTTCAGGAAACCCTACTACCGTTTCAACTAATCCAATACATAATGATCCGACAAGGTTATGCTCATCTTGAAATGCTTTCTGTATTTCATCCATCAGCCGCATCATTTGTTCTCCGTACGTTAAAAGTTTTCGGCCTTCTACATTTAATGTCATTCCACGTCTGTGACGATGAAACAATGGGTGTCCAATTTTCCGTTCAAGAGATCGAATACGTGCTGTTACATTTGGTTGGACATAACCTAGCTTATCAGCAGCAAGACTTACACTGCCGTATTCTGCTACAGCCATAAATATGCGTATATCTTCTACTTCCATAAACATTCTCCTTTCCACTTACATTCATTTAGGTATTAATAATAGTGATATCTACAATCATTTATCATTATTTTACAAGATATCAGGCTCTAGATAAAATAATGACATCCGAGTGCTACTGCAATTATTTAGTAGCAATTACGTAAAGTTCTTAAAATGAGGCTACTGAAAGGAGGAAATCCAATTGTTTTATTTATTATTGTCTCTTGCCATTATCTTAGAGGTAATTGCAGTATTTTTTCTTAATCTTACGAATGGATTCACAAACTTTGTTCCGACTGTTTTTGCCATACTGTTTTATTGTTCTTCGATTGCTGCTTATATGCTCCTTAACGCCAAAGGTGAAGTAGGAGTAGCAAGTGCGTTATATGCTGGAGGAGCAACCGTACTTGTGGTTGTCACAGGTATTGTTTTTTTTGATGAAACTATTTCTTTATCTAAAATCTTAGGAGTTTCTCTTATTATAATCGGTGTAGTTTCTCTTAACATTAAAGGAAGCTCTAAAGAAAGGATGACGGCGTAATGGGATACATATTCTTAACGATTGGTTTAGTTTTGGGCATTGCAGGACAAATGTGTGTAAAACTATCTAAAGGCTTTAGACAAACTTTTCCCACAATAGGTGCATTCTTATTGTTCATTGCTTGTATTTATTTCATTTCTCTAACAACACACTATTTCGAAATGGGTATTGTTTTTGCTATATGGGCAGGGCTAACGATTGCTAGTACAACACTGTTAGGCATTTATATATTTAAAGAATCAAAAAACAAAAGAAAGATTATCTCCGTTACTCTTATTATTACAGGGGTTATTATACTAAAGGCTTTTTGACACACAAAGATGTTTAAGCGAAGATCTCGTATTCTTATATTGGGCATTTACTATTCAACTAGTATTTAGTAAGGGTTTTCATATTTCCAAAATCGCGGAAGTACATATATTAAACTGATTTGTGTTAGACTGTTAAAAGCGTATGACTTTGAAGAAGAAAGGCTGAAAAACATGACACAAACAAATACAGCATTTCGTGATGCACTTATCAAATCACTCAGAGGTGAAAGAGGTCATCTTCCAACAATTAATGCAATAACCGATATTAGTATAGAACTTGCTTCACATAAACAAAAGGAATTACCTTACTCTATTTATCAATTAGTGAAGCATATGAGCTATTGGCAAGACTTTTTACTTGCTCTTGCTAAAGGAGAAAACCCTGAGAGACCGAAAAGTGTAAGTGAAAGCTGGCCCGAACATCCAGCTCCATCTGATGAGGAAGAATGGAAAAAGACGATCCAGCATTTTTGTGATGGAATTGACGAAGCTTGTCACTTGGCTGATACATTAGCAATCGAAGAACCTCTGGATGCTTGGCCAAGTGAAACCCCAGGGGGATTACTGCGTAATATTGCTTCTCACAACAGCTATCATCTAGGTGAAATTGTCATTATGAGAAGATTAAACGGAGCATGGCCACCGCCAACGGGAGGCTTTCCTGCTTAATAAAAAACGATTGAGACACAATGGTTGGCAGAAATAAAGCCCTAAGAAGCATCGATTAAACACTTTTAGGGCTTTATTTTAGTTTACCTTTTGTTTTATCTATAAATCAACCGATTACTGAATTCGATTTTCAGTACTCTAAAAATCTTTGTCGTCGTGTAATTGTTACCTATAAGAACAATGTATGGGACGAAACAAGTCTTTTTCTGCATTTCTGACAATTGAAAAGTGTCCAACACTGCAATGACCATGTAGACTTACTTTCACTATGATGCTTTATAATTTATTTCGTACTTAAACCCGTTGCGGTTCGCTGTTGAATGCCCCCCATTGATCGTAGCTATTTTGACTGCACTATCTATACAGTATTGTATCCAGATTTATGATAAGCTCAGTGAGCAACTTAACGAATGTTCTTTGCCCCTTGGTCTTTTAACTAGTTCTCCTTCACAGTTAGGACAAATATACATCGCACTTTCACTACATTTATCACAGAATGTACATTCATGAGTACAGATATAAGCAACAGAGCTATTATGGAGTTTCTTATTGCACTTTTCGCATGTATTTCTCATTTCTAAAGCCATTAAATCCCTCCTTTTGATATAATTAAATTGTATTGTATAAATTTCTATTTTCACATGTTTATTTTATTGTATTACTAATGAATAGCTTTAATATTGACGAAAAATTCATTATTTTAATTTATAATTTAAAGCGGGGTATGTTTTATGGATGAAATTGATCAAAATATATTACTATATTTACAAGAGAATGCTCGTTTGTCTTTTACACAGTTGGGCAAGCTGGTTGGTTTATCTACCCCTGCTGTTAATGAAAGAGTAAAAAAACTTGAAGAAAAAAACATAATAGATGGATATAGAGCAATAATTAACCCTGAAAATTTCAACAAACCTGTAACAGCCTTTATTTTATATAGCAATACAAAATGTAAGCAATTCGTAGAATACTGTAAAGAACACCCTGAAGTTATCGAATGTCATCGTTTGGCAGGCCAATACAACTATCTAGTAAAAGTTTTAACTAATTCCGTTCAATCTCTTGAAACATTTATTGATGCATCTATGGCTTTTGGAGAGCCCTCTACATTAATTAAGCTTTCCTCACCAGTTGTCTATAAAGCAATAAAATAGACTAATAATCTATCTCCATTATTCTTTTTTCATTTTGGTTACTTTCTGTCTTTCATTTCTTACTTAGGATAAATTTTAAATGACTAATAAATGTTAATAAACCATAGATATATTACGTAATTCTCCCGCCTTTTTAACTGACCAGCTAGCAGGACTAGAAGTGCATAGAATTTATAATTGCAGTTACCATACTGTCTATTCTCGACAGGTATTTTTCTATACGAGCATATGTTACAATAGAGAAAGGATATAAAATTTAAATTATATGGTCTCTTTGTACCCTGAGTTTCCTTATAATGGAAAGAGGTACTTTTATGAATATACTTGAAATAAAAAAAACGCTTAATACTCTTGTTCAATATGAGGATAGCGCTATTACTCATACCATTCCTGAAGTACTGGAATTGTCGTATTGTAAAACATCTAAGATTTTTCAAATTACTACACTTACGGATCAAAAAACCTTACATTATAACGATTATGATATAGATAACGCTTCTGAAGCTTTATATAAGATCTTAAACTGAAGAACGCAATTCAATGATTCTTCTCTCTTTTATTTAACAAACATGCGACCGCACAATGTGTTATTTTAAACAAAAGAAACTCCCGGCATATGCCAGGAGTTTCTTTTGTTTTCTAATGTATATAAGGTACAAATCTAATTTTAAAAACTACTTAGAAATAGTTAAAACAGCATGCAACCGTAAAGATGCCGCCATTATTCCTTTGATTAGAAAATTCCGATAAAAAGTATAATTTAAAGATTTATATAATATGTATCTTTAAAAACGTAAAAATTGCTTTAGGTATTTTCATTTTATAGGTTATTTACTAAAAGTAATCCCCAAAAAATGAAGTGCATTTTTTACAGTAGCCATTGTCGGGGTAAAAGCTAAGTTAATACCTAGCTGTACAGCAGCGCGAGATAATTCTGGTCTTAATCCTGTTAAGATACATTGCACTCCAAGTAGTGACATAACGCTATTAATTTTAAAAAGATGCTCCGTTACAATTGAATCCAATGTATAAATACCTGAAAAATCTATAATTAAACAATTTATATTTTGCGTCTGCACTTTTACTGGAACGGCCATTAGAAGTTGGTTTGCTCTTTCCTCATCTATGGATCCTACTAAGGGAAGTACAGCGATCCCCTCTAAAAGAGGAACAAGGGTTGTAGACAGTTCATTTATTTGCTTTATTATTTCTTTTTGTCTTGTTTCACTCTCTTTTTTTACCGTAATATCTCTCACATAGGTTTGGATTACTTTTTTATCTCCCAGCAGCAAGGGATGACAATATAATTCAACATTAACAGTTGTCCCATCCATTCTAAATATGGTTTCCTCAATGAGCTCTGCTGGGCGCTCATAGGCAGATTGGATTCTTTTCCTTATTGCTGCTTTAGATGTTTCCTGAAATATATCTAAAGGACTTGCACCTATGATATCTTCCCTTTTTCCTCTAAAAAAATGTTCAGCTGCGTGGTTAACATATATAATCTTATGATTCGAATGAATAATGAGTGGATCTAACGCATATTCAATGACTTCCTGATAATCAATACCCGAAATGTTTTCATTCATAATTTTCACTCCTTAATATGAAGGTTAGACTACTATTTCAAATTTATCAAGGATTCAATTGCTTGTTTAAAATCTTAAAAAACGATAATAAAGTTTCCTTTGAATTTATAAATAAGAAATAATAAGAAAATAGAAGATTAAAAGGACGTCTGTCCTTTACAGAATACAAATAAAAACAGCCCTTGGAAATGATTTCAAGGGCCTTCTCTGCATTTATTTAAATCATACCTTCTCATAGGTTAAATCATAGTGTAAGGCTGTATCAGGAACTGTAGGATTAGGATGATTTACTTTCACTTCATACTGCAATTCTTTTTGATGACGAAATATATTAATTCTCCTTTTAGATCATTTACAAAGTTTTATCTTTTCCCCTTTACCATATTCTCATTTGAATGAATCGTTTGATCTCTATCTCTATTTCTTTTCCTTCTACTAAGAAAATAGATAATAAAACCTACTAAAACTAATAAAGTAATTAGAAGGATACTTGTAGGAAAGTATAACGTCCCTATGTGGATACCAAAAAATCGAATCATTATCCTTTCACCTCCATATGAGATTAGTAAACGACCTCTAGTAATATACTTTTAGTTCAGTATCTTTCCGATTCATAAAACATTCGTACCAAAGAACAAATATTATATATAAAGCAGCATGCTAGTAAGATTTACTAATACTTCTCGATTACTTAGTTTCTTCGAAAGTTATTACAAGGAAAAACCATTACACACCTTTTCTTGCAATGATTATTATACGTTCTTGTTTCATTTCCCCGACACATTGTTTAGCTTCTTCTAGGGTTAAACCTAACGAGGCCATTTTAGAATGAAGTTCATCTTCACGAGAAAATAACTTATTAACTGCAGATTCAAAAACTCCTTGTTCAGAAGCCCGATATTCTTTTGTATTTGTTGTATTTGTTAAATATTCCGAGCGCTCTTTATTATAAGTCAATAAATAAATTTCACTTTTACTAAACCCGTTAGCAAAAAACTCTTCAATAAACTTATTTGCCTGACCACTATTTTCTGCTACTTTAATTTCCTTCACTATTTTCTCCTCCTCTATCCCCATAGAATATGTCGTTCTACTAATAGGTGTATCCTTCAGCAGCCAATTAAAACCAATTTATTCGGATATGGGATAAAAGACTATAAGATATCGTCTAAATATTGTATAAAATGGGGTAAATTATCTACTGATAAGAGAATAAAATATAGACTTCTTTTCCTTTGTAGAAATATCAAAAAAACTTTTTATGTAACCTAAAAAAATTCCCTCTCTATTGTCAGAGGGGAAATTTTAGTTAACCTTTCGCTAAATCTAACGCTTTATCTACCTTTTCTAAATCGTCAGTTACTTGTTCTTCTATATCATAGGCATGATACATTTCATTATCAATCATATATTGGGCAATCTTTTCATGAAGCTCGATAGCTTTTACTCCTTTAAACCATTCTCTCTACTAAAAGGAAGAAGGCCAAATCGTTAATGATTTGGTCTTCCTTAAGGAACAAAAATAACAAATAAGATAACCAGATAGCTACAATTAAAAAGTACGTTAACCCTGCTTGAATTAACGTACTTAATAGCTACGCATGAATCAACCAAACTCATTTTTTCTATAGAACCTAAACATGCTTTTAAATGTTAAAAGTAAGGCTCCGTTTGGATGAAAAGAGTAAGGGTAATGGATAAATTTAGAGAGCGTATTTTCTATAAGGTAATAAAAAGTGATAATGTTTAGCAGAAGTCTAATTTACGGTTGCGTATGGCACACTTGATTACCTTTTAAACCGATGCCTTTTCTGATGACTTATTGCCCGGTGCAAACCAACCCAATAGCGCGATACCAACTAATACTCCATAGAAAATCAGGGTCCAAGTGGTGCTATGAGGAAAATGAGGATCTAACACACCAATATCTTTATGCGCAAGAGTAATAACAGCAAGTTTCACACCTACCCAAGCGACAATGGCATATGCTGTAGTTTCCAAGGCAGGTCGCTTTTCAAGGAGTTTTACAAACCAGGTCGCTGCAAACTTGATTAAGATAAGACCTGCAATCCCTCCAAGAACAACAACTGCAAACTGTCCTCCGTCCATACCACCGATTTCTCCAAACTGTGAATCCGGAAGCCCAAGAGCTATAGCGACCGCAGCTAAAATAGAATCAATGGCAAAAGCTAGGTCGGCTAACGCAATTTTCCCCACCGTCGGCCAGAACCCTTTTCCAGCAGACTCCTTTTCGTCATCATTATGAATATTCTCATTATGTTTCCCGAGCCGTGCCTTAATGATATGCTTCAATCCTAAATAAAGAAGGTAAGCTGCTCCTACGGCCTGTATCCACCAGACGTTAGCGATAAATGAAATGGCAAAAAGAGCTCCAAATCGAAAAATAAATGCCATAAGAATTCCATAATTAATCGCTCTTTTTTTCTGATCCTCGGGTAAATGTTTAGCTATAACTGCTAGTACAAGAGCATTATCAGCTGATAATAATCCTTCTAACCCGATTAGAATCAACAATGCCCATACGTATTCGAGCCAAATAGATTCCATCCATTTTTCTCCTTTCCAAAATGTAAGCTGTTATGCTAAAAGTTTTGTTTACAATAGAATAACCATATATTCTAAAGGCAACCCCAAAAGATAGGATTTTCATTATTTTAACACTAACCTTCTATCAATTACTGCTTGAAATACAAATAAAAACCAAATTATTAAATTTTTGCGTTTTTTATTATATAACTTCGCTTTTTCACATGATTAATGCAAAGAACGGCTAAAAAATACTGCTCAATATTTTTTAGCCGTTCTTTATTTCTTCTTTGTAATGTGCAATAAAAAAGGTCAGTTAGTAGGACCAATCCCTACCCAAAAAAGATCTACTAGAGCCTTAGCCGTTTTTTCAGGTCCTCCTAATTCAGCTATTAATTCTTTTTTATTCCGAATCATTGTGACCATAGAAAATGTATGCGCAAGCAAGCGAGGGCTTGTTACGACAATTTCACCGTTGTTTGCTGCTTGTTTGAATACGTTCTCCAATGCCTGATGTATGGCTTTCTCTGCTTCACGAATTTCATGAATATGATCTTCTGTAAGCGAAGAAGTCGCTTCTTGCAATAATGTTTCAAAATCAATATGCGGCCGCTTTAAATGATCCAATGTTACCTCATATAATCTGTGTTTTAGCCCATTGGAATTTTGTAATAATTTCTCTGTCTGTTTTGTAATACGTTGGAACATGCTTGATACCGAAACGGTAAATAAAGTGGCCTTATTTTTAAAGTAGTAGTAAACGCTAGCCTTAGTCACATCGCTAGCCTCAGCCACTTGCTCCATTGAGACTCTTTCATATCCATATGCCATAAATAAATGGGCAGCAGTCTTTAAAATTTGCTCTCTTGTTATATTATTTTCTGTTGTTATTTTGGGTCTGCCAGGCTTTTTTTTTGGTGTCTTATCAGTATTCATAAGAGGGCCTCCTTCTAGTTCAAGAAATTGCCACATTTAAACTAGTTGATTAATTAACCTTCTGGTATATATAATTATTGAAGGTTCTATATATATTGTAATAGAAACAAACAGATTTGGAAATGAGGGAGAATTAATGAAAGAATCACCTTTAGCAACATTCAGCCGATTCATGACTGGGAAAGTGAGTCGATGGGTTGTTATTGCCATATGGATTCTGGCAACTGCAGTTCTAACAATTGCTTGGCCTGCCGTGAATAAAACGGAAGTGAACAATGCACCCAACTTAAGTGAGAATTCACCTTCCGTAGAAGCTGAAAATCTCATAAAGAAAGAATTCCCTGACTCATCAGGGGTTCCTGCCCTGCTTACATGGCATAAAGATTCAGGTTTGAATACTGATGACTTAAAATCTATTCAGCAGGTGGCGGCAGATTTAGAAAAGAAACCATTAGAAGAACAAACTTCTACTCTGCCTTTGTATAAATTACCGTTAGCCGCTTTACAAAAAATGATTTCAAAGGACGGTACAACGCTTGTACAGCCTATTTTCTTTAAAGAAAACGTTGAGACGGATGTACTAGAAAAAAATCTAGATACGATTAAAAAACAAGTAAAAGAAAACGTTTCATACGATTCTTTTGCGACAGATATAGATGAAAAAGACAAATTAAGCACGCGCGTTACGGGTCCTGTAGGAATTCAAGTAGATGCAACGAGCTTATTTGAAGGAGCAGACGTTTCGTTACTAATTGCGACAGTTTTATTAGTCTTAATTTTACTTCTTGTTATTTATCGTTCCCCAATTTTAGCGATTATTCCTTTAATCGGCGTAGGTTTTGCCTATGGGGCGCTGAGTCCAATTCTCGGTATTTTAGCAGATAAAGGATGGATTACGGTTGACTCGCAGTCCATATCCATTATGACCGTTTTATTATTTGGAGCCGGAACAGACTATTGTTTATTTTTAATTTCCCATTATCGCGATGAGCTTCGTAAAGTAAAAGATAAGAGACAAGCACTTATCAACGCCTTTAAAGGTGCTTCAGGTGCTATAGCGATGAGTGGATTTACAGTTGTCATCTCTCTTTTAGCTTTAATCGTAGCAAAATACGGTGCTTACCACCGTTTTGCAATCCCGTTTAGCTTATCTATTCTTATTATGGGGCTAGCAAGTTTAACACTTATCCCTGCCCTGCTTTCGGTTATGGGACGAGGTTCTTTTTATCCTTTCGTTCCTCGTACTCCTGAAATGGAAGAAGAATTAGCGAAAAAGAAAGGAAAACCGGTGCGTGACCGAAGAGAGAAAAACCGTTTCGGGAATTGGATTGGTAATGTCGTTACGACTAAACCATGGACAATCATTGTAGCTTGTCTAGTCTTTTTTGGAGCTTTATCCATTTACTCTAGTCAAATCAAGTACACGTATGATTTATTGTCTTCTTTCCCTGAAGATATGCCTTCTCGTGAAGGATTTAAGATTATTTCTGATGCCTACTCTCCTGGCGAACTGGCACCAGCACAAGTAGTTATTGATACGGAAGGAAAATCAATAGATCTAGAAAAAGCATTAAAGAAAAATGATCTTATTAGTACCGTTTCTGCACCTCAAAGTGGTAAAAGTAATAAGAATTTAAAAGTATATGATGTCACGTTTAATATAAATCCATATAGTATAGAAGCAATGGAAGCTATTCCAGACTTGAAAGATGCAGCAGAAAAGGCACTATCGCAGTCAGGAGTTTCCAAAGTGGAATCCAAAGTATGGATTGGCGGTCAAACAGCGACGCAATATGATACGATGACGGTTAGTGATAAAGACAACAGTATCATTGTCCCGCTAATCATTATTTTTATATCGCTGCTGCTATTGGGTTACTTACGTTCTATTGTAGCTATGCTTTACTTGGTTGGAACGGTTATCTTGTCTTACAGTGCAGCTTTAGGGTTAGGCTGGCTTATCATTCACAACATCATGGGGGCAGATGCTATTCAAGGAGCGATTCCTTTATACGCATTTGTATTTTTAGTAGCGCTTGGTGAGGATTATAATATCTTTATGATCTCAAGCATCTGGCAGAAAAAGAAGCAAATGCCATTAAAACAAGCCATTAAAGAAGGAGTAAGCGAAACAAGCGGTGTGATCACATCAGCTGGAATTATTTTAGCTGCTACCTTCGCGGTTCTAGCAACACTGCCTATTCAAGTTCTCGTTCAGTTCGGCATTATTACTGCTTTAGGCGTTCTGTTAGATACATTTATTGTGCGACCATTCCTTGTACCTGCAATCACTACGGTTTTAGGAAGATTTGCTTTTTGGCCAAGTAAAGTGGAAATGGTATCAGAAAAAGAGCATTAAGTAGTAAAACAAAGATGTTCTATAGGTAATTTCCTATATAGTTTCTATGAATGTAGAAATAAGAAACTAGCAACTATCATTAAAAAGCAACCAAATGATTCAACCAGCCCCTGGCTAATACTAGGACTGGTTGAATTTATAAATTCCTTGCATATAAAGTTCTTTATCCATTGTTTTTTTATCACCACGTTGAGCTGTTACAATTCTTACAAGCTAACGTTTATGATTCCCAGTAGATATAAAACACCAAATGCCGTTCCACATATCGCGTTGGCAATAACTCCCCATTTTACAGACTTCATAATGACTGAATGGGTTATTTCCAAGCTCGTCACCTCCTCATAATTTCTCCTTTTTATAACCTTTATAAGTGAATACATTTATTGTGTAAACAAGCTACAAACATTTTACTAAATTATTCATATTGAACACTTCCTACATATTTAACGCGGTGAATTTCGTCGTCATCCCTGCTTTTTGTATGTTCAAAATCATACAGTAAAATCAAACTGTTAGCATTAGTAGGTAAGCCCTCTCCGTATTTTTCAACAAAGTTAGGAATAACTACATCATCGTACGAACAACCTTCTAGTAATTGTGAAAGTTTATGAACCTTAACCTCCTCATAGTGAGCTTCACTGAAATCTTCGTCAAAGTACTCAATGTTAAAGTCCTTTTCGAATTGTGAAGGTATAGTGTCTCCGTCTTCCGTGTAAGCAATCAAAAGATAATTTTCTAGCTCTTTAATAGACGGAAATTTACCAACCCATAAAGATACGTAACTTATCTTCTCCATACAATCAACCTTTCTAACAAACATTTTTTCAATCATTTATCTCTACACTAACTTTATACGAATTGCCCATCAATTAGGTAACTTAAGCTGTTTCATCTCCCACTACGATAACTCCTCAAACAAAATCCCCTGGTTTTTATTGGTTATCATTACTATAATAAGAAGAATAACAAATAGTGTATACTGTGAGGGTGACGGAGAATTTATGATTAAAGCTTTTAGCGCATTTTTACTGACTACTATCATTTCTTTTGTTGTAATGGTTGGCGCTCTACTCATTTGGGTGACCATACAAGGAACTCATATAACCGATCCTTCAGATGGCGATGGATTAGGATTTGCAGTGGCATATGGTGGAATAGCAGCTATCCCCATTTCGCTTGCGATAGGAGTCTTTGGTGGAATTATTGGTTATTTGAGAGATTAAAAATCTAGAGTGAAATTTTAAATGTAATTTGTGAAACTAACTAGGTAAATACAATTATATTTGTCTAACTTTCGGAAAAAAGCAACCAAATAGTTGGTTGCTTTTTTATTCATCATACGTATAGAATGTCTTTTCATTTATTATCTGCTATGTGTCCCTTTCGCTCCCAAATAAATTTAAAATGAGGTTAGGAGGAGCGAAGGGAACAAGAACATATTTATGATAATAAAAAAAAGAGAGAAATCCATTTTATTTTAAGCACCTTATTTCTTCTATTTAAAATGTAACCTCAATAAAAAAGCTTTCACAAGAGCTTAATAATTTAATATAAATTCATTTTCTTCATCGAATTCTGAAACTTCCTTTTGTACAGCTGGTACCTGATCCACAGGGGATGAACTTGAGTAAATAGCAGCAACTAAAGTGATTAGAGACGAACAAACAACTACCCATCCTCCATAATACAAAGCTTTTTTCATAGTGATCTCCTCCGTATGGTATTCTTTATAAAATATACGACATTTCTAACTTGAAGATAATGGAACTATTTCCATTTAGTTAAAAGGTGAAAACCCTTAAAATTTTGAAAGGGTTAAGAACCCTTTCCGTTTAGCGAACTCGCTTAGCCATATTACTACCTAACTCTATGCATTATTTAGCTTATGTAAAAAATCATCTAGTTCTTCTTCGCTTTGAAATTTAAAAGAGTAGCCAAAATTAGTTGGTATTTTCCCCTTGTTTATCGCTTTCGGAAAGCTTCTTAATGCCGTATTGTGACTCGGTTTGTCAGGAATTTCAAACTTTTCCTTAGCTGTATCTGGGTGTAGAACAATCGTTGTTAGCTTATTAGGTAGTAAATATACAATCTCTTTAGTAATTCTGTGTTCAAATTCTATAGCCTTTTTCGTTGGGTGATTCAATTTAAATTTATGTTTATCAAAGATTTTATCAACCTTTTCGCTTATCGTAATGGTTTTAACTTCAGTGTCGTGGGTTTCTGACATATTCATACGTACTACACTTTCAATACTATTAATTTGTTCCCAAAACTTTTCCATACCTTGGGTACCAATACCATTTAATTTCATATGCAGCTCATCCATCGGATCGTTAATTTTATTTAGAGAAGTAATTCCTACACGTAAAAACTCACTCAATAGATACTTACATCCATTTACAGGAAGCGTAGTGATAGGCATATCCGCTAGTTCGCTAGGTATAAAAATCTTTTCATTTTTAAATTGAAGATGAGCATTCATGGGAGATAGCATTGCCTCGTTAGTGGCGGAAAGCTTTAGTTTCGCTACATTTTTTACTTCTTCCTTTTCTAACCTCATATCATCAAATTGTTTTTGAATCTCTAACCTCATATCATCAATCTTTTGATCTAGATATAGTTTAAGTGTTTTATCTTGATCGTTATTTGTTTCTGAGGCAATAGGAAGTTTATACGCCGGAGCTTTAAACTCGTACGTCACATACAGCTGCATATACCAAACGCTTATTTCAAATAAAAACTTATGAGTCTGCAGCACATCGGCAGTCTCTACTTCCTTCACGTCATGTACAGCTTTATTTCCCTTCTTTCGAATCCACTCTAATTTTAGATAAATATCTTCTTCAATCGCATTTTGACTATATAATTTATGTATTCTCTCAGCGTGCTTAAGGGCATATAGCTCCTCAAGTTCTTCTTCCTTACTCATTAACTTCACAAGGTGCTCACTATATAAACGGGCCTGTATCAATGAGGCATGAGGCTCGTTAAACAAATTATCTTCTATACGCTCAGCCAAGTTTGCTAATTCGGTCGAGAATTGTCTAACGAAATCAAATAAAAAATTCATCTTTCTCTCTCCTGTTTCTTAGTATCTATTAAGCTAAAAATTTCATTAAAAATTACTCGTTTTCAATACTATTTAGTTGAAATTTATTTAAGGAATGCTTTTATTACTCTTTCACTTGATATGATAGTAACCTTTGCAAATTAGGAAACTGATTATCTGGAGTAGATAAACAAACTTTATATCATGTTTTTGATACCAATTATTATGTATTAATTCGTTAGCACTCAACAGTTAGTTTTATATGTAAAGTTATAGATATTTTATATTATTTTAGCATAAAATCTCACAAAAAATCTCTCCTTTAAAAAACTACATAACCTTAGTGGCTATCATCACTGTTTTAGAAATTGTATAAATCGGGTTAAATTATCTGTTTATAAAGAAATAATCATCTAGATTGGTTTTCCATACAACTTTCATAAAAGCAGCTATTTAGGATAAATTATTACTGAAGAAACATATGCTACTGGAGGTCGTAACTTGTTAATAGGTGAGATTGTTCAAAAACTAAATAATGGTGCTTCTTATGAAGATATTGCTTCTTCCATTAAAATTAGTGAAGATATCTTGAAAGATGATTTAAAGAAATTCGGATTTCACTACGATGATAAAGAAAGAAATCTCGTATTTACAGGATACAAATCCGAATATGAAAATACACTTTGTATTTGTTACTCTGATATCAGGAAACTTTCTACTTAACATTTTTGCGTTAAAATGATATTACTTCTATTAAATCATAAAAGCGCGGGCTGAATTCAGTCCGCGCTTTTAACACTCTTCATTTTAGTTCTCTTTTTAATACTTTACCGAGCTGATTTTTAGGAAGTTGATCAATAAAATAAACTTCTGGAACTTTGTAACTTGCCAATCGTTCTCTACAATAGTTTAGAATATCTTCTTTTGTTAAAGAAGAATGAGGATCCTTTACTACATAAGCTTTAGGTTTTTCTCCATAAACAGGATCTTCTACTCCTACCACAGCAGCTTCTATAACAGTATCCATTTGCTCAATTACTTCTTCGACCTGATCGGGATAGATATTATCGCCGCCATATACGATAACATCTTTATAGCGTCCCATAATATATAAAAAGCCGTCTTGATCTATCTTTCCAGCGTCCCCCATATAGAACCAACCGTCTCGTAGCACTTTGTCAGTCGCCTCTTGATTATGCCAATAGCCTTTAAAACAGTAGGGGCTTTTTATAATGATTTCTCCAACTTCCCCTGTTTTTACTTCTTGTCCTGACTCAGGATCAATAATTTTTACTTCTACACCGGAAAGAGGCTTACCCGCCGATTCAATTTTTTCATTTCCCATATCCGGTGTCCATACACTCACTGTCCATGCTTCTGTACTTCCATACCCTTGCATCATTCTAATGCCTAACTTTTCATACTCTTTAATAAGATAAGCAGGAACTTTTGCTCCTCCTGCAATAGCAACCTTTAGTGAAGAGCTCTTTGAATCCGCATTTTTCACTATTTCAAGCATTTGCATATACATAGAAGGAAACGCTAGCATCATCGTGATCTTATGAGTTTCAATCGTT
The DNA here is from genome assembly GCF_049199565.1 of Priestia sp. D3YE.R1. NCBI lineage: Bacteria > Bacillati > Bacillota > Bacilli > Caryophanales > Bacillaceae > Priestia > Priestia sp. D3YE.R1. The sequence goes on along the minus strand of NZ_JBLTHW010000002.1, from coordinate 1,100,444 downwards.
TCCCAAATGATTTCGGGTGTAGGATCTGACAACAGAAATAACCCCATTCCGTTGGAAACAGACTTCAAAATATTATTAATAGAACTCATATGATAAAAAGGATGCGAGGCAAGAAATCGACCATCTTCTTCATAGTCTATTCGTTGACTCGATGGTTGTATATAAGAATACACATGACCATGCTCAATCATACAGCCTTTTGCATTGCCAGTTGTTCCAGAAGTAAAAAGAAGCATCGCAATGTCATCTTGAGAGACCTTTATATTTGGATTTAGTATAGAATACGCAGAAAAAATTTCATTATATTCTTCAGTTGTCTCCACACTATTTTTTCTTCCTACTTGTAAAGTAATAACGTCATTTAATAGTTCAGAATCAAAAGGAATAGCCTCATGAAATTTTTGGTCGTAGAAAATAACTTTAGGTTGTGCACTGTCTAAAATATCGATAATCTCATACTTCGTCAGCTGCCAGCTAATCGGAACCGCTACGGCTCCGATTCTTAATGCGGCTAGCAGAATCGTAGGAAACGGATGATTGTTTTGACAGAGAATTGCAATTCGATCCCCTTTTTTAATGTTATGGCTTAACAGGTAATGAGCGAGTTGATTGACACGTTCATTATATTCTTTAAATGTATGGAAAGATGTACTCCAAATTAAAGCCTCTTTTTCAGCAGATTGTGCAGCCCTTTGCTCTAATAGTTCTCCAAGTGTATACATGATAGCTCTCTCCTTTAATGATAATGACCAGTTTGAATCATATTTAAATGGTGCTTTATTCTAATTACTTTTAAATCTATAAACTACATTACCCGCAATTGACGTTAACGTAAACGTTAATTGTGGGTGTTTGAAAAACCCATATCTTTTTACCATGTAAAAGAGACATATTAGTTATTTAGAACAGACTATTCAATATACTTTGCAGCTTATGCTGAGGAGTTCATAGCGTTTGATCTTGTATGATTCTTTTCTTTTTTAACTTTGGCCCCCTTTGTATCAGCTATTACATATGTTCTCTTTCTATGCGTCGAGTTAATTGCTAGTTGCACTCTCCATGTGAATAACAAAAATCTTAAGAGTTATATTAATAAAAACGCTAAGATAATATAGAACTTCTCTTCTTGCTATAGGATCTATAAATGACCATGGAGGAAAATATGAACAAAGTCTTTTTCATTTTTATGATTATTGGTGTGCATCTTCCAATTATTGGCAGCATTTTTAATTGGAATTATATTTTCATGTTTTTTATTTATTGCGTGACGTTAATTAGTTTGGCTAATTACATTAGGCGTTCCACTGAAAGCCTTAGCGTTGTAGTAGGTCCAACAGCAGGCGGATTACTTAATGCTACGTTTGGCAACGCTGCGGAAATTATTATTTCATTTTTTGCATTAAGTAAAGGATTAAATAAAATCGTCATTTCCTCAATTACGGGAGCAGTTCTTGTTAATCTTCTTTTTGCCAGTGGAATATCCATGATTGTTGGAGGAATTCGGTTTAAAAAGCAAAAATTTAGTGTGTTTAAAACATGACATAATACCTCCCTATTAATGTTTGCTATTATCGTAACTTTTGTATTGCCATTTATCTTTGCAAAACGCTTGGATGATAAAGATATGCAGGTTCTATCCACTTCTTTTGCTATTGTGATGCTGACTATTTACCTGCTTGCTCTTCTTTTTAAACTTGTCACACATAAAGGGATTTTCACTGGAAACACAGAAGAAAATGGAGAAGAACCAGAATGGGGAAAAAAGAAAGCAGTCGTTGTGCTTGGGCTGGCCACAATTGTACTAGCTTATATTAGTGAAAAACTTGTTGGCACCATTGAGCCAGTAGGTGATGCTTTAGGCTGGAGTCACGTTTTTATTGGAATTATTGTTGTGGCCATAGTGGGAAGTGCTGCAGAGTACGTGTCAGCAATTGCAATGGCCTACAATAATAGAATGGACGTAATGGTGGAGATTTCCATTGGTTCAACCGTCCAAACGGCCATGTTTGTTGCTCCTATACTCGTTTCTGTTCTCATACTTGTACGATTTCTTGCCCCTTGTGTTTAATACAGCGGAAATGATTGCGATGATCCTTGCCGCTCTCATGACGGTGACCGTTGTGAACGACGGTGATTCCAACTGGTTCGAAGGTGTTTTACTTGTTGGTACCTACATTGCAATAGGCTTCAGTTTTTACCTTTTATAAAATTACTATCGAAACAAAGCGGAAGTTTTTAAACATAATCAAAGTTTTGCTACATCAATGATGTATAAACGAGCCCTTCATAAGCAAGAGCTCGTTTTTTACGTGTGTTTTGTCTAAATAGAAGTATTTAAAGTATACTAAACACTTCTATTTATTAAATTGTTTTTCACTTTTTCGTCCAAGATCCTTCCGTATTAATATTTTTTCATCCAGAAAATTTTCTATCTTTTCCCCTTCCCTTCCATTTGCGGTTTTATTTTCATTTATAAAGTCGTCACTGCTACTTTTCGTTTTATACTTCCCTCGACCTGCTAAAATCAGAATCTTTCGTATCGAGCATTTAAAAATAAGTGGGTAGGTCTACCACTTTATCCGCCTAGCATAACGGTAGACTTATTGCATGACGGTCAAGCTACAGTTTACGCATCATGGAATGGATCAACAGAAACAGTCGCTTGGCAGGTACTGGCGGGACCAACACCTTTTAAATTAGCAGTAGTGGTATTTACTGCCCCTCGTACTGGATTTGAAACAGATATTCATGCTGAGACAGCTGGTCCCTATTTTCAAGTGAAAGCATTAGACTCCTGCGGGAACGTCATTGGTACATCACCGACTACTTACGTGAAAATAAGACGAAATAGACGAAAGTGAGCATTAATAATCCTCTATTCGATTTTTAAAAATGTTCTTATACTGGATTCCCCCTACTTAGCAAGCCTAAGGTGGGGGAATCTTTAATTCTTGAAGAATATATTTAAAGCATATTGTAAATTGTATTCATAATTAGTACCAGAATTCCCTTTTTCAAATAATAAGCTTCTGATGAAAAAGGCAATAAAATTTACAATTCAGCGTTCTTAAGCATTTTTTGAGGTTAGATAAGATAATTCACTAAGTAACTTTTGATTTATAGTTTCATAATAATTAAGTGGACTTCCTCATAAAATCAATTCAAACTTTACCTTTAACTATGTATCAATATTATTAATTTACATAAAAAAAATTCACTATCTACACCCCTATAAAACTATACATCTCGAGGCGTATATTACAAAAACATCCTCATCTAAATGAATATAGCAAAAAATGTTAAGAACAAAGATTTGTTTGCTGTTATAGTGAACGTAAGGTGGGTGAATGTAAATGAATTATGTAACTTGTATACAGAGAACGCTAGATTACATTGAGGAAAATTTGGAGACACAAATTACTTTAGAGAAATTAGCAGAAATCGCTTGTTTTTCTCCTTTTCATTATCACCGTGTCTTCCAGGCCATGGTGGGAGAATCTGTGATGGATTACGTGAGAAAACGAAGACTTACACGCGCAGCAGAACGCTTATTTTTCACAGATGAAAAAGTCATTAATATCGCACTTGATGTTGGTTTCCACTATCAAGAATCATTTAACAGAGCGTTCAAAAAATTTTATGATGTTTCACCGAAACAATACCGTAACGCAAGGAGAATATCTGGACCGCTGCGGGGAAAAGCCTACCTAACTACCACACTTTTGTCAGGAGGAAATAAGATGGAACCAAGACTAGTCACTAAACCTGCTTTTTATGTCATTGGATATGAGCTAAAAACGAAGAACGAGGGTGGCCAGAATAACAAAGACATTCCTGAATTTTGGCAACAGTACATGCAAAATAGATTAGGCTCTAAAATCCCCAATCCCCTAAACGAAAACGCGGAGCTTGGCATTTGCACTGATTTTAATCCTGAAACGGGTGAATTTGTTTATGTAATTGGCATGGAAGTAGAGGAAGGCACTCCAGCGCCTGAAGGAACAGTTTACAGAAGCTTCCCTGAACTAGAATATGCTGTATTTACTACACCAAAATCAAATGAAGAATCTTTTACTTCTTCCATTCAGTCCACGTGGAATTATGTTTTTACAGAATGGTTCCCTGAATCAGGTTATGAGCACTACGGATCAATGGAATTTGAACTGTATGATAAAAGATGCTATGGTTCAGAAAATAAAGAGATCGACATCTACATTCCTGTAAAAAAACAGGCTGTTAAGGCATAAAAGAGAAAAGCATTCCAAGTAGAAATTCACTTATAATGTTGAAAATACTCCTATACAAAAGCCTAATCTCTAATCAATTAAATTTAAGAGAGGGCTTTTTATTCTTTTGCATTTGGAATTTTAGAATCAATCAATATGAATATTCACTTCATTTTTAATTATCGTAATGTACGATACCGGCTATAAAAACATCTTATATATTTTCCTCACGTACATATTTTTTACATTTTATAGGAATGATAACGTTACTCGTTGTATAACAAATATTCACTCATATAAAAGGTGGTAAAACGTGCGACAAAGATATCTTCTGAAAAGCCCTAACAAAGAAAAGACAACAGCTTGTTCAGCAACTCCCTTATATGATGATGTAAATAAAAATATAGAGAGACTATTGAACGAATTAGGAAATAGTTCTGATGTATCGTTTCGAATGGTTGAGTCTCCGTATCAAAATACGTTAAAAGCAGCCGTTATTCACCTTGACGGATTAGCAGATGAAAACATTATAAATGAGAATATCATGACTCCTCTTATTCAGTGGTTTAAAGAAAGTAATCAAGTAGTAACCGTCGAAAAGATAGAAGAACAAATACCTCAAATATTGACTGTATCTCAATTGACTATAAAAGAAAATTGGCATGAATTTGTGTCGGCAGTTTTAACTGGTGATACGGTCATACTAATGAATGGAAGTTCTAAAATTTTCACTGGCAATACAAAAAAACTTCAGTCCCGCGCAGTAACAGAACCAACCAGTCAAACTGTTGTTAGAGGACCTAAAGATAGTTTCACAGAGAATTTAAGGACTAATACCTCTTTAATACGAGCTAGAATTCAGGATTCTAATTTACGTTTAGACAGCATGAAAATTGGAAGCGTAACTCACACAGATATAGGGATCATGTATATTCAAGGAAATGCAGATGAACGTATTGTAGAGGAAATCAAAGAACGTTTAAAAGAGATTAAGGTAGATGGGGTCCTCGAGTCGAACTATATTGAGGAATTTATCCGGGATGATAGGACAACTATTTTTCCACTTCTATTAAATACGGAACGACCTGATGCCGTTGTAGGAAATTTATTAGAGGGCCGAATTGCTATTATTGTACAAGGAACACCTTTTGTATTAATTGCGCCCGCTATTTTTTCTCAATTTTTTCAGTCTCCCGAAGATTATTATCAAAATTATTACATTTCTTCCTTTTTAAGGATCTTGAGATTTAGTTCTTTTTTTCTTTCTATGTATGCGTCCGCTATCTATTTAGCATTGATTACGCATCATCAGGGACTCATTCCAAACACATTAATGGTCAGCTTAATGGCTCAAAGAGAAAGAGTTCCTTTTCCAGCAATTGTAGAAATGTTAGTGATGGAACTAGCTTTTGAGATGTTGCGAGAGGCAGGAATCCGAATGCCTAGAGCAATCGGACCAGCAGTTTCAATCGTAGGAGCACTGATTTTAGGTCAAGCAGCTGTAGAAGCAGGTTTTGTATCAGCTGCTGTTGTGATCATTGTTGCTATTTCTGCCATCAGCAATTTTACACTGCCATCTACTAGCATTGTCAATGCGGCCCGTGGTTTTCGATTTATCCTGATTATAGTTTCAGCATTTATTGGCTTATATGGAATTTTGCTTATGACCTTATGTATATGTCTTCATATAAGTAGTCTAAGATCTTTCGGTATTCCCTATTTTTCTCCTTTTGCTCCCTTTGATTTTAAAGAGCAAAAGGATGCGTTAGCTCGATTCTCTTTACCATCTCTTTTAAGAAAACAACAAAATAAATAGAAACCACATAAAGATGAATGAGGATAAAAAATGAAAAGTTACCTTTCACTTTTATGGATCACTGCCCTTTGTTTATGCGTTTCAGGGTGTTCGAATTATCGAGAATTGAACCAAATAGGAGTCATCATAGGATTGGGAATTGATGAGAATAAAAATTCGGAAGAACCCTATAAAGTAACCTATCAGATTATTAACCCAAGTGGTTTGTCACAAGGCAGTTCGTCGGGAGGACAAGGTCTTCCTGTCATTAATTACACAGTAACTGCCAAAACGTTAGTGGAAGCATTAAAAAAAGCCTCTGTCGTCATTCCAAGAGAACATATTACTTCTCATCTTTCGCTTATCGTTGTAGGTGAAAAGTTAGCAAGAAATGACCTTAGCTTATTATTTGATGCCTTGGATCGAGGCAAGCAAGCCCGTACAAGTATTCCAGTTTTTATTGCACGTGATGGAACTGCTGAGAAATTGCTCGGTGTAATTGAACCTTTCGAGGTTACTCCAGTCAAAAGTATCCTAAGTACAACCCAGAACAATCAAAAAATGTACGGAATAGTTAGTAATGTACAAGCATATGAAGTTATTTCTATGCTTTTGAGTGAGGGAAAAGATCTATCTCTTCCTGGAATCACCATTAACAAGCCCTCTCAGAAGGCAGAAGAAGCAGGCAATTTAGACAATACCAGCCCAAGTGCTATGCAGGTAAACGGATTAGCCATGTTTAGAAAAGGAAAATTAGTTCGATGGCTAGATGGCGATGAGGCTCGATCTGTTCAACTTATTACGTCTGAAGTGAAAAGCACAGCCCTTGTTTTCCCTTGTAATATAAATGGGAATATCACAGTTACAGCGACTGGAATAAAAGGCCAAATAAAAACAGCAATCCGCCGTGGACAACCTTTCATTCATACAGACTTGAACATAATGGGAGAAATTACGGAAATATCATGCCAAAAAGATTTAAGCAACCCTAAGGTATTAAAAGAGTTGGAAAAAGAAGTCCAAAAGGAAATACAAAAGGAAATTACAAAAACTATTCACATCGCACAAAAAGAAAAGGCAGATATATTTGGCTTTGGTGATAGCTTGTCTCGAACTAACCCCAGTTATTGGCGCCAGCATAAACAGAATTGGGAGAATCTATTTTCAAGCGCTAAGATATCCACGAATGTGAACGTCAGTATTGTAAATACCGGAATGCGGACAAATCCTTATGAGGTAAATTAAATGAGGAGCTGAAAAAGCATTGACTAAAATAAAAATCGATGGGTTTCAACTATTTTGTATGATGTTTATCTTTATATTAGGCAGTACGTTACTTTTAGATATCGGAAAGGCTGCTAAGCAAGATGCATGGATAGTCCCCCTTTTAGCTACTATTTTTGGATGTGTACTGTATTTAGTGTATATCTCCTTATACAAGAGATACCCTAACATTCCTTTGACCGGCTATCTCATTAAAATCTGGGGTAAATATGTAGGCAGTGCTATCAGCTTTTGTTATATTATATATTTTGTTTATATTGCTTCCAGAGTACTGCGTGATTTTGAAGAATTACTAATTAGCTCTTCTTACTATGTTACATCAATTATTACGCTGGGCATATGCATGACCTTTGTGTTAATTTATAGTATTCACTTAGGAATAGAAGCATTCGCACGAGTTACATGCCTATGTTTTGTTGTTATTTTACTGACTCTTTTTATATTAAATGTTTTGTATGTAGTGGGAGGCTATATCAAAGTGGAGAACCTTCAACCTGTATTAGCAAATGGATGGGGAAACATAGGGAAAGAGTTAGTCCCTCTTGGTATTACTGTTCCTTTCGGGGAATTGATTACCTTCACTATGATTCTTCCTTATTTGAATAAAAAAAGTCAGGCTGCAATAATTGGGTTATCCGCCATTATATCAGGAGGAATTGTCTTAACCATTAACTCGATTATTCTTTTGTGTGTACTCGGACCAGAGACTGTTTTAAGATCCTCTTTCCCGGCTCTTACAGCTGTGAGTTACATTAACATAGCTAGTTTTATTCAAAGGTTGGATACCTTTATTCTTATTCTTATGGTCATTTTAGGTTTTGTTAAGATAACCATCTATTTCTTTTGTGCAGTGATTGGCGCGGCTGATTTGTTTCGAATGAAATCTTCTGTTACAAACATTTATTTAATTGGCGGTGTCATTTTTTTCTCCTCACTGATGATTGCTCCTAGTTACCAAGCTCATATAAATGAAGGACTCAAAATTGTTCCTTATTTACTACACCTCCCTTTTCATATAGCAATTCCTATTCTATTGCTGATTACAGCATATATAAAACAAAAAATAAAGCCTGCCCTTTCATGACAAGGGAGGCTATTATTTTTTAAAAACAGGAAAAATGCTAACAGTAAGGAATATCAAAGCAAATAAAATAACTAAAAAATAATCTTCCCCACGGGCAATTACAAAATATTGTTTTAGGTTATAAAACGATTGAAACATATAGTTTCCCTGAAAAACGTCGATGAATACAATAAGAACATAAGCCCCCAGCAAAATGCATAAGGATGGAATTATTTTAGCCATTATATCAGCCTCACCTTTTTCTTTTAAATTGCGGTAAATAATATAAAAATATACAAGGCGTCTATGAGATTTAATAATATTTATTAAATGATGAAAAATAATTGATTTTCTGCAAAGCAATCTGTTATAAAAATTTAATGCAACAAGAATTGTGGACAATGAGCTCTAAGGAGCTTTGTTCACCCTAACTCACACTTCTATTTTTGTGAATTCTTAATAAATAGTATGAGCCTAGAAAAAGTAATCCCACATTTGTATAAACATAAAAGATAGATCCATACCAAACATTCTTTTGAGCCAATGAATCAAAAACATAATGAAAAGAGTGGTATAGCGCTACATAGATTAAACAAAGATTCCAGAAAATATTTTCTTCTCTAGAATAAATCTCTCTTAGTAATAAAAGAATGATCCACCAAAACACAAGTATGGATGATGTACTGAGTAAGTTAATTGGATAAGTCTTATAGTAAAAGAAATACGCGCTGCTATAAAATAAAAGCAGCGATAATACGAACATGAATAATGGTTTTCTAGAGTGTTTATTAGTAATAAAAAAGTATAAGCCAACTAAAACGGCAATAAAAAAGTAAAAACAATTAAACAGATTTCCCATCTTAAACCTCAAAATCTTTATAATTTAATACTATGATATTTAAATTTCTAATAAATTATTTTATGTATTGGGTCAAAAACACGGCACTTTATGCTTCCTTCCCTCTTTTATATGTATAATACTCAAAAACAGCAATCCCAAAGGAAACTCCAATAGCAGTTGGAAATGCTGTTAAAAGATTAAAATTAGAAGTAAACAGAATATTAATCATTAAGTTTCCTCCAAAGAAGATTAAAAAATATACAAAGAATTTCAAAATAACTTTTTTCAAGAACTACCCTACTTTCATAGATTTCGTTTAAATTGACTGCTGATTCAATCAACACAGATTTTAAAAATTACGAAATTATAAATATAACCAATATATGATTATATTACCATAAATTTTTACTGGTCATAAAAAAAACCTCTTTAAAAATAGAGGTTCTTTTTTTATAACAGACAAGATATTTAGTTACTGTAATAACAAGAATTAAAGTTTCATTTGCAAGCTTTAATAAAGATAATCCTCTAATCCTCTTACTACCTATAGCTTCTCTACCAATTCATCAACATGGACACAAGTGAATCCTTTTGTTTGCACTGTTTTTAATACATCTCTTAACGCATTAATTGTGTTTCTTGGAGCTTCAGATTCCGCCCCGAGCGTATCTCCGCAGTCGTGCAGCAAAATGACGTCTCCGCCTTTTATGTTCGCTAGACGTTGTTTAATCTTTTCGCTTCCGCCAGAGGTTCGCCAATCTTCCGCCATGATTGACCATAGAATAATCTTATATTTACCTCTTCTAATAAAATCGAAAAGGTTGAGCATTCCCCAAGGCGGGCGATAATAAATAGGTGTGACTCCAGCGATAGATTTAATCACCTTGGCTGTATTTTTAAGTCCATTTCTAACTTTCCAAGGCGACATAAACCAGTTGGAGTGATGTACGTAGTTATGAATTCCGATTAAGTGCCCTTCATTGTGCATGCGCTGAATCAGTTCAGGGTACTTTTTTGCTTTAGTACCGACCACAAAAAAGGTTGCCTTCACCTCGTTTTTCTTCAATAGTTCTTCATGAGAAAAAAACACCTCCAAGTGACTGCTCGGTAATCCATACCTAGTTATCAGCTTGAAAGTGTTTTTTATTTATATAAAATCAGAGCCTGTCCAAATTATTAACAATTGCGTTTTCTTAATCTGCGAACGCTGATACTTTCTAAACTAGTCGTATTTCTATTACCTGAATTATCTTCCCATACTAAAAATCCGCCTTCTGCTCGAATAAACGTACCATTTCCATCAAGTTGTCTTCCAGCAGAAAAAACTTGAATTTTATCTCCTCTTCGAAAATTATCTACTATAGAGCGAGATTGAGATGTACGACGATCTCCACTACGACGTCCTGGCATAACTTCACCTCCTTATACGTTTATAGTACATACTATGAAAAAAACGAAAATTGGCATAAGCAAAGCGCGTAAAATCACAAAAAATATTTTACCAATTTAAAATTTGGCATATCTGTCCATAGTATTTCTGCAATCTCTCTTACATTCATTCCTAGTGAGTATAATGCCTCTTTCTAGAGCACATATAAAAAGCTAGCCTTTAGTACGTAACGGTCGTTTTTGTTACCGCAATTCAAAACTACACTGAACCTCTTTCATCTCGTAACACTGTTGTTGCATTGATTTATTGACTATAAGATATGATTAAGGTGTCCGGTGTATATAGTCTAAAAAGTTGTATCTTTTAAACACAAAAAAAGAACCCTCCACAATAGGAGGGTTCAAACAGGGTAAGTAAGAAAAAGAAATATACATGCATGTTCCTGGGGGGCACTACGCTTGTATAATCAACTTATACCCGCTATTCACTGATTGAAACCGTTAAAAACATTTCAAATAAAAATTAATAGTTAATCTATTGAATACAATTATTTGTCTTTAAGCTATGTATAATACAGTCTTCATAAAGCCTTAAATTCTCTTTACTCGCCCACTTACGCTGAATATATTCAATAGCTTTGTCTTTGTACTCTACCTGTTCTCTAATATTAATAATTCGCATGACCAGGGCTCCTCTATTAAAATTAAATCCATTCTTTCCTATGTTCATAAATGAATTTGATATCGTTTTGATAATGCTCAAGATGCCCTTCGTCTATCATTTTTTGAAACGCAATATCACCATCATTGGCTTTTCTTGTGATTGTTTTACATAACCCCTCTAATCGCAGCAATACCATTTCTAAATAACCTTCCTGTAATTCTTCGCCATAAGATTCAAAAAATAATTTCACTCTTCGCTTTCTATGTTGAGCATGCTGTGATGAATTATAATGAATTTTCTCACCTGTTTCAGAAAGATAAAATCTACTCAAAGGGACGCACGTATAAAGAGTATAAGCGATGTCCCAAAGTCTTGGCCCAGGTGCTGCAACATCAAAATCAATAATTCCTGTTGGTCTCTCATCATTAAAAATAATGTTGTATATAGCAAAATCATTATGACATAGTATTTCAAATGGTTTAGGCGTGTTATCTATTGATTTCCAGCTGTCATCAAATAAAAAATCACTCACTGAATCATGATAAAGACGGAGCATTTTCCCTATTTCTATCAAAACATCATCGGACCACATATATTTCTTCAAGGGATAATTACCAGCTTCACCTTCAATAAATGACAAGACCTCTCTCCCTTTTTCGTCAATGCCTAAAAATTTTGGTGCATAACTAAACCCCTTGTTTTCTAAATGCTTTAATAGCTTATGAAATTTATGACTATCTGATTTTAATTCTCGTCGTACAGTATCTCCCGAGCGATAAACGTTAGAGACATTCCCTCCTGTTAGCACTTCTTCGTCCTCAAAGCCTGACATATAAATATTCCCCCTGAATATACCCGATTTGTCGTCAATAAGTGAAAGTGATAAAACATTCATCATAATAAGATACCTTATTTTACTACTGATTTAGAAAAGCCCGTACTTTTCCCTTCATGGCCCATTAATGTTACGTTACATTATAAAAAAGAATCTTCATTCGAAGATCCTTTTAACTGCTTGTTTCATACAAAAATTTCCTAAAAAAGTGGAAGACTACTGCTATGTTAAATCACCAAAAGCCTCCATCTGAGTGAATAATTTGTCCGGTAATCCATTCTGATTCTTCACTTGCCAAAAAGATAACTAATTTCGCGGCATCTCGGGGCTCACCAAGTCGACCCATTGGGAACTTTGGCAGTAACTCTTCCTTTAACTTACTGTTCATCCAGCCAGTGTTAGTTGGTCCAGGATCTACAGCATTAACAGTAATTTTAAGAGGTGCTAATTCAATAGCAACTGATTTAGTAAATGTAGAAACAGCCCCTTTTGTTGCAACATAAGCCAAATTTCCAGGCTCAGGTGACTTGTCTTGACCTGATACCATATTAATAATTCGACCGCCATGCTTACCTTCGATTAGACGTGCAAACTCAACAGTTAAAAGACATGTTCCTCTAACATTCACGTTATAATGAGCATCAAGCATATCAGCATCTATCGAACGAAAATCTACGTCCACAGAATGTGTTGCATTATTTACAAGGATTGATGGAGAACCCAGTTTGGTTTGAACTGTATCAAGCAGTTTTCTTGATGCATCGGGCTGTGATAAATCCAATTCCATCGATTCACATCGTACTCCCAGACTGCGTATCTCCTCAATCAGATGCTTCGACCAATTAAAATCATCCTCATTACAATAATCCATTAAACGATCATAATTTGACCAATGAGTAAAAAAAATATCTGCGCCTTCTCTAGCTAACTCCCTGCATATTTCAGTACCAATACCTTTTGCCCGACTAGCACCAGTCACAATCGCAATTTTATTTATTAATCGCTTCATAAAGCATCTCCTCATGGGAACGCTGAACAAAGGTATGCTCACCAATAGCACATGTGTTCAGCAATCCTATATATGTATATTAATCTATTGAGTTGGAATAAATGAAAAAATGTAAGTAAAGGTTAAAAGGTATTTTCTCCATAGTAATCATTCATTCTCGTTTTCACCTCACATGATTAGTCTTCCATACGTGCCTTCAACTTTCCTGCTCTATTCTAGTCAATACAGAACTTATTACAGGTAGTAAACTCTCGATCTCTAACAAGTTTATGCTTGTCCTCTTCCCTTGGTTTTGGTTATATTTCAATCTTTGGTAAAGAGATAGACAGAATAATGGATTTCCTCAGTAAAATTCCAAAAGGAAATATCCTCATTTTAGAGAACTGAATAAAGGGCTGCTTTTCATTTCTCTAACATTTAAAAGGAGGTATACGAATGAATGAACAAATACTAAAAATAAATAACGTAGAGATTTACACAGAAAGTTTTGGGAACCCAGAAAATCCTGCTGTACTTTTAATAATGGGAGCAATGTCCTCGTTAGATTGGTGGGATGAAGACTTCTGTCTTCGCCTCGCTGAACAAGAGAGATTTGTTATTCGTTACGACCATCGTGATTTAGGCCGCTCTACCACTTATCCGCCGGGTACTTCTAACTATACAATAACGGATATGGCTGATGATGCAATTGGCGTTTTAGATGCTTACTCTATAGAAAGAGCTCATATTGTTGGAATGTCTTTGGGCGGAATGATAGGTCAGATTCTTGCTCTTAGATATCCGGATCGCATAGATTCTCTTACTTTAATTGCATCAAGCGTATTTGGAACTGAGGCGGAAAAATTGCCTCCAATGGAACAGCGTATACTTGATTATCATACAAAAAGCACTTCCATAGACTGGTCAAATCAAGAGGCAATCGTTCACTACCTTGCAGGTGGATGGAAAACTTTAAGTGGAACAAAACCTTATGAAGAGGAAAGAATGTATAAGCTAGCAAAAAGAGAAGCTGTCCGTGCCAAACAGCTGCCGAGTAGATTTAACCATGCTTTGCTTCAAGGAGGAGGCCAATATTATGACAGGTTGAGTGAAATTAGCACACCTACGCTGATTATTCATGGAACAAAAGATCCGGCACTGCCTTATGAACATGGACTTGCGCTTGCAAAAGCTATTTCTCATGCTAAATTAATAGCTCTTGAGGGTACAGGACATGAAGTTCATAGTGAGGACTGGGACCAAATTATCGAAGCAATTGTAGTGATTAGCTCTTAAAAATAAAAAAAGAGGAATGAAGACTTCAAAGCGCTTTTTTAAGAAAGCTTTGGGGTCTTTTCATATTTCAAAATTCCTTCCTTCTACTAGCAGTTGACAAAAACGTTTCCTATAGCAAAGGGTATTTTGTACAAAAGTACCTGCATCTTTTCAAGGCAGCCTATTTACGATACACTAATAATTCATGAAATATCCACATAAGGGTATTAAAGTAAGAAAATGGAGGGTTTTTATGAGATATTTTAAGGTATTTTTTTGTTTAATCTTATTACTCCTAGTAGGCATAACCGGCTGTTCTTCAAAAGAAGAAGTCACAAGTATTAACACTGTTGATGTACAAAGGTTTAAAGAGCACAGCGGAACTTATGTCGGAGATAATTCTAACGTAGTAGCTATCGTAAGAGCATTGCCTGGAGGAGAAACGTTTAAAGAAATCGATCTACATAATAAAACACCAAAAATAATTTATGGTACTAAAGAAGGCTCTTTATCAGAAGATGAAACGTTAAAATATTGGTTTAACGGTAAGAATACATTGGAGAAAAACTTTCTTTACAATGCTATTTATTTAACAATATTAGTGCCTAATGCTCAAGGTTACAATTTTAAAGTAGACAATCAAAAATTCTCAGTATCTAGAGAAGAAATGGAACAGTTTATTTCTGACAACATTAAAACTTTACCGGATAGTAATAAATTATTTGATAAAGAAAAAACACAGCAATTTATAGATGATAATAAAGAAAAGATAAATAAAACAGTTAAATCGGCAGCTATTCGAGAACAATTTTTTAAGAATGTTCCTATAGTAAAAGAATAAGAACAAATAAAGAGCCTTAAATAAGGCTCTTTATTTGTTTTCTATTTGCCTTTATGCTTAGCTTTTGCCTTTTGTTTCTTTAGGAAATACTTTTGTTCCTTCAGTTCTTCACGATATTGTTTAGCTTTCTTTTTTCTACTTTTTTTCTTTTCTTCGTACTCTTGCTTCATGGCTTCTTGAGCTTTAGTCGAAATACCAACCTTATTTATCTCTTTTGCTACTTGGCGCTGTAAGCGTTTTGGATTTACCTTTTTATTAGATTTTATTTTTGCATCAAGACCTGCATGAACTGATTGATTGATCACCTCTAGCAATTTGTAATAAATGAAGTCTAATATCTCTGTATCTTTTGGTTCTGCTCCAAATATATAACGAAATGCTTTTAACTTACCGCCTTCTACAACTTCAATAATTCCTACCCAAAACTGACCATCATGGTAAATCGTTAGTGACATAACGATTCCCTCCTCTACACATACTATGAAATGATGGACATCCCGAGGAGGGGAAGGTTACTGACATTAATACATATCAATGCATCCGGACTACCAACCGAATTATGTTTTTACATCTCACATACAAATTTTAACATAAAAACTTTTAATATCACTACCTTCTTTTATTTTTCGCCGAAATTCATTGCAAAAAATAAAAAGCCCGCTATCATAAATATTGGAATTACTACAAAAGAGATTAAACTAAAATATTTCATCAGCCCTTTTTCTTGTTTTCCAAAAGCTATTATTCCACATGAGAATCCTATTAAGTAAACAGTGATACATACATACAAAATTTTTGAGCTGTGTATGGGTGTAAAATACTGTCCAACACCAACAACCATCCCCAGCAACGATAACCACAGTGAATATTGACTAAAACGTTTTTTCAATTTGGACCTCCCTGAACTAGGTACATGTTTATATGGCCCATTTAGTTATCATCTGCCATAATGTACTTAATCATCAGTAGAAAAAAAGCTTGGATGGATCACTTCAAACTCTTTTTTCTATAAAGAAAAAATCCTACTAAAGCCCCTAATACAGCTATAACTATACTAAAGCGAATTAGGTGAATAATATAATCAATAAGGTTTAAATAGGTTGTTTCTGTTACACCATCACCGACTGATTCAACTTCTTTATATGGAATCACAAAGAAACCTAATGACCCTCCTAAAATAAGGCCATAGACAAAACCTTTTTCTATAAATTTCAACAAGAAACTCTCCTCCTTTCAAAAATACGCATTCAATGAGTTATAGCATTCTCTACTACTATTAAAAGACATTTATTTATATTTCATAAAAAATATTTTATTATGAATTTAATTACATATAATCTATATATTAACATATTCGCGTATTAAAAAGGAGACTAACGTATAGTCTCCCTTTCTATAAAAGTTTAATAACTTTAACCATGTTATTTACTTAACCAAATTTTCAAATTAAATAAAAGATCCAGAAAGTCACGAAACAAGGAAGCTTTTCACAGCAGTTAAAAAAGCGGATAAGTTTCCTGCATGCACCTCATGTCCAGCCCCTTCTATCGTTACTAATTTACAATTTGGAATGCGCTTAGAAACTTCCTGCAATTTATCTTGAGGGATATGGCTCGATCCTCCTCCTATAATGAGAGTAGGTGCAATTATTTCTGTAAGACTTCCCCACCATTTAGGGTTGGGGGTGTTTAACTGTTGAAGAATTGAAGGTACAACCTTCCAGTCAAACGGTAAAGAACCAGGAGGTTTGGCAGGAATTTCGAACTTTTCTCCTGTAAAAGGTGGAGGAGTGTCTTCAACAATCAATTGATCTACCCTTTCTGGAAATGTTTCAGAAAAAAGATAGGACACCGTACCGCCCATAGAATGCCCAATCAACGTAAAGCGCTCCAAATTCATCGCATTTACGAACTGAAGTAAGTCATCACACATAAGTTCAAACGTATAGGTGCCGGTTCTTTCACTTCCACCGTGTCCTCGCTGATCTAAAGCTAAAAATCGATATTCCTCTCCTAATACAGCTGCTACTTCATCCCACGACTCTGCACTCATTCCCAAAGCGTGAAGTGCAATAATGGCGGGTGCCGAAGCTTCGCCCGACTCTCGATATTGAAATGTTAAACCATTTAGTTCAATTTGATTTACTCCCATTTTCAAATTAGATCAACTCCTAACTCAGATTTCACCAATTAAAATCTAGTTTATTAAGGTTCATCTATATATTAGTGAAGAAATGAAGATTTCCTTCACCTCTTATCTTATTAGGAAAGATATTAGATTATTTTATGTATCCTGTGTAATTCTTTAGTCAGCATAATTCACCTAGAGTTTTTTACTTTCGATACCTATATAATTTAAACCAAAAGTACTGCAAGCCAATTGAATAAAAGATTGTAAAGGAAGAGACATAAATTTATCTTTATGCCAAAACATCTGTGTATAAAGAGGCGTATCAATTTTAGTACAAGCCAATTCTTTTAACATGCCGTTCTCAAGCTCTCCTTTTACTACTACTTCGGGCAATATCGCAATACCTAAATCTAGCATGACGCATTGCTTAATAGCTTCTACGCTTACAAATTCAAATTTAGTGGATGTACAAATACCCGCCTCGCGAAACAAGTTTTCCAATACTACTCGATATGAACAACCTGATTCGGTATACAACAGAGTCTCATTCTCAAGATCTTCTAAGTAAATTTCCACTTTATCAGCTAAAGGATGCTGAGGAGAAGCTATAATTTTTAGGTTTTCTGCAACAAGACATTGCGTATGTAGATTTGCATCGTAATGCTGAATAGGCTCCATTGTAAAGGCAATATCAAGAGTTCCATCTA
The DNA here is from genome assembly GCF_049199565.1 of Priestia sp. D3YE.R1. Lineage (NCBI taxonomy): Bacteria > Bacillati > Bacillota > Bacilli > Caryophanales > Bacillaceae > Priestia > Priestia sp. D3YE.R1. The sequence goes on along the minus strand of NZ_JBLTHW010000002.1, from coordinate 1,082,406 downwards.
GTAGCTGCGCTCTTGTTTGTTCTTGAGAGTAGATGGGCTTAAAGATCATTTTAACCTTTGGAAATTGATCCTTAAACTCTTTTAATATTGGAGGCAATCTATATGTACACTGACTTTCAGAAGATCCAATAATAAGCGTACCCGCAGGCTCCTCCACTCCACCTACAGCGTTTTTTGCTTCCTTAGTCAGTTGAATCATTTTATCGGCGTAACTTTTAAATTCTCTACCTGCCTCTGTTAAAACCAATCGCTTTCCGAGACGTTCAAATAAAGGAGTTTCAAGTTCATTTTCAAGAGCTTTTATTTGGGCAGTAACACTTGATTGAGCAAAATTCAAAATTTTAGCCGTATGGGTGAAATTTAAGTTTTCTGCAGCTGTTTTAAATGTAATCAGTTGTTTTATTTCGATTTTTCTCACCTCTTTATAATCGGATATTTCGATTGATTCAATCGGAATGTTCATCTGTAACGATCGTTAATTTCATTATAAAATATGGTAAATCAAACCACAACATACTAAATATAAAGAGATAAGGGGAAATCATAATGACTATAAAAAAAGAAAATACAAAAGAATCAATTAGCCTCACGCAAAAAGAAACAAGTGAAAAAAGCTTCAAATACTACTGGAATGAAATTATTCGAGCGCTTATCGTGACTAAATGATTAAAACTAATCTCACACGTAAAAAAAGCTGTCACATAAAAGCGCTTAAATATAAAAGAATAATCCACTAACTCCGTATGTTACCAGAGTAAGTCGATTATTCGCTTATTTACACTTGAAAGCATGTTTATTGTCTTGAATCTAACCTGAAATCCGCAATGTCCTTGTCATCTTGAGAGATGATGAGTGTGCCTTTTAATGCATTAGCCTGTAGCTTTTTTAGTTTTTCTTCAGCTGGCAAAAGAGGTAATTCACTATTTTTTTGTTTTGCTCCTAAGGTATAACTAAGAGTGAATTTACTTGTTCCTTTAGATGGAGTTTCTCCTATACTCATACCAATCCCTAACTTATTGTTATCCATATTATAAATATTTGAACCAATTGCTTCTTTTACAGCTGATACTAACTCTTTATCTGGTTCTATGCGAATGTTTATTTTATCAGGGTCAGCGAGAGCCATACTATTATTGGACGTATTTTCCATCGTGAATGTATAGTGTAACTCCGTTGGAACGATACGTTTACTTTTATTCTTTTTATCAGGTACTATCATTTCCCCAACGATTTTTTTATCATCTGTCAGCATTACCTCTGCTTTTTGTAATTTTAAGTAATCAACATTGTTTACATATTCCGTTTTTGAACAAGCGGAAATGATAAACAACAAACAAATAACAAACGAACCAAGATAGAACTTTTTCATAACACCCCTTTTTTATCCCACCTCTATTTCAAAATAAAAATGATACACTATCTTTATTTAATATAATGAGTTTTATAGACACTTTAGTATCTTTATTGACGAGAATATAAAAACCACATAGGCATCTCTGTGTTTTCAATTAGCAACACTTGTTCATGCTTAGGATCACCTTTAATACCATAAATAAAATCACCATTTTGTGTTTTGCCAAAGGCTCTAAAATATTTCTTAGAGTCGTACTTCGTTTGATCGGCCATCTCCATACACTTATAATTTCCATATGTATCACTTAAAAGCTTTGTGTTAAACATATTCTCCTCTTTTGTTACATAAAACTTGTCGTAAGAAAAAAAGAAAAAATATATACTTAACGCCCCTATAATTGTTATACAACTAGCTAAACCCCATCGAATTTTTTTATTCACTTTCGACCTCTTAAAAAATTTTTTTCTTTACTATAATTAGGTTTTGATATATGTAATACGCTCACATAGAACGTATTTTCTGAAAGATAAAGTAGTCAAATTAAATAATACTCACCTTTTTTGGACGACCTTTTTCATTAACTGACTTTTATGATCTTTATCTTTAACTATAATATAATCCTCTGTTCCTTTTACTGAATAGATTTTTGAACCAACTGTAAAATAGTTTGATTGATTATTACCTGCGGGCATTTTAGTTGCTTTAGTTTTCTTTTCTATTGTCCCTATTTGGCCTCCTATTTCTTGTGTTTGATCTAATTTATCTTCTGTTCCGTTATATTCCTTGTTTTCAACTACAATAATGATGGCAGAAGAACTTTCTTTATTCGTTCCTGTACTTTCTTGATTACATGCAGTTAGAACGGTTAAATAAACTACTGACAGAAAACTAAGTGTTCTCTTCATAATAGCCTCCGAAAATCATTTTCCTTACCCCTTGATTAAAATTGATATTAGGCGATATACCAAGTTCAGTGACGTATCATAATGTATTCGAAAACGAACAATCCTAAAAGTTCTATTAAACAAACTTTCCGGGTTCCTCCACATAAAAATCCACATAACCGCAGCTTGAACAAACGTAAGGTATTAACTCACTGTAATTGTGATTATTATTCAATACGCTGCTTGGTGTTTTATTTACACCTACTGTACCAGGTGATGATTGAATACGGGCTTTGGTTAGAGCTGAATCACATTTAGAGCACTTTTTTCTTTGCATACATATCACCCTTTCTATTTCATAACATCCTTCCTATTTTCTATAGTACATGCTTACTAACTTTAAAATTAATAATTAGCCATATAACTTGAATAATCAAAGGGAAAATAAATGCAATTAGCAACACTATAAATCCCAATAATTTTAGCTCCGGTGTTTGGGTAACACCCGCTCCATCCACTTCTCTTGTCCAGATAACAGCTGTGCCTACAGCGAAAAGTATGATCCAAATTATATTAGCTATACACCAGGAAATCCATCGTCTTTTCACATCATCACTTCTTTCAATTTAAGCTGCATCTTTCTTTATTAATCCCCAGATAAGAGCAATGGTAGAAATAGCTCCACCTACCGCAAAGAGATAAGAAGAAAACGGTATTGTTTCATGTATGAATAAACCTCTTATTCCATAAAAACATAGGATAATAGTGCTGATTAAACCAATCATAAGCCGAATATTTTTATTGATCGTTTTCTCCCCCTTTAGGCTTCTCTTTGCACCTGATCCTTTATCATAAGCCCGAATAAAGCGAAGAAGTTCAACACAACCAGCAATCCATAATAAAAGCCTATCCCTTCAAAAAGCAAAGAGAGAATAGGAAATATCATAGATTCAAAGCCAAATAACATAATAATAAGCCCAATTCCTTTAGCGAGCTGTTTTTCATCCTTAGGTGTAAATATCTTTCCATACCCAGCAATAAAATTAGTACTACCTTTTTTCCATACATGTTTCCCAATATAAATGATGAAGCAGCTTACTAAACATATAAATAATACGTTTAACATCAGATATTACCCCTTCTTTACACACTCCAATTTAACATATATAGTATATTTTACCATAAAAATTTACAAATATTATGTATTAAAGGTGGACTCATAAAATATAACACTATAAAATATATACATACTAATTATAGATATCTTAATTAAACAAGAACTCACTGAAGAAGTTGTGAAAAGCGCCTTTTTAAATGAAGAATACAGCGATAAGAAAGAACATTTACTGGTAAAATGGATTAGAAAGTCAGATCCCTTTATTCCTGAACTTTCATTAATCGCATTTAATCAGAATGCAGGTATTATAGGTCATATTCTTTTATCTAAAATAACAATTGCTATCGATTCTTTGGCACTTGCTCCAGTTTCAGTTGCATCTCCGTATCAAAAGCAAGGTGTTGAGAGCCAACTAATACATGCTGCGTTAAAACGCGCAAAAGAGCTTGGTTATCATTCAGCAATTGTTTTAGGGCACAAAGATTACTATCCTAAGTTTGGATTTAAACCAGCTAGCTTATGGAATATATATGCTCCATTTGACGTGCCTGAAGAATTTTTTATGGCCATAGAGTTAACAGAAGGATCTCTAAAAAATGTGCAAGGTGTTGTACATTACTCAAAAGCTTTTTCAGAGTAAGCACTAACTGATTAATTAGGTTTTACGTAAAGGCTGCCTGGAAAATAATTTTATAGTATTTTCTATGGGCAGCCTCTTTTTTATTTACCTGATATTATTAAAGCGGTGGGTTTTCCACACCTAAATGAACCCAATCTTCTTTTGGAGGTCCATAAACTCCAGCAGGTTTTAGGCCTGCTTGACGCATAAGAATGGTAATCTGACCTCGGTGATGAACAATATGCTTGATTAGTCCCATTAAGATTGTGGCATTTGATTGGGTTCTTCCGAACGCTTCTTGAGTGTGTTCTAGGGATTCATCTGTCCATTGCTGTTCAATGATTTTAGCAGCATGAGAACTTACATTTTTAAAGGTTATAGCGATTTCCTGTGCTGAAGATGGAACACTTGCTGTACTTTCAATTCTGTCTATGCTTAATCCGAATTCAGTTAGGTAATCTGGAATATTTGTTGTAAAATGCCAAGCAATTCTCCCTAACGTACGCCCTTCAGGATACACTTGTTGTTTCAACGAATCATCCGTCAAGCTATCTAAAACTTTTTGAGTCAGCATGGCTTCGTTGTTCCATTCTTGGATAAAATCTGAAATGGTATTATACATATAAAAGACCTCCCGATATAAATCTAATCTAAATCAATAACTAAATAATATCATAGAAGAAAAATAAGTTGGTTTATTTACTAAAGGAAGGGGACTTTATGTTATTTAAAGCTACCGCTCAAAAAACTATTATTTTTACTCTATTACCTTTAAATGCTTTATTATGGATTCAAGCAATTCAGTATAAAGCACTTGCCTTTTTACTTCTTTTGGCTATCCTTTGTTCGTTTCTTGTGCTTTTCATAAGATATGAATTTGAAATAGACAGAGATACTTTAACCTATAGAATATATATATTATGGTTTAAAGTATATGCAAAAACCGTTAAACCAAGGGACATTAAAAGAATTGTATTTAAACGGTTAAGTTGGAAATCAAAATTAGCAGTAGTAAAAGTAGAAAACGGGTGGAATATGCGAATAACATTATTTAATCCACCAAATGTTTTTAAGGAGTTAGAAACATTTGCACATGAATATGATGTAGATATTCAAAAAACAGCAGATTATTAAATTCTAGAGAAAACATCTTGAATGCCACCGCGTTTTGGATACATTAAACTACACGTAAGTCAGGCCGTATAATAATCAACGTTGTTCATTTCTAATTAAGCTGCTTTTGGACCTCTCTACTGCTACAAAGCATTAGTAAAGAGGTCCTTTCCTAAACACCTCCAAGTTAAACACTTTGTTCTCCTTCCTCACACCAACCCCAAGCCCTATATAAAAATAGGCTTCAAGGTCATTATTTTTAACATTATTTGGATATATAATTCGTATATAACACTTTTTAAGAGGTGATGATTCTGTATATATCAAAAAAGGTTGGCATTTTAAGCTGGTTTGCTACTTGCTTGTATTTTTTAGTTGAACCTTTCTTTATTTTGACTTCAACTGCTCCCTACAGTTTTTTAAATCACGCAATGAGTGATCTTGGCGTAACTTCTTGTGGAACCTACACCTATTCAATTGCACCTCATGAAATTTGCTCTCCTCACCATTTCTGGATGAACGTATTGTTTATTATAAATGGATTAACACTTTCAATTGGTGTTTTGTACATTTCACAAAACCTAAAGAAAACAAAAATAACCCAACTTGCAACAGCTTTTATTCTTATATTAGCTTTAGGTAATATTGTTTCAGGCTTTATACCGGCTGATATAAATTTATTTTGGCATTCAATATTCGCTCAGCTTGGCATGATCAATGTTTTAGCTGGTCTTTGGATATATGCATCCTCTTTAAACAGGGGCAAGTATTGGACTTATGGCTGCTTAGTCTCCTTACTAGTCATCCTTATACTTATTATGCTTGTATTTTTTGTTCCTATGCCTACCGGCCTGTTGCAAAGATTATTCTATTTAGTAATCTTTATATGGGGCACCGTGCTTTCCTTTATGTTAAACAAGTAATCTATTATCATTCCATTTCATATGAGCTTATAAGATTACGTTAAACTACTCGTAATTTTAAACAGCAAAAAGTCCATAGAGGCATCCCCTATGGACTTTTTATACGATTTTGTTAGATAAATTCTCTTAATAATTCTTTAGATTTCTTTCCGCTAAAACCAAAATAATTGCCAATAAGCTTGACGTATTCTGTGTAGGTAACTTTTCTATTTAAAGCAGTTTCCCACCATCTCTGTGGATTATAATAACGACTTCCACTAGAACAATAGGTTAATTGTATTTTGGTATCCTTAAATTCTTTATTAAAGTTTTTTTCTACCCTTTTCATATGATAGTTGGAAGAAACAACAATAGCGGATTGAAAATGATTGTTCATCATTAGCTCTTTTGTAAATTTAGCATTTTCCATAGTACTTGTAGCGTGATTTTCTAATATAATTGAATCCTCAGGTATCCCAGAGTCTTTGGCTTGATGATAAAAATTATTCTCTTGACCGTTCGAAAGAATTAAATGAGACGCATAGCCTTTTTTATATAATTCAATTCCTTTCTCCAGCCGATCATTATCACCACTTAACACAATAATCACGTCAGATTTTACAGGCTTTTCGTTTACGACAAGCTCTTTCCCGGCAAACAGAAAAAAAATAATCCCTAATCCCAGCATGAATATGCTGATCTTTACTCTTCTACCTTTAATTTTTTGCATATAGACCCTCATTTAAAAAGTTCACTTCATATCGTATCATAAAGCTCAATATTCATAAAAATAAAAAGGTAATCTTCAAAAAAATTTTGCGCGCTGCAAGTGATCACACTTTTATATAAAAGTTAGAAGGTAAAACTTTAACAAACATTCTTTCTAAATATTTTTATATATCACCTTAAATTTCTATAAACTTAATATTTTTACTTATTTGTATTAATATTTATATTTTCACTTATTTTTCATTTTCCTATGATAAAATCACGATGACACAAGAAGCAAGCAAAATAATTTATTTATTAACCTAAAAAGCTGACCATCATGGTCAGCTTTTTGAGTTAAAAGAGAATTAACGACATCATAGCTTTCTATATTCATTGAGCCAGTGCACTTTAATCTTTAGTAAGATTCTAAGTTTTTTATTAGGCAAATATTTTTCCTTAATGTTAAACTGTTTCCCGAAGGAAAAATAAATCAGGATTCAACTAAACTATATGATTTGCTAGCGTATATAGGCATTTCAGTCTCTTCTAAGTTAAAATTTTATTTTTAAAGGGTTTCTTACGCCCAAAAAGTTTCCTTTAGGCAAATTTATAGTATTCAACAAAAAAAATAAGTTGAAGTCAAAAAATAGCTTTTTCATTAAATTAGGACTATTAAACGCTTTTAATTATACAGGCTATCCCTTGGTAGACCTTTTATATAAAAAATACAGGTAAAACAGATTGGAGGTTTGGGATAAATCATGAGAAGAAATCTATTTTATTGATGTTTTTTTAATTCTACATATATTAGAGAAACTTATGTTCAGTGATTGGAATAGAAATTTAATAAAGAAAAGGTGTTTTAAAGATGGAACGCAAGAAGTCGGAAAGCTTTAATTATGGTCTCGCTTTTACACTGCTGCGCTGTTTTTTATCATTAGCTGTATAGCTATTTATAACGCGCAAAAAACAGGACAGTATTCTACAAACTTTGTAATTAAACAAGTCGAATGGTACGCAGTAGGTATTGGAATTATCTTCCTCACCATGAGGCCCGATGAGGAACAATGGGACCAATTCACATGGTTCTTTTATGGGCTAAATATTTTTATCCTTATTTTACTCATCGTTTCTCCTCAAAGTATTGCTCCTGTCAAAAATGGTGCAAAAAGCTGGTTCGTCCTTCCTGGTATTGGATCGATACAACCTTCGGAATTCACAAAGATCTCTTTAATCTTAGCATTTAGTAAAGTGATACGAAATCACAACGAAAAATTTCGCGTAAGAGATATAAGAAGCGATGTTTTACTCGTTGGAAAGCTAGGAGCTACGTTAGCTGTCCCTATTCTTCTTATTATGCAGCAGCCCGATTTAGGAACGGCACTTGTGATGATCTTTTTATTCTTTGTCATGATATTCGTTTCAGGGGTAAGTTTTAAGCTCATTCTTCCTACCTTTACTTCTATTATAGGAATCGCTTCAGGTATTTTATATATGGTTTTGAACCACCCAAAAATGTTGGAAAAATATTTGCACGTTCAATCCTATCAGTTTGATCGTATCTATGCGTGGTTTGATCCGGAATCTTATGCAAACAGCTTGTCTTACAACTATATGCAAGTGTTAAAAGCAATAGGTGCAGGATCCATTTCAGGAAGAGATACATCAAAGTTTTCAGTATATGTTCCTGAAAAACATTCAGACTTTATTTTTAGTGCAATTGGAGAAAGTTACGGCTTCGTAGGAACTAGCCTTATCCTTTTCTTATTTATGGTGCTTATTTACCAAATTATTACCGTCGCATTTCAGACGAAAGATCAATTCTCTACATACATTTGTACCGGCGTTATTTCAATTGTTTTCTTTCATGTCTTAGAAAATGTGGGCATGTGTATAGGCCTTCTTCCGATAACGGGAATACCACTGCCGTTTATAAGCTACGGAGGAAGTGCGTTAATGAGTACGATGTTTTTGATGGGACTAGTATTAAATATAAGCTTTCGATCAAAGGCTTATATGTTTGATCAGGATGTGAGGTAATACAATGACTAGTAAAAAAATAGCTAAAGAGATAAATTCAGACCTAAAGATTCGTATGAAAGTATTGAAATATATGTGTATTTTTTTATTTTCTCTCTTGTATATAGCCGTTATTAGGTGGTTTTTTTAGGAGGAGTTTTTATGTTCAAAAAAATTCTAAAGTGTTACGATTACAAATTTATTGCTGCATTAGTTGTTTTAAGCCTAATCGGTTTAATTATGGTTTACAGTGCCAGCATGGTAACAGCGATTAGTCGTTATGGTGTATCTGGGGATTATTTTTATAAAAAACAAAAGCTTGCTCTTATAGCAGGCTTTATCATATTCACATTAGCGGCTATCATTCCGTATAAAATTTATCAGGAAAAAGCAGTATTAAAAATTTTATTAGGTGTCGCTGTTGCACTCCTTATTTTAGTTTTAGCTTTTGGACATACAGCAGGTAATGCACAAAGTTGGTTTAAAATTGGGCCTATTGCTATTCAGCCGTTAGAAATAACAAAATTAACGCTCATTATCTATTTAGCTGCTGTTTTTGCAAACAAACAAGAGTATATCAATGATTTAAAAAGGTCGATTCTTCCACCTATGCTGGTTGTGCTTTTTATTTGTTTTTTAATTATTTTGCAGCCTGATTATGGCGGAGCCTTGCTTATTTTAGGAACAGTTGCAGCTATTGTGTTATGTTCAGGCATTTCAAAAAAATCCATTTTAAAAATTAGTTTATTAGGCGTAATTGGAACACTTGTTATGTTAGCCGTTTTATTAGTAACCGGAAACATGGACCTTTTGTTTTCTCCGGGGCGTTTAGCTCGTTTTACTGGATTCTTACATCCTTTTGAAAATCAACAAGGCGATGGATATCAACTTGTTAATTCCTATGTAGCTATAGGAAATGGAGGAATATTGGGTATGGGGCTGGGCCAAGGCATTCAAAAAACGGGCTACTTGCCTGAATCACATACGGATTTTATTATGGCCATTATCGCAGAAGAGCTGGGATTTTGGGGTGTACTTCTTGTATTAGGGCTACTGTTTTTTATTATTTTTAAAGGATTAAAAACAGCTATTAAGTGTCGTGATCCTTTTGGAGCACTGTTAGCTATTGGTATTTCCGTTATGATGGCTGTTCAAGTATTTGTAAACCTTGGAGCTGTCACGGGTCTTCTTCCTATTACCGGGGTCACCCTCCCTTTTATAAGCTTTGGAGGTTCTTCGCTTACATTGTTAATGCTTGCTGCAGGAATACTTACCAATGTTTCGATGTTTAACACATACACTCAAACATATAAAAGCCAGTCAGTGGAACAAGCTTATATAAGGAATGTTTAACGTTTGAATCGCTAAGTGGTGTATGTTGGCTATTGTGGTTGTTATTAACAAGCTTTTACAGAAGACACATATCTCTAATTCTTTCAAGCAAGCTCAACCTTCATATTAACACCACTGCTCGCTGCTATAATAAAAAGTCCTGACTATATATCAGGACTTTTTACTTGATTTACATACATAATAATAAAGCTACCGTTTAGTTTCAATTGCTGTGTTTTTTACTAGTAATCTATTATAGGATAGATTTACTTCCTAAATAACGAGGTGCCCAGTAAGAATTGCTTAACGATGCAATAGTTACACCCGTTGAACTTCCAGCATGAATAAATTGCCCATTTCCAATATAAATTCCAGCATGTGAAGGACCTCCAGTAGTATCGAAGAATACGATATCTCCAATATTCGGAGTAGATGTACTTTTTCCTGACTGATACAAGGTAGCTACTGTTCGCGGTACAGTTACTCCACCTCCATTTTTAAATACGTAATAAATGAAACCGCTGCAATCAAAACCGTTTGGAGACGTGCCTCCCCAAACATATGGCACCCCTATAAATTTTTTAGAATAAGCAACAATATCGCTAGCTGTCGCTTGCGTTGAACTATTAACAGTTGAAGAACCAGTAGTGCTAGTAGATGCGTTATTTAAGGCATTTAAAGTAGCCGGACCTACTATTCCATCCATAGCTAACCCATGATCCCGCTGAAAATTCATAACGGCAGTTTGAGTAATTGTGCCAAAATACCCTGTTGGTGTGGCGTTAAAGTAACCTTTTTCCTTTAACAGCTGCTGTACTTTTTCAACTTCATTACTAGTCATTCCATATTTTAGAAGCGTACTGCTTGTAACCGCACTTGTTGAAGTAGCTATTAACGCTTGATATGTATTGGGTCCCACAATTCCATCAGCGGTTAAACTATGAGAACGCTGAAAGCTTAGAACTGAATCTTTTGTAATTGAACCAAAATAGCCAGTCGAAGTAGCTGAAAATATGCCCTTCTGTCTTAAAACATCCTGTAATTCTTTTACGTCTGGATCTGTCATACCTTCTTTTAATAGCTTGTCTCCTAAAGCTGCATGGCTTATTGTTGGTAAAACAATCAATGATGAGCATAAAGCTAATGAAGAAATTATCTTTTTCACTAAGTATATCCCCCGATGTTATATTTTTCTTGTTCTTGACTATAAAATTTTAGCAGGGAGAAATAGAAAAGAAACAACCCATTTGTGAATTTTTTGTGACAATTTTAAAAAACACTTGATTTATTAGGATGTAATTATTTATTTTGTCATATAAAGTATAAATATACTTATAATGGTTAAAGTTACGATTCTTTAACCTTACTCTTCTTTTTACGTATATACCGCTAAATCTTTCATACAATAAAGCACCTTTTTATGGTTGTAACCATAAAAAGAAAAAATAGGATACAAGCGTAAAGAGATAGGAGGAATAATGTGAGCAAAATAGTGGTTTTGAAGCGCCGGTTTAAATACTTACTTATTAAACTATTACGATTAAAAGATCATTCACATAAAGTTGCGCTAGGTTTTAGTCTAGGTTCTGTTGTGAACTTTGTTCCTACCTTTGGATTTGGCCTTATAATATCCGTAGGTTTAGCTAAATTATGTAAAGGAAACAGCATAGCAGGACTTATTGGTGGAATGTTTTTTATGTGGGCCTTTCCGTTTATGTTTTACTTGAATACAGTAGTTGGAGGATATATATTCCCAATCGATCTTGATCAAACTTTACTTCAGAATACAGATGGAGATTTAGATAATCGACTAGAACTAGGAGCAAAAATAGGAAAGAATTTTTTAACAGGTATGATTCTTAATAGCTTCTTATTTGGAAGTATACTCTATATTGCTAGCTACTATATTATAAATCAGTACAGAGGCTTTCTCTTACACTACATCTCTAAAAAATGGATAGTAAAAAAAACGTACTAAACAAATGGATTATTAGTTTAATTTCAACCTTTATTTCTACTTGTAAATCAATATAATTTATATAAAAATATAACCATTAACCTGAACATTTCTTCAAAAGGCATAGAGATAAATTAGCCCATAATTGATACCTGAGGTTACCAACCATGGGCTAAGATACAACCTTTGTTTTTGCTTTAAGATGCATATGGAGGAAATAAGGATCTGCTTTCACTCCTTTGTTGAAGATAATACAGTCTGTTTCACCCATTTCTTTCGATTTCTTTGATCAATGATCCATCGATACAAACTTTGTATACCTAGTATCAAAGAGATGCTGACCCCGCTAGCTGCTAGGATTAATGCAAAGTATTCTACAGGATTGTATGCAAGTATACTTCTCCAGTTGATTCTCCCGATAAAATCCTTTACTACAAGCCCCATTCCAAGCATTTGACCTACTACTCAATAAACTCTCTAGAGATTGTTTAGCTTCCTTATATATATCTTTTTTTCTTTATAAGAGTACATTCAGTTTAAGAACTTAAAAACAATAAAACAGCTCCACATAAAAATAAGCAGCCACACTATGATAATAATTGAACCCGCAACCCAATTTTTAGGTTTTTCATTTTGAATGAGCTCCTCTGCTTTTATTGTGCAGTCCTCTATTACATTTTTAGGAAGCATCTTCAAAGCAAGCATAATTCCTAAAGGAACAATGATTATATCGTCAATATAGCCTAAAACCGGTATAAAATCAGGAATTAAATCGATTGGACTGAAGGCATATGCAACCACACAAGCAGTAAATACTTTGGTATACCAGGATACTCGTTCATCTTTATAAGCTAAGTATAAGATAAATAGCTGCTTTTTTAACTTTTTAGCCCACAGCTTTAATTGATTAAGCATGTTTCCTATTCTCCTTTGCTATATATCTGGACGGTTTGATGCCATATAAAAATTACTTTTATTCCCTTTGATATCTACACATTTCTCTTATTAATAAATTTAGAACTATAAAAATAACTGATTAATGCAATCATCTTGATTTGCAGCTAGTTTTGGAACAGCTCCAACAGGAACCCAATAATAGAAAAAGATTAATCCTGCATCTTCTCCTTCAGAATTCACCTTATATTCCCACCGTTCTGCCGTTTCTTCTTGAACTTCTAAATGAAAAACATGTCGTTCATGATACTGATTTTTACCTTCATGATGATAAACATATTTTTTCAATTTTGTTACCGATAAAAACTCCATTAACCCAGACTCTTCTTCGACCTCTCTATATAAAGCTTCTTCAATTGTTTCTCCTTCTTCTACAGTACCGGCTGGAACTTGAACTCCTGCTTCTGGATAATCTTTGTGTTCGCAAACTAGTAACTCTGTATAGGGCTCATTGAATCTAGTTATGTAAGCCATAACTTTTGTTATAGTGGTCTTATTCTTCACGTTCCCTTCCTCCTTTAACAGCTACTAATTGGAAAACTTCTTTGGTAAATTATACATACATATGTTGGGTTGATCTAAACTCGCTTTTAAAATCTATGAGATAGACAATCTGTAATTTATTCCCAATCGTTGTTTCTAGATTCAAAAAACTGTTTATTTATAGGTGAATTAACAGTAAAATTCACATCATACAGCTCAAGGGGGTTAAAAATGGCTATAATGCACTTGATTGTTATAACTACAGTTACTTGCTTACTTTTACTTTCATACAAACTGGGCAGAACAACATCTTCTTTAAAATATACAATACCTTTAACTGCAGAAATGATTAGTCTAGGTGTTGTTAGCATAAGCTAATTTTACGGAGGATTAACTGGTATGGGAATTGGAGTAGTGAATTTTGCTATTTTTATAGGATCTATTATATCTATAATCATCATATCAGTAAGTGAGATAATAAGAAGTAAAGAAAGACCTACTACTAAAACAGTTAATGCGATTCCTATTGCCATTTCTCCCCGCCTTTCTTATAAGCAAAAGGTTTTATCTTTCAACCTAGCCCGCGCTTTTTAGCTCTAGTGCTACTATAAATATATTTGTAATGACAAATGAGATTAACCCTTCTCTCATTGTGATTGAACTTTTTATCTGTATATCTTTTCAGCTAAATACTACCATTTAAAAAAGCAATTCACAGAAATTTAGTCGAAAAATAAGTAATGCCCCTATTTCAGAAGCATTACTTATCTTGATAGACTAATAGTAAATCGTATATATAACCAACAGCTTTATCAAAAAACAACTATGCTTTTGCACTGGAATTATTGCTGCTTATTACATCTTGGCTACTAGATTTAATGCTTCTAGCTACTAGTATACCTACTATCCCCGATATCCCTAAAATAATGAAGATGTAGTTATAACTTGTAACAAGAGCGATAAGCGTGGACGAAATAATACTTCCGAAATAACGAAACGTTGAATAAATGCCGGAGGCTGTACCAGATTGCTCTTTGCTTACCGAGTCTAGCGAGGCAACCTGCATGCTTGTTAAACCTATTCCGGTCGAAAAACCTCCAATAATTAAAGCCACTATAAGAAAAAGAATAGATCCAACGTTCTCTAAAGATAGAAAAAGAATAGTAGAGACAATGATCATAGCAAAAGAAAATCCGATCACTTTTTTAGAGCTAAACTTATTGTTTAATACTCCTCCTATCCAACCGCTTACAGACATTGAAATCGAAAAAACCGATAAAACAATACCCGTTTGCGCTGTAGATAAATGAAATTGAGACTTCATTAACAGCGGCATAATTAATAAAATTACATACATAACAAAATTGCTAAGCATAATAGATAAATTAGCGCTTGTAAAAGTGGAATTTTTAAATAAAGAAAAATCGATAATCGGGTTTTCTGCCGTATTTTCTCTTTTGATAAACAAAATTGTAGATAGAATAAATATTATTCCCATTATTGAAGCATTGGTAAATTCCATACCGTGTGTCAACAAGATTAATAAAGAAATGCTAATCGCTAAATAGATAGAACCTTGAATATCTAAAGTACTTGTTTGCTTTTTAACATTAAATTTAGGAATCATAACTATTCCACTGATTAAAGCTAAGAAAAGAAAAGGAACGTTGATCCAGAATATAGCTTCCAAATTGAAGTTTTCCAGCAGGACAGACCCTAATAAAGGTCCAATTGCAGCACCCAAACCCATCCCCATTCCAAATATACCTAAAACTTTAGGAAGCCGTTCTTTTGGTACAACATATCTAATGATTGCTATAGTGTTTGGAGTAAGTAAAGCTCCTCCTACTGCCTGCAGTGATCGAAAGATAATAAGGGAAATGAGATTAGTTGAAAATATACAGCCTAAAGATGCTATTAGAAAGAACACTACGCCCCATAAATAGATATTTCTGTTTCCGTACAAATCTCCTAGCTTTCCAGCGATAGGCTGAGTAACAGCCATTACAATTAAATAAATAGTTACTACCCACGAAATATTTGCAAGTGGTTCATTAAAATGAGCTGATATGGTTGATAGAGCAACGGCAATCATGGTCGAATTAATTGGTACAAGAAATGTCCCAATTAGTAATGAAATAACCAAGATAAGCTCTTTATGTTTACCCAAACATTATTGCCTCCTTTTAGTGGAGAGAAATTCCTTTTATAAACGTGTTTATACTGTTTTTTATCATACCTTGATAATCTGCATGTAAGGCTTTGTCTCCAAAATTCAGTTTATACATAAAATATCCCCAATACGTACTTAGGAAAATCTCTGCTTGTGTGCAGCAATCTAATTCTTTGATATATCCTTTCTCTTGCATTTCTTCAAAGTATTCTTTTAGTATTTTTTTCGTATCATTAATTTTTTTTATAATTTCTTCGTGCGCCTGTGAGAAAATTAAAGGATCTTTTAAAGCAATTGAAATCATGTCTCGGTTATTATCAAAGTCTTTTAGTAACAGGTAACCGAAATTCGTCAAATCTTTTTCAAGCTCCCATTCAATTGATTTATCAAAGATCTCAAGTGAAAAGCTTGTTGTTTTGACAATAGCTTGAATAATGCCTTCTTTATTGCCAAAGTGGCGAAAAACAGTCAATTCATTCACGCCAGCTTGTTCTGCAATTTCTCTAGTAGTAGTACCTTTATAGCCCTTTTCTTTAAGCAGTTCTATTGTAGCTTTTGTTATCTTCTTTTTTGTTTCATCTTTTTTCATGTTAATCATCCTTTATGCTTCCTGAATGTAAGTATTTACTTTCCATTAGGCAGTATATAAAGGAAAAAGAGCTGTTGTCAAATGGAAGCGAAGAGAACTATTTATTCATTTAAAAGCGTGACAATTCCATTCGTACCATCGACCATAACCATATCGCCATCCTTTAGCTTATCCGTACTTATTTTCGTACCAACTACTGCAGGAATTTCATATTCACGTGCAATTATTGCGGAATGAGAAAGGATACCCCCAGCGTCAGTAATAACAGCCCCCGCAGTCTGAAATAAAGTAGTCCAAAGTGGAGTAGTGGTCTTACATACCAAAACATCACCTTTTTCCAGCTTGGAAAATTCCTTCGTATTTGAAATAACTTTTACTTTTCCGGTATATGTTCCCGAGGAAGAGGCTAACCCTTTAATAGAATGTTCGCTGTTAGCGTCATTTTCCTCAATAGCTCCCATATATTTCTCAGCTTCTTTCAGCTGAGCTGGTTCAGGGACGCCGAAGTATCTAGGCAAGTTAGGCATTTGCTCATGTTCTGCGTGTTCTTTTTTACGTTTCTCAACTAATTCTGTCACATCTACTGGATTTTCTAAAAGAGACTCTAGCTCATCAAGATATAAAAAGAAAATATCTTCTTTCACTAGAAAAACATGATAATTAACTAGTAAATCACCTAGCTTGAGTAGGAATAAACGAGCTTTTGCATCCAACATTGCATCGATATAAAAATGATGGTCATCTCTTATAACGGATGCATCTAATGCCCACTGATAATATTTTTTAAACTCTTCTTTATGTTTGCTATCCGCTATCTGTTCGAGGAGTTCATTGTAGTTCTGTTCACGTTTCTTGACCGTCTGTTTAAAATTCTCATCAAAGTTGTAACCGTCATTAACATATCCTTGAATAATCGATAATGCCTGAAGAGGGTTCTCTATCCAAGTTTCTCCTACAAAATCGTGACTTACAACGTTTCGGTATCCATACTGTTTTAGAAAAGTATCTACTTCAGCCATAAAGCTTTTTGCTGCTTTATTTCCCTCTAATTTCTTTAATAAAGTTTCTGTGCATTCTTCTTGAAAGATTTCAGTAAGTTCACTATCTCTTTTCACTGTTAAAGCAAGTCTAGAAAGCTGTTGATCCGTTTCCAACGATTTATTCATTTTCCCGGTCAATAGCTCATAAACATCATGTCCAGATTTTTTATTTGTAAGGTTTTTATAGGATTCTTCAACTGTAGTATTTAGAGACATTTGAGGTATAACAATGTCAAAATGCAAATCATATGCCGTTTTATAAAAATCAGCTAGATTTTGAAGAATCTCTTTTCCTCTCTGAAGGTTGAAATTTTCCCAGGTAAAGCTATCTAATTTGTCATAGTAAGATAAAAATTGTTCCTTAATAATTTGATTCATTCGTTTTGTTAAGATCGGATAAATCCTTTCCATTAATTCTTTATGTTTTTGGCTTCTCTTATCAGAATCTCCTTTAAAAGGCTCCGTTCTTGTATAGATATGTCCTTTATACACTTTTAAATTAAGCCTATTAAATATAAAGTTTAACTTTTGAAAACTAGCAGCTGTTCCTTCAGAAAATGCTGGAATAATAAATGAAGCGTACAAAGGACTAACAGCATGAGAAAAACTTGTGTCATTTAAAATCCAAAACTCTTCCATATCCTCGAAACTTAAAGATATATCTTTTTGGAAAGAAGTTAATTTATTATCTTCTGCTAATGTTGTAATCGCTCTTGCCTGCAATAGATATACTTGATCATATTGAATACCAAACTCTATGTCTACAGGGTGTTGATAAAGAGCTTCTACCTCTTTTGTTATTTCCGCTAGCTCAATGATTTTTTCGTTTGTTAAACAAAATTTTTGCTGCTCATCTTCCGTTGTTTCGATTTCTTCAACACCTTCATCAAGTGGAATTATTTTTACTTCCTTTAGCCCTTTTTCTTTCTCTATCTCAAAGGTTTGTTTATTAATCAGGTAAACATCAGGTGTTACTAAGCCTGATACGATTGCTTCTCCTAGTCCATAGCTGGCATTAATCATCATTTCTTTTGTATTATGAGTGACAGGATTTTGACTGAATATCACTCCCGATACTTCGGACTGAATTAACCCTTGAACAACAACTGCCATTGAAACTTCGTCAAAATCAGCATACATATTTTGAGTATATTGTTCGACTCTTTCAGTGAAAAATGAGGCCCAGCACGCTTTCACTTTACTCAAAAAATCCTCTATACTTTTCACATTAAGATAGGTTTCATACTGGCCAGCAAAAGATGCACCCTCTAAATCTTCAGCACTGGATGAGGAACGAACAGCTACTGACGTATAAGAGCACTTTAGGTTTCGAAATGCCTCTATGAGATCCGATTCAATTTCAATAGGAATTTCCCCGTGCAAAATTCTCTCGTGTATATTATCCGTGTGACGATCAATCCCATTCCATTCGATATATCGCTTTAAAGCTTCGGTTTGAATAACAAAGCCATCTGGAATCGGTAAATTTTCTTTTTTCATTTTTATAAGGTTTAAAGCTTTTGCTCCAACTCTTTCATTCGCCTCGTCGACCTTCTGAAAACTTAAACTATACATTAAAAATATTCATCCTCCCACAAAACTATTTTAAAATGTAAGTAACTACTTACTTTATATTTATTTTAATTCTTTTAAATTTTTATGGTCAATAAAAAGTGGTAAAACATTAAAAAAATGCATATTTAGTTGTGCTTTATTTTAATTTTACTTAAATAATATTCCTCTTTTTTATTCCATTTTTTTACTTTCATTAGTCTTTTTTATTATAAAGTCTAAATAGTTAACTAATTAAAAGGTTAATAAAAGAAATGCAAAAAACCCCATCTAAATTAAGATGGAGGTTTTCCTCTTTTTATAGTTGTGTTAACCATTATCTCGGAGTGCTTACAAGCTTCCACTGGCTGAGTGTCAATTTTATTTTATATCCTCTAATATATAAGTGAGCACTATCAGATTTACGAGTCATATGCGAAGTCATGATTAAAAATCTCCTTTCTCATAGAATTATTTTTAATATAAAACTATTTTGGAAATCTTAACCTAAGCATAGCTCAGTATTGTAAATCCTTTATTAATGACAAGAAAAGATTATGTAAACATTGGAGAGTTGTAGGGGAGCCACTCATTAGTTATGTTTCAGCTTCAATAGATTGAGATCTCTATATATGTGAATTCATTGACGAAGCAAAAATTGCAGTGAAGATTCAAAATCAAGTGGATTCTAATACTGTAAGGTAAATTAAAAGGATAGGCCTTTAAAGACTTATCCTTTTACATAGCATATAAAAAATTTATTTTCTTAATAAAATTGAGACATTAACCATCTATAATGGTTATGTCCAAAGATCGGTCTATTAGATTGACAAGCTACTATTTATGTTAGATACAATAGTTTTTAACTCCTTCAAATCATCTATTACCACATCCGCTTGTGCAAGCTCAGCTTCTTGAGCAAAATCAAAATTACACCCCACTGCCATTAAATCATTATCCTTTGCAGCATTGATATCAGATAGGCGGTCTCCTACTACTGCAGCGTATTTGATATCATATTTTTTTATAATCGTTTTGACTAACTCTCCTTTATCGAGGGTTTGGATTTGTTGAATACTAAATGTTTCTGTCACCCAATTATTCAAATCGTAATGATCTACAATTGCTTCTAAATACTCTTTTAAACCGTTACTTGCTATGTAAATGGAACAATTATTTTCTTTTAAATAGCTAAAGACCTCTTTTACATTGGGATATAAAGCACCTTTCCCTTTTTTTATGTTTGCAACTAAGCTTTTCAAAAAATAGTCATCCGTATACTTTCTGATTTCATACGAATGAGTAGGTAATAAAGCTTCCCATACTTTGGGTAAAGGTACACCCATAATTTCACGATACTTATCAATAGGAGTACTAGCGTCCCATTGGTTAAGTGTACGCAAATGGTTAAAGGTATCATCAAGTGATAACTCTAAAATTTTATCTGTTTGAAACAACGTTCCATCCATATCAAAGATTAGTGATTGCAACATTAAGTATCTCTCTCTTTCGGCAGTATTAAATATGTATTTATATATAATACCATAAAAAGGAAACTACAGTTATTAAAAACCATAATGCATGTTCTTAGCACAAAAAAGCACCTAATCATTTATAGGTGCTCTTTTTAACTTTACATACTTTGTTTGAAATAATAAATGAAAAGGTAGCCGCTATAATCGAACTTAAAAATGGATAATTAAAAGAAAAAACACTGACCGTTGAGTTACTCAAAGGCTGTGAAAGATCAGGTACATATGTAAGTGTAAGAAATAGTCCAGAAACAGTTTGAAAAGCAAACAGTAACACTATAAAACTGCCAATAAACACTACATATCTTTTCAAAATGACTCCTCCATTACTCTTAATTTATAAACCTCATATTATTTTAAGAATAGGGACGCAACAATAAAACCTATAATTATTACAGCAATAAGTACACCTAGACCCTTCCAACTTAACCTACCTGCTAAACCAGATAGGTTTCCGGCTTCACTTCTATTAAATGCATCATTAACATTTCCCGCTGGATTTCTTTTTATTTCTTCTTGTTTTAGCCTCTCTCTTCTTCTTTCAGGTGCTTCGTTATTTTCGCTCATTTTCACACCACCATTTTTAAAATAATATAACATATTATAGTTAAAATAGTAATAAAAACCATACTAATTTTATTCTTATATATGATATAAGTTTTTATTTAACATATTGAGTGTTAAATAAAAGTAAAAAAGAACCTTCAGTGGAAGATCCTTTTTAGGGTTTATTGAACTAGTACATACATTAGCTCTAATGGAACTTTTATTATAAACAACGTAATTCTAAAAATGCTTTTATTCTCTAAATTGTTAAGCCTTTCATCCAATCATAAATTCTCTGAAATTATAGACGCCTATATTGAAGACTCACTTTATACTGCTAGACATAAACATAGAAGCATCTTGATTCATAAAAATCTTATGACCATGATGGAAGGTCTTTATTCTTATTGATTTAAACCCAATTTCATCTAATATTTTTGTCAGTTCGTTATGTGCAAAGCCGTTGTGAACTTTCGGATGATTGACACTATGGTTTTTATCAAAATCAACAATAATCAGCTTTCCGTTATCATTTAAAATATTAAATAATTCCTTTAAGATTTTTTTAGTATCTGGGACATGAAGAAGGACTAATGACATTAAAATTATATCTGCCTTAATTTCAGGAGTTTCTTGAGTGAAATCTGAACAAAGTATTTTGGAATTCGTAAGTCCTTTGTGAGAAATCTTAGCTTTCGCCACTTCCAACATTTGTTCAGATGAATCAACCAACAAAATAGAGTCAACTACATCCGATAATTCTAAGCTAACTAAGCCTGTACCGCTCCCATAGTCTATTAAAGATTTTGATTCATTTTTGGATAATTCTTTCCTGACTTCCTTCACGATAATTTTAGCCAATTCAATTCGTTCTTCTGAATCATATCTTTTTGCAATCTTTTCAAAAACACTATTTTCCATGTTCTTCTCACTTTCTTAGTTCTATTTATGAAACGTTAAAGCTATATAAGATTCATTATAGCCCAAAATAAAAAAATTAAGATGATACTATCTTTTTTAAAACATTTTTTATGTAAGCTTATTTATGTAAAACATCTTCTTTTGTGATTACTTTTTCATAAATTAATGGCTTAGTTCCTGCTTCTGGCAAAAGATAAATAAAGACAGTAAACGTAAGTTGGAGGATTGAAACTACAGCCAAAAATAGAAAAAGACGTTCCCTGTCCTTAAACCATATTATTAAACATAAAACTAGAGATATTAACGACAAAAATAAAAAAAGAAAAAAGCTATATGAATAAGGAACACCATAATGATAAGAAATATCTAAAAAGAAAAATACTATATAGAGCAGTATAAAAGTTGACGGTACTGCTTTAGTAAACGTACTCAATAGAAAAAGACCCTTTCTGTTTATTTGTTTTAGATTTATAGCTCAAACATACCCAATTTACATAAATGAGTACATATTAAAAGCTGCAGCAAAAATGACTATTACTCATCTTAATTATTTATTTTTTGAACCAAAATGCCTCCAACTTCATCCTTGTCATCTAAAGAAAACTCAATATTGAGTTTATGATTTTTATCAAAATACCCTATTATTGTTGCTCCGGTATCTTCTCTTTCGTAATATTTTTTTCCATACGCCCTAATAACATCTTTTTTGCTGTCACTAGTATGTATTCCCTTTTCCGTACCATACTTGCTGCTAAGTAAGTCATAGCTACTGACTTTATTATCTACAATTTTAAATTCAACATCATACGTTTCTGTACTTTTTCCGTAAATGTAGGTAGTATACGGAGGCTGCTCAGTAACCTCTATAAATTTTGGTTTCTTCCTCAAACAACTTGCTACGTCATATTTAGAACTTCCTATTGATACTGATTGAACGTTTTCTAATTCAAGATTGGTGGCTTTGGTACTTGAATAGTATTTTTCTTTAGGTGTAGAAGATGGATCGCAGCTTGCTAATAATAGTAAAATGAGTGGGAAAATAAACAAAAAATAGCTCTTAATGCACACTGTTAGACTCCTTTATATCGTTTGTTTTTACTCTGACTCTCAGCATCTTCTAATCTATTAACTATTTTTCTTTTGAATATACAAGTCAATCGAATAGTAAACACTAACTGCCAAGTAATACATGGCAAGTATAACTAACGTCTCATAGACAGATTGCTCAGCGCTATTTTTCACAAAAGCAAAAACAGTACGCACTACCAAGAAAACGATAGGATAGACTATAAATAGAGAATTAAATTTACGATTCATAATAATAAGTTCCTTTATCTGGATATTAATGATTATTATAACATATAATTTTCTTTTTTATTTCTTTACTGCATATTCTATAGGTTTTTCATTTACATAATTATCAACAGTACAACATCAAAAGAAATTCTTATTAGTAGGTCTTCTTTTGAGTATCCGTTGTTTTCGATTTCTTATCTAAGATGAATTTTAAATGGCTACTAAAGATGAATAAACCGCAGATGACCATCAACCAGCGCGTAACCCCTTGATGTATAGGATCAAAAAGGTTTAATAAAACAATTCCTAATCCCGATAACATAGCTAGATAACGTAAGATCAAGCCTAATCCTCCATTTCGGTATTTTATATCTATAATACTATGGCTCTAAACTACTATGAATATCATATGAACCCTTTGTCAACGTAAAAGAAATTCTGACTTTACTTCTACATAACAAAGAAGTAGGCGTGTACAGGTTATATCTATACGGTATTATTAAAACAAACAGCAGCCATGTAAATAAAGGAGCGATCACATGAAATTCAATAAGTTAATACCAGAACTCTCCGTAAAAGATATTCACAAATCAAAAAAATTTTATTTAGAGATGCTTGGGTTTGAGCTTACATACGAACGTCCAGAAGACCAATTTGCATTTATTTCATTAAACGGAGCACAAATGATGATTGAGCAATGTAATGGTCATTGGGAAACTGGTGAACTTGAATACCCATATGGTCGAGGGATTAATTTTCAAATTGAAGTAGAAAATATAGAGGTTATTTTACAAAACTTAAAGAACCATAATATTTCACTTTTTAGAGACACTATGATAAATAACTATAGTGGCTTTACTCAGAAAGAATTTATAGTTCAAGACCCAGATGGCTACTTGCTAAGATTTTCTCAGACTTATTTAATACAATAATAGAACTATTTTGATTTATGTTCGTGATTTTATCGCCCATTCCAAGAGTGAAGAGGATCTCTTGAGCAAAAGATACCTCTTCATTTCTTAATTCATAGCTTTGCACCACACCATGGACAAAATGAAATCCCAATAGTGGAGGAGCCACCATCATGGATAATTAAACTGTATTCCTTGTTCGTTTTATCAAATAAGATCAGATTATCTGGGCACTCAAATGGATCACTATGAATATCACACGTAAAGTTCGCATGGTAATTCATATAATCGCAGCAATGCTTTTTCATTTGTTTTCTCCTTACTGTATCGTCATTATTACTTTTCTCGGTATGCTGAGCAGTGGTCATTTGAAATACGATAATTTTCCTTACCGGTCGGGGCTGCTACCTCAACTAATTTATGTCCTAACCAGTCCCATACCGCTACTGTATACAAAGATACCCATTTTAGGTCTCCTCTAGCAAGACGAAAAGAATCATACCAGTTTTCAGTCGTTACTAATAGATTTCTATAAGTAAGTTCCTTTTTCCTTAAGTGTTTAATTTCCAGCATAAAATCTAACATATTTTCTTCCTTAGGCACTTGAATAATTCGCGCTATAAATGTTCCGTTAGGATTTTTTTTCGTTTTATAAACTTTTTCCCTTTCTATTTCTAACTCTGGCCTCCCCCTCATATTCCTTCCCCCTGTGTATTAACAAATAAACTCAGTGCTAAGTAGAAATCTATAATTGGTTCAGTAATTCTTCTAACTTTTCTTCAATATCAGCTTCTAAATGATTTTTTGACAAATCATACAAAGTGCCTGCCCCTTTAAAATACCCACCAAAGTAATACCACAACTGGATGTAATAAACGTATGCATCTTCTTCATCTGTAAATCCATCAAAGTTTATCCCAACCTGGGAACGATATTCTTTTTCTAAACACTGCTCCGAACTTAGATTTGGCAGTTGGTCGCCATCAATATCCCGGCACACCCATATTTTTAAGTTCTGCTTACCATAACGTTCAAATTTACTTCTATATTTTTGCTGAAGACTTTTGCAGTATGCCTCTCCTACTTCTTCCAACCCCACAATATCTCTTTTTAAAGTCTCATTTATTTCATTCTCAGGTACTAAAATGTATTTGTCATCTGCTTCATGACCCTGTTTATCCATAAATAGCTTTTTCAATTTATCAAACAAGCTTTTCCCACCTATCTAAAAAAAGAATATAAGCATGTTAAATTCGACTAAAGAAAGCTCATTTCCTTCTCTGAACTGTGTTTAGTCGTCATAACTAATATGATATTGGCTACTTTCTTACATGTGGAAATTTTTACGAGAGTGCCGATTTTCTGACATACTTGTAATTCGATATTTTTTACAGCGAACACATATGTTAAAGTGTAAAGGAGTGAAGCGAAAGGAGTAAAAACAACATGGCTCAACGAATCGTCAATATGTTTTTATCTGTTTTAGCTGCTTATGGAACGTTAATTCTAACGAAACATATGAGCATTGCAGATAATATCTTTGTAACACAGATTGTGCGTCTGGTTATTTGTATTGTAGCTGTTATGATTGTGACAGGAATTACTACATACATTTTCAGAAACAAATCTTCCAATAAATAAAAGGGCAGCTATTTAGATAGCCGCCCCTTTTTGTTTTCCTTAATTCCCCTTTTATCTCACCCTAAAGAAAATGGGGATGTCTCAAACAACCATGAGACGTCCCCATTTAGGTCATACATACTTTTACGCGTTTAAAGCACGTACAAATTCTTTTGCTAAGCTGATTGTAGACTGTGGGTTTTGCCCTGTTAACAACTTTCCGTCTACTTCAATATGATCGCTCCAATTGTCTTTTGCAATAAACTCAGCGCCTAGCTCACGAAGTTTTGTTTCAAGAAGAAACGGCATGTATTTATCTAGCGTTGTATCTTTCTCTTCTGCATCAGTAAACGCTGTAATACGTTTTCCTTTTACAATCGGTTCACCGTTTTTTAGTTTTCCGCCTACAAGAGCTGCCGGTCCGTGGCATACTGCTGCAATCAGCTTGTCGTCTTCAGCAAATTCTGTTAGCAAACGGTGTAAGTGCGTATCGTCTGGAAAGTCAAACATTGTTCCGTGTCCGCCAGGTACAAACATACCTGCAAAGTCTTGTGAACTTACGTCAGCTAATGAATTTGTATTCTCTAAAAGCTTTCCTGCTTCTTTGTCTTCATCCGTTACATCATCTGTTAAGCTGTTAGGATCCACAGGCGATTTTCCGCCTTTTGGACTTGCTACGACTACTTCGTATCCTTCTTTCTTAAATTCTAAATATGCTTCAGAGAATTCTGTAAGCCAAATTCCAGCAAGCTCTCCATTTTCCATCGTATGTCCATTTGTAACAACCATTAAAACTTTTGAATTTCCTACCATGATTTACTCATTCCTTTTTCATTTATTATTTACATACACGTATTATTAATAATTCATTTATCTCTTTGAATATGTTCCCCGGTATTATTTGATGAAAACATGGTAACTTCTTCTTAATAATAAAAAGAACAGGTAAAAATAATGGTTAAATTATACGAAGAAATAGGCGCTTTTTTTATAGTTTGAAGATTATACAGGGCAGATTTTTTTATATACAGTGTTACAATTCTTCACTTTAAATATTTTTTGACATATACATCCAATTCTATTAATATCAAATTAGATGTATATCGAATTAGAGAAAGAAGGTAGTAAGCTATGCAATTAGATAAGTTGGTCAATTATCATAAAGCCGTTGGTGATCCTACCAGGATTAGAATTATTTCACTATTAAAAAAAGGACCTCTTCACGGGCAAGCAATTGCTTATAAGCTGGGGTTGCAGCCTTCAACTATTACTCATCACATTTCAAAACTAAGAAATGTAGGAATTATTTATCCAAGAAGACAAGGGAACATTATTTATTTTTATCTAGACCTTGAAAGACTTGAATATAACTCGAAGGCTATTTTGAGTATTGGAGAGGATTCGATGGAAAATCAAGAAAACCATTTACAAGATAAAGACAAATTATCGATTGTTAAAAACTTTATAAATAGTGATGGAAGTTTAAAGATCATTCCAAGTCAAAGAAAGAAAAAGAACGTAATATTAGCCTATTTAATACGTGATTTACAGCACGGAAAAACGTATCAAGAAAAAGAATTAAATGAACATATAAAAAAGTATCATGAAGATTATGCAACGATTCGCAGAGAGTTAATTATGCAGCATTTTATGTATAGACAAAATGGAGAATATGAGTTAAATCCGAAAGAGATGTGGCCCGTTATTTTTTACAATGAAGGTAAAAACGTTCTTTTTTAAGCTTTCTAATTCGATATATATCTAATTAGTTTGTGTTATTTCAAATAGAATTAAAGTGAAAATGTAATTTCCAAAATGAAAAAAGCCAACGTTTTGGTAAACATGTGACATTAATTTCATTCTCCTATGTGCGCTGGCACAGCAGCCATATTAGTTTGCTTACTGCTTGCCCTAAAAGCATCTGCTTTGAAAAAAAGTATAAAACCTCTGTATGCAATAAGGATTATCCTCTACCAGTTAAATTAGTGAATAATCCTTATTTTTTAAAACTATAAAAGTGTTTTAACCATAATGAAGTCTATTTGTTTTTCATCTCCCATATAAAAAGAGTGAGATCCAGCTTGAACAAACCCTTGTTTCCTATAAAAATCAATCGCATTTTTATTTTTTTCCCATACGCCTAACCAAATTTTCTTTTTATTAAATATCGTTGCTATCTCTACTGCTTTATTAAATAAATGTTTACCAAGTCCTTGTTTTTGAAAGCTGTTACCTATATAGATTCTTTCAATTTCAAGGGCTTCTTCCCCCATCTCTTCAGACTGAGCGTCATCCATATTAACCTTTAAATAACCTGCAATTTCATGATTAACATACATAAAAAAGAATTGCGAGGATGCATTGGATAGTTCTTTTTCTAGCTGTTCGACTGTAAATGCTTTTTCTAAATAAGCTGTCATATTTTCTTGTGAATTCTGATCTTTAAATGTCTCATGAAATGTTTTATAGCTAATATCTTGAAGGTGATTTACATCTTCAAGAGTACACTTTTTTATATCCATCATCACTGACATACGCCTCTCCTTTATATCTTCAATAATTTCTCTTATTTCCTTTTTTGACAAACTCCCAGTCTGTTTCGATATTTTTCCTTACTCTTTGAACCAGCTTAAGAATGGTATCTGCTTCTTCCTGGGTAAAACCTTCTAATGCCACTTTATCAGAATAATCATTTTCTCTTTTTATAAACGGATATACGCTCTTCCCTTTTTCAGTAGGAAAAAGGTTTTTATTTTTTTTATTGTGGAGATCGTCTTTCTTCTCAATAAAACCATTCATTTCAAGCTTTTTTATAGCCCGAGCCGCTGTTGTTCGATCTACTTTTATCATTTCAGCTAACTTTTCTTGAATGATTCCCGGATTTTCACATATTCGCACTAAATACAAATACTGACCCTTAGTCAGGTCGTACTCTTTAAATTCTATATTACTAATCGAATCCAATGCTCTTGCTATCATTCCAATTTCACGCAGAATTTCACTCATAAATATCTCCTTTGCACATATTTTTATTGCAAATACAATAAAAATAATATACGTTTAATGTACCTTAAAATAGTTGCATTTGCAACAAAATTAATAAAAAAGGATGATGACAATGAAGTATGTTGTTTATGCAGGAGGAATTTTACTATTAACTCTTGGAATTGCTTTGACGATCCAATCTAACCTAGGAGCTTCACCTTTTGATGCGCTGTTAGTTGGACTGTCACTAAACGTAGGTCTTAGCGTTGGAAGCTGGGAAATCATACTTGCCTGTATTTTAATTTGTGGTAATTCTCTTTTAAGCAGACAAAAGCCAGAAATACTGGGACTGTTAACAGCATTCATCACAGGTCTTGGTATCGATATATGGCTTTTTTTATTAAAGAATTGGATTACGTTCGAAAGTTGGTACAGCAAAGTAGGTTGTTTCGGAATCGGTTTAATCATTATAGGAGTGGGAACCTCAGCCTATTTACATACAAATTTTGCACCTATTCCGATTGACCGCTTAACATTGATCATACAAAAACTAGCTAAAACGAATTTATTTCTCTCAAGAACATTTATTTACCTCACATTCTTACTAGCTGCGATGCTTTTAAACGGACCAATTGGTGTTGGAACGTTATTAACCGTGTGTTTAGGAGGTGTGCTGCTTAATTTTTTCATGCCCATTACTCAAAAAGCAGTAGACTGCATATTACCAAAATCTCCTACCTCACAAAATCATAAGCGTTCCATTACATAACTGAAACGGCCTCTGTCTACATCATGAATTTTATATATAGTCATCATTAATAAACAGAAAGCGCACCTCCAGTCAGAGATCCGCTTTCTGCGTGTGATTATCCTATTTTTTTGCCTCAGCTTTAATAATAAAACGATGTTGTTTTGCGTCAAAAAAACCTTGAGACTCTATAATTTGATGGATATTATACAATCCGCCGATATGTGTTTTGATATCAAAATTAGGGACTTGCCAAGGAATTGCTTTTAGATAAAAAACTAGCGCCCCGATATCATAAAATCTCTGCACAGGAAATTCTTCTTTGCAAAAGATGATATTAAAAGAATTTTGTTCAAGCTCTTCTATTGCTTTCTTTAAATTCCAATTAGAAAACTCTTTATTTAGTGGAACTCCTATACACTCATTGATTCGTGAACAGTCAAACCCTCCCACTTGCTGCGTGAAAAACGTGCCTTCCTTTGACAAAATCCTTCTTACTTCTGAAGCACAAAAAGATTCGTGCTGGTTCAAAATTAAATCAAATGTACGATCTTTAAACGGTAAATTTGCGTCTTCCGTTCGTCCAACAACTGTGACACCAAGCGGTTCTAATCGTTTTTTAGCGATTGGAACGTTAGGTTTGTATCCTTCGGTAGCATACATAACGTGAGGAAAAGGTTGTAACAAAGATAAAAATTCTCCTCCTCCTGTTCCCATATCTAAAGCGACATTAGAATTTTGAATAAGGTGACAAGCTTCACTTCCATATGACCACGAAAGCATGTTACTATCCATACGACCAGTATGAGTAATAGCAGAAAAATCCCATCCAGTAAAATCAACATTTGTATTATTTACAGCGTTTAAAAATTGTTGGTCCGTTATCATGTTAAAATCCTCCTTTTAATAGTCAGTCAGCATTAATCATCTATCCTAAACTAGTAAAAGGCGGGCCACGAACATATAGACAGCGTTGTTATGTTTCATGTGCTAACGTATTCACACTAACCGCTCCTTTATTAAAATTACGTATGCTTCATTTGCTTGTCCATTCATATGTAATATCGGGTAATTGCTCTTCGTTTTCACATCCTCTTTTTATAATACTGAAGCCATGTTTCTCGTAAAACCTCTGGGCATTTTTATTTCGTTGAAATGTACGTAATATTAATTTTCCATTTGATTCTGTCTTGGCTCTTTCGAGTAAAAGCTGTCCGATTCCTCTTCCTTGATAATCTACATGAACGTACAGCTGGCTAATTTCATCAGCATGATAAGCAATCATTCCTACTATTTGTTCATCCATTAACACTAATTCAATTTTATAGTGTGCTGACAATATATGATTTAAAAAATAGACATGACGGTCAAAACTGTGCATTTCCATTTGTTCAATCGCTTTTTCTTTACTATCTCTCCACATTTTTACCGTTGCCTCAGCAAATTGAGGATGATAGTAAACAATATCAACATTAAAATGGGCCATACATTTTCCCCCTTCCCTGTCATAGTGCTATTTGTATTTTTAATGTCGTTATCTAAGCTTGAAGCTTCTTAAAGTCTTGCTTTAATAAAGAATACATATACAAATCATCAAATTTTCCACACGTAAATTCGTAGCTTCTTAGTAGGCCTTCTTTTATAAAGCCATGCTTTTTTATTAATTTTTGTGAAGCAGCATTAGCGGGCTCTATTAATGCTTCAATTCTCCGCAAATTAAAATGTGTAAAACCATATTTTATAACGGCGCCCAATGCCTCATTAGCAATCCCATTCCCCCAGTAATCTTTGCTTAGCTCATATCCAATTTCTGCACGGTAATGGTTATGAACTCGATTAAGAAACCCGTAGCTGCCAATAATGTCATCCTGTTCTTTAAGAGTAATACCCCATCTTATTCCAGATTTTTCGTTTAAGATTGATTTATACCACGCAATCTCATTTAAAGCATCTTCAACCGTTTTAAAAGGCTCTAGTCCGTAGTGTTTCATTACTTCTTTATCAGATAAGTATTTTAAAATAGTGCTTGCGTCTTCTGTCTCAAATTCCCTTAGGATAAGCCTTTTTGTTTTAATGACGGGAAAATAATTTGACACCTGTACCTTCCCTCCTCTTATCCATTCATTAACTAAATGGATCTTTTCTCACAGCTTTATCTAATTTAAATAACCGCTAGTAAGAAACTTCTTTTATTATTACTGAATTTCTTTTATTATTACTGAATTCCTTTTTAATACTAAATATTTGTCGAGAAATGAGTAAAAAAAGCACGTATAACTTCATTTTAAAATCAGAACCTTCATTTCTTTTATATTTGTTAGTTATAAAAATTAAAGGAATGAAAGCTAGTAATGAAGAACTCTTTTCTAACTAGTCTAAATGAGATAATAAGGAGAAAAAGATGAAGCTGTATGGTGATTTTAAAAAAGAAGATTGGCTAAATGTATTAAAGCTATCAGAAAAAGAGCTGCCTATTGCATTTATTATTCATGGTGAGTGGGCATTTCAAGATAATATAAATTTATGGAAAGAGATCTTATCCACTGATGTGCATATACCTAAATGGAACACGGTAATAGGTAAGTTAAATAACAGAAATATAGGATTTGCGAATGTGTATGGCAGTCCGATGGCGTCAAACATCGTACATCAATTTGCCGGCAGCGGAACCGACTTATTTATTCAAACGGGATATTTTGGAGGCTTATCTTCCACTGTACAATATGGAGATATCTTAATTGTATCTGCAGCAAAAATGCAAGATGGCGTATCACACTGGTATTTACCAGAACAAACGCTTGTGGAAGCTGACAAAGAGCTAGTGGAAGCCGCCTGTAGATATTGTGAACAAAAAGGCTACAGCTATATAAAAGGACATACGGTCAGTATGGGTGCCATGCTGATCGAGACGCATGACATGGTAAAGGAATGGTCGCTTGCAGGTTTTCTCGGTGTGGATATGGAGACAGCTACTACTTTGGCCATTGCTCATAAATTTAATAAGCGCGCTGTCGGCTTATTAAATTTATCAGACCACCTTCTTCACGGCGACACTCTTTATTCGTATACAAAGGACAGAGCGTTAATAGAAAGTGAAACTGATAAAGCAATTCGCGATGTGGCTCTTTATTTAAGCAGTATATATTAGAATAGAACAAAACAAGATAACTTTGCAGTTATCTTGTTTTGTTCGTTTCATAGCTTTTCACACCTGAAGTCTATAGCTTGTGTATAAAGAGGAGCCTCTTTATTATCAGCATTTAAATTTTTATTTGTTTATTATTTAAACCGGCTTCCAACGTATCATACAGCGCTAATTTGTAATTAATTCGTTCTAAATGCAGATAGGTTTGCGACATGTCTGCTTCTACTTTCTTTTTATGCTGAAGCATCATGTTTCGATGTTCGCTGATGGTACTTTCGCCTTTTTTATATGACTCTACATACTGCTTGATTTCAGCAAGGGGCATTCCCGTTGCACGTAAAGCTAAAATAAACTTGACCCACTCGATATTCTGATCCGTGTATGAGCACTGATCATGTTCATTTTGTTCAACAAACGGTAAAATGCCTTCCTTTTCATAGTAGCACAATGTAGACGCAGACAGCCCCATTTTTTTTGCATGTCTCTCACTCTCATTGTATAAGACATTAAGAAGCATTCAGCACCTTCTGCTCCTTTTTTCCTTTTTCTTTAATTAGTAAGACACCTAACAACCCCATCATTGAAAACAAAATGGGAATCATAAAAGCATAATGATACCCGATCTGCAGCGAGCGCTCAGGGAATAAATCAAGGACATTTCCGAAAATACTAGGTAATAATACGGCGCTTAAAAAACCTCCCATATTAGCAAAACCTGATACAACCCCTACTTCTTTTACTGAGAAAGATTGACGTACTACGGCAAATGTCAAAGCGCTTGCGCCGTTTCCAAAGCCGATGATAAAAAGCAAAATAACGACTAGCATGAATGAAGGTTTCACTCCGGATAATAATAATGCAGTCCAGCTAAGCACCACAATAAGATGAATAAGTGAATAAATTTTTTTAATGGAATTTAACCTGCTTGATATCCAGCTGATTAAAGGTCCGCCAATCATAGCGCCAAACAAACCGTACATAATAAGCTGACTTGCATCAGCGCGAGATAAATGAAACACATTCATTCCATAAGGAACTCCCCAAGAACCAATAAAACCAATGTATGTACCCACTACACCAAAATGACAAAGAAATGTTGCCCATGCTTGACGAGTCGTCATTACCCTTCTTAGAATTGCCCATACGCTTTCTTGAGTCTTGACAGAGGATTTATTTGCTTTAGCATCATCTTGAAATAACCGTTTAGGTTTTATGACTAAAACGACATAAAGCAGGTAGGACACCGCCATTAAAACTAGACCTATGCTAAGGAAAGGAACCCTCCAGCCTGAAAAGGAAATCCACATAGACAAAGGCACCGTAGCTGATAATGAACCTACACTTCCTACCAGCCCAATTAAACCTAATAGCTTTACAAACTCATTTCCTTTGAACCACTGACTTAAAATTAACACTAAATTGACAAAAATCATGGAGTCTCCCGTACCGACTAGTAAACGAGAGAAAATTAACACATATTCGTTGGGAGATGTGCTGTAGATAAGACTTCCTATTCCAGTTAAAAGCGACCCTATAATCAAAAATCGATTGGGACCGTATCGGTCAGAAAGTAAACCAACAGGAATCTGAAGACCTGCATAGGCTAAAAATTGTATACTAGTCATTAATCCTATAACAGACGCTGAAACATGAAAATCTTTCATTAACTGCTCGGTAATAAGTCCAGGGGCTGTTCGTTGACTGACAATCAAATAATATGCTAATAAAGCGGTTCCAAAAACCACCCATCTATAACTACTTTCCTGTTTGTTCATTTTGACAGATCCTCTCGTGTATAATTTTTTCTGTGTAGAAATGTTAAGTATAAAACGTTTAAGAGACAATGATATTAATAGAGCAAAGGTCTTTTAAACAAATAAAGTACTACTCGGAGGCAGCCCTTTTTTATCCTTGTTTTTCCTTTCTATTATAATTTTAAGTTTTTAAAGGTTATTTTTCAATGAGGTGTACACTTTTACGATATACTCTTTCACTATTAGACACCTAAGTTAGAGTCACTCTCGTCATTT
This sequence comes from Priestia sp. D3YE.R1, assembly GCF_049199565.1. Lineage (NCBI taxonomy): Bacteria > Bacillati > Bacillota > Bacilli > Caryophanales > Bacillaceae > Priestia > Priestia sp. D3YE.R1. Next base: position 1,047,874 of record NZ_JBLTHW010000002.1, on the reverse strand, counting down.
TTGGGTATAAAACAATTTAATAACAACCCATAAATAACCTATATCATGCGATATTTTTTTCAAAAGCCTTTCTTTTAAAGTGTTTTAGCTCTTTAATAAGTTGGTATAAAATTTGCATGTTCATCTATGAACACTTATTAAAGGAGGAGAACTTTATGAAAAAAGCTAAACGTAAGAAAAGCATTCAAAAGCAGGTCATTACTGGTGCTGTTCTCGCAGCATCTCTTTTACTGCCCATTTCAGCTTCTGCTGCTTCTGCACCTTATACGCTTTATAAGGTCGGAAGTACTGCAGACAAAGCGACTAGTACAACCTTTGGACAAGTCTATATGGGGGGAAGCACCGATGTAGATGAAGCATTCAAATGGATGATTCAAAAAGCAAACGGCGGAGATTTCTTAGTTATACGAGCGACGGGTACTGATGCCTATAACTCTTATATCTACGACCTGGCTAAAAGTATGGGTAAGCCACTTAACTCTGTTAGCACAATTGTTGTTAATGATTTAATAAGAGCAGGTTCAGACTCTTCTTTAATAGATAAAATTAACAAAGCAGAAGGCATCTTTTTTGCTGGAGGCAATCAAGCTGATTATGTAGATTTCTTAGAAGGATCCCCAGCTCTTACAGCATTAAATAATCGTATTAATCAAGGTATTCCTTTTGGGGGAACGAGTGCCGGCACGATGATTCAAGGGGATCACATTTATGATTCTATCTCAGCAGGATCTACAACTTTAGATTCTAAAACAGCGCTAAACAATCCTTATAGTTCTCTTATTTCGTTTACAGATTATTTGATTCAAACACCTCATAACAACAGCATTCAAACAGACACCCATTTTGAACAACGAGATAGAATGGGACGCTTTTTAACCTTTCTTGCACGTAATATTCAAGACGGAGAAGAAACTGGAACAAGCGCAAAAGGGATTGCTGTTAATGAACAGTCAGCACTTTTGGTAGAAAAAGATGGTTCAGCTAAAGTAGTAACGCAGCCAGGCTCTACAAATGCAGCTGTTTATCTAGCTAAAACGAATATGGCCCCTACCACTTGTGTAAGCGGTCAGCCGCTGACGTTCAACAATATTTCTATCTATAAACTATTTAATGGCAGCACTTTTAATCTTTCCACTTGGACAGGTTCTGGAGGATTAGCTTATACTTTGAACGTAAACGGCGGTGTTATTACTTCTTCTACAGGAAAAATTTACGGAGGAAATCAGCCGTAAACGGTAAATGAATACCTTCTTTTATAGAAAAGGGAAACTTGATCAGTAAAGTTTCCCTTCCTTACGCACATCAAGGATTGATTAAATGCTGTTTTGTTTTTAAATGATATAGATAATGCAGTCCTTTTTCTGTTATTTTCGTTCCTGCTCTGCCTCTGCGCTTTATAATATACTCTTTTTCTTCTAGTACATCCAAACGATTTCTCACCTGCTGTTCTGTAAGCGTAAAGCCTTTTAAATGCTGTGTGATCCACTTTCTGCTTGCTGCTTTTCCAGTATCATTACACTGTTTTATCGTTTCTAACAGGGCATGATTTTCTTGAAGTTCGATTAAGTCAACCGATTCATTTTCAACTTCATACAAAGAATGTTCCTCTTTTTGACTACTAAGCCTATACTCTACGTCTTTTGCTTTCACTTCGTTTTCATCGCAGACGGTAAGCAAATACTCGATGACGCCTTTTAATTCTCTTATATTTCCTAACCATTCATATTCGATAAGCAGCTTCATCGCTTCTGGATGGATATGGGTCCACGTTTTTGATTTGGAAATAAAATGATGAATTAGTAAAGGAATATCGGTTCTTCTATATCTTAAAGGAGGAATCGTTAAAGATAATACATGTAAACGATAGTACAAATCTTCTCGAAACAAACCTTCTTTCATTTTATGTAGTAAATTGTTGTGAGTAGCTGCTATGATCCTTACATTGATTGGAATGACTCTTGTACCTCCTACCCGTCTAATTTCTTTTTCTTGAAGCACCCTTAAAAGCTGGGTTTGTAAGCGCGGACTGATATCGTAGGGTAAGAACCCGGCGCCTTAAGACCTCTCGGTCTTAGGTTTCCGAGAACTCCCCCCCGAACCGTACGTACCCCTCTCAAGGTATACGGCTCTCCATCTTTTCAGTCTAGCTTCCCATTATGCAGGTCATGATGACACTTTCGACAAAGTACCATCGTTTTACGACTTCTTGCTATCATCTGTCTTTCCCATTTCTTTTTCCCTTTAAGGTTCTTTAGCTTTCGAACATGGTGAACTTCCATTGAGCCTTCTTCAGCCTTACACCATTCACATTGATTAGCCATCAACCTTTGGATAAGCGATGTTCGGGATTGGTATGATACTTCCGAAGGAAGTTTTTCTATATCCTTTTTAGTTATAGGAGCTTTATTCCTACGAAATCCCTTATCATAAAGCACTTCCGTTTTCTTACCGGACTTTGTCATATAACTGACTTGGAATATTCCATTCACCATAAATTTTTGTTTAGCTTTACCTAAGGTAGTACGGTACTTATTTGCTAAGGTTTTGTACATAGAATATTCAAGGAGATACTTATAACTGTTTAGATGGCACACATTAACTGCCAGTTGATAATATTGATAGGTTCCACGTATCTGGGCGTTATAGTTTCTTAAAATCTCAAGAGGAACCAATTTAATTAACTCTGGACGGTGCATTGGTTTCCATTGACCTGTCTTTTGGTTGACCTTTATTACCCTTTTTTTAAACAGGCGACTATAAACAAGATCAGTAGGCATATATAGTTCACATTTTAACGAGAATGCTCTTGTTTTTATTCCATCGCTTCGTCGTTTAGAGTGGAAATCTCGCAAAACTTTAACGTCATATCCTAAAAATCGAGCCTTATGCCTCGTATTTGTTATAAGTGTTTTCTCCTCGGATAATGTTAGCTTAAGTTCCGATTTCAAGAAATTAGCAATGTCTTTTTTTACCTTGTACGCATCTTCCTTGCTTCCAATAACTCCAATGAGAAAGTCATCTGCATATCTAACATATTGAATTCGTTTATAATTCTCATCCATCGGATATCGTTGAGGAATACGTTCTCTTTCAGCTAACAACTCATGTACCTTATTGGTTAATTCTTTTTCCCGTACTTCATCTATTTCCTTGGATTCCCTTAGTTCTTTCTTAACCCTGTTTATTTGATGTTGTATTTTAGAATAAGCTGGGTTTATCCTTCTAACTTTTCCTACATCAAAAGTTGACTTATACCGATTTATAAAATTATCTAACTCATTTAGATAAATATTTGCTAGTAAAGGGCTAAGAATACCACCTTGTGGTGCACCACTAAACGTTTTATGAAACTTCCATTCCTCTAAATATCCGGCTCTAAGGAACTTCCATATAAGCGAAATAAATTGTTCATCATCTATCCTCTTCCTTAGGGTATAGATAAGGATGTGATGATTAATATTGTCGAAAAAACCTTCGATATCACCTTCAATGAACCATCTACTCCCAGTAAAGGTTCCTTTGACCTGAATTAGTGCTGTATGGCAACTTTTTTCAGGGCGAAAGCCATGAGAGAACTTACTAAAGGTTGGTTCATAGATGGATTGTAATAGGTTTTTTATGACTTCTTGAACTAACTTATCTTCTACGGAAGGTATGCCTAACGGACGCTTCTTTCCATTTTTCTTTGGAATATAAACTCTTCTTACTGGTTTTGGTTGGTAAGAATAATCTCGTAACTTATCAATTAGCGCTGAGATTCTTTCTGTAGACATTCCGTCAATGGTCTTTCCATCTGTTCCAGCAGTCATGTTTCCTTCGCTGGCGTATATATTTTGATAGGCATCAAGAAAAAATAATGGGTTATACAGATTCCGATATAATTTTTTGTATTTATATCCTGCTTTGTTACTGTGAGATGCTAGATTTCCTAATACGATTTTTGGGCTTCGCAAGAGCCTCACGCCCCTTCCCAATTTAATATTAGTCGAAAAGACTGTTCTCCTTTGCCTTGTACGAGGCTTTCCCTCGCTCTGACTACTACGAGAACTCCGTTACCATATTGGATTTTCATGAGCCACATACCTTGCTTTTTACACTTGGTATCATCCTCAATAGCCTCCTTACGAGGCGTTCCAAGTTAGGTAATCCCCATTTAGTACATATAGAAACTAGACTAATTATGATGTCGGATGCCACTTTCGTCCGTTACTTGTTATCCAAGTTAGCCAGTCTTTGGTCTGCCATACGTATCGCGTATGTTCAATGGAAACTTTGGCAATATTTCCATTCTTGACTGCGAAGCGTTTCAATGACCCTTCACTTCGGGCGACGATACTCCACTTTGGACTATGGTTCACGCAGTTTAGCATTCATCCTTATTCATAACATTTTTTTACCTTGCCCCTCAGTCGTACCTAGGTCATTTTGGTAACTTAGGGCTTTCCTTGCATGCTCTGGTCCCCTCCGGGTTTCCCTTTGTGGGTAAGCAAGGTGGTAAATGGGTTAAGCGCAGACTCCCATCTCTTGTCTAAGGAGATTCTCTATATGCCCGTATGGGCGCACACCAATTTCATCCAAGAAGATCGTACCTTTATCAGCGCTTTCAAACAGCCCTTTTTTGCCGCCTTTTTGGGCTCCTGTAAAGCTGGCTTCTTCGTACCCAAACAGCTCACTTTCTAGCAATGTATCGGTCATGGCACTGCAATTCACGGCAAGAAACGGTCCATTTTTACGTGTAGAATGATTATGGATAGCCTGAGCAAACAGCTCTTTTCCTGTACCGGTTTCTCCTTGAATTAAAATAGGATACTCAGTAACCGCCATTTTCCGGGAAATTTCAATCGTTTTAAGCAAAGCTGGGTGTTCTCCAATAATATCTTGATAATCATACTTAACAGAAAAGCCGTTTTTTCTACATTCTGACTGCGCTTTTCCTTCTATTTCAACAGCTTGATTCACACTTTTAAACGTTGCTACCGTAGTATTGCTTTCCTGAATTATCGACTTATAGATGACCATTTCGTACCCGTTTACGTTAAAGTACTGACTTTTCTCTTCGGACGATGTAATAAACTCCACAAGGCCTTCGTTAGAAATGACATGTTGAATTTCACGATCTACAACATCAGAAGAAGATAGCTGAAACAATGATTCTAACCTTTTATTAAATAACGTAATTCTTTTATTAAAATCCACAGCAAGAATACCATCTTCTACTACATTTACAACACTCTTTACATGAAGGTGAAGTTCTTTCATTTGCTCTTCTGCTTCTATTAGTTTTTTTTGCAGCTCAATAATATTTCGTAAATAGCGATCCCAAATAATTGAATGATTAGACTGATTAAAACCAAATGATTTTATAAGTTCAAAAATAGTCGCCATATCAAAAAGCCTAACACCTATATCAATTACATGCTTTACATATGGCGGACATAAGTGAGCCTCACCTGGAGAAACAGCAATTTCAACACCTTCGTAATAGGTCTTTTTCTTTTTAAAAGGAATAAACTGAACATGATTAATTCCTACTTGATAAAGAGATTCTATTAACTTAAGAGTTTCTCTATCATCATCGTTTACAATTAATACTTTAGTATGGGCAGGAATTTTCAACAATTCATTTATATGTTTATGGTGAATCGTTCTATTTCCTACGATTTCATGTGCACATTGAACCTCTAATCTGTCCTTCATTTCGTTCTTTATACTCTCTGATGAGTAGAGTACAACATCGCCATCAATTTTTTTCGGTAATTCTTCGTCAACCGCAAAGCATTCAATAAAAATGTAATCGCCTAATAACTCTTTTAATTGGTTATGTAAAATGATTTTAGTTTGCTTGCTTCCTGTTATTAAAACTAATTTCTTTTTCATCGTATGGACACCTTTCTACAGGCCTTTAACTTGACTTGCCTTCAGAGATTAGTCTTGGAATACTGTACCTATCATTTTATACTTTGCTGTGCATTTCATCTAGCGGACGTTTGTCCCTTTTGTAAATAAAAATAAGTAGAAAAAAGCGCCTCCACTTTAATGGGTGGAGGCACGATATGCTAAAGTGCTAGATGCATTGAATTACTTTTTTCTCATTTAATATCTACGTTTATTGGTTTGATATCTAAGGCTACCTTTACGATGGAGTAATCGTCTTTTTGACCGTCGGTATAAGCCCAATACCCATTGCTTTCCGCGCTTTTTCGGAAGGTAAGCTCAAAACCTGTGTTTTGGTTAAACGTATAGCTCTTTACCTCTTTATTCTGAGCATTATCAATAAGATCGTAAGCTAAAAATTTTCTTAATACACCATGCGGAGAAAAAAGACCTGTATTTGGTCCAACTTTTTCACCGTAGTATTCATTTTTTCTAGTAGATGTTTTAGCTGGGTTTATGACGATTTCTTTTGTTGTGAGATTTACTTTGTCGCCTGGCGTGATACAAGAGATAAGAATATTTTTATAATCACTCGGAAATTTTTCATTTGCCTGTACCTTTGCTAAGTCAACTAGCGTAATACCGCCTCTTCCAACAACTTCTATTTGTTTTTCTTTATTGTTTACCAACATAGCAGTATCTTCATCGATGCCGTAAGAAAGCTGATTTTTATTTCCTTTTTCATATGCTGTTGCAATAAGACGTCCTAGTCTTGCTTTGTTGTCAAAATGCTGATCTACAAGACCGTATTGGAAAAAGCCAAGCCCTTTTTCTAAATAAGCAGGACCGCCTTCTTGCTGATTCATATCATCATATGTGTCTGTAAATCCGTATGAAAGAGCTCCGTAGCTATCTCCGCCAGCCAGCATGGTATTACTCATAATTGCCGCTCCGGCACTCGTGCCGCCAAGTACTGCTCCATTTTTGTACGTATGCCACATGGCTTGCAAAACGTTTGAATCCGAACCATTTTCATTACGCAACGAGCCCGTAATCAAGGTTTGATCTCCTCCTACAAACCAAATGCCTGTTAGCCCTTTAACTTTTTGCGCTAGTTTATCACTATTCATGTTTGTTTTCCAATTCGACTCGTTTTCTGGGGTCCCTTTGAAGTCATGATTTGAAACAGGTAAAATTTCTATATTTTCTGCTTTCATTCCGTATTTAATTAAATCAGCTTTAAACTGATTAGAGGAGTCGAACTTAGTACTCGCTGCAGGCACAATTCCTACTTTGGCTTGTTTTCCTCCTGCAAGATTAATGAACTTGTTATACACGCTTGAATTACTGCTGCCTAGCGCTCCTCCTGCAATCAAGAGGTTACCTTTAATCTTGTCGTATACAGGACTTTCAGGTGAAGAAAAGGCAGGTTTTTTATACGTTAAACTAGTTTTTCTATTCGGCTGGAATTTGACGGTTTTAGGCGCAATATCCATTCTAACATTCACAATGGAATAGTCATCTTTTTGTCCGTCAGTATATCTCCAATAGCCGTTTGTATCACGATCTTTTTGAAAAGCAATTTCATATCCCGACCCTTGACTATCATAAACATAGCTGTTGGCAGATTTCATCGATTTATTGTCAACAAGAGAATAGGATAAATAAGCCTTTAATCTTCCGTATGGCGTAAAAACACCCGTAGCAGGCAGTGCGTTAAACGAGTAATATTCAAATCCCTTCGTTTCTACTTTATCCTTTGGAAATTCAAATGATTTTAAATGATAGTTAATTTTATCTCCAGGAGATAAGTAACTAACCTTTATGTTCTCTAAGCCTGAACTCGCTTTTTGTTTAGACACAAGCTGAGCTTTGCTCGTATCTAAGACGGCTACTCCGCTTCGTCCAACAACTTCAATCTTTTGATTTTTATTGTTAACGATCATAGCCGTATCCTCGTCCACACCGTATGCAAAGTTTTTTTCTTTGTCACGTTCAGAAGTATACGCAGCTACTGCAAGTCGCCCAAGTCGTGCCCGTTCATCCATATGCTGATCAATTATTCCGTGTTGGAAAAAACCCAGACCTTTTTGAACTGACAAAGGCTCATACTCTTTTTTATGATGCTGGTCTTTGTTTACATATTTATTTAAGGTTTCCTTGTTTCCTATACTTTCTTTTAAAGCTCCTAGACTATCTCCGCCTGTAATCATGACGTCACTCATAATTGCGGCTCCTGCACTTGTACCTCCGATAACTGCTCCTTTACGGTATATATCCCAAATAGCTTTTAACGCTTCAGAATCGCTTCCATTATTTTGACGAAGGGAATCTACAATTTTCGTTTGGTCTCCTCCAACAAACCAGACTGCTGTTAGTCCTTTAATGGTACGGGATAACTTCTTATCGTTCACTTGATTCTTCCAGGTTGATTCATCTTTTTGTGTGTCAGAAAAATCGTGATTTGAAACAGGAAGAATTTTAATAGAATCTGAGTTTACTCCATATTTCACGAGGTCATCTTTAAACTTTTTGGAAGACTGCAGCGTTGTGCTGGCAGCTGGAATAATCCCTACTTTTGCTTTTTCTTTTCCTCCAGCAAGCGAGAGAAATTTTTCATATACATCGTGATTAGATGTCCCTACACCTCCGCCTGCAATAACAAGGCTGCCTTTAATGTCTCCAGTATTTTCTTGTGCTTTTGCAAGCAGCGGTGTACTCAAAGAAGAAAGTAATGTAAAGCTGATAAGACATGAAACAAGTTTCTTTTTCATTTGAAAGATCCTTTCCACGCAAATTTTAATACCTTTCTCTAATTAGCTCGTATCCTTTCCGCGATACTTTCGTTAAATGATGTCTAAAACCTGTTATTCAAACGTTCCTTTCACAACAGGAACACCGTCTTTTACCATTACTTTACCTTGAGCAAAAACTGTTTTAATTGTTAGCGTCTCTTTGTCTAAAAGGACTAAATCTGCATCTTTTCCAGGTTGAATATGCCCTTTATTGGCCAGTTTTAATAGTTTGGCAGGATTAGAAGTAATGACTTGAAGAGCTGTTTCTAACGGCACTGATTCTTCTAGTACTGCATCTCGTACTTCTTGAAATAAAGAAGACACTTTTCCAACTTGAAGCCCTTTATAGTCTCCGTTATCATCAAAAAACGGCAGGCTCGCTTGTCCGTCGGATGAAAACGTAATATTCGAAATCGGAACTTCTTCTTCAAACATGATGCGTAACCCTTTGCTGCACTTAACTTCGCCTTCTTCTAAAAAATAGGGAATGGTGCTAGTCGTAAAATCTACATAGCCACCTCGTTTTGCAAATTGAATTCCTTCTTTAAACAGATCTTCATTTCGGTTAATATGTGTAGGGTGAAACTGACGAATTGGCAGGTCCGTTTCATCTGCGATTTGATTTAATAAAGATAATTTCCGTTCCCCGTCTCCTACGTGAATCTCTAATATTCCGGCTTTTCCTGATAAAATCCCTCCATTGCGGGCAGCGGAAGCCACCTTCACCAGTTCTTCAAATGTCGGTTCAGAAGAACGGTGGTCGGAAATGGCAATTTCACCTACTCCGATAATTTTATCAATTAAAATAAGATCTTCTTCGATGCTGGTAGTTAACGTTTTTACTGGTATTTGATACGAGCCTGTATGAATGAAGCAGCTAATCCCTTCTTCTTCTAATCCTCTTGCTTTAGCCAGAAGACTTTCCATTCTTCTTGTTGTACCATCTGTTCCAAGGACACCTACAATAGTTGTAACACCAGCAGCCGTTGCATCCGTTAACATTAGTTCAGGCGTGCGTGTTTTATATCCCCCCTCTCCTCCTCCGCCAATAATATGAACATGTGAATCAATAAAGCCAGGGGCTATAATGTGATTGGCGGCGTCTACAACATCAATAGGAATGGACGTATTTACATGGTCAATACAATCTTCTATAAGGATGATTTTGCTGTCTGCAAGCAATACGTCTTTTTTTCCTAAATACTCTGGTGCATATACTTCTGCGTTTTTGATTAAGGTTAACAACTTCTATTCCTCCTACTAGTAAGCTCAACTTACGAATAACATTTTTCTATATAATTTTAATGCTTAAAATGGTCCATAATTGATAAAATAAGCAATCACAACGGCGATTAAACCAATCACATATTGAATAAGGACTAACGGCAACACCCATTTGGCCCACTTTGTCCATGAAATTCCCGCAATCGCTAAACCAGCCATTAATGTTCCAGCCGTCGGGAAGATCATATTTCCAATGCCATCTGCAAAAGAAAAAGATAATACTGCTGTTTGCCTTGTAATATCAAGTAAATCTGCAAGAGGCGTCATGATTGGCATCGTCAGCATCGCATGACCTGTTCCAGATGCTAAAATAAGATGAATCAGCGCTTGGAAGTTATAGATTCCGATGACGCTTAAATATCCCGGAATATGCTGAATAGCTCCAGATACTTGATGAAGCATAGGGTCTACAATATGTCCTTCATTTAAAACAACAAGAACAGCACGAGAAACTCCGATAACAAGCGCTCCTCCAACTAGTGCTGCTGCCCCGTTTGTAAATGACTTAACTGTATTTTCAACAGAGAGCCTTCCAATAATCCCAATCACAACTGTCAAAATAACAAATAAAGAAGCAATTTCAGTAATGTACCACTTATACTTAATAACGCCAAAAGCAAGAATTACGTAGTTAACAAGAAATGCTGCCATAATCCATTTATGCTTTCTAGTTAACTTGGCATCCGAGTTTAAAAGTTTATTTGCGCTGGTTATGCTGTATTTTCCGTACGTCCCAATAGAAGGACTTTTTTTCACTTTCATCGCATATCGGTAGACAAACCAAACTGAAACAGCGTAAACAACTACAAACAAGATGAGTCGAAAGCCCATTCCAGAAAACATAGGAAGCTCTGCTACTCCTTGCGCAACACCAACTGTAAATGGATTCATAACTGCCGTAGTAAAACCAGCCGATGCGCCAATTAACACAATAGCAGTCCCTGTTAATGCATCGAATCCAAGAGCAAGTGCCAGCGGAATTAAAAGAGGAATATAGGCTAGCGTTTCTTCCGCCATCCCCATTAAAGAACCGCCTACTGCAAAAAATAACATCATGACAGGAATTAATAATTTTTCTCGGGTAGCAAGTTTTTTAGCCATCGTTGTAATTAATACATCTACTGTCCCCGTAGCGCTTAGTACACCAAAGAAACCGCCGATAATTAATACAAAAAAGATAATGTCGGCTCCTTCTACCATTCCTGTATGTATTGCTTTGACCATATCAAAGAATCCAACAGGTGTAGAATCAATCCATTTAAACGATTGAGGATCTACCGTTGTTCTCCCGTCTACTTCTACACGCGCATATTCTCCAGCTGGCAAGGTATACGTTAAAATGGTAGCAATCACAAGAAAGCCTAACAATAAAGCAAAAACGTTTATTTTCCTCTCTTTTTTCCGTACCTGATTTAATGAACTCATTTCCTTTTGCGGTTCACTCATTCTTCTTCTCCCCTTCATTGTGAAATAATAGCCTTAGACAAACATCTCTTTCTTTAAAAGCAGCTTACTTATCTGCGCCTACATATTGCTCCTTTCTTTTGTATTCCTCATATACAGTACAAGCAATTTTCGTGCCAACGTAGAACCGTTTAATTTTCTGAATTATGATATAATTAAATCGTGCTTTAGGTGTTAATTGGGTGTTTTATTCAATTTAATAACGCCAATTAAGAAGCTGGTTGATAGAAAATCTAGAGTATAAGCATTAGCCAGTTCTTTTTTTAAAAAGCAGCAAAAAGAAAGATAAAAGAATTTAATCTATAAACATAAAAAAATACTATTTTATTATTGTCTTTTCTTTAAGTAGATTAATACTATAACCTTCAATCTATTTATAAAAGCATGGCGCATAATGAAAGGGTGTTCAAAACAATGACTGTTTATCGTATCGGGGTATTGGCGGGTGATGGCATCGGGCGAGAGATTGTCGATGCCACAGTTAAGGTAGTTAAAACTGCTTCTTGCAAAGCAGGAGTAAAAATGGAGTGGATTCATCTACCGATGGGATGGGAAGGAATTAAACAATATAACGATCCTCTGCCAGAAGTAACGATAGATGCTTTAAAACATACGCATGGATGGATACTTGGCCCGCACGATTCTGCGGCTTACCCCCTTCAGCACAAAGAAAAGCGTAATCCCAGCGGAGAGCTTCGTCACAGTTTAGATCTTTAAGATCTTTACGCAAATATTCGCCCTGCCAAAACAATGCCAGGCATTAAAAGCGTCTTGAAAGAAGCAGATTTAGTGATCGTCCGAGAAAATACAGAAGGATTTTATGCCGATCGAAATATGTATTCTGGACATGGCGAATGGCAGATTACAAAAGACGTTGTGGTGACATCGGGGGTATTTACGCGAAAAGCCGTAGAAAGAATTGCGCGTGAAGCTTTTGCATTGGCTATGCAGCGTCGTAAAAAAGTAACAATCGTACATAAAGCAAATGTTTTAAGATTAAGTACCAGACTATTTCTAAACGTTTGTCGAGAAGTAGCTGAGCAATATCCTGAAGTAAAAGTGGACGACTACCATATTGATGCCATGGCTGCTCATCTCGTGCGTCGTGCAGCCAATTTTGATGTCATTGTGACAGAAAACATGTATGGTGATATTCTTTCAGATTTAGCCGGCGAGCTTGTAGGAAGCTTAGGATTAGCCCCTTCTCTTAATGCAAATGAACATATCGCTATGGCACAAGCAGCTCATGGTTCTGCGCCCGATATCGCAGGTTTAAATATAGCAAACCCAACCGGTATTATTTCTTCAGCAGCCATGCTACTGAAATGGCTGGCTGAAAAACATGCGGATCACAAACTTACAGAAGTGGCTGCTACAGTAGAACACACACTTTATCAAACGCTCCAATCTGAAGTGAAAACGAAAGATTTAGGCGGACATGCCTCTACGTCGGAGTTTACAGAAGCTATTTTAGAAAAAATAAAATCCATGTAAAATTAACAGCAATTTATCCATTATATAGAGGTGATCATAATGAAAAAAAGAAAGATTATTATGGACTGTGATCCAGGTCATGATGATGCTATTTCTATTATTTTGGCTGCCGCACGACCGGAATTAGATATTTTAGCGATTACAACTGTTTCAGGAAACGCATAAATTGAAAACACGACGATGAATGCTTTGAAAGTGTGTGATTTGGTATCGTTACATAACCCGATTGTTTCAAAAGGAGCAAGCGAACCAATGATGCGCAGACGTGAAAACGCGCCTAGTATACACGGGGATTCAGGATTAGACGGCCCTGAGTTCCCGGCTCTCTCTCGCAGCTGGAGCGAAGAACACGGAGTAGATACTATTATACGAATGGTCAAAGAGTCAGAAGATCCCGTTACGCTTTTGCCTACCGGTCCTTTAACGAACATTGCTTTAGCTTTAATAAAAGCTCCAGAAATTAAAGAAAACATTGAAGAGATTATCCTTATGGGCGGTGGAACCTTCGGGAACTGGACGCCAACGGCTGAGTTTAACATTTGGGCAGATCCAGAAGCGGCTAAAAAAGTGTTTGATAGCGGCATTCCACTCGTAGTAATGGGGTTAGATATTACGCATCAAGCCGTTGCAACAGATAATGTTATTAACCAAGTGATGAACATTGATAATAACGTAGCAAAAAAGGTAGGTGAATTATTAGCATTTTTTAAATCTGCCTATAAAGAAACGTTTGGCTTTGATAGTCCGCCTGTTCACGATGTATTAACCGTTGCTTATTGCATAGCTCCAGAACTATTTACGCTCAAAGAAGTTAATATTGTAGTAGAAACACGCGGAGAATACACGGCTGGGACGACTTCAGTTGATTTGCTTGGAGTTACAGGAAGGAAAGCAAATGCGAAGTTTGGTTTAACCCTTGATGTAGATGGTTTTTGGGATTTAATGATTGAGGCTCTTAACACATATTCGGCTTCGTAATGTTCATCTAGAAGATAGGTTTTATAAAGTCAGCACCAGAACGTCGAGTTCGCAACTTGCTGGTGCTGACTTACTTTTATTCATACTATCTAGCTGTTTTTTTCGCTTTTTGATTGAGCATTACCATTACAGTAATAATTGAAGCAACAGTAACACTTCCTTACTTTCTGTTTGCAACGCCCGTTAAAAAATTCAAAAACACGTGTACGCCTGCTTTCACGGTAATTTCTCCTACATCACGCAGCGGATCTAGACATACAATATCCATTGCTTGAACAAGCGGATGACTCCCGGCGGTGTATACTGCTTCAAACAACTCATCTGTCCTCATTCCGCCTGTCGTTCCTGCTGGAACTCCCGGTGCGTAAGCGATATCTAACACGTCCATATCAACGGTTAAATAGATCATGTCTACCTCTTTGCTCAGCTGTTTTAATGCTTCTTTCACCGTATGAGTTATTCCTGCTTTTCTTGCTTGCAGTAACGTTACATAATGGACGCCTTTGCTATCTGCATATTCCTTTAACGATTTTGAGTTATAAAACCCGTGAAGTCCGATATTCCATACATGTCTTGCATCAATCGTGTTGCTTTCAATTAAATTTCGTATAGGTGTTCCGTTAGAAGGACCGTTATCTTCTAAGCTGCGTAAGTCAAAGTGCGTATCAAACTGTAAAATCCCTATCTTCTGTTCGGGATGTGACGCTTGCCACCCTTTTACTAACATAGCTGTAATAGAATGATCTCCTCCAAGCATAACAGGCAGCGCATGCGGATGATATTTCCGTATAGACATCATCGCTTCTTTTATATGCTGATGGGATTTCTCTATATCCGTTACATGCTGTTTAACGTCTCCTAAATCTAAAACTGACAGGGAAGTTAAATCCGTATCATACTCAATATGATACGGATTAAAGGATTTCCATAGCTTCCTAATGGCCATTGGCGTCTCACTGGCTCCAGAAGCGCTAATGGAGGACCTTGAAAGAGGCACGCCTAAGACCGTAATATCTATCGATGTAAAGTCGAAGTTGCTCCCATCTTCAACTGTTTGAATCCAATCGCTTACTTTTGGGTCATGAGTGCTTTGACGCTGCCAGCAAAAAGGCGGTCGATCAAGCTGTGGGTACGGATAGCTCATGTAACACACCGCCTTCAACCACTATTTTTCCATCTTTCAATACCGTGTCTACAAGATTTACCGCATAGTTATATTGCAGCGTTTGATAATTTGGAGCGTCAAATAGTACTAAATCAGCTTTTTTCCCTACTTCAATACTTCCAATTTGATCGCCTTTGCAAATGGCGTGAGCTGCATTGATCGTACAGGCCGTTAAGACTTCCGCTGGCGTCATTTTCATCGTTAAACAAGCTAAATTCATAATAAACGGAAGTGATTCCGTAGGAGAAGACCCTGGGTTTCTATCTGTTGATAACGCAACAGGCACTCCTGCTTCAATCATTTTTCTAGCACGCGCCGGTTCTTCCATTAAAAAGAATGCAGTACCCGGCAATAAAATGGCTATAACTCCGCTTTCAGCCATTTGCTTAATTCCTTGATCCGATGCTTTTAGTAAATGATCCGCAGACACAGCTCCTACTTTAGCGGCTAATTCTGCACCGCCAAAGGAAACAATTTCATCAGCGTGGATTTTAGGTTTTAGCCCGTATGCTTTTCCAGCTTGTAAAATACGCTCTGACTGTTCAACTGTAAACACGCCTTCTTCACAAAACACATCACAAAACTCCGCTAGCTCTTCTTTTGCAACGATTGGTATCATTTCTTCGATAACAAAACGAACAAACTCATCTTCATTGCCTTTATACTCAGCTGGCACCGCATGAGCTCCCATAAAGGTTGAAACCACATCTACTGGATGCTGTTCATTCAGTTTCTTCGCTACTTTTAATTGTTTGATTTCGTCTTTAAGATTTAAACCGTACCCGCTTTTTGCTTCGACAGTTGTAACTCCGTACTGCAGAAATTTATTTAAACGTTTTGTAGATTGCTTGATTAGCTCCTCTTCTGTTGCTTGTCGTGTACTAACGGTTGTTTGTAAAATTCCTCCTCCCGCTTTTAAAATATCAATATACTTTGCTCCGTTTAAGCGCATTTCTAATTCTTTTTCACGACTGCCGCCAAACACAAGGTGAGTGTGGGGATCAATCAACCCAGGCGTTACAATTTTTCCTTCGGCATCAATTATATTAATAGGTTCATGAATATGCTCAAGGTATTCCTGCGCTTTGACGTCAGGCCCAACAAATACAATTCTTCTATTTTTCACGAGTACGCTGCCATTTTCAATGATTCCTAGATCTGACATTTCCTCCGATCGTCTAGGCTGACTTCCTCCTTTAACCGTAATGACTTGTGCAGCACATTTGATATACGTAACAGTCATACGTATCCCTCCTTTTTTATTCATTTAACGCGGGAATTTGTATTCCTTTTTCTTTTGCAGTTTGAATGGCCTTATCATAGCCGGCGTCTACATGACGAACAACACCCATGCCAGGGTCTGTTGTTAAAACACGTTCTAGACGTTTTGCTGCATCTTCTGTACCATCTGCTACTACAACCATTCCAGCGTGCAGAGAATACCCCATACCTACTCCTCCTCCGTGGTGAACAGATACCCAGCTTGCGCCTGCTGCCGTATTTACTAATGCATTTAAAATAGGCCAGTCTGCTACTGCATCACTGCCATCTTTCATTGCTTCAGTTTCACGATTTGGCGACGCCACAGAACCGGCATCTAGATGATCTCTGCCAATAACGATAGGCGCTGACAGCTCTCCGTTTGCTACCATGTCATTAATAATTTTTCCAAAGCGCGCTCTTTCTCCGTAGCCTAGCCAGCAAATACGAGCCGGCAATCCTTGAAACTCAATTTTTTCTCGCGCCATTTTAATCCAGTTGCAAAGATGGGTATTATCCGAAAACTCACGTAAAATGACTTCATCTGTTTTATAAATATCTTCTGGGTTTCCCGACAAAGCGACCCACCTGAACGGTCCTTTTCCTTCACAGAACTGCGGACGGATGTACGCTGGGACAAATCCCGGGAAGTCAAATGCATTCGTGACACCTTCATCGAGCGCCACTTGGCGAATATTATTGCCATAGTCAAAAGCAACCGCGCCTTTTCTTTGCATCTCTAACATGGCTTGAACGTGAATAGCCATACTTGCTTTTGATTGTTTTACATATTCATTTGGATTTGTATTCCGCAATCTTTCTCCTTCAGCTAAGCTGACTCCAATCGGCAAATATCCGTTAAGCGGATCATGTGCCGATGTTTGATCCGTCACAATATCTGGGATAAATCCTCGCTTTATCATTTCAGGAAGAATCTCGGCTGCATTTCCAACTAATCCAATGGAAAGCGCTTTGCCCAATCTTTTTGCATCTTCAGCTAACGTGATGGCTTCGGCTACGCTTTCAACTACCGTATCGCAATACTTTGTTTCGATACGTTTTTCAATACGCGTGCGATCAACATCAATTCCAATTACAACGCCGCCTGCCATCGTAACAGCTAGTGGCTGTGCGCCTCCCATTCCTCCTAATCCAGCTGTTACCGTAATCGTTCCTTTCAAACTTCCGTTAAAATGCTGGTTGGCACACTCAGCAAATGTTTCATAGGTACCTTGAACAATGCCTTGGCTTCCGATATAAATCCAGCTCCCTGCAGTCATTTGCCCGTACATCATGAGCCCTTTTTTATCGAGCTCATGGAACGTCTCCCAATTCGCAAAAGCAGGAACAAGATTTGAATTTGCTAATAAAACACGCGGCGCATCACTGTGTGTTTTAAAAACCGCAACAGGCTTACCGGACTGTATGAGAAGCGTTTCATCTTCTTCTAACTCTTTTAACGCTGCGACAATGCGATCGAACGCCTCCCAGTTACGGGCTGCTTTTCCGATTCCTCCGTATACGACTAACTTTTCTGGATGCTCCGCTACTTCGGAATCTAAATTGTTTAGAAGCATGCGAAGAGCAGCTTCTTGTACCCAGCCTTTTGTCGTTAGTTCTGTTCCACGAGGTGCTTTTATTCCACTTTGTTTTGTCTCCATTTCGTTTTCCTCCTCTATAAAAATGAAAAACTGTTAAACTAACTTTTTATTAAAGCGCTAATTCATAATTAGTATCTTGCACAAAGGTTTTGAAATCAGCTGCTAACCCTTCAATATCACGTGAGAAAATTCGATCTTTAGTAATGGTTGGTACGGTTTTTCTAATTCTTGAATAAATTTTTCTTGTTTCCGAAGCAAGTTTATCTACTCCTTGAATATCGGCTGCTTGAGCCGCACAAATTGCTTCAATCGATAGAACTCTTCGTGTATTTTGGATAATTTGATAAGCATGACGTGCAGCAGTCGTTCCCATGCTGACATGATCTTCTTGATTCGCTGAAGATGGGATAGAATCGACACTTGATGGATGCGCTAATACTTTATTTTCGGAAACTAATGAAGCTGCAGCGTATTGAGTAATCATGAGCCCGGACTCTAGACCTGGATCTGCACTTAAAAATGCCGGCAGCCCGCTAAGCTGAGGGTTTACTATTCGTTCAATGCGCCGTTCAGAAATATTCCCAAGCTCCGCCATTGCAATTCCTAGAAAATCCATAGCAAACGCAATGGGCTGCCCGTGAAAATTCCCTCCAGAAATTACTTTGCCGCTGTCGGCAAAGATGAGCGGGTTATCGGTTGCTGAATTAATCTCAATTAAAAGCTTTTCTTTTACATAATTTAAAACTTGATAAATAGCACCATGAACTTGAGGAATACAGCGCAGTGAATAAGCATCTTGCACTCTTAGTTGACCTTGAGAAGTAGTTAATTGACTGCCTTCTAAGTACGAAAGAATTCGGGCAGCTACCTGCTGTTGTTCGCGATAAGGTCTTACTGCATGAGACTCTGGCATGAATGCTTCTACAATACCTTGCAGACCTTCTAATGTTAGTGCTGCAATTCCGTCCGCAAGATCAGCGAGCTTTTGAGCTTCAAGGTACGAAACTACGCCTACAGCCGTCATTGCCTGAGTGCCGTTAATTAGAGCTAGCCCTTCTTTCGCCTGTAATTGTATAGGTTCAAGCCCCGCTAGCTTTAAAGCTTCTTCTCCTTGCATTCGCTGACCATTATATACAGCTTCCCCTTCTCCAACTAACAGCAGCGCTAGATGTGATAACGGGGCTAAGTCACCGCTAGCTCCAAGAGAACCTTGACTCGGGATAACCGGCACTACGTTTTGGTTTAAGCAATCGATAAGAAGTTGCAAGGTTTCCAGTCGTATTCCGGAATACCCTTTAGCTAATGCGTTCGCTCGTAAAAGCAGCATGACTCTGCTTACTTCTAACGAGAATGGCTCTCCTAGTCCGCAGGCATGACTGCGAATTAGGTTAATCTGCAGATCAGCTAAGTCTGTTTTTGAAATAACCGTATCGCTAAACTTTCCAAATCCCGTATTGACTCCGTAAATGACATTGTTGTTCGTAATGCTCTCTTCAACTAACGTTCTGCTTTTTTGTATATGTTCAACTGCGTGATCGCTAATTTTCACGGAGTATCCTTGGTAAATAACTTTGTAAATTTGGTCGAACGTCAGTGAATTTCCATCAATTTGAATAAACATCATACCCGCTCCCTTGTTAAACTGTAGACTGCCTTTTCTTTTTGAACACAAAAAGGGGCTATATCAAAGAGGAAACAAGCTCCTTTTGATATAGCCCCCTATAAACTAACCTACTTACACTATGGGCTTTTATTAATAATCAGTATTTCACTTATACATACAATCGCTAAATGACTAAATCACTATACACTTTAAGCTGTACAACTTAAAGCAACTAGGGTACCTACACTAAGTATTACGCTGAATTAATCATTTGTCAATTATTATTTAAGAAAATTTTAAATAATCTGAAATAAAATCGTTATTTCTTATAGCAGCGATGATTCACGGCTGCACAATTTTATTTTTTTAAACGTTATCGAACGTTCATGTCACTTGGGTGCGGACCTTTACGGCGATTGCTGTTTAACCCATTAATCTCTGCCATATCATCGGCAGTGAGTTCAAAATCAAACACGTTAAAGTTTTCTTCTATTCTAGACGGTGTAACTGATTTAGGGATGACAATTGTGTTGTTTTGTAAGTGCCAGCGCAATACAACTTGAGCTGGAGTTTTGCTATGTACTTCAGCAATTTTTTGAATAACCTCGTCTTGTAACACTTCTCCTCCTTGATCAAGAGGGCTCCATGCTTCCACAAAAATATTATGTTTGGCGCAAAACTCTTTTAATTCATTTTGAGCAAGATACGGATGGCACTCAATTTGGTTTAAAACAGGTGTTACATCACATTCGTTTAACAAGCGCTCTAAATGCTCAATTTCAAAGTTGCAGACGCCAATTGCTTTTACTTTTCCATCGTGATAAAGCTTTTCTAATGCTTTATACGTCTCCACATACTCATCATATTGAGGCGTAGGCCAGTGAATTAAATATAAATCGACATAATCAAGTCCTAATCGTTCTAAGCTTTCATCAAATGCACGCAATGCATTTTCATAGCCTTGGTCGCTGTTCCAAACTTTTGTTGTAATAAACAGCTGTTCTCGAGGAACAGAAGATTCTTTAATCGCTTGACCTACTCCTTCTTCATTTTTATAGATCATGGCTGTGTCAATAGACGTATATCCCACTTCAATTGCTTTTGACACTGCAGCTGCTGCTTGGTTATCTTCTACTTGCCATACGCCAAATCCAAGCTGAGGCATTTTTAAGCCGTTGTTTAATGTAATAATATTCATTTTACATGTCTCCTTTTTTGTTAAAAAGTTCAAAGTTTTAATGATGGTGCCAGCCGATCAGCATAGCAACCTGTCCCATTATAATGCCGACTGGGATTCCTATAACCATGGCTCCAAATCGAAATTTAAAAGACCATGCGCGCGGCACAAGGGAAAACAAATAAATCATACTCATCGTTGCCATACATGTACTGCTAAAAAAACTGACGACAGTGTGTAAATTTGGCATTACTTCTCCTCATTTCACTAGAACGTTTGCGCCTTTTCAATTTCATCATTTATCTTTTGTTCTAATGCCTATGTTTTCGTAGCCGACATAGTTACATTCTTCAAAGGGTTCCGTAATCCTGCTTTAATCAGTTAAAAATACTTTACCTACGTAACTTTTTTAATTAAAACGAATATGTGCTTTTAACTCCAAAGTTGTGTATAATTTCTGTATATTAAAATAATAAGAATTTTTCACTTTAAAGAACAACTGTACATTCTCTGTAGGGCAATCATACATATTTGCGAGAGTCAATGAAAGGAATGGATATAAAAAATGGCGATTGAAAAAGTAAAAGCATATTTTAAACAATATGGCATGGAGAATCGAATTATTGAAATGGATGAGTCCAGTGCTACTGTAGAACTGGCAGCGCAAGCTTTAAAATGCGAGCCGCAACGAATCGCAAAAAGTCTTTCTTTTAACGCCGAAGGAACCGTTTTATTGATTGTGGCAGCGGGAGATGCAAAAATTGACAACCGAAAATATAAAGAAGAGTTCGGAACCAAAGCAAAAATGCTTGGAGCAAGTGAAGTAGAAACGCTGATTGGTCATGCTGTAGGCGGAGTATGCCCGTTTGCCGTTAATGAAGGTGTCCACGTGTATCTAGATGAATCTCTGAAACGTTTTATTACCGTTTTTCCTGCCTGTGGAAGTGGAAATAGTGCAATCGAATTAACAATACCCGAACTAGAAGAATTTTCGAAATGCTTAAAATGGGTTGATGTGTGCAAAGGATGGAACGAATAATCTATGTGAATGACGGTGCATATATAATTAATAAAAACGCCAACGAGCTGAAACAATTTTTTGTTTCAGCTCATTGGTGTATCTAAACGAATTTATGAAACAGCTTAACCCAACCTAGGTAAGAAACCCCTAAGAGAAATACAAAAAGAAATAGTAAAGGAATGTTCCTAGGGATAAAAAGCCAGCCGTCTAACGTATTCCACAGAAATTCACTTTTATTTGCTTTTCTCATCATTTTCACCTCAAGCAGATTTACTATTTTTTCTTCAAAAATTCTTTTACATAGTTATATACAGTATCTTCAACTTATGACCTTTTTTCAAGAAAAACGTGTACGGAAAATGGACTGAATGTGAATCTTTTTAATTTATACCCGTTATGTACGCACTCATCGTCTTATTTTCATCTGTAAAAAAGAAGAAGCCTACATGTTTAGATGCAGGCTTCTTCTCGTTGATTCAGTCTTTCCTTTGTTTGCCTAGTCAGGCCCTTTCGTTACGTATATCGGTTCATAACCAAAGTGCCTTGTGTCAGATACGAATATCTGCTTTCAATCTGCGGTAATACATTTGCTGAAGTCGCTGTTAAGCCTTTCAAAACTAATCAGTCCCTTCAAACGCTAAGTATTTAACCTTCCACAACAACCATTTGCATGATAGCTGCTGTATTGTATGTGTACCCCGTATTTATATAGTAAAACCTAAAAAAACAAATTTTTAGACTTTATAGCAAAGAAAATTTAGATCCTATAAGCGAAAAAAGCGCGCCAGCTATCAGTGCCTCTTCTGCTCATTCTCACGCAGGTAAAGAAAAGCATCCGCAGTGAAATTGATCAAATTTATTTAATGTATCATTTGATCAATTTGTTGAAATGCATCTTCAAGTGAAGTATATCTATTTGTTTCTCCTTCGTTACCTTGAACGGTCCATTCTTGCTTTTCTACTGCTAGTTTCCCGTCTTTATCTTTTATATAAGGTTTGTTAACCATAAACACCTGATCATTCTTCTTTACTGTATAGCCAAGATAATAATGATTCCCTTCTCCTTCTTCTTCATATACAGAAACGCCTTGAAGGTTATATTTGTTTAAAATGTCATCCATATGATGAGTCAGTTCACTTACAATCGCTTCTCTTCCTACATATTCCACATTTCATACCCCTTTTCATTTTGATTTATACTTAGCATTCCCTTGAGCATATTCAATTACACTATCTTTCAAACGTTGTATAAACAAAGCGACTCAATATGAAATTCATTCATTACACAATAATAAAAAAGCTACCTCACTATTAATACAATGAAAAAACATTGCTACGTGAAGTAGCTTTTTATTAATTAATGGAATCTATAGAAATAAGAAGATGTGCGAAACTTGATTATAGTTCAGTTAAAATAATCGGTTCACCGTTTGTTACAACAATCGTATGTTCACATTGTGCTACAAGACTATTATCAGGTGTAACAAACGTCCAGCCGTCGTCTCCACGTTCAATGATATGATCAGCTTTCATAGAGATAAACGGTTCTACAGCAATAACAAGACCTTTTTTCAAAAGTGCTTTATCCATTGGATCATAATAGTTTAAAATGTGGTTAGGAGCGTCATGCAAGCTGCGGCCAACACCATGACCCGTTAAATTTTCAATAACCGCGTATCCGTTTTGGTGTGCAAAGTTAGAAACAGCACGACCAATTTGGTTTTGTTTTGAACCAGCTTTTACTTTTTTCATAGCTGCCCAAAATGCATCTACTGCAGCTTGACACAGCTTTTCTTTTTCTTCATCTTTCCCGATAACAAATGAAATGCCTGTATCTGAATAATAGCCATCAAGTACGGCAGATACATCCACATTTACTAAATCGCCATCTTTTAATACGCGATCTCCCGGAATACCGTGAGCCACTTCTTCGTTTACACTAATACACGTTACACCTGGGAAATCATATTCTTTTTCAGGTGCAGAAATAGCACCGTGTTCATCCAATATTTTTTTACCGATCATATCAAGCTCTTTTGTTGTCATACCTGCTTTTGCTTGGCTTTTCATCTCTTCGCGCGCAAGTGCAACGATGCGCCCAATTTTGCGTAAACTTTCTAAATCTTGTTCGTTACCAATAATCATAAAAAAACACTTTCCTTCCTCGAAATATATATCCTATCCGATTTTATCATATTTTTATGAGGATTTTTCAAAAGACCTTTTAAGAACTAAAATGTATGATTAATTAGATTAGTAAGATATTTATCATATGTAAAAATCCTCTTCATTAACCTATGAAATTCAAAAAAGCATGCTACTTCACCGCAGCATACTTTTTTATGTTATATAAAAGCTGCCTTAGTAAGCGGCAGCTCTCACAATCCTTTATTTCACTATTTCAAATTTCACTTCATTAAACAAACTAGTAGAATTCCACACATTCAGCCCAGCATAACCTTCTGAAAAGGTAGGATCCATTGTATCGATCACCAGCTTGCCTTCGAGATAAACTTGAATGTGCTCTCCTTCAGCCCTTACTTTTAGATGATAATCTGTATTTGGTTTTAAATCCAGCTTTCCCCCATCGTCGTAAATCATGAGATCCTTTCCTATTCCATCTCTAAACGCAATGAGTTTCACTTGATTATTAAGCATATCTACATTCGCAGCGTAAGCGTTATTTGCCTGTTCATCCGAACGGAATACTAGCGCTCCTGCTCCTGTAGAATTTGAAACAGCCTCCTTTAACACCTTTATCTTTGCCTCATATGTGAAATTTTTTGCTTCTTTTGATGATAAGGTAAAGGAATCTTCTTTGCTTCGTCCTTGTTTCCCGTTAATCGTATCGGCCCATAGTCCGCTAATATTCTTCCATCCAGATAAGTTTGTATCAACAGGACTTTTATTCCAAATAGATTTTAACGGATACATCTTAAGAGAATTTAATTTTACAGCGCCTCCTTTGCTATAAAGCTTTATTTTATTACTTGAAAGCGTTGGAAAGAGCTGGTCTGTTATTACTTCCGTGCCGTCATTACCAAATACTTCTACAGACGACTGGTCTACAAACATATGAAGCTTAACCTTTCCGTCTTTTGGAAGCATGGAAGCAGAGTGTTTGCCTTTCACATTTTCACCAAAATCAAAACTTCCAGAGTTTGTTCGATCAACAGATAATCGCTGTTTGTTTATGTTATAGCTGACTTTCGTATTTTCACTGCCTTCTTTTTGAATTTGAAAACCAAATTCTTGTGCATCTGTAGTAGAAACATCGAATTCTGCAATGATTTCATATTTGTTTTCCTGTATGCCTGAAAGAAGATTTCCATTTTCAGTAACCATGAGATTCTTCAATATCTTTTTTTCTTGCTTATTGCGGATTGAATCAATTGAAACAGGTATTTGTTTTAAACGAAGCCCTTTTGCTGTGTTGGTGAGTTCTATTTTTCTTGGGATTGACATAGAGCTTCTCCAAGTAGTAGTGGGAGTATTGTTTGCATATTGCCAGTTGCTCATCCAGCCTAGCCAATACTTTTCTCCGTTATCTCCTTCAACTCCGCTCCAATCTACAGCGGCATAAAAATCGGCACCATAATCTGTCCAAAGCACTTCCTCTGGTGGGTTTTCATTTTTAAATGTTTTCCCGTCAAAATCCCCAACAAAGTACTGCATCCCTGACCCTCCAGCTGCCGCTCCATCATTGATGCTGACCTGCAGCACCCATTTTTTCTTCGTACTGTCTCCATCAACCGGCAGTTCGAGTAAAGTAGGACACTCCCAAATGCCTCCGTTGCTTCCGTGAGTTGAATTCACCCATTCTCCTGACACTGTGTTCCAATCTGAAATCTCTCCGCCTTCTCTTTGTTTAGCTTCCTCTGGTTCTTTTGCTACATTGTCTACTTTATCCGGCATTTTTTCTGTATTAAATACATTCACATCATCTAGATTAATATGCCCCCATCCGCCTACAGCTTGATCAACGGCTTTAATGTACAGTACTTCTCCTATATACTTAGAAGCATCCCATACGTAGCGCTGATACTTTTCATCTGCAAACTTTGTATTCGCTTGACGAATCAATTCTTTGTCGTCAGATGCCCGGACTAAGGCTACATAGCGGTTTGTGGGGTCGTTTCCGCCTCCCATTAACAAATTGATTTCACCTGATCCGCTCAATTTAAAATAAGACGAATGTAATTCTCCAGTGGCATTATCTCCATCTTGCTTATCAGAAAAACCCCATAAATGATACTTTCCTTTTTGTTCAAAAGGACCGCTCCAATTTGCGGTTGCATCCGTTACATGATCGTTTGTGAATGCATTTCCATTTATCGTTTTCCAGCCGGTGAGATCTCCTGTTTCAAAACTTTTATTTTTAATTTCTTTTTCATCTGTATCAATAAACTTGGTCATGTTAACGTCTTGAAACCGGACTGAAGATTGATTAACGTGTAGTCCAAACAATCCTTTTGAAAAAGTTTCATCTTTTGCAGTAAGGGTGAAGTTATCGTCTATATGCAAATCAAGTTCATTTCCCGATGCAGTTACTTTTACTTGATGTGATTTGCTCGTATCAATTTTTTCATTTGTTTCGGCAAGGACAGTTGAAATGCCATTTTGAAGCTTTACTAGTTTGATTGTATCCTTAGAAGCATCCACGCTAGCTATATATCCGTTTTTGGCTTCCGCGTCTGCTCGAAAAAGTAGTGCACCTGAACCATGGTTTTCATCTAAAAATGTCATATTTGACTCGTAAATAAACTGATCTCCCTGTTCTTCACTCATAATATATCCGTCGCTGTCAGATTTACCGATTTTTCCATCAGTAGTATCATTCCATGTTCCCGTAACAGGTTTCCAGTTAGATAGATTGGTTATGAAATTAGATTGATTCGTAAATTTAACATGACGAAAGACAGCTGTGGAATTCCATGCTGTTAGTCCAAACTGACCGTTTTCAAAAGATGCATCACTGCCTTCTAAAACCTGTTTCCCATTTAGCAGTATCTTAAAGTGATGACTGTTTGCTTCTACTTTCACACGATACGCTTGTGACGTATCAAGCCTCATTGGCTTTGAAACAACAGTCGTTACGCTTCCTTTCTCTACTTTGTTAAGTGTTAAGAGGTTCTTTTCAGCATCTAAATTGACGGTATATGCGTTTGTTGCATCTTTATTAGAACGAAAAACAAGGCCTCCTGCACCTTCGCGTCCATTCTTTTCTACAAGCGTAATTTCTCCCTCTAGAGTAAAGGATTGACCTTTTTGTTCAGACAAAGTATATGAATAGGCACCGCTTTGACCGTTTGCTTGAATCCCTCCGTCAGATCCAAACTCACTTGCGTATTCCCACTTTTTTAAGTCAGGTGATGTATAAAACATGATTTTATCTTTAGCAGCTAAAGACATCACCCACTGCTTGGTTTGCTCGTGCCAAAACACTTTTGGATCGCGCCAGTCAGGAACTGGGGGATTTGGCATAACAGGATTTCCTTCATATTTGGTCCATGTTCTTCCGCTGTCCGTGCTGTATGCTAGACTTTGAACTTGCCCTTTACTGCCCGAGTGCGTAAAGATAGCTACCATCGCTTCTTTTCCAAACCCTGCAGTATTATTCCAATCGATAACGGCACTTCCTGAAAAGATCTCTCCGTTCTCATCTGGAGAAAGAGCAACCGGCAGGTGTTTCCATTTCACTAAGTCTGTACTAACTGCATGCCCCCAGTGCATAGGTCCCCAGGTGGTACCGTAAGGATAATACTGATAAAACAGGTGGTACTCCCCGTTATAATAGACCATTCCATTTGGATCGTTCATCCAGTTCGCTTCTGGAGAAAAATGAAATTGATTCCGGTATTTTTCTTGATAATACCCTGTATTATCAGCTAATACAGGGTATACAGAAAACAAGCTTATGGAACAAGCGACTCCAATCATCAATAACTTTTTGACGGTTCTTTTCATCTTTCTTTCCTCCTTTATTGGCATACTGGCTATGTAAAACATTTTCACCAGCAGATGCTAGAAGAATAGATGACTCCCTCTTATTTATCAGCCTAAAAAGCCGATCCAATAACCTCCTATACCGATTAAGAAAATACCGAAAATAATAAGCAGCGGATTTGTACCTTTTCGAAGCATCCATGCTACTAATAGAGTTAGCGCTAAAGGTAGCAATCCCGGTAAAATACTATCGAGTACGTCTTGAACGGTTTTTACGACAACTTTACCAGAATCATCTTTGATCCTAGAAACAACCACTGGTATATTAATAGTGGTCCATTTCGAAACCAATGCTCCCATTACAAAGAGTCCTAAAATGGACGCACCTTCCGTCAGTTTTTGAATTCGATTGCCTACTAAATCTTTTAAAATTTCTGTTCCTTTTAAATAGCCATATTTTAACCCATAATATTTTGTACTTAATCGAATTGCATTAATTAAGATGAAAAACAGCAGTGGCCCGGCAATATTCCCGCCTAACGCAAGAGATGCGCCTAGTGCTGCGAGGACTGGTCGCAGCGTTCCCCAGAAAATAGGGTCTCCTACGCCAGCAAGCGGTCCCATTAATCCAATTTTCATTCCGCTGATGGCTTTTTCATCAAAATCTTTTTTATTTGCCATTTCTTCTTCCATTGCTGCCGTGACGCCGAATATAGGTGCGGAAATCCATGGATGTGTATTGAACCATTCTAAATGTCGCTTTAATGCTGCATTTCGCTGTGCCCCTGGTCCGTATAAACGTTTGATTGCTGGAATCATAACATAACAGTAGCCCATTGCCTGAACACGCTCAAAGTTAAATGAACCGAGTAAAAAATTCGAGCGAATAAACATTCTAAAGATGTCTTTTTTCGTTAATCTTTTTTCATTTTCCATCTCTATCCCTCCCTTAAGTTCGCCGTTTAGGCATCTAAATCATCATCGTCATCATCATATACTTGTTCGCTCCCTGTAGCTGCGGGAACGCCTGCCGGCTGCATTTGATTTCGCTGCTGCATTACTTGCTGATAAAGAAGGGCTAAACAAAGACCTAACGCCCCAAATCCTACCAGGTTAAACCCTGTAAATGCCGCTAATAAAAACCCGATATAGAAAAAAGGTTTTAAATGAGGAATGTTCATCATATTGATAACCATGGCATATCCTACGACCACGATAATGCCTCCTCCAATTTGCAGACCTTTTGTAATAACTTCCGGAATATTTCCGAGGAAAGTTTGCACGGCGCTTACGCTGATTAATGTAACAATTAAAGTTGGAATCATAACGCGGAGAGCCTGAAAACCCATAGCAGTAATATGCATAATTTCAATTCCTTTAAAGTTTCCTTCTTCCGCGTACTTATCAGCTCGATGAATTAAAAATACTGTGATGGTACGAACAAAAATGGTGAGTACTTGCCCTGCGGCTGCTAAAGCTATAGCTACCGCAATGCCTTCACCAATGCCCTGACCAGCTGTGATAACTAAAATAGTTGAAATAACAGAAGCAATAGCCGTATCAGGTGCCATCGCCAATCCAACATTCATCCATCCAAGAGCCATTAATTCCAGCGTTCCACCTAAAATAATGCCCGTTTTTAAATCTCCAAGCACCAACCCTACTAACGTGCAGGCAATGAGAGGACGATGGGATTGCCCTTCGTCCAACACGCTTGCGATGCCAGTTACCGCTGCAATGACTAATAATAAAATAATTTGTATGGAAGACATAAACTCATCTCCTTATTTGATTTTTGTTTCATTTCTCAGTAGTTGAATAAAATTTTCGCTAGAATCTGAAGGTAATTGGCGCAGCTCAAGCTTTACGCCTAGTTCCTGCAGTTTCTCAAAAGCATCGATATCTTTTTCGGTAACGCTTACAGATTTGGTGATTTGTTTTCGGTCATTAGCAAAACGCATGCCGCCTACATTCACTGTCTCAATAGGCACTCCAGCTTGAACAAGAGCAACAATATCTGCGGGACTTTCAAACAGCAGCATGGCTGTTGTATCCTGGTAACGCGGACTATGAAAGGCTTTTGTCATTTTAGAAATCGAGACAGCACTTGCTTTTACATTCGAAGGAGCTACAGAAAGAATCAGCGTTTTTCTCATTTCGTCCGCTGCCACCTCATCTGAAACAATGATAATTCGATCTGCTGCATTTGTTTTAATCCATCTTGTTAATACCTGCCCGTGAATAAAGCGGTCATCAATTCTTGCTAAAACGATTTTCATAATAATCCATCCTCTCCGATTTGGTTTGTTTGCTGAATTTTTTCTAAATGTTCACTGCACACTTGAAAACTTTCTTCATTCACTTGCTTTAATCTTCCTAGCATCTCTTTTAATGTAACGTGTTCTCGCATGGCTAACACTTCTAGTAACATAGGCAAGTTAACTCCCGACACCATATCCGCTGTTTTATTTTTAAGGATATAGGGAGTAGCTGCATTGTAGGGTGTACCTCCGAAAATATCGACTAGAAAAAGCACTTCATTTTCTAAAGGGATTTCCTCTAGTGCCTGCTTATATTTTTCTTCAAGGGTTTGGATACCCTCTCCTTTTAGAAAAGGTACGGCTACTACGTGATTCTCTTCACCGAATATCATTTTGGAAGACCCTTCTAATGCTGGTGCGAAATCACCATGTCCACTAATAATGACTGAAATCATGTACACTTGCTCCTCTCTTTTGCGTTCTACACTTATTTATTGCAAGTATCGTGCCAACAAAGAGTATTAAGCGCTTTCATTTATTTTTCAATACCTTTTTCTTTGTTATTGATACAGGTTTTTTAAAATAAATAAACCTGTATCAAAACGCAATGCGTTTTAATACAGGTTTTTCTGTTATTTGAAAAGTGAGACAAAAAAAGAAACTAGTGGCATATAAATCAAACTAGTTTCTTAGGATTATAATATGATTTTTACATTTCATCCGCAAAAATAGTGGAAATAAATAATTTTTCATCTCTTGTTAAGGTAAGTTTCAGCTTTTTTTCGACGGCTTGTAATGTTTTTTCCGTTTTTTGATAAATATTTTCCAATTGATGAGTGATTTCTTCATCCTTCGGAAAAGCAAGAGGTTCGTTTTTTATCATTCTTTCTAAAGCAAAGGCTGTATGCATCACAATCCGAATCATAACGGTGTTGCTTAATTCCATTTCTAACTCATCTTGTACGTGACGTAACCACTCTAACAGAATTTCACTTATGAGATACGGATTAATAAATAGAAGATACTTTCGCAAGTTTTCTTCACAAAGTTCACGCACTACAATATTCCCTTCTG
Source organism: Priestia sp. D3YE.R1 (assembly GCF_049199565.1). Taxonomy (NCBI): domain Bacteria; kingdom Bacillati; phylum Bacillota; class Bacilli; order Caryophanales; family Bacillaceae; genus Priestia; species Priestia sp. D3YE.R1. The sequence goes on along the minus strand of NZ_JBLTHW010000002.1, from coordinate 1,016,877 downwards.
TCTGCTCCTCATCATAGCGTATCGTTTCTTTTGTAATTGCCTGTTGAAGTATCCGCTCTCCCTGCCCTTCAATAAGGACTTCTAGCGATACATGAGGCGCATCAATCTTAGGGTTTTTGGTACCTGCTGTTGCCACAATTTCATATTCTTTTTGAATTTCCCGAATGTTTGCTGCTAATTTAATAGAAGAAACGGTTAGAATTTTAATAGGCTCTTGAGATACTTTGCGTGAAATAATTGTTAAGATTTTTTCTAATTGTTTTGCTGTACCGCTTCCTGTTGTACAAATAGAAACAAGGGCTTTCTTTTTTCCAAGCACATGCTGCTGCTTATCTATAAATTCCATAAAGTCTTTTTGCACCGAATCAAATATGGCATATAAATTTAAGTCTAAATAATTTACTTTTCTAACGGTGTCTAACACCATAGACGTCGTCACGTTGCTAATTGTTTTAATCTTAGTCCCTGTTTTTTGTTCCAACTTGCTTTCTAACATGGCAAGCGAGCCCATGTCCACAAGCATTAATACGCCTTCTCCTTCGTCTACTTTCTTAATTCCCTGGACTAACCTATCTACAATTTCGACTGGAGATACCGTCAAAGGTACATCAATAGCTATAATAGGAGTGCTCCCTAAAAGCTCCTTAGCCACTTCTACCATAGAAGTTGCCGTGCTGTTTCCATGTGCAGCAACTACAATCCCCACTCGCTTATTTTCTTCTAACGTTCGAATGGATTGAATAACCATTGTGAGATAAATGACTTCTATTTCTGGCACGACAATGTTAAACCACTTTTCAATTCGATTTTTAAAAAGCAGGGCTACCGCATATTCTTTTGGATATGTTTCGCGAATTTCATCTATTTCCTTTGTATTTAATACGTCTACTTGTTTTTTTCGCTTTAAAAAGGATTCCATATGCATACTTAAAAAATGAATAAATCTGCGATCAAATTTACAGCTCAATTCTTTTTCTGCTAAATGTTTTAATTCTTTTGTAAGCTGAATCACGTCGTCTTCTACGAATTTCATTAAATTAGAACTCTGGCCATTTTTTTGATTAAAAAAGCTCCGAACATTCAAATGAATGTCGGTAAGAATATATTGATTGATGTCTTCCTGAGATAAACCTTCTTTTGTTAAAACATCTACTTTTTCTTCTATTAACTGATATAAATTAAATGATACGTCTTCCTCCATTTTTATTTCTTGGCTCTCCATAGCCGGAGAAATAATCGTTTTGAGGTTTACATATTCAGAAATTTTTCTGCTGCGCTCCATATTTTTACTATTCGAAATCCAATCTCGTTTAATATCATCAGGCAAATCTCTCACTGTAAGTTCCACCATATGTTTACTATCAAGGTTATTTAAAAATCCGTGTGCGCAAACGAGCTGTACATTGGACTTTAACTGCCCTACATTCCCGAATTTTTCAGTGTGGATTAAAGCATTTAATACATCAATGTGGACACTTAGCTTTTTATTAATTCGTTTAGCTTCTTGTTCTAAAAGAAACGTTGTGAGACGAAGCTTTTCTTTTAGAGATCGCTCTTCTAATGAGGGAATATGGATAGTCATCGGAATTCTTCTTAAGAAAGTTTGCAGTAAGGCTGAACCGGGATTTTCAGTTGTAGCACAAATAATTAATACTTTAGACGTTCGCTTATGATCTGTTTCCCCTAGGCGATTGTACGTACCTTGATCAATGAGGTAAAAAAGCATTTCTTGACCTTCAGGAGGAAGCCGGTGTATTTCATCCATAAAGAGAATGCCTTCATTTGCTTGTTCTACTAAACCTACTTTACTTTCAGTTGCTCCAGTGAAACTCCCTTGCTTATGACCAAATAACTGAGAAAGAAGTAATTGAGGATTGTGATAATAATCAGCGCAGTTAAAGGTAATGAACGGGGCCCCTGTTTTTAACCTCTCTGAATATAAAGCAAATTGATAGATTTGTTTTGCAAAAAGAGATTTGCCTGATCCCGTGGGACCTAATAGCAGCATATGTAACCCATTGGGCGGGTAAAGGACAGCAGCTTTTGCTTGAGAAATCGATTTTTTTAAACTGCCTGTGGCCCCAATCATCAATTCAAAAGGATTAGCAGGAAGTGCTTCTTCTTTTCCTCCATTAGATAGCTGCTCTAGTTTTTCCACTTCCATCTTATTCGTATCCCACTTTTGACGAAAAATTGTTTCGACAACCTCTAGCGGAACGTAGCGAACGGGGAACATTTTAATTTTGATTACTTTTTGCATACGGACAAGTTTATTCAGTTCAAGACTTACATTAGATCTCTCTAAATCTAACTGTTCAGCAATTTCAATCGCTGAGCTTCCTTGTTTATGTAAAAGTTCTACTTCTGTAAACTCCTGAAAATTACTCAACAGCTGATTATATACCTTATCAATTCGTTTCATTAAGAAGCACCTTCTTTATTTTCAGTTAACGAACGGGATTTTCTCTTTCAAAGAAATGAAACATTCCCTACTAATACAAGTTATTTCATCTATAAGTATCATCATGTCATACTAATCTATGAAAGCGTTTCAAGCCATTATATGTAAATATATTAAGTTAGTCAACCTTGCATGTCAACCGGTTTCATTCTTAAAGTTATAGTCTGTCTGAATGTTTCATTTTCTTTAAATAAAATAACTGTGAATCTGTATATACTACTTTTTTATTTTAATCAGCACTGCAGTTACAGCATATTTGTGATTACATAATAAACCGAAAGAAAACAGCAGCAGTTGCCGCCATTTTCTTTCGGTTTTAAAAATTATCTATCCGTACTTAATTGTCCTTGTGGTAAAATACTATTTTTCACAACAGCTGTTTTCGATCCTTTAATATTTAACAAGAAGCTAGGAGCAAACGTAGAGTGTTCCTCTGAATAGAAGCCTCTGTTTGTCATGTAACTTGTAATTACGACATTGTCTCCTTTCACTTGTGGAACTGCAAAGTGTGAATACGTGAACGTTTTGTCATTAGGATCGAGGTTCATATGTAAAACAAGTCCTGTATCATTTAGCGGCTTGTATTTTCCTGTCAGCGTATTTGATACGTATCCTAGCATATATACGTCATCTTGGCCGATACCATCAATAGTCATTTTAGATCCGCGAGAATCTGTGAATAAGTACCATTTCCCATCTTTTTTAAATACATTTGCGCGTTCAATTTCATCTGTCACCGTGTTTGAAGTAATCAGTGGATCCATTACTTTTTTCAAGGTAAAATCGTTATTTAATTCAACAATGCCTAACGCACCGTTTGCTAAAGCGGCTTTCTTTTTATTAGAGCTCTGCAGTAATTTCTCTTTTTCTGATTGGAAAAATGGATTATTTCCACCGTAGTAAGCTCGATTGTAAAGGGAATCTTCACCTTGATAACCATCTTCAGTTCCTGTGTTTGCTTCAAACACAAGGTATTTATGTCCTTTATCCTCTACATAGTGAGGATCTCTCAACGTATGATTATCTCCTGAACCATATGCGCCTTCGTCAATAAACTGCTGAATATTTTGATACTTTTTACCATCACCATCAAAAATGGATTTATGATCTTCAACACCTTCAATCTTTAACGTATCTGCACTTCGCTGAGATACATTTACTTGAGCTGTTGTTAAGGTTTGTTTTCCATAGTTTGTACCTGAAAAGTTAGTATAGAATAAGCGTATTTTTCCATCTGATGTTAAAGTAGCAGATCCTGACCATTCTTGTGTTTGCTTTTTCAAATGAGGATCATTCGGTACAAATTTGTCACTGTCTTTGAACACTCTTCCTGCATTTTTCCAACTGTCAATCGAACCTTCACCTATTTTTTGATAAAACACATAAATAGATGTATCATCAGCATCTTTCGGATCACCTGCTAGCGCAAATACAACTTGGTAACCATGATAGTTGGCTACTGTTCCGTCAGCATTTTGCAGAGGCCAGCTGTCCCATACGTCTAAATCAATTAAATTGCCCGATTTATCATACCCTTTTGCAGAGGCAATATTTTTGATTGTTGATTTATCAAAAGCTGGAACTTTAAACTGTTCACTTTTTTGCTGCTGAGGAATTTTCAGCATGTTATCACGCGTAATATGGGAAACTCCATAATTATTATTAGTATCTTTATGATTGCTTTCAGCAGCCCATGTTTGAGATCCAGCACCTACTAACAGAGCTGTAGCAAAAGATAAAGCTGTAGTTTGCTTTGCGATTTTCTTAATATTCATCTGTTTTTCTCCCTTTTGTATAATACTTTTTCTTGTGTCACTCACAAGCAATTCATTTTCTATGTATCGAGAAGTCATATCAATCTGGCGAAATAACAGAACCGGTTCCATTACCTTTCCAAGATTACTTGCATAATATTAAAAAGTCAAATAGGTAAAATGAAGTGCCCATACCCTTTTTTCTCCCTTTATTTTTTTAATTTAGTTATAAAGTCTTAAATCTTTAACTTTTTGATTAAGTAGGCAAATTGATCGTCATATTTAACCTGCTATTTTTTATAAGTTCTTCTACAGCTATTAAATTAGACCATTTTCAAAAAAATATCGTTAATGTATTTTTTGTGAAATAGTGGAATAATTTATTATATAATAGTTTCTACTGGTAATAATAAGAGACAAAAGAATTAGGTAATCTCTTTTTATTTTGATTCTTTTATACTGCTAAATTTTATCCAGCTCTTCCTAAGGAATCGCTATCATTTTAATGAATCAATAATACATTTTTCAGAAAATCAAAAAGAGCTCTTTATAAAGAGCTCTTTTTGATGTCATTTATGCTGTCTTTAAATAGCTGTTCTTATCTAAATAAATCAAGTTCCGCAGTACGTTTGATAAGGCTGATTAGACGGAGCAGACGGTGTACAGTACTCTGACTGATAAGGCGATTCATATGGGCTAGAAAGCACTTTTAGAAAATCTTCCATAACGCTGTAGTCTCCTTTTTGTGCTGCGTCTAGTGCTGCTTCTACCCGGTGATTTCGAGGAATGACAGCCGGATTGTTATTTTTCATAAGCTCTTCCGACTCCGCTTTAGATTGTTTTTGCCTACCTAGTCTTTTCTGCCATAACTCCTGCCACTGTGCAAATTCTTCGCTTTCAAACAGGTCATTATTTCCTAGCTTATCGAAAGTTAATGCACGAAACGTATTTGTATAGTCAGCTTTATAGGTTTTCATCATGGTAAGAAGCTCTTGGAATAATGCTTCATCTTCTTTTTCTTCGTTAAAAAGTCCAAGTTTAGCCTGCATACCTGCCAGCCAGTTTTCTCGATAGAATTTTGGGAATTCCGTCACGGCGCTTTGAGCTATTTCAACTGCTTTTTCTATATCTTGATCCAACAGCGGTAATAAAGCCTCAGCAAACCTCGCAAGATTCCACCCTGTAATGCCTGGTTGATTTTGATAAGCGTAGCGCCCTTGTACATCAATTGAACTAAATACAGTTTCTGGATCATAGGTATCCATAAACGCACATGGTCCATAGTCAATCGTTTCTCCACTAATTGTCATATTATCCGTATTCATGACGCCGTGAATAAAACCAATAAGTTGCCATTTAGCAACTAGGGTAGCGTGCCGCTTAATCACTTCTTGAAGCAATGATAAATATTTTTTTTCATTCTTTTCTATATGGGAAAAGTGTCGTTCTAATGCATAGTCAGCTAGCGCTTGAAGGTTTTCGACCGTTCCCCATTTTGCAGCGAATTGAAATGTGCCAAAACGAAGGTGACTGGAAGCTACACGCGTCAAAATCGCCCCCGGCAGTTCTTTTTCACGAACAATGGATTCGCCTGTTATTACGACTGCTAGGCTCCGAGTAGTTGGAATACCAAGAGCATGCATAGCCTCACTAATAATATACTCACGCAGCATAGGTCCTAGAGCTGCCCGACCGTCTCCTCCTCGGGAATACGGAGTTCGGCCTGAGCCTTTAAGCTGAAGATCCACTCGTTCACCTGAAGGCGTAACTTGCTCCCCTATCAGCAAAGCCCGGCCGTCACCTAGCATGTTAAAGTGGCCAAATTGATGCCCTGCATAAGCTTGTGCAAGGGGGAAAGCACCTTTTGGAAAACTGTTTCCAGCCAAAATACTAACTCCTTCTTGGCTTTGCAGCTGTTCTTTTTGTAACCCTAGAGATGCGGCTAAAGAGTCGTTAAATTTAACTATTTTAGGTGAACTCACTGGATTAGGATCAAGAGGGGTAAAAAAGATGTTTGGTAACTCCGCATAGCTATTACGTAAATTCCATCCTGTTTCTTTTTGATTAGTCATCGTATCTCCTTTTCTTTTTGTGTCTTAAAACATAATTCTTTTCTTTACTGATCGCTGTTTTATACGCGCAGCAGCGCTGCTCTGTCCTGCTTTCTTCGAGGCATCTTAGAGCAGGACAGTTTCTCTTTCATTTATTTTCTCTTTTACTATTATATCGTATTTGCTTATACTTTTAATCTAAAGTGCCTTATCCATTTGTATACCTCCACTTTGTTGACGAGCTATTAAATGCTCAAAAAAGGAAGAAGTATTAATATACTTCTTCCTCTGTATTTTACCCCCAAATATCTTTTAAATTCCAATACGTTAACTCTTTTACGATTACGTTTCCTCCTTCAGTAAATAATTCAATTCCGAGCCTGCTTTCTTTTGGATAAATACGGCTCGTCATGGTCGCTTGTCCTTCGTTTGCAAATAATTCAATGGAAGAACGGTCCACAAATATTCGTAAAGCTAGTGTCTCACCTGCTTGTAACGCTACTTTCCTAACTCCATCTTCTTTTCCCGAGTGAGTACAGTCAAGCAATAGCTTTTGCTCATTAAGGTTATAACACATAAGCGTTTCTTCATTGTTTATTCCACGAATTTTTATTCCTACCGATGAAGCTTGGCAGTCCGCTAAATCAAATACAGCTTGTATCTCTAGCAAGTCTTCATTTACTTCTACTACATAGCTGTTAGAAAGAGCTTTATTGGTTAGCATATTATACTGAGTTTTCCGAAGTGATGTAAGCTCTTGGACGGGGTTCATTAACACTTTATCCTCTCTTAAAGTTAGTTCTCTCGGAAGCGTTAGCGCACCGCACCATCCATCCTCTTTCGTTGGCATATTAGCTTCCCACATGTCCATCCATCCAATTGCAATTCGTCTTCCTTTATCATCTAAAAGCGTTTGAACAGCATAAAAATCGTGGCCGTGATCTAATTCAGTAAATGACCCATGATGAAATGTATTGGTTTCATAACTATATTCTCCAACTAAATATCCCGTTTGGAAAAGGTTGTGATAGGAATCACCTTTTGCTTCTATCCCTTGAGGAGAAATCATTAACACATGCTTTCCGTCTAACTCAAAGAAGTCCGGACACTCCCACATGTATCCTAGATCTCCATCGCTTTTAGCAAGGACGCCAACATATTCCCACTGTCGTAAATTTGAAGACCTGTATAAGATAACACGTCCCTCTTGTTTCTTTGTTGAGTTTCCTAGAATCATATACCAGAAATCCTCGTGCTTCCATACTTTAGGATCTCGAAAATGATGAGAGCTATCTGCCGGCGGCTCAGCAATAACTGGGTTGACCTCTGCTTTTTCAAAGGTAATGCCGTCTTTACTAACAGCTATATTTTGGTTTTGAAAAAAAGTATCCAGTTCTTTGTCTATATAATTATGTCCTGTATAAATTAGCGTAAGCTCTCCTTCGTTATCCACGGCACTTCCAGAAAAACATCCATCTTTATCAAATGCATCTTCAGGAGCTAAAGCAATCGGTAAATGCTGCCAATGAACAAGATCTTTGCTTTTTACATGTCCCCAGTGCATCGGGCCCCAATTCTCGTCATAAGGATGATGTTGATAAAAAACATGATATTCTCCTTTGTACTGAACCAATCCATTCGGATCATTAATCCAGTTCGCTGGCGCCATAATATGATACCCCAACCGATATTGATGATTTACCTTTTTCTCTGCTTCATTTAATGAATTTTGAGCTTGCTCGATTTTATTTATCGTTAACATCATCATATCCCCCTATATAATCTGCGTGTTTTCTTGTACATCTTTTCTTATAAACTTATGTTTTTTAGAGTTTAGTAGTGTAAACATGGAAACAACGTTAAATACCAAAACCATACCTCCCATAATTAAATAGGTACGGGAAAAACCTACGCTATCATATAATCCTCCCGCTATGGGTGAAAGGACTGAAGCACCTATTTGTGAAGCGAATTGGAATCCAACCAAATAAAGTATAGAAGATAGGCGCGTGTCAAAGTTAGCTGCCAAATATTTAAAGATGGCAATGAGCATAATAGGAAGTTCTAATGCATGAATAAGCTTCATTGAAGATATTCCAATTGGACCAACCACAAGTCCTGACCCAATAATACGAAATCCCATTAGAAATCCTGCTAAAATCAAACTATTTTTTGCACCAATCTTATTTACAATAAACGGTGCTGCGAACATCATTCCAGCTTCTAAAAATACTTGAAACGAATTTAAGTAGCCAAATACTTGGTTACCTATCGATTCAGTAGGAAACAAAGATGCATAATAGATAGGAAATTGCTGATCGTATACTCCATACACGCACGTAACGCCAACAACATAAATCATAAAAAGCCAAAATTCCTTCAATAAGAATAAATTACCTACATCTCTCAGCGTGACGGATTCAGCTTTTTCCATTTCATAGCTGCTCATTTCTACCTTCACAGAAAAAATAATAGCCACTAGGATAACCGCTGAAACGGATGCCACCCAAAAATTAATATGAGGATTAATATTAAATAGTTGTCCTGCAAAGAATGTAGCTGCAGCCCAGCCTAATGACCCCCACATTCTAGATTTCCCGTACTCAAATTTATATTTCCGGCTGACTTTCTCTATGTATGTTTCAATCGCTCCGATGCCCGCCAAAAACGCTACTCCTAAATATAAGCCTCCAATAATAGCTCCTATCAACACATTGTATTGAAGCAAAGGCCCATAAACAAAAATATAAAATGGTCCTACAAACACTAAAAGACAGCTAATAAAAAGTAAAATGTGTTTTTTTAAACCTATCCTGTCAGATATATATCCGTACAAAGGCTGCATACACAAAGCAAAGATAGCGTTTACAGAAAAGATTAAGCCTGTAGCTGATCCGTTCAACTTAATCTCTTGCCCTAGCCAGATAGAAAATAAAGAGTAGCTCGACGACCACGTAAAAAAGAAGAAGAAAAAATATGCACTCAGCTTCCAATATAAACTTTTTGAACTTTTCATTTTAGTTACCCCTTTAGCTTAAGATATAAAATCTTTTATCTAACAAAATGAAAGCACTTTCAATTTGATTTTATGTCAACCGGTTTCATATGTCAACCGGTTTCACATTTTATATGGCAAAAAGATTGTATTAGGCGTAAAAGTGAGCTTTATGGTATGTTTAAATTGTTCAATAAACCGTTTACAATCCTCACATAGATTTTTATGTATCAAAATAAAACGTAGCGACTGGAAAGCTGCTTGCTTGATTGCATTTATTTTAAGACTTTTACATGTCTGGTAAAGCAAGGTTTTGGAGAAATTAGGAGGAAACTAGATGAAAGCCAAAATTAGTGATGTAGCAAAAATTGCAGGTGTTTCACCGACTACAGTTTCTCGTGTATTAAATAACCGTGGTTACATAAGCAAAGAAACGCGAGAAAATGTTTATAAAGCAATGAAAGAAATTAATTATTTCCCAAATGATATTGCGCGTTCATTATTTAATAAGCGAACAAATTTAATCGGTATGATTGTCCCGCAAACAAGCAACCCTTTTTTCGGAGAGTTAGCCTTTCATATTGAAAGTATATGTGCTTCCCTCAACTACAAAGTACTTCTTTGTAACAGTCTGAATCGCATTGATAAAGAAAAAAAATATGTAGAAATGCTTATCAGAAATCAGGTAGACGGTGTTATTGCCGTTACTTATAATAGAGGTATTTTTGATTCCGAAAGTCAAAGCCTTCCTGTAGTAGCAGTGGATCATTATTTATCAAAAGGTATTCCTACCGTATCTTCTGATAACTATTCTGGAGGAGAACAAGCCACGGAATTGCTTATTTCAAAAGATTGTAAGCATATTATTCATATTAACGGTCCCCTTAAACTTGAAACTCCAGCTAACTTAAGAAGGAAAGCTTATGAAAACGTGATGAAACAGTACGGAAAACAGCCTATCACGTATGAAATTTCAAATACCTTTGACCGCAACATTCAGCGAGAAACTATTTCTAAGGTTTTTGAAGAACATCCGGAAGTAGATGGTATTTTTGCAAGCGATGACTTACTTGCAGCTTTAGTAGTTGCTGAAGCACAAAAAAGAGGAAAAAGCATCCCAAAAGATTTAAAAATTGTGGGCTATGACGGAACGGAAGCCAGTCAGACTTTGTTACCTGGTCTAACTACAATTCAACAGCCCATTGAATCGATTGCTCAAACAGCCATTGATATTTTACTAAAAGAAATTGAAGGAGAATTTAGTAATGTCCCCCGTGAAATCTGTCTTCCAGTTAAACTTCTAGAAGGGCAAACAACGTAAAAATACGTTTTTTATAAAATAAATATCAGTTTGTTGCATATTCTTCTTCCTTTATTCACACCTTAACGTTACAGAAAGGAGTTGAATACAATGGCAAACAATAAAAGCAGCAATAATAATGAATTATTAGTATACGGAGCTGAACAAGCAATCGATCAAATGAAATATGAAATCGCTAGCGAGTTCGGAGTAAATTTAGGAGCTGACACTACTGCACGTGCAAACGGATCAGTAGGCGGCGAAATCACAAAACGTCTTGTACAATTAGCTGAGCAACAACTTGGCGGCGGACGTTTCTAAGACAATTTCATACACACCATGACTTAAGGAAGAATGGATATCCATTCTTCCTTTTTATATATTTAATTTCCATCTTTATATAAAAATTATTATTGCTCATCCTCTTTACTGACTGATTTTGTTTTTCCTTTCTTTAGTACAGCACTGATTCCCAAACAACAGACAGCTGCTATCCATCCGGAGATGAGAAAATAAACGGAGGTATTTGCAAAGAGTGTACCTATTAAAATAAACAGGCCTCCGAGAATAATAAAAAGGACGTGACCTTCACCATTTTTTTTCACCTTCATCACCTCTCCCCTACGTATACAAACTACTATTCAGATACAAAAGAAACTTCTTGATAAACAAGAAGTTTTCTTACGTCCGTTTCTTTTTCAATAAAAAATAAAGGTGTTTTCTTTTTATTTATTCAACAAAACCACTCAATATTCTTCTCAATTACGTGCTATTCAATAATTTCTCCTGTTTTATACTCTTTCATAAATACATCAATAACATCTCCTGCTTCCTCGTTCTCCTCCTGCATTTGAACGAGTATTTCGTTTTGTGCATTTACCGAAAGAATTCTGACATCCGACATTCGGTTTATGTCCAGCTGCAGTTCCAAATCTTTGGCAACTTCATCAGCTTTTAGTGAATCTTTGATAATATATCTGTGACTTCTCATGACATTCGCTCCTTTACGTTATATGAACGAATATAGTTTATCCAAACTATCAGTACACAATGACATTTTTTCTTATGTCTTTTATTTAAACAAAACAAAAAAACGACTTTTATCAGCCGTTTTTTTGTTTTGCTTTTCGATTATGAAAAAGCATATTTATTTGTTAATTTGATCGTTCTCTGTATCAGGTATCATACGTTTATTTATTCCGAATGCGTAAAAACTAATGACAACGAGAGCGAGGAAAATAACTCCTACAATAAGTGAAATACGCGTTTCATCATTAAACCACATGCCTACAAGCACCATTAGTAGAAAAGCAATGGTTACATAGTTCGTTACAGGTGCAAAGGGCATTTTGAAAGGATGACTATCCATTTCAGCACCTTTAGCTTTACGGAAACGAATTTGGCTGATAAGAATAATGAACCAAGGAATCATTCCAGGAAGCACGCTAGCACTGTATACATAAACAAATACATTAGGTGGAGCGATGTAGTTTAAAATAACACCAATTACTAATCCAATCATAACAGCGAGTGTACTGTAAATTGGAACGCCGTTGCGAGAAATTTTTGTAAAGAATTTAGGTGCTTGACCGTTTACACCAAGCGTATAAAGCATGCGTCCTGCACTAAAAATTCCGCTATTACAGCCTGACATCGCTGCCGTAATGACTACAAAGTTAATGATACCTGCTGCTGCCGTAACACCAACTTTAGCAAATGTAGATACGAATGGACTTCCTAAAGAATCTAACTCATTCCAAGGATATACCGTCACGATGACGAAAATAGCTCCAATATAAAAAATTAAAATACGCCAAATGATACTTTGAATCGCGCTTGTTAACGTTTTTTTAGGATCCTTTGCTTCACCAGCTGTAATCCCAATTAGCTCGACTCCTTGATAAGCTGCAATAACAAGAGATAGTGCAAAGAAAAAGCCTGACCATCCGCCTGTAAAGAAGCCGCCGTGTGCCCAAAGGTTTGATAATCCGATGGCGTCTCCACCATTTCCAAATCCAAAGAAAATTAATCCAAGTCCTGCGATAATCATTAAAATAATCGTTACAATTTTAATCATCGCAAACCAAAATTCAAACTCTCCAAATGATTTTACTGAAATTAAGTTTGCTGCGCCTAAAATCAACATAGCTATCATACCAGGCACCCAAGCTGGTAAATGAGGGAACCAGTAATGCATATATGCTCCTACCGCTATAATTTCGGACATCCCTACGATTACAAATTGAAACCAGTTGCTCCACGCAGCCATATAACCTGCTAATGGATGAATATATTTGTGGCCAAATGTAGCGAATGAACCTGTGCTTGGTTCCATGTAGAGCATTTCGCCCATAGCACGCATAATAAAGAAAATAAACATTCCGCAAATTGCGTAAGCAAGCAATACCGATGGACCTGTCCATTGAATCGTGCTTGCTGATCCCATAAATAATCCAACGCCAATTGTTCCACCAAGCGCGATCATTTGAATGTGACGAGATTCTAAGCCTCTTTTTAGCTCTTTGTCTGCCATTCCATTTCCTCCTCCTAAACTTGTTATAGCTCTGTTAGGAAAGATACTTTCTGTTTCTGATGGAACAGCTGTCATGTTTAAATCATTCCATTTTTACCTAGTACCTTTACAACTAAACTATTTTTTCTATTTTTAGCTATTCGACTGTATAATTACTTATTTTATAATAATAAATTTTCCTCAGAAATACAATTGTTTTTTTCAGAAAAACACTTTAGTAAACCATTTACCTTTGTCAAATCAGTCATCTCCGTGAAATAGTTTTTTATTTCAGTATAATTAAAATTTTATGAATATTAAAAATAAATACAGGCTCAGCTTGGATGCTGGAATACTCTCTTTCTCAAGGATAACGAAATGAAACCACTACTTAATCGAATAAATTCCTTTCTTCTCCTTTTACGTTTTCACTTTCTCTTCTTAGGGAAAGTATCCATAGAAAATAGAGATGAGGAGGGATTTTTCATGTGGCAAGCTGCGATGTGGGGCGGAATTTCAGGATCAGCTGTCCTTCTTGGTGCTTTGGCAGCAGTTTTTTTGCCTATTGGCAAAAAGATAATTGGTTATATTATGGCTTTTGGGACAGGTGTATTAATTGGAGCATCTACCTATGAGCTGCTTGGAGACTCGGTTCATACCGGAGGGTTAAAAGCTACTTCTCTTGGGTTCCTTGCGGGAGCTCTCGTTTTTACTTTTTTAGACTATCTAATTTCACGTCAAGGAGCGAATAAAAGAAAGAGGTCTACAAAACAAATGGCCGCGAATAGTTCTGGAATTGCTATATTTATAGGAACCGTAATGGATGCAATCCCAGAGTCCATTATGATTGGAGCTAGCTTAATTGAAAATGCAACCGTTAGCTGGCTTCTTGTTATCGCTATTTTTATAAGTAATATTCCTGAAGGACTGTCCAGTACGACCGGTCTAGTAAAAAGCGGATTCTCTAAAAAGAAAATTCTTTTACTATGGGCAGCTGTTTTGTTCATTTCAGCTTTTAGCTCATGGACAGGCTTTGTTTTTTTAGATCATGCATCTGAGACACTTATGGCTGCTATTGCTGCTTTTGCCGGCGGCGGCATTATTGCTATGGTAGGTTCTACAATGATGCCAGAGGCCTATGAAGAAGGAGGATCTATTACAGGATTGATTGCTGCACTTGGATTACTTGCTTCACTGATACTGGATCATTTTTCTTAATCGTCTTCATACTACTTCTATCGTTTCCAAGTAGAAAAGAGAAAGCCTTCTACTTGGAGACATTTATTTCAATCACATTATTATGAATGTGTCTTCTTAGTAAGTAAAATCGTAGTTTTCTTTTATTTCCCGAGTAAAAGCTTTCCAATCCGTAGCTTCAAATTCTGCGTTGCGTGCTTTTAACTCTTTTTCCATTCCTTGAATCTCTTGAACAGCTTCTATAGTTCTTTCACTTCCTGGCCCTACTCTCCAAATTAATTCTTTGTATTCTTGTATTTTCCGTCGCAGCGAAGCGTTATCCATTTCTACATATTTTGACATGTTTCTAAGCTCCTTTTTCTTATTTCTATTAACCATATCATATTTCATATAATTTTTTTTAAGATTATTTTCAACTTAATAAATACTGCTATACAGCGCTTTGCGATCTGCTAGTTTTGAGAAAAATCTAATTTTTAGAAAAAATAAAAAATAACCAGTTTAATCCTTTTTTGACCGGGAAGACAGACTATGAATTCAAATTTATTAGGAGGGATGCAAGATGGCAACTAATAAAAAGAATGAAAAAATGAGTCGTGAAGAAGCAGGAAGAAAAGGTGGAAAAGCTACTTCCAAAAATCATGACAAAGAGTTTTATCAAGAAATTGGTGAAAAAGGCGGAGAAGCTACTTCCAAAAATCAAGGTAAAGAATTTTACGAGGAAATTGGAAAAAAAGGCGGCAGATCCAGCAGCAGCCAGCGTAATAATTAACTAGTATTTGAAGTATATAAACAACTCGAAGAAGAAAAGTTCCTTATAGTACAAGCCACTGGAACTTTTCTTCTTCTAACTAATCTTTTCCATCTCTTTATGATAATGGGCTAACGATTCATCTTTTATGGATGAGAATAGCTCTGAATCAATAAAAGGAATCAATTTCTCTCCTATCTCCCAAGCATTACATTCAATTTGATACAGAAGCCATATATCTTCTGTTTCATCAAACTTTTTACTCAAAGACAAAAGGTCTTCATCTAGCGCATGGCCTAATTCATGAGCTAAAATAATCCATTGATAAGATTCTAAACACTCATTTGAACCAAACAAGTGCCGACACTGTATTTTAATATCTTTTTCATATAAAAAAATAGAATGCGTGCTAGGAACGTACTTTCCGCCTACACACCGCGTTCCAGGAAACTCATCTTCAATAACTAGCTTTATTGTTGGATCTACTCCATGAACAAAATCATGTAAATTCATAAAATCCCCCACTTCTTTTCTCCAAACTTTAACTTTTTCCCCAAAATAAATGTACAGGTTTACCATTATACATACGTTTATCTAAAATAACGTATGTATGGTTTTTTTTCAATATGTACAGGGCTATATATCAAAAAAGCAAGCATAGCCGCTTGCTTTTTATGTAGTAAAGCGGTGCTTCAACTTTTAAATTGCCCACTTATCCTTACAGTTTTATATGTAAAATTTTATTAACGATATCGACTCGAATATTCGAGAATACTGCGCAGCATTTGACGTGTACTTTTTGATTCGTTCGCCCGTTCTTTATATTCAAGAGGACGACTAGGCGTTGACTTATTTTCTTCTTTATACTGAGAATTTTTGTGTTCTGACACGTTTTTCACTTCCCTATCTCTATTTTATTCAGAGCAGCTCAAAGCTGCTCTTTTGTCTGTCATTCTTTTACTTATTATGACGACTTACTTTTGCTTTTTGAAGCTCATCTGTATGAATATCGTTTGATAAAATACTTTTATTCACATTATCGACAGCTGCTGCACTGCTGCTGACTCCTTGGTTTTTGCTTTTATTTTGTTTACTCATTCCATCCACCTCCATGTGTAACGTCTATATTTTATGGAGTTATAAAAAGAAAATAAGAGGTAGTATTAGGAAAATGACCTTCTTTTCTTTTTACTTGCATCCTCATATCCAATAAAAAACAAAATATCCATATTTAACAGAATGCACCAGAAATAAATGTTCATACTAAGAGTAGAAATTCTGTATATCCATTTTGAAAATATAGGAGGAAACAAGCGTGAGTACAAATAGAAACACACTATCCATTTTTGCTTTAGGCGGCATTAATGAAATAGGAAAAAATATGTATGCCGTTCAATATGATGATGACATCATTGTAATTGACTGCGGCTCTAAATTTCCTGACGAAAGTTTATTAGGAATTGATTTGATTATACCTGACATTACATACTTACAAGAGAATCGAGAAAAAGTTCGAGCACTGGTTGTTACGCATGGTCATGAAGATCATATCGGAGGTATTCCTTATCTTCTAAAACAGTTAAGCCTCCCCATTTATGCAACAAGCCTTACACTCGGATTAATCGACATTAAACTGCAGGAACATCAATTATCTGCTGAGACGGAGCTTATTGAAATCAACGAAGAATCAGAAATTACATTAGGCAATATTCCGCTTTCTTTTTTTAAAACGAATCACAGCATTCCAGATTGTCTTGGCATTGTCTTTCATACGCCTGAAGGAGCTGTTGTGCATACCGGGGATTTTAAGTTTGATTTAACTCCTGTTAACGACCAATATCCAGATCTTCATAAAATGGCAAAAATAGGAAGTGAAGGTGTACTGGCTTTAATATCAGAAAGCACAAATGCTGAGCGCCCTGGATTTACGCCTTCAGAAAAGCTAGTTGGTAAACATGTAGAAGAAGCTTTTCGTAAAGCAAAGCGAAAAGTGATTATTTCTACTTTCGCCTCGAATGTTAACCGCGTACAGCAAATTGTAGATGCAGCGATTAAAACGAACAGAAAACTTGCGCTGCTAGGAAGAAGCATGGTTAACGTTGTATCAGTTGCGTTAGAGAAAGGGTATTTAACCATTCCTGAAGGGATGCTAATTGAACCTTATGAAGTACATTCACTTGCGCCTGAACAAGTCGCTATTCTCTGTACTGGAAGCCAAGGCGAGCCGCTGGCCGCTCTATCTAGATTAGCCAGCGGAAATCACCGACAAGTAGAGATTCTTCCTGAAGACACGGTCATTTTATCAGCAGGGCCTATTCCTGGTAATGAACGTAATATCTCTCGTATTGTCGACAGTCTTTTCACACTCGGAGCTCATGTGATTTACGGGTCAGGAAGCGCAACAGGTATGCACGTATCAGGACATGGCTATCAAGAAGAGCTAAAATTAATGGCTACATTGATGAAGCCAAAGTATTTTATCCCGATTCACGGCGAGTTTCGAATGCTTCATCACCACAGCTTATTAGCAGAATCCGTCGGGGTGGAAAAAGAGAACATTTTCATTATAAATAACGGTGATATTGTTGATATCAAGGGCGGAGCAGCTGTTCAAACAAGAAAAATCCCTGCAGGTAATGTATATGTAGATGGGTTTGGCATTGGAGATGTTGGCAACGCGATTTTACGTGACCGCAAACAGCTTTCAGAAGATGGTATGCTGGTTATTGTTATTACTCTGAATAAAGCGGAAGGGAAAATTGTGTCTGGTCCAGATACCATTTCACGAGGCTTTGTTTATACCAGAGATTCAGAGCAGTTATTAAAAGATGTTAACCGACAAGTGACTAAAATTGTAAATCAATTACAAAAATCTCATGTTCACCAATGGAGCATTATGAAAAAAGAAATCAAGACAACACTTGGCCAATTTTTATATAACCAAACCAAAAGAAGACCTATGATCCTTCCTGTCATTATTGAAGTTTGATTACTCCACTAAAAAACTGCCTTAGTCCCCACTAAGGCAGTTTTACTTTATAAATCCGAAGCTTAACCCAAAGTGAGAAGTTGCCCTTTATAGTTTATGAATAGGCACTCCCTTTATATGTATGGTTAAAAGTGTTAGGTGTATTTCTTCTTTTTTATCCCATTCTATAAGAGAGATATTTCACCGTAAATATCTTGTGAAAGTATCCTATCCTTGAGGTGATTATGATGAATGATAAAAATCAAGTAGATCAGCATTCAGAACTATTCCGCCACAACTGGACGAGACCGAAGCGTTCAAAGTCCCAAGTAAATGGACATACAGAGATGTCTCAAACGAACATCATCTTGCGAAGTAATGCAAAAGCTCATCGTTGGTAAGGATGATACACTTCAACAAAAAAAGACGCGAACGCGTCTTTTTTTGTTATTGGCCGTCTGCTCCGCTTTGAGTTATCTTGCGAATATGACCATCTTCATAATTATTTTCTCGTAGCGCTTTCGCTTTGTCATCTACTACTTGTTTTTGATCTACTTGTGAAGAAGGAGTCTGCTTGTTTTTTGGCATGTTCATAACCACCTTTTATTTTTGTAATTGTACAACGTGCATAGTGTCCCTCATAAAGATTAAATATATGTTAGCTAGCGGCTTCTTCTTCTTTCCACTTATGGCGCAGTTTTAAAATAACAAGGCTTATGACAATTAGAAAGCCTAAGCTTGCAAAGAAACCTGGCCTGCTTGCAGATTCTAACAGCGTACCGCTTACTGCTAGCAGGATTAATAAGAGACCAACAGCTTGCTTTACCTTATCCCAAACGGTTTGTTTGATTAAGCGATGAAAAGAAATTAAAATAAAGAACCAATTATAAATCAGCATCAGTCCAGCTGCTGTTGTAATGTACTCATAAATTTTCCCGGGCAATAGCAAGGAAAGAACAATAGAAACAATTAATCCTGCTGTTGTTAAAAGTAAAGCCGGTAAAGGAAACTGGAGCTTTTTCTGTTTTTGTTTTGAAAACAATGCAGGAGCATCCCCATCTTCTGAAAGAGTGACAATCATTGTTGTTACGGAAAAAAAAGACGCTGACATTGTTGAGAAACCCGCAATAATCATTGCTCCATTAAAAACATGAGGGAAAAATGGAAGATGATATGTTTCTAAAGCCGTTATAAATGGACTTTGATTTCCATGAAAATCATGAAATGGCACAATTAAAATAGCTAAACTCAGTGAAACAATATAAATAATTCCAAGGAGAATAAGCATACTTCTTCCCGCTTTCGGTGCGTCTTCTTTTTTTTCTAAACGAACCGTCATGATCCCCATAACTTCGATGCCGCCGAAAGCATAAAAAGCATAAAGCAAAGCGCCCCATAAACCTAAAAACCCGTGCGGAAATACTTCACTTATCGTTCGCGGCACTCCTTGTTTGGCACCTTCGTCAAGAAATCCAAATAAAGCCAGACTAGCTAATACAATAAACATTAAAATAGCAGCCACTTTTGTGACAGCAAATACATTTTCCATTCGTTCAAAGCCTTTTGTTCCGATTAATACAACAGCAATGCCTAAAACAGCATAAATAGAGGCAAAGACCCACAGTGGAATATCTTCAAACCAAAAACGTGTAAAAAGAGATAAAGCCGTGAGCTGACTCCCCATGATCAGCATCTCTGAACTCCAGTACACCCATCCGCTGCTAAATCCTGCCCATCTTCCATAAGCCTTTTTAGCATAGGAGCGAAACGAACCTTTTTGAGGATCTTGAGCACTCATTTTAGCAAGAGCGTCAAATACAATAAATGTACATACTGCTGCTAGTAAAAAAGCAATTAATACAGAGGGACCCGTGGCTTTTATTGCAATACTTGATCCTAAAAAATAGCCTGTACCGATTATGCACCCTACTCCGATTAAAGACAGCTGCCACCATTTTAATTTCCCTTCAACCTGACTTCCGCAGCCTATTTTCTTTTTCATACTATCACTCCTTATACCTTGATGTAGTGTGTGATAGTTTGAAAAATTTATGCGCAAAAAGAGACAGCTTTCTACTATTTTTCAGCAGATAGAAAACGCTTTAAATTCAGTTCTGCTTTCTCCTCTTTTAAATAATGAATTGCTGTACAGCTTGCCAGCCGAAATATATACCAAATCCTATTAGAGAAAGGCCGGATATAACGGAGACTGCAGTCAAAAACGTCGCCGCTAAATACCTTCGAAAAGTGCTTGCTAAAGCTGCCATAGCAATATCCCAGCATAAAATCCCTGTAAAAATAGCACAGCTGTATAAAATAAGCTGTTCTGTTTCGTATGTATTAGCTGTTTTGGCTAAAACAGAGCCATAAATACCAAGCCAAAAAAGAATAGTAAGCGGATTTGTTAATGAAATGAAAAAACCTGAAAAAAAACACTTTACTACCGAATCTCCTTTTGCGTTCCGATGCTGTGTAATTTTCCCTGCGCTCATTAATCCTTCAATACCGGTATAAATTAATACGAAGCATCCAAACGAAAAAAGAAATGTTTTCATAAAATCGCTGCTTAAAAAATGAACGGACCCAAAATAAACTACAAGCATATAAAGAGCGTCAACTGATGTTGCTCCTATCCCTAAGAACCAAGCATGTAAAAAACCATTTTTAATTCCTTTGTCAAGCTGAGCGGCGTTGATAGGGCCGATTGGTGCGGCTAACGATAGCCCTAACAACATATAGCTGAAAAAAGCTCCCACATGTATCCCTCCCTGCTTCTGAGGTTTTATAAATTGAACTATGATAAATGTATGCAGCCTACTTAGCTTGTACTACGTAATTTTTATTTTATTTCTAAATCCTTTTGTATAGCTGCGAAAAACCAGCGCATGTTAACTGTAAATACTATACAGAAGGATGAGAGGCATGAATTCATACACTCATATTAAAGAAGCACTACAATTAGCTGAGCAGGCTGTTTATCAAGGACAGATGAATTTGAATGGAGCTAATTTTCAAAATGCTCAAATGCATTTGAATATCGTTCAGCAGCAAATTAATGAACAAAAAGAAGCGGCGTCTGGTGATAAAGAATTAAGACGAATGGAAGAACACTTAAGACACTTACGCGAAGCGCAGCAGGCTATTCAGCAAAATTTTTAATAAGGGTAGTTATAACTTTTTTTACTTTTATACGAAAAACTAAAAAGCTCTACGAACTCACTGAGTTCGTAGAGCTTTTGATCTTCACCTGCAGCTTTTAAGAGCTGCTTAAAGAGTAAACTTTTTTCTTTAGCCTTATACATACTTTCCGTAATCAGGACGAGCAATCTCATCAAAATTCTTCGTAAGCTTCAATAAATTAGTTGAAAGCCATTCGCCGGAAACCGGTTTTCCATGTCCTGTCACCGCCACAGATGGATGAAGTGACTGAAGCACTTCAACTGATTTTTTGGCAGATGCCCAGTCCGTAGTTAAATAACGAGGAGGACCGCTAATTTCCAATTCTTGCTCTAGTACATCCAGTAAATATTCTTGCTTAGTGGTAACAAAAGCATCCCCGGCGATAAGCGTAAGATCCTGCTTTCTAAAAAGAGAAATATGTCCTGGAGAATGACCAGGGGTGTGAACCCATTCCCATTCCGGCATATGGGGTACAGAGCCGTCGGCTGGTAAAGCTTGCACATGAGAACCTAAATCAATGGCTTCCGTTGGAAATAGCGGAGAAAGCTTTGCTACAAGCCCGCCTTCGACTGTGCCGTCCGGTGTGGGATAATTTTTTTTACCCGTCACATATGGAAGTTCAAGCGGATGTGCATATACCGGTATTTGCCACTTCTCCACTAATTCAATAATAGATCCAATATGATCAAAATGTGCATGTGTAAGAATAATTGCTTTTGGTTTTTTTCCTTTTCCAAACCTTTCTTCTGCCTCTTTGATAATCATAGAAGCCGAATTAGGCATTCCCGCATCCACAAGTACAAAACTATTTTCTTTGTCTGGATTTCCTATAAAACATACGTTAACAATCTGTGTAGTGTAGCTGTAGATATCCGGCGCCACTTCGACTCCTTTTCCACTGGCTACAGAGCTCATGGGGATAAAGCTTTCCGTTGATGAACTTCCGTGCATCTCTCTATTCACTTTATAATTCCCTCCTTTAGCGTGTTATTTCATATACGTGATACACGTTTATGCTATCCACCTTTGCTTTCGTTATTCTTTCTTTTACTAGCTCTCTTTTATGTATCCATAAAAAAAAGAAAGGAGAAAAACTCCTTTCTTTTTTTACATCAATTATACTTTTGCCGGAACTTTAACGCCCATGATTGCTTTTGGCTCTAGATATTCTTCAATACCAAATGCTCCCCACTCGCGTCCAATACCAGATTGTTTGAATCCACCGAATGGGGCAGCTCTGTCTTGCTCGGCATCGTTGACGATGATTTGACCAGCTCTAATGTTTTTAGCAACATAGTCAAGTGTTTCTTGGTCTTTTCCGACCGCATAGCCTGCAAGTCCATAAATTGTATCGTTTGCAATTTCAAGAGCTTGCTCTAGATCATCATACGTGATAATAGTGGTTACAGGTCCAAAGATTTCTTCTTGTGCAATAACCATATCATTTGAAACGTCAGTAAAGACTGTCGGTTTAACAAAGTATCCTGTTTCTAAGCCGTCTGGTTTGCCCGTTCCGCCAGTAAGAAGCTTTGCACCTTCATCCATTCCTTTTTTAATATAATCCTGTACGCGATCCCACTGCTTTTCCGCTACGAGCGGTCCAGTTACGTTGTCTTTATTTAACGGATCACCAACCGGGAATGATGGTAGAACCTTCTTCACTGCTTCTTCAAATTTTTCTTTCATAGAGGCAGGAATGATAATGCGCGTTGCTGCCGTACATACTTGTCCTGTATTCATTGCAATGTGTGAAACTGCTATTTTAGCCGCTTCTTCTACATCCGCATCCTCTAATACAACTAGCGGTGATTTCCCGCCTAGCTCAAGGGCTACTTTTTTGATTGTTTTAGCCGCGTTTTGCATAATTTTCTCGCCTACAGCACCTGACCCTGTAAATGATACAAAGTCAATGTCCGGGTGAGAACTAATACCGTCACCGATTGTGCTTCCCGTTCCGTTTACAAGGTTAAAGGCACCTTTTGGTACACCAGCTTCATCAATGATTTCTGCTAATATCATCGCTGCATACGGTGTAAGTTCTGATGGTTTTAATACCATTGGACTTCCTGCTGCGATAGCTCCTGCAATTTTAGTAGACGTTTGATTTGTTGGGAAGTTCCATGGTGTAATAAGTCCGCTTACTCCAATAGACTCTTTTACGACCTTGTAGCTTCCATGATCTTTTTCAAATGTATAATCTTCAAGTGCATTAGCTGCTTCTTTAAAGTGGCTAAGTCCCATTTCATAGTGCACTTCTTCTGAAATTTTTAAAGGAGCGCCAAGCTCTTCAGTCATAACTTCAATAAGCTCTTGTTTACGCTTTTCATACCCTTTTGCAATATTGCGAAGCATTTTAATTCGCTCTTCTTTTGTTGTTCTTGAAAATGTGGGAAGCGCTGCTTTAGCTGCTGCCACGGCTTTATCTAAATCTTCTTTTGTACCTAAGCTAATTTTACCAATTGATTTTTCAGTAGCAGGATTGATCACATCTGACGTTTCGTTTCCTGTTGATTCAACCCATTCTCCGTTAATAAAGTGTTTTAAATTTGTACGCATTGATTTGATCTCTCCTTTTAGTTTGTTAATTGTTGAACTATGTCATCTAGTTTTTATCTACCCGCCTGTCTGCTTCTCAAACGCCGCTTCTATTATTTTTTGTTTCTTTCACTGCTCCAATCGGCTTTTCGCAGCTGAAATTATTTTCCCCCTGAAGTTTTTTAGTTCTTTATAACAAACAGGGATGGAGTCATAGCGAAATCAATCACATCTAAAAGATGAACAAATTGGATAAAGGAGCTAGTATGGATTGTTTGTGATACCGCTGCTGGTTTCCCTGCAAGCCTTCTCTTTCTGTAGGCGGTCGATGAGCCTCCTCGCTTACGCTCCTGTTTGGTCTCACTAAATGAAACTCACATTCACCATTACCACAAAAAAATCCGAACGAGTTTGATTCTCCATCAAGAATCTTGATTCCTCGTTCGGATCTTCCTTCAACTAAAACACTTTTGCTCCAGCCTCTTTTGTATTAAAGTACTTCTTGTAAACGATGTACCGCTCTGCTTTCAATTAACGGTTCTGTTTGCTGTCTGTATTCTTGATAGTGAGGTGTTTCAATGTGAGCTTCAACATCTTCTTTGCTTTCCCATTTCTCATAAAAAACAAATGTGCCTGCTTTGTCTGTATCCTGGTGGAGAGTGTATTGAATACATCCTTTTTCTTTTCTTGATGGTTCAATAACTTTTACTAACTCTGATCGAAGCTCTTCTTCTTTTCCTGGCTTGGCTTGCAAAATGGCGTTAACAATAATTTCTGACATCGTTTTTCCTCATTTCTTTTAAAAAATATTCTTTATAAAAAGCTTCCCTCTTTTGGTATTCATTACACTAACCATCATTTTTTTGTACGATGATTAATCTCTCTAGTGCAAGACAGCAAAACATACACATTATCTACAGCGTTCTTTCTTCATGCTGTTCATAAAAAAGCCTGTAGTCTATAAGCCTACAGGCTTTTTTACATCTTATTTCAATAATTTTTTCACGACTGCTTTTGCTACACTGATTGTTGACTGAGGATTTTGACCTGTTATCAAGTTTCCATCTGCTTGTATATTATCTGTCCAGTTTGGAGCAGTTACTACATTTGCCCCAAGTTCACGCAGACGTGTTTCCAAAAGAAACGGCATGAAGCGATCCAATGTTGTTTCACGTTCTTCACCATCTGTAAACGCAGCGACATCTTTTCCTTCGACCAACGGCTTTTCATCTGATAATGTAACACCTACTAAGCCTGCGGGTCCGTGGCATACAGCGGCTACTACTTTGTCTCCTTCGTATAGTTCACGAATTAAAGCGTGGAGCGTTTGATTATCTGGCAGATCAAACATTGTGCCGTGACCGCCTGGTAAGAAAACAGCATCAAATTTAGCACTGTCTGTAATTGTATCAAGTTTTAGGGTATTCTCTAGATGCCTAGCTGTATTTAAGATTTCTTGAGAAGTCTCTCCTTCAAGGCTGCGAGCATCCACCGGCGCTTTTCCTCCTAGAGGACTTGCTACAGTAATCGTAAATCCAGCTTTTTCGAACTCTACGTACGCTTCACCAAATTCTGAAAGCCAAAGGCCTGTTGGATGATTTTCTTTCATTTTGTCAGCCGTTGTTACGACCATTAATATATGTTTAGACATAGTAACGTCCTCCTGCAAATAAAGATAGTATTTTCTGTTTCCGCCTTACACACCATATTGTAAGAGAGGAATTACTATAATACAAATTAGAAAATATCTGCTTATCCATAAATATTTTTATAGATAATGTAGACATCTTTGTTAATAAAGCATCTGCGAAAGAAACAACGTTACAACATCTAAACTTATTTTTTTATACACTCAAAAAACCGCCCTTTTGAGTAAGCGCGGTTTTTCCAGAAAAGCATAGAATCTATTTTTTATTTTAAAGAGCAGACTGAGCGTTCATTTGTTTTACTTTTTTTTCTCCCGTTTTTTTAAGACTCACCATAAAAACAAACGAAATACAGTACAGCCCTGCCAAGTACGTCATCGCTACCGTCATATCATAGCTTTGCAAAAGATAGCCGACAAGAATTGGTGATAAGCCTCCGAGCGCTCGCCCAAAGTTAAAAATGGTGTTCGTTGCAGTACTGCGAACTTCTACTGAATAGTGGCTGCTTATCAATGCTCCGTATCCCGCAAACATTCCATTTGAGAAAAATCCGACCACAGCTCCTCCTATAAGCAGCCCTGCACTTCCTTCGGCATACGAGTATAAAAATACCGCACAAGCAGAAGCAAGAAGAAAGATTCCAAAGGTACGTTTGGATCCAAAACGATCCATAAATTGCCCAAATGTTAGCATGCCTATAATCATTCCAACGGCTGTACTGATTGTCCAAAGAGCTGAACTTGAAACAGAGAGGCCTTGTGATTGCTGAAGCATAGACGGAAGCCATATCATGAGTCCGTTATAGCCTGCAATTTGAACGGTAGCCATCACTGCCAGCGAAATGGTTGTCATCGCTGTCTTAGGCGTAGCAAATAGTTGGCGAAGCTTGCCATTGTTTTTAGCAACCGCTGTTTTCTCTTTTTGAGTTTTTAGCCACTCAGGAGATTCGTTTAAATTTTTTCGTACGATAAAAGCAAAAATGACGGGTATAATTCCGACAAAGAATAAGGCTCTCCATCCGAACATCGGCAGGATCAGAGAACTTAAAAGCGCCGCAAGAATAACTCCAAATTGTGCGCCAATACTAACATAAGATGAGGCTCTTCCTTGCTTATGTTTCGGCCACGCTTCTGCAACAAGAGCCATACCGATTCCGTACTCTCCTCCAGCCCCAATTCCGGCAATAAATCGTGAAGCATACACTTGTTCCACATTTGCTGCAAAACCTGTTAATGCCGTTCCGACTGCAAATAAAAGAACCGTGTAGGTAAAAACCCGCACTCTTCCAAACTTATCTGCTAAAATTCCGAAGATTACGCCGCCTATGAGCATTCCTATATTTGTAATAGAAGAAATAAGTCCACCTGTTGCTAAATCAATGTGAAATTCAGCAATAATCATTGACATAGCAAACGAGATAAACATAATGTCCATCCCTTCTAACGTCAAACCTGCTACTGATGCTACAACTGTCTTGTTACGATAATTCATGTTGTTCCACCCTCCACTGTATTCTGTCTGTATAAACGCTCTTTCTTTTTTGAAGGAATGGATAAATAATATATGTCCATTCTCTTTTGAAGCCTCTCTGGACTTCGTTTAAAAGAGGTAAGTAACGCATAAAAGCCCTTTTGTCGCAGAGGGCAAAAGGGCACAGATAGGCATAGAAGCAGCAAACAAGTTATCCGTCCTTTTCGGCCTCTCTGGACCGTCTTAAAGGCAGTTATTATATTAATCACTATGTTAACACGCCGCACAGAACCTTTCAATAAGAAAAATATCTTCTTTAAAACAGCTATGTACATCTGCTACTCGCTTTTTATTATCATACTATTTCATCAATTACTCTTTAGATATGGTTAAAACCAAAGCCTAACGTATCATGTTCAAAGCCTTTTTTAGGCGCACCTATTGTTCCATACACACAAACACTAATCCATTCCTCGCTTGATCCTGAGAACTCAATTTTTCCGCGCACAATTGAAAATGTGAGTCCTACTGTCCGTAAAATATCACCTAGCTGCAGCGTTCCTCGACTCACTCCTTGAATGGCTTCAAGTATAGCATGATAAAGAGCGTGAACTTCCCGGTACGACTGGGCATTAATAATTTTGTTTGTCTTGGCGCTCGTTTCAATTGCCGCCACGACTTTAGACAGTTCCATCGCTCCGACTTTTCCTACTGTGTAGCTATATCCTCTCTCATTGATTTCCTTTTCAATACCTTCAGCTAGTTCCGTATTGTGTAAAAGAACGAGTAAAGATGTTAATCTTCCCATTGAAAAATCATTAACTTGTTGAAATTTATTGTTCAACTGTCATTCCCTCCCTTCTATCCCCTTATTATTTTAACAGACGAATACCTAAAAGGGTGCTGATTATTCAACGAACGAGCGCTCACTTAAAGGGGCAGAAGATCTATGTGTACTGTCCACCACTGTTACGAAGTAGAACTTGCATAAACAAGCAATCTGCCTTTTAGTAAGCGCTTACTTTATTTTCGAGGAAGAAATCATTTTTCTCTGCTTACGTTAAGACAAGCTGTGATTCAACTTTTAACTTTCCCAGCATCTCTCTCGTCATTTTTTCTAGGTTATATTCTGCTTTAAACCCCCACTCTTCCTTAGCACAGCTGGAATCTATATGGTTAGGCCAGCTTTCAGCAATTGCTTGTCGAACAGGATCTACTTGGTAATTCAGCACAAATTCCGGAATCGTTTTTCGAATTTCCGCTGCCATTTGTTCTGGATCAAAGCTCATAGCAGAAACGTTAAATGAATTTCGGTGCTTCAGCTTAGAACCGTCTGCTTCCATTAGTTGGATAACAGCGTTTAGTGCATCAGGCATATACATCATATCCATATATGTTCCTTTGTCGATATAAGACGTATAACGCTTATGTTTAACGGCTTCATAATAAATTTCAACAGCGTAGTCCGTTGTCCCTCCACCTGGAGGCGTTACGTATGAAATTAAGCCTGGAAAACGCAGCCCTCGTGTATCGACTCCGAATTTATGATGATAGTAATCGCAAAGTAATTCACCCGCTACTTTATTAACACCATACATCGTGGTAGGACGTTGAATCGTATCCTGAGGGGTCCAGTCTTTTGGAGTCGTTGGACCAAATGCACCAATTGAACTTGGAGTGAAAAATTGGCACTTCAGCTCACGCGCTACTTCGAGCGCGTTTACTAATCCGCCCATATTGAGATTCCACGCCAGAAGCGGCTTTTGCTCGGCTGTCGCTGATAACAGCGCAGCCAAGTGAATAATCGTATCGACTTTATGCTTTTCGGCGATCGCAAATAAACCAGTCTGATCCGTTACGTCTAAAATCTCGAATGGACCTGAAGTCACAACATCGCTCGCCGTCTTGCGAATATCAGTGGCAATAATATTTTCTGAACCGTACATCTCTCTCATTTTCATTGTTAATTCAGAACCGATTTGTCCTAGAGACCCCGTTATTAATACTTTTTTCATCTCAATATCCTCCTCATGTACTGCCTAAATTCAACGATTAGATTAATTTCATTTCCTTGCCTACTTTTTTGTAGATACGAAGTGCTTCATCTAACATTTCTTTTGTATGAGCAGCCGTTGGCATATTGCGCACGCGTCCTGTTCCTTTTGGAACGGTAGGGAAAACAATTGATTTAGCGTATACCCCTTCTTCTATTAATCTCTCACTAAAAACCTGCGTTTGATTTTCATCTCCTATAATGCACGGAGTAATAGGTGTTTCACTTTCGCCGGTATTAAAGCCCAGCTCTTTTAATCCTTGCTTTAAATAACGGCTGTTTTCCCACATTTGATCCTGCAGCTCCGTACTTGTGCTTAGAATTTCAATCGCTTTCATACATGCAGCAGCCGTGCCTGGTGTAATAGCAGTCGAGAATAAAAACGGGCGGCTTCGTACTTTCAACCAGTCAATTAAGTCTTTTTTTCCAGCTACGTATCCACCTACAGCTCCAATCGCTTTTGACAAGGTTCCAATTTGGAAGTCTACTTTTTCAGATAAGCCAAAATGTTTGACTGTGCCCATACCGTTACCTAATACGCCCGACCCGTGAGCATCATCTACGTATGTGATTAAATCAAATTCCTCTGCAATTTCTACAATTTCGGGAAGCTTAGCAATGTCTCCATCCATTGAGAATACACCGTCGGTAATTACCATTATTTTATTATAGGCACCGGACTTTTGTGCTTCGCCTGCTTTTGCACGAAGATCCTCCATATCCGAATGCTTGTAAGGAATAATTTTTGCTTTTGATAGCCGACATCCGTCAATAATTGAAGCGTGATTCAGCTCATCTGATAAAATCGCGTCATGTTTATCCATAACTGCAGAGATGGCTGCCATATTGCAGTTAAAGCCAGATTGGTAAGCTATAGCTGCTTCCGTATGCTTAAACTCGGCAAGCTTTTCCTCTAGCTTAATATGAATATCTAGAGTTCCATTAATCGTTCGGACAGCTCCAGCTCCCACTCCGTATTTTTCAGTGGCTTGGTTGGACGCGTTAATAAGCCTTTCGTCTGTAGCAAGCCCCAAATAGTTGTTGGATGATAAATTAATTAATTGTTTTCCATCAATTTGAATAACAGGTCCGTTTGGTCCCTCTACTGGATTAATGACGTTGTATAGCCCTTTATCTTTTAAATCTTCTAAATTATTATTCAAGAATTCTTTTAAACGTCTGCTTGTCATCTTCCATACCCCCTCATTGTTGTTCAACACGTCTTATAAACTTCTCTTTTCCCCATTAAAAGATTAATTCAAGCACTTATAGTATATGAATTAAAAATCAAGTGTATTCCTGAGAAAGACAAATGTTTCTTTTGTAAGCGCTTAAAATTCAACACTTATAGAATTTATAATAATCAACAACCCAGTAAATGTCCATACTAAAAATACAAAAAATAAGAAATTTTCGGCAATAATAAAAATTCTTCCTTCTGTTAACGATTTTTCCGGAACGTTATTAGACAATATCTTTTTTCTTTTCTCTCTTTGATAATTCTTTTAAAAAAGAGACTGATACATAACTGAATCAACAGCTAAAAGCACCTCCATACATGAAACCTACATTCACCATACCAATAAAAAAATCCGAACGAGTTTGGTCCTTAATCAAACTCGTTCGGATTTTCCTTCAATTAAAATACTTTTGTAGCAGTCTCTTCCGTTACTTTTGCACAGATATGTTCTTTATTTTTTTATGTCCGTTTTTTACTAATAAGCATGAGACAGCAAAGCTTAGCAAAGCAGCTAAAAACGTTCCGCTGTAAATAATGTGAACACCTGATGCAAGAATTTCATGAAGCTTTGACAGTTCTTCTGCTGGTACCCCGCCTGTTTCAAACGAAGCATTCAAATTTTCTTGCCCTAATTTCTTTGCTTGTGAAAGCGTCACTAAGTTAAAAATTGTACCAAACACCGCAGAACCTAGCGTTTGACTGAATGTATTTGTAAACGTATTAAGAGCCACCGCTACTCCTCTTTTGCTAGCTGGGACTGCTGATTGAATAACCAACATAAAGATAGGCGTAATAATCCCCATTCCTAACCCAAGAACCCCAACGGCTACATAAATTAAAAATACGGGTGAGTGCGTGGAGACTAAAAACAGCATAAAACATGCCGTACTTACGATTGCCGTTCCTAGCGTAAGGATGGAGTGCGTTTTAAGACGCCCTACTAAATTCCCTGAAAGCAGTGAACCAATTGTCCAGCATACTGGCATGGGCATTAAGACAAAACCAGCAGCGGTTGCACTTTTTCCCATCACTCCTTGGCTCCAAATTGGAAGGTAAACCGTAATACTAATAACTACTGATCCGACAAGAAGTGTTAATAAGTTTATAACAGATACACTTCGAATGGAAAACAACTCAAGCGGAATAAGAGGTTCCGGCGATTTCTTTTCGATATAAATAAAGCCAATGAATGTCAGAACAGCTAGAACAAATAATCCTATAATGACCGGATCTCCCCAGTTTTGATGCTGGCTTCCGGTTAAAAGCGCGTATAGAAATGCAATGGTTCCAACTGAAAACGTCACCGCTCCAATGTAATCGATATAGCGTTTTTCTTTTACCACTTCTTCTTTATAGTTTACTAGAAGAACAATAAAAGCCATTAGGCCAAACGGTATATTTAAAAAGAAAATATAGCGCCAAGACAGCGTATCGACTAAAAATCCCCCAAGAAGAGGACCGAGAACTCCAGCAACTCCCCACACTGCACTAATCCATCCTTGCGCTTTAGCTCTTTCTTTTGCTTCTTCATACAAGTCGCCAATAATAATCATTGTAAGCGGCATAACGACCCCGGCGCCTAGCCCTTGAATTGCTCTATAGACAATTAATTGTTGCATCGAAAAGCTAAGTCCGCAAAGTATCGATCCGATTAAGAAAATAATAATTCCAACAAGCATAACTTTTTTGCGGCCGAATAAATCTGCTAACTTTCCGTATATAGGTGTAGATACAGCGGTTGTCAGCATATAAATGGCATACACCCAGCTAACTAGCTCAATACCTGACAAATCACTTGTAATTCTTGGAACAGCCGTACTGACAATGGTTCCTTCCATTGCAGCTAAAACAGTGACAAGCAGCAGCGCTGTCATGATTCGTTTCCTCATCTTTTTCTCTCCTTGCAACTGCGGGCATACCATCGTTTTTCTTACAGAAGATAAAAGCGGTTTCAATATACTTATACCCTTTTAGCCTTTATATGTATGTGATGCTCCGCATATAGTTACTGCCATATGCAGCCAAATAATTATTTTACTATAAATTTTTTCAAAGCGATAGAGAATTTCAAAAATATGACTTTACTCTCATTTATAAAAACATGCGTAAACGATGTTTTATTTCTTTTTCAAACCACAAGAAAGCATCCCGCAACAGATGCTACGGGATGCTTTTTCTATGGTTTGTATGATTAACTTAGTCGCGGATCTTTTAATAAACGTTCCATTTCTTCCATATGATTTGTTTCATCTGCAATCATATCCTCAAGTTTGACAACAAGTTCTGTTAATCCTAACTCTTCTGCTTGCTTTTTTCGCTCTTCATAGCGCTCGATAGTTTCTTTTTCAGCTCTGCTTGCTTCTTTAAGCATTTCCGTCACGTTTGAGACGTGCTTTACCTCAGCCGGCTTTGTTGTTGGCTCACCGCCAAGGTTTTTAATTTTTTCTGATAAATAAAGGGCATGTCCTTGCTCATCAGGAATTTCTCCTTCAAAGAAAGGTTTTAAAATTTGATATTCTAGGCCGGTTACTGTAGACGCATAGTAAGTGTACTGAATAACCGCTGAATATTCACCCGCTAAATCGGTATTAAGTCCCTCTATTAGTTGTCTCATTTTCTCTTCCATTTGAATAAACACCCTTTCATTTACTGTTAGTAGACATGTACCCTTTTGAACGAGTCCTAAACCATAATAAGGTGATATTCTATTCCTTCTTTTTGAAAATAGGGAATTTACTGACTGGAACGAAAATGTTTGATTTCTATATTCTTAAAGAAAGACGTTCCCCCTTGGGAAAAAAGCGTAATTCCTTGGTCATTGTGACGCGGAAATACCTCGCTAGAATGCACTGTTTTTCCATCATCAATAAAGACTTCAATACTTGTTTTATCTACCAGTATCTTCAAATGAACATTTTTCTTGCCTGCATCAAAGTAATCGCGGCTTTCTACATATTTTTTGCTTTGATCAGGCTGATTACTATAGCTTCTATTCACATATGAGACGTTATCTTTTGCAAAAATGCCCACATCAATGTGCCGCTTTTGATCTGTGGATTCTCTTAGCCTTAAGCCTACATTCTCTGCGTCCGACCACGAAATATCTGTATCAAGCTGATAAGCTTCGCCTTTTATCTTTAACTTTTTCTCCCCGTTCACTTCTACTTGCTTGAGAGAATTTGTTGAATCAATTAGCTGATTTAATTCTTCGACAGGCTTTGATAACAGACTGTACTGATCGTCGTCTTGTTTCGAAAGCGTAATTTCACGGGTTACTGAATCGAATCCGTTAAACCCATCTTTCATCGTTGGTGTCTTATCGGGATAATCCCAGTTGTTCATCCATGCAAAAGCATAGCGTTTTTCTAAAGAATCCTCATTTTTACCGTCCTTAAACGTGACTCCTCCGTACCAATCAAAGCCATGATCTAGCCATTGTGGCTCGTCTATATCAGGAGTGAATGTTGTTCCATCATAATTTCCAGTCCAATAAGCATAGGTGTTTGGTTTTCCGCTTTCTTTTCCATTTGCACTTGTCCCGAGAACCCACTTGATTGTCCCGTCATCGGCCTTCATTTGAAAAAGGTCTGGACATTCTGTAATACCAATATCTTTGGTTACAAATCCTCCTGTATACGTCCAATTCTTTAGATCAGAAGATTCATAAAATCCGATTTTTTCACCTTCTGACATGACGAGTATCCACTTGTCATGTTCATGATCCCATATAACTTTAGGATCTCTAAAATCTTTGGTGCCTGGATTAGGCATGATAGGATTTTTGCTATATGATTTAAAGGTTTTTCCTCTATCGGTACTATACCATAGATACTGTTCTTGCTTTTGTCCATCAGCAGAAGGCTGGGTCATAATCGCTACAATTGCGCCTTTACCAAAACCTGCTGTGTTCTCTTTATCTTCTACAACGGATCCGGACCATATATCGCCATTTTTATTTGTATACTTTGGAATAGCTACTCCTTTATCTTTCCAATGAACCAAATCTTTAGACGTTGCATGTCGCCATTCCGTCCCGTTCCCTTTAGGGTAATCATGATTGTATAAGTAATAGTAATGATACTCTCCGTCAAAATAAATAGGCTTTTGAGGATCATTTTTCCATTTATCAGGCGTGCTAAAATGATATACCGGGCGATAAGTGGATTCACTTTTATTCCCTTTTTCTTTTCCTTGATCTTTTGTATCCTCTTTTTTGGATACGCCTGCTATAATGAGTCCGGCTATTACAACTAAAAGAACGGCAAGCGTTATCCATTTATAAGCACCTTTTTTCTTCAAACAAACCCCGCCTTTCTCTTTTTTGTCTACATCGAATAAAACAAAAGAAAATGGTGATTACAATCACCATTTTCTTTTGTTGCTATTGCAAAGCGTTTAGTCTTCATCCGCTGTTAACTGACCTTGCTCAAGAACGCTGTCTTTTACAACAGATGTTTTTGAACCGTCAATATTTACTAAGAAGCTTGGTGCAAATGTAGAGTGGTTGTCTTCATAAAAGCCTCTGTTTGTCATGTAGCTTGTAATAACGACATTATTGCCTTTTGTTTGCGGTACGGCAAAGTGAGAATACGTAAATGTTTTATCATTAGGATCTAAATCCATATGAAGAACTAATCCCGTATCATTTAAAGGCTTATATTTTCCTGTTAACGTATTTGAAACATAGCCTAGCATATACACATCATCTTGTCCGATTCCATCAATCGTCATTTTAGATCCGCGAGAATCAGTGAACAAGTACCATTTTCCATCTTTTTTGAAAATGTTTGCACGTTCAATTTCGTCTGTAACTGTGTTTGATGTAATAAGCGGCTTCATTACTTTTTTGAGCGTGTAGTTATCATTTAACTCAATAATGCCCAAAGCCCCGTTTGCTAAAGAAGCTTTTTCTTTATTCGATCCTTCAAGAAGCTTTTTCTTTTCAGATTGGAAGAAAGGATTGTTTCCTCCGTAGTATGCTCTGTTATAAAGAGAGTCTTCGCCTTGATAGCCATCTTCTGTTCCAGTGTTAGCTTCGAAAACAAGGTACTTATGTCCGTTGTCTTCTATGTAATGAGGATCTCTTAGCGTATGGTTATCCCCTGTGTCATAGCCGCCTTCATCAATAAACTGCTGAACCGTTTGATAAATCTTTCCGTCACCATCAAAGATTGACTTGTAATCTTCTACTCCGTCAACTTTTAACGTATTATCGTTTGGCTGAGACATGTTCACTTGAGCTGTCGTTAACGTTTGTTTTCCGTATTGTTTACCTGAATAATCCGTGTAGAATAAACGAACTTTCCCATCTTTCGTTAATGTGGCAGAACCAGACCATTCTTGTGTTTGATTTTTAAGATGCGGGTCATTCGGAACGAATTTATCGCTATCTTTAAATACTCTTCCAGCGTTTTTCCAGCTGTCAATCGATTTGTCTCCAGCTTTTTTATAAAAAAGATAAACAGACGTGTCATTAGAATCTTTTGGATCACCTGCTAGGGCAAACACAATTTGATATCCATGATAAGTCGCCACTGTTCCGTCAGCATTTTGTAATGGCCAGCTGTCCCATACATCTAAGTCAATTGTATTTCCCGATGCATCTTTTCCCTTAGCAGAAGCAATGTTTTTAATAGTTGATTCATCAAAAGCAGGAACCTCAAACTGATCACTGTTTTGCTGCTGTGGAATTTTCACCATATTATCGCGAGTAATATGCGAAATTCCGTAGCTATTATTAAAGTCTTTGCTGTCATTTCCTTTAGCAAATGTTTGATATCCCCCGCCTACTAGTAGGGCTGCAGCCAGTGTAGCAGCAGTTGTATGCTTAGCAACTCGTTTCATTTTCATATGTTTTCTCCTTTTGGGTTAGTAAAGAATATAAATTTATTAATTCAATTAGCTATCAAAAATCCGAAAACAGAACCGGTTCCGTTCAACCAAAAGATTACTTGGATAAATGACGAAAGTCAAACATGCCAAATGTAGCTATTTTTCATTTTCATCTTTTTCATTGAGCTGTAACTAGGACCAAAGTTTACGTGTAAGAGACTTTTTATGTAACCGTTTTTCAAAAAAAAGTGTACGACTTTTTTACATTCCAAACCACGTTTTCCAGCCGTTGCGTTTTATCTTTTTCACATGATTAAATACTCTATCTTTCTAGCATTGAAAGCGCTATTCCTTTTTTTATGTTTTTCAATCATTGTGTTTTCATCAATCTCTTGAAAAATCAGTACTCTTTTTTATTATTTGGACATGAAAACGTTCTATTCTTTTTCCTTTATGGAGATTAGAATGATAATAATAAAGGTCTAAAGTATGTTTTCAGAAAAAAATATTCCTTCTTTTTACCTACTCATTTTTATCTTTTTTAATGCATCATACGCCATCCCTTTTTACAAAAGAGAGAGCGTATGATGCATTTTTTAAATATTAAGAGTCTAAGCCAGTTGCTTTTCCTTCACGGCTGGAATCAGCTGCTCCAAATAAACGACCGTTTTCTTTATCAATTTGAATACCTTGAACATTTCCGATTGGGAATGGTTCATCTCCAAAATTAAACCCCATGGCTTCTAGCTCTCCTTTGGCATTCATATCCACTCCGGCTTCCCAACCGATAAGTGATCCTGTACTATTAAAAATTCTTGGTTCTTCAATCGCTTCTTTTATATCCATTCCATAGTCTAAGACATTAATAAGCGTTTGAAATACAGACCCTACAATCGTTGGTCCGCCTGGAGACCCTAAAGTGAGTACAGGTTCACTGTCTTTAAAAACGATGGTTGGGCTTTTACAGCTAACCGGACGCTTTCCTGCATCCGCTTGATTTAACCCTCCAGGAATAGCATCAAAATCAGTAAGCTCGTTGTTGAGTAAAAATCCATGGTCTTTAACCATAATTCCTGTACCAAAAGGATGTTCCACAGTTGATGTACAAGCGACAATATTGCCCCAGCGGTCAACTACCGTGAAGTGAGTTGTTTCACTAAGCTCACGTTCAGGTTCATAAGGCTGACGCACAACGTTCACTTTTTGGCCTTTCTCATAATCCCATGGGTTGCCAAAATCAACTTTCTCATTTTTATGCTTCCAATTAATTAGTTTTTGACGTTCCTTTATATATTCGTCATTTAAAAGCCCTTTTAATGGAATGTCACTGCAGGCTGGATCTCCTGAGAATGCAATTTTATCTGAAAATGCAATGCGCATAGCCTCTGCAAACAAATAATACTTTTCCCAAGATTTCACGTCGTACTGAGACACATCAAAGTCCTCTAATAGCTTTAAGATTTGCAGCACGGTGGCTCCTCCTGCACTAGGCATGTTAGAAGAGGCAATTCGGTATCCTTTATAATCCCCCCACACGGGCTCATCGATCTTAATCTCGTATTCTTTCAAATCCGACAGTTCCATAAAACCGCCGTGCTCTTTTATCGTTGAAATAATGGCTTCTGCAATTTCACCTTCATAAAAAGCCTCGATACCTTTTTCTTGAAGAATGCGGAATGTTTTAGCCAGATCTTTTTTATTAATCATATCTCCTTCTTGCATAGGCTTGCCGTTTGGGGAATATAGCTGCTTAGCATGTTCTCCTAGTCGGTAGGCGTATGTTTTTAAAATATCTCCAAGCACCCAGTTTGTTTCCACACCTGCTTCTGCTGCTTTGGCAGCCGGTTCAATTAATTCAGCAAGGGGTTTTGTTCCATATTCTTTACGAGCTGCTTCCATCGCCTTTAAAATCCCTGGAATTCCAATTGCCGTTGCATGAGTAGAACGCTTTCTAAACGGAATAACTTCTTTATTTTCATCAAGAAACATTTCAGGATAAGCTGCTTTAGGAGCCTGAGAATGCCCGTCAAAAATTTTAGTTGTTTTACTTTCATTGTGGTATACCATAAAAAAGCCGCTGCCTCCAATACCGGTCATCATCGGTTCTCCAACATTGAGCCCAAACTGAACGGCAATTGCCGCATCAATTGCATTGCCTCCCGCTCTTAGTATCTGTTCTCCGGCGTCTGTTGCAATTGGATGAGCACTGGCTACCATTCCTGTTTTTCCAACCGCTGTTTCTCTTCTATATGAACTCTTTCCTGAACGAGATAAACTTTTTCCATTAATCATCTTTTACGACCTCCTAGTTACTTACTTTATCTGGGATATTGGTAA
The DNA here is from genome assembly GCF_049199565.1 of Priestia sp. D3YE.R1. Taxonomy (NCBI): domain Bacteria; kingdom Bacillati; phylum Bacillota; class Bacilli; order Caryophanales; family Bacillaceae; genus Priestia; species Priestia sp. D3YE.R1. The sequence continues at coordinate 978,595 of NZ_JBLTHW010000002.1, read as the reverse complement.
AATACCCTATTGCATTTGAGATAAAACTGTTTAAATTTGTATTAATTACTTTACCTAGACCGATATCCCTAGAGTATTTTAAGCCCTTTGAAATCTATAAAACAGAAAAAGCGCCAGCTCTTTTTATTTAACAAAAGAGCTGGCGCTTTTTTAGTTTTTCTACCGTTTATACACTTTTACACTTGTACCGAAGCTACTTCATTATTTACGTTCAGCAGGTTATAAAGCTCTTGAAGCCTTCTTATTTCATAGGTTGAATTCCATTTTGTATCATTCTTGTTTTTCTGAGGATTAAACCAGCACGTATCAATACCCGCCAGCTCCCCGCCTTGAATGTCTGCACTCAAAGAATCTCCAACAATTAATGTTTCATGTACGGACAGCTCTTTTATACGTGAAAAAACATAATCAAAATATTCCTTCATAGGTTTTTGAAAACCTGTATCTTCTGAAACAAATACTTCTTTAAAATAAGGATATAGACCTGAGTCCTGAAGGCGCTTATATTGTGTAGCCGATACGCCATTTGTAACAACATATAACTCATAGTAACCGCTCAGGTTTTTAATTACCTCAATTGCTCCGTCAATTAGCTGATGACCATTGTTCAAATACGTTCGATACTCTGCTTCAAGCAGCTGACCGTCCTTCTCTATTCCATATTCTTTACATAGGATGGAAAAGCGAGTATTTACAACTTGTTCACGGCTTATTTTATTTTCTTCAAAAGCTGTCCATAATCCCTTGTTTATCAAACTATAACGTTTTTTGCTTTCCTCAGTCAGCGGAATATCGTGGTTAGCAAAAAGAAGCTCTAAAGCCTGCTCTTCAGCTGCGTTAAAATCTAAAAGCGTATTATCAATGTCAAATAGCAGCGTTCGGTATGTTTTCATTCTTCTCTCTCCCCTTCAACTAATCTATTGCTTTTTCTACTCGTATATATTGTCGTTTGCTAGACAGCTCAGTTTTTCTTTATCTTTGAGAATAATGGAGCCTTTCTTTTTTTCAATAACTCCTTGTGCTACAAATTTCTGAAGAACACGATTTAAATGCCGGTAAGTCGTTCCGATTAAATTAGCAATATCTTTTAAACTTTCTGTTTTTTGGTTCATAACCAAATGTGATTCTTCACAAAAAATAGAAAGTAAATAGCTAGCTAGCCGCACTTCAACTGGATACATTAAATTAAAGCTGAGCGAGTTCGATTTTGCGCAAAACTTTTTTGTGAGCATTTCCAGTAAAAACGTCAGCAGCTGTGGGTCATTGCTCGCATATTGTTTTAATCGTTTGTATGGTATACCGATCACAACTAAAGGTGAAACGGCTTCAACCGTATTCATAATATCAACATCTTGTACATACTCAATATCGCCTATTACTTCAAGGGGCTGTTTAAAAGAAAGAACAAGCGTCTTGCCTTCGGGCGATATGGTATAAACTTTAACCTTGCCTTTCACCAATATGTACAAACAATGAGACGCATCTCCTTGAGAACAAACGCGTTCTCCTGCTTCAACCTCATACAGTGACAAATGCGGTATTAAGTCTTTCTTGAAAACTGACTCTAATTTATAAGTATTTATATACTCCAGCAGCTGTTTCTGACTTGTAATTTCCCTCATGTTTTCCTCTCCATCATAACGGTTTCTTTTTATTAAACAATAACACTCCCTAAAATAAAAAGGACATATGTCCCAAATAAAATTTTATTCTTTACGTTGTGCGCATGGACTACTTTCAAGAAAAATATATAAACCAAAAAGACTCTAGCTCGTTGTCTTAGAGTCTTTTTGGTTAAACGCTCTTTTTATTTCTACCGTATCCAACGTAAATAAAGACGCCAATCAGCATCCAGCCGATTGAATAAATCCACGTTTGCATTGATAAGTTAAACATCAGAAAGATACAGCACAGAATAGCAAGAATTGGAATAAACGGTACAAAAGGTACTTTGAAACCGCGCTTTAAGTTAGGCTGACTTTTTCGAAGAGCTAAAATTGAAAATGAAACGGCAGCAAACGTAACAATCGCTAGCATATTTGCTAAATCCGCCAGCTGTTTTAAATCTACAAAACCAGCTACGACCGCGCCTAATGCCCCGACAAGCCATGTAGATATGACAGGTTCGCTGTTTTTTCGGTCCACTTTCGCAAAAAGAGACGGCAATAATCCATCATGGCTCATTGACATCAGTATGCGAGGCACGACAAACAAATAAGCAAACACGACGGCCATAATACCAATAACCGCTCCTATAGATACAATGAGCGCTGCCCATTCTTGTCCTACACTATTGAGCGCATATGACAACGCATCGCCTACGTTTAGCTCTTTATAAGAAACCATTCCTGTTAATACTAATGCAATTACTACGTAAATGACTGCACAAACACTTAGTGCAATCAAAATACCTAGCGGCAAGTTTCTTTGCGGATTTTTTACTTCTTCTGCCGAAGTAGAAATGGCATCAAACCCGTTATAAGCAAAAAAGACGGAAGCTGCGCCTGCAAAGATCCCTTTCACACCATAAGGAGTAAATGGGTGCCAGTTATTTGTATGAATAAAAAAGACGCCCACCGCTACAAATAAAAGAACAATACCTATCTTGATTAAAACCATTAAGTTATTTATTTTTTTACTTTCTTTTACTCCTCTTGTTAATAAAAACGACATGCACAGTACAATAAATACTGCCGGAACATTAATAAGACCCCCGTCGCTTGGTATGGCCGTGAACGATTCAGGAAGTCTAATACCAAATTCAGTAAGCACATTATTCACATAAGATGACCATCCGCCCGCTACTGAAGCTAAAGATACCGTATAGCAGCCTACAATGGACCACCCTATTAAATGCGCTACAAATTTTCCTAATGAAACATATATGTATGTATATGCGCCTCCTGAACTTGGAACAGCTGAGCCAAATTCCGCATAACACAGCGCAACAAGAATACAGGCTACTGCAGAAATAACAAAGGAAATGGAGACCGAGGGCCCTGCATCCCTCGCAGCAACTAGCCCAGCTATTACCAGAACTCCTGTCCCAATAGTTGCTCCTACTCCCATCAAAATAACATCAAATAACCCTAGTGTCTTGGTTGATTCTTTTGCTGCATTTTCCTCTAGCAGCTTGTTAACATCTTTTTTTGCAAACAGATTACTCATGATGACTAACCTCTCTTTATCTCATTACGAATGGCTACTTTTTAGTGGTAGATCTTTCTATATATGTAACAGTGAATTATTTTACTACATTTAATTTTCTGTGTAAAATAATTTAGTTTTTAAACTTTTTAATGACTAAAATAAATTTACTAGCGATGTTTTTTATAGCATCATTACAATGTACCCGCACAGACTAAAAATATGTGTTAACAACTTTCTCAAAATTGGCTTCATTCACAGTTTCTTTTGTACTATACTAAAGAAAAACTTCATAGGAGCAACGTAAAAGATGAACTTATTTTATTTTCTAAAGGGGTTAGTGATCGGTTTTTCCGTTGCTGCTCCCGTCGGTCCCATTGGTATTTTATGTATCAATCGCACGTTATCTAAAGGGCGATTACACGGATTTGTATCCGGGCTGGGAGCAGCTACAGCAGATGCTCTTTATGGATGCATCGCTGCGTTTGGCTTAACGTTCATTACAACCTTTTTATTAACCCAAAAGATTTGGCTTCAGCTGATTGGGGGATTATTTTTATGTTATTTAGGTGTTCAAACATTCCGTTCTCAACCTGCAGAGCACGCTGCCGCTGCTAAAGGAGGGGGTTTGCTTCGTTCTTATACATCCGTTCTTTTTTTAACCGTTACGAATCCAATGACCATCTTATTTTTTATCGGCGTGTTTTCTGGTGTAGGCATTAGTAAATCGGCATTTGATGCTGCTTCTGCTTTGACAATGGTTACAGGCGTATTTTTAGGATCGGCCTGCTGGTGGCTTTCGCTCAGTTTTGCTATTAGTCTTGCTCGGTCGAAGTTTACGAATAACAGCTTGATCTGGGTAAATCGTATTTCGGGAGCGGTTGTACTGGCCTTCGGGATATTTGCGTTATACAAATTGCTATAAAAAGTCATTTCTCTCCTTTTCTGGGACAAGTGACTTGTTTAATAGAAAAGAATAATCTTAAAAAATACCCTAAACGCTGTCTTTTCTGTATAATAGATAAATAGAAAAACAGAAAAAGTATAAAGATGCTTGAAAACTACATACTCAATCATTAGTCTTCAAACATAATAAGGGGAAATAAAGCATGACCATTCTTCTAGTAGATGACAATCAAGTCAATCTATTTGTGATTGAAAAAATTTTAAAAGGCGCTGGCTACGATAACTGCGTGTCTCTTACATCTGCCCATGCCCTTTTCGACTATCTTAACCTGAACGATGAGAACTTAAAAACAAATTCAGTCGATTTGATTTTACTTGACATTATGATGCCCGAAATTGATGGAATTGAAGCGTGCAGGCGAATTCAACAGGTAGAACGCTTGAAACATATTCCAATTATCTTTGTCACAGCTCTAGAAGACAGCAGCAAATTAGTAGAAGCTCTAGACGCCGGCGGAACAGATTATGTAACAAAGCCGATTAATAAAGTGGAACTGCTGGCTCGTATGCGGGTAGCTTTACGCCTTAAAGCAGAAATTGACTGGCACACGGAACATGAAAAGAAAATTCAAAATGAGTTGGATTTAGCTACACACGTACAGCAAAACTTACTCAGTCCCCCTTTACGAGAAAAAGATATTCAAATGGAAGTTTCATACTACCCTTCTTTTAAATTAGCGGGTGATATGTACTATTGGCACAAAATTGACGAGCACCGGTACGGAATTATTCTTTTTGATATGATGGGGCACGGCATCTCTGCCTCGCTTGTTTGTATGTTTATTTCGTCTGTGCTCAGAGAAGCTATCAAGTCCCTTATAGACCCTGAGCAGGTTATTACAGAATTAAATCGCTACATGGAACTATTGCACAGTGAAAAAGATGAAATTCCATACTATTTCACTGCTATTTATTTAGTTATTGATACGGAAGCTAAAACGGTAGAATATGTGAATGCCGGGCACCCGGAAGGTTATATGTTAGTAGATGAACATACGCTTGTTCCTCTTCAGCGTGGCAGCTGCCCCGTAGGTTTTTTTGAAGAAATGGACGTGCAGAAATCTGTTGTCAGCTTTGAAAACGATGTGCAAATTTTACTATTTACTGACGGAGCTCTCGAATCAATGGGTCCTTGCGAAATTGAATCCGCTCTTCGTCTGCAGAAATTGACCGAACAAAAATGGACCAATCCAAAAACATTCATGAATGAAATTTTTTCAGAAGAACAAAAGCTAAATCAGCCTGATGATATGTGTGTACTCATGATTCAAGCGCAAGCACAGTAAGAAAAGGACCTCACCATGAGGTCCTTTTCTTATTGCTTTTGATAGATGCGTTCGTTACCTGCAAACTCTGTATAAGAAGCGGACCCTTCGGAAAAGCGAAGCGTTTCTTTATCACCAAGTCCAAGAAATCCTTTTGTACACAGGCTTTCTGAAAATAAATTATACACTTGATTTTGCAGCTGAGCTGTAAAATAAATAAGGACGTTTCGGCAAATGATGACGTGAAATTCATTAAATGACTGATCCGTGACTAAATTATGCTGAGCAAAGATAATATTTTTTAGCAGCGACGGATGAAAATATGCATAGTGATGATCCGTCTGATAATATTCCGAGAAGGCGTTCTTTCCACCAGCTTGAATATAATTTTTTGTATATGACTTCATTTTACGTAAAGAAAAGGCACCTTGTTTGGCTTTTTCTAATACATCCTCGTTCATATCGGTTGCGTAAATGACCGTTTTATCCATTAACCCTTCTTCTTCTAAAAGAATCGCCATAGAAAATACCTCTTCGCCCGTTGCACAGCCAGCATGCCAAATGCGAATTTCCGGATAATCCTTTAATACGGGAATCACCTTTGTGCGAAATGCTTTAAAAAAGCTTGGATCGCGAAACATTTCTGTTACATTTATCGAAAAATCATTTAAAAGCTGATTCATAAATTCTTCTTCGTGAATCGCTTTTTCTAACAATCGAGACACGGTTGGAATACGTTCAATTTTCATTCGATTATAGACTCGGCGACAGATAGAAGATTTAGCGTACTGTCTGAAATCGAATCCTGTTAATCGATAAATAGCCGTCAGCAGTAAATCAATCTCCAAATCTGTTTTTTTATTCATAACTAAGTCTTCACTTAAATCTAGGTGCTTCATATCCATTTATGTTTCATACCCCGCTTAATTTACTAGCCATACACGCATAACGGAGAACAGCTGATTTAAATCTAAAGGTTTGCTGATATAATCTGATGCTCCAGCTTCCAAGCATTTTTCACGATCGTTTTTCATCGCTTTAGCGGTTAGTGCAATAATAGGTAAATCAACAAGCTTGAGCTCTCCTCTAATTTTCTGCATCGCTTCATATCCGTCCATTTGCGGCATCATAATATCCATTAAAATGAGATCAAATGGTTCACTATTCTTCATCATTTCAAGACACTCTATTCCGTTATGAGCTGTCATAATGGTCATACCTTGTTTAGCTAGCGCAGTTTTTAAGGCAAAAATGTTGCGCTGGTCATCATCTACGATGAGCACTCGCTTATCCTGAAACACATTTTCATCATCTTGCAATGAAGGTTCAACTGGTTGTACAGGATGGTCAATTTCAGTTATTTCTGCTTCAGGTTCAGCTTCTTCTACAGATACCGCTACTTCTTCGTATGCAAAATTCACTTTTTCATAGTCAATAAGACCGTTAGAAAGGCTAGGAAGATAGAGTGTAAACGTACTTCCTTTTCCTACTTCACTGCTCAGTGAAATCCAGCCGCCCAACAATTTTGCAAACTCACTGCAAATAGATAAGCCAAGTCCCGTTCCTCCGTATTTGCGAACCGTAGCTCCATCTGCCTGCTGAAACGCTTCAAAGATAAGCTGATGCTTCTCTTTTGGTATACCAATCCCTGTATCAGCTACAGCTATTTCTAGCCAGCAATCCGTATCAATTGTACGCATAGCTGTTGTAAGACGATGGTCAGCTACTCGTTGAATGGATACTGTGACAGATCCCGATTCCGTAAATTTAAATGCATTTGATAAAAGATTTTTCACAATTTGCTGGAATCTCTTTTCATCTGTGTGAATGATGTCCGGTACATCTTGTTCTTTATTAATTTTCAATTGTACGTTTTTCTGTTCAGCAACGTGGCTGAAATTACGTTCAATTTGATCTGGAAGCTCACTCATATTCATCTCGGCAAGCAAAACATCTAGTTTTCCAGACTCTACTTTTGATAAATCCAAGATGTCATTGATTAATGCCAACAAGTCTTTTCCTGAAGAATGAATAATACGAGCATATTCTTCTTCATCTTCAGATAGCGTTTTAGCCGCGTTTTCTTCAAGCATTTCAGACAGAATAAGAATGCTGTTAAGCGGTGTTCGAAGCTCGTGCGACATATTAGCAAGGAATTCGGATTTGTATTGAGAATTCAATTCCAGCTGATGCGCTTTTTCTTCCAAATCTTCCTTTGCAGCCTCTAATTCAAACGATTTTTCTTCTGCATCTTTTGTTCTTTCTTCTAGCTGTTCATTGATCATGCGAAGCTCTTCAGACTGCATTTGCAGTTCTTCTGATTGTGTTTGAAGTTCTTCAGACTGAGCCTGGAGCTCTTCTGTCATCGCCTGAGATTCCTTTAATAAACGAGCAATTTCCATCCGTCTGATTACACCATTGATAGTCAGACCAAACGTTTCAATCACTTGACTAATAAGTTCTTGCTCTAAAGCTGTAAATTCGTGCAGCGATGCAAGCTCAATAACAGCAATCACTTCATCTTCAAACAAGACGGGTACAATAAAAACACTCTTAGGTTTTACGTCTCCTAATCCTGAAGCAATGAGCTGATACGTGTCAGGGACATCGTTTATGACAAAGGTTCTTTTTTCTAAAGCAGCTTGTCCGATAAGCCCTTCGCCTATCAAAAAGCTCGCTCTTCCCGCTTCACTTTTTTGATCTGCAAAAGCAGCTTGTTTGACGAATAGGTTTCCTTTATCATTTTCCTCTCGAACATAAAATGCCCCGAAAGAAGCTCCTGTCATTTCTGAAATCGTAAAGAGAAACTTCTCCGCGAGCTTGTCTACGGATGCTATGCCTTGGTACATTGTTACAGCATGTGCAAGGTTCGTTTGAAGCCAGTTTCGCTCTTCAATATTTTCTAACAGCGCGTTCGTAGCTAGCCCTAAATCTTTAATTTCATCATTAGATCTAACTTTAATTCTTCCTTTTAACTCGCCTTTTGAAGCCGTAATTCGTTTGATCGTTTGCGTAACTTCTTTAATCGTATTCACAATAGAATTGGACAAAACAACAGCAATAACAAGTGAAATAAGCGTAACAAAAAACAGCAAACCGTAAAGACCGATTTTAATTTTTTGATTTTTCTCGTCTAACTCTGTTGCTCTTGTTTCAGTGGATTTCTTCTCTACATTTCGAAAAGAAGTAAACTGGCTGCGTATATCGTCCATATACTGGCGCCCAGGATCTTTCTCAAAAAATTGCTGAAGCTCTTTTGTATTATTTTCTTTTTTTAATGCAATGGTCGGTTCACCAGCAGCTTCAATCCAGTCTTGAATGCTTCCTTTAATCTTTTCCAGTTTCTCCTGCTGATTTGGATTATTATTTAGAAGCTGATACAACGCATTATAATCTTTTTCCCAACTTGATGCTGCGCTGTTATAAGGTTCTAAGTAACTCGCTTCTCCTGTAATAATATAGCCTCTTTGTCCGGTTTCCATATCGAGCAGGTGTTTTTCAATTCGATTGGTCAGATCATGGACTTCAATATCATGATCAATGATGAAATTTCGCTCTTTTTGCAAAGATGAAATTTGACTGTTTAAAACAATAAATGCAATAAATAAACAGATAATAACAATTAAATATCCAATAATAATTTTGGATTTGATGCCAAACCTCATTTTCTTTTCCATAATGTTCCTACTTTCATTCTAGATATTCTTCTAGAAGCATTCGAAAAACATGTTTATTTTTGTCGCTGGACAATTTCACTTTCAGTACACACTCTCCACTCCATCTTCCTTTGCTTGATAGGGCCTCTCTCTTTTTCCTATCAAGTCAACATTCCTATTATACACTCTATTTTTGTACAGAAGAATATTTATTGTACAAGAGGGAAAGATTAATTTTCTATTTTGCAAATATCTATTTTCAAGCTCTCTATAAAAATAGGCCCATGCTGTTAAAAGCATGAGCCTATCTTACAATATTTTTGTACACAATAAGGTAATGAAAAGTAATTTATGCTCTGGGGAATCACATAAATTATGACAACATAGGTATAAATAAATACTTACATGCGAAACGTAAAGCATTCATTATTTAAATTGTACTTGGAGAATAGAAAGCCTTGCCACTTTTTTTAATTTAAATATATTTTTTAAACTTACATATCTACTTGCTGTACTTTTTATCTCGAGCTCTTTAACATTGCCAAAATCTTTGAGAGACTCGCTAGGTTCTTATTTTGAAGAGTTTCAGCAAAATGTGATATTTTATAAAGCGTTTCCATACTTTCAATCGGATATTTTCCAGCGGCAGTTTCACCAGAAAGCATCACTGCATTGGTACCATCAAGTACTGCCTGAAATACATCTGTCACCTCAGCCCTTGTAGGAATTGCGCTGCGCACCATTGATTGAAGCATTTGTGTCGCTGTGATCACATACTTGTTTTGCATCCGGCATTCATGAATTAATATTTTTTGGAGCAAAGGAATCCATTCATAAGGCAGCTCTATTCCTAAATCTCCTCGTGCAATCATAATTCCATCGCCTTCTTTTAACACTACTTCTTTTGACTTTATCACTCCAAGTCTAATTTTAGGACCTTGTAAATCTCCTAAAATTTGAATAGAGGAATTTAAAGACCTTAACGTATCTATAATTGTTTTATGACTTTCATGCGACCCATGAGATAAATTCAGTCGAGCAATTGTCATTCCTTTTTCCAAAAGTCTCTCTAGTACATCTTTTTTATTACTAGCAGGTCCAATTGTACAGATTCTATCGATTGCCACTGCCTTTCACCATCCTTTTAATGTAGGATGCCCATTTTCATAAAAGAGATAAGCTTTATACAAAAATAGGTATACCACCACAAAAAAATGCCTCTTAGTCAATAACTTGCCTAAGAGACAGCCCTTTTATTACTTTACCCAGCTTTCCGTCACTTTCTTATTTTTAGAAATCCAGTTTTTCACGCCTTTTGTTTCGTCTTTTGCACTGTTAATTTCTGATTCCAAAGATGCTAGTTGCTCGGCACTAATAGAAAAATCTTTCATCCATTTTGCAGCTTCTGGATAATCTTTTTTAAAGGTCTTTTTGCTAATCGACTGTATTTTTTCAGGTCCAGTTGGATTCATCGTATTTTTCGGATCTTTTAAGTATCTGAGATTATACTTTTCAAAAGCCCAGTGCGGGCGCCATAACGTAACAACAATGGGTTCTTTATTAGCAATGGCTTTATCTAATTCCGATAACATGGCGGCTGTACTGCTTTCTACTAAATTCCAATCTGTTAACCCATAGCTTGGCATGGCATGATCTTTAGTAAGACCGTTGATTCCAGATCCTGGTTCAATACTAATAATCTTTCCGTTAAACTCCTTTTTCTTATTTTTTAAATCACTTATCGACTGCACGTCTACGTAGTCAGGAACGGCCAGTCCGCTATCTGCCTGGTCGTACCAAGTGCCAAGAACGTCTACTTGCTTTCCGAATCTTTTCATATAAGAACTGTGGGTGGTAGGCATCCATACATCCAAAAACAAATCAATATTTCCTTGAGCAACTCCTGAGAAAAGCGGAGCTACATCGCTTTGAACTGCTTTGACTTTATAGCCTTTTTCCTCTAATAATTCCTTCCATAGAAACGTAACAGCTACGGCTTCGTCCCATGGTATGTATCCCATTGTAATTTCTTTTTTAGTCGTCGTTCCGCTTGCCGTATTACTATTGCCGCATGCAGAGACAAGCAGCATGATGGAGATTGTTAGCATAATAAAAGAAATTTTTTTTGAATATTTCATATACTCCCACCTTTATCCATTTTATTTGCTTGATTGAATATCTCGGCTTTTTTGAGTAGAAAGATGCGTTAAACGATCTAAAATAACGGCAATAATAACAACCGCAATCCCACCGATAAACCCTAAGCCTACATCTAGCATACTGATGCTTCGCAATACCTCCGCACCTAAGCCGCCCGCACCGACCATTGAAGAAATAACAACCATAGAAAGAGATAACATAATAACTTGGTTTACACCCGACATAATCATAGGCAAAGCCAGCGGCAGCTGTACTTTAATTAATTTTTGCCATTCCGTTGCTCCAAAAGCTTCTGCCGCTTCTAAAGTGGTGTGTGGAACCTGCTGAAGCCCAAGCAGCGTCAGACGAACGGCAGGGGGCATTGCGAAAATAAACGTAGCAATAAGAGCTGTAACATTCCCTAATCCAAATAAAAGTACGGACGGAATTAAATAAACAAAAGCAGGCATTGTTTGCATAATATCAAGAATCGGCTTTATGACTGCTCCCACTTTGTTAAATCGGTGTGATAATATGCCTAAAGGAACGCCGAATAGAAGTGAAATAATAGTAGAAGCTAAAACGAGAGATAAGGTCAGCATCGATGCTTCCCATAGATCCAAGCTAATAATAAGAAGTAAACCAAAACACGTAAATACAGCTATCTTCCAATCTGTTAACCATAGCGCTAATAGAACAAAAACAATGACAGTTACTAGCGGAGGAGAGGCTGTCAATGTCCATTCAAGGCTGGTGATTAAACTGGTCATTATCTGGTTGATTCCAGTAAATACACCTGAAAAACTATCAATCATGTAATCAACAAATGAATTTGCCCATTTATCTAAAGGAATACGAGGAATCATCGCAGCATTCACCATCATATTTACCTGACCTCCACTTGATATGATTTACCTTCTTGCTGCTCGGTCACTGCAGTACGTTCAGTGAGATTTGCAATAAGAGTGCTCGGGGAAATCATACCTTGTAGGCGGTGATGATTATCAACAATGACTACAGGCGAATGACTGTCTGTAAATAGAGGAATCATTTCTTGTAAAGACATATCAGGATTGACGCAGTGCGGCTGTGTCAATCCTTTTCCTTTTAAATCATGCTTATGAGCTTCAATAAGCTCCATCACTGTATAGATGCTCATCATACCTAATAAGCGGTCAGAACTATCAAGAACAAAAATCGCAGATAAATGATTGGTTCTCATTCTTCTTAATATGACTTGTGGTGATTCATACTCGTAGGCAGCCGTTTCTACCGGAACCACCACGTCTTTAGCAAGGCGAATTTTGCCGTAATTAACGTCTTGAACAAGCAGTTTTACATAATCGGTTGCCGGTTGACTTAAAATATCTTCAGCGGTTCCAAGCTGTACAATCTCTCCGTCTTTCATTACGGCAGCCCGGTGCCCTAAAGTTAATGCTTCATCCAGATCATGCGTTACAAAGATAACTGTTTTCTGTACTTCTCCTTGAATATCAAGAAATAGCTTTTGCATATCTCTTCGAATAAGAGGATCTAACGCCGAAAAAGGCTCATCCATCAGCAAAATCTCTTGTTCAGAAGCAAGGGCTCTCGCTAATCCAACCCGCTGCTGCATACCTCCTGATAATTCATAAATTCTTTTATAAGCTTGTCCATTTAAGCCCACCATTTCAAGCGCCTGTTTCCCTCGCTTTTCTCTTTCGTTTGCTGATACGCCTTGTATCTCTAGACCGAACGTAATGTTGTCAATCACGGTGCGGTTTGGAAGGAGGCCCACATTTTGAAAGACCATCCCAATTTTATTTCTCCGGACTTCCTGAAGCTGTCTTTTTGGCATATGAGAAATATCTGTGTTTTCTAGATATACCGTCCCTTCTGTTGGTTCTACAAGTCCGTTCAAGCATCGAAGCAAAGTAGATTTTCCGCTTCCTGATAATCCAATTAACACAAAGGTTTCTCCCTTTTTCACTTCGAAATGAGCATTGTAAATAGCAACGGTTGTCTTAGTAGCTTGTTCGACTTCATATTTACTTTGTCCAGCTTCTCTCAGCTTAAGAGCCTGTTTTTTTTGAGAGCCAAACACTTTTGAAACATCGGTAACGCGGATAATGGGTTCTGTTAGTTTAGAGCTTGTACTCAATTTATTTCCCCCTTATTTTTAAAGTAGATTGTTAGAGATGGTCTGACACACCGAGATGATATGCCAGACCGCTTCTATTTACTATTCGACCTTCATACCGATTGCTTCTAATACGTAATTGTAAAAATGCGAAACGTGCTGTTCGATAGGTACTAAAATCCCTCCTTCTTTATAAGATTTTGAACTCATATTTTCTTGACACCACTCACAGGCTTCAAAGTCTTGTAAATTAACGCGGTGAAATAATTCCACGGCATCTTTCGGGTCAAAATCAGGCTTAGCCATTTCTTCCGGGTCGAATAACCATTCACAAATCACTTTAGACTTTTCCGCACTGATTGGAATAATACGATGAATAATAACGTGATCCGGTGTTAAATTGATAAATACAAGCGGCAGAACGGTAATGCCAAAATACGTGCGGTCGTCTTCAGGAAGCAATCCTTTTAACATGGGACGGCTTCCTTGCCCGCTGATTGAAAAAGCTTCTAATTCATCACCAAACTTAGCTCCACCGCCTACTGAATTTTGAGTACCGACTCCTGAACGAAATTCAGGCAGCGTTGCTGTAAGTTCAGGGTGAATGGAGGAACAGTGATAACACTCTTGAAAGTTTTCTACAATAAGCTTCCAGTTTGCCTCGACTTCATATTCTTCACGATGAGCAGATTTTAGATTTTGAATTTCATATCTCGCAAACGTATAGAGCTCGCCAAAACGATCAAGAATTTGTGTATCTAGCTGATATTCAACAGACATAGGATTGTCTGATAAATTAACCCAAACCATGCCGTGCCACACTTCAATGTGAACAGATGTTAGTCCGTAACTTTCGTTATGCACGAGTTCTTCTCGACAGTGGCTTGTATTAGGAACACCTACTAAATTACCATCTAAGCTATAGCTCCACGAATGATACGGACAGCGAATGACGCCCGTTTTACCTGATGCTTGGCTGCACAGCTTAGCTCCTCGATGCCGACATACGTTCAAGAATCCACGCAGTACATGATCTTTTCCTCTAGTAATGAGAATATTTTCCCCTTCAACTCTCGTCGTAATATATTGTCCTGGTTCTGCTATTTCATATTCAAATGCAACTAAACTCCATGATTTAGAAAATATATAATCTTTTTCTAACTTAAAAATGTCCGAAGATGTATACAACTCTCCTTTCAACGTGGGTTCAAGTCTCCCTTTATCATTTACTAAACCATGTTCCATAACCATCTGCTATTCCTCCTTCGCTTCTTTAGAAACATTTAAATAGAACCATTCGCAAGAGCTGACAACGATTTATACTATTTTATTAGTTGCAAAACGCTGCGGCGTAAACAAATCGATTGGATGATTGGTTTTTCCCTCTGTCACTAAATCTGCTAAAATCTCTCCTACTACGCTTGCAAACTTAAACCCATGTCCAGAAAACCCTGCTGCAATCGCTACTTGAGGATATTCTGGATGCAGTGAAATGACAAAATGTTCATCTGGAGTATTAGTATACATGCACGTTTTCCCTTGTAAAAATCGGCCGTTAAGCTGTGGAAGACCTTGAGCTAGATAGTGCCGCATCATGTTCACTTCATCTTCATATATATTTCGATCAATCGTTTCCGGCGTACACGCCGTTCCTTTTCGGAAAAATGCCACTTTTGCTCCTTCAGCCTTTAATCCAAAGGAAGGGAAACCATACAACTGTACATAATCATCTGCTTCCCAAATATAAATCGGCTGTTTTCCCACTGAAAAAACGTCTATTCCTTGTGTTGGTTCAAAAAACATTTGCACATGACGCTCTACTTGTAAGCTAACACCTAAATCCCTTAATAAATCTGGTGCCCAAGCGCCTGCAGAAATAATGATTTTTCCAGCTTCATATGTTCCATTAGCTGTTACAACGCGCACGCCTTCACCAGAAGGATGGGCTTCCCATAACTCTACTTCTTCAAAAAAATGAAGCTCAGCTCCGTATTTTTCTGCTTGAAGAAGGTGAGTATATACGCTTGCTTCCGGCCTAACGAATCCAGCTCTTTCTTCATATAAAGCAATAGTGTTAGGTGAAGGTGTAAACGCCGGAAACCGTTTGTAAATATCCTTCGCTTCTAGAATCTCATAAGCAAGGTTCCACTTTTTAGAACTTTCAATACTTCCAGAGACCGTCAAGCTATCAGGAGGGCCCATCATAAGTCCACCGGTAACGGTAAGGATTTCTTGACCGCTTTCTCTTTCAATTTCATTCCACAATTCGTAGGCGCGAAGCAATAATGGAACGTAAGCAGGGTCTTCAAAATAAGACTGCCGAATGATTCTAGAACCACCGTGACTTGATCCTAGGTCATGGGCGGGACCGAACTGTTCTAACCCCAATACCCGCTGGCCTTTTTTGGCGAGTTGATAAGCAGCTGTACTCCCCATAGCTCCTAACCCAATAATAATGACATCATAATGTGTTGACATATGCATTCCTCCTACATTTCAAATTATTAATTAAACTACTGCTGGGGAGTGTGTCATCATTGTTGCTTTATAACGCTGTCCAAAGTATTCAACTTCTAAAACCATTTCTTCATTTACAGCTTGAGATAATAAGGTGTGTACAATTCCTTTCCCTAAGCTGTATGAATAGCCAGCGCTTGTCACAAATCCGAGGGCCGTTTCTCCATAAAATACTGGTTCATATCCCATTACTATTGCTGAAGGGTCCTCTAATATAAGCGTTGCTAATACTGTTTCAGAATCTTTTCTCTGACGATCAAGCAATGCCTCTTTTCCAATAAAAAATGATTTTGTTAAATCCACCATTCCATAAAGGTTGACTTCATATGGATGATGTTCGCTCCAAAAGTCTTTTCCGCTTTTTAACGAAAGAGATTCAATTCGAAGGTTTTCAAGAGCTCGGTCTCCTCCGGTAATCAGCTGATAAGGCCGTCCTTGTTCAATTAATAAATCCCATAAATTCAGGCCTTGATCGGAAGTCGTAATCAATTCCCAGCTCTCCATTTCCCCGCAGGAATTACGCAGCGCAAGAACTGAAACATTTCCGATAAACAGCGTTTTCGCTTGCCCTTGAATCCAAGTACCACTAAGGTCTGAGCGTTGAACCACCGACTCCATTACTTCTGTAGCTTTAGGGCCAATTAATGCTACACTGCATGTCCCTGACGTTACATCTTGGAAAACAACTTGATTACTTTGTGGCACGTGTTTTTGAATCCAGCTTGCTTCTACAGCTCCCGTACAAACAATCAAGAAAGTGGATATATTTTTGCGAATAACCGTTATTTGATCTTTTATGCCGCCTCGCTCATGCAACATACACGTGCGTATGCTTTGACCTACTGCAATGTCTATATTTCCTGTCGTTAGCTTCTGTAAAAACTGGAGAGCTCCTTCTCCTTTGATTTCTAACCTTTTCTTTGCTGCCGTTGTATCGTAAAGAGCTGCGTGCTGACGAGTATGCAAATGTTCAGCCTCAATAATAGGTGACCAATATTCAGCAGCCCATCCATTTCTTATTACCATCATCTTTTCATAAGTAGATATAAGCGGATAGTTAGCTTCATACCACTGTGGCTGCTCCCAACCCGCTTTTTCGTTAAAATACGCTTTTAGTTCTTGCTGACGCATATAAAATGGACTTAC
The DNA here is from genome assembly GCF_049199565.1 of Priestia sp. D3YE.R1. Taxonomy (NCBI): domain Bacteria; kingdom Bacillati; phylum Bacillota; class Bacilli; order Caryophanales; family Bacillaceae; genus Priestia; species Priestia sp. D3YE.R1. Next base: position 961,640 of record NZ_JBLTHW010000002.1, on the reverse strand, counting down.
GCGCATGTTTCGTGATACTTTTCGCTGCATAAATGGATGATGAATGCTATAAACTTCTTCGTACTCTTCAATAGACCGCTGTTTGTAATAAGCAGGGCTGCATGCATACGTATCAAAACGATTAATATCGCATAGCTCTAAATCCACAGTCGGTGCACCATTCATCATCCATTCAGCCATTTGCCTAGCGACACCTGCAGAGTGGGTTACCCATATGGCTTCTGCTACCCAAAATCCCTTTACCTCTTGTGATTCTCCAAGCAGCGGCATCCCATCGGGTGTGAAAGAAAAGATACCGTTCATTCCTTTTTTTATCCCCGCTTGTTTTAATGCCGGAATTAACTCTAGTGCATCTTCCCATGGCTTTTCAAAATCCTTCGACGTAAAAGGTTTGATAGAAGGCATTTCTTTTGTTTCTCCGTATTTTGTAATATCACTGAGTTCGACTGGAAACGGCTCATGCTGATATGATCCAATCCCAAGCCCTTTCTCTACCTGACGAAAATAAATTGCATTATCCTGATCTCGAATAAGAGGAGTCGCGGCTTCTTCCGTTTCTCCGTTTAATTCAAGTAAATCATTTGTAAACACATATTGATGAGCCATCGGCTGAAGAGGAATCGTTACACCGACCATTTCTCCGATGCGAGGTCCCCAAAATCCGGCACAGCACACGATTACATCTGCTTCAAATTTTCCAGTGCTCGTGTACACTGCCTTTACTTGACCATTTTTCACTTCAATATTCGTCACTTCTGTATGACCGTAAAATTCTACTCCACACTCTTTAGAAAAACGAGTCATTTTATCAACGGCATGCAAAGGTTTGGCAATACCGTCTGACGGAACATAGAGACCTCCGCAAATACGCTCAGGACAAATCAGCGAATTTTTTTCCGCGCATTCCTGCGGTGAAAGAAGAAAAGCTTCGATGCCCCATGAGCTGGCAACACCAGCCTTTCTCTTTAGATCTTCTAATCGCTCTGGTGTACGGGCAACTTCTAAACTGCCGACAGGATAAAAAGAGCACTGTTCCTCCATACTCAACTCTTTGAAGGTTTCGACTGTTTGAGAAGCCAACGTTGTCAGGATTTTTGAAAAGCTAAGCTGAAATACAAGCCCTGGAGCGTGAGAAGTAGATCCTCCTGTTTCAAACAAAGGGCCTTGCTCAATCACTGTTATGTTTCTTTGCCCCATTTTACTTAAATAATAGGCAATGCTGCACCCGACAATTCCAGCGCCTATTACTACTATCCTCTTATGTTCCATCACTACATATCTCCCTCCTTTTTTAATTCAAAGATGTTAAATATTGTCGATAGTCAATTATATTTTTAAATTTCTTAATTTTCAAAGTATTTTGTTAAAAAGTGTGACATAGATTTTTTCTGCACTTTCTTTCGGTAATGTTCGGATAACGCTTTCTTAACTTTAAAATCCCTGAAAAATCGCCGTTTTTTTCTTTGGAATAACGAATTTTAAAGAAACTATCTATCTGTCAAAATGGCTCTTATGAATGAATGGTTATACTAAAAATGACGGAAAGAAGATAGCTAAAATAACTTAGCTATCTTCTTTTTAAACCATTTACCGATTAATTAATTTTGAAGGCTTAAATACTTTTGCTTATTTTTAGACCAAAGTTGCTTGTTTGACTACTTTTTTCATTTCTTCTGCAACGTTTCTTTTGTCTTTTTCACTTGTAATCCCCCCGCCTACAATCACAAGATCCGGCTGTGACTGCACGACCTCAGGAAGTGTATTCAGTTTAATACCTCCTGCCACCGCTGTTTTTGCATTTTTCACAACTCGTTTAATCGTTTGAAGCTGCTCGAACGGGGTTTCTCCTTCAGCTTGAAGATCATACCCTGTGTGTACACAAATATAGTCAACACCGAGTGCATCGACTTCTTTTGCACGTTGCTCAAGGTTTTTTACATTAATCATATCAACAAGAATTTGTGTTCCTTGTTTTTTGGCCTCTTCTACAGCGCCTTTTATAGTCGAATCATCAGTAGCGCCAAGAATGGTAATAATACTAGCCCCCGCTTCAGAAGCTTTCATTACTTCATAAGCACCTGCATCCATAATTTTCAAATCAGCTAATACCTTTAAAGACGGAAAGGCTTCCTTGATTTCTTTGACTGCCCTTAGCCCTTCGTTAATCACAACTGGAGTTCCAATTTCTACAATATCGATATACTCTTGAACCTCCTGCACTACTTCTTTTGCCTCTGAAATATTTACAAGATCCAATGCTAATTGAAGTTCCATACCTACTTCACTCCTTCATTAAATGGGGTTGTCTAGCATGAATTCATTGTAAAACCGTTACTTTCAAAAAAAAAGTAGGCACTTTTAAAACATATAGTCACTAAAAATATACTATGGACGCTTCAATGCAGCGTATCATTCGTTTTTATTTTAGAAAATTCTGAATAATAAGGGTAGTTTTATTCTTTTCAACAAAAGATTTTAACCCATATGGCTAGAATTATTCATTTCAGGTTCTATAACGGTTTCCATATAATTTTTTCCCCACTCGTCCATGCTCTCAAGGATGGGCATTAAGCTTCTCCCGTGTTCAGTCAAGGAATATTCAACTTTTGGAGGGACAACCGGATAGACTTTTCGGTGAACGATTTGATCTTCTTCTAATTCTCGCAGCTGACTTACTAACATTCGCTGAGTAATTCCCGGCATCATGGACTTTAACTCCCCAAATCGTTTCGTCCCTTCTTTTCCCAGGTGCCACATAATCAACATTTTCCACTTGCCTCCAATAATCGTTAACGTTAATTCCTTTTCACAGTTAAACGTTTTGCTAAAAAGTCTGCTCAATTCTTTTTCCTCCCTTTTATGCGTAATAGTATAGTTTTAGACACTATATGAAAATAAAGTGTCTACTTATAAAGGAAGATTGTACCTGCTATACTTTAATCTGTAAAGATGGTAAAAGGCTATATTCAATGCAATAGACTGTTAAAATAAAGGAGGAAATCAATTGGGCAGTGTAGCTCGTTCACGTGATAATTGTCTCAAGTCTCATTCACCACAAGCGTTAGAAGTGGATTCCATGACCTTTATCTTATTTGGATCAACAGGAGATTTAGCTAAAAGAAAAATTTTTCCCGCCTTATATAATTTATTTTTGGATAAAAAGCTGCCTTCTTCCTTTTCTATTGTTGGTACAGGTAGAAGCAACTGGTCTGATGATGCCTTTCAAATATATGTAGAAGAATCAGTAAAGACTTTTTCAAGGCGCTTTAGGCAAGGTGAATCCAAGATAAAAGAATTTCTTAAGACAGTTCGCTATCATAAAATGGATGTTACCAATAGTGATGGATATGACCAGTTGCTGCACGCTATTCAAGAAGGCGAAGCAGAATTAAATATTCCTGAAAATCGTCTTTTCTATTTATCAGTGGCTCCTGAATTTGTAGACGTTATTGCTTCAAATATAAATAGCGGCGGATTAGGATCTACAAAAGGCTGGAAACGTCTTATTATCGAAAAGCCTTTCGGACACGATTTACAATCTGCTCAAGTGTTAAATCAAAAGCTTACTCAAACGTTCAAAGAGGAAGAGATTTATCGTATCGACCATTATCTTGGAAAACCAATGATTCAAAACTTGGAAGCTTTAGCATCTGCAAACCCTATTTTACAAGCATTATGGAATCATCACTACGTTGCAAACGTTCAAATTACAGCTAGTGAAACAGTTGGTGTAGAAGAAAGGGCGCATTACTATGATCAGGCCGGTGCGACTAGGGATATGCTCCAAAACCATATGCTTCAAATGCTTATGATGACTGCTATGCAGCTGCCAAAGACGCTTAATATCGCAAAAATCCGACAGGAAAAGATAAAAATTATGAAAAGCCTTCGTCCTCTGCAAAAAGAGTTTATCCATTCGAATGTCATAAGAGGTCAATACGAAGCGGGGAAAATCCAAGATCATTCAGTTATAGGATATAAAGAAGAGCCCGGCATCAATGCTTCTTCCGTTAATGACACATTTATAGCAGTCCGGGTATGGATTGATCATGAGCTTTGGAAAGGAGTGCCTTTCTACCTTCGCACAGGAAAAAGAATGAGTAAAAAATGCACGCGTATCATCATTGAATTTAAACATCCTTTAAAGGATGTTTATACAGACAAAGAAGCCGTTCCTAACCTTTTAGTTGTCGAAATCAGCCCAAATGAAGGTATTTCGCTGCAATTAAACAGCAAAAACCCTTTGAATGACAATAAAATCGAACCCATTTTTATCAATTTCTCAACAAATCAAAGAGAAGTACCCGAAGCTTATGAACTGCTGTTATTTGATGCTTTACAGGGAAACTCCACATTTTTTGCTCACTGGGAAGAAGTTGAATTATCTTGGAAATGGGTGCAACCTATCTTAGAAGTTTTTAATGATGAACGCTTTCCTCTCCATTTTTATCCTGCGGGTACGATGGGACCAGCAGCTTCAAATCATTTGTTAGAAGACGACGGGTTTAAGTGGTGGTGATTACTTTTAATCTCGTTAAAAAGAGGCTGGGATAAAAGTATTTTATTTGAAGAAGGACCCGAACGATGAAGTGAGATTCTTGATAGAGAATCCAACTCGTTCGAATTTTTCATTGTGGTCGTAAACGTAGATTTACTGTATGTAGTTGCTTCTAGTTGTTGATTGTAGAGCAAGACGAAGACTCCTGCGGGAAAAGCGGAACAGGTGAGACCCCGCAGGAGCGTATACGAGGAGGAGACTCAGCGGTCGCCCGCGGAAAGCGAAGTCTTGCAGGGAAATCAACTGCGGCGTCACAAACTGTTCAGCTCATGTATATTAGTTGTTCGTCTTTAGATTGAATTCATTTCGTTATATTTTAACCTCTTTTAAAATATTAAAAATTCATTATTAAAACCTAGTAATGTCACTCATTGATAAAAAAATTAAGCCATCGTATCTTCTTTATTTAATATTAGCCATTTGATTTTTCGATCTCGCTCTTTTCTTTCTTGTTCATCAACTAAATCATATTTCTTCAGCAAATGAAACATCTCGTTTAATGTTGTTTGCGAAGGATTTCGTACGAGAAACTCATGAAATAACGAGCGAATATCTTCTGGCAGCCATTGTGACTGCGAGTTAAACTTCTGCTGTACATCTTCTACCGAGTGGTCTAAATTACATTTACCCATACCTTTTCCTCCCTTTTTATGTAACTGTTTTGCATTTTTTAGTCTTCTTTTCGTTTAAACGTACTTGGCATAACAACTGCTACAACTTCTCCGGTCGCAACAATGATGTCGCTTGCGTATACTTCTGTTTTAACTCTCCATTTCTTCGGGTGAATTTCTTCAACCGTTCCTATTGCTTTTAGTACTTCACCCTGCGGCGTTGGTTTTTTAAAATCTACGTGGAGAGAACCGGTAACAAACCGCGGCGGCTCTGCTGAATCTCCTATTTCGTAGCCATTTTTACGGTATAGAGCAAGAGAAGCAGAGCCTGTTCCATGGCAATCAATCAGTGATGCAAGAAGTCCTCCATAAACAAACCCTGGTATAGCTGTATGTTCAGGCTTAGGTGTATAAAGGGTAATGGTTTTTTCTCCTAGCCATCCTGTCCGAAAATGATAGCCTTCTTGATTTAATCGGCCGCAGCCGTAACACCATGCAAAATCATCCGGATATTCGTCTTGAATCGCTTTTACTACTTTTCCCATGGTTCACCACTCCTTTTTTCGGAATATTTTAACACATTTTCTCCTACAATCGTTAGAACTAAACGGACTATTTTCAAGCTTAAATAACTAAAAATCATAATAGAAGAAAAGCCTCACTTAAAAAATAATCGATTAACTAGGTTTTTATTTATAAATGATGGTGACGAGAAAGCATCTTTCTAATTGAAAGGTGCTTTTTTGTTTCTTATAAAAATATAAAAAAGAGGAGAGTTTTTATGAAGAACATTTTTATGAAATCAATGACCGTTCTTACCTTATTAATGGTTGCATTATGTGGAAGTAAATCAGGAGAAAACAGAAGCAGCAAGTAAACCAGCGAATCAAGATTTAATCATCATTAACAAGTACTACAACAAGCTTGCGTATTTTCACAATGGTTATATTGAAATCGTTGATCCAGTAGCAACGGGAAAAACGTGGGATAAAACATCTGTTGGCTTTTTTAAAGTAGTAAACAAAATTAAAAACCGCCCTTACTATACGGGACATATTCCTGGGGGCGATCCTCGTAACCTATTAGGAAAACGTTGGTTAGGATTAAATGCAAACGGTACGTATGGTGATACATATGGCATCCACGGCAATAACAATGAAAGTAGCATTGGAAAATATGTAAGTCAAGGGTGCGTGAGAATGCATAATGCAGACATCAAAAAGTTTTATGATAAAGTCCAAGTAGGCACACCGGTTGCCATTACGTATTCTTATAAAAGCTTCGTTGATCTTACAAGCGTATACGGTTGTAAATTCAAAGGCTATAAGATGAAAAACAATTAATATCTGAGCAGCATTCTGTTATTGAACTGCACCCCAATTGTTAGACAAAATTTCTGATTCATTTAAAAAAGTCGAAAACCCGTGTTAGAAGAATTTTTAACATGGGTTTTTTTCTTATTTACGATGGAAATTTATTACTAAAAAACGGTAATACTAAAAAGGCAGCTCAAAGAGTTTGAATTCAAAAATATCTGTTAGCTTTTAATTCAAATATAGGGGTGATATCAATAGATAATATATTTGAAAATCTTAGGGAAATACGTTTATTAGAAGATAAGCTGTATCATTTAGAATTAAATGGTTGGCTAAAAAATGAGTTTTTAACTTGGGAATGGTGGATACTAGTCGTTTTTTTAGTTGTGCCTTGGGTTATATGGGCTAAACTTGTTAAACGAGACATTATCTTAGAAATTTTGTTATTTGGTACCGTAATTATCTTGACAACAACCTTATTAGATGTAGTTGGTGTGCAGTATAGTTTTTGGGAGTACCCCATTGCATTCCTACCTATTATTCCTCGGGCCTTTCCTTTTGATTTTTCAATAGTACCTGTAGCTTACATGTTGTTATATCAATATTTTAGAACATGGAAATCTTTTATTTTAGCCCAGGTCATTATGGCGCTAACATATGCATGTATAGGTGAACCCTTTTGCGAGTGGGTCAAATTTGTTAATTATTTAGAGTGGAGATACAGATATTCATTCATATATTACATCATTCTTGGAATTGTAACTCGAGCTTTAATACTAAAACTAGCCTCTTTATATAAACATCAAGATCTTACAACTAAGTAAAATTTAAAAAGTGAAAGAAATAGAAAAATATATGACACCTATTGAAGCAGCTTGTGTGTGGGGAATTAGACGAGATAGCTTAAAAAATAAGTTTAGCCCTTCAAAGCTAAATAAAGAAAAAGAAGAAGAGTTAAATCAAATGATTGAAGAAGGATTGATTAAATTTTTTCTCCATCCAGATAGAGAACGGAAAGAGTGGATCATCAGCAGAGATGCAATGATAAAGTGGTTTGGAGAACCTAATAATGAGGGTTGATCTTTAAAGGAGATGAGTTAATGATCGGAAGTGTCTTTCTAAATGGTATGACCGATGTTGTACGAAACTTTTTAATTTTAGTTTTAGTAATTGGTGCTGCGTTTGCTTTAATACCTGTTATGGGCTATCTAGGAACATGGGTTTTCAATGGAAAGCAGATGAAAAAAGAATGATCTTTATTCAATGAAGAAGAAAAGAAACAGGAACAATTAAATGTGCTTAAATATGTGATGCCGTTTATCATAGTTGCAGCAGTAATTTTCGTTTTTATATCGTCTACTATTTTTATGGGGAATTAATTTTAAAAAATATAACTACAAGCAAAAAACCTTAGCAGAACTAAGGTTTTTTTATTTAAGTAAATTTATCAATTTCTTTTATTCCTTTAAGTAATCTTTATAGTACTTTATTAAAAATAGTTACACCTTTTACACACCTTGTAGAAAAACCCACAATTTGTCGTCACTTTGAGTAAATAGTAAAACTTTAATAATAAATGAAGTAATTTAATATTTACTTAACGGATAACAAAACGTAGACAAGGTTATTTTCTATAAATATAGTGAATGACAACATTTTTTAAAAGGTATATGTATATGAATCTACAAATCTGGCCAGACTAATAACGTATTCCCCCTATTCCAATAAATTTGAAAATCCTTTGCATATTTGCAAAGGATTCTTTTTTGTACAATTAGTTCTGAAATTGTAGAATGTAATTTAATTTTAAGGTCTATACCCATATAAGAATTCAAACATAAAGAAACAGATAAAACCTATAAGTAAAACAGGGATCACACTAATTCCCAAATACACACGATGTAGGGGCTTTTTTAGTTTTTTGAACCAGTTATAGTATAGTATTAAAGAAAGTATGCACACGGGTATAAAGAACAAAGCAGCAAATATATCTGTTAATCTTGAATTTGCATCCCAATATTCGTCTGGGACTGGAGTATGTACATACCATTTATCGGCTAAACGAGTTTGAAGATAACTAAAAAGTAATATTCCTAAAGAATAGTAGACACCAACCAACCACTTTAACCATTTTGGTAAGTAAGATTGACTTGCAATAATACACATAAGCACTAATATACAAAACACTGGAACGCTGTAACTCATTAGTAACCTCCAACAAAACGTAAGTTTCTGATAACAAAATATGAATAATTTTACCATATTAGTTTATATGTATATATATTGATTATGAGATCGAGGATATAGAATTTTAGTTAACGTAAAACGGATTATCGCCAATCATTGAAATACCTATATTAAGTTAAGGGGATACCTGATGTTATCTTTTTAATCCATTCTTTTAGCTCTATATCTTCATGAAAATATACATTTGGTTCAATTTCTAAATCAATGCTCAACAAAAAAATAAGATATTCATGTAGTTGTTCTTCATCAAAAGAGAGGGTATTTCTACTCTCTAGGTTTTGAACCCATTTATAAGACCATTGGTTAAATTGTTCTCGAGACATATTTCCTTTAAGAACTTTCTCTAATTTGTTTATCAAATCTTGTTTAGTTGGCTGACTTTCAAACATTGATTTCGCCTTTAGCTTTCTGAATAACTGCTGTTATAAATGGTGCTTTAGCTTCTGTATATCCAACTCGATCAAAACTATATTTTTGAGCTAACTCAATCTTCAACTGATTATATTGATTGCGTATATGTAAATGTTTTCTTAGATAATTTCGAAATAAAATATTATTATTCCATTCTTCGCTTTCGTATTTATATATGTGTAAATGATGTGTTCCTGCTCGCCATAATCCTTTTCTAAAGAACCTTCTATTTGGAAACTCCTCATGAAATATATGTTCATATCCAATATTATTTAGTGGTTCAATCAAGCCAACTACTTCTCCTAAGTTACAAACTCCAACCATAATGTCTAATATTGGTTTAGCACCCAATCCCTTAACAGATGTACTTCCAATATGTTCAATTGATATGGCCTTATTACTCATAATATCTTTCAAAAGCTTTTCCTCTTCCTGAAAAGACAAGGCCCAGTTGGATGTATATTCCTCAATAATTACTCGCTTATCCATGCGTATGTCTCCTTACTTTAATACTGCTTATCAATATTATCAAAGAACATCATTGTTTGGTTAAACTAGCTTCATATATTCTTGAGATGCTCCCCCAAGGATGATAACCATCTCCTATATATAAGAAATCATACTTTTCGTAATATCCAATATGGTTGGTACATAGATAAAGTTTATCAAATCCGGCATCTTTAGTATCTTCTTTAATTCTTAAAAGGAACTTTTCTCCTAAAGACATACCTCGATAGTCTTCTTCAATATAAAGAGCACATACCCATGGCCATAAATCCATACGACTAATGAAATCGTTACTAATAAGTCCTGCACAGCCGATAATTTCGCCTCTATTCTCTAACAGATACCAAATTGGAAGGCTGTTATTTGTTTTTAAGCTATGTGTAATACAGTCTTCATAAAGTTTTAAAGTATTTTCGTTTGCCCATTTGTTTTGAATGTATTGTATTGCTTTATCTTGATACTCTACATGTTCTCTAACATTAATAATTTGCATGATAAATCTCCATTCTTTTAACCAATATTCGTTACTTAGACGAGAGTTTTTCGAAAAAAGTTGTGTTTTTTATGCAAAAAATAAAAAACTCTCTTATTTGAGAGCTTTTAATAAAGATCTTCATATTTTTTCTTATAGGATATTGCAAAATTGCTACGCAAAGGCTGCATAGATGGTGCAAGATCTAGAAAAACACATGATGTTCATTCTAATAAACATGATGTTCTTCAAAAGTGAACATATATGTTCACTTTTGAAGAACACAAAACCTTTTATATATCTTGGGTTTTCATTTTGTTTAATTCATTTTGTTGCTTCTTTTTAAACGATTCCCTTCCTTTTTCCCATTCTAAAAGGAACATGGCTAAACCTAATAACATTAATAAAACAACTTTTATTGGATGGTTGACTTGGTGAGTTGTAAATATCCACCCACAGTATGCTAGATAAGCTCCTGGGATAATAGCTCCCCAATATACACTAGCTCTGGTAGATAAAAAGTATTGAAAAGCAAATATAAGTGCAAAAATTAAAAAATGAGGCATTACTATATCTCCTTTTCTTCTTTATATTTTTCAATGATTAACTTGGCATCTTCTAAACTAATTCTTTCTTCAATAGCAAGCTTCTTAACAAGGTTAATTAGTTCTTCTTTGTCATGTTCCTCATTTATTTCAATCTTTTGTATTAAGCGATCTAAACGTATACGAACAGTCGGATAGGATACTTCGTAGTCTTTTGCAAGCTGTTTTAAAGAACCTGAATTTAATACAAACTTTCTTATAAACTCTAAATCATCACTTTTTAACGACAGTATCCATGAAGGAACGTCCTTTTTATCCATATATAACCACCTCTTCCTTTATTTAAAATATATCATATACTTAAATAAAGTTAAAGTATTTTTAAATAAAATTAAAAACACTAATAAAACAAAGTTTAATTTTATTAGTGTTTAGCATGTGTATAATATTGATATCTAGTTAACATAAAACGGATTATCGGAAATAAAAAAGGTATCCCTATTTACTAAGAGACACCTTGTTCTATTCTATAGAAAGCTAATCATCAACAATCAGTTTTTTTAGACTTATGAAGAGGAGGTGGAATTAACCAACCTTTTTCTTTATTAAGTCTTAAGAACTTTCCACCAAAAGCTACTTTTTGCATATGAATTTGTGCAAACATGGCTGCAATATCTTCCCGAATAGATTGTCCAATCAATTGACTACACGTAACTAGATCAGCAGCTATATTCATTGAAATTGCTGCAGCTACTTCTGGATCTTGAACACGTGCACCCACTGGAATATCATCTAAACAAGCTTCAGGTCGTTCAGGTGGGGTTGGCGGTAAACCTACTCCATTTTCTTTTAATAATGTTTCAATGCTTTTTATTTCTTGCTGGCACTGTTCGATTGTCTCTTGTACCAATTTATGTAGATCCTTGTCTCCTACATGATTTAGAAATGTTTGATAGCCAGATACTAACCCTTTTGAGGTAGAAACATACGACCATGTTCCAAATACCTCACCATAATGCATCGGTTCATCTGTAGGATTTCCACTTAAAATACCCATTGTTATCCTCCTTACAAAATTCATGATAGTGTGCCACCTTTCTTGCTATGCACATGTTTAACGTCTCCAAATTTTGTTTTATTATTCTTCTACTTCTATCAAAAAATTAATTCATCAAAGAATATAATTCCATATTTCAAGTAAACTAACCAAGATGTTTAAAAGAGCATCGTTCACTATACCCTTGTCATTAAACCCAAAAAAACTACCCTATAGGTAGTTTTTTTGGAATTGTTGGAGAGATTATAAATTGTGGCTCTCATCACAGCTATTTATCTCTACTCATACAAAATAGATATTAACGAACTTTTTCTTCACGATCATCTCTTCTTTTAAGACCAAAAAGACCAACTAGTCCTAATAATCCAAGCAATTCCCAAGGCGAATCATTGTTATCATCTGTATCAGTTGCTGTAGTGACATTTCGAGTGTTTACGTCATTATTATAATTTAAGTCATCATTATAATTTGCTCTATCTACGTTATTATTTTCAGCATTAACAGGTAAGCCGAAAGTCATCATAGTTAAAGCTAACGTACATAATAAAACAGAACATTTCTTTTTCATTCTATTCCCTCCTTTCTTTATTAAATAAAGTCCCCCCATCACGAAATCCTATTCTGTAATGACCTAAAGCTTACAGACTGTATCTAAAAATTTCATGCTATAAGAGTACAGTAATGAGTAAAATTTCATATTTTAAGCAAACTACTCAAGACGCCGTTAGGCATCAGCCAATATCCTTATAATAGAGCAGAAAAAACCTACCTCTTTGGATTGGAAAGGGATAGGTTTTTTTCTATTTTCAAGGTGTATACTCCATACATCTTTAGTTAACATAATGGTTATTACAGGAAGTAAAAAAGCAAGTTCAGTTAATAATAACGAACTTGCTCTCTTCTATTTAAGAATATCACGTCATACTAGAGTTATTATGTATAGTAATTTTATAATTTCTTACCACACCATGGACTTGTCATCAAATAATATGAAATGATCAAAACACTCATCAAATGGCGTTTTATGAATGTATTTCCCAAAAGTTAAAAGAAGATTAGGATCGTCTAATCTCCTTCCACCTCTGTCATTTCTTTCTTAATCACTTTAAAATCATCTTCACTTATTTCCAAATGACCAAATCGAAACGAATAACCCCAATACTTCTTATTTTTAATGAAAGAGAGCTGTGGAATTAAAGAATGAATATATGTTTCTGTACACTCTATAAAATCTATCTTTCTTCGGAAGGGTATAAAATCGTTTCCCATATTAAATTGAAAGATATGATCATCAACAACACGTCCTAAAGCCGTAAATTTTTGATACGGAGTGCCTTCATTAAGCTGTACCTTTGGAGAATAATAAATGATCCAATCGCCCGTCCTCATCTTTCTTAAAGGAGCTTCCTTACCATGACAAAGTTGAGCAAAACCACCTTGAACGCCCTTCATTACATGGTCGCGAGAAGCCACTCCAATCCAATACCTTATATTCTTTTTCACGTAAATCAACACCCACAATGATTGGATAGAGGATTATCTGAAGTGGCTGTTGAAACTGGAAAGTTCATTTCCTGCCATGCGGCAATTCCCCCCGTTAACTCTTTTACATCATACCCTTGTTCCAATAAAGATTTGGCAACTTTAGCAGCTGTATTGCACCAAACATCCCAACAATAAAGAATAATCTTTTTGTCCTTAGGTATCTCATCTAAACGATTGGCTAATTCTTGTTCGGGTATAACATGGGCATTCTTAATCGTTATACTTCTTACATGAGCAGGACCATTCCTAACATCAATTAAAAAGTATTGTTCTGGATTCATTTTCTTTGCTCTTATGTAATCCATGGGGCTTATAGTCGCTTGAAGACGTGCATTAAAATAATCGAGTGCGTTCATTTGGTATAACCTCCAATTTTCTATAATGACTTCCAAATTCTAATCAAAAAATCTTTCAGTAATTGTCTTTCTTGTTGGTTTAAAGGTGTTAAAACTTCTGATTCCACATCGGTCAGGAATTCCCAACGTGAATTCAGTACTTCCTTGCCTTTTTCCGTAATTAAAAGACTATAAGATCTTCGATCATTAGGGTTCTTGGTTCTCTCCACAAATTTTAACGTTTCTAAATGATCAATATGACTGACCATAGTCGTTCGATCAATTTGTAGGTTGTCGGATATGTCTTTTTGAGAAGAGTATGGGTTTTCCTCAATAAATAAAAGAACACCATATTGTCTTGAATTGATATTAAAAGGGGCCAGTCCTTCAGCAAATTTTTGTTCCATTTGTTGAAGAGCCTTTCCAAGTAAAAAACCATAAGATTGATTCCATTTATTCACCTAAGTTCTTCCCTCCTTATATTAATCAGTTAAATATATAATCAGTATAACTGACTATATTTCGAAAAACAAGTAAATACTTATAGTGATTTCCTATCATATAAATAGCATAATTTTCTGATAATTTAAACATAAGTTTGATTAGAGTAAACTAAAAATAGAAAACTGATTAATTAATAATAATTTGGAACTTTTTCTATTATGAAAGAGCATAACTTCATCATCCATAAATCACCTTTTTGCTCTATAAAAAGTAAAAAGGACGTCCGTAAAAGTATACTTATTTATATTCTGAAATCTAGCATGACGGTAACTCAAAAGAAGCCTTTATAAGAAATTTATTTTTTCTTTATCTTTTATAAAGACTCCATCATACTTTTAAGTTAATTTCTATTTTGCGTATTTATTTCTAACAGCATCATCCCACATAAGCAGAATCTGTTTTAACTCAGCTGTTTCAATTAGACAATACGCGTTTTGATTTTCTTCCGCATATTCATTCACAATCTTTGTTACATCATATTTAATTTCCATAGTACAGGCATTTCCAGTTAATTCTTCATAAGAAGATTGCTTTGAAAGTACTTTATCAATTAAATCTAACCATAATTTCGATCTATCTTTCTGTACATTGCTTAATAATAAATCTATAACTAAAAAAATTTCATCAGGCACGTTTATCATAAGCATCCCTTGATTATCTTCATAGATTTGAACATTATATTTCATTACTGGTTTCTTCCTCTTTCTCTTATTGGAAAAGCAGTATTTATCTTTCCTTCTGAATTTATATACATTTTTATTTACCATAATGTTCCTTATCGGAAATATAAAGCGCCAAGAAACTTTAAGATTTTAAAAGAAAAAATCCATCTTTGCGAACATAACTAGCTAATCAACAATGAAAAAGTCAGGGGGAATCCCCTGACTCATAATATATTGGTTTCCGTAAAGAATATATTTATGTCTAAAATTATTCTTTTGGAGGAAACCATGTATGACTAAGCATCACACACAACTTACCTCATCCGAAATAGCTTCTATTTGGACGGGTTACATGAATGATAGTATGTCCAAATGTATATTAAGTTATTTCCTAAAACAAATAGAAGATGAGGATATTCGTCCAGTTATTCAATTTGCATATGACATTTCGTTTAAACATTTAGAAAAACTAACAAATATTTTTAAACAAGAGAAATTACCCATTCCAACAGCTTTTACTATGGGACATGATGTCAATCTGAATGCACCACGTCTTTTTACAGATTCTTTTATGCTCACATATATTAATCATATGGCGAAGGCAGGTATGTTAGCTTACAGTGGGTTTATTTCAATGAGTGCTCGAGAAGATATCCGAACGTACTTTCTAACAGGACTTCAAGAGGTATCAACTTTGTTCAATCAAAGTTCAATTGTTGCACTTTCAAAAGGAGTATTCATTCGATCTCCCTATGTAGCCTATCCAACAACAACCGATTATGTAGATAGTAAACAATATTTAAGTGGTTTCTCTTTTTTCAGCAAACAACGACCATTAAATTCGATGGAAATTTCTCATCTATTTATGAACATTCAAACAAACCTCATAGGTGCGAAGCTTTCACTGGCATTTGCTCAAACATCCCCTCGAAAGGACGTTCAAGATTGGATGATAAGAGGTAGTAAAATCGCAGAAAAACATATTCAGATTTTCACCAAAGTTCTTCTTGATAATGATATACAATCACCTATATCATCAGATATTGCTATTAGTGATTCAACAATACCAACATTTTCAGATAAGCTTACCATGTTTCATATGAGCTTTTTAACTGCAGCAGGAACAGGAAACTATGCAACAGCAGCTGCAGCAAGTCAAAGAAGTGACCTTTTTTTGAATTATGAAAGATTATCGTTTGAAATTTCTCAATATGCTAAAGATGGTGCTGATATCATGATCCGTCATCAATGGCTTGAACAACCACCTGGAACAAAAGACAAGGAACAATTAGCTAAGAAAAAAGAATAAAGCTATCTATTTAGAGCCAACTATTCAAGATACGTTACGTATCACTTTTAATACGTTGATACGTTATTGAAAAAACTCCTGGCCAACAGCAGGAGTTTTTCTCTTTTTACGCTGTATATAATATACAAAGGTAGTTAACATAATACGGATTTCTAGGGACAAAAAAGAGCACCTAATCACTTATCGGTGCTCTTTTTCTCTTTTTTAGATATTAATACAGATTCATAGATAAACCAATAAACTAATGGTTATACAATAATTAAAATAAATCCATTTTCAAAAAAATTGTTAAGATATACAATATATGTATGAAAAATCAAATGTTCATGCAGATACATTTGGCATACACAGAAAGGGGAAAAAAATTTGTCGATTTACTATAAAGTAATTGGAGATGGATATCCCATCGTTATGTTGCATGGGTGGACACTTGACCATCAAGTGATGTTAAATGCAATGGAACCGTTATTCGAGAAACGAAGCCATTGGAAGAGAATATACATAGACTTACCAGGGATGGGCAATTCCGAGCCTCAATTGTCTATTCAGAACTCTGATAATATGTTAGAAGCGATATTATGTCTTTTGGACGAAATTATACCTGACCAACAGTTTATTGTTTGTGGCAATTCATATGGTGGATACATTGCCAGAGGTATAGTTCGTTCGCGTCAGGACAAAGTTCGTGGATTACTACTAATGGCACCATTGATTATACCTGAATATGATGAAAGGGTAGTACCCCAACAGACTGTTCTAAAGAAAGACAACGACCTGATATTGCGTTTGTCCCAAGAGGAGGCTGATGAATTTTGTTCCATGGGAGTAGTCCAAGGTCAAACTGAATGGGAGAGGTTTCAAAATGAAATTTTACTTCCTTCTAAACAAACAAACCATGAATTTGTAAACAGCATTCGTCAAAATGGATATGGTTTTACCTTTGATATTTCATTTAAACTTGAGCATCCCACACTCATTATAACAGGACGTCAGGATAATGTAGTGGGATATCAGGATGCGTGGCAACTAATCGAAGATTACCCAAGGGCAACTTTTGCAGTGCTCGATATGGCTGGTCACAACCTACAA
The DNA here is from genome assembly GCF_049199565.1 of Priestia sp. D3YE.R1. Classification (NCBI taxonomy): domain Bacteria; kingdom Bacillati; phylum Bacillota; class Bacilli; order Caryophanales; family Bacillaceae; genus Priestia; species Priestia sp. D3YE.R1. The sequence goes on along the minus strand of NZ_JBLTHW010000002.1, from coordinate 944,472 downwards.
ATTGAACAAACTGATGTATTTAACGAATTAGTGCATAACTGGTTAAACAGGCTTGAACTGGACAACTTTTAATTTGTATAACTTATCTTCATACTCATACTTAACATAATCCAGATTTTCGGAACCCCTATTAAAAGTAATTTATACTCGAATCTTACACAGACGGATAATTAATAACATTTTGAGTAAACTAATTAAATGCAGAATTTCTAAAGGAAACCTACCTCTGACAAATCAGGTGGGTTTTTCTTTTCGATACATACGTTATTGATAACTTGAGCAAACTACTCATGATGTGCAAAAGCATCAAAACTAACTTCTAATTATGTCACAGAAAAAACTACTGGTCCCTGATGAGCCGGTAGTTTTTTCTTTTTTTCATAAGGATTACCAAAACGAAAACACCCTGACTATATTTTAAATAGTCAGGGTGTTTTCCCTCTACTTTTGAAGATTTAGTCCCAAAAGAAGATTAGCTTTTCCGAGTTCTATAGTATATGAAAATCAGCAGTAGTTAAGAACCAGTATTTATAATACAAAATGAATTTGCTTAAACTATCTACGATGCTATGATGCATTAAATAAATACACCTCGTATAAAGCCAGTGAAAAAACCACTTTTTCAACTGGTTTTATATATTGGTACAGGTTATAAAGAGAACAAACGTACATATTCTTATAACAAGAAGTAAAATTAACTTCGGGGTTTTATAAATGAACTAAAAGAAAGTCTACTGAGATCCCCAGTAGACTTTCTTTTTTATTATGTATAGTTACTGACTATGTTAAGCAAACTACTCAAGACGCCGTGAGGCATCAGCCAATACCCTTGCAATAGAGCAGAAAAACCTACCTCTTTGGATTGGGAAGAGATAGGTTTTTTTCTATTTTCAAGGTGTATACTCCATACATCTTTAGTTAACATAATGTCTCTTTCCGGAACACACCACAAAAAAGAACCCTTGTCGCAGAACGGTTCCGCCGAGGGTTCTTTTTCCGGAGTATGCAGCTTTTTATACATCCTTGATATGACTACGTTTTCTCGATACCCCAGTGGAAGGTGAATGCATAAAAAGTCTGCATTATATATATATGTTAGTCCCTATAAAAATAGGCCTTATGGAGAATCCTGCTATATTTTTTGAAAACAGATTCCACATTAAGCTTCCTTTATAAGAAAGATCTAGATGAACCAATACTGTATTCTAATAGCATCTTTATAGCGTTTTCTGGTAATTGATTAGATTTCTCAAGTATTGTTGGTGTCTGACCATTTCCGGTGGAATTATAGGAAACAAAAACTAATTTTTTTTCGTCTTCACCAGGAAAGTTTAACTTCGTAGGTAATCGAGCTTCCTGGGGGCTAATGTTTTCCTTAAATGTTGTGGACTTCTTATTTATAAGTATCTCGTAAAATTCACCGTTGTAAATGAATCCAATTGCCGGTGTATTAGCATTGCTCATTAATAGACCCTCCTGATTTTCATATAAATACAAATGTACTTATATAGTATGATTTAGAAAGAGATATGGTATTCAATTTATAATCAAACAAATGTCATAGCAGCATTCCTTAATTTTCACGAAAAGGTTTTTGTATTTTAGATCACTCTAAAAGAAGGCCATTTTTAAAAGGATTTTAGGTTTATAAGTCAAAATAGTTAACATGAACTTGTAAAGCGATTGAAGGGTGTAGAAAGGGAGGGGCAAAAAACGGAGGATAGAAGATACTGATTTTATAATCCAAATTATTCTTTTTTTGTAATTAACGAAGTCGTCATTCCACCTATAAAAATTGTCGAACATGAAAAAAGAAACGTTTTAGGTCCTAATAAAGGAAGAGCTGCTGTTATGATAAAACCATCTATAATTAAAATAACCATCCCTATGTTTAAGGAAAAAGCTTTTGATAGTAGTTGTGCTAGTAAATCTGTTCCTCCAGTACTTGTCTCGTATCGAAGCATAAGACCAACTCCCGTCCCAATACATATTCCTCCAAAGATTACACTAGGAAAAACAGAAAGTTGAAACTGGTCTTTAATAGGCTCTAGCCAATCAATTAATAAAGAAGAAATAATTAACCCATAAAAATAAGTTCTTTCATAAATCCAAGCAAACCAACATAATGGAAAACCCAAAATAATAATCATCACACCTGTAGGAAATTCAAAATAATAGTGAAGGATGAGAGCAATTCCAATTGTTCCTCCATCTAACAAATAATGAGGAACTAAAAATCCATTAATTCCTATACTTAATAATAAGCTTCCGACAAGAACAACCGGTATTTTTCGAAACATAATAATCACCTTTTTAATCAATTTATCTCTTACTATATGTATAAGCTTTAGCTACCTGTCATGAATATTTTTTCTTTTTATGTAAATGAATAAAAGTTTATCTTTTAAGCAAACTACTCAAGATGGATAAATCATAATACTATAGCAAACTCCTAAAAAGCAGAAAAACTCTCTTCCAACCGATGGGAGTTTTTCTGCTTTTTAAACTGTGTATAGTATACATGTTTAGTTCACATAATCAGCATTATCAGAAATCCTATTAACAATTCTAAAATCTTCCCCTTTTTAGTCTGTATAGTCTTACTATAATAACCTCATAATAAATAATAAAAAGGATCTTTGATTTTAAACAATACAGTACAAATAGTTAATTATATTGAGTTAAATGTAAGATGAAAAAAGATCTTGGTTTTCATAAACTAGATTAACCTTAACTAAAAAGTAATTATTAATTGATTTTGGAGTGAGAAATAATCATGCCTTTTATTGAAATAGACACTAATAAATACTTGTATTATGAAGAGCGTGGACAGGGTATGCCAGTCATCTTTATTCATCCACCTGGCATGGGAAATAAAGTCTTCCATTATCAATACGATTTATCCAAGCATATGAGAGTCATCTTTCCAGATTTAAGTGGTCATGGACGAAGTCCTAGACCTGAACAAACTGTATCAATTTCCTTCTATGCAAACGAAGTATTGCGTTTTATGGATGCGCTGCATTTAGACAAGGCTATTATATGTGGTTATTCTGCTGGCTGTCTAATTGTTCAAGAGCTGGCTATTTATCATCCCGATAGAATCGAATTATTAGTTTTCTCAGGAACTTACCCTATAGTAAGAGATATACCTGGACAACTATTACATAAAATAGGAATGTATATGGTAAAAGAACACCTAAATATATTAATAAAAAGCCTTTCTATAAGTCATACTCGAGACAAGACACTAAGAAAAAGTCTAGTTAGTTATATGAAAAAAGCAGATCAAGAATCATGGTATCAGTATTATAATCATTCATTACACTATAACTGTTTAGACAAACTTCATCATTTAACTATGCCTTTGTTGTTTATATATGGTGGGAAAAAGGATTGGACTACCCACTATATGAAAGAGTATAAAAATAAATGTAAGCATGCTGAATTCTTTGTTTTACCACAACAGGGTCATCAACTGCCTACAAAAAAGTGGGTTCAATTTAATGAGCTAATTACAGGATTTGTCTTAAATAAATCCAGTTATAAAACAGAAAGAGACTTAAGCAATGAATAATTTTAAAATCTCATATGTATAAAACTCGATAATAAACTACAGGAGATCGGTAAGATTATTTAGCTCATCAGCCTAAATACAAATTTTATAACTGAAAATGAGGCGCTTAGGGAATTTTGTCCTTAAGTTCTTTATCTTGGCGTTATTAGTAGAAACCTTCGCTATAGCAACTGCTTTAACTAATTATTAAAGCAAGTACAGAATTGAGACATTATTAGCTAATGAAAATGCTTCATTTACGTATTTGGTCATAATACTTTTTTGATTTTCGGTTCATTACTTTTAGAGAACCAAAAGCTTTCTCAACGATAATACTTGTCAAGCTACCAATAAAGAGGCTTCGGATAATATCAGAGGGATAATGATGCCCTACCCAAATCCTTGAGAATCCTGTTAACAAGGACAATATCCACATAACTGACCCAAAAATACGTTCACGTATAAAAATAGAAGTGGATGCAGCAGCTGTAAGCAACGTATGTTTACTTAAGAATGCGGAGTTCACCTTTGAAGGAATAAGGATGCCGACACGACGCTTTATAAATGGACGGGGCTTAAAATAAAAACATTGAATTAACATGTTAATCAATAACGTAAAAGTCGAAGATATGACGGCATATACGGTCACTTTTCTTTGTGAACCGCCTCGAAACCACATCAACATTAATACAAAAACGAATAGATAACGTACCTTATTTGAAATCAATATCATCAGCATATCTAATATAGAATAGCGACCAGCCAGCTGATTGATTATCCTGAATATTTTATAATCCATCTCGATTTTCTCCTTCAATTTTAGATAGACAGACTCTTCTCTCCTAATGAAGAATTCATTGAATGATCAATGCTCCTATGATAGCAAAAAAGGACCAAAATAACTATTAAGTCATTTCGTATAATAGAGAGAGAAGCATATATGAAACCTCCTTAATCTATAAGGAGGTTTCTCTTTTTAAAACATAAAAAATTGCTTTTTTATATCTCATCATTTTTATTTAACGATTGTTAGGGAATACTCTTTTAACGGTTTCAGTAAAATCTTCAAATAGGCCATTTCTTGTCGAACCTTCATTAATTCGATTTCCGTACCCTTCCATACGATTCACAAAATCAGGATCGGATGACACATACACATTTCGAATATCCTTATCTGTAGCTTTTACTTGATCTGAAATCTTCTTTTTTAAACGGTCGGTTACCTCTCCGTTTGCTTCATTCTTTAAAACAACAGCCACGTATGCATTTCGGTTTGTAACAATCACATTCGCAGTATCTACTTCATTTAATTCAGCAATACGATCCGCAGCTTTATCAGCTACCTCTAATCGTGTCTGATTATTATTATCTACATTATTATTTTGAACACCGTCGGGTTGAAATCCCACGTCTCGTAGATCATTGTTGTCACGGGTATTTTGAGCTTTTTGTTCAGACGGTTCTTCAGTTGGATCAGGCTCAGCTTCATCTTTTTTATCATTACAACCAAAAAGAAATCCTACTGATAAAATAGCTGATAAGAGTCCCAGTACATATTTTTCTGCCTTCATTCTTTTTTCACTCCTTCTACTAGTCATATATGTATTAAGGTTTACATTGGTTTTTAAATAATTACAGGAAATAATTTGAAAACCTAAGTAACGAGAGCATCATTTTTCCAGTATATATATGTAGCCTCGGCAAAAAATAAAGATGTTGGAAGAGAGCTTTCTTTCAAACACTTATCAAAGAGGGATTTGCATAATGAATAATGTACAGCAGCTAACTTCTTTATTTAATGTTAATGGCCCATCCGCGAAGAAAAATAATAACAAAAGCATGCTACTGTCACTTTTAAGCATAGGAATTGGGACTTTAGTGATTTGGATAATAAGAGGAAATGGAAATAAAACAGGGGCACCAACTATGCAAACAATGACCAGTAGAAACCAGATGAAAAACGGTTTATCCAAGCAATAAAAACTGCATTTACAATAGTATGTTTTGTATAGCAATTGAGTTACCGTTGATTATTAAAAGCTTTGTGCAGTTTTTACTGCATAAAGCTTTTAATAATCAAAAAATAAACACCGATGACTTAATTACATAGAAGTGATATGACCATCTTCTATTTACAACATATGAGTACAACCTATTATTATTAATCGATATATTGTTAATCAAGCGAAGCTCATCTATTAACTAGCTGCATAGGACTAGATTTCAGTAAAAATCCATATATCTTTTTTAAACGAATCCAATCTTTGCACCATAAATTTTTCTTTTGGTTCTTCATTTTCATTATTAAATGACATAAATAAATTACGGAGACACAGAGGTCGAATATGAAACAATTTATTAAAAATATTCAAAATGATCAGCATTTTCTCTTTACATACGATTCACGCCCCATGAATGAAAACATCAAACGTTACAGTGAGTTTTACAATCTCCCAACAGAGAACATAATGTATCGTTACGGATTTGAATCGTTTATCCATGAACGGCTGTTTATCCAATCTTTTCGTCCCTTACCGGTAAAAGCTCATATTCTTCTTCTTCACGGTTATTATGATCATGCTGGAGTACTAAGTACTGTCATTCGTTTCTTGATTCAACAAGGGTTTCATGTGTTGACATTTGATTTACCGGGACATGGATTGTCAACAGGAGAACGGGGAGCCATTTCGGAGTTTTCTCTCTATACAGAAAGTATTCGAGAAGTCGTGCGTAGACACCTGTCTTCAAGCTCTCTGCCCGTCTATATCGTGGCTCACAGTACGGGCGCTGCTGCTGCAGTCGATTATATATTGAATAATCCTGAAACGTCTCAGATTCGAAAAGCAGTGCTTGTCTCGCCCCTCGTTCGGCCTTATCGCTGGAATGCAATCACCATTTTGATAAAGCCCTTAAAAGCGTTCACCAGGAATTTGAAAAGGATACTTCGAAACAATTCATCAGATGTAAAGTTTTTGCGTTTTGTGAAGAATGATCCGTTACAGTATGATCAGGTCCCTCTCAGTTGGGTAGAAGCATTGATCAGATGGAATGAATTGATTAAGAAAGGGAATCCCAGTTCTGTCCCTGTTCTCATCCTCCAAGGAAAAAAGGACACAACAGTGGATTGGAGATATAATGTTGGTTTCTTACTAAAGAAGTTTCCAAATATAGAGGTTGAACTTATAGAGAACGGAAAACATCATTTATTAAATGAAGAAGAGCTGATAAGAGATAAAGTGTTTTCTTCTATCCATCGCTACTTAACAGATGATGTGTAAACAATGATTCCGAGAACAATCGATGTAATATATATATTTTTTTGGAAATTTAGGGTTTTTATTTTGTTATCGATAATAATTACTCTAACATCTTGTAATAGATTTAAATATCTTGTCCGTAAAAGTATAATTTTACGGACGGTGAGTTTATATAAAAAATTTGTCATTCTCAACGTTCGTTTAAATTTAAAATCAATTTACAAACGTTCTTTAAAATACATGTAGTTTAAAGAACGTTTTCAACAAGATAATAGACTGAAAAGTGTACTTCCTATAATCAAACTTATGTTAACTCGAACAGAAAAAGCTTGTATCTAAAGAGATACAAGCTTTTTCCCATACTTTTTAAGTATTTGTTCATTTGCCCTTGTGAGGCCCTTTCGTTACGTATATCGGTTCATAACTAAAGTGCCTTGTGTAAGATACGAATATCTACTTTCAATTTCAGGAAATACATTTGTCGAAGTCGCTGTTAATTCTTTCAAAACTAATCAGTCCCTTCATGAAATAAGTATTTACCTTTTTACAACAGCCAATAATATTAATGACGTTGTACTATATGTCTACCACATGTTTTAAAGTTAAAACGTCAATCCAACAAATTTTTTGTGGATTTTTCTTTCATAATAAAACGGTTCGTTTGCGTTAAAAATCAGCAGGTAAGGATACAAATTAGTATTTTCTAACTTTTTTATCGATATTATCTTCTATATGATTCGTAATTGATTCGCCTTCAACATCTATAGTCGGTAGGGATTTATCCAGCCATTTAGGTAGGTACCATGCAGATTTTCCTAAAAGCGTCATAACTGCAGGTACAAGTGTCATTCTCACCACGAATGCATCGAATAACACCCCAAAAGCCATTGATAACCCTGTCGCTTTTATCGTTGAATCTTCTGCAAAAATAAAGCTAGCAAAAACAGAAATCATAATTAGACCAGCCGCCGTTACTACTGGGCCACTATGTTTCAGGCTCGAAAGAATAGATTTATTTGCGTCTCTCAAGTGTGTAAAATCTTCACGCATCCGACTTACGAGAAACACTTCATAGTCCATAGCTAAACCAAATAAAATACCTGTCGTTAGAACTGGCATGAAATTTAATAATGGACCAGCCTCAGGAATACCAAAGAAATTAATAAAATGCCCATCTTGTAACACAAAAACAGAAAATCCTAAAGTAGCGATTAAAGTCATTAGAAATCCTAATACAGCTTTGATAGGTACAAGAATGGAACGGAAGACAACTAAAAGTAACAGTAAAGCAAAGATAACAATTAAAGCTGCAAATTGAGGTAACGCTTCTGAAAGCTTATCAGAGATATCAATATTAACAGCAGTTGATCCTGTAACCATTAATTTTACTTTTTCATCTTTTTTTACATTTATTGCCTTTTCTCGAATATCATTAACTAGATCTTTCGTTTTAGAGTCATTAGGTCCCGTTTTAGGTAAAACAGTTACCATTGCAAATTTGCCAGATTGATTTGAAGTAGGAGGAGAAACGCTAGATACATTTGGCAAGTCACTTAGCTCTTTTGCCACCTTTGTAAAGGATACTTGTGTATTTGGACTTTTAGATCCATCTAATACAACGACAAGGGGTCCATTTATTCCGTCTCCAAAGCCTTCTGCCATTGAATCGTACGCACGTCTTTCAATAGTTTCTTTTGATTTCATTCCATTATCAGGTAAACCTAGTTCCATATGAAGAACTGGAGAACTAATAATACCCGTGACAATTAAACATACTAGGACAATTTGTACAGGATAACGAGTAACAAACCGTCCCCACTTATTTGAATCCTTATTTTTCTTAACTACAAGAGACTTTTTAGAATCCACTTGTTTTTTGGGTTTAGGACTGAGGCGATGACCAAACATTCCTAATAGGGCAGGAACCAATGTAATGGAGACTAACATGACAATTAACACCGTAAAAGCTGCCGATAATCCCATTGATGTTAAGAATGGAATGCCTACTACAGATAATCCACACAGGGCGACAATAACAGTTAATCCAGCAAATACTACTGCACTACCAGCAGTCGCAGTAGCACGAGCAATGGATTCTCTTACACTAAGCCCCTGTGCTAACTGTTGGCGATGTCTTGAGATAATAAATAGTGCATAGTCAATTCCAACTGCTAAACCAATCATACTCGCAAGTGACAAACTTGTGGCTTGGACAGAGAAGAAATTTGAACTGATTAGAATTCCCATAGCACCGATACCTAGACCTATAATAGCCGTAATAATTGGTAATCCTGCTGCAAGGAAAGATGCGAAAGTAAAAACTAAAATACCAAAAGCGATAACGATACCTACTAGTTCAGATGTACCGCCAATTTTGACGTGTGAGAAAGCAACTGTACCGCCTATCTCCGTTTGAACACCATTTTTCTCAGCTATTTTTGCAATACCTTTTATCTTATCTTTTGAAGCATCCGTTACTTTATCTGCACTTACCTTATACGTAATCGTTGCATAACCAATCTCTTTATTTTTACTGATTGTTCCTGCTTGGTAAGGATTTGCGATAGATTCAACGGCTTTGTCGTTAAGAACAAGATCTAATGTATCTTGTATTTTTTGATGCGTAGAAGATGATTCTAATGTCTGCCCTTCAGGTGCTTTAAAGATAAGCTTGATTTGTCCACCACTCTCACCATGGGGAAATTCCTTATTCATCACATCCATTGCTTTTTCTGCTTTTGTTCCAGGAATCGACATATCATCATTAAATGTTATACCTACGCTTCCGACTCCGATTGCTGCAACTATTAGGATAGCTATCCACCCAAAAAAGACTTGGCGGCGTTTTCGAGAAGCCCATTCACCTAATTTATAAAGATACTTTGCCATACAATCTCCTTCCATTCTTCAATTCAATATAGTAAAACATGATGTAAACAACCTTATTCCTTAAAATAAAAGGAGGTTGTTGTGAATACTTGTTTATTCTAATAAAAAAGTAAACAAAAAAAATCGTACATAAGGGCAACCTCCCTATGTACGTTTGGGCAAATCTCTATGTACTTTTCTAATTTTAAGTTAACGATGAAGGATTCCTTGGTCAATTGCAACTGCTACAGCCTCTGACCTTGAAGCTACCCCCAACTTTGTATAAATGCTTGTCAGGTGGGCTTTAACAGTTCGCTCTGAAATCCCTAAATCCAGTGCAATCTTCTTACTCGTCGCTCCACTTGCCACCGTTTGCAGTATACTTAGTTCTCTTTCTGTAAGAATGGACTCCCTAACATCTGATGAAGATGATAAATTAGGTTGCTTTTCTTTATAAGCAAATATTCTTGATGTAATTTCCGGTTGTAAAAGCGTTTCTCCCCTGATGGCAGATTCAATTGTTCTGAATAAATTTTCTCGACTGGTATCTTTTAATAAATATCCCTTTGCACCTAGGCTTAATCCTCGAATCATTAATTCATCCTCATTGTACGTTGTGAGAATAATAATAGGGATAGTTGAATTTTGTTCTTTTAGCCTTTCAATAGCTTTAAGACCACTCATTTTTGGCATGTTTAAGTCCATTAAAATCACATCCGGTTGCAATTCTTCAATGAGATTCAATGCTATAGCTCCGTCTTCTGCCTCTGCGACTACTTCATAGGTATCACTGGTTTCTAAAATTAACTTTAAGCCTTCCCTCACAACAAAATGATCATCTACAATTAAAACCTTATATTTCACATTTATTCTCCTTTTGGTATCAGTACTTCTATCTGAATTATAGTTCCTTCCTGATTTTTGCTTTGAATATCTATGGTTCCTTTAAGTATGCGAACACGCTCTTGCATACCAATTAATCCATAGTGGCCTACTTGCTTACCGATTTTCTCTGAATCAAAACCTATGCCGTCATCTTTTATCTCTAGATATAAAATACCTTGTATTTTTTCTTCAATCGTTATCCATGCATGTTGAGCTTGAGAATGACGTGCAATATTTGTTAATCCCTCACTTATAATATGTTTGGTATGTTCTACAAACATGGAAGGCAAAGGCATGATAGCGCCTGCCGTTAGTAAACAGTTTATTCCAGTTGTTGACCTGAAACGTTGAACCTCTTCCTCCACACTTTCTATAAACCCTATTTCCTCAACTGATTGTGTACGCAAGTCATCTATTGCACTACGGGCATCAGCTAATGCCACACGTGCTCTTTCCATTGCTTGCTGTACAATCTCTTGCCCTCTTTTAACATTGTCATTACTCAAATGAGCATTAATTGCTTCTAGTTGCATGATGAGGCCTGCCAAACCTTGAGCCAATGTATCATGTAAATCACGCGCCATTCGTTGACGTTCATTTGTAAGAGTCAGCTGCTCTACTTTTTGATGGGCAATCTCTAGTTCTTGAAGAGATGTTTGAATACGAACTCTAGCCTGTACTTGTCTAAAAAACATAACAGCATACCCTACTATACTTATTATGAGAGGAATCATAATCATTAGATAAATAACTAACAAATGCAAATGTCCCATTAGAATAGTAGCAATACACATTAAAAGAATACAAAATAAAGAAACCATTACTACTTTACTTATTTGATAATAAATTCCTACGCTTTGTCCTATCAAAAGTGAATATAGTCCAATGAGTGTTGGTTGAAAGCCATCAGGCATTATAAGACCACAAAGAAAGGCTAAACCTCCTTGAACAAGAATGTAAATCCACGGTCTAAACATTTTAAAAACATTAATAAATGAATTTAATACAAAATATAGAGAAAAAAGAAAGGTAAATAACAAGCTATTCAACAGCATGGGATGAGCTAATGTTTGAAGGATCATCGTAGCTGAATACGTTAATAGCAACCACGTAAAAATGGGTAGTCTACCTGCAAGAGACTGTTCTGAATCATAAGGAATCTTAGATATGGGCGGAGTATATAGAGAATCCACCTTTCCCATTACTTAACCCCCTTTTCATTTGTTTAAATTAGGATTTCCTTTTGATATATACAGTTACACTTCTCTAATAGTAAATGTCAATTAATTTTAATGCAATTTTGTATCGCAAAACTTCTATACTAATTAATCAAAAGTTGTTATAGAAGAATGGGAAATTAGAGAATTTATTTTTCACCAAGAACTTAGCAATAATCGGGAAAAGGTATGATATTCCACTGGATAAAGAACAAATGTTCTTTTATTTTAGGAGTATTTTCAATGGAGGATGAACAGTTACCAAACAGAATCATTATATGTATCGACATGAAGGCGATCTATGCTTAAGTTTCTTCTGCCATAAGAGGATTAAATCCGTTGAAAACAAAGCTTGCAGTAGTCGGAGATATCAAACGGTCGGGATCCGTTGTATTAGCTGCCACACCCTTATTAAAGAAAGAAGGAGTCAAAACAGGAAGTCGTCTTTTCGACATTCCTAAAAGGAAAGATATCCATGTGGTGAATCCATCCATGGAGAGGTATATCAAGGCTTCGACCTATATTTCGAGCTTGGTGTTACAGTATGTGGCTCCTGAGGATTTTCATGCCTATAGTATTGATGAGTTGTTTATTGATGCGACAGCTTCGTTGCATCTATTCGCTCGTACACCAGAAGAATTAACCCACAAGATTATCGACGAAATTTATCATAAGACACGCCTCACAGCTATGGCAGGCATAGGCCCTAATCTCTTACTGGCGAAGGTAAGCTTAGACCATGAGGCTAAGAATAGCCCAACAGGAGTGGCTTATTGGCGATATGAGGATATTCCCTTTAAATTGTGGGCTATTCATCATCAATCCCACTCGTTATAGCGTTGACTCCTTCATTTCCTTTAAGCTTATATGTACCAAAACCTATAGCAGGCAAGGTTACCCCGTCATTAAGGGTTATTTCAGGAATTACTTTACTCATTATTATCCACTCCTTTCGATCATGTCATAAGGTTAGCATATATTATCCAATACTTGAATAAATTTGCACCACTCATTTTCACAAAGGAGTGGTGCTTTCAAACAATCAAAAAAGTGATTACGGAGAAACCTCCGTTTTAAACTCATTAATTTCGCACTTTTCTGTTTCTTTCTTGTTTTTAGTTAACGTAAAGAAAGCTACAAAACCTAAAAGCGCCGTACTAAATAAAATAGCAGCCATCGGAATCGCTGTGGTTTCGTTAATACCCACTAAAGGAGAAACAATTGATCCTAAAGTTAGTGGAAGCATGCCTAACACGGCACTCGCACTTCCTGCTCTATGTCCTTGATTTTTCATTGCCAATGTCACCGAGCCTGTGATCGTCATTCCTATAGAGATCATGTAAATAAAAATGGGAATAACAATCGTAGCCAGCGGCCCTTTAAGCATGGTCATAATAAGAAGCACGCTAGTAGCACTTACAGCCGTAATCACGGCAATGCGAAGCAGGCTTCTTTCATGAAGAATTCCGCTAAAGCGCCCAATAATAAAGCTTCCAGTCACAATGGCCAAGCCGTTAATGCCAAACAAAATGCTAAAAACTTGCGGAGAAACATGGTAGATCCCTTGATAGACAAATGGAGTACCTGATACATAAGCAAAGCTTCCTCCGTGGACCAGTCCGACAATTAAGGCATACCCAATAAAAGAACGGTCTTGTAATAAACTGCCCATCGTGCGAATGGAATGACCAATTGAACTTGGCGTTCTATTTTCAATTGGCAAAGTTTCTTTTAAACGCATTGAAATTGTTAAAACAATTAAAAGGCCTATTAAACTTAAAAACAAGAAAATAGTATGCCAGCTTGCAAAAGGAAGAAGTAAAATAGCACCTCCGGCCATTGGTGCTATCATTGGTGCAAAGGCATTAATAACCATTAACAGAGCAAAAAACTTCGTAAGCTCTCTTCCACTAAAAACGTCTCTGACAATGGCTCGAGAAAGAACAACTCCTGCCGAAGCTGTAAACCCTTGTAAAAAGCGTGCGATGACTAAAGCTGTAATAGTAGGAGCCAAAGCACAGAGCAAGGACGATATCATAAATAAAGAGATGGAAATGAGTAAAGGTCGTTTTCGTCCCTTCGCATCACTGATTGGACCGATCACGATTTGACCAATGGCAAGGCCTAGTAAACACGATGTTAAACTAAGCTGAACAAGTGAAGCTCTCGCATCTAAATGATCAGCAATAGCAGGGAAACTTGGCAAATACATATCGATATTAAGCGGACCTAATATCGCAAGCGTGCTGAGAAGAAACGCCAATCCTAGACGTTTTTTTCCAGTTGGGTTATGAAGCATAATAGCAGAGCACCTTCCTTACCTAAATATTGTATTTTTACAGATAACCTTTAGTCTATTGAAAGGCATCTCTTCTGTCTAGGACATTTGTCTAAAGATGTAGGTAAAGTTCTATTCGCAAAAGATGACATACGGTTGATAGTCAAAAAACAACGCTTGAAATATCCTTAAGATACTTCAAGCGTTGTTTGAGCGTTTGTTATATACTATCTAATGCCTGCTGTAAATCTCTCATAATATCTTCCCATGCTTCCAGTCCAACTGATAAACGAAGGAGTTCGTTTGAAATTCCCATTTCTTTCCGAGCTTCTTCCGGCACAACTGCATGCGTCATCGAGGCAGGATGCTGAATAAGTGTTTCAGCATCTCCAAGACTCACCGCAATAGAAATGAGCTTAAGCTGATTAACCACTTTTACGGTTTCTTCATAACCTCCTTTCACTTCAAAGGAGAGAAGCCCCCCTCCTTTTTTCATTTGCTTTTGCATGAGAGAATAAGCAGTGCTTTTTTTATCACCTGGATAATAAACGGCTTTCACCTTGGGGTGGAGACTTAATTGTTTTGCGATATGTTCAGCATTTTCACAGTGACGATCCATTCGAACGGCCAGCGTTTTTAAGCCTCGGAGTAATAGCCAAGCATCAAACGGTGAAAGAATGCCTCCGATATCTTTTTGCGTCGTTTTGCGCAGTACGGAAATAACCTCTTCGTTCCCTACTACAATTCCTGCTACAACATCTCCGTGTCCACCAATAAATTTTGTTGCGCTATGAATGACTAAGTCGCACCCAAGCTTCAGCGGCTGTTGCAAATAAGGAGTTGAAAAGGTATTGTCTACTACCACAGGAATTCCTTTTTGTTTGGCGATAGAAGCAACTAACTCTAAATCTACTAAAGTCATAGTCGGGTTAATCGGTGTTTCAATATAAATACATGCTGTATCTTCTTTGATAGCAGCAAGAATTTCTTCCTCAGTTTCCAAGTTGGAAAAAGAATGATGGATCTGATATTTTTCCTCAAGCATTTCTAGAAGACCAAACGTGCATCCATATACTCCTTTAGAACATAAAATATGATCGCCTGCTTTTGTAAGTCCAATCAATACAGCCGATACTGCAGCCATTCCTGATCCAAATGCCAAAGCGGCTTCGCCTTCTTCAAGCTGGGCCATACGCTCTTCTAAAATAGTGACCGTTGGATTAGATAACCGGGAATATACATAACCATTTTCTGCTCCGCTAAATCGGTTTGCACCTTGTTCAAGCGATGAAAATGTAAATGTGGAAGTTTGGTAAATAGGAGGAGCTAAACTGTCAAAATGATGTTTAGACTCATACCCTGCGTGAATGGCTTTTGTTTCAAACTGATATTTCTTTTTTTCTTTCATACGGCTTCCCCCTTATGCAAACAAGCGCTGTGTCATTTAAAAAAATGTAAGCGTTTTCTTTTATTATATTTCTCTTTCCTTTTTTCGTTCCCTGCCTCTTCATGTCGATAATTCCACCGTAGAGAAAGAAGCGACATGCACACTGCACCTCGCTTTACTTCATCATTTGTTTAATTAGTGTTGAATTACGCTTTTTGAATACTTCATTATGAGAAGAAACCATAGCTGTCTTAGCAGCAGAGGGCTGAACGAATTGTTTTGCTTTGTTTACGGCATTAGCAGCATCTTGAAAAGCGCCGGTAATCAAATGGACTTTTCCTTCGTGCATGAGAATATCTCCAGCTGCATATATGCCTTCTACAGACGTTTCACTTGCTGCATTACCTGCGATGTAATAGTCATCAATAGTTTTGATATGTAGTTCACTGCCCTTTAACAGCTCTGTGTCTCTTTCATAGCCGTGATTAATAATAACTTCGTCAATCGGCAAGTAAGCAATTTCACCGGTTTGATGATTAGTCAGTTCAACTTTTTCTATAAATTCATGCGTAGCATCAGCCACTAATTTTGTAATAGATGTATTAAGCAGACACTGCGCTGAACTGTTCGTTAATTGCCTCACTTGTGCTTCATGACCATTTAGTTCACTGTTTCGGTACGCAATATACACTTTTTCAGCAACGGGCTCTAGCTCATTTGCCCAATCAATGGCTGAATTGCCTCCGCCTGAAACAATCACCGTTTTATTTTTAAAATGCTGCAGAGATTTAACCGTATAGTTTAGGTTTGTTACTTCAAATCGTTCTGCTCCTTCAATTTTGAGCTTTTGCGGGTTTAAAATACCTCCTCCGACAGCAAGGATAATGGTTTTAGAGTAATGATGTTCACCTGAAGAACTCGTTAGCTGGAAAATACCATCTTCTAAGCGAGAAATCAATTCAATCTTCTCATTTAAAACAACAGTTGGATCAAACGTCAGCCCTTGTTCGACAAGCTGTTCAATAAGCTTTGCACCAGCAACAGGAGTTTGTCCGCCCACATCCCAAATCATTTTTTCTGGATAAACGTGAAGCTTCCCGCCTAGCTTTGGCTGGTATTCAATCAGCTTTGTTTTCATTTCTCTTAGTCCACTGTAAAAGGCCGAGTAAAGGCCAGCCGGTCCCCCACCGATAATTGTCACATCAAAAAGTTCATGTTGTGTCATGCACGTTCACTCCTTACAATCAACCGTTATTGATTATCATTCTCATTTAAATATACATCTTCTTCAACGTTTTGACAATAAAAATAACTATTGACATACCAAAACGTTCGAATTATAGTATGTAAAGAAAACGATATTGATAATCATTATCATATATTCGTTGTATTAAACATAAACGGAGGTTCAGATATGGTTCGCCTATATACAGAAGAATTACATATTAGTTATGGTGAACGTCTAATAGTAAAAGATTTAAGCGTTAACATTCCAGACAAAAAGATTACAACGATTATTGGTTCAAACGGATGCGGCAAATCAACGCTTTTAAAAGCCATTACCCGCATTATTTCTCATCAATCTGGTTCCGTTATTTTAGATGGGGAAAACATTTCAAAAGAACATACAAAATCACTCGCTAAAAAAATGGCCATTCTTCCTCAAACGCCAGAAAGTGCCAGCGGCTTAACTGTGGGAGAACTCGTATCTTATGGGCGTTTTCCCTATCAAAAAGGTTTTGGGCGCCTATCAAAAGAAGACTATCACACGATTGACTGGGCACTTGAAGTAACAGGAACAAAAGACTACAAGTTTCGTCCCGTTGACTCTCTTTCAGGCGGTCAGCGTCAGCGAGTGTGGATTGCGATGGCTTTAGCTCAAGAAACCGATATTATATTTCTCGATGAGCCTACTACCTACTTGGATATGGCACATCAGTTAGAAGTACTAGAACTCCTGCAAAAACTAAACAAAGAGCAGGAGCGTACAGTTGTAATGGTGCTTCATGATTTAAATCAAGCCGCTCGGTTCGCGGATTATATCATTGCTTTAAAAGATGGAGAAATTGTCAAAGCCGGAACGTGTGAACAAGTCATTACACATGACGTTCTAAAAAAAGTTTTTCATATTGATGCTGAAATTGGACGAGATCCGAGAACAAATAAACCGATGTGTATCACGTATAATTTATTAAGAGGAGATAACTAAATGAAAAAACTATTGCTTCCATTCATGCTTATATTCGTACTACTTATCAGCGCCTGCGGCAACGGTTCAACTGAAAGCAAAAACGATTCTAGCAAAAGAAACAGCGAATCCAAGACGATTACATATCAATCTGAAGACGGCCCTGTAAAAGTTCCGTCTAATCCGAAACGTGTTGTTGTGTTAGGTTCCTATGCAGGTAACGTACTTTCTTTAGGTGTTAACATTGTCGGAGTGGACTCATGGTCTAAAATGAATCCCCGCTTTGAAAAAAAATTAAAAGGCGTTGAAGAAGTATCAGACGAAAATTTAGAGAAGATCATTGAATTAAAGCCTGACTTAATTATTGGCTTATCCAATACAAAAAACATTGATAAATTGAAAAAAATTGCCCCTACTGTGACGTATACATACAATAAAGTAGATTACCTTACTCAGCATGTAGAAATCGGAAAGCTCTTAAATAAAGAAAAAGAAGCACAATTATGGGTAGACGACTTTAAAAAGCGTGCGGCAAAAGCTGGATCTGACATCAAAGCTAAAATTGGCGAAGATACCACGGTTTCGGTTATTGAGAACTTTGACAAGCAGCTTTATGTGTTTGGCGATAACTGGGGACGCGGAACGGAAATTCTTTATCAAGAAATGAAATTAAAGATGCCGGAGAAAGTAAAGGAAATGGCTTTGAAAGATGGGTACTATGCGATTTCACCGGAGGTTCTTCCTGAATATGCCGGAGATTATTTAATCTTTAGCAAAAACCAAGATGGAGATACATCATTTGAGAAAACAAATACGTACAAAAATATTCCTGCTGTAAAGAATAATCACGTATTTGAAGCGAATGCAAAAGAATTTTATTTTAATGATCCAATCACATTAGATTATCAATTAGATTTCTTTACTCAAAAATTTCTTGGTAAGTAATTCATTCAAGAGGAATTCTTTTTAGAATTCCTCTTGCTTTGTTTTACTAAATTTATTCTTACATGAAAAGATGGGTGTTATATGAAAAAAGACAATCAGCGTTTCATTCCTTTTTTATATAAATTAATAGGTATGCTGCTCGTATTCCTCATAATGTTTGTTTCTTCAATGGTTTTTGGCGCTGCTGATATATCGATAAAAGACGTGTGGCTAGCACTTTCATCAAGCAGTGTAAACGAACAGATTGCGATCATCCGAGATATTCGCCTACCCCGTGAAATCGCCGCTGTTTTTGTGGGGGCTGCTTTATCAGTATCAGGGGCGATTATGCAAGGTATGACAAGAAACCCACTTGCAGATCCAGGACTTTTAGGCTTAACTTCTGGCGCAAATGCAGCTTTAGCTGTAACAATTGCGTTTATCCCTTCTGTAAATTATTTAGGTATTACGATTGCTTGCTTTATAGGGGCCGGCGTTGGAGCAATCCTGGTGTTTGGAATTGCTGCTATAAAAAGAGGCGGTTTTTCTCCGCTTCGAATTGTACTAGCCGGGGCTGCCGTTTCAGCGTTTCTTTATGCGATCGGAGAAGGCGTAGGTATTTATTTTAAAATTTCAAAAGATGTATCGATGTGGACAGCTGGCGGAATGGTAGGCACTTCTTGGGAACAGCTTCAAATCATTGTTCCTTTTATTGTTGGAGGTATATTCATTGCCCTTCTGCTTTCTAGGCAGCTTACTATTTTAAGCTTAAATGAAGAAGTCGCTGTAGGATTAGGGCAGCAAACCACAAAAGTCAAAACCATTTTATTTATCGTCATGATTCTTCTTGCCGGCGCTTCTGTGGCGCTAGTTGGAAACATGGTATTTATCGGCTTGATGATTCCTCATATTGTACGAGGAGTAGTAGGAACCGATTATCGTTATATTATCCCTATGTCCGCTATCACTGGCGCAGCGTTCATGCTGCTGGCGGATACATTGGCCCGAACAGTAAGTGCTCCTTATGAAACACCGATAGCAGCAATTGTATCGATGATTGGTTTACCTTTCTTTTTAGCCATTGTTCGTAAAGGAGGAAAAGCATTCTCATGATTCACCCAGCGCTTATCAGAAAACAACGAATAATTATGACGCTGCTCACTGCTTTGATTCTTGTAACCATTGTGATAGGAATGGGGCTCGGTGATGCACCGCTTGCTTATAATAAAGTGTTTCCTACTCTTTTTGGCAAAGGGAATTTTACAGATGAGTTCGTTCTTTTTTCAATTCGACTTCCGCGAATTCTTATTACCCTTTTAGCTGGAATGGCTCTTGCTTTGTCAGGAGCTATCTTACAAGGGGTTACGCGCAATGATTTAGCGGAACCTGGAATTATAGGAATTAATTCAGGGGCAGGTGTCGCAATTGCTGTATTCTTTTTATTTTTCCCAATTGAAGCTGGCTCTTTCGTCTATGCCCTTCCGTTAGTAGGGTTCATTGGCGCCTTATTTACAGCTGGTCTTATCTATCTTTGCGCATATAGTAAAAGCCAAGGGCTGCAGCCTGTAAAGCTTATTTTAACAGGCGTAGGTTTTTCCATGGCACTTTCTGGAATGATGGTTGTGATTATGTCATCAGCTGATCGTGCCAAAGTTGATTTTATTGCTAAATGGATTGCAGGAAACATTTGGGGAGCAGACTGGCCTTTTATATGGGCTCTTCTACCTTGGCTTCTTGTATTAATTCCTTTTATATTGTATAAAGCGAATTCATTAAATATTTTTAACTTAAATGAAGCTGCAGCTATTGGAGTAGGTATCTCTATGGAGAAAGAGCGTGTAACACTGCTTTTAGCAGCGGTTGCATTAGCGGCAGCAGCAGTTTCAGTTACAGGCGGCGTGGCCTTTATTGGGCTTCTTGCTCCTCATATTGCAAAGGGCTTAGTTGGACCGAGAAACCAGCTTTTTATTCCCGTTGCTATTTTACTTGGCGGCTGGCTTTTGCTGATTGCTGATACTATAGGACATAACATTGCAGATCCTAACGGTATACCGGCAGGAATTATTGCCGCCGTAATAGGTGCTCCTTATTTTGTTTATTTGCTTTTGAAAAAATAATAAATGAGGCTGAGAAATAACGAACCACTAATCAAACATTTCGATTAGTGGTTCATTTTTCACTTGAGCTAAAATACTTTTACCTCAGCTTCAGTTTTGCTTTTTTTGTCTTTCATCTGCAGCGTTCGCTCTAGCCTGTGCTTCTAAATCGTCTTGATCTGCTAATTCACGAGAAAACTCTTCATCTACTCCATCTGCTTTAGATGCAGGATAATCCGCTACCTTTTTTAATTGTTTTTTCAACTCTTTTTCATTCATAATGAACACTCCTTTATTCTAGACTGTTACTAGTATGCGTTTGTCGTTTCTGCACTATGTGGAGAAAGAAGGAATTTTACCAATAAGACCGAAAGCATATGTAATAAGAAAGAGAAAGGATGTTTTATATGATCATCATTATTACGCTCTCTATTATCATTGTATTTGTTATTTTACTGCTGTGCGTAGTTACCACTTCGAAAGCCTATGATTACAAACATACCGTAGATCCGCTTACAAAAAAACAAGACAAAAAAAAGTAGGTGCGCTCGTTTCACACCTACTTTTTGTATTAGCTCTGCATTGTTTTTAAATCATGATCATTCAATTGAAATGCTTGCTTAATTTTGTTTTCCAAGTTTTTTGTTACTCTTCGCTTGCCCACTTCAACCAGTGCGATTAAAGAAAAGCTGCAGTTCACTGCTTGGGCGAAGTTTCGCTGATTCATATTGTAGTTTTTCCGAATGTTTTTTACCGTTTCTTTATTCATTTACACTCACTCCGCTTAACTCAATATACTTTTTTCTACTCAAGTTCAAGTCACATGTTCATCTAGCTGCCGATAGAGCGTGAGAAATTGCTGCTGTTCTTCTTCTTTATAGCAAGCAAACAGTTTTTCACCCCCGTGCTGCATGTCTTTCTCAGCAGCTTGAATCACTTGTTTCCCTTTGTTTGTAAGTTCAACCATAACTTTACGCCGGTCTCTTTTTGAATGGTAGCGCTCCACAAGGTTCAGTTCATACAAACGTGTAATCGATGCTGTGATAACGCTTGGGCTCGCCTTCATTTCGTCTGCCACTTTGGTGACAGGTGTTGCATCTGCACGTTCAACAATCAGTAAAATATGATATTGAAAAGGGGTAATTCCGTAATGCTGTAAAAGGCTTTTTACATTTGTCATTACTTTTTTGTTTAAAGATATTGAGATTCTTTGAATTTCTTCACCAAATATCAATGGATCCATCCACCTCACTGCCCCTTTCTCTCCAACATGTTTTATGATGAACTTTAGATTTCTGTAGCACCTTATGAATTTATACTTTTCGGAGCTGGAAGCATACGAATATCTTCCTCTTGAGCTTCTGATTTCTTTTCTTCGACTACTTTATCTTTACGTACGTCACGAAGGAAGAAACTTAAGATTAAACCGATAACAGAAATCGCTGTTGCCCAGTAGAAGGCATCGTTAATACCTTGAATCGTACCTTGCTGCGTCATTTTTCCAGATAAAATCGTCAGCGCTTGCTGCTGAGCTTGATCTTGTGATAAATGCAAAGTAGCAGCTACTTTTTGTACAAATAAATGAAAGCTATTCATAAAGAATGGATCTGACGTATTCATAGAACTGCTGATTTCATTTACGTGATACGTTGTACGGTTCGTAAAAATAGTCGTCATTAAACTAATACCAATTGAACCACTTACTTGACGAAGCGTATTAGACATTGACGTTCCGTGACTGCTTAGTCGCTGCGGAAGCTGATTCAAACCGGCTGTCATAATTGGCATCATTAAAAGTGACATACCAAACGAGCGGATAATATAAATCGCTAAAATATGATTAAAAGGTGTATCCATCGTCAGCTTCGTAAATTCAAACGTTGAAATAGATGTAATGAGCATACCAACGATTGCTAGCGGGCGAGGTCCCACTTTATCAAACAATGTACCTGAAATCGGCGACATAACCAGCATAACAAGTGCGCCAGGAAGCAACAGCAGTCCTGAATCAAAAGCAGAATATCCGCGGATATTTTGCAAGTAAATTGGAAGCAAGAACATACCTGCGTACATACTGATTGTAATCGCAATACTAATAATATTTGATAGTGAAAAAATATTATATTTAAACACGCGCATATCCAATAGCGGCTTTTCAGATTTAATTTGTTGAAGAACAAATATAATTAAAAGAACCGCCCCGCCAATGATTGTAGAAAGAACAACTGAGTCTGTCCAGCCGTCATTTCCAGCTTCACTGAATCCGTAAAGCAATAATCCCATACCTGCAAGTGATGTCACAACCGAAGGCATGTGAACTTTTACATCCTTTGGAGGCTGAATGTCTTTTAATTGAAAGAAAGCAATAATTAATACAATGGCACCTAATGGCACCATGCCGTTAAAAAGGATGTGCCAATCATAGTTTTGAATAACCCATCCAGATAATGTTGGACCAATAGCCGGTGCGAACATCATGGCTAATCCAAAAATACCCATCCCTTTTCCTCGCATGTGAGGAGGGAAAATAAACACAATAATGGTCATAACAAGAGGCGATAAGACACCTCCGCCAATAGCTTGAATTAAACGGCCGGTAAGCATAATTGAAAATGTAGGTGCAATTCCGCAAATCAATGACCCTACTGTAAAACAAAACATTGCAAATAAGAACAAGCGACGCACACCAAATCGTTCAATTAAAAAAGCTGAAAGCGGAATTAACGCCCCGTTCACAAGCATATATCCAGTTAACAACCACTGAGCTGTATTTGCTGTTACGCCAAACTCAGTAATCAAATGCGGGATGGCTACGTTTAATAACGTTTGGTTTAATATCGCAAGAAACAAACCAAGCATTAACACAATTAATAGCGGGATATGCTTTTTGATGGATCCATCACTTGTATTCTCTATACTGGCTGTCATCATATTTCCTCCCTTCTTGAACTTTTGTAGTAAGAATTAGTCTTTCGAAATTTTTACTTCAGCGTTCATTCCTGGTAGCACATGCTCTGAATAATTAGAAATAGAGATTTTTACAGGAACCGTTTGAGATACTTTTGTGTAGTTTCCATCCGAGCTTGAATTCGATGTTAAAGATGAAAGTGAATTAGTTGCATATCCCACTTCTTCAACTTTACCGTCAATTTTTGTACTGCTATCTCCGTCTACTGTTACATCCACATCGTCGCCTTCTTTAATATCCTTAAGCTGATCCTCTTTGATATTCGCTACGATAAATAGATTTTTCATATCTACTTCCGTGGCAATTTGCTGTCCAGCTTGAACCATTTGATTTTCTTTTACATTTGTTTGAATAATTTTTCCATCTGCTGGTACTATAGCAGCTACAGAGCCTTTTTCAGCTTGAATCTTAGCAATTTCAGCATCTTTTGATACATCATTTCCTTCTTCCACTGTCCAGCTTGCTACTTTACCTGCTGCAGGTGCAATTACGTTGTATACATCTCCAGATACTTTAGCGTTATCCGTTGTAATATAGTTGGATTTTTGAACGTAATAATACCCTCCTCCAATTAATAAAGCCAAAATAACGATGATTCCAATAAAATTTGTTACCATTAAGCGACTTCTAGACATTCATTACTCCTCCTTGATATTTCACTAATAAAATTACTTTTTTATATAGCTTTTTCATAAAGATATTATCTCCATCTATTAGGAAATATGTTTCTTTATAATCATCTATTTGGTTAACTACCTAAATAACTTTATCATAAAGATATTTTTCCGTAAAGATATTAATTTAAAAATAATAATGGTGGTTAAAGATAATCATTGCCATCCTTTACAATTGTTTCATTTTATTTTAGAGTTAGTTTATATATGTCCATAGTGTATAAGGAGATGGAAGCTAGCATGGATAACAATTTAGAATCAAAAATTGAACACCTTTATCAAATTAACACATCTTTTTTTCAATATATACGACATTTAGTCGAAGAAACATTAAAAACACAGCCTTATCACTTAACACCCACTAAATTTTATATCTTAAACTACATTGCCAGCGGCACAAAGTATATGGTGGCAGATATTTCAAATAAACTTCACTTAACCTCGGGCGCTACAACTAGCTTATTAAATCAATTGGAAGAAGAATCTCTCATTCAGCGCGTGCGAGACGAAAAAGACCGGAGAGTCGTGTGGGTTTCATTGACAGATGAATCAAAAAAGCTTGTTTCAATGATTACAGAAAAGCGAAATGTATTTTTAAAAGATATGCTAGCAGCTCTAACTGTAGAAGAACAGGAAGAATATTTTCGCTTATTAAATAAAATGGATGCCCTTTTAAGTGATAAATATGGATTTTCATATTAGATTATCCAAAAGAGCTCCGCTTCAATTCGAAGCGGAGCTCTTCGCTATTTTAGAAAGCAGAACTCATTAACGCACCTGCTTTGTCAGGAAAATCGATAAAAGGATTTCGGTTGCCTTGCAATTCAAAAATTGCTGCATTTCGATGTTTTTCATAAAGTGACACGGTAAATTCTTCATGCCATTTTAGTAAAAGAGGAAGATCTACTCGTGAAGAGTCAATTTTATTATGATAGCGAATTAAAAAATAAAGCGTAGCTCGAGCTACAATTCCTTTTCCATATTCGGGTTCAAACTTACCTTTTTCTGCTTTACCGCACCCTTCTTTCACATCTGATTGTTTAACTTCCGGTGTATAATTCGGGAAGTCAATATAAGAAGAATTACCTCTTCGGCTGTTACAAGAAGGTTCACACGCAAATAAATGATGCAAATCGCCTCTCATAGGCTCTTGTTTTCCAAACCAAGATTGCGGGACAACGTGCTCACAGTTTAGCAGTATATCATTGCTTGAAACAGATGAGTTACTAAGCGACTGAAGTTGATCAATATCTTGCTGTATAGCTTCTAACGGATCCATGCCTTTCCCTGAATACAGACTCTTCAGCTCTCCATTTTCCTGTAGATCCACCCATGGATATACATATTTATGCGGCGAATAACTCAGCAAATGCTGATGCGTTTCCGTTAACAAAGCTTGCATGGCTTCTCTTTTAAAGAGAGTACCTCGATAATAAAGATTTTTACTCTCTTCATCCGTCTTTTCATCATAATAACTTCGATTGTTTACGTATTCGTGATAAAGAGCTTTTGCCTGCTGCTTTTCCATCATTAACATATCTAAACTGCTTCTCATCCGATCACCTCTGAAGTCATCTGACGTTGAATTTCACGCAACAGCTTTTCAACAACGGTCAAGTGCACAAATCCGTTTCCTACTTCTCTTGGTGATTCATTTAATGGAAATGTTCTTCTGATTAACTGTGCGTAAAGCTCTGGTTCTGTAAGTTCTCTTCCAAACGTTTCATTTGAAAGAACTTTTATCAATGCCAAAGCTCCCGCTACGTGAGGTGTTGCCATAGAAGTTCCGCTCAGTGCGGCATACTTTCCATTCAAGTAAGTTGATACGATCTTCTCTCCCGGAGCCACTAAGTCCACTTCGTTGTTCGAGTTGGAAAATATTGAAGAACGTTTCTCTAAATCAACGGCTCCTACGCTAATCACTTCATTATATGAGCCTGGGTACGCAAACTCATCTGTGGAGCTTTCTCCATCTCCTTCATTTCCCGCTGCGCAGACAACCAAAATATTCTGATCAACAGCACTTTGAATCGCTTCATGTAGCTCAGGTACATCCGACGGACCTCCAAGTGACATTGAAATGATATCTACTTTTTGCTCGATAGCGTAGTTAATACCTTGAATAATCCACTCGTATTGACCTGAACCATTTTCATCAAGTACTTTCAGAATAAGTAAATTCACTTCCGGCGCCACTCCTACAACACCCATTCCATTATGCGCTGCTGCAATTGTGCCTGCAACGTGAGTACCGTGACCATTATAGTCTTGATAAACATCAGGATTTTGCTGATCATCGTGCGTAAAATTTCTTCCTCCCATAATTCGCTCCTGCAAATCTGGGTGTGTAACCTCACAGCCAGTATCCAAAACCGCTACGGTTATTCCCTGTCCCTTTGTTTGCTTCCATACTTCCTCTGCTCCAATTAGAGCTACTCCTTGCGGGATTTCATTAAATTGATTCAATTGTTCAACTACTTGAAATGGGATAATGCGCATTTTGTTCTTCATTTAGATTCCCCCTGCAGGATTAAATGGAAGCTAGTTCATGGTGGGATCACTTTTAATCGCTTATTTTTGGAGTTCACTCATCGAGGTTTGTTGCTTCTAAACTTATTATAACACAAAACAAGAACACTTGTTTGTATTTTTGTTGAATTTTTTACAAATAAATAAAGCAGAAGCAAAATTTCCGCCTCTGCTTTTTATTTATTGTTGGTCTTTAGAAGAATCAGGAACGGCACATTGACCATCTGCACAAAAGGCATCATCTGCGCCTTCTGGAGACAGGCTCTTCAAAGTGGGAGTCGGATTTTCTTCTTCCCATACTTGTTGGAGAGCCCCCACAAATGTCTCGACTGGCTGTGCACCTGAAATCGCATATTTTTGATTAATAACAAAATATGGAACACCGCTAATGCCATATTGCTGAGCCGTTGCTTCATCACTGCGCACTTCATTTGCGTATGCGTTTTTATCCGCGAGAATTTGACGTGCTTCTTCTCGGTCAAGACCTGCATCTTCTGCAACAGCAACCAGCGTCTCTTCTTCACCTAGATGTTTTGATTCAGTAAAGTATGCATATAAGAGTTTTTCTGTAATGGCTGCTTCTTTTCCTTGAGCTTTTGCAAATTTAGCTAAGCGGTGAGCATCAAATGTATTAGTTGGCTTCATATCGTCAAAATTAAAGGATAATCCTACACCAGCTGCCTGCTGGCCGATACCTTCATTTGCTTGTTTTGCTTGTTCAATGGTCATTCCATATTTAGCAGCAAGAGCTTCATTAATCGTTTTACCAGTATTAACTGGGGCATTTGGATCTAGCTCGAAGCTTTTAAATTCAACCTGCACATCATCTTTGTGGGCAAATTGCTGAAGCGCTTGCTCTAATCGACGCTTTCCAATATAACAAAAAGGACAGACAAAATCTGACCAAACTTCTATTTTCATCGTGACACCTCTTCAATTCAAGATAATTCTTATCGTAGCATACCTTTGAAAAATTTCCATCATAACTTGCTCAAACAAAGCAAAAACACGGTGTTGGTTTACATACTAAGTGTATTGAATCAACACCGTACTTTTAGCTCACTTATTTTAAATTCATTGCTTTTAGAAGGGCATCATGTAAATACGTATTTTCATATTAGCTAATTAATGCTTGGGGGAACTTCAAGCCACCCTTTTTTGATCATAATTTCTGTTGCTTCTCTTGCATATTGAAACGCATCTTCTCCTATCAGCATCATTTTAGCCACAATATCTCTTCGAAAACTAAAGGCTGCTCCAAATGCCTGACTTCCAATACTAAAATTACTCAGTAAAATATCGCATGTCAGCATCAAACGATCAGAAAAAGCAGACGTCTCAGAAGGAGTTATGCTTCCTGTTGAGGCAACGGAAGGTGAAATATCGTCTTGTATAATTACTTCCTCTAGACGTGTAATAATCTTTTTACTGAGCTCTTTTCCTTTCAAAAAATGCTTTTTGACTTCGGTATCTTTAGCCGTTTGAGAAAAAGCCTTCATTAACTTCATCCCCACAATGTTTGTTTCGACCCCATGATAAAGCTGAGCTAGCTCCATCGTATTTAATACTCTTTTATCTGCAAACACATTTAAGCCGCTCAAATATTTTCTGTCAGAAACAAACTCAACGGTGGTTGGCATCGGAATATAAGGTGGGCGTGATAAAATCCCTTTTTCAGTAAATACTGCGTACAGGAATCGTAACAACCTTGCGTAATCTTTGTTAAATCTTGATAAAATTTCACCACGTCTTCTCTGTAGGCCTTACCTAAACTTAATGTATACATCCCCATACTAATTTCTTTAATAACAGGAAGAAACATAATATCAAATCCATTAGTAAATAGTTTTGGAGCCTGTACGTTTACATCTTGAGATGAAAGCCCCGTTGGCACTACGGCTCCTTCTTTTTCAAATATTGTTTTTGTCTTTCGTATGTATATAATAAGCTGCTCACGCAAGTCTGTCATAATGGTTTTAGCATCTTCATCGTCTGCATGTTCGATCATATAATCCAACAAGCAAATGATTAACGTTTTCTGCTGATATGTCATCCACAGCGTTCCAATTTCACTTGAGGTAATACTAGGTTTGTCAGGCACTGTTACTTCCCTCCGCTTCTTCAGCTTTGTTGAGTGCTTTGATCGCTCGAAAGAGAACATACTCATTGTACGTTTACTTATCATTATGCTATCCAACATTCTTTTTTTATTTAACCCGCTTACCTATAGCTTTTGGGCAACAAAAAAAACAGCTCCGCACTTACAGAACTGTTTTTTATCTTAAGCACGAAACGAGTACTCAACACCTGTTAAGTCCTCAGATACGCTCCATAGTTTTTCCGCTACGTCCGGTTTAAATAAAACATCTCCCATCATATCTTTTACAGGATATCCTTTTTTAGCATCTTTTCCGTCTGGTCCAATATATGTACCGCCTTCTATTGATTCAGTGGCTGCATAAAGAGTAGGCAGCGCGCCCATCTCTGCAGATTGACTAAATAGCTTGACTAAAAATTTCAACAAGCTGTTTGGTTCTTTACCTGAACCGCGTGATAATAGGTTTGTATTTGAAATACCTGGATGTACAGCGGCACTAATTGTCGTTGATCCGGCTGCTTCTAAGCGAGTTTGCAATTCTTTGGCAAACAATAGGTTGGCGAGTTTGCTTTGTCTATAGAACTTCATAGGACTGTAGCCTTTTTCCCCGTCGAGATTATCAAAATAGATTTCTCCAGAATTAGCGGCTATACTGCTTACCGTTACGACACGTGAATGTGAAGTGGCCGTTAGTAAAGGAAGCAGCAAACCTGTAAGTGCAAAATGCCCTAAATGATTACAGCCAAACTGCAGTTCAAATCCGTCTTTCGTTTTGCTGTGGGGCGGCACCATCACGCCTGCATTATTAATGAGAAGATCCAAAGACGAGTATTGTTGAAGAAATTGATTGGCAAAATGCCGAATAGAGCTCAAGTCACTAAGATCTAATGACATAATAGTCACTTTAGCATTCCCATTATTCGCTTTAATTCTCTGTTTAGCTTCTTTCCCTTTTGCTTTATTACGCACAGCAAGAATGATTTCTGCTCCGCGAGCTGCTAGAGCCCTTGCTGCTTCAAACCCAATACCGCTGTTTCCTCCCGTTATAAGGGCTGTTTTCCCCGTTACATCGGGCATTCGTTCAGCTGTCCATTTTGTTGTCATATAAAGTTCTCCCTTTCAGCTATAGCTGTTTTCTAGAATGTACGCGTCTCAGTCACACTAAATTTACGTTTCTAAAAAATTAAAGTATGTATAAAGTATAATGTCTTCAAAACAAAAGGGACAAGCTTTTTCAAAGCTCGTCCCTTTTATATGTTTACGTAAGCCGCGGCGAATCATAGCGTCCAAACCAGTCGTACCTGTTTGTGGATATCCATTTGTATAGCGGACTAAACGCTTTTTTCATCAATGGTAAATGCAGAAGTACACCAATTGGACATGTAAGAGGTAAAATAGCCAAAAGTCGTCTAACCGTTTCAAATCCTGCTAGAACTTCACCTTTTTTGGTCACCATATGAATTTGATCATATAAATCTCTT
Organism: Priestia sp. D3YE.R1; assembly: GCF_049199565.1. Classification (NCBI taxonomy): domain Bacteria; kingdom Bacillati; phylum Bacillota; class Bacilli; order Caryophanales; family Bacillaceae; genus Priestia; species Priestia sp. D3YE.R1. Next base: position 914,066 of record NZ_JBLTHW010000002.1, on the reverse strand, counting down.
CCCTCTTCTTTTAAATAACTATACTCTGTTCGTTCAATATATTGAACTGGAATCCACTGAATTTGGTTCGTCCAGTCCAGCGCTTTAATGATTTTTTTTACGTTGTAGCATAAAGGACATTCTGCATCAAAAAATACTTTGTGCTTCATTATTTTCACCTTTCTTTCTTTTGTTCCTTTTCCTTAGTTTATAAATACCCTTTTCCCCTTTTTAATAACCATCATTAGGAGGCACTTCTTGTGAAGCCGCGAAAGAAAACAGGATTTTTTTATAAAACATCACTTTTTTGGTTTAAAGCGCTAAAAACATGTTAGAATAGATTTCATATTGATTTGAAGCACTAGATGCACGCATTTAGTCGCATACTAAAAAAACTGAATAAATCCAATGATAAAAGGTAAGGGTAATGTCTTCGTAAACTTATCATGGAAGTAGGTTTATAAATGACGAAGAAAGAAGGAGGAACAGGTGATTACTTTTATCCATTTCATATAAGCTTTTTTACGTAAGGATGTGTAAACGATGAAAAATAAGTACATGCTGTCAGCTTCAGGTATGTATATTAATTACTTTTTACTTGGCATGGTCAATATCATGCTTGCATCAAATATGTCATTTTTGACAAAACAATTAAATACCGACGGTGCTGGAATCAGCTATATTATTTCTGCTATCGGAATTGGAAAATTGCTTTCATATTCTCTATCAGGCATCTTGTCTGATAAAATCGGACGAAAGCCTTTAATTATTGTTTCGTCTCTGACGATGGCTATTTTCTTAATTGGCATTCCATTATCGCCAAATTATCAAACAGCTTTCATTTTTGCTATTATCGCCGGTATTGCAAACTCTGCTATGGATGCTGGAACGTACCCTGCTTTAATTGAGGTCTTTCCTAAATCTTCAGGCTCAGCCAGTGTTCTTGTAAAAGCATTTATTTCAGCAGGAGCAGCGCTTCTTCCGTTTATGATTGCCTTTTTTGCAGATCGTGATTTGTTTTATGGGTATGCTTTTTTTCTTCCTGCTCTTATTTATTTACTAAATATGATCTTTATGTTCAAACTGCCTTTTCCCAATCATAAACGCGAACAGAGTGCAGTTCAACAACAAAATACAGGAGAGAATAAATTTATCTCTGCTCCTAACATGAAACAAGAAGGAATTGCTCTTATTGTGATTGGATTTACTTCTACAGCGCTTTTTACGGTAGCTCAAATTTGGCTCCCTACTTATGGTCAACAAGTATTAGGTATGGCTGAAAGCAGCTCGGTTCGCCTTTTAAGCTACTACAGCATCGGAGCTTTAATCTCTGTTTTAGTATTAGCTGTATTATTAAGCAAAGTGCTTCGTCCTGTAACCGTTATTCTCGTTTACCCGATGATTACCCTTATAGCGGTACTTACGCTTCTGTTTGTTAAAGTACCTGCTATTGCAATTGCAGCTGCTTTTTTCATGGGGTTTTCTACGGCTGGAGTCTTTCAATTAGCGATTACTGTTATGACCGAGCTTTTTTGGAATAAAAAAGGAACGGTTACTGGAATTGTCGCGACGGCTGCTGGATTAGCTGCTATTTTATTGCCTTTAGCAACAGGGCTCATGTCTAAAACGGGACATATTTCAATTATTTTTATTTTTGATGCGATGCTTTCAGTAGTAGGTATGGCAGCGGCAGCTTTTGTTAATTACCGCTACCGCAAAATTTCAAATAGAAATCGCAGCGAACAAATTCAAGAAACAGCCTCATAAAAAAGAGGCTGGGACATCCCGAAATGAATTCAACCCAAATAAGAACAATCTGGATACATGATCTGGGCTGCTTGCTCGACCGCTGTTGCTTACCGTGCCAGGTTTCGCTTTCCGCGGGCGGCCGATGAGCCTCCTCGTCGCTTGCGCTCCTGCGTTCACCATGATTATAAAAAAACACGAACTATTTATCCATTTTTGATAGATAGTTCGTGTTTTAATTTAATCAAACTACTTTTCTTCCACCCTCTTCTTAACTTTTCAACTCATTTCCCCAGCTGATTTTTGCTTCATCAATAGAAACATCACACCTGAAATAACCGCAAAAACAGCTAAAATGTAAAAAGTAGAAGGCAACGGAATCACACTGACTAGTGACCCCATAGCTAAGCTGCTGACAACTGCTGAAGTTTGTATAGCTGTCATGTATGCCGTCGTGGCTAGTCCAATTTGACGCGGGGCCAGTGACTGAGCATACACCATTCCAACTCCCATCGTAGCGGATAGAATAAAAGCATAAAATACTTGAAGCGCAATTAATCCACTAAGCGGTAAATGAAGGCTTGTTAAAACAAAATAAAGCACTTGGCAAGCAATTCCAATGATAAAGAATCGTTTAACTCCGACCTTATCAGAAAAATAGCCCCCTAACGGCATAAATACTAGCTCGAAAATAGACGTAACGGTAAAGAGAATCCCTACAATCGAAACGGATTGCTTTAACGTATCCGTTATGTAGAGCGGCAAATACATAGAACGCCCGGAATCACCGGCAAAAATAAAAAGAGCTGCTACGAATACAGCTATTAATACAGAAGGTATACCAGCTGGCGCTTTTGAAGATGCATGAGCTGAAGTTTGAGGCATACTGTCTTCTTTAAGCGCAAAAAGAACCCATACTAAAGTTGCTAGCGATAACAACCCTGATAGTAAAAACAAAAGAGTATACCCTCCGTGGTCAATGATTAAAGCGCCCAGCATAGGTCCAAAAATATAGCCTTGTGAAAACGCCATTCGGACAGTACCAGTAATCGTACCTGCCTGCGATTTGCTGTCTTCCTTTTTAACAATAAAGTCGTTCAGCAGGGCAAAGAAAAAAGAAAACGCATTAAACCCTCCTATAGCAAGTAAAATGAGTGCTATTGTATAAGAATGCGTAAACGCTAACGGAACTCTTGAAATGGTTCCAATCAGTAACGCCCAAATAATAAATGGCTTTCGTTTCCCCCATTTGTCTGATAATGAAGCTAAATAAAACGATACGACTAAACCAATAATGCTCATTGGCACAAACAAAAACCCTGCTTGAAACGAAGTGGCATGCAATGTATTTGTTGCCCACACCGTTAAATAAGGCATAAAGCCCCCAACAGACAATCCAATAATAAATAATGAAATAAAAATTGTTCGAAAATCCCGGTCTGTAAATACAATCTTTATGCCCGATACAAATGAATTTTCTGCTTTCGACATGAACTCATTTCAACCCTTTCTATCCAGCTTTCAAACGTTCAATTCCCGCAAAAAAATGCACCTTTCTTCAAGAAAATGCAGAAGAAAGGTGTGTAAATAAAGGTTATTTTCCAATTTGTACAGCAATTTTTTCTTTTTGTTCTTCCTTGTTGATCAGCTCTTTGAATTTAGTTAAAAGAGGTGCTTTTAATTCTTCATCTTTCAACGCAAAAGCAAGGGTCGTAAAAATAAAATCTAATTTTTCCCCTGCATCATAACGTTCGCCTTCGAATTCGTAAGCATAAATAGAACGGTCTATATTCATACGCTGAATAGCATCCGTTAGCTGAATTTCCCCGCCTTTTCCAGCTTCCTGCGTTTCAAGATAATCAAAAATGTCAGGTGTAAACACATAGCGTCCAATAATCCCCAATTTAGAAGGAGCTTCTTCGACTGATGGTTTTTCTACAAAACCATTCACTTCGTATAATCTGTTTTTATTTGCTTTTGGATCTATAATCCCGTAACGGTGAACGGATTCTTCCTCTACGCGCTGTACGCCGATAACCGACGAACCCGTTTGGTTATACTGGTCAATCAGCTGTTTTAAACAAGGCTGGTCTGGGTCTGTTAAGTCATCTCCCAATAAAACTGCAAACGGTTCGTTTCCAATAAACTGTCGAGCGCAGTTAATCGCGTGGCCAAGGCCCTTCATTTCTTTTTGACGAACGTAATGAATATTTGCTAGTTCAGAGATATGCTCCATTTCTTCTAATAGTTCGGTCTTTCCTTTTTGATCAAGCAAGTGTTCTAGTTGAATATTATGATCAAAATGATTTTCGATTGCTTGTTTCCCGTTTCCTGTAACAATTAAAATATCTTCGATTCCTGATTTTAAGGCTTCTTCTACAATAAATTGAATTACGGGCTTATTTACAATTGGAAGCATTTCTTTTGGAATAGATTTTGTAACGGGTAAAAAACGAGTACCTAACCCTGCTGCTGGTATAACTGCTTTTTTTATAGTCTTCATATTATTTACTCCTCTCTGTTAGTTATCTAGCTGCCTTACATCTATTACACTTTAACAGGCACCATCTTGAAAATTTCTTTCACTCCTTGCTTGTATCCTCCTGCTGAGCGAAGTGATTCTCCAATTTGTTGTGCATGCTGTTTATATGCGGGAGTAGTTAAAACGTCGTTAACTGTATTTTTGATTAGCTCAGCAGATACATTATTTTTATCTAATTTCACGCCTGCTCCTAACTCCTGCACGCGATCTCCAACCATAAATTGATCCACTGCCATTGGAATAACGACAAGCGGCGTATCGTAGTATAAACCTTCACTGCTGCTGTTCATTCCGCCGTGAGTAATAAATAAATCCGCACGTTTTAAAATTTCTAGCTGCGGTACGTATTGTTTCACAATGAAGTTTTCTGGAATGTGTGCTAATTCTTCAGGTTTTGTATTTTTACCAATAGATAAAATAACTTTACCCTTAAAATCTTTTAATGCTTCTATACATAAGTTATAGATTTCTAGCTGCTGATTAAAAATAGTTCCCATAGAAACAAAAATAATTTTTTCATTTTCATTTTGTAAATAAGAAGGATCTTCAATATCTAGTCGTTTAACAATTGAAGGACCAATAAACTTGTACTCATTCGTAAATTCAGATACGTGTGGCTGAAAAAATTCTGACGTAAATACTAACGTAATATCCCCTGGATTTGACATAATGTCCATGGAATCTTTTAACTCAGTATTATATTGATTGTTGAACTTATTTAATGATTTTTCGAATTGAGGATAAAAGGAAGATTGGTCAGGTTCTGTTTGACCACTTGGCATCATACAAGTTGCTAACTCCTTATTTAACGCAAACGTCGTACAAAGAGAAACCTTTGGAAGCTGAAGAAGGTCGGCCACAGCGGAACCTGCTAAAAGGTGATAATCGTAAAGTACATAATCATATGTTTCATGTTTTGTTTCACTCATAATTTTAGTAATAATATTTTCAGATTCATTTAAAAATAAGTTCATTATTTCATAGCGGTCATAAGACTCTTCTTTAGTCATTCGGTTACTCATATCAAGACTTGGACGAAAATCTTCGTATTCACGAAATGTCGCTCCTGATTTTTTAATTTTTTCAGCATAGTCTTCAATGCCATAATAGACAACCTTTTCCCCTTGAGCCATCAATTCTTTTACAATTCCTAAAGAAGGGTTCACATGTCCTTCACCTGGAAAGCCTATCACTAATACATTTCCCATAACATCCATTCCTTTCACTTAGTTAATAATTAAATGACTTAATTGTTAATTTAGTAAATTTATTGTATAGAAACTGAATTTACTATAAATTATCTTTATCGTAAAGTCATTAAGCGTTTTCAACTAAAAAAAGGTTAAATAGGCTCATTTTGGAATATGGTTATAAATTAACTCAAGAAAAACAAATATTGTAAAATTTATCTTGTTTGTAAATAGATGTATGCGCTTCATTATGATGCAAATAAAAAACGCACCTCGCTAAATCAAGCAAGAGGTGCGTTTTTTATTTAAAAGTTGTATAACTCCCATATATCTGAGGTTTCTGAACCAATATACCAAGCTGCCGCCCCGCCTAAATGATAGTCCTTAATCAAATTAACTCGGCGCTGCATAGATGCTTTGTCTTCGAGCCATATTTGATGCTTCGTACCATTTTCGGTGTATTCCACATAGTACTGCGAGGTTTGGCTATCCCATTTTTTAGTTAACTTTTTAGAAGAGATAACTGCTTCCGCTTCTTTCATCGTTAAGTCTTTTGTGACAACTTTTTTGGTTGATAAGTCCGTTTTCCATTCTCGCGTATAAAAAGGAACTCCCAGCAGGATTTTATGTGCTGGTACATCTTTCATAAGAAGTTGTGTTCCTTCTTTCACCCAAGGCAGCGAAGCAACAGATCCTGGAACCTGACTTCCTCCCCAGTGTTCTTCATATCCCATCATAATGACATAGTCTGCCACTTGACCAATCTGTTTTCTATCAAAGCTTCCCGACCAAAACGGATCATTATTTTCTCTTGTTACGTCTACTGAAACAGTCATACCATGAGGCTTTAACGCTGCTTTTAATTCTTTAATAAATAAAACAAAATCTTGTTTGTTTTTGATATTAATATTTTCAAAGTCAACGTTAATACCGTCACTCTTTGTTTTCACTAGCGAACTTTCTACTGACGATACAAGTTTTTGCCGCTTTGCTTTGTTACTTAGCACATCACTTGTAAGCACATCATCAAAATTGTTACCAATAAGCGGCCAGACTTTTTTGCCGTTTTTATGAGCCGTTTGAACATATGATTCATTTATAGAAGATGAAACAACTTTGTCATTTGACGTTAGCGTAAACCAACGAGGTGAAACAACGTCTAAATTTTTTTGCTTCATCGATTCTGTGTAGCCTGCTGCTTTTTCATTAAAGCTCCACCCCATAACTACGGGCTGATGCTTCTTTTGCGCTAAATCAGATTTTTTGATCCAGCCCTTTTTCCCTTCCAAAAGCTGTACTTGTACATAGTAATCAGGGATAATAAGCATTTGTCCAGGCTTAATATTTGTTGATGATAGCTGATTTAACTTTGTTAATTCATTCGCTTTTACACCGTACTTTACGGAGATTTTCCAAAGCGTATCTCCTGATACTACTTTATGTAACAAGCCTTTTGCTGGTATTTTTAACGTTTGCCCTGGAATCAGCTCCGTCTTTTTTAGCTGATTTTGTTTTATCAGATCACTGACTGTTATACCGTATTGCTTAGCTAATAGCCATAGTGTATTTCCCGGCACTACCGTATGAGTAGTAACTTGAGCTGCATCTCCAGCTTCAGATGAAATGACAGGAAATTCTTCTCCTTTTTTCACTGTCTGCATAACAGAAGAATGTAAGGAAGGAGAACGATATACGTTTACGTTGCCACCTTTGACAGTGCCCACTGAAGAAGCAGCGTCTCCTTTACTCATCGGGGCCAATCCTCCACTGAAAAGACAGAGAATAATCAGGCTCATACATATTTTTTTCATTTTATAATTTCGCCTCCCCACTTTTTGACATCACCTGTCTAGTTTACTACTCCTATAAGATAGAATCCTAGAGGTACATTGTGGTAAAGAAACGTCTGGGTATACGTAAAACTCAAATAAAAAAGCTTACCGTCCGATGACGATAAGCTTTCGTTTCTTATGCATTTCCCACTACATTTTGATCCTTAATATCCATATCAATTGTATTAGCGGTACTGGCACTGCTTGTAATATTCATAAAATTCCCTGTATTCCCGCTACCAGAACCGACTGTCGTAAAAGCTGTACTCTTTGGCTTAATAGCCAGACAATCACCAAACTCCACTGAAGATGAAACCAATACATTCGAGATATTTACGGCTCCTACTACCGATGGCATCTGCCTCTCCTCCTGTTCACTATCTATCTGCTATATGATATGAGCAGAAGGCCAAAAAGTAGCTTTTTCATCTTTTTAATTTTATTAAGGATCAATTCGTTTATACCTTGATTCTGCAAACATATATACTCCGTATGCCATAAGCCCGATTGATACGATGGCCAGCAGTACAGACCCAAAAGGACGCTGTGCTACTTCAGCAAGGGCTCCATCTAACCCTTTCGTTTCGTCTGGATCCGCTTGAAGAGCCGTGCGAATAAGAAAGAAGCCAATAATGCCAAAGACGATACTTCGAGCAATAATACCCGCTTTTCCAATATGCCCGCTCCATCGCCACTCTTCTTTTGACATTTCGTTTTTCTTTAGTTTTTTTAGGAAGCGTCCTGAAAGAGCCCAATATACTTGTCCAATCCCAAAGATAATAACGCCGATGCCTGTAAGCGCAATGATGGTTTGCCCAAAGGGGTAAGATAACAACTTGGCTGATACCGTTTGATAATGCTTACCTGACGTATGAACGTGAGCATGAAGCAAAATTTTTACCGAACTCACACAAAGACTAATATAAAACGTGGCTACAACTAAATAGCCTAAACGAGTAAAAACGCCTTTTACACCATGCCCAACGTGGTGAGGATCAAAAATAGCAGAAATAATTTGCCAAAACGCATATCCACTTAAACCTACTGCCAAAATAATTAAAATTAAAAATCCAAACGGCTGCTTTGCAATTGTGTGCAGGGCTCCTTGAGAAGTAACTAAATCGCCTTTTAATCCGAAAGCTGTCTGAATCGCTAATATACCGATGATAAAATAGACCACACCTTGAGCCACATGACCAAACCGTGAAAAACGCACGACAAATGGCTTAGTACGTTCTTTTAAGCGATGTAACTTTCGACCAAACGTATCTTTTTTAACAAATGGAGATTCACCCATACGTTTCCTCCTGCTTTTTGAAAACAAACTTTATTTTATAAAACACCTGAAAATAAGCGAGCAAATGACTCTTTCGAACGTTCTACTAAGCTTCGCTTGTAAAATGCTACCGGTTTGATCAAATGACTGTCTTCCATATCTTCTTCGTAATTTTTGATGAGCGTTTGAATCGTCTCTCCTTCAATTAAAAATGCATTAACTTCAAAGTTCAGATGAAAACTTCTCATATCCATATTTGCAGTACCGACCGAAGCCATATCTCCGTCTATAATCACAATTTTTTGATGCAAAAACCCTTTTCTATACGAATATACTTCAATTCCACATCGAAGAAGTTCGGCAAAATATGACCTTGTTCCATATTGAGTCAGAAAGCCATCATTAATTTCTGGTACCATAATTCGTACCTCTACACCTTTTCTAGCCGCAATACGAAGGGCTGTTCTTATGGCTTCATTTGGAACAAAATAAGGAGTTGAAATCCAGATTGATTTCGTCGCGCTTGTAATCATAGTATAGTAATAATCACTCATATTTTCCTGCGTATCTGGCCCCGTCGCCACCACTTGCACAAAGCCTTCCCCTTCGACAGGATGAGGTTTTGTATAGGATTCATTGTTAATTAAGCATTCCCCAGAAACGTATTCCCAATCGAACATAAAGATTGAATGCAAGGTTTGAACGGATTCACCTTTTAGCATCAGATGAGTATCTCTCCAAAAGCCAATTTTTTTGTTTTTCCCTAGATACTCATCCCCAACATTCAATCCCCCTACAAAACCTACTTCCCCGTCAATTACGACTATTTTACGGTGGTTTCGAAAGTTGAATTTTTGATTAAAAAATCCATACTTAATAGGTAGGAAAGGATACACTTTAATATTCGCTTTCTTCATTCGTTTAATATCTGAACCCGATAGTGTAAAGCTTCCCATTGTATCGAATGTAAAGCGCACTTCTATACCTTCGCTTGCTTTTTTTATTAAAATATCAATGATTTCTTTTCCTAGAGAATCTGAGTGAAACATATAGTATTCCATATGAATAAAATGTTTTGCTGATTGCAAATGCTTTTTGATTTCATTAAACGTTTCTTGCCCGTTCTTAAGGACGTAGGTTTTTGTATGAACATTCATCTTTGTCAAAGATACACATTGAAGATACTGAGCAAAGTAACGCTGATGAGATTGAAGCGTAGATAGATCAGGCGTCGTTTCTTTATCTGCCATCTTTCTAAGCATCTCTCGGTTATGCATACGCTTTTTTTTGAACATATGCCCCTTTAAATAGAGCTGTCCTGAATACAAATAAAAGAAAAAACCTGCAACAGGGAAGAAAAAGAGGACATACATCCAAACCAACGTACTTTCAGGCGTTCGATTTTCAAGCATAAGTGAATACATACAAATGAAAATGATGACACCATATAATCCAACTAAGGCATACTTCCAATGAATATCAATAGAGGTAAAAAAGAAAGCATAAATTGAAAGTAAAATAATAAATAAAAAAATAAAGTCCAACCGGCGTTTTTTCATAAAAGCTCTCCTAAAAACAAACTGTATTGTATCACTTGTCTATCTTTCATATGAGGTAGTATATGGAATACACAGAATTCTTATCATGCATGCCACATAAAATGTACATATATTTGCACAAAAAGCAGTTTAGCCGCTTAAGCAACTAAACTGAACTACCTCAGACAAGCATCATTTATATACCTATACCCTGGACGGTAAAAGAAAAAACCTCTTTACGAAGAGGTTTTTTCACTGGTTTTTCACGCATGACGATGCCTTTTTATAAGTTGGTATAACCGGACTCTTTTTCTTTTTTAGGCCAAACAAAATTAGAAAGAGATAATAAGAAATCAATTCCTACAATAACTGTCCAAAATTCCACTACATTTTGCAGCACGTTGGTTTTTCCATTTGGTACTATATACATCATCGCCGCTAAAAGAGTTGCCCCAATAGCGTAAGCAACAAGATGCTGTATCCATGACTTAAAATAATGCTTTGCATATTCTTTTCCATAGCGCCTACGAGGTTTTTCACCGCTTTTCATCACATAATATTGAAAGCGTTCGTCTGCCCATTGAATCATACTTTTTCCAAAAGCGATCGAAATTCCAATATACACGGTTGCAATAGCATGAGCGTAAGTCGCTTTAGCACCTCCGTAAAGGTCTACGCTCGTCACAATCAGAAGAAAAAAATCAACAACGGGTGTTAGAGCTAAAATAAAAAAACTGAGCTTTTGTTTCTTAAACATATACCTTGTTGCTAATCCTAAAATGATGACTATCCAAAAAGCGATTTCACATGCAATAATCATCCAGGCTATTAAATTCAAATAATCCCCTCTCTTCCTCTTGTTCAACGAATAGACAATAGGTTTTAAATAAAAAGTTTTATGCATAAGTTTATTTTTATGTATATACATCCTGCTTCATAACCCTAAGGCTTATTCCATCCTCAGCTTAGTTCTAAGATTCATTGAACCGTATTTGCTAGGCGGATCTTTTAAATCGATATCTATAGTACTCGCAGCTCATTCCTGCCGCGACTCCAATCGAATAGGCTAGTATATCGCTCCATAAGAAGCCATACCCCAGAATGAGCCCTCCTAACGCTGTCTTTCTTATGTCATCAATCCACGGAGCGTGATACAGCTGTGTAAATTCAATGAAGTAACAAAACACTATAGCAAACGTACCAATCATTTTTGTTCTCCATGTAGGAAACAAAAAACCCGCGCTGACAAAAATCATTAAGGCCCATAACGAATCTCCCGCATATATATTTACGATGTGAGGAAGATACGCAGCAAGTTTTCTTGATAAAAGGCCTGCTCCCATGATAATAATAGCTAGAAGCAAATATACCCATCTATTTCTTTTATTCATTTCAAACTCCTTTTTCTCCTTAAATGCTCCGTAACAATAAGCCTTCACTGTATAATTTTATCAGAACCGCAGACTGTTAAATACCGCTTTTTTTCATTTTTTACAGCTTCCCCCTACGTATATATGACAAGTGTCATAGTTTCTATATGACACGTATGTCTTAAATAGTCAGAAAAATCCCTTTATACTGAGGATAATATACGGTGATGAAAGGAATTTCATATGACTATACAAAAACAAAAGAATTTACGAAAACAAGTTGCACCTTTTGAAAAAGCAGTAATGAAAGACAGCATAAGACAATTGATTAATACTTTTTTACCTTTTTTCACACTATGGTTTCTCGCTTATGAGAGCCTTTCAATTTCTTATTTTTTAGCATTTCCGCTAACTGTTATCGCAGCAGGGTTTTTAGTAAGAATATTCATTATTTTTCATGACTGTTGTCACTACTCTTTCTTTAAGAATAGACAACACAATAAAATTCTCGGAACAATTACCGGTGTCTTAACGATGTTTCCTTACAGTCAATGGGGACATAGCCATGCCATTCACCATGCAACAAGCAGCAACTTAGATAAAAGAGGTACAGGTGACATTTGGGTGTTAACCGTAACAGAATATAAAGAAGCTTCTATTTGGAAAAAAATCGCTTACCGTATCTATCGCAACCCGTTCGTTATGTTCGGCGTGGGACCTATATATGTATTTTTGATTACAAACCGATTCAATCGAAAAAATGCGAAGAAAAAAGAGAGAATGAACACGTATCTTACAAATGTATTGATTGTTGCATTAGCAGCAGCGACCTGCTGGTTGGTAGGTTGGCAGGCGTTTGTATTAATTCAAGGACCGATTTTCTTCATTTCAGGTTCAATTGGAATTTGGCTGTTTTATGTACAGCATCAATTTGAAGATTCTTATTTTGAAGAAGATGAGCACTGGGATTATGTAAAAGCAGCCGTTGAAGGAAGTTCATTTTACAAGCTTCCAAAACTATTGCAATGGCTAACAGGCAATATCGGGTTTCACCACGTACATCATTTAAGCCCAAGAGTGCCCAACTATAAGCTTGAAGCTGTTCATCAACACACACAGCCTCTTCAAAATGTACCAACCATTACACTCGCAACAAGCCTTCGCTCTCTTCGATTCCGTTTATGGGATGAAGAAAACAAAATGTTTGTGAGCTTTAAAGAAATAAAAAAACGCTCAGCTGGACCAAAAGCAAGCAGAATTTCATCTCAAACAAAAGCAGAACTTTAATAAAACAGTCAAGCTTTCAAAAGCTTGACTGTTTTATCTATCCGCCTAAACTTATTTCATTCTACTTTGTGGTAAACTAATAGTGTATTTTAACAAGCAAATGAGGTTCTTTATGAAAAAATATACGTTTTTCCAAAAAATCACTGGGCTATCTCCTTACATATGGACGGTATTTGCCATTTTACCATTTTATTTTATCTTACAGTCTTCATCCATGAATCACATTATTCTTGGCTCTTTACTCACCATCTTATTTTTTATTTTCTATCGTTTTGCATTTGTTTCAACAGACAAGTCCGTTTACGTCTGGACGGCTTTATTAATCGTCATTTCCTTAGCCCTAACAACGATTTTTAATTATATTTACTTTGCTTTTTACTTCGCTTTTTTTATCGCTTATTTTATTGGAAATATCCACAAGCGGCTCGCTTTCTTCACTTTGTATGCTGTTCATTTGATCAGCACCGTTATTTCGGTAAACTTTAACGTTGTTATGCAAGAAGAGATCTTTTTAAAACAGCTGCCTTTCATTTTTGTAATTTCCATCAGTGTGATTGTACTGCCATTTAGCATTTATAACCGGAAGAAGCGAGACCGACTGGAAGAACAGCTGGAAGATGCAAATAAACGTATTTCTGAGCTTGTAAAACAGGAAGAGCGCCAGCGTATAGCTCGCGACCTGCACGATACGTTAGGGCAAAAGCTGTCTCTTATCGGTCTAAAAAGTGATTTAGCAAGAAAACTTATTGCAAAAGATCCTGAAAAAGCAAAATCAGAATTAAAAGATGTCCAGCAAACAGCGCGCACGGCTCTTAATGAAGTGAGAAAAATGGTTTCCCAAATGCGTGGAATCCGCCTTAGCGAAGAACTAAAACGCGTTCAAGAGCTTTTAGAAGCTGCCGAAATTACGTTTGTAGGAGAAAAGGCTATTTCACTAGAGAATGTGTCTTTGCTAATTGAAAATATTCTTAGCATGTGCTTAAAAGAAGCAGTAACCAATGTGGTCAAACATAGTCAAGCCACCGTTTGCACGATTACTTTACATCAGTCTGCAAAAGAAGTAGGCATAACGGTAGAAGACAATGGAGTGGGTATTAATACGAAAAAAACCTGCTGGGAAGGAAACGGTCTTTTAGGAATGAAAGAGCGGTTGGAGTTTGTAAACGGCCATCTTGATATCTCCAGTCAAGGGGGGACGATTATTCATATTACAGTTCCAAACATCGTCAAACATATTAAGGAGGAACAATTATGATTCGAATTGTCATTGCCGAAGATCAGCAAATGATGTTAGGAGCTTTAGGCTCTTTGTTAAATTTAGAAGATGACATGGAAGTTGTCGGAAAAGCTTCAAATGGGGAACAAGCGGTATCACTTGCTAAGCAGCATCAGCCAGATATATGCGTAATGGATATCGAGATGCCTCTTAAAACTGGGCTTGAAGCTGCAGAGGAACTGAAAGATTTAAACTGCAAAGTCATCATTTTGACAACGTTCGCTCGCTCCGGCTATTTTCAAAGAGCTTTGAAAGCAGGCGTGAGTGGATACTTGCTAAAAGATAGTCCAAGTGAAGAACTCGCAAATTCAATTCGAAGCGTGATGGCAGGCAGGCGCCTCTATGCTCCAGAATTAGTGGATGACTTATATAGTGAATCTACCAGTCCTCTTACAGCAAGAGAGAAAGAAGTATTAGCTCTAGTAGCTGATGGAAAAAACACAAAAGAAATTGCTGATGAACTATCTATTAAGACTGGAACAGTGCGCAACTATATTTCTACCATTCTGGACAAACTCGAAGTAAAGAACCGCATTGAAGCCATTACTCGCTTTAAGGAAAAAGGCTGGTTCAAATGAAAAAAGCATGCATCAAACCGAGATGCATGCTTTTTAATCATTTGGCAATTTATCGTACCCTAATTTGTCGATGATCACGACATGCTCGGGGAATTCATCAAGCAGCTGCTGTTTTGTGAATAATTCAAAGTCACGGAAATCAAAGCCTGGTGCGACCATACATCCTACCAGGGAAAACGTATTCTCATTTGCGACAGAGGAACCGAAAATGGTATCTCTTGGAACTAAAAATTGAGGAACTTCTCCATTTTCTAAGTTTGTACCTAGTTTTACTTCTTGATAAGTTCCGTCGCGGTAGATAATATGAATGGTTAAAGGACTTCCCCCATGATAGTACCATAATTCATCTGATTGCAGCCGGTGGAAATGTGATACATCTTGAGACCTTAATAAAAAATAAATACTTGTATATAGAAATCGTTTATCATTAAACTGCGATGACACTTCTTTATCAGAAATTTCATCATTGGAGCGATAGGTTTGCTTATAAAACCCTCCTTCTGGATGAGGCTGCAGCTCGAGCTTTGAAATCCAATATTCCCACTTATGTACGTCCATTACGTTCCTTCCCTTCCTCTTTCTTTTATCATTAACTACATCATAGTAAATCATTCTTTCTAACACAACAAACGGCTTCATTATTCCATGAGGAAAAATGAAGCCGCTTACCACTGGTATCTTATCATTACATCCTACCCTTTCTGTTAGCACGGCTATATCTATACCTGCTAGAATGGCAGCAATGAAATAAATATGTCATATACAAATCTAACTGAAATCGATCTCCCTCAATGAAACATTGAAACGGCTGTTCTCTACCTTGATAAATTTCCACAGATGAACGCTGCTTAAACGGGACAATATTCATCTCTTTTCCCCCTCAGAAAGATGTACTTTTTAGTGTAAATGCTGATGACAAACGTAATATTTTTTGATAAAAGTGAGGGCTGCGTTTGCATCTTGAATGCCAAGCTTTTTACAAACGCCAGCTAACATTAGCAGTTTGTACATAACCAGCTTTTGATTATTTGTTGCCAGGACGTAATAAACAATCGTATTAGCAACTGCCCGCGGTAATCTTATTTTTTTCAACTCATATAACGCAGCAGATGAAGACATGCCTGCTTCGTTTAAAATCTGCTCGGTTGTGTACGTCTCCAAATAGCGAGCAAGCTTTCTTTCTTTATTGTTAAATATACCTTTAGAATCGTTCATTTTCTCTCCCTCTGTTATTTTAATAATCCATTAAATGCTGCATTAATTAGCCATAATGCGATAGCTCCCCCTGATAAATAAGTGCTGAGATAGAATAATAGTTCCATATACCTCCCTCCCATTTCTATCTTACCTCTTCATTCCCCTAGCTGCAGTGATATTCATCACAGTAAAAAGTATATTGTTGAGCTGCTGAATAGCTCCGCAAAAGAGCTCGTGAGAAAGGTCTCACGAGCTGCTTAGTTAGCTTTTTTATTTTCGGATAATGCGTTTAAAAATCATAATAATTAATAATACAACCACAATAACAAGCAAAAATTTCAACATGAGTTGTCCATCCCTTCAAATGAGTAAATCATCTTTCATTAGTAAGTAGTTACCCTGTTTCGTTTTTTATAAACTGCATACTGCTTATTTCATGCCAAAAATTATATAATAGTAGAAAATGAGCTTACATTAGCCCTACATATAAAACATAAACGGGAGTATAACATGGCTGACTACCTTCAAACATTTCTGGTTGAACACTTAGAAGCAGCAGAGCTTATTAGTGTTCTCTTGAACATCCTTATTAGCATTACGGGCGTATTTCCTAGCGCGCCCCTTACGTTCGTAAATGTAAAATTATTTGGTTTTTGGAACGGATTTTTGCTTTCTTTTATTGGAGAAGTTTTAGGTGTAGCTCTCTCTTTTTGGCTGTACCGAAAAGGTTTCCGTACACTTGTTCATACAAAAACACCTTCTCACTCCAAGTGGCTAAAGCTGCTGCGCGTACAAGGGAAAGAGAGTTTTATATTCATTCTTTCTTTGCGATTACTTCCCTTTGTTCCATCAGGCCTCATTACATTCTTCAGCGCTGTAGGACAAGGCTCCTTTGCGGTATTCATTTCTGCTAGCGCACTTGGAAAAATTCCAGCGCTTTTTATTGAAGTTTATTCGGTTTATCATATTTCCCAAGGATCTATGCAAGGCAAAATCATCTTAGTGGTTTTATCCATTATTTTACTTTTTTACATAAGTAAAAAATGGAAGAAAAAAGCTTAACAGACCATAAAAAGGGAAGACTATCTAAAAATAAGTAAAAACATTATCTTATGTAACTGTAATAAGATAACGTACTGGAGATGGTCTATTGATTTTCCTGTTGGTTTCTGGAAGTATTATTGTTCCTGTTATCATGCTCTTTTTCTCACTCAAATGGAAAGGAGCAGAGCTAGTTTTTAATACGCTAGCCCTTCTTTCAGCGCTGGTATTTGGAAATATAGCTGCTGCTTCTATCTACCGTATCTTAAAAAACCATACTGTTTTTATGACGAGCATTCATGCAATCTTTTTAAATTCAGCTTTTTTATTAACCGGTGCATATCTTGGAATCTATGTATTGTATAAACTGTTAGCTCTGATCTTAAATGTAAAACAGCGTACTATGTAAAAATAGTACGCTGTTTTAAAACGCAGTTTATTTTATAATTCCAGTTGGTATGCATAAAGGTGAACCATCAACCGGATTTTGAATAATAGTTGAGGATAAATTAAACACATCTCTTATCATTTCTTCTGTAAATACTTGAGCAGAAGAACCTTCTTTGTAAATCTGACCGTTTGAAATACTGATTAAATGGTCTGCATAGCGAGCTGCTTGGTTTAAATCGTGTAAGACCATCACAATTGTACAATTTCTCTTTTGGTTTAAGGAACGAAGAAGTTCAAGCACTTCAATCTGATGAGCTAAATCTAAATATGTGGTAGGCTCATCCAAAAGCAGAAGCTCCGTACCCTGTGCCAATGCCATTGCAATCCATGCTCTCTGACGCTGTCCTCCAGAGAGAGCATCCAGTGTACGATGACTTAAATTAGACAGTTTGGTTGCCTGTAAAGCCTCCTCTACAACTTGATGATCTTCAGCAGAATAGCGAGCAAATAAGCCCTTATGAGGGTGACGACCGTAATAGCACAGCTCTTTTACTGTTAAATCTTCAGGAGCTTCAGGAGCTTGAGGCAAAATAGCCAGTTTTTTTGCTACTTCTTTTGATGAATGACGATGAATATCTTTTCCATTTAAATATATACTTCCTTCTGTAGGCTTTAATAAACGGGCCAATGAACGAAGGATTGTTGATTTTCCGCAGCCATTTGATCCAATGATTATGCTTACCTTTCCTTCTGGAATGTGAAGGTCAATATTACGAATAACAGAAGTTGAATCATATGATAGTGAAAGTTTTTCAGCAGTTAATTTTGTCATTACTGTGTTCCTCCTTTCCTCTATTTTTTCTGCTCACGGCGCAGTAAATATAGAAAATAAGGGGCGCCAATAACAGCTGTTACGATTCCAGCTGGAATCTCAACGGGCGGCATAACCCCTCTTCCTAAACTATCAGCAATTAGCAGGAATAAAGCACCTACTGCTGCCGAAACTGGTAACAAGAATTTCGAACGGCTTCCTACTAACCTCCTGCCAATATGAGGAGCAATTAAACCAATAAAACCAATTGACCCAACCACTGCTACAGATAACCCTGTCAATATCACAGCCATACTCAATAGTGTATAACGAACGTATTTCGTTCGCTCTCCTAAGCCAACTGCAATCTCATCTCCTAAGTTTAAAATGTCGAGCTTAGATGCAAATATAATAATAAAAGGCACGAGTGCAACACAAGGAATTAACATCCAAAGCTCACTCCAGCCTCTTCCCCATAAACTTCCTGTGAGCCAAAGAAGAGTTGTATTCACGTCATCTGGAAACTTAATCATAAAATACTGAATTCCAGCCTGACAAATAGCTCCTAACGCTACGCCAACTAAAGCCAGCGTATGAGGTTTAGCTCCTTGAGAGTAGGAAAACACCATAAGTATAACGGCTATGGCTGCTGCTCCTAAAAAAGCTGAAAGCGGCAGCAGAAGCATAGAAGCAGTTGGACATACAATTAAGATGAAAACGGCGAATAGCCCCGCTCCTTTTGTTACACCGATAACATCGGGAGAAGCCAGTGGATTTTTTAATATCCCTTGTAAAATAGCTCCTGCTACTGCTAAAGCCGCACCTACAACAATAGCAATGAGAGTGCGTGGAATACGATAATTCGTTAAAATAAATGAACTTCCTGGATAACTTCCAATTATTTGCTGAAAGATTTCTCCAGGGGAAATATAAACGGCTCCTACCCCTAAGCTAATTACAATCGTGATTATTAAACATAAAAATAAGATACTTAACATTTGATAAGGGTGCTTTCTTTTCATTGCTTAATATTCCTCCCTTTTCTAGCAAGGTATAAAAAGAAAGGCGCTCCAATAAGAGCTGTTACAATCCCTACTGGTGACTCAAAAGGATATGCAATGAAACGAGACAGTACATCAGCATAAACAAGCAAAATGGCTCCTAGTAGTGCTGAAAATGGCAGAATTCGCTGGTAGTCTCCCCCTACTAATTTTCTAGCTATATGAGGTACAATGAGACCTACAAACCCAATTGGCCCCGCAACAGCAACAGATGCACCGGCGAGCATAATGACTAGTATACCTGCAAAAAAGCGAATCCATTTTACCTTTTCTCCTAACCCTGTTGCCATATTTTCTCCTAGTACTAGAATCGATATAGAGCGAGAAGATCCAAAAGCTAGGAGAAGACCTAGAAACGACCAAGGTAAAAGAATTTTTACATGAGTCCAGTCTTTCCCGTTAATAGAACCTACAAGCCAATACAAAACGTCCGTAGCTTGTTCATTTAGCACAATTACTCCTTGAGTAAGTGACGATAAAAATAAATGCACAGCCATTCCGGCAAGTGCTAGCTTCACATGAGTTGTCTTTCCTCCCGATGCGAACAAATAAACAGTCATTCCTCCTAAAGCTGCTCCTAAAAAGGCAATATACACAGTTGATTGAGAGGTAAGGTCAGGAAATAAAATAAAAGCTATTACAATCGCTAATGAAGCACCAGCATTTACCCCAAACACTTGGGGTGAGGCAAGCGAATTTCGTGTAATAGCTTGCATCAATGCTCCAGCAGCTGCCAAGCTGGCTCCAATAAGAGCTGCCAGCACAGCTCTTGGCAGTCTAAGCGTCTGTACGATTGTTGTCTGCTTAGAGTCATCAGGCGCAAAAATTGCCTTAATTACCTCTGTAAAGCTGACAGCAGAAGATCCGACAGCCACATGCAAAATCATTCCGATGATTAACAAACAAACGCTAGCTAGCAACACAATATATTTATTCATTTTTTGCTTTTGGACAAGATTTGTCATTTCCAACACACTTTCTACAGTTTTCTTTTCTAAACAAATAGAAGCAAGAATAGAATAACTATTCTCGCCTCTTTGTCAGACTCTGTTATGTTACTGCTGCTTATTGTTTAGTAACTTAACCGTATCTTTTCCAATCGCCTCAGCTGAAATCACTCCTCGGAATCTTGTCCATAAATCACGGTCTACTACAAAAACTTTATCATTTTTAACAGCTTTTAAATTTTCCCAAAGAGGATTTGTTTTCCATTCATCCGTTACAAGTTTACCTTCGTTATTTGCTAGGATTAAAATATCTGGATTAATGTCTGACAACTGTTCTAAATTCATCTCAGCATATGCTTCTTTGTTTTTCACAGCGTTCTTCAACCCTAGCTTTTCAAGGAACTCTCCGTCATAAGAAGAAGACGTATGCGCTTGGAAAGAAGTATCTCTGACAACTGCTGGTAAGACTGTCTGACCACTTTCTTCTTTTAACTCATTTTTTAATTTTGAAATTGTTTCTTCATGCTCATTTAAGCGCTGTTCTGCTTTTTTTTCTTTTCCTACTGCTTTCGCAATTGTTTTAAATGAATCTATATTTTCTTCATATGTAGATTCACGGCTTTTCAATTCAATTGTAGGCGCAATTTTGTTTAATTCTTTATAAATTGCTTTATGACGCTGCACATCGGCAATAATTAAGTCCGGCTGCAGGGAACTAATTACTTCTAAATTTGGCTGTTGACGTGTTCCTACTGAAGTATAATTGATTTTCCCACCTACGAGTTTTTCAATCATATCTTTTTTGTTGTCGTCTGCAATTCCTACTGGCTTCATTCCTAAACCTTGCAAAGCATCTACAAAAGATAGTTCAAGGACAACGACTTTTTTTGGATTTTTAGGAACTTTTGTTTTCCCAAGCTCATGCTGAACAGATACCTTTTGAGTATTATCTGAATTTTCTTTTGATGAATTTTGAGTTGACCCACACCCTGCTAGAACAAATAAAATAGAAACAATAGCAGCTATACTGGCCAGTCTGAACTTTTTAACTTGCTTCATTTTAACGCTTCCTCCTATGTATATACTCTTTTTGACGCTGATAATCATTATCATCAATGTTATCTGTTAATTAAAGTTGCGTCAATAGTTTTATCGTAATATGGGACATTTTTTGAATAAATAACAGAAAAATCCTTTTAATCCCTTTCTTGAAAAAGCTTTATTCCCTTCCTTTTTTACGATACACTATCTGTAAGTTGACCAAATTCAACTTTATTGTACTAATGCACTTTTAAATAATCTTAATTTGGAGTGAAGATAGTGAATTCGTCTCTATTACAAATGAATACTATATTTATTAGTATTCTCATCGAAGCCCTTCCTTTTGTATTACTAGGCGTAATCATTTCAGGAATTATTCAAATTTTTGTAACTGATGAAATGATGGCTCGAGTTATTCCTAAAAATAAAATAGGTGCTGTCCTATTAGCTAGTGTGATTGGAGCTCTTTTTCCAGCCTGCGAATGTGGAATTGTTCCTATTACTAGACGTTTAATGGCAAAAGGAGTTCCTCTTTACGCTGCTATTCCTTTTATGCTAACAGGTCCTATTATTAATCCAGTTGTTTTATTTTCTACCTTTGTAGCTTTCGGGAATGATTGGAAGATAGTATTGTATCGTGCAGGAGTAGCTTTTATTGTTTCCTTACTTGTAGGTCTCATTTTAAGTTTTCAGTTTAAAACACCTCAGACGAAACGTGAGGTTCATCTGCGTACTTCCCCCAAAAAAATGAGTGCGAAGCTTTCAGAAGCTACCCGTCATACGATTGATGAGTTTTTTTCTGTTGGGAAATTTCTGATTATCGGAGGATTAATTGCAGCCGGGATGCAGACGTTTGTTAAGACATCTACCCTATTTTCGTTAGGACAAGGCGATGTTTCATCAAACGCGGTAATGATGGGACTTGCATACGTATTATCGCTTTGTTCTTCTGCAGATGCGTTTATCGCTTCCTCGTTTCGCAGTACGTTTACAGACAGTGCTATTGTTTCATTCTTGGTATTTGGTCCAATGTTTGACATTAAGAATACGCTGATGATGCTAAGCCAGTTTAAGACTAAATTTGTCTTTACACTTTTAGCTTATGTTTTTATTTTAGTACTTATTGTTTCGATTTTAATTGTTCATTAATAAGGAGGGATTTAGCATGATTCGTATTTTAATTTTAATAGGGTTTACGTTCATCTTCATGCACCTTCATGCAACTGGGGATATCTCAAAATATATTAATATGAAATATTCTTGGATTTCATTTTGTACTATCTTTGTACTTTGGTTTTTAACTATCGCAGAATTAATCTTTTACATGATAGGTCCTAAAAAACATGATGATGATTGTAGCTGTGGATGTGCCCATAACCATCAAGAAAGCAAATGGAAACGAAGAGCATGGTACCCAATTTATATTTTACCTGTACTCACTGTCTTATTTTTACCTGTCGCAACCCTGGATTCTAACATTGTTGAAGCTAAAGGATTTCATTTTCCAATTTATGATAAAAAAGATCCTTATTCTTCTCATCAATTTTTACAGCCGGACACAAGTTCTTTTTACGGCGAAGAAGCCTATGACCAAATGATTCATCGTGACCTTAAAAAATTTTCTAAAGGAGATAATATCAACTTAGAAGATGAGGAATTTTTAAATGCAATGGAAACTATTTACCGATATCCTGGTGAATTCAGTGGCAAAACCATTTCTTTTAAAGGATTTATGTATCAAACAAAGGAGCTAAAAAAGAATCAGTATTTTCTTTTTCGTTTTGGTATTATTCATTGTATTGCAGATTCAGGGGTATTTGGAATGCTCATTGAGTTTCCAGATGACGCTGATTTTAAAAATGATGACTGGGCAACTGTTACAGGCGAAGTTAGTACAATGTACTATCAGCCGTTCAAAAAAACCATTCCTGTTTTGAAAGTAACAAAAATGAAGCGTGAGCAGACTCCAAAGGATCCTTATGTATATCGAAATAACCAATAATTAAAAGCCGTTCTTTTAAATAAGAACGGCTTTTTACATTAATGAACAAATTCCATTTTTTCTTCGATTTTGTGAAATTTCTCATAAAATTCTTCCGCTGAAATCGGTTTGGAGAAATAGTATCCCTGCACTTCATCACATTTTTCTTTATGAAGAAGTTCTACTTGTTCAACTTCTTCTACACCTTCTGCTACGACGGATAGCTGCAAACTTTTGGCTAGTGTAATAATGGCTCTGACAATCGATACTTCCGTTGTATT
Organism: Priestia sp. D3YE.R1; assembly: GCF_049199565.1. Classification (NCBI taxonomy): domain Bacteria; kingdom Bacillati; phylum Bacillota; class Bacilli; order Caryophanales; family Bacillaceae; genus Priestia; species Priestia sp. D3YE.R1. The sequence continues at coordinate 890,702 of NZ_JBLTHW010000002.1, read as the reverse complement.
AGGATCTAAATCTTTAATAAAAGACCGGTCAATTTTCAGCGTATGAATAGGCAGCTTCTGAATATAGCTGAATGAGGAATATCCTGAGCCAAAATCATCAATCGAAATAAATACTCCTGCATCTTTTAAAATTTGTAGCTTTTCGATTGTTTGCTCAACATGCTTCATCGTTACACTTTCCGTAATTTCAAGTTCCAAATATCGTGGTTCTAACTCTACTTCACGCAAGACATCTAACACATAATCAACAAAATCCGTTGTACCAAAATCCACACTTGATATGTTCACACTCATTTTTAAGGGAGGTAGTCCTTGAAGCTGCCAATACTTATTTTGATGGCACGCTTTTTTTAATACCCACTTCGTCAGTGTAACAATAACGCCTGTTTCTTCAGCAATCGGAATAAATTCTGCAGGAGAAATGACGCCCATCTCGGCATGAGTCCACCGGATCAAAGCCTCCACTCCAACAATATGGCCACTTTGAATATTGACTTTGGGCTGATAGTGAAGCTCCATTTCGCCCAGCTCAAAAGCCTTGCGTAAACCATCTTCAATTCTCATTCGTCGCGTAGTATGAACCTGCATTTGTTTTTGATAAAACAGATAATGATTACGCCCTTGTTTTTTGACTTCGTACATCGCTAAATCAGCATGGCGAACTAGCACTTCAAGTGAACTTCCATCTTTAGGAAATAAACTAACTCCGATGCTTACCCCTAAATAAACATCTCTCGATAGCACTACAAAAGGAGTGGATAAGCAGTCATTTAATGATTGACAGATTTTTTTCACTTCTTCATCTGTCCTATCATGCAGTAAAACTAAAAACTCATCTCCTCCAAAACGCGAAAGCACATCTTGGTTTCTTAGGCAGCTCTTCATTCGATCGACAACCTGAAGCATAAGCTGATCTCCAGCATGATGACCAAGCGTGTCATTTACCTGTTTGAAACGATCGAGGTCTAAAAATAAGAAATGAAGCTTTTTTCCTGAAGCAGCTGCTGAATCAATGGATTTCTCTACAATGTTTGAAAACATACTTCTATTTGGTAAATCTGTTAGCATATCGTGAAAAGCCATATATTGAAGCGATTCTTGAGCTTTTTTCTGCTCCGTTACATCTCTAGTTACTGTCTGAAAAAGCGTCTCTCCATTAATTTGAATGAGCGTAGATTTTACTTCTAAAAAGAGTTCCTTACCTAACGCATTAAACATTTTCAACTGAGCTAATGGAGGTCTTGGCTCATCTTTTCTATCTTTTACTGCCTTCAATCCTTTTTTAATATCAGGAACTTGTTCAGATGAAAAGAAATCGTATAACGATTTACCAACGAGCTGGTCTTCACTTACTCCTAAAAGCTGAATCATAGCATCATTAACGGACACGACCTCTTTTTCTCGATGGACCATAATTGCCAATGGAGAGGAGTAAAACAAGTTTTCATAGCGATTTTTTGCTTCAATCAACGTTTTTTCCGCTTCACGCTCTTGTGTCATATTGCGGATATACAGCATATACTCAACCGTCTCTTCAATCGCTACCGCCATAACCGTTATCTCAACCGTAACTTCTCTATTACTTATCAAAAGAGAGTGCTCAGTTCGTCCGTCTTGTAGAGAAGAAAATTTATAGAATGGCAGCAGCTTAACAACATCACTCCCGATTACATCTGATGCTTTAAGAGAGAAAAGCGTTTCTGCCGCATAATTGAGCGATAAAACATGTCTTTTTTCATCAATCACCAAAATAGCATCCAGGGCCGATTCAAAAAAAGCCCATTTTAACACTTCTTGTTTTTGTACGCGTCGATCCATAAAAATGGTTAAAAACACAGCCGTAAATAGGCAGGCAATAAAAAAAATAATAACAGCGGATAAATATATTGGATTTAAAGCAAAACCGTTTGATTGTTCAGACATTGACATTCCTGAAAAAGAAGCTGCCTGCATGCCCGTATAGTGCATACCAGCAATTGCAATGCCCATAATAGTAGAACAAATAAGCTTAGCAAAAACGGTAAGCTTCCCTTCATTTAGCTTTGAGTAAAAACCAAGCCACAAAGCTGTATTAGAAGCAGCAACAGCAATAAGAATAGAGAGAAAAACGATAAATGGATCATATGAAATCATAATTGGCTCCATTGCCATCATACCGGAATAGTGCATAAAAACAATTCCAGCTCCCATAAAGCTCCCCGCAATGGTGAGTGCCTTCATGCCTTTCTTTTGTTTGTGAATGAGGTAAAGGCCTATATAACATCCTGTTATCGCTCCCAAGATTGAGAGAAGAACAAACCATAAATTGTATGAAACATCTACGGGTAAGTGAAAAGCAAGCATTGCGATAAAATGCATGGACCAAATTCCTACTCCCAATGTAAATGCCCCGCTGATTAACCAAAACTGAATAAATTTTGCCCGGGAAATTTTCACACGATTAGCTAACCCAAAAGAAGCGTACGCCGCAGTAATAGCGATAAGGAAAGAGAGTGTAACGAGTAATTCATTGTACGTTCCTTCTAGTAAATGTGTATGATGATTCATTCATGACCTTCCTTCAATTCGTTCTTTTCTTTGTTATCGGTTAAGGCCCAAAAATATTTACTATTTCAAAAGAACTTCTGTTTGATTTACTTATTGCCTTTTGAACATCCTGACAATATCGTGCTCACTTTTTCCTTGTTGACGGTGTATAAACACGTACAGTCATCTGACTCATACGCCTCTTCTAGTTGAAACGAGAATTTTTTTAAAAGAGTAATTGAATCTTTATTATTAGGATCAACTTTTGCTTCAATCTCCTGTATATGAAACTCTTCAAAAGCTTTTTCTAGCAAAAGGCAGAGCGCTTCTGTCATGAGGCCTTTTTTCCAAAAAGGTCTGCCTAAATCATACCCTATCTCTGCTTGCTTTTTACCATAATCAATACGGTTTAGACCGCAGGTTCCAATAATCTCATCGGAAGTCTTTAATCGAATAGCATAGCGTGTTGCTTTTCCTTCTTTCATCAGACTTTGTAGAAGTGCAATCATGCTTTCCGCCTGATAAAGCGTCGTAAAGGGCTCAATATTCATATATCTAGTAACCTCTTCATCCGACCAATATGCAAAAACTTTAGAAGCGTCTTTTTTTTGAAGAGGAGATAAATATACCCTCATCAATGTTCTCCCTCCTTTTGATGAATGATGGAGCAAGACATTTTCATCTGCGCCTCTTTCACCTCTTAAAAAATCTCACATGGTGCACGGAACATGTGAGATTTGACATTTAACTATTTTTTGATTGTGCATCGCGCAGCTGGGTATATAAACGATTAATTGCTACAGTCATTGACTGTTCATAGGAATGGTGATCATAATAAACCGCTATATTTTTTAACATTTCATATGTTTGATGATCAAGCTGCACCTCAAGCGTAATTTTTTCATCAATTGTTGCTGTTTGCAAATGATGAGGCAAGTCCTCTTTTGTAGATACTTGCTCTGCAATATGAATTGCTTCTTCTACTGTTTCAATTCGGCCGTACTGATGCACCCATCTTCTGCCCATTTCAATCGTATCTTTTACAAACTGACGATTGGTAATGGTATCTTTAATATTAAATTGATGATCTGCCACATATACAGATTGATACAAGATTACACTGATCACTTCGTCTTTTAAATTTAATTTTCTCAACTCATCAATTAAGTCCGCTATATATTTAGGTAGCGGACTAAATGTCCCTCTCACTTCCTTAATTAAATCCATGGCAATGGATTCAGTTGAATTGCGTTTAAATGCTTTTATAATATCTATCATTACATGTTCGTTTGCCATACATACACCACCATTTATGAATCGAATAATTTCATGTTCCTTGCTGATTGGCATAGACATTCACTATTCGTTTAAAATATATACTATTATTCTATTATATAAAAAATATGAATAAGTTGGTATAGGATGAATGATTTATCATTATTTTTTCATGAATTTTTATGAAACAGAACATGTTTATTTACTACTAGCACAAATCCAGCACAGCAAACAATAGTCTCGCCAAAATTTAAGAAGACAAGCATTTATTATTAGTAAATGTGAGTTTCTCTTTAATAGAAGGCATTAAATAAAGAGGGACCAAACCAATCTGGCTTATTGAAGTAGATGGTCCAAAGATTTTTAAATGTTAGATGACAGAAGATATCCAATATCAGCAATCAATCTCCTTCCCTGTTCATTGTCACTTAGTCCATCTATCAAAACAACAGCATAATACGTTTCGTTACCTCGCATGAGAATAGCACTATCATGTTCTGCTCCCTGTAGTTCTCCAGTCTTATTCGCAGCTTGAAACGCTGATCCTATACGTGCTGGAAGCTTATGCTGAAACTGCTGCATTTCTAGCATTCTCATTATTTTTTCGCGGCTAGATTTTTTCAAAAGGTTTCCTTCATATATTTCCCTTAGACACTCTACTACGTCAGAGGCGCACGTATAATTATCAACCCCTTGTTTAACAGCGGTTTCGTCCATCATATAGCGGTTTAAAACCGTTTTCTTTAACCCTATATTTCTAGCACATTCATTAATTTTTTCAAATCCTACTAAAGAAATGAGCTCATTTGTAGCTGTGTTGTCAGAAACAATTATCATAAGGGTAAGCAGCTCTTCCACTTTAATATGTGTTAACTGCGGAAGAGCTCCAAGTACGCCTGCTCCGCCAACCGTGTTTTTTTCCGTTCTTTGAATGACAGATGTTAAAGTCAAGAGGCCCTCATCAACTTGACGAAACGCTTCTATTACAAGCAGCAGCTTGATTGTACTTGCTGCTCGTTGTTGGATAAAAGAATTAATCTGTATGGATTCTTTTCCTTCAATATGAATGCGTATAAGTCCATTATTACTCCGCTTCCATTTAGTAATGGTATCTTCTATTTTCATCCTTGCTTTTTCCATCATTTTGTCGCAGCTGTTTCAATATAGTTGTTACTCATTATCTTTTGATTGTATAAATGACAGGCCACAAAATGATTTTCTTCAACTTCCTGCCACTCTGGTTTTTGAATCTTACAAGCTGCTACTGCAAGAGGACAGCGCGTATTAAACACGCAGCCCGAGGGCGGGTTCATTGGGCTTGGCAATTCTCCTTTAAGAACAATTCGCTTGCGATTATCCTCAACGTCAGGATCAGGAATAGGAATAGCTGACAGTAGAGCTTGAGTGTAAGGGTGAAGCGGTTTTTGATACAGCTCCGAACTTGTTGTTAATTCTACTAAATGCCCTAAATACATAACTCCAATCCGACTGCTTATATGCTTTACCATCGACAAGTCATGTGCAATAAATAAATAAGTTAACCCTTTTTCTTTTTGGAGTTTTTTTAATAAATTAACTACTTGCGCCTGTACAGATACATCTAAAGCAGAAATAGGTTCGTCTGCAATAATGCATTCTGGATTTAACGCTAAAGCTCTCGCAATCCCTATGCGCTGGCGCTGCCCGCCGCTGAACTCATGAGGATAGCGGTTGGCATGATCACGATTTAACCCCACATCTTCTAGCAGCTCATACACCCGGTTCAGCATTTCTTTTTTATTCGAATAAAGTCCGTGAACCTCCATTGGTTCTGAGATAATCTCCTTTACGGTAGAACGAGGATTTAGTGAAGCATATGGATCTTGAAAAATCATTTGCATATTACGATGAAAAGCAAATTTCTCTTTCTCTGATAGCTCATGCACGTTTTTTCCTTTATAAAGCACCTCTCCCGATGTACGGTTATACAACCCAATGATTGTTCGCCCGGCAGTTGATTTTCCGCAGCCGGATTCACCAACAAGTCCAAAGGTTTCTCCTTTTGAAATATGAAAAGACACGCCGTCTACTGCTTTCAAAACCTGCTTATTCGTAATCGAAAAATACTTGCTCAGCTGCTTTACTTCTAACAAATGCTTTGTTGTCATAACTGCCACCTCCTAATAATAGCGCCGGGCTGCGCACAGCTCTTCTTCATAAAGCGTTCCTTTTAATTCAATCAGTTCGACGGTTTTACCCGTTTTAGGTGAATGAAGCATTTTTCCGTTACCATAACAAATACCAACATGGTGGATAGACCCCTTCCCTTTTTCATACGCGAAAAACAATAAATCTCCAGGTTGAATAGAGTCTAATCCTACTTCTTTGCCTCGCCTTGCTTGATCGGTGGCATCTCTTGGAATAAGATAGCCGTTTGCTTTATGAGTAGCATAGGCAAACCCGGAACAATCATATCCCCAAGCACTCATGCCACCCCATAAATATGGAAGGTTCAAAAACTGTTCTCCTGCTGCAATAATCATATCTCCAGTTCCTTTTGTTGCTTTACGGTTTCTATCCTCTATTACAACAGCATCTTGACGTTTTATTTTCCCACTGCCAATCGGCGTTTGAACCTCTAGCCATTCTTTATCTTCTTTTAAAAGAGGCAGCTGCGTTTGATAACTAATTTGCAAGGTTTCTTCCGCTAGCTGCAGTGTCGCAATCGCTGCTGTTACCACTACCGTTGGTTTATTCAATGGAGAATATTCAGCTTGGGAAATCAGTTGCTGGAAAGGAACCCACCCGGGATATCCTCTTTCATCTTTAGAAGAAAACTGAGAAGGAATAACGATTTTTGCCCATTTACCTTTCAGTTCCGTTACATATACTTCTTCTCCTAGCAACAGCTGCGTTTGAACTAAATTTTTCTCACAAAGCTCCAACCGACGTGTATACGTTAATTGCTCTAGCCATTTATCTAGTTTTACTGGGACACTTGTTGCATTGTCATCTATTTCTCTGCAAGAGTCATAGAAAGTCCACACGGTCGCCACAGCCACACAAACGTAATACGTTTTTTTATCCACCACTTATTTCTCCTCCCCGCAGGTTTAACCTTCAGCGTTCGACTTTATCTTTTGGTAATGTAATACCGGATTCAAATTCCACCATTCGTTCATACGTCGACATCGTGGCATAACTTCCAATCGCCACAGCTGTTTGAGGAGAGCAATGTCCGATACGAAACCCTCTCATAACAGGCTTTTTTAAAGAAGTTAGGTAACTTGTTAATGTCTCTTCCAATGAAAGCGACTCTGTACGTTTTTTAGGATAGCAGTTATGAAAATCTCCGATAATAATTCCCGCTGCATCCTGCAGTTTATTGGCCATATACAGCTGTGTCATCATGCGGTCAATTTCATACGGCTCTTCATCAATCTCTTCAATAAATAAAATTTTATTTTTCGTATCTAGTTCAAAAGGTGTGCCAAGCGTGCTTACCAGCAAAGTAAGATTTCCTCCTATCAGCTGACCAGTTGCTTCTCCTTCACAAATAGTGTCGAGCGAACTAATTTGATCCGTATAGCAAAAAGAACGGTGAGAAAATAATTGATAAAAAGCTTGCTTCGTCTCTATATGAACATCTTCTTTTCCGATATCCGACGAAAGCATTGGACCGTGAAAGGTAACCAAACCTGTGCGCTGATGAATAGCCGTATGTAAAAACGTAATATCGCTATATCCCCAAAAAATCTTTGGGTTTCGCTTGATTAAATCGTAGTTTAATTGCGAGGCAAGCCTAGCAGTCCCGTACCCTCCGCATGCACAGATAATTGCCTTTACTTCCTTATTGGCAAACATCGCATGTATATCGGCTGCTCGCTGTTCATCGGTCCCTGCCAAGTACCCGTTTTTTTTATATAAATGCGCACCCGTTACGACGTTTAATCCTATTTCCTTTAAATATTCTAGTCCTTTTTTTAGATTGTGCTGATTAGGCGGACTAGCAGGTGCAATAACAGCTACTGTATCACCTTTTTGTAATCGTTTTGGTTTGATCATTTGTTACACTCCTTTTGTGTAAAGAAATGAAGAAAGTGAAACTTGGGTCAGAGGGGAATTGCAATCCCCTCTGACGAAAAGTTCCACTTTACTGTTTATCTGCCCACTTCAAATCTAAATAGCCAACAGGATGACGAACAATTCCAGATACGTTATCTTTTATTAAAAACACATAGTTGTAGAAATGGATAGGAATGATCGGCATCTCATCAAATAAAATACCTTCTGCTTTATACATAAGCTCAAAACGTTTTTTATTATCCGTTTCGTTCATAGCTTGTTTAATTAACTCATCATATTCTTTATTGCTCCAAGCTGTACGATTCATTGAATGACCCGTCTGGAAGCTTTCTAAAAAGTTAATTGGATCTGCATAATCAGCTAAAAATGAACTTCGTGACAGCTGAAACTTTAACGCTTTTTGTTCTTCTTGGAAAACATTCCATTCCATATTGGCAAGCTTTACATCTACACCTAGATTTTCTTTGAACATTTGCTGCAGTGCTTCTGCTATCTTTTTATGCGTATCGTCTGTACTGTATGTTAGCGTAACAGCTGGCAGCTTTTTATATCCTTCTTCTTTCATTCCTTTTTTCAGAAGTGCTTTTGCTTCTTTGCCATCTGTTTTTAATAAGTCGCCGCCCGTTTTACGGAAATCCTTTCCATCTGCATCTTTAAATCCGTATGATACGAACCCGCGAGCTGGTTTTTCTTTATTTTTTGTAACAAAATTAACAATTTGATCTTGATCTACAGCCATTGCAAATGCTTTACGGATATTTTTGTTTTGAAAGGGCTCTTTATCTAAGTTAAAGCGGTAGAAGTAAGTTCCCGCTTGGTCTTCGATATGAACATCTCCATCTTTCAACAGCTTTTCACTTAAATCCGATGGAATTTCAGAAACATCTAGTTCTCCATTTTGATACATTTGATATTCTGTGTTTGTATTTTCAACAATTGCCCATTTTATCTTGTCGAGCTTTACATTTTCAGCATCCCAATACTGATCGTTTCTTTCCATTACTAGATTACTGTTATGCTTCCATTGAGTTAATTTGAAAGGACCATTAGCAACAAACGAATCTGCTTCTGCAAACCATTTCGGGTTTTTGGTCGCTACTTTTTCATTAATCGGGAAAAACGCTGGATTGGAAACTACGCTTAAGAAATAGGCTTGAGGACTTTTAAGCGTAACTTCAAAAGTTTTGTCATCTAGCGCTTTTACCCCTACTTGATCAGCACTTCCTTTACCAGTATTAAATTCTTCTCCACCTTGGATAAAATAACCTAAAAACGCCGCTGGAGAACCAGTCTTAGGATCTAACAGCCTCTTCCAAGCAAATACAAAATCACTTGCTTTCACGTCATCTCCATTTGACCATTTAGCATCTTTTCGTAAATGAAACGTATAGACCTTTTTGTCCTCAGAGATATCCCATTTCTCGGCCATTGCTCCTTCAGGCTCATCGCTTTTTCCTAAACGAGTCAGCCCTTCCATTAAGTTATTAAGCATATTCCATGAATATGAATCAAACCCGATAGGCGGATCAAAAGACGTAGGTTCTGCGCCATTATTCATATAAAGGACCTTACCGTCTTCTTTTGCTGTACCGCTCTTCTTTTCTGGCTCCGCGCCTGAATCTTTTGTGGCCGTACAGGCAGCAAGTGTAAATATAAGTACACACATCATTAGTAAAGACCCTATTTTTTTCATCATTTCCCCCTCTTTCATAAGTTCTCTATTCATCTATAAATCTAGCTTATAGTTGTTACAAATTTTTGGGCTCTTTCATCTTGAAGCCAGCAGTGCACTTGGTGACTTTCTTTCAGCTTTGTCGATACAGGATACATACGATCACATACTTCCATTACGTAAGGACAGCGAGGTGCGAACGAACATCCGGATGGAGGTGCAAATAAATCAGGAGGTGATCCTGCAATAGGCACAAGCTCACTTTCGTATAAATCTAACCGAGGAACTGAACGCAGCAACCCTTTTGTATACGGGTGCTGCGGCGTATAAAAGATGTCTCTTCTTGTTCCAATTTCTACAATCTTTCCTGCATACATTACGGCAATACGGTCAGCTACCTGAGCAACTACACCTAAATCATGGGTAATTAAGACAATGGATACATCCGTTTTCTGCTGAATATCCTTAAATAATTCTAAAATCTGCGCTTGGATCGTGACGTCCAGAGCTGTGGTAGGTTCATCAGCAATTAGCACTTCGGGATTACATACAAGGGCCATTGCAATGACAATACGCTGTCTCATTCCCCCGCTAAATTCATGAGGATATTGCTTTAGACGTTCTTTAGGATTTGGAATTCCGACTAGCTCCAGCATTTCAAATGCTTTTTCTTTGGCTTTTTCTTTTGAGATGTTTTCATGTTGCATAATATTTTCTGCAATTTGCTCACCTACGCGAAGAGTTGGGTTAAGCGCAGTCATAGGATCCTGAAAAATCATCGAAATATCAGCGCCTCGAATGTCTCGCATTTTCTTTTCTGATAGTTTCGTTAAATCCTGGCCTTTAAATAAAATAGAGCCGCTTGTGATCTTGCCCGGAGGTGTCGGGATTAACCTCATAATGCTTTGAGATGTTACGCTTTTTCCGCACCCTGACTCTCCTACAATCGCTAGTGTTTCTCCTTTATGTAAATCAAAACTAACGCCTCTTACAGCTTGAACTTGCCCCCCGTAAGTTGAAAACTGTACGTGTAAGTTTTTGATTTGGATCATTTTTTCCATTTTCTTACCTCCTTAATTTCGGATCAAGTGCATCTTGCAGTCCGTCTCCAAGGACATTAAAAGCAAACATGGTAAGAGAAATAAAAAAAGCTGGGAAAAACAAACGCCACCAATAGCCTGATAGAATCGTTGATAAACCATCATTTGCCATTACTCCCCAGCTGGCATAAGGAGCCTGTACACCCAGTCCTAAAAAGCTTAAAAAAGCTTCAGCAAAAATGGCAGTGGGTACGGTTAGTGTCATTTGAACGATAATCGGTCCCATCGTATTTGGAAGCAGGTTCCGCTTAATGATACGGCTAGTTTTTGTTCCAAACGTTTTGGATGCAAGCACGTATTCATAGTTTTTTATTTGCAACACTTGCCCCCGTACAATTCTCGCCATCCCGATCCAACCTGTAACGGAAAGTGCCACAATGATCGTAGAAAGCCCCGGGCCCATGACTACCATCAGTAAAATCACAACTAATAAATAAGGAAGACCGTATAAAATTTCAATGACGCGCATCATGACATTATCTGTTTTTCCGCCTTTATAGCCTGAGAACCCTCCGTAAATGACGCCGATGATAAAATCAATAAGAGCTGCCATCAGTCCTACAAATAAAGAGATTCTAGCTCCGTACCATGTCCGAGTGTACATATCTCTGCCTAAGTCATCCGTTCCAAACCAATGACTAGCTGAAGGAGGAAGGTTTTGCTCTGTAAAAGAAGCTTTCGTTACGCTGTGCGGTGAAAACATAGGACCGAATATAGCCATCACAACGAGGATGACTAAAAAAAAGAGACCCAGCATAGCCAGCTTGTTTTTTACAAGCCTGCGCCATGCATCATGCCAATAAGAAAGACTCGGCCTTACAACTGCTTCGGCTTCAGATTTCTTTTTTTTCTTTGGCGTAAACCACTCATCAGGAATTTGCTTATACTCCTGTTTTTCCAGCACGTTATCCCTCCTTCTTATACAGTTTGATTCGTGGATCAAGTATTCCGTAAGCAATGTCTACTAAAAAAAGCATAATGATGAGAATCGAACTGTAAAAGACCGTAGTGCCCATAATTACGGGGTAGTCTCTCGTATTAATACTGTCCACAAAATATTTTCCCATCCCAGGAATAGCAAAGACTTGTTCAATAACAAATGTGCCGGTTAATACGCTGGCTGCAATCGTTCCAAGAACTGTTATGACAGGCATTAAAGCATTTCTAAGCGCATGCTTAAAGACAATTTTCACTGGCGAAAGCCCTTTTGCACGCGCTGTTCGAATATAATCTTGAGTTAGTACTTCTATCATGCTTGAGCGAGTCAAACGTGCAATAATAGCCATAGGACCTGTGGCAAGAGCTAGAGTCGGAAGAATCATATGTAAAGGGCTCGTCCACGTAGCGGCAGGTAAAATTTTTAAATTAACAGAAAGCTGTTGAATTAATAACGTGGCCATAACAAAATTTGGAACCGATAATCCGATAACTGCTATGCTCATCGCAATGTAATCAATTATTCCATTTCTTCTAAGAGCAGCGATGATGCCTAGTGTAATACCGGAAATCACCGCAAGAATTAACGTCACCATTCCAAGTTCAAATGACACGGGAAACCCTCTTCCTAAAAGATCGTTAACCGTTTGAGACGGCTGTTTAATGGAAGGACCAAAGTCAAAGGTAACAATGGATTTTAAATAAAGAATATATTGCACAGCTAGCGGCTCATCTAAGTGATAAAATGATTCCAGGTTTTTTTGAACTGCATCGCTTGTCGCTCGTTCTTCATTAAAAGGAGATCCGGGAATCGAATGCATTAAAAAGAAGGTTAAGGTCACAATTACCCACAGCGTAACAAGCATGGATAAAAATCGTTTCAAAATATAACTTTTCACCTTTATCCCACCTTCTAACAGAATGTTGTGCGCGTAGCTAATTCAGTCATAACAAGCATGGCCTGATAAGCTTCTAAAATATCTTTTGCTTGAAACCGAACGGTCGTCGTTCCAGGTTCAATTTCTGTGCCCGGCATTAAATGCGCCCACTCTGCTTGACCGTAATTTGCAAATTCTATTCGTAAGGTTGGATGTTTAGGTGGAATTAAAGGTTTGACAAGGTGTTTGTGCTGAATAGCTGCGGCTGTTTTTTCTTGAAGTAATTGTTCTGCTTTCTTAGGGGTTAATGTTTTGGCTGCAGAACGTGAAATGGCTTGTTTGACGATAGCAGTCGTCACGTTTGGAATAAGCTGCTGTGCTTCCAGCGCCGTTTGGTCATCACCGGCTACCATTAAAACTGGCACGCCGTAATAGCCTGCGACGTATGCATTGAAGCCTAACTCTCCAATATTCGTATCATCTATGTACATATTGCGAGCACCAAATATCATCGAATGAGACATGATACCAGGCATGGATGCTTTAGCATGATACCCTAGAAACATAGCACCATCAAAAGTCTGATCTAATCCCTGTACCATTGAATATGGTTTTACGCTTCCTGAAATAAGCTGAGTTTCTGGATGAAGCCGTTCAACAAGGAGATTATTCATACTCGAATGACTGTCATTTACCACAACTTCTGAGCACTGTTCTCTAAACCCTGCATAAATTACTGCATTTGCTTCATCCGTCATTATTTTGCGGCTTCTTTCATAATTTTCTTTCTGTCGCAGAACATTTGTGTGATCGATGAGTCCCGTAATTCCTTCCATATCAACCGACAGGTATAGTTTCATTTGTCTTATTCCTCCTCCTTTCTTGACTGTTAGTCAGTGCATTATAAATTATTCTTATGTTTATAATTTATAATTGTAAGAAAATTATAAATTATCTTTCTTCTTTTTACAACAATATATTGAATTTTTTGACACTTTATCCATCGTCCTTTTAACAAGATATCGCTTACAAACTGGAAGTCCCATGGTAAAATAATAGAGCAGCCTGTTGGTTCATTCAGCCGCTCGTCGGCATTAATTGAGGTGTTAAGAATGTTTCGAGTTTCCATTGCTTCACTACAATGGTTTTTATTTATGATTTCTAATAGTATGATTGTTCCTATTGTAATTGCTTCTCAGTTTCATTTAAACGCAGCGGATTCTATTCAATTTTTACAGCGAACGTTATTTATTTTGGCTTTATCCGGGCTCTTGCAGGTGTTTATAGGGCATAGATACCCAATCATGGAAGGACCGGCTGGCGTTTGGTGGGGCGTCTTTTCTCTGTATGCGAGTCTTGGAACCGTTCTGTTTGGTTCTCACTCTGAAACGCTCCGCGTGCTGCAGTTCACTCTCCTTATAAGCGGGATAATTGCTATTTTGATGAGCCTGTTTGGTCTCATTGATAAACTAGCAAAATACTTTACTCCGACAGTTACCGGTACATATTTAATTTTATTAGTGACGCAGCTCAGCGGTTCCTTTTTAAAAGGAATGTTTGGCATTACAGAAACGAATTCAGCTATTAAACTTCCAATTGCGCTGGCTTCAGCTGCGATTTTGCTGCTGACTTTTTATTTATTATCGCACCGGACGTTAAATAAGCTCAGCATTATTATTAGTATTGGTGTAGGCTGGGGAGTATTTGCAATGCTAGGGTTAGCTAAACCTATCGAATTTCAGGCGCAGTTATTTTATATACCTAAAGTGTTTGTATTCGGAGCTCCTCGCGTTGAATGGAATATGGTTGTTACTGCTTTTTTTGTGACGCTCATTTTAATTACAAACATGCTCGCTTCTATTCGTGTTGTTGAGTCTGTTTATAAACACAAAGGAGAAAAAATTGAAAAAGACAATATTAAGCGTTCCGGGATGGTTTCGGGTATAAGTCAGCTGCTTGGAGGATTGTTTTCAGGTGTAGGTGCCGTTCCTATTTCAGGTTCCGGTGGATTTATTTCAGCCACAAATCTTTATAGCCGAGTTCCTTTTATTGTAGCATCATGCTTTTTGCTGTTTCTGAGTATCTTTACTCCTTTAACGTCCATTATGTCCGCTCTTCCTCCTGCAGTCGGATACGCGGCAATCTTCCCTGTTTTTACAGGTATGATGGCTCTTGGAATTGGAGAATTCAAGCATGCCAAACAGCCTGAAAAAGCGATGAAAAAAGCCGGTATTGCGTTGCTGTCGGGGATAGGGGTTATGTTTTTGCCTTCCCAAGCTTTTTCAACGCTGCCACCTTTAGTTACTACGTTTTTAAGCAACGGATTAGTTCTTGGCACCATTATCATTCTTATACTGGAAATTTCCGAATCACTTTCTTTGAAAAGACAAGGTGCAAAAGAGGGATAAAAAAAGAAGCTGAAACTCAGCTTCTTTTTTTATCTTCTTACCGTTAATCCTTTTAGTTCATCGTCTTCCATAGCCATTTCATAAAATTCTCCCGTTTCATCGTGCGCTAAAACATAATCCAACTCTTCCTGAGCAGAAGCAGTTTTTCCAAGAACAGCTAGATAGCATGCCAAGTTATAGCGAATAAAAAGGTCTTCGTCTCCACTTTCTACTCTGGTTATCATAAGCGAAGCTGCTGCTTCTGTTTCACCTTCTAAATGATACGCGATACCTAAATCGGTATACATCCCTTCATACTCTTGACGCTGTTCAATTGCTTTTTGAAGAAGCTGAACAGTTTCATGATAACGTTCTGTTTTATTATACAGTTTTGCTAGTCCTGCATATATGTCAGGCTGATAAATCTCCTGCTGAAGTAATTCTTGAAAAGCTGCCTCGGCTTTTTCTACTTCTTCAAGGTTACTCAAAATAAATGCTCGGTATATCTGCAAATCTATATGATATGGCTGCTGTTTGAGAAGTTTTTGAACTAAGTTTAGCGCTTCATGTGCAACCTGTTCATTTTCATGGATATTAACGAGTATATTGGCTAAATGATAGGCAACATCAAAATCCCAGCTTTGATGCAGCGATTTTTTCAGCACGGTGATGCTATCTTCAATTAATCCTTTCTCTTCGTAAAAAGCCGCAAATGCATGTACAGCCTCTTTATTATTCCTATCCGTTTTTATAGCAAGTTCATACAGTTCAATCGTTAAGCCAAGCAGCGTAATCGTTTTTGCTTTTGCTTTGAATTTGGCTAAGCTTCGTTTGAAGATAGATCCTTGCTGCTCTTCTACGATCGAATCAGCATACTCATTTAAAACCTCGGCTGCATTTTTAAATAACAAGCTTTTGCTTTGTTTTTCCATTTTTATCTTTTTTAAATCTGCCGTAAGCCCGGACAGTTTTTTTCCATTTGGAAAGCTAGACATGAATGTTTGAAATAGAGCGTAATCTTCCGGATCCCCACTTAGCAACTCTGTAAGAATTTTTCTAGCTTCTTCATATCTCTGCTCCATGATGAGCCATTTTGCCTGATGATGGCGAATAGCAGGATTCTGTGAATCCAGTTCAAGGGCCTTCTCTAGATACGTTTCAGCCTGTGAAATGTCTCCTTTTAAGCGATACACATGAGCCTGGCTGTCAGCGAGCCATTGAGGCAGCACAATTTCCTCTACGCTCTTTAATACCTCTAACAGCTCTTCATACTCTTTCTCTGTTTCACAAAGTGAAGCTGCGTGCTCAACGTTTACTTCCATAGGATTCAGCTGTATCCATTGCAGCAGCCAATTTCTTTCAGCCGTACGATTTTGTTCTTCACAAGCCATTTCAGCAAGCTTCATACAAGCGGCTTCAAATGTTTTATCAAGAGTTAAGCATTTTTGAAAGGCTTGTTTTGCTTCAGTAATGCGATTCATTGATTGATATATTTCACCTAACCGATAATATGGCAAAGCATCTTGCTTGATACGAAGCGCTTGATGATAAAGTTTCTCACTTTTGGTTAGCTGCTTGGCTTGTTCGTATAATATGCCTAAATAGCACATGTACAAAATCTCATCAGGGTGCTCTTGATGTTCTGCGGTTAAAAACTTAATTCCACGAGTCAGTAAAGCCGTCTCTTCTAAATAACCCGTATATGCTTCTAACACTTCATCTAACGCTGTTTGAGCAAAATGAATTCCTTCTTCATAAAGAGCAAATCCAAACTCTATCGTTTGATTGTCTAGCTCCTTTTGTTTTGCTGCATCCAAAAGCATGCTGCCTGCATCCAACATGACGTCGCTGTTCGATGAAAACTTCTGCGCAATAAGCGTGAGCGTATCAACGGCCGTTAAATGTTCACCTGTTTCTAAATACGCATAAGATAAGCCCAAATACATAAGGGCATCTTCCTCTATTTTTAAGCCTTCTTTATACAGAGCAATAGCTTCTTCGTACCTTTGATTCGCGACGTATAAATCGCCTAGTCTTCCTCGAATTGTCATGTCGCTCGGAAGATGCTTCATGCCTTCTTTGAGATAGCTTTCAGCTTCGTCTGTTTTTTCTAGTTGATATTGTAGCAAATCAGCTATCGAAAGATATGGATAAGGAACAGTCGGCAAAAGCTGTTTAGCTATTTGAAATCCCCGGTAAGCTTTACGAAACTTTTTTAACTGTTCATCACAACGGGCTCTTTCAAACCAGCTGTGCGCATCTTTTTGGTTTTCTTTTAATAACGCGTCGAAAAGATTTCTGGCTTCTGCGTATCTTTCTTTCTCCATTAAAATAAGTCCGTGATTGATTTGTGTATAAGATTCATCGCCATACATATTTAAGGAAATAGTCGAGCATTCAAAAGCCTTTTCGAGGTTTCCTTGGTACATGTATGCAAGTGCTAAATAGCTCCAGTTCAAATGCTGCTCTACGTCTAATTGCAGCGAGCTGCGCAGTGCTTCAACAGCCTCATCATATCTCTCTTCATCCAGCGCAATTCTCCCTTTAAGATAGTGATAAAAAGAGCTATGCTTTTTGTTATCTATGTGGTGTAACAAGGAAGATGCTCCCTTACTGTCATCAAGTTTAAAATAGGCATATGCGGCGTGAAGCTTAAGATAATCATGATTGCTATATTTCTCTAACACATAATTAATACACGTACGAATATAAGCTTCGTGCTCTTTTCTGTACAAATGCTTCATACTGTAAATAGCGGCAAATGGAACATGCTCATTTGCTTTTAATAAAGAAACAAGATCGTTAATGTGCGCTTCTTCATCCGCTTCAACTAGTTCGATTAAGTCATACAGCTGACGAATAAACTCATCTTGCTCTTTAGAAAGTGAAGCGAGGTCCGCTGCCTCTTGAGAAGCAACAATTGATAAAAACCCCGAATTAGCGTAATGCTGATCAAAATTTTTATATTCTACATACGTTGGACTTAGAAAATTAGCATCTTGTACATGGAAAAGTTCAAGTTCATCATCATAGCCAAATACAACTTGAACGTGGGAAGCTTGTTCAAATTCAAGACTGACCAAAATAGGCAGCCCTTTGTCTAATAGTTCTTTAAACTGTTCAACTGTGCCCGTGAAAAACATCGCTGCAAAGCCAAGAGATTCAAAGTAGCTCACCGCAGTTGATAATTTGGATCCTAAGCCCCCGTAAATACGCGTTCCAATCTCATCCTGTGTTTTTTCGGTATGTAAAAGCCTTAACATCATACTCATACTGGCTGGCACGCAATAATTATCTTTTTGAACGATGGGCACAATGGGGAGCTTGATTGTACTGAATTTGTCGTCTGTATGCTTTCCGATTAATTTTTGATAAGGTGAATCTTTTAAACATCGCTTGGTCGAGAGCAGATGAGTAAGCTGAGATGTCTGCTGCTGTTCAAAATAAATGTCGGCGCGCAGCAGCGTAAAAAAATCTTGATAATCGTGATAAGGTAACTTTGAGTCGATAAATTCAATCGTTTCAAGCAAGAGAGAATACTCTTTTAAATCTTTTAATCGCATCACTTTATCCATATATAAAGACGGAAGCTGTGGATAGCGAATAATAGCCTCGTTAATTGTTTCAAGCGATTGTTCATGCTTCCCTTCGTACGCATATAAGTCCGCGAGCATTGCATAGCAAAAATCTCCATTCTCCTTATATGCCGTTCCTTCTTTTAAGCAGGCTTCAGCTTTCATTCTGTCGTTGAGCTGCAAATAAAAATATCCCCATCTGTCAGCCATACCCTTTTGGTTATGTGACGTTACTTGTTTCATCCACTTAGAAGCTTCATCCACTTGTTTCATTTCTAAAAGAATTCTTACCTTTAAAAAATAGATTTTCTCAAGCTGTTCCTTTTTAACTGATTCCGTATCCAGCTGAGAAATTAATAAAGAAAGTCTATCATCAGCGTCGAGTATCTTGCCTTCGCGCAGGAGATCATCGCAATAAAGAGTCACCATTCGAATCGAGCCAAACCGACGATAGCCATATGTCGTTAACATTCGGCTTAAACGATTTAATAAAGCCTCATCACAAAAGCGGATAAGCTCGTACAGCTCTTCTTCCGTTTGTAAGTGTGTTAACCATTCTTTCACAATCCCCGCAAGGCTCTTTGGTTGAAGGCTTTGTACTTCTTCTGTTATATACGCTACAAGATCAAATATTTGATAATGATCTACCATGCTTTTTAATTTCTGATAATTTATACTCAATTCAAAACCACCTTATTCAATAAAATAAGAACTATTGCATATGCTGTCTATAAATTGAAGTATAAGAAATTTCAAGGATTTTTTCTAGACACAATATAAATTTAAGCATATTGACGGGTCTTTAAATAGCAAAGAGCTGTCTTTTATCATAAGACAGCCCCGTAAAATCACACTTCAGCTTTCTTCAGTTTTACGCCGCCTTCAGGTTTTGGTTTGATAGCTTTTAAAACTAAAATTGCTCCTACTGCACTAATTCCTAGAGACGTCTGGAACACAGCCATGTCCGACCACTTCATAAGCAATGTATAGAGAGGAGGTCCAGCTGCTACTCCGACAAAGCGCATCGAACTGTAAAGAGACGTAATGGTTCCTCTCTCTTCCTTTTCAATTCCTTCTGTAATAAGGGCATCAAGACTGGGCAGAGCTGCTCCAATTCCAATTCCACCAAGCACTAAAGTGAATAAAATACTAAAAAGAGACGTATTAAAAAATAAAATGATGAAAGAACATGTTAACAATAAAAAGCCAAAAAAAACAGACCACTTCATAACGATTTTATTATTTCCTACTTTTTTCCCTGCCACAAAAGAAGAAATAGATAAAGCTAGCAAAGGAATAGCCATCACTAAACCTTTTTTCGTATTCACAATATGATAACGCTCCTCTAATATGGTGGATAGGTAAAATAAAACACCGAATAATACAAGCATAATAATGGCGCCTAAAATAAAAATAGCCATAAGCCATCCAATATTTTCTTTGAGCGTCTTCTTCAAATCCTTTAAAAACTGCGTAATATTTTTCTTTTTTTGTTCAGATTCAGAAGAGCTATCATTTTTCGGAACTTTTACTAAAAAGATAACCAAAAGAATCGAAATAAGGCAAAGAATAGGAATGAACCAAAAAGGCAGAAACCAAATCATAGCCGCTAAAAAAGCTCCCAGTATTGGGCTTAGTACTTTCCCAAACGTATTAGCTGTTTCAATTAAACCTAGTCCTTTTGTAATTTCTTGCTCGTCTTTGAACATATCTCCTACACAAGGCATCACAACAGGCATAGCTCCTGCTGAACCTATTCCTTGAATCGCTCGGCCAATTAAGATAACCCAGAAAGGATTGGCCATTTGCCATGAAGCCCAGCCTGTTAAAGCCCCTCCTACTGCAGCAAGCAGCAAACTAGGAATAATAATTTTCTTGCGGCCGAATCGATCTGATAAATAACCAGCAATCGGGATTAAAAAAATAGCGAAAATTGAGTAGACCGTGATAATCATGGATACCTGCAGCGAGCTTATCTGTAGACGTTTTTCAATCACCGGCAATACCGGAATTAACATTGAATTTCCGAGGGTCATGATAAGTGGTACAGAAGCAAGAGCAAGTAAATCCAATTTTTTTCTACTTTCCATAGCGTCCTCCAAACCTTACTTCTAATTAACGTCACAATCACACGTTTTTCAATTTAATCTTTATAAAACTTCTCGTGTTCATTGATTTTAAAGCTTAACTATCTCATTACATAAGATGATGTGTATCTATATTTTTTAGCTAAAAAGGTGATTGCTATTCATGGTTTCACGGTTCTTCTTTAATTTATTGAACTTTAGTATTTATTCCTGTTAATACTTGTAAAAACACATATTTTTAATCCTATATATGAAGAAGCGTACGAGTATCTCCGTACGCTTCTTCATATATAGGCGTCATCTTGTTACACTACTTCACCTCGATGACCATCTCCATCATACATAAACTGTTTATCAATGATATGTTCGATATATATGGTTGTCAAATCACTTTTTTTCACTTGAGCTACAATTAATCCTAACGGATCACCAATGGTGAAGCTTGTTCCATTTTGAAACATTAGCAGCTGCTCATTTAAATGCAATACTCGCTTATAAATTTGCTCTTTCTCTAGGTTGCTGCGGCTCTTTGCTGCTTCGAGCGTTGAAAATAACAAAATAATTTCTTTTCCATTTACTTGTGTACGATACATACACGACCCACTCCTTATCACCGCGTTAAAATTATGCTGACTATACTTTTATTATAAACTAAATTTTCAGTTATTTTTCATCTCATAAGAAATTTTTTTAGTTATACTTATACTACGTTTACGTTAAATAAAATTCAATTTTCAGAAAAATTAAATTTTAATATTGAAATTTTATTTCTTCTTATTATATAATATAAACAATCATTTACCTCTATTGGAAATGATAATTCGAGTTTCAGCAGCATGAGGCTGCACAGTACTAGGGGGATTCAAGTTATGCAAAATGGTAAAGTAAAATGGTTCAACAATGAAAAAGGCTATGGCTTTATTGAAGTTGAAGGCGGCAGCGACGTATTTGTACATTTTTCTGCCATCCAAAGCGAAGGTTATAAATCCTTGGAAGAAGGACAAGAGGTATCTTTTGAAATTGTAGAAGGCAATAGAGGCCCGCAAGCCGCTAATGTCACTAAGCTATCATAAATAGATCTTTTTATTTTATAGTAAAAGAGACTCTTTTCCGAGTCTCTTTTTTGTTATACTTAGCGTTTGGCCTCAGTAAGCTGTTGTTCACATGTTTGAATAGACTGCATGCACTGCTGAAGAAATTGCTCGTCTACTCCTGTGCCATGGGCTTTGGCAGATTGAAGCTGTGCTTTTGCATCGTTAAGCGCATTCGTTGCCTCTTCAAGCTGCTGAGGACTCATACTCATCGTAGCTGTTCCAATCATCTTTTGAGCAGATTGAATAGACACTTCTACTTGCTTTAAATCATTATATCCTGTTGTTACTTCTTCATTTGAAAACTTATCCATTGAAAGAACACCTCCATATGGATAGAATGAAGCTGCTGCCGGCAAATTATACACGCTTACTTTTTAGTCAGCAAATCTCCATACTGCTTAATTTTTTCTCCTACGGTACACTCTTTGATACAAAACGTCTGAGCATATGTTTTGCCCTTTTCTTTATTAAACGTTTTTTTCACAAAACAATCACTACAGTAGTAATCCAATAACTCCGTTACTTCTTCTAATAATTGTTTACGTTCCACTCTCGTTCATCTCCATTTCGTTCTGTGTGTTACACTTGCTTCCTGCTAGCAATTGGTATCCCTTGAAGAGCTTGAGTAGCAAGCTGGTCAGCCTCTTCATTTTCCTTTCTTGAAATAGGCTCATATACCGGTCGGATACCAAGTTCCTGCATTTTATCTTCTATTCGATCTAAGTACCGATTAAACTCTTCTTCGAAACAGGGCCACTCCCCAGCCAGCTGATTTAATACAACCTGAGAGTCACCTCTAAACGTTACCGTTATATGATGAACACCAAGTTCCTCAAGCTCTTGTATTAAATAATAAAAAGCAGCATACTCCGCCTCATTATTTGATTCAATCTCTTGCAGTCTTGAGTTGCGTCGTATTCGGTAAGACTGGTTGTTCTGTTTAAAATAAATCACAACCCCAAGCCCCGCTAAAAGCGTATCGTGCTCATACCCTCCGTCAAAATATGCCACAATATCGTGAGGCTCTGTCTGTACTTCCTGTAAGAGCTTTTTCGCTTCTTTTACAGTCCATTTTTGCTGCTGCTCATCAAGTAGAAAAATTTCCTTCGTTCGACCTGTTTTTTCTAAATCACCCACAATCATTAGCGCCTCATTCGCATCTGTGAAATCGGACGTGAAAACTAACTGTTTATGTTTCGAGGATTTATAATGCCATTCAATTTGGAAATTCATAACGAGCATTCCTTTCATCAGCAATTTTGAATTCAACACTTTTTCTGCTTTTTTGTATTTTATCTTCTATTATGTCTTTTCATGACAGTTTTCTTACCTAATAAGCGGATTTTAGCGTTTATACGTGCTAATATAAAATAGCTGAAGTACTTATGATACAATACTATTGATGAAAAAACATGGTTTAAGCTTATATTGTTTTAACAAGGAGGCTGTATGATGATTGAAGTTTATATAGATGGAGCCACTGCTGGCAACCCTGGTCCTTCTGGAGCTGGTATTTTAATTAAAGGAAATGGTGAACATCATCGTTACGCTATTGCTCTTGGGACAATGACGAATCATGAAGCAGAGTACCATGCACTTCTTCATGCATTAAAAATTTGTTTAGAAAAAAAGTATACGAGCGTATCTTTTCGAACGGACTCTCAGCTAGTAGACCGCGCGATGAACCAAGAATACGTTAAAAATAAAGCGTTTGCTCCTTTACTGGAAGAAGCCCTCAAATTGTCCAGTCAATTTGATTTATTTTTTATAAAGTGGATTCCTAGTTCTCAAAATGCAGGTGCTGATCAGCTGGCCAGACAAGCCATTAATCAAAAAGAAGCAGGAATGTAATCCTGCTTAAATCATACCTGATGACTTTAAATATTGAATGGCTTGTTTTTGATTACTAATACGATTTGATGTCAAATTCTCGAGGAGCGATACAAAAAAACTGCCGTCAAATTCTTTTTGTACTTTTAGTGTCCATTCAATTGTAAATATGACCATCTCGTCAGCTGCACGCGTATACTGCTGACCAAATGAAATAAATCCACGTGCATCTTCTGCTAAATAAAAGCCTTTTTCTTCAAGATAAAGAAGATACTCTTCAACGGTTTGAGCTGTTTTTGTCACTTTTTCGTCCCATCCTTTTGCAAAGGTTCTTCTTTATCTTAGCTTACTTTTGGCTATTTGACTATGATTTCCCTTCTAAAAAATAGCCGATTGCTCCAAGTGCTACTCCTAGAATGGCTCCGCCAATCACTTCTTCGGGCTGATGCCCAAGCATTTCTTTCAAGCGCTGTTCCGTCAAATCGTGAAAGCCTCCGTCCGGAAGACCCGCAAGCTTTTCAATTTCTTCATCTAACGTATTCACTTTAATAGTAATTTCGCCAGTCTGCCTTCGAATTCCTTGTGCATCGTACATTACAATAATTCCAAAAACAGATGCTAACGCAAAGTCAATCGTAGAAACACCTCTTTTTAACGCTACATAGGTAGCTAAAGAAGATACGCCGGCTGAATGAGAGCTTGGCATTCCACCCGAAGCAGCAATCATCCGCATATCCCATTTTCCTGTTTGATACTTTTTAATTGGGATTTTTAAGGCTTGGGCTAAACCGATTGATGAAAGAGCAATGACAATTCCTTTATTCATATTGCTTCACCTCATCTATAGTTTGCGATGGATTGACACCTCGTACCCCAGCAAATATTGCCCAACAAAAAACGCCGGGCTAATCTGCTGATAGAGCAGACTAATCCCAGCGCTTTTGGAAACAGTTCTGTTATTTTTTACGCTTTTTTTGTGCAGCATTATTCATTTTGGCAGATTCAACTTCAGCATAAGAGCCGAATTCTTGTCCATATTGATTATTTGCACTTTTATTAGCTTCTAACTTCTTGTTAACAGAATTGTTTTGGTTTTGTTGCACGTTGAACTCAGAAGCAAACTCCCCAGCATAAGTGTCATTTGCACTTTTTGCACGCTTTGCTTTTTGAGCCTGATTTGCTTTAAACTCAGAAGAGAACTCTTGGTTATAATTATGCTTTGCATTGTTATTCGCTTGCGCATTTTTATTACCTAATTTTTGACGACCCATCGCTATCTCCTCCTATTTGTACCTCGTTGGTACACTATTAGTATGGATCAAGCGGCTCGTCATATCCTGTTCAAATTAAGGTAAAAACACCAGAGCTTAGCACGTTTATATTCTTGCTACGTACTCTTTAACCATTTCTTCTGTCACTACTTTACGACCTGGAATGATGGTGTATTTTTGAGACAGCTCATTAATTTCTGCTGTTACAGCATTAATACCGTCTACAGAAAATGGCTTTCCTTCTTTACACAAAAGCACAGCTGCTTCAATAGCTTGCTCGCGTCGAGCTTCCAAGCTGGCAAAAGCACGTACTAATTCGTGTTGTTTTTTAGAATGGGCTGAAATTTCTTTATGTACACTCATGTTCTTTC
The DNA here is from genome assembly GCF_049199565.1 of Priestia sp. D3YE.R1. NCBI lineage: Bacteria > Bacillati > Bacillota > Bacilli > Caryophanales > Bacillaceae > Priestia > Priestia sp. D3YE.R1. The sequence continues at coordinate 865,635 of NZ_JBLTHW010000002.1, read as the reverse complement.
CTCCATTATATGATGCTGAGTTAGTAAAAATAAGTTAATGTCCTCATAACTGATTTGTTTTTCCGGTAATTCTTTTAAGCTTTTTTCTATCGCTGCAGCTTCTTTCTTAATGCTATCCAAAAAGTTTTTCATCTTTTCATTAAAAGCAACTTTTCCGCTTATCTTGCATTGTACAAACTGCTCAATAATGGATTGCTCTCTATCGTCAAGGTTTGCCTGCTTACATAAATCGGCAAATAAAATGACAGGTAAACTGCGCTGTTTTACTACTACTTTCAGTGATAAAAATGCACGAATCAGTTGAAGCATCACTTTTATATCCTCTATTGTAACAGAAGATGTCAGATTTCTTTTACTATTTATCGTTAAAATTTTAAAATAATGATATCCCAATGCTTTTAAGGAATATGATTGAGCCATCATTTGCCGAAGTGGCTCAGCAAACGATGGCTTCTGATAATAAACAAAAGGCGACCATAGCCACTCATAAAGCGAAGGGTTTGATTTTGTAAACAAATAAATGGTTTTGTACAAATCCCACCCTTGCATATCATAATTGCCTTCTGCTACATTAATGACCTCTTGAGGTCTATTGAGATGAAGATAGCGTGATGCTTTATATTTGTATATAAAGCGGACGTCAAAATCACTTGCTAACGTGTCGAGTCCATAAGCACGGCTGCCTGATTCACATGCAAACAAAATTTCTATGTTATATTCTTTTTCAATTTCCTGTAAACGTTTATTTATGTGTATAGACATAAAAATTAATGACCCTTTCTTTCCTCCAATACGTGTTCTAGCACTGTCATTGTACTTACCAATTCTTGAATTGGAAATTCTTCAGACACGGCCGCTTGCAGCTGTTTGTAATAATCATACCATTCTTCAGATACAGACTGTTTATGCGCTAAAACGTACTGATTCACTAAATGGGTATAGTGTGAATGAAGAGCGGCTTCTTCCTTCGCAATGTAGTGATTAACATCCGGCTTAATACGTTCTAATAAAGCAGCGTGAAGCTTTGTTTTCTCATTTTTTTCAAAAAAGCTTTTATTGTTTTTATACAGTGAAAGCTCTTTTTGATAAGATTCATTCTCATCAAATTGATGACTTGTCACAACTTCACTGCCATTTGGAGGCTCTAACGCGTTCAACGTTGGAGTAAACGTCGCTTCATAGCGCTGTAGCTTTGTAATGATCATTCGATGCCAGTCTTCGATTAATTTTACGATGTATTTTTCGATTCGCAAAGTGGTCGCACGCACTTCTTGAGTTGCGTCGAAGGAAATAGACGTTAACAACTCCTGCAAACACAGGCGCAGCTGCTTTTGCTTTTCACCTCGATCGTCCCTTAAGTTTGCCGGACTGAATGCTTCTTTAAAGAAGTCATCGTACCTCACAAACAGACGTTTTTTTACATAAAATAGGAGCTCTTCTAATTCTCGGTCAAACTGCTGCTGTTCATATTCAAAATGAATTTCATGCAGTTTTGCTGCTACCTGCTCATTTTTTATGTGAAGAGATTGAATGTATCGCTTTTTATCCACTTCTGATTTTGTTTGTACCTGTTTCATTTCATTAGCAACTGCTAAAATTTGTTCGAAATCTGCATAGACACTTTGGATAGCAAGCTCTGGTAATTCATAATTTATGAAGCGGTAAAACGCATTTTTAAATGGCAAAAACATTTTATCCTCGTGGTTTTGCAAAGCCTTCAGGCTTGATACTGGATATAAGCGCGGAAAGCGTATACCATACTGTTCAAGCTGCTCTTTTACGTACGTCTGAACTAACTGCAGCTCCGTATCCGAGCTGGCTAGGTCCGCTGCGTTTACTAAGAAAAACATTTTATCAAGCGCAAATACATCTTTTACACGGCCAAGCTGAATAAGAAATTCTCGGTCAGCTTTTGAAAACGCATGATTATAATACGTTACAAATAAAATGGCATCTGCATTTTTGATATACTCAAACGCTACTCCCGTATGTCTCGCATTGATTGAATCAGCTCCAGGTGTATCAACAAGCGTAATGCCTAAACGAGTAAATTCACAGTCATAATACAGGTTAATAAATTGAACAAAACACGCTTTTTCTTCCTTGGCTACATAATCATGAAATCCTTCTGTATCCACTACTACTTCTGAACCGATATGCTGCTTGACTTCGCCGTAGCCTTTTTCTACTGCCTGTAAAAAAGACAAATGCAGCTGCAGCTCTTCTGTTGCCTGCAGGGTTGGAATAATCGTTAGCGCTTCGTCAATTGATTCTACTTCATGATGAAACAGCTTAAGTGCACCATTTAAATCTTGGATCATCTGCTCGTTTGTTTTCATTTGCACAACAGCTGTTTTATGCGGCCGTTTTTCTGTTGGAGGCATAATTTTATTGATGGTTGCTGTTGTTGGGTTTGGAGATACAGGAAGTAATCTTTCTCCAATCAACGCATTAGCGAAAGATGACTTGCCGGCACTGAATGCTCCGAATAAAGCTACGGTAAACGTTTGATTGGATAGCTTTTTACGTTTTTCTTGAAGCCTGTTAATAAAGCGGTCTAACTTTCCAAATGAACGGAGCTGTTCGAGAACAGCTGATATATCTTGAAGAATCTTTTCTGTGCCTGTTTCATGCACAGCTTCCTCAGGCTGTGAAACTAACTGCTGCTCATTCGCAGCTTCCTGCTTTTCTTCAGCTTTCATGATGCCCGTTTCATATTCTTCTTGTAACATATATGACAACTCGTTTGTATCTTCTGCCGTTAGGTCGTCATCAGTTTGCTGTAAAGATTGAAGCAACGCTTTTGTACGTGCCAATTTTGCTTTCATTTCCTGAAAGGATGTATACGCTTCTTCGAATGCCTCACATTCCTGCAAATGTTGAGAAATGTTCTCACGCTTTACTTCATCTTGCTCGATTTTGCTCTGTTCGATTTGCGCATAGAGCTCGTATAATAATCGCGTGGCTTTTTTCTTAATGTGATCGGCCACATCTTTTGCGTACGTTAAAACATAATCACCATTAATCGTAGCCCCTGCCTTTACCGTTTCAATTAAATCATGCGGTTCTAACGGGATTTCAAACTGCTGAACCTGGCGTATAAGATCCGGGTCGGTAAGATTTTGATTTTTCACCAGCTCTTGTACATATTGCTGCAAGTGCCACTGCAGCTGAGAAGCTGTTCGTTCTTTCATATCATCAAAAAATAACGTCAGCCGCTCTTTTTTTACTTCCTCGGTCTTTTTCTTAGCAAATAAAAGACCTACTTTAAAATCAGGCTTTGTCGTTTCTAAAAACAGCCTAGCTTTTTCTCTCATTTCATATGGTGTTAAATTGGCGTTGCTTAGTATTCTACCTGTTTCTTGTTGGTACGTTTCTGCTAGCTGCTTTTCAGCACGCCTCATTTCAGCTTCTTTTTCGAGAAGCTGCTCTTTTTGCTGCTGATTCATTTCATGGTTCTCAAGCGTCAGCTTATGGCGCAGCTCGTCATGAATCGTTAACTTTTCTTCTTCTTGGTCTTCAATAAAGGTAAGGTGATCGTCAATTAACATTTGCATCGCATGTTGAATATGCTGATGGCGGTTTTCTTTTTCCGTCATCATAGCAAGTAATAGAGATTTTACATACGAAAGGTCATTATGACGGTTGGCTGGCTCTTTTAACGACGTATAGAAGATTCCTTCTGGTCTCACATTCCACTTTAAAAATGACGTTTCTACAGATTCTTTAAATGCTTGAAATGTTAGCTGATCTTCTTGATGTTTATCGATTTGATTTACAATTAAATAAAGCGTTTTATTAGCTTCTTGCAGCTGTTTTGCAAATTGAAGATTTAATTCTGCCTGCACATGATTATAATCCATCACGTAGAAAATAACGTCCGCTAAGTGAAGAGCTGACTCGGTTGATACACGATGCGCATCATCTGTTGAATCAATTCCCGGTGTGTCCATCACCACAACATTTTTAGGAATAGCATCTGTATCTATCGATAAATGAATGGACTCTACTTCATCTCCATCGACAGCAAACTGCTTAATTTGCTCATACTCATAAGGCGCTTCATAACGCACCGGCGGCTGCTTGCGGTAATAAACGGTTGCATGCTCATCCCCAGCTTTTACTGATACTAAGTTTGCGCTTGTTGGAATAGGACTTGCAGGCAAAATGGCTTGCCCCATTAATTCGTTAATCATGCTCGATTTCCCAGCCGAAAAATGTCCGCAAAATGCTACAACAAATTCGCCGTTCACCCACTTTTTTAACAGCTGTATTGCTTTTGCTGCCTGCTGTTCATCTCCAGCTGCTTGAAATTGCTTATGTAAATGAAAAAGAGATGCTTCCAAACGGAGATTTTCTTGATGTTTCACACTCACTTTACCCATTATTACTCTACCCCTTTTGCCTCATTCAAGACTGTATTTAAATGTTCTCTATCCATCTTTATTTCTGCTTATTCTTTCTCTATTTTACTTGATTCCCATGCGTTTTCCCATAAGAAACTGAATTTTTAGTTACAAAAACAATAAAAAAAGCTGTCAATAATTTGACAGCTTTGCATCGTACTTTTTATTCATCGCATGTATGTTACGCCTTTTGGGCTTTTTCAATATTTTTCATTACATACGTTGTGACGCCAACATATGTAGCAAGTGCTCCGATCACAAAAAGACTAACCATTACGTCCACCACCGTTTCTACTTGATGAAATTGATAATCTTTATCATTTGTTTTATCTTATCATGAAAGATAATCATTTTCAATTAGTTTTAAGATTTTTTTACAGGAAAGAAACGTCCCCTGTTTTGCATGACTTCGCCGTAATTTGTTTCATTCGTTAACGCTTGCTCTTCTAAGGGAATTCTGACGGCTAATATGCACAAATTGAAAACAGAAAAGATAGCTAACGTCCAGTATGCCTGAAACATAAGCGGAACTAACACCAATTCTGCCGCTACTACTGTATAGTTAGGGTGCTTCATAAAACGATAAGGACCTCTTAGCACAACCTTCGCATTAGGCAAGACGATAATTTTTGTATTCCAATACTTTCCTAACGAAGAAATAGCCCATATTCTTGCAAGTTGCACAAGCGCAAAAAAGCTAAACAACAAAAAAGAAAGGTGATACATTCCATCGTTTAACACATACACTTCCGTAAAAAGAGCAGCAAAAAAAGCGGCGTGCATGCTTACCATCCATTTGTAGTGACTTTGACCAGCTTCATATGCTCCCTGCTTCTTCATCCAAGCTTCATTTCTTTTGGCAATAGCCAATTCACATAGACGCTGTAAGATAATAAATACAAAAAAGCTATAAAAAAACAATCACTTTACCTCCACTCTAATAGAAGCATTTCAGAACTAAATCCAGGGCCAAGGGCTGTTAATAAACCGTATTCTTTACTCGAAATTTCTTTTTTCATAAAGCGGTCCAATACATACAAAACGGTTGCCGAAGACATGTTTCCATGGTTTTTAAGTACATCTAGGGAATCAGCAATCATATTTTCGTTTAGCGACAGCGTTGATACATATGCTTCAAGCACTTTTTTCCCTCCAGGATGAGCAACAAAATGCTTTAAATTCCTACTGGTCAAATGCTGTGTTTGTAAAAATGACTCAACTTCTCCGCCTAACCACGAATCGATAATCGTGGGAATATCTTTTGAAAAGACAACAAATAGTCCATCATTTTTAATCTCCCATCCCATTACATCTTCTGAATTAGGCATGAGCGTGGATTGCGTATGTAAAATGTAAGGATAGCTTTTTGCAAGCGCAAAAGTAGTATCTGCTTCGTCACCTGCGACTAAAGCAGCCGCTACTCCATCTGCAAATAAAGATGTACCGATTAAGTTGCTTTTTGAACGATCATTTCGCTGAAAAGTTAAGCTGCACAGCTCAATGGATAAAACAAGGACTTTAGCACGTGGAAAGGCTTTGCAATACTCATAAGCTCTTGAAAGCCCAGACGCTCCTCCAGCACACCCTAATCCCCAAATAGGAATTCTTTTTGTATGGTCTGAAAACGCAAGCTTATTCATAATTCGCGCTTCAATGCTAGGCGTAGCTAAACCGCTTGTTGAAACATAAAAAATAGCCTCAATTTCTCCACATGGCAAAGGGGTACTTACATAGTTCTTATTTGTTAAACAGTCTTCAATTGCTTTTGTACCTAATTCAACAGCAGATTCTATAAAAGCATCATTTTTTTCTTCAAATGTATGATCTTCTTGAAACCAAGATAAGTCTTTGGCAAAATTACGTTTCTCAATTTGACCATTTTGAAAAACGGTTAGCAGACGATTAATATCTTTAAACGATTCGGAAAAAAGTTCTTTTGCAAATAGCAGCGTGTCTTGCTGAGTTAATTCATAGGGGGGGACTCCAAATCCAACTGAGATAATCTTTGGCATACACTTCACCTCTTTGATTGCGTTACATTTAACATTTGTAATAGCTGGGGATTTATTCAATTCTTTTTTAGTGGAATAGAGGCGAAACACAAAAAAACTTTCCTGTAACTCAGGAAAGTCTACGTTTTGAAGAAGTGTATGTTTGTTGTGCACTTTTATTATAGCGCAAATAATCTGAATGTACAGATACAATTTATGGATTGACGAAAATAAGTGCTTATTTTTTATGAAAAGAAAATGGACATGTAGATTTCATCTACATATTCATTGTTGAAATAAGCTTGTTCTTTCATAACGCCTTCTTGTTCAAAACCTACTTTTTTATACAATTCGTATGCCACTTTATTAGAAGCAAACACAGTTAAAGAAAGTTTATGAAGATTATTTTCTTTGCACCAGTTTAACGTATAATTCATAAATTGTTTTCCTATCCCCATTCCCTGTGCTTTTGAAATAAGCCATGTACGGAAGAGCCCCGTGTGGCGCTTCATGTTAATTTCTCCTCTAAGAACACGTGCAATTCCAAGCACTTCACCCTCGACTTCAGCTACAACGTACATGTGATTGTTCTTTTCTACTGATGCAATAAAATCTTGCTCTTCTTGGACTGTGCGCGGCTCATCTTTTTGAATAAATTCTCCAGCCTCAATAATTTCTCTTACCGCTGTTGTAATATGCTCTGCATCACTTGCTTGTGCAGGGCGTATGGTGACTTCACGTCCGTCTTTCGCTTTAAATTTCACTATGTTTTTCTCTGCTGTAATCATCTATATCAACTCCTATATTTTTCACCATTCAGTACTACTATTTTGGTTCTAGCTTGCGTAATTTATCAGTGGTAAAGTTCTGCTTTTCATTTCATCTAACAAGCAATCATGTGCATTTGTTGTATTACCCACGCTTTAAACAAAGCTAAACCATTTTTGAAGTATTTATTCTTGCACAGACACCCTAGAAATGCAATTAATTGCGTTAAAGAACTATTATTTCAAATTTTCTTTACAAAAGTACATAAAAAAGAGGCTGGGACACAACGAAATCAATCCAACCTAAAGACGAACTAATGGGATTAATGAGCTAGAAGCAACGAAACACATGAAAGCGACGTCGATCTTAACAACAAAAAAATACGAACTAGCAACCAATAATTTTGATTATTAGTTGCTAGTTCGTATTTCACTTCCACTAAAATATTTTTGTCCTACTTTTTATTAAAGTCCCATTGAGATATATTTTACTTCTAAATAATCTTCAATACCGTAATGACTTCCTTCACGTCCAAGACCACTTTCTTTAAAGCCGCCGAATGGAGCTTGAGCTGCAGATGGAGAGCCATCATTTACTCCTACAATGCCGTATTCTAATTCTTCAGATACAAACGTTGCTTCTTTAATGTTTTCTGTAAATACGTAAGCCGCTAAACCATAAGGGCTATTGTTTGCTCGTTCTACGGCTTCTTCTACTGTTTTTAATGTTGCTACAGGTGCCAATGGTCCAAACGTTTCTTCAAACATGCAATTCATGTCATCAGTTACATTTGTAATAATTGTCGGCTCCATAAAGAAACCGTTTTTAGTTGTTATAGCTTGTCCGCCAACTACAACTTTAGCTCCTTTATTTTTTGCATCCGCAATTTGTGCTTTTACTTTCTCAACCGCTTTGTCGTTAATTAACGGCCCAACTTGTGTGCCTTCTTCTAATCCATTTCCTACTGTTAATTCCGCCGCTTTTGCTGCAAATTTTTCAACGAAAGCATCTGCAATGGATTCTTGTACATATACGCGGTTTGTGCAGATACATGTTTGACCTGCGTTGACAAACTTAGAAGCAATTACGCCGTTTACAGCAGCATCTAAATCTGCATTTTCTGTTACGATAAACGGTGCGTGACCGCCTAATTCCAGCGATAATTTTTTCACAGTATCAGCAGCACCGCGCATTAAATGTTTACCAACCGCTGTTGAACCAGTAAATGTTAATTTTCGGATACGTCCGTCTTTTTGCCATGTGTCGCCAATAGCTGCTGCATCTCCAGTAACAACATTGATCACACCTTTTGGAACGCCAGCTTCTTCTGCGAGCTCTACTAAACGAAATGCTGTAAATGGTGTTTCTTCAGATGGTTTTAAAACAATTGTACATCCTGCTGCAAGGGCTGGGGCCACTTTACGCGTAATCATGGCTGCCGGGAAGTTCCATGGTGTAATAGCTGCTACAACACCAACGGGCTGTTTTTTAACCGTGATCCGTTTATGCGTATGATGAGCTGGAATCGTTTCACCATATACACGCTTTCCTTCTTCAGCAAACCAAGCAATATAATCATTGCCATACTGAATTTCACCTTTTGCTTCTGCAAATGGTTTTCCTTGTTCAGTTGTCATAATTTCTGCTAGTTCATCTTTATGATTTTCAATTAGTTGATGCCATCTCATTAAAATAGCACTGCGCTCTTGAGCGGTTCTTTTCGACCATGTTTTAAAAGCTGTCGCAGCTGCATCAGCTGCAGAAGCTGCTTCCTTTGCGCCTGCCTTTGGAATTTGTCCTATAACTTCTTTTGTTGCTGGATTAATCACATCAATTTTCTCTTCTATTGTTGTCCATTCACCGTTAATATAAAGTTTGTTTGGATACATCGTTCATCCTCCTAGTTGTGTGAATTTCTTTGTGCTGTGTTAACTACACTATATACACTAGCATCTTCGTTGATTTATGAGAACTTCCCTTCTATACTATGGGTATAACAAAAGGTTATAGGTGATAAATATGAAAACAGAATGGCTTGAGTCTTTTATTGAAACAGCCAAAACAAAAAGCTTAAGCAAAGCAAGCGAACAGCTGCATATGACGCAGCCTGCACTTAGTAAGCAAATGAGAAAACTAGAAGAAGATTTAGGAGTAACATTATTTATTCGCTCCGCTACAGGAGTAGAATTAACCTCAGCGGGTGAAATTCTTTTACAAGAAGGTGAATCCATACTATCAAGCGTTCATGCTCTTCAAAAAAAATTAGTGTCTACGCAAGAAGCTTGTGATTTAACTATCGGAACGTGGCAAAGTATGGCTGCTTTTTACTTACCTTATCAACTGGCTTCTGCTAAAGACCACAATCGCCATATTGATATAAAAACCTCGCATCACTATTATGATTTGTTAGAGCAGTTAGAAAGTAATAAAATTGACGGGGCTTTATTTGATGATCGAGAGGTTCAACATACTTACTGGTCAAAACTATTATTCAAAGAAGACTTTTATTTATTTGTGAATGATCAGCACCCGTTAGCTGAAAAAGAAAACGTATCATTTGAAGATTTCAAAGAAGAACCCATCGTAGCTCTTCCCCCAGGGTGCGATGTTCGGACACTAGTAGAAAAAGCGTACAATCGTCATAACTTAAAAATCCCCATTGCCAATGAAATTGAATTTGCTCAAAGTATTATGGGATTTATTTCAGCTAATTTAGGTATTTCAATTCTCCCTGAAATTTTCATGAGCCATTTACAAAGCTCAAACATTAAAGCTTTACCCATTACAGACTTCAAATTCAAAAGAGAAATTTCATTAGTGGCAAAAAACCCTGACGTGGGGAAAATGCTTTATACACTGTTTTTCAAAACACGATCTTAATAAGAAAGATGAACAAATTGGACAAATGTTCTACTATGGACCGCTTATTACAGCTGTTGATTTCCGTGCAAGGCTCCGCTTTTCGCGGGTGGCCGGTGAGCCTCCTTGTCGCTTACGATCCTGCAGAGTCTCACCTATACCGCTTTTCCCGCAGGAGTCTTCGTCTTGCCCTCCAATCAACAATAAGAAATAACTAAATAATTTAACGCTATGTTCCCTAGACAATGAAAAGATCCGAACGATTAATCGTTCGGATCTTCTTCCACTAAAATACTTTTGTGCCAGCCTCTTTTTATTTCGATATTACTTCATTTGCTAATTTTTTTTCCACAACTTGCGTACGTGGTGATTTCATCATATTAAAGACAATATTTAAAAAGATTGCTGTAAAACTCCCCATTACAATACCGCTTCCAGTAAGAACTTGAAGACTCTCTGGTAAGTTTTTGAAGAGTTCAGGTACAACTGTCACCCCTAGGCCCATGCCAACCGAACATGCAATCACAAGAAGGTTTTCTTGTTTTGCTAAATCAACTTGACTAAGGATTTTAATACCTGAAGAGATTACCATTCCAAACATAGCTACCATTGCTCCACCAAGGACAGAGCTCGGGATAACTGTCGTCACGGCTGCGATTTTAGGTAGAAAACCCAAAACGATTAAAATTCCACTCGCTGCAAATACAACATTTCTTGTGCGAACACCTGACAATTGTAAAAGTCCTACATTTTGAGAATACGCTGTATAAGGAAATGCGTTAAAAAATCCGCCTAATAAAATCGCCAATCCTTCTGCCCGATAGCCTTTAGATAAATCTTTTTCATCCACTTCTTTTTTACAAATATCACTAACGGCAAAATAAACGCCTGTTGACTCGACAATGCCAACAAGTAAAACAAGGAACATTGTCAGAATGGCCATAATGTTAAACGTTGGCATCCCAAAGTAAAACACATGCGGCATATGAACCCACGCTTCTTCTTTTACGCCGGAAAAATCGACTTTCCCCATAAAAGACGCTGCAATTGTTCCAACAACTAATCCTAATAACACAGAGACAGAGCGCATAAATCCTTTTGTAAATCGATACAGAACAATAATTAATAGCAAAACCCCAAAACCTAAACCTAAATTGCTCAAGCTGCCAAAATCTTTACTTCCTTCTCCTCCGGCTAAATCTTTAATCGCCACAGGAATTAACGTAATTCCAATAATCGTTACAACCGAACCCGTAACTAAAGGAGGGAAAAACTTAACCAATTTACCTAGAAAAGCAGAAAGAAGGACAATGAGTAAACCAGCGACGATAATAGAACCATATATGGAGGAAACGCCGTAAGAACCTCCAATTGAAATCATAGGTCCTACGGCAGTAAACGTACACCCTAATACAACTGGAAGACCAATTCCAAAAAAACGATTTTTCCATACTTGCAGTAGCGTTGCCACACCGCACATAAATAAGTCAATCGCCACTAAATACGTAAGCTGCTGTTGAGTCAAGCCAATGGCTCCTCCAACAATAAGCGGAACAACAATCGCACCTCCGTACATAGCTAAAACATGCTGTAAACCAAGTGAAAAGACTTTTCCTTTATTCATATTAAACCTCCACTGTTGGTTTATCTTCAACAAATGTAACTTTACCATTTGATAAAGACTGAATGCGCGCTAATGATTCTACTTTAACGCCTGATTTACGAATTTGTTTCCCTCCATCTTGGAACGCTTTTTCAATAACAATACCAATGCCGCCTACTTTAGCACCTGCTTTTTGCACGATATCCATCAAGCCGAATGCTGCTTGGCCGTTTGCTAAAAAGTCATCAATAATTAAAATCACGTCATCTTCTCCAATAAATTTATCAGCAACTGAAATTTCATTTTCTTCTTTTTTTGTAAATGAATATACTTTTGATGTAATAAGTCCGTCTTGAAGTGTTAAAGATTTTCTTTTTCTAGCAAACACCATCTCAACGTTTAGCTTCAATGCGGTCATAATCGCTGGAGCAATTCCTGATGATTCAATCGTTAAAATCTTCGTAATTCCTGCATTTTCAAAGCGCGAAGCAAATTCTTCTCCAATTTCTTTCATCAGTACAGGATCCATTTGGTGGTTTAAAAATGTGTCTACTTTTAAAACCGTGTCCGATAATACGATACCATCTGTTAAAATTTTGTTTTGCAAAGCTTTCATAGTTTGTTCCTCCAACGTTTGTATTAAAAAAAGCTCAAAAACATAGCTGCACTCGTATATGAGTAGAGCAATGTTTTTGAGCTTTTACGCACAAATGTGAAAAACAAACTTCATCGCTCACCCATAGTCAAACTATTTACGGTAGTTTGGTAGATACTTACGAGCCTTATTCTCGTCATTATATGAGTGCGTTATTGAGTTAATTGTATTATATCAGCAAATCTTTTATTTGAAAATATCTAAAAACGATATTTTCGAACATTTACCTGTGATATAAAACATAATATTCGTTTATAGCACTTTTTATACGTGATAAATCTGTCCGTATTTCTCTTCTAGATATTGAATTAAATAATCTACATTTAACCCTTCGCCCGTTACATCGTTTAAAATTTCAAGAGGCTTTTTCATTTTTCCGTACTGATGAATATGTTCTGTTAACCATTTTGTAATCGGCGAAATTTCTCCTTTTTCCAATAGTTCATCATAATTAGGCAAGTCTTTTAACATGGTATGCTTAAACTGTGCTGCGTACATATAGCCCAGAGCATAGGAAGGGAAGTACCCGAAGCTTCCTCCGGCCCAGTGTACGTCCTGAAGCACGCCTTCTCCATCGTGACTTGGACGAACCCCTAAATATTCTTCGTATTTCTCATTCCAAATTTCCGGTAAATCCTCAACTTTATACTCCCCGTTTATTAATCCTTTTTCAATTTCGTAACGAATCATAATATGAAGAGGATACGTTAACTCATCTGCTTCAATACGAATAAGCGACGGTTTTGCTTCATTTACTCCTCGGTAAAAATCTTCTAAACCTACATCGTCAAATTGTTCCGGCGCATGCTTTTTTAGTACGTCGTAATGATGCTGCCAAAATGCTTTATTTTTCCCGACAAACTGCTCAAAAAACAGTGACTGTGATTCATGAATTCCCATTGAAGTACCTTCACATAGAACCGTACCAACAAGATCCTTTGAAATATTCTGCTCATATAAAGCATGGCCGCATTCGTGAATCGTTCCAAAAATAGCCGTTCGGAAATCGTTTTCGGCATATTTAGTTGTGATGCGCACATCTCCCGGATTTAAGCCAGTAGCAAAAGGATGGACTGTTTCATCAAGTCGCCCCGCTTCAAAATCATAGCCAAGTGTTTTTAACACGTCTAGACTAAATTGCTTTTGCTCTTCTTTTGGGAAAGTACGGAATAAAAATTCCGTGTTCGGCTTTGTATTTGACCCGGCGATTCGCTGAACAAGAGGCACAATATGCTCCCGTAGCTTTCCAAATACTTCGTCTAAGATTTCAACCGTCATCCCCGGTTCAAAAAGGCCCAATAAACGGTTATATTTGTTTCCTTCATACCCCCAATACTCCACAAACTTCTGATTGAACGCTACAATTTTTTCGAGGTACGGTTGAAATAAAGCAAAATCTGCTTTTTCTTTTGCGTCTTCCCAAACCGACTCAGCTTTTGAAGTTAATGTAACGTATTCTTTATATTCATGCGGAGGAATCTTTTTATTTAAGTCATATTCTTTTTTACATTCTTCCACTGCTTTTTTCGTAATATCGTTTATGTAAGGCTGTGACTCAGGATCCGTTAATTTCTCAATAAAACCTGCCATTTCATCAGAAACAGAAAGATTGAACGCTTCTGATGACATCATGCCAATAACTTCAGAACGCTGATCCGCCCCTTTTTTGGGAGCACCCGTCCTCAAATCCCAGTACATCACTCCGATTGCCTCGTGATAACTTTTGATTTTATTCATGTATTCATAAAACTGTTTCTCAATTTTCTGTATGTCTTCTCTCATTGTTTTTCCTCCTTATTTTCCTTATTTCACCATAAATTATTTTATCATAATAGTAACGGTGTGTATATAACTGAATATTCAATCTATTGTACGTATAAAAAAGCGCGGCTGCCACCGCGCTTTTTTATACGTTTTCTATTTTCGTTGGAACATTTTGTTCAATGATTGAACGCACTTTTGAATCTGTGCTTTTTGGCATAAAGATCGTGATTAGACCCTTATCGTTATGAGAGCGAATCAGCCTTCCAACTCCTTGCTTTAAGCGAAGAAGCATATACGGCATATCTGCATCCCAAAATGGATCGACTACTTGATTGCGCTTTGCTTCAAAGACCGGATCGTTTGGCGGATACGGCAGAGACCAAATGATTACATTAGATAGCGAAGGTCCAGGAATATCCAACCCTTCCCACAAATGAACAGCGCATAAAATCGTTTCTTCTTCCCTTTGGAACTGAGATACTAATTTACTGATCTCTTGATCACCTTCAAATAAAAATGTGTACTGATTTAACTCTTTGGAAACTTCTTTGAACATCTCTAGTTCTTCTTTGCTGTTAAACAATAAAAGTGCTCGTCCGTTCGTTTTTTCGAGCTGAGCAACAGCAAAGGCGAATTTTTCAGCAAACGCTTCTTCTTGATCATCCGAAACATTTTTTACCGCAATTTTCATTTGCTCATCATAATCAAATGGCGATTCAACGGAAAAAGAAAGCGGCTTTGCAATTCCTAAGCTATATGCTAAATAATCGAACGACTGGTTATCTGAAAGAGTGGCAGAAGTAAAAATATACGGTATTTTCTTCGCAAATACTCGTTCTTTTAAGACGTCTTTTACTGCTTGCGGCATAATAACCAACGTCAGCTGCCAGTTGTTTTCTTCCACCCAGTAGATGGCATTTTCGTTGTCCATAAATAAGCGCAGCGAATAATCAATTTGATCTAGGTACTCGTCTACAATTCGCAGCGTATATTCGTCTACTGTATAGGTCTCACTCTCAAACACAAGCTCGTTTCCGATATGCTCAAGCAGCGATAAAAGTTCTTTTCCTACACTTTGTAATCCGTTTGTACGGGCTACTTCTTTACGGCTAGAACCAATGATTTCCGTGCTTGCTTCACTTAAACGGTCAAAGAACATTGCATATACATCGATTGCGTGCTCGATCTTCACAGCAAATTCTTCTCGCACGTCATTTTCTAATAGACGCGTTAATAAGTTCTCTAATGTATCTTCTTGAATGCGATATGTTAAAGCTTTTTGTGCAGCAAATTCCAGCAAATGACCTTCATCAAATACAACACAGCTGCTTTCAGGAAGAAGAGGAAGCTGTCCTTCACGCTTGCGGGCTTCATATGTCCAAATGTGCTCCATGTAAAAATCGTGAGAGCAAATAATTAAGTCATGTGCTTTTCTATAGTGCTCACGTGAGAGCGTTAACCCACATCTATGACGCTGCTCACAGGAAGAGCAGTCTTGAAACGTATCCCAGTTAATTTGATTCCATTCCTCATCCGTTAAATGAGGATATTCTTTACGGTCTCCGTAGTGATAGAACGATTGCATACCGCTATGATCATGAACAAAATCAGGAAGCGTATCGTAAATTTCTTCAATGTTTTCATTATCTGTTCGTGCTGTCACAGCATCTAATTTCTTTAAACACAGATACTGATCTTGAGATTTTGCTAGGCGAACATCCATGTTAATATCTAAAATACCAGAGAGCTTGGCAATGTCTCCTTCGGCTTTTACTAACTGTTCAATTAATGTTTCATCCGCACAGGCAATAATAGCTGGCTTGCCAATATATCTCGCATAACAAATAGCGTACAGTAAATACACAATGGTTTTCCCTGTTCCTACACCTGCTTCTGCAAATATTACATTTTTTTCTTTAAAAGCTCGTTCGATTTGAAAAGCCATAAAAATTTGTTCATCCCGAAGTTCTAACCCTGCGTCCGGAAGATGATCATAAAAAACATCACCTATCCATTCATTTAATTTGTCAAAAAAGTTTTCATCCCGCTCAATTGTAAAAGGCAACCGCTCTCTCATCATCGATACTGACTCCTTTATTTATGTAAATATCTATCAATAAAAATTAGCTTCACTTCTTTTTATCTAGTAAATTTCTCATGTAAGCAAAACTTAATTATTGACTACTTTATCTAAAATGTCAATAAAAAGAGCTAAACATAAAAAAGGTTCTGCCTTTAAGGACAGAACCTTTTTATATAAAAGCTGGTGTATAGAACGCAAACGGAATAAGTGCTATTAAAAAATTAATTACAGCGGAATTTTGAGTCCGTGGACTGAGACAATAAAAAGGCCGCTTCATACTCGGCTTTTGCTTGTTCCAGCTGAGTAAGCGTCTCTCCGCTAACTTCTATTCCCTGCTGCATTAAATGATAGCTGTTTTCCAACGCTTGACGAATCATAGTGAACTGCGTGTTTCTATCCATTTATAAACATCCTCTCTCTGTAGTGCTTACTATAAAAGTGAATACTATCATTCTATACACCAGCTGTTTATTTTATTCTCAAAACCAGCACCTCTGGCTTAATAAATGGATTCTTTCATTTAAGAAAATAATCGAACTTATTAAAATTTTTAAATTCTCACTTGACATATAGGAATAATATATTTTAAAATTACTTACAGATTCAATCACTCAAAACTACATACTACAGGCTTACCGGTCAACCGATAGCCTCTAATTGCCAGATACACGTACAATCCGTCTGTGCAATTAGAGGCTTTTCTTTTTTTAAAAGCCTGCTGAAAGGAGCAAAAATGGCAGAACTGCAGTTACAGCATGTGTATAAAAAATACGGAAAAGATAGTCTTGCAGTTGATAATTTCAATCTTCATATTCAAGACAAAGAATTTATTGTATTTGTAGGACCTTCAGGGTGCGGCAAATCCACTACCCTTCGAATGATCGCCGGCCTTGAATCGATAACAGAAGGAGAATTGCTTATTAATGGAGATCGTGCAAACGATTTACCTTCTAAGGACCGAGATATTGCAATGGTGTTTCAAAACTATGCACTTTACCCTCATTTAACGGTTTACGACAACATGGCATTTGGCTTGCAGCTCCGCAAATTCCCAAAACAAGAAATTGATGAGCGCGTTCGTGAAGCCGCTCGTATTTTGGACTTAGAACCCTATTTAAAACGCAAGCCAAAAGCATTATCAGGAGGTCAGCGTCAGCGGGTGGCTTTAGGAAGAGCCATTGTACGGAATGCTCAAATTTTTTTAATGGATGAGCCTTTATCTAATCTTGATGCAAAGCTTCGCGTACAAATGCGTGCTGAAATCAGTAAGCTTCATCAGAGGCTGCAGACAACCATTATTTATGTAACCCACGATCAAACAGAAGCCATGACGATGGCAAGCAGAATCGTAGTTATGAAAGACGGAAAAATTCAGCAAATAGGTTCACCTATGCAAGTATATAATGCTCCAGAGAATACGTTTGTAGCCAGTTTTATAGGCTCACCGGGAATGAACTTTTTCACTGGAAAAGTAGTGAACAGCAAACTGCACATCACTGGACATGAGTTTCAACTGACAGAAAATCAAATACATTCGTTACATAAAAAAGGCTACAATAATCAATTCATTACTGTAGGAATTCGACCCGAGCATATTACGCGCGCCTCTTCTGATGCTCCTCATATTTCATTATCGGTAGATGTGTCTGAATTATTAGGAGCAGAGTACATACTATACAGCAGTTTAGGAGACCAGCTCTTTGTGGCTAAAATCTCTAGGGATGAACATATTCAAGTTCATCAGCACTTTCCGTTTCATTTTCAAATGAATCATGCTCATTTCTTTGACCAAGCATCTACCCATCGTATCAAAATTGACCAATAACTATCTAAAAAGAATTCTATAAATGGGGGAACTAAAATGAAAAAATTATTAATTTTGTTAGCAATGCTCACCGTAATCATCGCGGGCTGCGGTAAAAACAGTTCAACAAGCGGCGACAGCAGCGATTCTTCTAAAAAAGTAACCATTAACTTTACGCATTGGCGAGGAGAAGATACGAAAGCCTTTGATTCTATCATTGAGCAATTTGAAAAGAAAAATCCAAATATTCATGTAGAGATGACCGTCTTTCCTTCTGATTCATATCAGTCACAAATTCAAGGATCTCTACTATCTGGAGAAGGTATCGATGTATTTGCTAGTTTTCCAGGAAGTCAATTTGAAACGATTCGCAAAGCAAATGGTTTTGCAAAGCTGGACGACCAAAACTTACTCAGCAAATTTGACGAAAAGCTAATCCAAGCGGGTAAAGCGGATCATACGCAATATGCTCTTCCTTATCAGCTAGTCTATAACATCCCTGTCTATAACAAGGGCATTTTTGAAAAACTAAATTTAGATGTTCCTAAAGACTGGAATAGCTTTTTAAAAACATCTGAAACATTAAAGAAAAATGGATACACGCCGATTTTATTTTCAGGAGACGTAAGTCCTTCTCAATTTATTAATCCAATGATTATGAATAACGAACCTACAAATAACGCCCTTCACGAAGTAGAAACGGGCAAACGCAAGCTAACTGATGAATGGTTTATAAAAACACTATCTCAAATTAAAGAATTAAATGACAAAGGTTACTTCCAAAAAGATGCTCTTGGTACGAAAAAAGAAAGTGCTGCAGCACTTTTTGCTCAGGAAAAAGGCGCAATGCTTGCTCAAGGTTCTTATATGATGGCTACAGTCAAACAGCAAAATCCAAAGATTGATCAAGGTTTGCTTGCACCGATTACAGTGGATGAAGATAAAGCAAAATACGAAGGTGTTCATACCACAACATTCTTATTAGGTGTTGCTGAAAAATCAAAACACAAAGAAGCTGCTAAGAAATTTTTAACTTTCCTTGCAGATCCAAAGATTTCTTCTGAGTATGCAAATGCTACTGGCCAGTTATTAACGGTCAAAGACGTGAAATATGATTCACCAGAACTCAAAGAAAGCGCAAAATGGAAAGACAGAAAAACGGTCTTCCAACCTCGATTTACCATTTTAAATGAGCGCGTATCAAAAGCTGTTGAAACATCTGTACAGGACGTACTATCCGGTATGTCAGCGAAAAAAGCTGCTGAAAAAGCACAAGGAGAGGTAGAACGTGTCGCTAAAAACTAATACGTCTATTCAAGAAGAAGAAAAGAGAACCCCTTCGTTCTCTTTTCCTCTCTTTTCATTTAAAAGTATCTCTAAAAGCCGACATCTATGGTTGTTTTTACTTCCCGGCTTTATCATATATACTGTTTTCTTTGCATTGCCAACGCTTTCTGCTTTATTTTTAAGCACAACCGATTGGAATGGATTATCTTCTCAGTTCTCATTTGTAGGGCTTCAAAACTTCAAAGAAATTTTAACAAACGATGCTATTTTTACACAGTCTCTTACAAACAACTTAAAGTTCACAATTGGCGTGCTGATCTTTCAAACGTTATTGAGCTTGGGATTTGCACTCTTACTTTATAAAAATTCTGCGTGGAATACATTTTATCGCTCACTCTTTTTTGTACCGACGATTATTTCGTCCGTGTCGATTGCCTTCACGTGGAACTTTATGTATGACCCCAACATCGGAGGAGTTAACCTATTTTTAAGTAAAATAGGCCTTGAGCATTGGACCCAGTCTTGGATTGGAAATGGACATATCGCAATTTACAGCTTGGCTTTTGTACAATTTTGGGCACATACTGGTCAAATGCTTATTATTTTTGTAGCTGGAATTCAAGCTATTCCCCTTGAGTTATATGAAGCTGCTAGTATTGATGGAGCAACACGATGGCAAAAATTCAAGCGCATTACGTGGCCTCTTTTAGCTCCAGCTACGACAATGGTGGTGGCTTATACGACCATACAAAGTTTTAAAGCATTTGATTTAATCATTGCAATGACAAATGGAGGTCCCTCCAACTCAACTGAAATTCTTTCGACACTTCTTTATCACGAAGCTTTTATTAATTTTCGTTTCGGCTATGCCTCGGCCATTTCCGTTGTATTTATGATTGTGATTGCTCTTTTAACGTTTCTTCAATTTCGCGCACTTCGCCTGACCAAAATGTAAAAGGAGATTCTTTTATGAAACAAAACCCATTCAGACACCTGATTTTAGGGATTTACGGTTTAATCATTCTGTTGCCCTTAAGCTTGGTTTTATTAACAACCTTTAAAACAACGCCTGAACTTTACAGCAACCCAATTGGATTACCAGCAGGCTGGAATATTGAAAATTACAAACAGCTGCTCGTCAATGAACCCATCTTTGGCTATATTAAAAACAGCGTGATTGTTACCGTCTTTAGCACGTTTTTTATTCTATGGTTTTCAAGCATGATTGCTTACGCTATTATTCAGCTACCTCAAAAGCTTGGATGGATTGTATACGGCTTTTTTGTTTGCGGAATGATTGTCCCTACTCAAGTCAATATGATTCCTGTCTTTTTGCTGATGAATAAGCTTGGACTGGTCAATACGCTAACAGGCGTCATTATTGTCTCCATAAGTTTTTTGCTTCCCATCGGTGTATTTATTATAACGGGGTTTATGAAAACTTTGCCCAAGGAACTATTCGAAGCTGCTCGCATGGACGGAGCGTCAGAGTGGAAAATATATTCAAAAATCGCTCTTCGACTCTCAATACCATCAATGGCTACAGTAGGGATTTTTTCGTTTGTAATTGTGTGGAATGATCTGTTGTTTCCTTTGTTATTATTAAAATCTAAAGAAGTAAAAACGCTGCCTATTGCACTATTGGACTTTCAAGGGGAATTTCTAACCAATTATCCTATGCTGTTTTCAGCAGTCGTTCTTTCTTCTATTCCATTATTGATTGCGTACGTGTTTTTGCAAAAGCATTTCATTTCAGGAATGACATCCGGGGCATTAAAATAGCAGGCAAAAAAAGCACGCTTCCCTGCCTGCTCCTTTATTCTATAGGTTTTTTTTCAAAGCACGCTGAGATTTTTGCTTCTCTACTACAAAATATTGGTAACCATACATTAAAACAGCTTTCAGCAGAAAGATACCTAGCAGATGGTGTTCTTTAAACATGCCCATCTTAAAAAGATTTGCCCGCCTCATAATTCGATGAAAAGGATAAACAAAAAATATATCTACGAGGGCATTTAATAGCATATATTTCCCAAAATGGCCATATGTGAACTTTTTAATCCATAAAGACCCTGCTAAAAATGGACCTAAAAGTAAAGCAGTTTCACCTGTTAGATATGGATGGGGAGGATGAGGGAATATCCACCACTTCTTTTTTTCAGCAATATAGCTTTCAACAGGAAATAAACATAGTAGATGATAAATAGCGCTTAATATGCTGTTGTCCTATAAAAGGGATGGTTAACCATGAAAGAAGCATCATCCTCCCAAAAACCCGTGCCGATCGATTTTTTCTCATTTCATCACCTCTTAGGTTTTAGTATGAAATTTTCCCTTCGTAAATATGTTAGAAATAAGCTTGTCATTTCTCATTTTAAGCCTGCTATTGAAAAGAAATGAATACATATATTACACTGCTACTCGCTCATACTATAAAAAACATAATGGGGTGAGTATATGCATGATTATTATGACGGACTATATAAATACCTGCTTAATGCTACATTTTGGTTTATTTTATTAATTGTCGTACTTGGTATAGGCTTGTTTGGAATGCTAGCTTATCGCGGTTTAAAAAAGAAATAACGTAAAGAAGCCAAGCGGTTTTTACACCGCTTGGCTTCTTTACGTTATTGATCGTTGCGTGGAGGACGAGGTCCCCAGTACTGGTAGTAGTCTGTTTTAATAAATCCGTTAAATAATTTGCGTTTTTTCGTTGCTTTTTTACCGTAGAACTGTTCAAACTGCTCATGAGATGTAAGCATATAAATAGACCACGTATCAAGCTTAGAAAACGCTTCGCCCATTTCAGCGTACATTTTTTCAACAGAAGGACGATCGCTTAAACGTTCGCCGTACGGAGGGTTACCAATAATGATTCCATATTCTTTCGGCGTCGTAAAATCGCGCACTTGCATTTGCTTAAATTGAATTAAATCTCCAAGTCCAGCTTCAAATGCATTTTGCTCCGCTACTTTTACCATACGATGGTCAATATCATGACCAGCAATATCCAGCACTTGGTCGTAGTTCGCTAAGTCTTCTGCTTCTTCGCGCGCTCTGTCCCAAATACTTGCTGACATCCATGGCCATTCTTCTGATAAGAAGTCACGGTTAAATCCTGGTGCAATATTTTGACCGATAAGCGCTGCTTCGATAGCAATTGTACCAGAACCGCAAAAAACATCTACAAACGGACGATTTGCATTCCACGGCGTTAGCATAATTAAAGCCGCTGCCAGCGTTTCTTTTAAAGGTGCTTCCCCTTGCCCGACGCGGTAACCGCGCTTATGAAGTCCTGCACCGCTGGCGTCAATTGTTAATGTAGCAACATCTTTTAATAGCGCTACTTCAATTTTAAACGTTGACCCCGTTTCTTCGAGCCAGCCTGTTGTTTTGTTATAATGTTTTTTCATGCTGTCAACAATTGCTTTTTTCACAATGCTTTGACAATCTGATACGCTGAACAATTTAGATTTAACTGATTTTCCCGATACAGGAAACTGTGCATCTACGGGCAAATAATCTCCCCAATTTAATGCTTTTGTTTGTTCAAAAAGCTCATCAAACGTACGAGCTTTGAACTGTCCGACCTGCACTTTAATTCGATCTGCTGTACGAAGCCATAAATTGCATCGAGCAATTGCAAGCTCGTCTCCTTCAAAGATAACCTTGCCATTATCTACTTCACATTCATATCCTAAAGCACGCACTTCTTTAGCGACTAGTGCTTCAATTCCCATTGCTGCTGTTGCAATAATTTTATATTTCGCCATTTTTCAACCTCATTTTGTTTCTAATTATCTACACTAAGTGTAAAAGTACCATATACATGCGCCGTAGTCAAAGCTTTCTCCGTCTTTTTATCAAAATGCAGAAACTGCTCGCTCTTCGTAGAGCCAGCAGTTTCTTTACCTATGTCTCATCTAAATTTGTTTTTAAAAGCTTTCCACTTCACAATTGCGCAAACGGTTGCTCAACTTGTTTATGAAAGTAAGTATACACGTGTTTCATATGGGTGTAGCGTACATTGTTCAAGCGTTTCGTTTGTATCCAATGGATAATTATGAATCAACACTTCTCTATTTACAAATGAGCTCTCCAAAGGAAGCTCGAACGTTTGATTATTTGGTGACATATTACAAATAACAACAGCGGTTTTACCTTCTAATGTTCGCGTATACGCATAAATAGCGGAATCTTCTTCTGCCAATAGTTTATAAGTTCCATACACCAGCACATCATGCTGTTTTCTAATTTTAATGAGCTGTTTGTAAAAATTCAGTACCGAATTCTTATCATTTTTCTGCTCTTCTACGTTAATATCTACGTAATTTGGATTTACCTTCATCCAAGGGTTCCCCGTAGAAAATCCTGCATTTCTTTCTGTATTCCACTGCATTGGCGTTCTTGAATTATCGCGGCCCGTTTCCCAAATAACTTTCATAATCTCGTCATGTGAATCGCCTTTTTCACGCTGAATACGGTAGTAGTTAATCATGCCAACATCATCATAATCATCAATAGAATCAAACTTAACATTGGTCATTCCAAGTTCTTGTCCTTGATAAATAAACGGTGTTCCTTTCATTAAAAAGTATAGTGCAGCTAAGCACTTTGCACTTTCCACTCGGTAAGCTACGCTGCCGAATTTATTTACAGAACGAATTTGGTCATGATTTTCTAAATATAAAGCGTTCCAGCCCTTGATTTTTTCTAAACCATTTTGCCAATTAGTTAAAATTGTTTTTAACTCGATTAAATCAAGCGGTTTTTCTTCTCCTTTATCCCACAGCCCCATATGCTCGAACTGAAAAATCATATTGAAGTTTCCGCCATCTTCAGCTACCCACTCATCTGCGCTGTCCGATGTTACACCATTTGCCTCTCCAACTGTCATAATATCGTATTTGGCAAACGTATTTTCTTTTAGCTCTTTTAAATGTTCTTGAATTCCAGGCCGATTCATATGCCCTTCAAATGATGGCACATAATCTAGCTTTTCAGGGTTCGGCAGATCTGGGAAGCCGGCCACTTTCTTAATATGCGAAATAGCATCTACACGAAAGCCGTCAATTCCTTTATCTAACCACCAGTTAACCATTTCATAAAGCTCATGACGCACTTTTTCGTTTTCCCAGTTTAAATCGGGCTGTTTTTTAGAAAATACGTGCATGTAATATTCTTTTGTCTTTTCGTCGAACTCCCAAGCTGATCCGCTAAAAATAGATTCCCAGTTGTTCGGCTCTTTTCCATCTTTACCTTCGTGCCAGATATAATAATCACGATATGGATTCTCTTTAGAAGATCTAGATTCTAAAAACCAAGGGTGTTCATCTGAAGTATGATTAATAACTAAATCCATAATCAGCTTCATTCCGCGATGGTGAACTTCATCTAGCAGCTCATCAAAGTCTTCCATTGTTCCAAAATCTTTCATAATATCTTTATAATCACTGATATCGTAGCCATTATCGTCGTTAGGAGACTGATAAATCGGGCAAATCCAAATGACATCAATTCCAAGATCAGATAAATAGTCTAATTTTGAAATAACCCCTTGAATGTCACCAATTCCGTCCCCGTTTGAATCCATGAAGCTTCGCGGGTAGATTTGATACGCAACAGCTTCTTTCCACCATTTCTTTTCCATGTGCTCAACCCCTCAAAATAGTGCTTTTACGTAAGCGCTCGCCTTTACGCATATCGCTATTTTATAATGAATACATGCAAAAAAATAGGTTTTTCACAAAAAAAATCGTTATTCTCTTTTGAATAACGATTCTCACTGTGCTAATTTGTGTTTAAAGGCATAGATGACGGCTTGAGTCCGGTCCTGTACATCCAGCTTACTTAATAAATTGCTTACATGTGTTTTTACCGTCTTTAGTGCAATAAATAATTCGTCTGCAATCTCTTGATTTGTTTTGCCCTGTGTCATTAAAAGTAAAATTTCCATTTCACGAGCTGTCAGTTCTTCATGAGGTAAAGACGGCTTTCTCATTTTAGACATCATTTTACCGGTTACTTCGGGCTCTAATACAGATTCCCCCTCATATGTACGGCGAATAGCAGCTGCAATCTCTCCTGCTTTAGACGTTTTTAATAAGTAGCTTGTTGCCCCTGCCTCTAGAGCGGGATATACTTTTTCGTCATCTAGAAAGCTAGTGACAATAATTACTTTCGCTTCCGGCCACTGCTTAATAAGCTGTTTTGTTGCTTCAATCCCGTCCATTTCTTCCATGACTAAATCCATTAAAATAATATCCGGTCGCAGCTGAAGCCCTAATTCGACGGCCTGTTGGCCATTGGATGCCTCAGCTATCACATGAATGTCTGTTTGAGCCGACAAATACGCTCCTACGCCAATACGAACCATTTCATGATCATCTACTAACAGTACATTAATCATTTTGCTTCTCCTCTCTTTCTACTAACGGTACTTTTACTTCTAGCTTTGTTCCTTTATCGGGCAAACTAATAATTTTTAATATGCCTCCAATTTCAACTGCGCGTTCATACATATTTTGCAGACCGTACGATCCGACTTTTTCCTTTTCTACATCAAACCCAACTCCGTTATCAACAATACGTAAAATAACGGAAAAGTCACGTTTAATCAGCAGCACATCTAAAGCTGTTGCATTTGCATGACGCAGTGTATTTGATACGGATTCTTGCAAAATTCTAAACAAGTGGTCTTCAATGCCTTTATCAAGTTCAAATCCTTCTATTTTCCAATTTAATTCAAGCGGTACTTTTTGAGCAAGCTCATTCATCAGTTCTTTCATTCCAGCCTGTAGCGATTTTCCTTTTAATGCTGCAGGACGAAGATGAAGAAGCAAAGCTCTCATTTCAAGCTGTGATTGATTAATCATTTTTTCAACCATCTTTAATTGCTTAGCTTCAGAATCTTGTAGCGTAAGGTTGGATTCCGTGATAGCAGACATAAGCATTGAAGCGGCAAATAGCTGCTGACTAACGGAGTCATGCAGTTCTCTAGCAAGCCGATTTCGTTCCTGAGAAACAATTTCTTGCACTTGCTTTTGCTGATTTTCCACTTTTTCCGTTGCCATCTTTTGAGATTTCTGTGCTTGAAGAATCATTTTATGATCTACTTTGTTTAAACGGCTTATAATCCGAGACGTTTCTTGAATAAGTGGTTCATTTGCCGACATATGCCGGTGGCCATTTTCTATTTCATATAATCGGTTTTCAACATATGTCCACTGCTGTCTCCACATAAACCCCATGATTCCTCCAATTACGCTTCCAATCGTAAGGCTTAAACTGAAGGAAAACAGCACAAAAGGCATGCCAAATACGCTTGTTTTCCATAAGTCGCTAAGTTGAAAAACAGGATATGCAAAAAACACGGTAAGGAGCACGGATACAAATACAAAAAAACTTAAGAAGATCCCCCATAATAACTGCCGTTGAAGAATACTCATATCCTTTGCACCTCTAAATCTCCAATCACAACAGTTGTAACAATCTTCACCCTATGAGCAGACTGATCAAATTCCTTTGTTTTGATAGACAAATTTTCGTTGAACGAAAAGCCGCGCTGATGGCCAAAAACCGTTATGTTTCCTGCTAGTTTAGAATGATTCACAGATACTTCCGTTTCGTAAGGAATGAGCACTTTAATATTTCCAAACACTTGACGAATAAAAATAACCGCATCGCCTTTTGGCAGAACGGTATTGCTTAAATCAACCACAATGTCCCCCCATACGCTTTGAATATTAATATCATCCCATTCGTATACGGAGTCTTCGGTTCTTTGACTACCAAGAAGTTTATTCGTCAAAACCGGCCGGACCTGTACCAAACTTTGGTTTGGCTGCTGTGTAAATTCGTCAGTTGGTCTAAATTCAACCGGATGCTTTCTTGATTGAATATATCTAAGTAAAAAATACAGGAAAAGAGCAATAACTAAAAACTTAAATGCAACCGTATTAAATATGTTCAACACAAGCCCAATAACGCCAATCCAAAATAAAATACGCCCTAGTTTTCTTCTCATTTTTTTTCGCCCAATATACATGAACGCACCGGCAATTAATATAGAAAAGATCAAGCCGCTGTGAAAAAACATAATTTCAATAAACAGGACAAATAAACTGCAAATAAAAATGAACATAAGAGACTCTGTTTTGTTTACGC
Organism: Priestia sp. D3YE.R1; assembly: GCF_049199565.1. Classification (NCBI taxonomy): domain Bacteria; kingdom Bacillati; phylum Bacillota; class Bacilli; order Caryophanales; family Bacillaceae; genus Priestia; species Priestia sp. D3YE.R1. The sequence continues at coordinate 838,246 of NZ_JBLTHW010000002.1, read as the reverse complement.
TTTGCACAGCTCTCTCTCCTTTCTCTTCGTAGATGAAGCGTTCGTTCTTTGGATGCTGCAGATATCTATTCTCTCACCTTAAAAAGACGCAGAAACCTACGCCTTTTTTAGAATACCATGTTTTATGCAGAAACACTGATTTTTTACGATGATTTTACTCTTTTTTCTAATTCCGCGATTTTGCTGTCTACCGTTTGTCTATAGTAATTTGTATTAATTTGATTTTCAAGCTGATCAATATAAGTTTCCATCTCGTCAAACTGGCTGTAAGACGCATAAGACGCTTCCGTTTTCATTACTGAATTCATACGATGGTGCGCACGGGCAATATTTTCACGCCCCATGAGTTCCATACGGCGAATATGCATATCTTTTACCTTATGCTTCATTTCTTCATACTTTTGTTCAAGCTCTTCTAACTGCTTGGATGCATCTTCATAAGATGCTTTTACACGCTTTGCTCTCTCTTCGTAGTGAGCATGCTCTTTTAAAATAAATTCATGTAGTTCCGCTTCTTCAGCTGCTTGTGCCACTTGTACTTGCTCATGACGTTTTTTCATCATGTCGAGTGCCAGGTGATATTCACGATTAAACTGCTCTTTTAACGTGTGCTGTCGCTCAACGAGCTGCCTTACCTTTTCGGTTTCCTGCTCGCATTGACGCAAGTAGTGATTTAACGCAGCAATTGGATTTTTTTGTTCTTTGTGATCAAGTAATTGATGAAGGTCTGCAGAAATCGTTTCTTTCATTCGAGTAAATAAGTTTCTCATTTTGTTCATCTCCTTAGATAATAAAGTAAACTTTTATTATTTTTGATTTAAGTCAGCCCACTGACGTTCAAAATGCTTAAACGGATCTTCTTTTTCCGTTTTTATAGGACTGCTGCTGTTCCACTTTTTATATACAGTGTAAAGTACGACTGCTGCGATGATACCAGCAAGGGCCGGAAGGTTTGAAACAGTTGTTAAGAGTACGACGACACCAATAAACCCCCAGAGCCATTTTTTAAAGGGGGTCTCTGCTTTAACAAAACCTTTAAATGCTACGTACAAAATAACCAACCCAAGCGCAAGTCCTACCATGGGACCAGCATTTGCAAGAAGAACGATAGCAGCTACCGCTCCAATCAAAAACAAACCAACTTTTTTCATTTTGTTTCCTCCTTTCGCTTCTCTATATACTTAGTTTAAGGATGATAACGTTTTTTCAAAACGAGCTAGAGCTTTATTTCCTTCTAGGACCTGAGGCCGATAACACGCTCAGCCTGATTGTATAAAAAAGAGATTGAGACATAATAACTAAATGGATTTCATCTAAAGACCAACAAATGAGATAAATGAGCTAGTAGGGATTACTCGTTACATCGCTGCTGATTTCCGTGCAAGGCTTCGCTTTCCGCGGGCGGCCGCTGTGCCTCCTCGTCGCTACGCTCCTGCGGGGTCTCACCCATTCCGCTTTTCCCGCAGGAGTCTTCGTCTTGCCCTCCAATCAACTACTAGAAACAACGAAATAGATAAAACCTGCGTTCATCATGACAACAAAAAACCGAACTGTTAATCAATATTTTTGATCAACAGTCCGGTTGTTACTTCAACTCAAATACTTTTGTCTCAGCCTTTTTTTGACATAAAAAAAGCTCTTCCATTACAGGAAGAGCTGGGTTGGATTAAAATATAGTGTATAACAACTAGTGTCGATTGCTTTTCAATAACGTTCTGTAAGCCATGTTTTGTACCATTGTACTGCAAGCGGCTAGCTACCTCGTACTCCGGTGGCAATTATCTATCTACAAAATGTAACCATTTTGTCCTTCCTTCCGTTCAGTTCCTTCCAGAAAGTTCCCCTACCATTATTTGGGTTTCTCGCTCGAGGGGTTTACCTCGTTCCACTCTTACCATTTCTGATAAGACTTCGTCACTGTGGCACTTTCAGAGTAGTCAAGCCATATCTTAAAAAGACTTAGGCTCTTTCCCCGCCGTTAGCTTTTAACAGCTACCCTAGCTTATGACTTCGCTAGGCACGAACACTACAGACATCGCAGTCTGTGCGAGCATGGACTTTCCTCTACATCCTCATATGTGATGCAGCAATTACCCGAACGTTATTGATAACGACTTTCCTTAGTATAATAAAAATAGGAGTTGAATGCAACTCCTATTTTTAGGTTATTCGTATAATTTACTTCCAAACACGTGTTTTTCTAAGTTCGACAAACGTTTTAAAATATCAAAGTTTGTCGTACCCGCTTGCTGCTGCTGTTGAGCCGGCGGCGGGGTAAACGAAGGTTGTTGCGGCTTTTTAGATAACTCTTCTACTTGCTTTTTTAAGCGTAAATTTTCAGTTTGTAATGCTTCAATTTCTTCATGAAATGCTTCATAATCTTTAATAACAGAATCTAGATACTTGTCTACTTCCTCTTGATTATAGCCTCTCATGCCTGTTTTAAATTCTTTTTCTAAAATTTCCTTGGCCGTTAAGCGAATTTTATCAGCTAACATCTCTATCACCTCGAATACGATAAACCTTATCTTTATTATAATTCATTTTTTCAAAAATAGCTTCAAATGTCAATTTATCTTTTAAAATGTTTCGTCAAGTGGCGTTAAAAAGACGAAAATTTTTCTTCATCCACGATATCTTGTAAGTCGTGAGACGTCACCATTATAATAGGGTATTCTTCTCGTTCAGCACGTTTTTTAGCCGTTTCTAACATATATTTAGGACTTCCTTCGTGCTCTTCGTCGTAAACTAAACAAATACCTTCACTTTTTTCTACTAAAAATTGATTTTTCAGCCGAAACTGTGCTGGACTTTCATATTTCTTTTTTGTGATGCTATCTACATAATCTGCTTGACTTAAGACAAATTCATACAATTCTTTATTGACGTCATTCCATTTTTCTTCCTGCTCCAAAAATGGTGTTAAAACAGCTAACTGAAGCTCGGGATAATCGAGCTGCAGATCAAATACCACTTCTGCTGCCCAAATTTCTACTCCTAGCTGGCCACTAATCAATACCCATTCTAATCCATCTTCTACTAATTCCTGTAATTTTTTATAGAGCGCTTTTTTTATGTATGTAATGCCTTGATGTTTTTCATTAAAAATTCCAAGTTCGAATGGCTTATAACCAGTAACCGTTAGCACCTTCATTATATAACTCCTTTGTAACAAAATAGAATAGGAACTGATGTAATCAGCTCCTATTAACGTACATTATCTAAAATACCCTGAATTAGGTCCTTGATGCGCGCCTTTTGTATGACAGCTTCCTTGGCCGCAACCTTTGTGTCCAGGATAACTAGCGCCTGCTACTTGACCTGGGTAGCCTCCTTGACCTGGAAAACCAGCTCCACCTCCTTGACCTGGGTAGCCTCCTTGGCCTGGATAACTAGCACCTGCTACTTGACCTGGGTAACCTCCTTGACCTGGGTAACCAGCACCTGCTACTTGACCTGGGTAGCCTCCCATTTGACCTGGATAGCCTGCTCCCCCTACTTGAGTTGGATATTGTTGCGCACCGCCAAAAAACTGTTGATTTGAAGTTTCATTTACAACAGATTGTGTTTGCGGGAAGTAATGCACGTGCTTCACATTTGTATGATTCACCAATGTATTATGACTTGGATGAATGTGAGGTACAACTACCTCCTGAGAAGTAAACTGTGTGCAGCATTTTGTTGGATGCACAATTGGTGGCATACATTTTGTTGGTCTTGGATACATATCCTTTTTCCCCTTTCACTGTTTAGTTATTACACTATTACAATATGTGAAGGGCAGTGTACATGTACTAAGACAAACACCTATTTTTGGCCTACATAAAGGAGTTATACGAATTTTTCAAACTGCTTAAGACAATTACTGTTAAACAAATTAATGCGAAAAATGATACTAAAATCACATTTCTCATGAGGCCTCTCTCCATCTCACCAAAGTTCTGTTTTTAAGCTGTAAGAATCAGTCTTACATTGACTAATTTTATCAATGACTGAAAAATAGAACAATATAAAACATCCACAAAAATAAAAGAATAATAATTCTGAATATTTTAAAATAAATCAGCTGAAGTCTATCCTTTAGCTGATTTATTTTTTAGTCTAAGAAGTCTTTTTTCAAGCGCTTCCTTCGACGTTTTTTTAGTCATTTCTCTGAGTTGATTCCACTTCTCCCAGGCTAGCTCAGTATATAAAAGTGCTTGATGAACATCTTTGAGACGATGCTCATAAATTTTAGCTAGCTCAACCAGTGCTTCTATAGCGACGTCACTTTCACATGTTTGAACCAAGGGTTCAAACATGTCCACTGCCTCTTTCCAACTCTTTTCTTTTTTATAATGATAAGCCATAGCTAGCTGAGCTTTTTCATGCTCTTCTTTTTCTTTTTCCGCTACGCCCTGATAAAGAGAGAAAGCGTGCTTGTTCTCCCCTAACTGCTCATACCACCTTGCTACTTCATATGTTTCTTTTTCTGTAAACTCCTCACTAGTAAGGAGACGTTTTGATAAATGAATGTATAAGGTAATCAGTGATAAAATATCATGTTCATTATGTTTCATAATGTCGAATAAGCCTCTTGGATTTTTCGTTTCAATAAAATCAAAATAAATCATAGGAGCTAAAAACCCTGGAATATCATCAACTCGTTCAATTCCAAGTATTTCTTTTTCGACATTCGCAAGCTTAACCGAATTCATTTTGTGTTTCCACAGCCTTCTTGACGCATGCAATAAATCAAAGTGACCGAACTTAGGCAGCTTGGGCAAATGATCTCTCAATAGCGTATGGCGAGTCTTCACGTGAGGCCAATCGAAAGATTTCCCATTGTAAGTCACGAGAGTCGTGTAGTCTACTTCTTTTAAAAAACTTTCGTAAAATGCTACTTCTCCACTTGGCTCGGTTAATATATGCTGACGAAAAACGACGGAATCTTTTAGCACCCTTGCATATCCTAGCAAAAAGATAGTCGTTCCCGTACCTGTACTAAGCCCCGTCGTTTCCGTATCAAAGAAAAATAAATCTGAATATGTGTGGCCTTTTGATGAAAGCGGATGAGCAACTGTAGACCGATTCCATACTTCCACTACTTTTTTCAGCTCATTAAATTCATAATGTCCATGCTTGTAGTCGAGCGGGTAAACCACTTCTCTGATCATACAGTAGCTGTCTTCAGCAAAGTAAGGCACAGCATGATTTCCCTTCCATTCCTGCTCATAGGAAATAGACGCACTCTTATGTTGCTGCGGGTTACTTTCAACCGTCGTCTTTGCTTCTGTAACATGAAGATGCTTTTTCATACGATTTAATTTATTTTTAAAAGACACGAGTTCACCTACTTTGCAGTTGTTGTAGCAGTACGAGCGCATCGCTTTTTGCGTGTTCTCCCTGTGCTTCCATACCAATACAGGACGGACAGCCGCTTTCGCAAGAACAATTTACAATTAATTGATTGGTTTGACTTAGCACATCATTCATTTGTTCGTATACTTTATCGCTTAGGCCAATGCCTCCCGGGTATCGGTCATATAAGAAGATAGTGGGCTGTTCGTTGTGCACCGCTTTTATCTGAGGCACTACATGTAAATCAGAAGGATCGCACATCACCATAAGCGGTGCAATTGACTGAACGGCATTTGCCACGGAAATGAGCGCTTGTTCCAATCGTTCTTCAGATTCGTGAAACTGTTCTTTTTCAAAGCTTAGCCACACGGCATTGGTATGAAGTTCTTCTTCCGGAAGTGAAATGGGACCTGACCCTATGTTTTCATGCGTCTCAAACTTTATTTTTTTAAATATCGTCGCCATGGCGCTGACCATTACATCACCATAACTGATTGAATATGTCCCTTCCAATCGTTCTTTATCAGCTTCTAGAACCTTCAAGTTAACCGCCAAGTTAGCATCGGTAAAATAATCTACATCGACTTCACGAACATACGCTTTTTTCTCATCCCAGTCCAAGTATTCTACTTGATACTGAATGCCTTGATGCAAGTAAATCGCCTCATCATGAAGAAGCGTCATGGCACTAAAGCGATCCATTTCTCCAATTACTTTCACATTTGCAACGTCCGATTGATCAATGATGACAACATTTTCTTGGGATGCAGAGCGCAGACTGATATTATGAGCTGGGAACGAATCATTCATCCAGTACCATTTGTCTCCGCTAAAATGAATCACTCGCTCTTCTTGCAAAAACTCCAGCACGTCTTCAATTTCTACCCCATCAAATGTTTCTCCCTGCTTAAACGGCAACTCGTAGGACGCACATTTTAAATGATCGACTAAAATAACAAGATTATCAGGATTAATTCGAGCTGTTTCTGGATTTCTGCTAAAAAAGTAATCCGGATGCTGAATCATATACTGATCCAGCGGACTTGAACTTGCGACCATCACAATGACGGCTTCTCCGTGACGTCTTCCTGCTCGTCCTGCTTGCTGCCAAGCACTTGCAACCGTGCCTGGATAACCTGTCATCACACACACCTGCAGCTGCCCGATATCCACTCCTAGCTCTAAAGCGTTCGTACTGACTACTCCGTAAATACTTCCCTCTCGAAGTCCTCTTTCTATTTCGCGTCGCTGCTTTGGCAAATATCCTCCGCGGTACCCTTGAATAGACTTATTTTGAAGCTGGTTTTTTACGAGCTCCTGCAGATACGTTAAAATAATTTCCACTCGTACTCGGCTTCGTGCAAATACAATGGTTTGAATTTTATTTTTCAAAAACTCTCCTGCAATATTTCGCACTTCAAGCGTAGCACTTCTTCTAATGTTTAACGGTTTATTAACAATAGGCGGATTATAAAAAATAAAATGCTTGCGGCCGCTAGGCGCTCCGTTGTTATCTACTAACATAACATGAGCTCCCGTTAAATGTTCAGCGAGTTCTTTTGGGTTAGCGATGGTCGCTGATGTACAAATAAAGATAGGATTGCTTCCATAGTAGCGGCAAATTCGCTTTAACCGGCGTATAACGTTGGCTACGTGGCTTCCAAAAACACCCCGGTACGTATGAAGTTCATCAATCACAATGTACTTCAGGTTTTCAAACAGTGATACCCATTTCGTATGATGAGGTAAAATAGCTGAATGAAGCATATCTGGATTCGTAATAACAATATGACCTGCTTTTCTTACCTTTTGACGGATATTTGCCGGAGTATCTCCATCATACGTGTAGCTATTGATTGGTACTTCCATTTCTTCAATGATTTCATTTAATTCACTTTTTTGATCTTGGGCAAGCGCTTTTGTTGGAAACAAATAAAGAGCTCTAGCCTGATCATTCTCCATAATACTTTGGAGTACCGGCAAGTTGTAGCACAATGTTTTCCCCGATGCTGTCGGCGTCACGGCCACAACATTTTTCTTAGCTGTCGCCAAATCAAACGCTGTTTTTTGATGCGTATAAAGCGAACCAATTCCTCGTTTCTCAAGCGCTTCCCGCAGTTTCGTATGCAAAGAAGCTGGAAATGGCGCAGTTTTAGCTTCTTTCTCTTCGATTGTATGCCAATGAACAATATTCTCCTGATACGATGGATTCGTTTGCAAGATATCTATTACTTCTTGTAAGTTTTTTCGTATTCTCATTTTCATCACCTGCTTCTATTTTAACGAATGAACGTTCGATAGAAAACCATAAGTTTTTGTATGTTTTTGGTGGATTCGGACATGGTATTAATACAGTAAATTTTTCAAGGAGATGTTAAAAATGGGAAGCCCTTATCTTTGCCCCAGCTGCAAAACAAATCGAACGCGCTTTAATATCATTGAACAAAATGCAAAACCTGTAAAAATGGACCCAAGAAGCGGAGACGTCGTAGAAGAATACACAAACGATACGCTCGATGCCTTTCACGCTGCTTATAACGGACCCCAAAAACGCATTCAGTGCGGAGCTTGCGGATTAGTAGAAGATGAAACCATGTTTGTACGGCATGCTGAATCGAATAAACTTCAATAAAAAAGGTGGGGCCATTTGGCCTCACCTTTAATCATGTAAATCTTTATGCTTTTTCTTGATCAAAAAGCAGACATCCTCATCTAAAAAATTCATGTCTTTTCTTATACAAACATGCTAAAATACCTAAAAAAAGATATGGAGATGATGGTCATGTCATTTCTTCTTTCGCTTTTACCTTTCTCCTTTCTGAAGAAATGTCGTTTTCCTTCAGGAAGAGAAGTTAATGAAGATACAATGTTCGATAAAACGAATGTAGAGATGCTTCAACAGAGAGTCAAGCTAGTTTCACTTGCTCTTGTAGTTTCCTATCCTATTTATATTTATATAGGGTTTTTTTTACTTCAACATGCGGGGACATCTCAGTTTAGACATACACTAATTGGTATTCATTTCACTAGTTTTGCTCTCTCCTCTCTTTATTTATTTTTCTATTATGTTAGTAAAAGAAAAGAACGGTTTGCTAACTACTTAAGCACCATTGTATATGGCTATATATTTTATTACATATTTGCTGCAGCACTTTCTACTATTAACAGTCAGCTTTTCACAGGTCGTGTAGACGTCTATATGATGCTTTTGATTTCCACAGCTGTTTTATGTCCTATGAAATTAAAACATCTGTGCATTATTTTTATTCCTAACCATCTTTTTTTGCTATACGGCTTATCACGATATGTACCGGATTCTTTTTCTCTTATTTCAAAGCAGATCAATACAACGGCAGCAGTTGCTATCGCTTTACTTATTTCATATATTCTCTATACATACCGTCACAAAGAATATATGAATCATTTACAGCTAAAAGAAAGCGAACGTAATTTTTTTACGCTGTTCAAAATTAATCCCTATCCTTTGCTATTAACGAGGTTATCCGACCACAAAGTGCTGCTCATTAACAATAAAGCTATTCATTTTTACAATCTTGCTTCTCAAGATCTTGATCAAATAGACGGATTTATAATCTACCCTACCAATCAAGATAGAGAGGAGATTTTAAAACGTCTTCAACAAGAGAAATATGTAAAAAACTACATCCTAGAAGCACGTGAATATGGAGATTCTCAGTGGGTTATGATCAATTATGAATTACTAGAGTATCAAAGCGAAAGCTGCATACTCGCAGGTATTACTGATATAACCGATTTAAAAGCGGTTGAGCATGAATTGAGCTTGCACGCTTCAACTGATATGCTAACCGGAATTTTAAATCGAAGAAGCGGAATGGAAAAACTGCAGCTGGAACTGCTGAGAGCTAAAAGCAATGATATATCTTTTCTATTATGTTTTATCGATATTAATTCCTTAAAACTAGTAAATGATCAATACGGTCATAGAGAAGGCGACTGGTTTATTAAAACAATAGCAGCATCAATTAGTGGTTGTATTAGCAAGGATGATACGCTCTTTCGCTACGGAGGTGATGAGTTTTTATTAATTGCTCCTGAACAAACGGAAGAATATGTACACGAGCTGTGGCAAAATATTAATGAACAGCTAGAAGATAAAAAGAAAGAATTTAAGAAGCCATATACACTTTCTGCGAGTTACGGGTTTATTATATGTGCGCCTTCAGACGACACCAACCTAGATACATTAATTCAAAAAGCAGATGCTGCCATGTATAAGCAAAAACATACGCGCGTCTCTTCCACCTTTAAGTAAATCATCGAAGTCCTTGCGCCATCGCATCAAGTAGATTCGCTAAATAGAATGATCAAGTAAGAAATCCGTGCATGAATTACGCATGCACTTTCTTTCTTTGCAAAGAAAAACTATAATAGATGATGCAAGTATTTTACTGATATATGGAAAGGACGTACATATGTTTACAATTAAAGAATATACAGCTGAACAATTGCAGGATCCATTTGGTCTCCTTCTAGGTGAACGCTATGAATTTCATTTATACATTGAGGTAGAAGAAGAGGATGAATTATATACCGGCAGCGACCTAGCACTACGCGTAGTATATATTAAAGGCGAAGATAACACTTCTATTGCCCAAACTCATTTCTATGAAGTTTCAACAAATAAAGTATTAGACTTCGACCTTGAAGAAGAGGAAGAAGCAGCTGTCAAAGAGTTTTGCGGGAAGCATTTACCTTCAGAGGAAGGTACAGATCACGAGGCATAATTAAAAGAGGCTGGAACAAAAGTAGTTTAGTAAAAATCCGAACGATGAATTGAGATTCCTGATGGAGAATCCAACTCGTTCGGATTTTTTCGTGGTGATGGTGAACGTAGGTTTCATGTATGTACGTGCTTATAGCTGTTGATTTGAGGGATAGGCGAAGACTCTTGCGGGGAAAGCGGAACGCGCAGTCTTGCACGGAAATCAACAGCAGTGTAACAAGCAATTCATACAATTCATACTAGAGAATCAATTCCATTTGTTCTTTGTTCGTCTTTAGATGGGATTGATTTTGTTATGTCCCATCCTCATTTTTGATTTCGTTTTTCCATTAATTTTTTAACTACTTCTTTTGGCTCCCAGCATGTAAACTGATAAGAAGGACGGGTTTCATAGCCTAGTCTTTTGCATCGATACTTCATTCCCTTATCCAATCTAATGCTTTGAAAATGTTGACACGTGGCACAGCAATGAAATGAACTCATGGCTTCCCTTCTCCCCTACTTTAATCTATTTTCTTAATCATATAAATAAAACAAGTTTGCACAAAAAAAGCTGCCTATCGGCAGCTTTCATATGTAGCGTTGAATTATAATTTTATAACATTCTCCGCTTGAGGTCCACGTTGGCCTTCAACGATTTCAAATTCAACTTTTTGGCCTTCTTCTAATGTTTTGAAGCCTTCAGATTGAATAGCTGAAAAATGAACAAATACGTCATTTTCGCCTGGTACTTCGATAAAACCGAAGCCTTTTTCACTGTTAAACCATTTTACTGTACCTGTAGTAGCCATGTAAAAAAACCTCCAAAAAATGTAAAAATTTTAATATGTTACTCTATATTTACATTTATGCCGTAAATAAAAAATTCACATATTATAAAAGAGACCTACGCGAAGTAGATCTCCTTTATAACAAGTGAATTTTCACTAAATCTAATTCGAGTGTATGGTCAAACATAGTATTCATTACATTTATTAAATTTGGTTGCGTTTACATTATACTATACCTATATGTAGAATGCAAATATTGGGCCATTCTTAGCATATGGCTCAGCCGTTTTGCAAGATATTGATCTTCCTTACGTCAACATGTTATCAATATGGGCGTCGATAATTTCTTTTCGTTTATTTTGCAGGGTCTCAAATAACAACTTAGCTTCTTCTGAAGTTAGTGCAAACGTTGTTGTTTCTTCATGGTTTTCTTCTTTTGTATGAAGCACAAATATGCTTTGTTGAACTCCACTCATACATATTCCTCCTTTTTTGATAGTATAGGCCTTTTTATATTTTTCATGTATGCTTCACACGTTTTTAACAAATTATAAGAAAGGTTAAAACTTATAAGGAGTGATACTATCATGAAGAAATCGTTTTTGTTTGTTGTAGGCTGCATGACGACTCTTTCTTTATTCGGCTGCAGCACAGCAGATCAAGGTAAAGATGGCGTCATTGATGATGATACAGTCCGCAACGTCACATATGAAAATGGAAACAATAAAACGAAAATGAATGACGTAAACGATACGCAAGATGTACAGCGTAACGAAAAAGAACAATATAACCAGTCGGGTGGAATGAGAGTAGCCGATGTGGCGGCTGATCGTATCGTAGCATTAAAAAACGTTAAAGATGCTAACGTAATCGTAACCGACCATACAGCTTACGTAGCAGCTGTATTAGACGATAACAAAGAAGGCAATCTCACAAAAGATATGGAGCATAAGATCGCACACGAAGTAAGAAAAGCTGACGGCAGTGTTCATCGAGTGTTTGTATCAACAAACCCCGACTTTGTAAACCGTATGAATGGATATGTAGAAAAGCTTCAAACCGGCAAGCCTGTTTCTGGTCTGTTTGACGAGTTTTCGGAAGTTGTTCGCCGCGTGTTTCCAAATTCACGCTAATATACATGAATGTCAAAAGAGCATTTTATAAAATGCTCTTTTTATTTTACCTATTGCATAAAATATTGCATAAAAAATGCACTTATAAGTTTCTGAATATTTTTATTTTACTTTATTTTGAAAACGATTTCATTTCTATAATATAAAGGTTTAGGGGATTTTCGCCTCATGTATTTTACGGTTTTGTGGGTTGATAGTAAGGGGAAAGTTTGTTAGTTTTAGAAACCATAAGATGTTTGCATGGCGAGCAGTCCTCGTCTCATGCATAAAAAATGCATAAAGGGGAGATTTGGTGGATATTGGTGTTTATATTTCACTCGGCATTTACTTTGTAGGAATGCTTGGAATAGGATGGTATGCCTACACAAAAACAACTCAAGACGTATCGGGTTACATGCTAGGCGGACGCGGACTAGGTCCGGCCGTTACTGCGCTTTCAGCTGGCGCTTCAGATATGAGTGGATGGATGTTAATGGGGCTTCCAGGATCCATGTATGTGACAGGTCTTTCAAGTTTATGGCTTGCAGTAGGTTTATCTATTGGTGCTTATTTAAATTATTTAATCCTCGCTCCGCGTCTTCGCACTTATACGGAAGTAGCGAATGACTCCATTACAATTCCAGACTTTTTTGAAAATCGCTTTGGCGACCATGCCAAGATTCTTCGAACAGTATCAGCGATTGTTATCTTTATTTTCTTCACTCTTTATACTTCAGCTGGTATGGTATCAGGCGGACGATTGTTCGAATCGGCATTTGGTGTGAATTATCAAATTGGCTTATTTGTAACAGCATCTGTTGTTATTGCCTACACTCTTTTCGGTGGATTTTTAGCCGTTAGTTTAACAGATTTTGTTCAAGGTGTTATTATGTTTCTTGCCTTAGTTTTAGTACCTATTGTAGCTTTCACCAATGTTGGAGGCGTTAACACAACAATAGATATTGTACAGGACATTAATCCAGCATACCTTGACATTTTTAAAGGTACGACCGTTTTAGGTATTATATCTTTCTTAGCCTGGGGACTTGGCTATTTCGGACAGCCTCATATTATCGTTCGCTTTATGGCTATCTCTTCTGTTAAGGAGTTAAAACCCGCCCGCCGTATTGGAATGAGTTGGATGATTATTTCTATTATTGGTGCTATGCTGACAGGACTTGTTGGGATTGCATATGTAGAAAAAACAGGTATGAAATTAGCAGATCCTGAAACTATTTTTATTAAATTTGCGGATATACTCTTCAATCCGTTAATTACTGGATTTTTATATGCAGCTTTACTAGCGGCAATTATGAGTACCATTTCTTCTCAGCTGCTTGTAACGGCAAGCTCTGTTACAGAAGACTTTTATAAAACATTTTTCCGACGCAAGGCCTCTGACAAAGAGCTTGTGACGGTTGGAAGAGCTGCGGTTTTAGGTGTTGCAATTATAGGTATTTTGCTTTCTTTAAAACCTAGTGATACGATTTTAGGGCTGGTTGGATATGCTTGGGCTGGATTTGGTTCAGCTTTTGGTCCTGCTATTTTACTAAGTCTTTACTGGAAGCGTATGACTCGATGGGGAGCACTTGCAGGGATGATTGTAGGTGCTGCTACAGTATTAATTTGGGTAAATACTCCATTGAAGGATGCCCTTTATGAAATGATTCCTGGATTTTTCTTAAGCTTGCTGGCTGTTATTGTAGTAAGTATGTTAACAAAAAAGCCTTCAGAAGCTGTAGAAGATCAATTTAGAAACATGGAAAGCGTATTAGAACAGCATACAAAATAGTAAAAAAAGTACACAAGTTACGACTTGTGTACTTTTTGCTTTTAATGCAAGCCATACAGTCATATATATGTACTAAAGACGGATTAAGGAGGGTTTTTACATGCAACATTCTTATTTCCCTTATGAACCTACACAGCAACTGCGCGTAGATACACAAAATAGAGAAATTAAAGTAATTGGTGAAGGAAGTGCTTCAGCAGTTCCAAATGAAATTTCCCTGACGATTGGAACCCGGACGGAAAACCGAGACGTTCAAGAAGCCTTAAAAGAAAATTCAGCTGTTTCAAATACTTTGCTGCAAGAGATAAAAAAACTTGGAATCAATGACCAGCAAATTGAAACAGCTTCATTCACCATAAATCCTAAATATGATTACAGCGATGGAAAATCGACTCTTACAGGATACGAAGTACAGCATTTGTTTAGAGTAAGAGTACAGGATGTAAAACAAGCTGGCGATGTTTATAACGCTACGTTTTCAAGCGGAGCCAACGTAGCGCAAGATCTTCAATTTCACGTTACAAATGATGATAAATATGAACAAGAAGCGATTAGTAAAGCTTTATTAAATGCTAAAGAAAAGGCCTTTACCATTGCCAACACGCTGCAGCTCCCTATTAACCAAATTCCTATTTTAATCGAAGAAGGACCCGTCTATCAGTCATCTGGCTCCTCGCCTAAGTTATTAGCAGCCTCTCCCCCTATTCAAGCTCAGTCCTTGACTGTATCTGCTTCTGTAAAAGTTACGTACACGTATTAATACTTATGGTAAACTATAGATTATTATAATGAAGAAACTAATCTAAAGGAGCTCTTTGCACAATGACTTCTGAACATTTACTAGCAGCTTATCAGACCCTATGGTTGAACCGTTCGTTCGCTTCTAAACAAGCCATGGCAAGTGAAGATCAGCTTCACGAAGCCATTCTGAAAGATTTAAAAGATGAAATGACTCATCCACGCGTTCGGCAAACACCGTATGTAAAATATCATCTTGGCATCAAAAGAATTCTAAACAGCAGTCTTTCCTCTGATGAAAAAGTTGCGCTTACGTCCCTATACACAGACCTTTTAGATAGCTGTATATAACAAGAAAAAGGACTTCCTTGATGGAAGTCCTTTTTTTATTTAATTAACGCTTTTTCTTCTAAGCTTTGAAAAACAGCGTTAAAGTCTTGCTTCAAATCCTCGAATTCCTCTAACCCTACTGAAAGGCGAAGAAGTGAATCAGTAATTCCTTTTTCTTCACGTACTTCTTTTGGGATACTTGCATGAGACATTGTTGCAGGATGCGTTAGAATGGATTCAACTGCACCTAGACTAACGCCGATTGAAGCCAATTTGACTCCTTGCAAAATATGTCGTGCTACTTTTTCATCCTGTACTTGGAAAGAAATCATAGCTCCGTATCCATTTGCTTGTTCTGAAATGAGTTTGTGGTCTGGATGACTTTTTAAACCTGGGTAGTATACACGGCTCACTAGAGATTGTTCTTCAAGCCACTTTGCAAACTGCAGCGCTGTTTTTAACTGTTGATCTAAACGAACTTTTAATGTCTTAATGCCTCGAAGCAGTAAAAAACAATCCTGTGGTCCTAAGATAGCACCAAAAGCATTTTGTACAAACTTTACTTCTTCCGCTAGCTTTTCATCGCTTACCACAACTAGACCGCCAATGACGTCACTGTGACCGCTGATATATTTTGTAGCACTATGAATTACAATATTTACACCAAGGTCAATCGGCTGCTGTAGATAAGGCGTTAAAAACGTGTTATCCACAATTGTAAGGAGATTGCGCTCTTTCGCCAAACTTGCTACTGCTTTAATATCCGTTACCTGTAAAAATGGATTTGAAGGGCTTTCGATATAAATAGCCTTCGTATCTTTTGTGATAGCTTCTTCTACTTTTTCAACCTTCGTTGTATCAACAAAAGTTGTTTTGATACCAAACTTTGAAAATAATCGTGTTAATACACGATATGTCCCGCCGTACGTATCGTGTGAAACTAAAATTTCATCCCCTGATTCAAAAATAGATAACACCGATGAGATAGCAGCCATACCTGACGAAAAAGCAAAGCCAGCGTATCCATTTTCTAGCTGAGCAATGGTGTTTTCTAAAGCCTCACGAGTTGGATTTCCTGAACGAGAATAGTCATAGCGGCCGTTGTTCGTCTCATCTTCTTGGTTAAATGTAGATACCTGATAAATAGGTACGTTAACTGCTCCAAAATGACCGTCAATTCCTGTATTTGCATGAATTAAGTTCGTACCAAATCTATGTTTATTATTGTTGGTATGCATCAAATGCCTCCTTCAAATCTTTAATTAAATCATCTGCGTGCTCAATTCCAACAGATAATCGCAGTAAACAGTTTGTTACTCCGACACGGTTTCGAATTTCCTCCGGAATGTCAGCGTGTGTTTGACGAGCTGGGAATGTCATTAAACTTTCCACGCCTCCTAAGCTTTCTGCAAATGTAATAACTTTGACATTTTCCAAAAGCGTGGACACGATGTCAGGGTGTGAGACAGCAAAAGAAATCATGCCTCCAAATCCAGTTGCTTGTTTCTTCATGATTTCATAGCCCGGATGTGTTTCAAGACCAGGGTAATACACTTTTTCCACGAGATCATGAGCAGTAAGCCACTTTGCAATTTTCAGTGCGTTTTCGTTATGCTTTTCCATACGAAGCGCTAGCGTTTTAACACCGCGCAATAACAGCCAGCTATCTTGTGGACCTAAGATTGCCCCAGCTGCATTTTGATAAAAACGAATTCTTTCTCCTAAGCTACTACATCGAGCGACTACAAGACCAGCAACTACATCATTATGACCTCCAATGTATTTGCTCGCACTATGTATCACGATATCTGCTCCAAGCTCTAAAGGACGCTGATAGTAAGGGGACATGAATGTATTGTCAACGATCGTAAGCAAATCATGCTGTTTAGCTAACGCAATTGCTTCTGGCAAATCAGTTACGTGCATCATTGGATTTGTAGGTGTTTCAATAAATACAGCTTTCGTATTGGGACGAAGCGCATCTTTCACTTGCTCGAGATGGGCTGTGTTGACGTACGAAACAGTAATTCCTTGCTCTGAAAAGATTTCATTTAGTACTCGGTACGTTCCTCCGTATAAATCCTCTGATACAATTAAATGATCTCCGTTTTTAAATAGTGCTAAAACTGCCATTACACCCGCCATTCCTGAAGCGAATGCTACTCCTACTTCGCCTTTTTCTAAAGCAGCAATTGCTTCTTCCAATGCTGTACGAGTAGGATTTGCCGTACGCGCATAGTCAAATCCTGTACTTTGCCCTAAAGCAGGATGAGCAAATGTTGATGCTTGGTAAATGGGTGTTGTAATAGAACCTGTTGAAGGGTCACGACCTACTCCTGAACGAACTAATAAAGTTTCAATTTTCATCTATTTCTCTCCTTAACTCAAAATAAAAAACACTCTTCACAGATGGAAGAGTGTTCGTTTATACACGATTTCTCTCATCTGTTAGAACAATACTGATGTTCCACAGGAATTAGCACCGTTCAAATGAATGTTTCATTTGATGGTTGCCGGGCATCGCAGGGCCAGTCCCTCCGCCACTCTTGATAAGAGTTCTATATAATTGTTGGTGGTTAACGTTTGTTGTTACTAACTTTAATAAAGATTTTCTTTATTGTCAACATAATTTTCTAAAAAATTTAAATCATCTCATTTGTTTATTCAATATACTTGTCCTGATAAGCACATAAAAAAAGAGACGACACCGAGGTCTCTTTTTCTAAGGCAAGTGCACAGATTTTACATGAGCTAGCTTCCAATACATACTTTCTCCATTTGCCGTAATTAGTTCAACAATATTATTAGAAACTTCTTTAAGTACGCCAATTTTTTCTGATTGATCCCCTAAATCTAATACGACCAGTTGATTTTCATATTTTTTAAGCTGCTCTTCAAAGTTTCTGACAAAAGGTGCAGAGGCGGGCCTTACTGGCAGCTCTTTGTCACTTAAAGAATAAGGGGTTAACTCATTACTGTAAGGGGTAAGCCATTTCAAATGATGCAGAGAAACAAAGACATTCTTATACACTGGAGAATAAAATACAAGATAATCATTCAGCACGCTTGTAATATAGCCATGCAATGATTTCCCTCCCGTTACATAAATTTCAATAAACTTCCCTTTTGCCTGCTGTAAAATATTACGATAAGAAATCCGCTGACTTTCTTCTATTAAGTTCTCTTCTATTTCACGTAAAACCGTATAGTCTTCTTCCGATACTTCCCGCAAACCATGCATGTGTAAAAGAGGAATATACAAATAATCATGTCCATTATACAAAACCATAATATCTAATCCAAGATCAATAAGTCTGCCAACAAATGTCGTTTTACCTGAAATATCTAACTCCACAATTTTATTGATATAATGATTCATACTCATTCTCATTCTCCTCCTTTTTCCTATATGATAGAAAAGGTGCTTTATAAGCACCTTTTATGTTCCATTTCATCATGCTTTCCAACGATAATTTTTCGTTTTAATAACTTTCTCTGCCGGTGCTGAAGAGCGTGAACCCGTACGGCGTCCTCGAGAACGATCCCCTGTGCGTCCTCCCGTGCGGCGTCCTCGAGAGCGATCATCTGTGCGCCCTCCCGTACGGCGTCCTGTACGTCCACCTGTGCGGCTTCCTGTACGTTCTTCTGTAGACTTTGCAGCTTCAGTCTCTCCATTTTCTTCTGTTTCCTCATTGTTTTGATTGTTATCGTTTTGCTTAAAAGCCCCTTTTGCTCCTACACAAATGGTTTTAACATGTCTCGGCTGTAAGCGTAATACTTGATTATTCTGCACAAGTGTAAATGTACCATTTCGGCTTTGTACTAGCACGCCCTCTACAGCTTCAGGTCCTC
The DNA here is from genome assembly GCF_049199565.1 of Priestia sp. D3YE.R1. Classification (NCBI taxonomy): domain Bacteria; kingdom Bacillati; phylum Bacillota; class Bacilli; order Caryophanales; family Bacillaceae; genus Priestia; species Priestia sp. D3YE.R1. The sequence continues at coordinate 819,547 of NZ_JBLTHW010000002.1, read as the reverse complement.
CATTATTGATTGATACCCATTTATGGGAAAGGTGAGCAAAAAGATCGTTAAAGCTTTTAGATTTCATATATTCTGGTTCTTGACTCACTAAGAGTTCATTTGCAGATTGAGTAGTTTGATCTCCATTGTTGTTTTGATATTCACTCACACTCTTAACGTGTTCAGTATTAATATAGATGATACCGTCGTCCTCTGTGAGTAATACTATATAAGCAGATTCAAATGAACCTAAGACATCAAGAAGTTGACCTGCTTTTTTCTCAGGCCCACCTTGGTTAACCTGCACATATTTAGTTTTCATCAATGATAAAGTTCCTGCAAAAGTTTTTCCTCGATACAATTCTAATTCTGTGCTAATTCCGGTAAACGTTTGTGCCGAATTTGACATAGTATCTTCAGTAATACTTTTTACATGCGCTAAGTGATAATATACAAGTGTATATTCTTGCTGATTATTATTTTGGTTGTTTTGATTGTTTTGATTGTTATTTTCACCATTATTGTTATTATTGTTATTATTGCTTTCCACTGCTAAGATTAAATAGTCTGACTGCACGTCAACCAAATAACCTGTTTTAGATTCAGGTCCTCCACGATAAACAGTCACCACTCTTCCTTTTAGGGGTTTGAAGTGAGAAGAATAGCCTTTATCAGGCATTTGTATATTTCGGCTGCGTTTTTGGCTTGATTTTTGGCGTGGATTTTGATTTTGCTCTTGTTCTTGGCCATAGTAATAGTTACTCATTGTTTTTCCTCCTTATTAGTTATCCTTATTGGTCATTCATACTGTATATATACGTATCATGTACAGCTATTGATTTCCTGCATTTGCCTATTATTAACAAAATCCACTGTTGCCTATAAATCTATCCATTTTTAAAGAGTCAAAAGGTTATTTTTAATATACGCTGTTCGTTCTTTTATAAAAGACAGCATAAATTCGGGTTCTTTATAAAATTGCTCTAAGTTATCTTTTACGTAAGGATCTTTTAATACATATGGAGCAATATACTCATGCAGTTGATAAATGATTGGTTTCATGTATTCTATTGTAAATTGATTATTTAGAACATTGTTCATTTTTTTAATATATCGCTTTTTAATGCTGTTCACCGCCAGTAAGCGAGCTGTAAGCGTATTAAATCCTTGTGCACGGACATAGTCTCCTTCCATTACTTTTCCATTTACATCTCTTCCCCAAGTTGCATCATAATCCCATGGAATCAGTTCAAAACGCCCGCTTTCATGATTTAGATAGAGCGCATAGTTATGGACAAAACCGTCGTAATTCTGCATACAAATAATACCGACTAGCCAAGATAAGTAGCGGTCGACGTTCAGGTACTTCTCAATATTCTGTTCGAATTCCGTATTTGTCCAGGTATTAAGATTAAATATAAACTTTTCTAATTTTTCCTCATCCCCTTCTCTCACTGCTTTATCTTCATATCCAGATAACAAAGTTGTTTTCGGCTTTTTATCCAAATCGCTCATCAAAGAAAAATTAGCATCTCCGTCCACTGCATAAAATATGGATCCATCCGCTAAATTTCTTTTTTTCAAAAATAGTTCATCTACCGATTCGAGCTGAAGATATATTCCTTCATTTTTCCCATTAATCTTAAGAGTGACAAACTGAGAGTGAGGAGATAAAACATCTAAAGAAGAGAAAAAATCGAGGGACAATTTGTTGCGCATAAGCGATGGATCTTTATATTCAGCGTTTAGGTGTATTTCTTTGGCACGCTGAAATATCTTCGGAGAATAAAATTCAATATAATATGACTTTTTCTTCATCTTCCGAATATGGGAGCCTCTTAGCAGCAAATCAATATCGTAGCGTTTTTTGTTAAACTTCATCGTTGCCTGAACCGCTTCTTCTGACCAAATATCTCTTTGCATTTCCTTTAAATCTTTTACATTCACAAACAGAGCGTATTGAGGGATTTCTTTTTGCTTCATTATTCGACCACCTTTCTTCAATTATTAAAGTATATGAAGGGAAAATTCTCCATGATACCCCACCGCATCAACTATTTCCGTAAACTCCACTTTTGACTCATATCAAGGACAAGCATCAGCGCGTATTCTATTAATGCAAGACCTAGTCCAATTGCCAAGGAGGTTTTTGTATTGCATATTACACCTGAAAAAATTAAAGAGGCTGCTGAAGCCCTAGAATGTACAGAACTGAAATCTTTTATGTTTCAAGAGCCAACTGCCGGTCCACTAACAAAGCCGCGTCGCTCTTCTCGTAGCACTCGCCGTTCTACCCGCGGTACGCGTCGCTCTTCTCGCGGCTCTCGTCGTTCTACTCGCCGCTCTCATCGCTCTACTCGTCGTTCTCGCCGTTCTACTCGCCGCTCTCGCCGTTCTACTCGCCGCTCTCGCCGTTCTACTCGCCGCTCTCGCCGTTCTACTCGCCGCTCTCGCCGTTCTACTCGCCGCTCTCGCCGTTCTACTCGCCGCTCTCGCCGTTCTACTCGCCGCTCTCGCCGTTCTACTCGCCGCTCTCGCCGTTCTACTCGCCGCTCTCGCCGTTCTACCCGCCGCTCTCGTCGTTCTACTCGCCGCTCTCGTCTTTCTACTCGCCGCTCTCGTCGTTCTTAATTTCTCTAAACACTCATCTTTATTGCAAAAAAAAGCCGAAGAACCATGAGTGTCTTCGGCGTTTTTTTCCAGTTATAGAAGGGGCACATTTGGAAATATACTAAGATGGGATGTTATTCATTTTACATAGAAAAGGAGAGCTTTTATGAAAAAAAGCAAGCATCAAATCTCAACTTCATCAACAACAGATATCGAAGAAGTCAAACGTTTAAATGCTCAGTCTGGATTAACTTACAATGAAGTATTTGCACTTCTTGGAGAAACCTATTTAAAAAATCAAAAGAAGAAATAATAAGCAGGGACTAGAAACCATCTTCTAGTCCTTATACTTTGAAAATCCCGGAAAATCCTTTTACTAAGGATGTTAATTGGTTCATGGCTCCCATCATCTGCCCCGCAGTATTCATCATCTTGTTCATATCGTAATTGCCATCACTCGATTTAAACTGAGACATTAATGACTGAAATTGAGAAGGCTGAGGCTTTTGCTGCTGAGCTTTAGGGTATGGATTAAAAGGCGCACCTGCATTATTGTACATGGGCTGCTGATACATTCCGTTCATATAGGGAATTTGCTGAGGACCAAAAGGCATTTGTTGCTGAGCGTACGGATGTTGCGGCATATAAGCTTCCGTCCATGGCTGCTGGTGATACTGTGGAAATGGATGTACCTGACTTAAATCAAAACGTTCTGGTTGATGTTGCTCATAATACGGATAGTGCTTACTTGTATACATGCAAAATCAATACCTCCTTTTTAATATTACATAATATATAGTATGTATGCAGAAATAAGAGGTGACGTTCGTCTACTTGTACTTTTGGAGAACGCATTCAAAAATATGTAGGTTTCTGTCGAAAGTTTAAATTTTTCAAAAAAACGAGATTTTTTAAATATATGGTACGATAAGAACAAGTGATACTACCTATACGTAGTGGCACAAATGGGGATTAGGAGGGAATTTACATGTATGTGAACGAACTTCAAGAAGCTTTTATTGCGGTGAAACAATATGAGCCGCAGTCAAGTAATGAATTACTCGATTTTGCTCAGCAGCAGTATTTAAAAGGTTTTTTAACTCCTATGAATTACAAAGCCGCTGTACGTGAACTCGAACAAATTGGAGCTACTAAGCCCGATTTTAGTGCACAAGATGATTAATTTTTTTACTACCACCGAGAAATCGGTGGTTTCTTTGTTTCCGATAAAGTGGACACATACTTCTTTTTTGACTTGTTTATACTATAAAAGCTTTAACGTAGTATTCAATAAAGGAGGTCTATCTCATGAGTCGTGGAAAACATTTTGATCACAAAAAGCAGGGACAAAGTGCAGTAAATAAAACAAATAACGCCGTTGCTTCTAAACATACCGAAAAAGTTGATTATCATATCGATACAGTCGCTTCACAAGATCACCCAGCTGTTTCTATCCAATCTCAAAAAGATTTTGATTAACTTTTTATTGATCATGATAAAAAGAGGCTGGGACATAACAAAATGAATCCAATCTAGAAACGAACAAATGGGATACATGAGCTGAACCGCTTATGGCACCGCAGTTGATCTACGTGCAAGGCTTCGCTTTCCGCGGGCGGCCGATGAGCCTCCTCGTCGCTTGCGCTTCTGCGGGGTCTCATCTGTTCCGCTTTTCCCGCAGGAGCCTTCGCCTTGCCCTCCAATCAACTACTCGAAGGAACGAAACAGATGAAACCTATGCTGATCATCAAAAAAACAAACTACGAATCAAAAAAATGATCGATAGTTCGTTTTTCACTTCGAGTAAAATACTTTTGTTACCATCTCATACATAGAAAATCCCCACCTTGTAGATCTTAACGGAAGGCCGGGATTAATTATTCAATATCGACTCGAGCACATACTTATTTGAGTGATACATCTTTTTAAATCGCTTTTCTCGCGTCTCGGGATAAAATGACTGTAGTACAACGTTTTGTAAATTTTCTTTTAACGTCTCTACTTGATTAACATGAATATATTTTGGTCGCTCTTTCTTCAGCCATTCGGTTACGAGACTAGCCCAGCCATCAAGTTCTTTGAAGAAAATATCTCCATAAGGTTTTACTTCTTCAAAAAATTTAACTTCATAATTTTCTTCTTGTTGAATAGACGCTAATCGTTCTACAGCTACTTCATTATATTGAAACATGATTTCCGTACTTTTTTTCACATCTTCATTCATCGTTATTCGTCACCTCTACGATGACTATTGTAACATAAACAATCTTTATACTGTATGAAGAACCATTTCTCTTCGGCTTCTACTCCATTCTGTTTCGGAAGGCATGCTTTCATACACAGCTACTTCAATTTCTTGCAGTGATTGGTCAATGCGATGAACTTGTTCCATATATGTTTCTTCACAATGTGTAAATGCTTCATTTATAGATGTAGACATCGTTTTATCCACTAGATCTACTTGCTCTAGTAAGCTATCTAATAAAGTCATCATTTCGCTTGTTTTAACCATACTTTGTTTCATCGCCATCCCTCCAAATTTTCCTTTGCATAACGTATTCTCTTTTTTATTCAATGTCCCTTCACACATGACAAAACTAGTTTCTATTCGTCAAAGAAAGATGTTTTCGACATTTTCATTTATGGTGAATCGAAAGAGAACATATTGAAAACACTAGTATAGACATTTCAGCTAAGCTGATACATTCTGCTGCTGAACGTTCATTACAACATGATAGGAGGTGCCTAGATATGGCCAACAAACAGCAAAAATCACAGCCTAAAAATAAGCCTGAAACAAAAACCTACGGTGATCCTAAAAAGTTAAACGGTCCTAACCAGCCTTCTACTTAAGAACAAAACGGTCACTTGTGGCCGTTTTTATTTACATTAACTACTTGCGCTACTTTCATTAATATATGCAGCTGCTTTTGCTTTTGAAGATACCACTTTGTAAAATGAACTTTCTTTGGAAAAGGCGGCTTTTTCATCAGCTTGTGTTCCTCTTTTTTTGTTAAAAACCACTTTTCTCTCTTTTTTTCATGATGTCTAATAGCCGGATACACCTTTCGAAGTGCAGGTGTACAGCAACTGGTTTCATCCACAAAATACTGCTCATAATCGTATCTCGAACCCGTATGCTTTGTTTTCAAAGAAAATTCATAAAACAAGGGATAATACTTTTCATGAAATAATAAAGCCGCTAATTTCTTCCCCAAATCAATCCGATTATTTACTTTTGTAAAATCATGAACAGAACAACCGTATAGCTCCCCTTTTGTAGTAGGAAAAAGGACGGAGCTAAAGTGGAATATATCTTGAAAAAAAAACAGCATACTTTTAAACACTTTATCTTGATAAAAAGGCTGTTCAATAACGGGCTTTTGAATAACGTGCTGCTCATTCACAATTAACGCATGAATAAGCTCCAGTTCACAAGGTTTCTGCATAAATTGCCTCCACTTCTCTTCGATAAAAGATGAAACATTTAAATAGGGAAGTAAATGAAGGTAAGAGACATGTTTTTTACGCGAAACAGCATACAATAGTAATTGAGGGAAGGCATCTTTGAAAATAAGCCAATTTGCTCTTTCATACGTCAAAAATAATAAATCGCGCGTTTGCTTTGATAACGCTTTTTTCATGTTTTCCCCTTGCAAATCACACATATTCCACCCTGCGTTTCGGGATACCATACTTGCGAGAAATGCCCACTTTACTTCAGGATATCTATGATAAAAAGTTGCATAAGCTTGGGTTCTTGATATATTATCAATATTCAGCTTGTCTGTTTTTTTTTTAATCGCCGTCAACAGCGCTTGTTCCGAACTATTGAGTGACATCTCTTCATCTTCTTTCATCTATTTTTATTTGTAGGATTTGGTATAATAGAATTTGTTTGTTTAATAGATTTACACTAAAGGAGTGATGGTTATGATTCGCTATCCTAACGGAAAGGCCTATAAGCCATTGAATACCAGCAGTCCTTCCCCTAAAAAGCTAGAAGCTAGCTATAGCAATCGTGGCATGACGCTGGAGGACGATTTAAACGAAACAAATGAATACTATGTTTCAAAAGGAATAGCCATTGTTCACAAAAAACCAACCCCTGTTCAAATTGTAAAAGTAGACTATCCGAAGAGAAGTGCCGCTGTTATCAAAGAAGCTTATTTTAAACAGGCCTCTACTACAGACTATAATGGCGTCTATAAAGGAAAACACCTTGACTTTGAAGCAAAAGAAACGAGAAATAAAACCTCATTTCCTCTGCGTAATTTTCATGAACATCAAATTGAACATATGAAGCAAATTGTGAAACAAAACGGGGTTTGTTTCGTTATATTAATGTTCTCTACTTTACAAGAAATATACTTGTTCGAAGCACAGTTCCTTTTTCCTTATTGGGATGCCATGAAAAAAGATGGACGAAAATCAATCCCTAAGGCAGATATTGAAAAAAAAGGACATTTCATCGAACTTGGTTACCATCCGAGAATCGATTACATAAAAACTATAGATAAATTATACTTTTAAGAGTATGATATATATGTTTACGGAAATCATTCTCTTACAATGCGTTGAAAGGTAGGAGTTTTTATGTCAGATAATTATCGCTCTCGTGAAGAACGACGAAGAGCTATGAATGACAACAAACCAGAAGGTAAATCTCAAGGAAAACCGAAAAAGAAGAAAAAAGGAGGCCTATTTCGTAAAATTGTTGCCGCAGTTTTACTGATAGGAATCATCGGGCTCATTGCCGGAGTGGGAACTTTTTTTGCTATGATAAGCGATGCTCCAAAAGTGGATGACTCGGTATTAAAAAACTCTTTTTCATCTAAAGTATATGCAAACGATGGAAAGACAGTTGTAAAAGAAATTGGAGCTCAAAAACGTACATATGTGCAATACGATGAAATCCCTCAAGTCGTCAAAAACGCATTTATCGCTACGGAAGACGTTCGTTTTTATAAACATCACGGCGTCGACTTTTACCGTATTGGCGGAGCATTAATGGCGAACTTTAAAAACGGCTTCGGTGCTGAGGGCGGTAGTACGATTACTCAGCAAGTGGTAAAGAACTCGTTCTTATCACCAAAGAAGACGGTTAAACGTAAAGTACAAGAAATGTGGTTAGCTTACCAGCTTGAGCGCAAATATTCGAAGCAACAAATTCTTGAAATGTATTTAAACAAAATATATTTCGCATCAGGTGAAGTATACGGTATTGAACGAGCGGCTGAGAAATTTTACGGAGTTAAAAGCGTAAAAGATTTAACTCTTGATGAAGCTGCTATGTTGGCAGGCTTACCAAAAGCGCCAACTACTTATAACCCAGTTACAAACCCAGAGAATGCTACCAAACGCCGTAACACAGTATTAAACTTAATGGCTAAAAACGGCTTCATTACACAAGCCCAGGCCGACAAAGCAAAACAAGTAGATGTACAGGCTCACTTAGCTAAACAAACTGAATCAACATCTAAGTACGATGTATTTATTGATCAAGTAATCGAGGAAGTAAAAAAGAAAACAGACGCGGATCCATTTTCTGCGGGCTTAGAAATTTATACAACGCTTGACACTAATGCTCAGGACTATGTGGATGATGTGATGAATAACAAAGTAGTCAACTTCCCGAACGATAAATTCCAAGCAGGTCTTGTCGTGGTAGATAATGAAACAGGCGGTATTCAAGCAATTGGAGGCGGACGTAATCGTGTATCAGGCGGCTTAAACTTTGCCACAAATATGAGACGTCAGCCTGGCTCAACAATTAAGCCAATCTTAGATTACGGTCCAGCGATTGAGAACTTAAAGTGGTCTACTGGACAACCGATAAAAGATGAAGAATATCATTATTCAAACGGCACGCCAATCCGAAATTTTGGACGCAACTATAAAGGGTGGGTTTCAGCGCGTGAAGCTTTAGGACGTTCACTGAACATCCCTGCCTTAAAAGCGTTTCAAGCAACCGGTGCGGACAAAGCAAAAGAGTTCGCTACAGGCCTTGGGCTAAAATTAGATGAAGAAGACGGCGAAGCTTATTCTGAATCTTATTCTATCGGAGGCTTCCGTACAGGTGTTACACCTCTACAAATGGCTGGAGCCTATAGTGCTTTTGCAAATGAAGGTATGTACAATGCACCGCATACAGTGACAAAGGTAAAATTCCCTGATGGAACAGAAATTGATTTAACGCCAAAACCAAAACGCGCAATGCAAGATTACACGGCATTTATGATGACGGACATGATGAAATCTGTTGTAAACGAATCATATGGTACAGCTCGTGCTGTTCGTACACCAGGATTAGAAATTGCGGGTAAAACAGGAACTTCGAACTTTAGTGCTGATGAGAAAAAACGATACAATATTCCAGACGCTGGTGAAAAAGACGTTTGGTTTAATGGGTTTACGCCAAACTATACGATTTCCGTATGGACAGGCTATGAAACTGCTAAAGACGGCTATATTTTAAGTGCTAATGAAACAGGCATGGCAAAAAATATCTTTAAGCATGTTATTACTCATATTTCTGAAGGCAAACCTAAAGGAAGTTTCAAGCAGCCGGACAGCGTAGTTGAACGTTCCGTGGAAAAACCAACGGGCAAAGACTTAAAACGCCCAAGCGGCTCTACTCCTTCGAGCTTAATTACGAAAGAATACTTTGTGCGCGGTACTGCACCGACAAAAGTATCTCAAACGTTTGTGAAAAAAGAAAAAGAAGAAAAGAAAGAAGATAAAAAAGAGGACAAAAAAGAGAAAAAAGACAATAAAGATGTGAAGCCAAAAATTACTGCTTCGTATAGCGGAGGAGCAATTTCAGTTAACTGGTCAGCGTCAAACGCAGCCAGTGATACGACCTTTACAGTCACAATGTCCTCTCCTAACGGTTCCGAACAACTCGCATCTGGCGCAGGAGCCGGTGGAAAGACAATTTCCAACCCAGCACCAGGCGCAACGTATAGTTTCACCGTAACAACAAATACGGGCGAAAGCGCTAGTTCTTCTGTAAAAGTCCCTGATTCATCAGATCAAGCTACCGAAGATGATTCTACTAAGCCTGAAGATGACGGAACAACGGACGATAATCAAAATGAAGACAATAGCAACACTGATCAAAACAACGGCTCTGATCAAGGTGACGATTCATCTACTCAGCCGGATGATAACCAAAACAGCAATAATGGCAGCAATAGCAGCGGTAGCAATAGCGGCAATACCGATAATAACAATAACGATAGCGGCAATGCTAACGATGGTAATAACGGCAACAACAATAATAACGGAGGCGCAACAACTCCTCCAGCAGACAACGGTGGAAGTGACTCAGGAAGTCAAACACCACAAACTCCTGCTACACCATCTACACCATCGACGCCGTCAACACCTGCTACACCGCAGCAAGAGCCAACAACTGAAAATTAACGTAGCAGTAAAAAGCCCCTACACGTGTAGGGGCTTTATTTCTTGTGAAGAATAAGCATTTTTGCATATTGCTTACGCAGCTCATTAAATAATTCTGTCAGCTGAATATACGCTTGATAAGAAGAAACTCGCTGCAGCAAAAACAGAAGCCTCTCAGCACAGTTAATAGGCTTATAGGTTAGGTTCGCTATGTCTTCTTGCAGCCGATTTAAACGCCGAACGGGTTGTCCATTAATCCAAAACAGTAAACTAATATACATAGCAGCAGCTTGTTTCATACAAGGCGCTGCTTCTTTTGCTTTTCGCTGAGAAAAAAGCGTATACAGTTCTTCCCTTTGAGTTTCCCACTTTTCAAAAAATGGCCGTATGTTCTTTTGAACATCACTCCAAGGTGTTTTCGTTTCTTTATGTACATCGTATAAAATATCATAAGCAAAATAATTTCTTCCATTTTTTATATCTGTTTCAAGAACCCGATCTTCTTTTGAATAAAATGGTTCGCATATGAAATGTGACGGTACTTCAATCGGTAACATCTGTCTTCTTCTCTTTTCCTTTCATTCGTTTCTTTCCTTCTCGGCAAAGATCAAGAAGCGGGCAGACATGACATTGAGGAGACTGTGCTTTACAGTGATAGCGTCCAAAAAAGATAAGTCGATGATGCGTAACGGACCATTCATCTTTCGGAATTTTTCTCATCAGCGTTTTTTCTACTTCCAAAACGGAATCTTTCCACCTGCAAATTCCAAGGCGTTTACTTACACGTTCTACATGCGTATCTACTGCTATTGACGGTACTCCAAAAGCTACGGATACAACAACATTAGCCGTCTTACGCCCTACTCCTGGAAGATTGGTAAGCTCATCACGATCTTTTGGAACTTCTCCTCCGTATTCATCAATGAGCATACGGCAGAGCTTTTGAATATTTTTAGCTTTGTTTCTATATAACCCGATTGATCTAATATCTTGCTGCAGCTCTTCTAACGAAACGGCTAAATAGTCTTCAGGCGTTTGATATTTCTTGAATAAATCCGCTGTTACGCGGTTGACTAAAGCATCTGTGCACTGAGCAGATAGCGCCACGGCAATGACTAAATCAAAGGGATTCCGATGATTTAACTCACAGTGGGCGTCAGGAAACATTTCTGCCATAGCATCTAGGCACTGTCTGATTTGTTTTAACGTTAACATACTAGTTCTCCTTCTTCTTACAGGTAGTTCCCTCCTATTTTACAATAGGGTTCCTGTCAAATGCTACTTTTGTCCATACTCTTTTAAAAAAGCTGCTTCAAGATTCAATTACTTGGATCTTGAAGCAGCTTTTTATCCTGTCATTGCTCTAGCCAATTAAAAAAAGGAATGGCTGATGTAGACTGAGAAGGGTTAACAGAAGATAGTTTTTTGGGCTGTTGATTTTGACGAAATTTTTGGCTATGCTTGCGGGCTTGATCAATGGTCTGAATGCCGTTTTTCTTCCATTCAAATAAAATACGATCAATATACCGGAAGTTTAATTTTCCAGACATCACCGACTCTCTTAGCGCCGCTTTAATAATAATTGGATCATGATGATCTTGATCAATCCACATCGCTAGCGTTTCGCATTCAAACGGAGACAATGCTCTGCCAAACTCTTTTTCAAACATTGTATATAAATTAAGCTCTTCTTGTTCTTCTTCGCTTTTTTCTACTTCTCTTGTTTCGTGCATCATATGATGAATAAGCTTTTCCCAAAGCGGTTTTAATGAATAACGTTCACAAATAAGGGCGTTTTGCTGTTGATCTTGCTCAATAGATAAAAAGCCGCGCTGAATTAATGCTCGCAGCGTATCCATACAGACAGCACTTGAAATACTCATTTTTGCCGCCAATTCATTAGGTGTCGGGAAACCTTCACCGCCTTCAATGGAAACATAAATATGCATTAACGTCATGAATTCCGTTTCGTTCATTCCCAAATCGCTATAGTGATTAAACAGCAGCTTCGGAATTGAAACTGTGCCTTGTTCAAACCATTCAATTAACGTTTCTTTTTTCATATCCGAACACCTCAGTAGTTAGTATATCATGAAGTTTATAGTCAAAGTAATAATTATTCGAAGCTAAAAAAGCTTCTATGTAAAACTTTCCGCTGAAACCGTACCATTGCTCTGCACATATAAAATATATACGAACGATGACTTCCTTCCAAGAATATTACACTAACTTATTTTTTCGAGAATTGCAACTCCCTTTTAAGTTAGACTCTCTTCTATGTTTGCCTTTGTTTCCTTGTGATATAAGTAAAAGCCTCGTTTTTCTTTTCTTTTTATGATTCATAAAAAAAGCTAAAAAAGTATCCTGACTATAAAAGTCAGAATACTTTTTCACTTCCTTACGGGTATAAACGGTTTAATAAGCGTGGGAATGGAATCGTTTCACGAACGTGTTCTACGCCGCTAATCCATGCTACCGTACGCTCAAGGCCTAAACCAAATCCTGAATGTGGAACTGAGCCATACTTACGAAGCTCTAAATACCACTTATACGTTTCTGTATCTAATTTGTGCTCTTCTACACGCTGAGCTAAAAGCTCTTGATCATGAATACGTTCAGAGCCTCCAATGATTTCTCCGTAGCCTTCTGGTGCGATTAAGTCTGCACATAATACTACGTCTTCATTTGTTGGATCTGGCTGCATATAAAATGGTTTTAATGACGTTGGATAGTGTGTAATGAATACCGGCTTGTCATAGCTTTCTGCGATAGCCGTTTCATGCGGTGCTCCAAAGTCATCTCCCCACTGAATGTCTGTAAATCCTTTTTCATGTAAGAATTTAAGAGCCTCATCGTACGAGATACGAGGGAATGGCGCTTTAATTTGTTCTAACTTAGATGTATCACGGCCTAGTACATTTAACTCTAACTTACAGTTTGTTAAAACAGACTGTACGACATGAGACACATACTCTTCCTGTACTTTCAAGTTATCTTCGAATTGGTAGAAAGCCATCTCTGGTTCAATCATCCAAAACTCAATTAAATGACGGCGTGTTTTAGATTTTTCAGCGCGGAACGTTGGACCGAATGAAAATACTTTTCCAAGCGCCATTGCCGCTGCTTCCATATAAAGCTGTCCACTTTGTGAAAGATATGCATCTTCGTCAAAATATTTCGTGTGGAATAATTCTGTTGTTCCTTCAGGAGCACTTCCTGTTAGGATTGGAGGATCTACTTTTGTAAACCCGTTTTCGTTAAAGAATTCATACGTTGCACGAATAATTTCGTTACGAACTTTCATAACAGCATGTTGACGTTTAGAACGCAGCCATAAATGACGGTTATCCATTAAGAACTCTGTTCCATGTTCTTTTGGCGTAATTGGATAATCAACAGCTTCATGAATAACTTCAAGGCTTGTAACTGTTAACTCATAGCCAAACGGTGAGCGCTCATCTTCACGTACCACACCTGTTACATATAGTGATGATTCTTGCGTCATAGATTTAGCTAATTTAAAAGTTTCTTCTTCTACTTCAGCTTTTACAACTACTCCTTGCATGAATCCTGATCCATCGCGCAGCTGTAAAAAGGCAATTTTACCACTTGAACGTTTATTCGCTAACCAAGCACCAATTGTTACTTCTTTTCCTACATGCTTGCTTGCTTCTGAAATCGTAATTTTCACGATTAATATCCCTCCAAAAAACTTACATTTCGTAATTATGTATGCCATCCTATTATACATTTCGACAAACATAATAACAAGTAACAAACAAAAAGAGCCTTCTAACACGTGTGATTTGTGCTAAAAGGCTCTTTTTTTAAAAAAATATAATCTTTTTTATTTCATATGACGAGTCATGAATGATTGAATTCGTTCCAATGCCTTTTCTAGCAGATCTAGTGATGTAGCATAAGAAAGACGTACGTTTTCAGGTGAACCGAATCCTGATCCAGGAACTAGGGCTACCTTCTCTTCTTCTAAAATAGCTTCTACCCATGCATCAACTGTATCAAAACCAGTTAATTTTGCAGCTTCAATTGCATTAGGGAATAAGTAGAAAGCACCTTGTGGTTTTAAGCATGAGAACCCTGGAATGTTAATCAGCTTTTCATGAATTACGTTTAGACGCTCTTCAAAAGCTTGTCGCATCATTTCCACCGGCTCCTGAGTGCCGTTATAAGCAGCAATTGTTGCATATTGAGCAATAGATGTTGGATTTGACGTGCTGTGACTCGCTAGGTTTGTCATCGCTTTAATAACTGTAGCATCACCAGCCGCATATCCAATGCGCCAGCCCGTCATAGAATGTGACTTAGAAACACCGTTAATGATAATTGTTTTTTCTTTTAACGCTGGTGAAAGCTGTGCAATCGATACATGTTCATTTTGACCATACACAAGCTTTTCATAAATTTCATCTGATACGATAAAAATGTCGTGCTTCAAGCAAACTTCTCCTAAAGCTTGAAGCTCTTCTCTTGTGTAAATCATACCTGTTGGGTTGCTTGGTGAATTGATAATAACAGCTTTGGTTTTAGCAGTAATAGCCGCTTCTAATTGTTCAGGTGTGATTTTAAATTCGTTATTTTCAGAACCTTCAACGAATACTGGTGCACCTTCTGCTAACTTTACTTGCTCAGGATAACTTACCCAGTAAGGAGTTGGGATAATCACTTCGTCACCTTCGTCTAACAGAACTTGAAATAACGTATACAGTGCGTGCTTAGCACCTGTACAAACAATAATTTCAGAAGGTGAATACGTCAGGCCTTGATCGCGTTTGAATTTTTCAATTACCGCTTCTTTTAATGGTGCAAGGCCGCCTGCTGGCGTATATTTTGTCTGACCATCATTCATTGCTGTAACAGCCGCTTCTAAAATGTGCTGCGGCGTATTAAAATCAGGTTCCCCTGCTCCAAGTCCAATCACATCATGACCAGCCGCTTTCAATTCTTTCGCTTTTGCTGTAATCGCTAATGTTGATGATGGCGTTAATGCTGATACACGTTTTGCTAACTTCACTAAAATCTCCCCCTATGAACTAAAGCTATAATCAGCCCGCGGGCTGATTATAGATAAAAAGTTGGCTTCATTTTCATAAAGCGCTGAAATCTTATATTATGACACATATGGTATTTCATATGGTATAAACGATTTATGATTGAGATAAGCTGTATCGTTTTATAAATTCACCGCTAGAGAAATCAAGATAATAGTATGTTAAATGTTTCTTATCTTTATCCACATATGTTACTTCCCACAGCGGCTTTTTATTTTCAATGCCTAGGCGCACCGACTTAATTTCCTGCGGGTTTTTATCATTTTTCACAATGGAAATGGCTTTCTCTTTTGTGATCCCGCTGCTTACTTTCTTTAAAACAGCTGTTTGTTTTTTGCTTTTAGGCATCCAAGCAATTACCTTTTGATTGCTTCGGTTTGTACCTTCTACTACATAAAATGCATGATTGCCGAAATATGGCTGGGTGCTTGTGACAGATTTCAAATTAAATTCTTTTTTTGCTTGGGATGCTGCTTTTTCCTCAGCAGAATGAACATCCTTCACGGACGAGTGATAAATGCTAAAAGAAATGCCCCCGATAATTAAAAGCACAGCAGTTACCGCTACAATAATTAACTTTTTCATAAAATCCCTACTTATGTACGATAAATTGTAAATACAGCTTTGCTTTGATCTTCTTCATCTAACGCTAATCCGAACATCAAATCTTGCTTTTTTAACGTGCGATTCAAACTATCAACAATTTTATATAAATCCGAGGAATTTTCCACGCGGACAGTTGATAATACTTCAATCCTGCTTTCCATTGTAACCCTCCTAGCTCGTCTATCACGACGCAAAAATGACGATATCCGTATTATAACAGGTATCAAAAACCATCGTCATCTTTTTCACTCAGCAATCCAGTCTGTACGTTTTGCGTAAAAACCGAATAAATAAGTAAACATATATAATATTATAAGGAATTTACCTCTTTTTGCAAAAGGAAATTTGTTTATTTTGCAGAAAATTTCATCACATCATAGGATTTTAGCGACATTTTAATAGAGTAAGCGCTCCCCTCCCTTACGTCATATATTTCAATCCATTCAGCCGTTAAATTTGAAAGTAGCTGTCCGGAATAAGAACGGTCTGGTTTAGTGAACATAACCGCAAGCTGTGTGTTTAATTGCTTCAAAAATGCATTCGAAAAAAAGGCTCCTTCTCCAAAATTAGGAACTTTCAATACAGCTACATCGGTAAGAGGAATACGCAAAAACTTTTCTTCTACTTCATTTGAGCTGCTCATTGCATATAGAATCCGATGTTCTCCGATCGTGAATAATAGATCCATAGCAGCTGTTTTTTGCTTCGATGCGTGCAAGACATCAACGTGTATATTATCTGTTAACTGAAATAAATCATTTTCTTTCCACTTCTCTGTTTGAAATTCCGCCTGATACTGAGCGGGGGCAATAATACGCTCTATATGATAATCGTTCACAGCTCGCTGAACATTTGAATTATAGTACTTTTGCTGTTTCGTAATTATTAATTGGTTGATTTTTTTTACTTTATATCGCTGCAGCCACTTCTTTAGCTCGGGATAGGAAGATGCACTTCCGGTATTTATCAAAATGGTCTCACCGCTTCCGTCTTGAATCAGACTTGCTTCTCCAGCTGAAAGAGGTAGAAAGGTGATCACTATTTCATCAGCTTGTAAACCAAAATCTACGTTTTGAATGACGGCTGCTGAAACCGAATAGTTCATAAAACCAAAAAACAGTACAGCACTTATCAACATTTTAATCATACACTGTCCTCATTTGCTTATCATAGTATATTACTATCGTCTCTCAAGTGAAGAAACAGTATGCATAAAAAAAGACTTAAGCGTCTGCTCAAGTCTTTTCATTCCACCATTCTTTGTAGTCCAGTAAGATATTCGAAAACGTTTTTTGAACAACTTGGACTTTTGGAAGCGAGTGAAGGAAATGGTATCCATATGCTGTTCGCGTAATACGATTATCAAAAATAAATATAGCTCCTCGGTCACTTTTTGAACGAATCAACCGTCCAAATCCTTGTTTAAAACGGATAACGGCCTGAGGAAGTGAATAATTCATAAAAGGACTTTTCCCTTCTTTTTTCATCTGCTCAAATTTAGCTGTCAGCAGAGGTTGATTTGGAGATGAAAAAGGAAGTCTGACTATTACGAGACATGATAATAAATCTCCTGGCAGATCAATTCCTTCCCACAGGCTGTTTGTACCTAAAAGAATGGAATGCTCAAACTGGCTGAAGTCTTTTAACAGTCTATTACGATTTCTAGTTGTGACTCCTTGACCGAGCAGGACGAACTCTTCAAGATCGTTTAACTCTTTTAAATAACCATACGTAGCTTTCAACATGTCATATGAAGTAAAAAGCACCAGCATACGACCATTTGTTACTTTGGCTACGTCAAGAATACTTTCTGCCATCATAGCGCTATACTCATATAATGATACTTCGTTAACAGCAGGCATATCTTGAGGAATATAGACTTTAGCTTGCTTCTCATAATCAAACTCGGAAGGAAGAATAAGTTGAGCAGGCTGAAAGTCATATAACCCTAGCTCTTGAATTAAATAATCAAATGTTCCATTCACCGTCAATGTAGCCGAAGTTAAAATAACGCTTTGTTTCTTGGCAAAAAATTCATCAGCCAGCGTATCGGCAATGGAAGTAGGCTGACTATAGATATACGTAGCATTTGCTGCTCCTTTTGGTTCAATCTCAAACCACGTTACGTGATTACTCTGCTGTTTGAACAAAAGCTTTTCTATTTGCTGAGATATATGCTCAAACCCTTTAACAGCCGTTTGAAATTCATGAAGAGATGACTGTTCATTTTTTGTGGCTTTGTCATATAGATCGTTAAAGGAATGTCTTGCCCCATCATTCCATGTAAAAAGATCGTGAATTAAAAAACGAATGCGCGACGCTGCTTCTTGAATAGCCGTCCAGTAATGCCCATGCTCTTTTTCCACTTTATACCGATAGCTGCTTCTTCCAATCTCACCCTGCTGATTGCCCGTTCTTTTTTGAACAAAAGAATGAATCAAACGAAATAAGTCATCGCACTCAGAATGAAGCTGCACAAACAAATTTTGAAGAAATTCAGTGTTAAGCTCGATGCTATATTTTACAAGCGTATGATGAACTTTTTTTAACAGCCCTTTGTCTTGAATGGTTCCGATTCGGTTTAATAGCGCATGAACCGCAAAATAATCTAAGCGCTCTCCCAGTTCTTCTCCGGCAATGTCTTCTAAGTGATGAGCCTCGTCAATAATAATCTGTTTATAATCAGGTAGCAGCTCATGATTACTCATTACATCCATCAACAGCAAGCGATGATTTGTCACTACTATATGGGCATTTTGCGCTCTGTTCTGCGCTCGTTCATAAAAAGAATAAAGTTTCCAAGGATGCTTAAAGTCACTTGGAGACGGATTGCTTTCATTTAGCTGCTCCCAAAAAAGTTTGCCTCCAGAAGGCAGGTTTATTTCATCGCTGTCGCCCGTTTCCGTTTCCGTCAGCCAAATAAGCAGCTTCGCTTTTGTGAGGATCGCATCGTAATTATTATTGCGCTCTTTTAAGAGCTGAATAAATTTTCTTATACTAATGTAATGTTCTCTTCCTTTTAAAACAGCTGCTGTAACAGGAAACGGAACAATCTTTTCTAGAATGGGCACATCTTTTTCGATGATTTGCTGCTGAAGCGTTACCGTGTTAGTTGAGATAATGACTGGGTGGTGATGAACAGAAGCATAAAACACGGCAGGAACTAAATAAGCGTAGGTTTTACCGATACCGGTCCCGGCTTCAATTAAAGCATGCTCGTTACCTGCAAAGCACTCTTGTACAAAGTTCATCATCTCCCACTGCCCTTTTCGTTCTTCAAACAATGGCAGAGCCTGATGGAACAGCTTTTGCTTTTCAGTTTCAAATATTTCGTAAGTATGAGAGTGCTGCTTTTCATTAGCTGAATGCGGCTGATATTTGTTTAGCGCAATGCCATGTATAAATTCATAAGAATCATCCTCGGCATAACTTTTATCATCTATAACTTGTTGAATCAGTTCTCCAATTTCACTTTTAAAGTGTAAGCTTAGCGCGTATAGCTGCTTCAAGGTTGTTAAAGGGAGCTTCTTTAATTTTTCAATTAGTAAAAGTAAAATACGTGCCGTTACTTCTGCATCACTATCTGCTTGATGAGGGTTTTCATGTTCAATATGTAAATACTCAGCTAATTGGCTAAGTTTGTACCCATCAACTGTAGGCAGCAGAATCCGGGCCAGTTCGACAGTATCTACGGTTGAATTATAAAGCGTCTCCATCCCGCACTGATAGAGTTCTTCTTGTAAAAAAGTTAAATCAAATGCCACATTATGTGCAACAAAATAAGCATCATCTAGCAATTCTATAATTTTAGGTGAAATTTCTTCAAATAAAGGCGCATCTTTCACCATATCATTTTGAATGTTAGTTAGTTGTGTAATAAAAGGCGGAATATCCATACCAGGATTTAAAAAACTAGAAAAACGTTCAACAATTTTGCCGTCTTCTACTATGACAGCAGCAAATTGAATCATTTTATCTCCTTGTTTTGGAGAATGTCCCGTCGTTTCAAGATCTACCACAACAAAGCGTTTATTCACGGTCAACACCTCGCAAGTCTGTCTTTTTATAGTATAAAGTGAAAGCCTGCTCTATATGCTTTAAAAGCGCAACTCCTTCTCGTGAAAAACAGAGAGGCTTTCATACATAGAAGTTTTACTTTAGTGTGTATAGAGGTTTATACCGTTCACTTACTAGCGTATGTATTCAAATAAAAATCCCCCTCATAAAGGGGGACTGTTCTTATAGAATTGTACCAGCTGGTTCTTGTTTAAGCAATTGTTGGATTTTATTCTGCTCATTCATAATCGCTACGGTTGGATGATGGTGAGCTACTTCTTCATTTGCTACGAGCGCATAAGAGATAATGATGACGATATCTCCAGGCTGCACGAGTCTTGCAGCGGCTCCATTTAAACAAACTACGCCGCTCCCTCGTTCGCCGGGAATCACGTACGTTTCCAAGCGAGCTCCGTTATTATTATTTACAATTTGGACTTTTTCGTTTGCTACGATTCCTACTGCGTCGATGATATCTTCATCAATGGTGATGCTGCCAACATAATTTAAGTTGGCTTCAGTTACATGAGCTCTGTGTATTTTAGCGTTCATCATCGTGCGAAACATTTAGTTATCCTCCTGTACGTCTACAATTACATTATCAATTAAACGAGCCTTAGAGAATTGAACGGCTAAAGCGATAATGATTTTTCCAGCAGCTTGCTTAATCGTTTTTAGCTCTGGATACGTATAAACCTCGATATAATCCACTTTACCGCTCGTATGTTGCTCAATTTCTTTTCGAATGGTCTGTTTAATGATTTCTACTTGCTTCTCTCCGCTTCCAAGAAGCTGCTGGGCGCTTTGTAAACTCTTAAATAAAACAGGTGCCTCTTCTCTTTCTTTATCTGTTAAATATACGTTACGAGAACTTTTAGCTAATCCATCCGCTTCTCTCACCGTATCTACTGCTCTAAGCTCCACGGGAAAATTAAAGTCTTCAATTAAACCATCTACTACAGCGACTTGCTGTGCATCTTTTTTACCAAAGTATGCACGATCTGGTGTTACAATGTGAAAAAGCTTTGTTAGTACCGTGGCTACTCCGTCAAAATGACCGGGGCGCTTCTGTCCACACAATACGTCTACACGATCGGTCACTGTTATAGCTACTGAACGGCTTGACTTATACATTTCCTCTACCGAAGGATAAAATAAATAGTCAACGTTAGCTTCTTTTGCCACGCGCTCATCGCGCTCAAAATCTCTTGGATACGTATCAAAATCTTCATTTGGTCCAAATTGAGTCGGGTTCACAAAAATACTTAGCGCCACTACTTCATTTTCTGTGCGAGCTGCTCCAAGCAGAGTAGCATGGCCTGCATGCAAATAGCCCATCGTCGGGACAAATCCAATTGAACGTCCAAGCCGCTTTTCTTTTTTCATCTCCTGCTGCATGTCTTTAATTGTTGTAATGACTTTCATCTTATTTCCCTCCGTACAGTGCCGTTAACTGCTCTTCTTTCATTGAAAATGTATGTGCTTCTTTCGGAAACTCTCTTTTTTTCACTTCACTTACATACTGAGAAAGCCCCTGTAAAATAGGCTCATTTATTTTCGCAAATGACTGAACAAATTTTGGCACACGCTCGACTCCGTACGTTAATACATCGTGGTATACAAGTACTTGACCATCCGTGTCAGCCCCTGCTCCAATTCCGATTGTTGGAATGCTCAAGCGTTCAGCTACTTGTTTTGCTACTTGTTTAGGAACACATTCTAATACAACAGCAATAGCTCCTGCCTGCTCACACTTGATCGCGTCTTGGATTAGCTGTTTGGCTTCTTTCGCTTCTTTTCCCTGCACTTTATAACCGCCCAGGACACCGACAGACTGAGGAGTTAACCCGAGATGTGCAACAACCGGAATACCAGCTTGCGTCAATTCTGAAATTGTATAAAGAACATCCTTTGCACCTTCTACTTTTAAAGCATGAGCTCCGCTTTCCTGCATAATACGAGCAGCATTTTTCATCGTGTCTTCTTTCGACACGTGATAGGACATAAATGGCATGTCGGTGACGATAAATGTATCAGCAGCCCCTCTTTTAACCGCTTTTGTATGATGAATCATATCATCTACCGTTACAGGAATCGTAGAGTCATATCCTAAAACGACCATTCCTAGAGAATCGCCTACTAAAATCATGTCTACGCCTGCTTCCTCAGCGTACTTAGCTGACGGATAATCGTACGCAGTCAGCATCACAATTGGTTCATGGTTCTGTTTCATACGTAAAAAATCTAATTTTGTTTTCACTAACTTTCTCCTCCTTCTCAGAGGAGATGAGCGCACGTCTGCACACAAAAAGTCCTTCTACCTATAAAAGGAAGAAGGACTTTGACAGACTTCATCTATAAAAAGCACACTTTACCTAATGTGCTTACCTACGCGTCATCCCTCTGTCCTAGTCCTTAATGGATCAAGGCAGATTTATTGTCGTATTAAAAATAAACAAACGAGTATCAAGTGAAGTTCTTGCGATACTACCTTGATACTCGTATTATAATAAAAATTTCTTTATTTTTCTACTATTTTTTAGCAGAGAGCTCAATATCTGCAGAATGAATTCGGTGTATAACTCCTTCATCATCTTCAATTAATAAAACGCCTTCATCTGTTATACCTTTTGCAAAGCCTTCAATGTTGGCTGTCATCGTGCGTGCTATAATTCGCTTTCCAATACTGATCGCATACGTTTCCCAAAGAACTTTAATTAAACCAAAGCCATTTTTTAAGTATTCTTCATAAAGGGTTTCTAACTTTAAGAAAAACGCTTGCATCAAAGCCGCACGATTAATTTCTTCACCTTTTTCAATACGTAAAGATGTGGCAATGTGTTTGATTTGTTCATTAAAATCCGTTTCCTGCTGATTCACATTGATGCCGATTCCAATGATGACCGAATGAATCCGGTCAAAATCAGCCTGCATTTCTGTTAAAATCCCAACTAGCTTCTTCCCATTTAATAAAACATCGTTAGGCCATTTAATGTCTGGAGAAAGGTTCGTCACTTCTTGAATGGCCTGTACAACAGCCACTGCTGATAGCAGAGTCAGCTGAGGAGCCTGCTGCGGAGGGATAGAAGGACGCAGTATAATACTCATCCAGGCACCAGTATATTTTGGGGAATACCACGCTCTATCAAGTCTTCCTCTCCCTGCCGTTTGCTCTTCAGCAACTACGACCGTTCCTTCTTTGGCTCCTTCTTGAGCAATTCGATGAGCAATTTTTTGAGTAGAATGCACGCTTTCCTCATAATGAATATACTGACCGATTTTTGTTGTTTGAAGCCCTAATAAAAGCTCGTTGCTGCTTACTTTGTTCGGCTTCCCAACAATGCGATAGCCTTTTTTACGAACAGCTTCAAGTTCATAGCCGTCTTTTCGCAGCTCTTCGATATGCTTCCATACAGCTGTTCTTGAACAGCCTAATAAATCGCTGATCTTTTGTCCGGACACATAGTCTCCATCTGCGTTCGTAAACATTTCAAGCAGCGTTCTTCTTATATCTGACTGCAAGACTGCACCCACTTTCTTATTGAAGATTTCGTGTTCATTAACTCATTGTATAAAACTTTCTCTTCAATTTCTTTTAACAGTTGAGACACCCATGGACCGCCCTTTTTACCTGTCCATACTAAAAGATCTTGGCCGTTTATATCTAAATCTTTTAAAGAATGAATAGGCAGCTCGCTATAGATGTAAAGAAGCTCATGTTCATTCATATACTCATTGCTTCGAAGAAGTTGTAAAATACGATTCACGCTCACGCTCGCCTGCTCTCCAATTGTATACATGATGCGTTTTGACCATCCATTTTCCAAAACGTCTCGAAGGCCAATAGACTGAAGCTGAATATCTTTAATTTGCTTATTAGATAATTTCCAGCTTTTAAAAAATGCCTGCTTGTCTTGAATGTCGAGCAGATGTACAAGAAGTGTCCATGACTCCGATACTCGCTGAAGCATCATCCAATCATGTGCACAAACAGATCGGAATTTTTGCGGATCTACATTCAATTGAGGCAAGTAGCGATACAGCTCCGTATCTGCTACAAGTGCTAATGCTAAAGACGGGCGCTTTCCGCTCAGCATTTTTTCGAATTCAACTGTAATGCGTTCAATAGAAACATGCCTCAGCAGTTCACCGTATTGCTGAATGGCTCTTTTAGTTTGATCAGACAGCGAAAACGCCAGCTGACTGACAAAGCGAACGGCTCTCATCATACGAAGAGCATCTTCATGAAAGCGTTCTTTAGCATTTCCGACAGTACGAATTAACTGGTTTCGCAAATCTTCTCTTCCATTAAATGGATCAATAATTTCTCCCTTTGCATTCATAGCCATTGCATTGATTGTAAAATCTCGACGCTGCAAATCTTCTATCAGAGACGAAATAAACGTAACGGACGAGGGACGACGAAAATCATCATATTCTCCCTCAGAGCGAAAAGTGGTTACCTCATAGGTCTCGTTCTCATGGACAACGACAACCGTACCATGCTCGATTCCTACATGAATCGTCTTAGGAAAGAGTTCCATCACTTGTTCAGGCCTAGCTGACGTAGCGATATCAATATCTCCAATCGTCCGATTTAAAATGAGATCCCGGACCGCTCCTCCAACAAAATACGCTTCGTAACCGGCTGTCTCCAGTTTTTCAATAATATAAAGCGGATGAATGAACGGTTCTTTCATAACTTCCTCCATTCTTCAACCCTGTACCAATTTATAATAAAGTTTTTCATATTGACTCACAATCTCTGTTGAATGAAATTTATGATTAACTGCGCTTAGAGACGCTTCCCTCATTTGGTGATGCAGCTGTTCATTTTCAAGTAGCTGAATTGCTTTGCTCGCTGCCTCTTCGACATCTCCCACTTCGCAAATATATCCTGTTTTTTCGTGTTCAATTACTTCGGGAATTCCGCCTATATTTGTTCCGATGCATGGAACACCACAAGCCATAGCTTCTAAAAGTACAAGCCCAAAGCTTTCTTTTTCAGATAATAACAGTTTTAAATCGCTAATCGAATATAATTCTGCTACATTTTCTTGTTTCCCCAGAAATAACACAGAATCTTGAAGATTTAGCTCTCTTACTAATTGAGACACAACCGTCATTTCAGGGCCGTCTCCTACAAGCAGCAGCTTAGACTGAAGCTTTTTATTAATAATAGCAAATGTTTTGACTATATCTGTAACTCGTTTGACTTGACGAAAGTTTGAAATATGAATAACGACTTTTTCATTTTCTAATATGCCGTACTCCGCTTTTAAATACTGCACTTCTTTTTTATGATAAACTCGTTCATCAATAAAATTATACATCGTTTCAATTTCTTTATCTGGACTAATTAAATGGTGAGTTTGATCAACAAGTGACTGAGATACAGCCGTCACTGCATCTGATTTCTCAATTCCAAATTTAATTAAATCTTTTAACGATGGATCCTCTCCTAGAACCGTAATATCTGTCCCATGAAGAGTCGTCACAATTTTCACTTCGTGCTCTACCATTTGTTTAGCTAAAATCCCGCAAACGGCATGGGGGATTGCATAGTGCGTATGAATAATGTCAAGCTTTTCTCTTTTAGCCACTTCAGCCATTTTACTGGATAAAGCCAGATCATACGGAGGGTATTTAAAGACGGAGTACTGATTTACATCTACTTCGTGAAAATAAATATTTGGATATACTTTCGTCAATCTAAAAGGCATGCTAGAGGAAATAAAATGAATTTCGTGCCCCTTTTCAGCCAGCAGCTTCCCTAGCTCCGTTGCTACCACTCCTGAACCTCCAACGGAAGCATAACATGTAATACCAATTTTTAACTTCATTTATTTTCCACCTACTAAATCGTCGTACATCAAAATCGGTTTTTTAGATAAAAAACCTTCACCGTATGCTACCCCGACTTCTTTGCCAAATAATCGCTCTCTGCTCTCTACCGTTTCAATATATCCGTTTACCAGCGGCGTATCAAACGTATCTGCTGTTTTTATAAATTGACTTTCATAAGCCTCTAGACTAGCTACTTTCTTTTGAAACGTGCTTGATACATCTACGATAAAATCTGGCTTATGAAATCCATTTATCATATAGAAATAAAGAGACTCAGCACGATGAGCTTTTTGCTTTTTATCATCGATATAATTTTTAACGCCAGCAGAAAACACGGCCTCTTCTACAAGCTTTGCACAATTTCCATGATCAGGATGACGATCTTCAAAGTAAGGAGCAAATATAATCCTTGGTTGATACGTGCGAATGACTGATGCAATTTCAGCTATATACTCTGCCTTTAAAACCAAACCTCTGTCTGGCAAATTCAGATGGATTCGCTCATGAACACCTAAGACATCAGCTGCTTTAAACGCTTCTTGTTTTCGAATTTCAACCGTTCCATTTGAAGAAAGTTCAGCTTGCGTCAAATCACAAATAACTACCTTCAAACCTTGTTCACTCATTCTTGCAATGGTTCCACCCATGCCGATTTCTACGTCATCGGCATGGGCACCAAAGGCAAGGACATCTATTGTTTCTTTCATTATCTTCACCCTATTTTTTTATAATTGAACGCCAATGCAAATCGCCTCGTTCAAGTCCATGAATTAAAATCTCTGCTGTTCCCATATTCGTTGCAAGAGGAACCGCATATACGTCGCATAGGCGCATTAGAGCTGAAATATCAGGTTCATGAGGCTGAGCTGTTAACGGATCGCGGAAAAAAATAACCATATCCATTTCATTTTGAGCAATTAAAGCTCCTATCTCCTGATCTCCTCCAAGCGGCCCTGATTGAAAGCGGTGAACCTTCAAACCTGTTGCTTCTGAAATACGCGTTCCTGTTGTTCCTGTTGCGAACAGCGAATGTTCCTGTAAAATCGCTTGATAGGCTGTTGTGAATTGTACCATATCATTTTTCTTTTTATCATGTGCAATTAAGGCGATTTTCATTTTTCTCGCTCCTTAGTCAATAATATTTTCTAACCCATATACAAGTGTGTCTACGTTCATAACTGTGTCAACAGCTAGCTTCACACCTGACATAAAAGAAGCGCGGTTGTATGAATCATGACGGATTTTTAATGTTTGTCCAAATCCTCCGAACATCACTTCTTGGTGAGCTATCAGTCCCGGCAGGCGTACGCTATGTAGACGGATTCCTTCATAATCTGCACCTCGCGCCCCTTCTAGCAGTTCTTTTTCATCAGGATGACCCTGTTTTTTCACTTCACGAACTTCACTGATCAGCTCCGCTGTTTTTAAGCCTGTTCCTGATGGTGCATCTAACTTTTGATCATGATGCATTTCAATAATCTCTACATCATCAAAGTATTTAGCTGCCATTTGTGAAAACTTCATCATTAAAATAGCGCCAATCGCAAAATTAGGTGCAATGATACACCCAAGCTCCTTCTCTTCAGCAAGCTGCTTTAATTCTTTTAAATCTTCTTCTGAAAAGCCAGTTGTTCCTACAACAGGTCTTACTCCATATGTTAGGGCTGTTTTAGTATGAACGCGTCCAATTTCAGGTGTTGTCAAATCAACTAAAACATCTGCCTTAACGTCTTGAAAACATTTTTCAATATCAGTGTAGATTGGTGCTTGTACATTTGGCATTCCTTCAATATCACTTATGTATTTTCCTTCATTGATACGATCCACCGCTGCTACTAATTCAAAATGCTCTGTTTCTTCTATTAATAATACGGCTTCTTTTCCCATACGACCTCTTGGTCCTGCAAGTACAATTCGAATTTTGTCCATTCTTTTTCTCTCCTTAGTCTTCTTTTTTCGTCCAGCGATCTTTGTCACGCGTATTAAATTTATTCATAACGCGATCATGCGCTTCTTGTAAATCAATATTTAATGAATTTGCAAAGCAAATTAATACAAATAAAATGTCGCCCATTTCTTCTTCGACCGTACGTTCTGCTTCAGTCGTTTTCTTCGGCTTTTCACCATAATAGTGGTTAATTTCACGCGATAATTCGCCCACTTCTTCCGACATTCGCGCAAGCATAGCAAGAGGACTAAAATATCCTTCTTTAAATTGGCTAATATATGCATCAACTTCTTGCTGCATTTGCTCCATCGTTTTTTTTGACATCTTTTTATTTCACCTCTTTTAGAAGTACACTCAGCTTACTATTATAACATCTTTACTTCAAATTATTTAGTGTAATTACTTCTTCTTACCAAGCCTTTGTCAGATGCGCTTTCACAATATTCCTCACGTTTTCCTTAATTCTCAAAAATCTGTCTATATTTTACGAATTGAGGATACTACTAATACATAGCACTAGAAGAAACATCATCACTTTTTACTATTTTCAAAAATCTTTTCGATAGTTATTTACGAAATGAAATATATTCCTTTATGATAAGGTAGTGCAAAAACGGTCATAGGAGGTTTGTAAGTATGAAAGGACTCAGATTAAAAAATATTATTTTTATACTGCTTGGTGCTGCCATATTTGCGTTTGGACTTGTTAATTTTAACATGCAAAACAATTTAGCTGAAGGTGGATTCACAGGCATTACCCTGCTTTTATTTTTCTTATTTAACATTGATCCCTCTTATTCCAACTTAGTGTTAAATATCCCTTTGTTTTTTGTAGGGTGGAAACTATTAGGGAGAACAGCCTTTATTTATACCATGCTCGGAGTTGTTAGCTTATCGCTATTTTTATGGATATTCCAGCGCTTTCCGGTGAATATGCCCCTGCGTCATGATATGACTCTAGCAGCTCTTTTTGCCGGTGTTTTTATTGGAGTGGGTCTTGGCATTATTTTCAGGTTTGGAGGAACAACAGGAGGAGTCGATATCATCGCACGTGTTGTTCAAAAATATATCGGGTGGAATATGGGGAAAACGATGTTTCTTTTTGACTTTATTGTGATTAGTGCGTCTCTCATTTATTTATCCTACCGAGAAGCTATGTATACGCTTGTTGCAGTCTTTGTCGCTGCACGGGTTATTGACTTTATGCAAGACGGTGCGTATGCCGCCAAAGGCGCAACCATCATTTCGAATCATAACGAAGCCATATCGGATAAAATTATGAAAGAAATGGATCGAGGCGTGACGATTTTAAAAGGACAAGGTTCTTTTTCTAAGCAAGATACCAACGTGCTATACTGCGTTGTTAGTAAAAATGAAATTTTTCGTTTAAAGCAAGTTATTACTTCTGTAGATCCACACGCCTTCGTTGCGGTTACCGATGTTCATGATGTCTTAGGCGAAGGATTTACCCTTGATGAAAATAAAAAACCGCTTGAAAGATAAAAAAATACCGCTGATGCGGTATTTTTTTATTAGTCGTCGTTATTCATTCCTGTATAAATCATAATTAAACGAACCAACTCAAGAACTGCTACTGCTGCGGCTGCTACGTATGTTAAAGCCGCTGCGTTAAGCACTTTGCGCGTCTCGCGCTCTTCGTCATTTCGAATCGCTCCGACTGAGACGATTTGCGTCATCGCTCGGCTTGAAGCGTTAAATTCGACAGGCAGTGTTACAACTTGGAATACGACCGCTGCTGCCATGAAGATAATACCTAACAATAGCAATGGCTTAATCGACGCGATAATTCCAATCATAATTAAAATCCAAGAAGCGTTTGATCCAAGGCTTGCCACCGGTACAAGCGAGTGGCGAAGGCGTAAAAACGAATAGTTTTCTTTGTCTTGAATCGCGTGTCCCACTTCATGAGCCGCAACGGCAGCGCCTGCGACAGACGTTCCGTAATAGTTGTCTTCTGATAAACGAATGACTTTTGAACGAGGATCGTAGTGATCCGATAAAAATCCGCCTACAGGCTCTACGTGAACGTTGTACAATCCGTTTTCATCCAAAATTTTTCTTGCTACTTCTGCGCCTGTCATTCCTGATGAGTTGCTTACTTGTGAATATTTTTTGTAAGCGCTTCTCACCTTAAACTGTGCCCAAATTGGCACAAGGATAATAATGAGAAAATAAATCAAAAAGCTCATTTACCCACACCTTTCATTATGTGTTTGACTACTCTTTTATTTTAGACAATTCTGCGCTTTTACGTCAATCATTACGCCCTCTAGCTGACTTTCTTTTCTGGTCAGCGAAATATTTTCGCGCTCCTACATAAAAAAGTGTAGCAATAATAATACTTCCGGTGGTGATTGTAACCCAAATAAAAGACGGGTCCGTACGATTTTCTTTTACTTGTTCAAAAAAATCTTTCAAGTTTTGTTCCATTTGGTTAAACTGCTCATCGTTAATCTCACTTAGCGTTCCTTCACTTTGTAAAAAGTGAACGTCCGCGCTTACACGCTGTACGTAGGGAGACGAAACGTCTACCTGTGCGCTCGGTAAGATCATATCATATTCCTTTAAAAATTGCTTAAACTGCGCTTCATAAGCCGCTTGTTCTCCTTTTACCGCTTCATTTCGCATCTCTTTAAATGTTGCTAGCATACTGCCTTCGAGTTCAGTCCACATAGGCTGATGCTTGCTGTGCAGCGCATCGACTAATAATCGAAATTGAGTAGCTTTTTGAAGACGTTCTTCATCGCTGGAATCAGAAGATAAAAGAGACCTTTCTACCTGTTCATAACAAAGAGTTAAAATACGTATATCTTCGGCTGATACGCCCAAAGAAGCTGTATTGAGACTGGTAAATTCATTCGAAAAATTTCTGAACAAATGTTGGGCTGCTTTATACTCCTTTTGCTCTACAAGCGATAGCGTTTGATCAGATAAGTTATCAAGCTTTTCCCACTGCCCTTCAGCTGCATGTACAGTAGTCGTATATGCAAAGAAAAGTACGAGCAATATTCCTACTATTCTTCCTTTCATTCTCGTCCCTCCTCTAACCTCTACTAAAACTTATGAGAAAGAGGACAAGAGTAGACCTATTTTCAAAAGGAAGTTTTAATCTTACTATTCATTCATCGGAGTGATAAAGTTTTGCGTATAATATTTCTCATATACACCTACACCAAGACGCGTAAACTCTTTATTGAGTAAAGCCTTACGATGTCCCTCACTATTAAGCCACCCTTCAACCGCAGCGATTCCATCCTGATAATTCGAGGCAATGTTTTCGCCCGCGATACGATATACTACATCGCCTTTTTGCAGACGGTTGCCTAAATCACCTTGTGCTGGTGAAACGTGAGAAAAATAGTTTAAATCGCTCATTTCTTTGCTGTGTAAATAAGCTACTCCGGCAGTGGCTTCGTCCCAAGCTAAAGGTGACAGCTGAAACCGGTCTCGAATTACATTTGTAATATCGATAATTTGCTGCTCTTCTCCTTCTTGGACACTTTTCCACTCCTCTGCTGTCAATGACGGAGCTGTGGGAAGCTCGCCGCGATAAACAATTTCGTACGGACGCTGTTTTAATAGCGTGTCCATGTCCATAATTCGAATACTTGAGATTGTATTAAGGAACTGGTCAAAATATAGTTGGACGTATACATCTCCATATTTAATAATTGGGCGCATTTTCATATCCTCTTCACTCAGACGAAATCGGTATTCATTTCCGTCTTTTTGAAGCGTGAGTTCAGATGAAAGCGAAACTCTTTTTTCTACTTCTTCTCGCTTCTCACCAATCTCAAAAGGATCTGTATTTGTTTTTGAACCAATGACGTATACAGATACGACTTGATTATTTTCTACTCCTACCTGCGCATACGTTTGACGATTCTTTTTGTAAATCCACCAGTCATAGCCATATGCAGAAGAATCAATACGGTCCGGCTCTCCAAGCATTCCAATTAACTGTTCTGAATGATCTCCAATGAGCCTCATCATATTTTCACTTTGTTTTTCATAAGAAGCCACTTCTTGGGTGGGCTGACTTTTGGAATCCGTTTGGTTTTGCTCACTATTTTGACCCGTTAGATATTTTTCTAGCTGAGGTAAATAATCCTCCGCGTATACAAATGCCACTATTAATACGAGAATAAAAATAACTTTTTTCAGCTTTTCTTCCTCTCCTTACACCTGTTTTCTTTACCTGTTTAACTTATTTTTATCTCTATTATACATGCATTCAAAAAAAAATAGCTATTGGTATGAAGGAAACAAAAGAAAAAGCCAACTATTTACGAATATCCTGCAAACAGTTGGCTTTCGCTTTTTAATGCGTTTGTTCTGAAATGTCTGAGAGCGCTTCTCCTGCGCGTTCATTTGCATAGCGAAACGTTGATAAATCACCTAGCGATATAATCCCTACTAGCTTTTGATTTTCCACAACAGGAAGGCGACGGATTTGATGTTGAGCCATAAGCTTAGAAGCTTCTTCTACAGAGGCTTCTGCTGTAATAGTTATAAGCTCTTCACTCATAACATCCGTTACTTTACTTGAATTTGGCTTCTTTTCTGCGATGCCTTTTATAACTAAGTCTCGATCTGTAATCATTCCTACTAGCTGATCTCTATCGACAATTGGAATTGCTCCTACATTCCATTCCTTCATTTTCACTGCCACTTCATATACGTTATCGAGCGTGGTGCATGTTTCCGTATCAGCTGTCATTACCTCTTGTACAGTTTTCATTGTTTTATCCTCCTCTACATAGTGTGTTCGCTTTATAGTGTGACCAACTTTTTAGTAAACTTTCGTATTTAGAACGTTTAAATAAAAATAGATAACGTTTACATTTTTCCTTATTAGATATTGCAAGTTTTATCCATTCGGCTTATGATTTAGTTGGGGTATATCTGTTTTGGGAGGGAGTTCATATGAAATTTGAATATGCAAAGTTTGATTCATTAAAGGTTGATTTAGATTTATTAGATGAGATTATGCATCAATTTGGCCTGGTCCGCGCCGGACAATGGGATTATGAACGCGTCACGTACGATCGAAAATTCGAGTTTCAGCGAGATATCTTCTATTTGCGAGTCCAAGGACATGCTATTTCAGGGGATGTAGGGGGCAGGCATGCTGTTATTCACCTTATGACACCTCTGCTAGGCAAACATTATTATCCTCACGGTGTAGAATATGGAGACGGAGAATATTTCCCGCCATCCCTTGTAGAACAGTGTGAAAAAATATTAACACAAATCAAATCACAGCTTGAAACCGTTCAGCTATAGAAGTTAAAGAGGCTGGGGCAAAAGTATGCTAGTTGAAGTTAAATACAAACTACTAATCAAAATTATCGATTAGTAGTTCTTTTTTTGCTGTTGCACGGAAATCAACAGCGGTGTTACAAGCGGTTCAACTCCTTTATCCCCTTTGTTTGTCTTTAGATTGGATCAAGGTAGTTATGTCTCACTCTCTTTTTACTTCAAGGGAGGAGTAGATGTAAGTTCCTTTGCTTTTATATCTTGGCGTTCACTAAAATCAGGCATGTACGTATCCTTCTCTCGTTCTTTTCGAGCCCACTGAAAAAAAATAAAGCCTAAAACCGTTCCATACACAATTTCTTGAATGATCTTCATAATAACGCCGCCGAGCTGCTGATCTTCCACGGGCGGCAGCGTATTAAACATCTCGGGAGCAAGCTGCCCTAAACTTGCAATCATAGAAGGCGGTACACAAAGGGAAAGAGCTTGTACCCAAGCGCTTGAGTCTGTATACGTCGCATACAAAGAATGGTTTGCAAAAATAATCAGCGCGCACGCCGGAGTAAGAAGTACGCCATCTGCAAAAATGTATCCAAGCTTTTTTAAAGAACTTAGCGTTTGTTCTTCTTCTAGCTGATTAACGAGTGGCCACCACATACAAAATGCAGCGATAAATAATACAACACTCACGATTCCATGAAGCATCATATCCGTTTTAATAACATCAAAAAGCAGCGGAATATGATACAAAGAAAATAACCCATTAAATAATAGTAGAGCAATTAAGGGCTTTGTAAAAAATTTAAAAACAGGTTTAACCCCTCTTACATAAATAACAGAACGAGCTAACCACGGAGGAATTCCTAAAATAAAAAGCGGAGGAATCACCAAGTAAACAATTGCCATTTGCGTCATATGAGCACTAAACATAAAATGCCCTAGTAAATCTACAGGTCCTCCTTTACATATATATAAAAGAACCATGCTGATAACAAAATACGCTTTTGTTTTTCTGTCTACAGCCGCCGACCCTATAAAATTCCCTCTCCATCTACCAACGATGAAAAAATATAAGACGGTCACCAGACAAATGGTTAAAAAATAGTAAGGACTCCAGAGTGCTTCAAAACCAAACATCTGCAAATTGTTAATCAACGTCTATTCCTCCTTCTACAGATGATGAAAAGGACTGGCGCATGCCAGCCCTTCTCTTTACCACCAAATAATGGTTACAAAAGCTAAAATGGTTAAAAGAGCTACCAATACGCCTGAATACAAGAAAAATGCTGGTATGGTATGTCCTTTGTGGTTCATATGCATGAAATAATAAAGTTGAAAGATGACTTGAACAACTGCCAAGAGCACAATCACCGGCATAATGTACCATCCGCTAAACTCTTGATAAACCGCAAAAAAAGCAATTAGTGTTAAAAACAACATCATCGCAAAAGAGATAACTTGCATCTTCATATCTTCTGCGTTTCTTTTTTTACGATACTCTAAATTGAGCCTTGGGTTATCTGAGTTTGATTGATTTGTCGTCATCAGCTTATCCCACCATTCCCATTAAATATACAACCGTGAAAATAAAGACCCACACAACATCGATAAAGTGCCAGTATAAACTTGCGACATAATATTTAGGAGCGTTATATAAGTTTAGCCCCCGCTTCGCATTTCGAATCATCAAAGAACCAATCCAAAGCAATCCGAACGTTACGTGAGCTCCGTGTGTTCCAACCAGCGCGTAGAAAGAAGAACCGAATGCGCTGCTTGTAAACGTATGCCCTTCATGAACATAATGCCTGAACTCATAAATTTCTAGCCCTAAAAACGCTAAACCTAAAAGCCACGTAACGCCTAACCATAGCTGCATCTTTTTAAATTCAAAATTTTTCATATGATACATAGCATATACGCTTGTTAGTGAACTTGTTAATAAAATCATGGTAGCTGCAAAAACAAGCTTAATATCAAACAATTCTTCTGGCTTAGGTCCTGACATCGTTGAATTACGCAAAGCTAAATAAGTAGCAAAAAGTGAAGCAAACAAAACCGTCTCTCCGCCTAAAAAGAGCCAAAAGCCGGTAAATTTATTTTTCCCTTCAAGCGTTGCTTTTTCAGGCGAAGCAGGGAAAGTTTCAGCAGTTAGCTTTTGTTCAGTCTCCATTACATCTTCGCCTCCTTGTCATCATCAACTAAGTCCTCTTTGTGAATATGAAAGCCGTGATCATCAATCCATGAACGGAAGAACATCGATAAAAACATGACGATCATTCCGATAATCCCTACAACATCTCCCCACGCATGATCGTTTCGATACAAAAAGCCAATCCCTGCAATAAACATTCCAAGCGATATCATAAATGGAATAAATGACGAGTTTGGCATATGAATATCACCAAGAGGTTCGGCTGGCGTCATTTCTTTATTTCCTGCCATTTTTTCAATCCAATATGCATCTAACCCGCGTACAAGCGGCGTTTGTTTAAAGTTATACTCTGGAGGCGGAGATGAAATAGCCCATTCTAATGTACGTCCGTCTCCCCAAGGGTCTCCTCCTACTCTTTGTCCTTTGGCAGTTGTTTTTATAATGTTAACAAGTAAAATGAGCGTAGCAACCGCCATGAAAGCAGCTCCTGATGAACTGATTGCATTCCCAAGGTCGAGACCTTGATTAGGCAAGAACGTCCATACGCGGCGAGGCATCCCCATTAAGCCTAAGAAATGCTGAATAAAGAACGTTAAGTGGAAACCAATCAAAAAGAGCCAGAACGTTGCTTTGCTTAACTTTTCATCTAACATCTTCCCGAACATTTTTGGCCACCAGTATGTGACACCTGCTAATATAGCGTATACGACACCGCCTACGATAACGTAATGAAAATGGGCAACGATAAAATAAGAATCTTGAAATTGATAATCTGCAGGTGCTACAGCTGCCATAACTCCTGTTACTCCTCCAATAACAAATGACGGAATAAAGGCGACAGCGTAAAGCATTGGAGACGTAAATTCAATACTTCCTCCCCAAAGCGTAAACAGCCAGTTGAAAATTTTAATTCCAGTTGGAACGGCGATAGCCATCGTAGCGACAGCAAAAATGGCATTTGCAATTGGACCAAGTCCGGTTGTAAACATGTGGTGAGCCCACACCATGAACCCTAAAAATCCGATTAATACGGTAGCAAAAACCATCGACGAGTAACCGAATAATCTCTTTCTTGAAAAAGTAGGTAAAATTTCAGAGAAAACACCAAACGCTGGAAGAATTAAAATATATACTTCCGGATGACCGAATATCCAGAAAAGATGTTCCCAGATAATCGTATTTCCACCCATTGTGGCGTCAAAAAAGTTTCCACCGAACAAGCGGTCAAAAATCATTAAAAACAATCCAACCGTCAGTGCTGGAAACGCGAACAAAATAAGAGCTGATGCAACAAACGTCGTCCACGTAAACAGCGGCATACGCATATAAGTCATACCTGGAGCCCTCATGTTAATGATTGTTACGAGAAAGTTGATACCTGAAATCAATGTCCCGGCTCCGGAAATTTGCAAACCTATCGCATAAAAATCAATTCCGTGACCAGGCGACGCAATAGACAGCGAAGCATATGATGTCCAACCTGCATCAGGTGCTCCTCCTAAAAACCAGCTTAGATTTAAAAAGAGTCCTCCAAAGGCAAACAACCAAAAACCTAACAAATTTAAAAATGGAAATGCTACATCTCGAGCTCCGATTTGCAGCGGAACAACCGCATTCATCATCGCAAAAAGAAGCGGCATGGCAGCTAAAAAAATCATCGTTGTTCCATGCATTGTTAAAATTTCATTATACGTTCCTGCACTGACAAAGTCATTGCTTGGTATAGCCAGCTGAATACGTATAAATAGCGCTTCCACTCCTCCGACTAGAAAAAAGATACCGCCGGCAATTAAATAAAGAATGGCGATTTTCTTATGATCAACGGTTGTCATAAAGTCCCAAATTGTTCCACCTACACCCTTCTTTTGACTGAGTGTACTCATCGCTAAACCTCCCCTTTTAAAAACGACTGGACGTTTATTTTTCTTTTAAACTCATTAAATAGTCTGCTAGCTCATTCACTTGTTCATCAGTTAAGTCTGGATATGTACCACTCATCTTATTACCCGGCTTAACTTTCTCAGGGTCTTTTAACCATTTTTTGATATTTTCCTTGTTGTGAGGAAGCACTCCAGCTACACGCTCACGTTCAGAAAAACCGGCTAAGTTTGGTGCTTGACGAGCTTGCTCTGGACGATTGTCTTTGACGTCAACAGCATGACATCCGATACAGCTTTCATTAAAGACTTCTTGACCAGCTTTTGCGGATGCTGTTTCTACATCAGGCTTTGCCTTTTTCAAATCTTTTGCCCACGTATCAAATTCATTGCTTGATACAGCCCGTACTTTAAAGTCCATAAGAGAATGAGATGGACCGCAAAGCTCAGCACATTTTCCGTAGAAAACTCCGTCAGCTTCCTTCGATTTTTTAGAATCAAACACGAGCCAGAATTTATTATCATTTTCTGTGTTAGCATCGAGCTTTCCTCCAACTGAAGGAATCCAGAATGAGTGCTTGACGTCAGAAGCTTTAATATTAAAGTAGACTTTTTTATCCGTTGGAACAACTAGATCTTGGGATGTAATAATTTTTTGATTAGGATACTCAAATTCCCACCAGTACAAGTTAGCACGCACATTTACTACGACAGCATCTTTGTCCTTCATTCCTTTTACGTCCGCTAGCTTAAAAGTTGAGATGACCGTTGGAACAGTCAAAATAATCAGCAGCAAGATAGGAATCACTGTCCATATAATTTCTAACTTTCTGCTCCCCTCTACTTGCTTTGGAATCACATTCTCTTCGCCTTTACGACGGCGAAAGCGCAGAATAACAAATATAAAGATAATGGTGACAACAATAATAACTAAAACCATGATAGCTGTACTAAGCAGCATAAGCGAATATTGTTCTTCAGCTACCTCACCTGCAGGCTTAAGTGTTGACAAAAACGGTTTTCCACAGGCCGATAACACGAATGCAAGCAGCGTAAATAACGACAAAACACGAAAGTTCAATCGCCATTTTTTCATACCATTCCCCAACCTCTCTTTCATTGACGTGATTTCATCTATGCCCTCTTGAGCATAAAACTTATTCCTTCTATAATGAATTCTACATGTAGAAGAAATCCCCCTTGTGCAATGTCGCATTCAGTGAAAGATTTTATCTAGGCAAAAAGCGTTGCGACAATCATTGAGACAAATAAAATAGTTAAATAGTTTAGTGAGTAGACAAACATCATGCTAGCCCACTTTGTGTCTTCTTGTTTATTGTATTGAGCAAATCCTAAAAATAGCCATCCTATGTTTAAAACAGTGGCTAAAATTAGAAATGGAGTGCCTAATTCGTATAAATAAAGAGGTAATGGCAACAAACAAGCAATCCAAATGAGAATCTGTCGTTTTGTAAGCTCAAAACCGTGTACAACAGGCAACATAGGGATTCCCGCTGCTCGGTATTCTTCACACCTTCGCATAGCAAGAGCTAGAAAATGAGGCGGCTGCCAAATAAACATGATTAAAAATAATACCCAAGCCACTACGTGTAAATTGGGATCGATAGCGGCCCATCCAATTAAAGGCGGGACAGCGCCTGATATACTTCCGATTACTGTATTAATTGTGTATAGTCTTTTGGACCACATGGTGTAAAGAACTACATATGTAAGTATTCCTGCTAATCCGATGAGAGCGGCTACGGAAGAAACAACTAGTAGCATAAGCAAGCCGGTTAACGTCAAACCGATTCCAATCCCAAGGACCGTCAAAGGTGTAAAACTCCCTGTCACTGTAGGTCGTCCCTTTGTTCGTTCCATTAGAGGGTCAATGTCACGATCTATGTAATTGTTCAAACTGCATGAACCGGCGATGATAAGTGAAGAACCTATTAAAGTAAAAAATGCTTTATCCAGGTTTTCTAAGAAGTGTTGTTCGTTGAAGAAAAGAGCTAGCCAAAAACCAGTAAAGGTGGTGATGAAATTTGAATTGACTATTCCAATTTTAATCGTAGCTAAAAAATCTGACCAAATGGAACTATTTTCGCTTACATGAGCTGTGTTAGGCGATGCAGAAAGCGTTGAATCTTCCACCATTTTTGAATCTTCCATGGCGCTTCCTCCTTTACTCATCCACAGACTTTTATCTAGTAAATAAAGAGTCTATAAATGAAGGCGTTTTCAACATATTTTTACAAAAATCTCCTCTTTGTTCACAAAGAAGTCATATTCCTCTCACCAAAACTACTTAAAAGCTTCACATGCAAACGGTAAAATAGTAGAGAAATATCTATTTCTCATGTTTATTAAACCATATTTTGCCGTTACTTTGTGAAGAATTCATGAAAAAAATATGGATTTTTTTTGTCATGAGCTAAATGCATGTCCCTGTCACTTGTTAAAAGATATTTCCGCAAGTAAAATAGTTTTCTGTACGGTACCTTTTACACATCTGCAGAGTCAAACTCATGAACAAACCTTACACTTTCTACCATTATAACAAATTCAATCAAGTTTATGGAGAATAAATGAAATTTATGTTTAATATACAAAAAGATTAGAATAAATTGTTTAGCTCGTTATATTACTTACTTTGCTTTTAGGATGGTGATTATTGTGCGACTTGGATTAAAGTTGTTATCCATTGTAACAAGCATGGCCATGTTACTTATTCTACTTGGCGGTGCCCTTGTGACGAAAACTGGTTCAGCAGACGGGTGCGGAGATTCTTGGCCTTTGTGTAACGGACAGCTCATTCCTGACCCTTTAACATTTGAAACCGTTGTTGAATTAAGCCACCGCTTAGTTTCTGGCGTGTCGGGCTTTCTTGTGCTCGCTTTGTGCGTGTGGGCGTGGATTGCATTAGGACATATAAAAGAAATTAGGCCTTTAGCGTTTATTTCTTTTTTCTTCCTCGTACTGCAAGCATTAATTGGGGCAGCAGCCGTTATGTGGGGGCAATCAGATGCGGTGCTAGCTCTTCATTTTGGTATTTCTCTTATTTCGTTTGCTTCTGTGCTGCTGTTAACACTTATTATCTTTGAAGTGGATCAAAAGCTCGACGCAACTAATATGCAGCTAGGTTCTAAAATGAAAAAACATATTTACGGGGTTATCTTGTACACATATGCCGTTGTGTACACGGGCGCGCTTGTTCGCCATAAAGAAGCTAGCTTAGCCTGTCCAGACGTTCCATTGTGTTCAAATGGAAACGGTTGGCTACCTGTTGATTTGAATCAGTGGATTCAAATGGGACATCGATTCGCTGCTGTTTTAACGTTTGTATGGATTTTAGCTGCCTTTATCCATGCAGTTAAATATTATCGTCATCAAAAAAATATTTTTTACGGATGGTTAGCTGCTCTCATTCTAGTTATTTTTCAGACGGTTTCCGGTATGCTTGTTGTTGTCACACGTCTGCAGCTAGAGCTCGCGCTTGCTCATTCTTTAATTATCTCTTTCCTATTCGGTGTATTAAGCTACTTAACCTTACTTGCAACGCGTCATACACATAATTAATCAGAAAAGGTACGAGCTCTGAGCTCGTACCTTTTTTGATTAGCTTTCTAATTCAATTAATAAATCTCCCGGCTGGATGCCATCTCCATTCGACACGTGTACTTGTTTAATCACGCCGTCAAATGGTGCTTGCACGGTTGTTTCCATTTTCATTGCTTCTGTGATCATTAAGTGATCACCTTTTGAGACTTTATCGCCTTTTTCTACTACTACTCGAATAACAGTTCCAGGCATTGAAGCGCCGATGTGGGCCGGATTTCCTTGGTCGGCTTTTTGTTTTGCCGTAACGGTTGTTTTGACACTTTCGTCTTTAATCACGACTTCACGTGGCTGACCGTTCAATTCGAAGTATACTGTTCGCGTACCGTCTGCCTGAGGTTCACCAATGGATACAAGACGAACAATTAAGGTTTTTCCTTTTTCAATTTCAATTTCAACTTCTTCTCCTAAACGCATTCCATATAGGAAAGTTGGTGTATCAAGAACGGAAATGTCCCCATATTGCTCAACTGCTTTGTGGTAATCCATAAATACTTTTGGATACAGCGCATAAGCAATGGCGTCAAAACTTGTTACTTGACGATTCAAGTCTTTAAATAGCTTAGCTTTCACTGCATCGAAGTCCACATCTTCTAACAGTTCTCCAGGGCGAACTGTAATAGGTTTTCTGCCTTTTAAAATGATGCGCTGAAGCTCTTTAGGGAATCCCCCGTGCGGCTGTCCTAAATACCCTTCAAACAATTCAATAACTGAATCCGGGAAGTCAAGCGTTTCACCGCGCTCAAACAGCGTTTCTTCTGTCAAGTTGTTTTGAACCATAAACAATGCCATATCTCCAACTACTTTTGATGATGGCGTAACTTTTACAATATCACCAAATAGCAAATTCACGCGTGAATACATCTCTTTTACTTCATCCCAGCGGTTTCCTAAACCAACTGCTTTTGCTTGCTGCTGTAAGTTGCTATATTGACCGCCTGGCATTTCATGCTCGTACACTTCCGTATGAGGAGCGTTCATGCCGCTTTCGAAGTCTTGGTAATACTTTCGCACATCTTCCCAATAGTAAGAAAGCTCTTCTAGATTTTTAATATCCAGGTTTGGTCTACGGTCCGCTCCTTCTAATGCATAATAAAGAGAGTTAGCACTTGGCTGAGACGTTAAGCCCGCCATTGAGCTTACGGCTACGTCCACAATGTCTACACCTGCTTCAATTGCTTTTGCATACGTGTATACACCGTTTCCGCTTGTATCATGCGTATGAAGGTGAATGGGAATATCAACCGTTTCTTTTAAAGCCGATACTAAATCATAAGCTGCCTGCGGTTTTAAAAGACCCGCCATATCTTTAATGCCTAGGATATGTGCGCCAGACTGCTCAAGCTCTTTTGCTAAGTTCTTGTAGTAATCCAAATCATACTTACGGCGTGTCGGATCTAAAATATCACCTGTATAACACATCGCTGCTTCTGCAATCTTCCCTGTTTGACGAACGGAGTCAATTGCAAGAGTCATTCCTTGCACCCAGTTTAAGCTGTCAAAGATACGGAAAACATCAATACCTGCATAAGCTGATTTTTCAACAAATTCCTTAATTACATTATCAGGATAGTTTTTATATCCAACCGCATTTGACGCGCGAAGAAGCATTTGGAAAAGAACGTTTGGCGCTTGTTGACGTAAAGTAAGCAAGCGATCCCACGGATCTTCTTTTAAGAATCGATAAGCGACATCAAACGTTGCTCCTCCCCACATTTCCATAGAAAATAAATCTGGAAGCAAGCGTGCAGTTGGGTTAGCTACTTGTTTTAAGTCGTTTGTACGAATACGCGTTGCTAACAGAGACTGATGGCCATCACGGAAGGTTGTATCCGTTAATAGCACTTCCTTGCGTTCTTTCACCCAATTTACTAGCCCTTCAGCACCTTTTTCATCTAAAATCTGCTTTGTTCCGTTTTGAATTGGTTTGCTTATATCCACACTAGGAACGCGCGGTTTCGTAAAGATTGGCTTTTTCTTTTCCGATACGCCTGGGAATCCGTTTACCGTAACATTCCCAATGTATGTAAGCATTTTAGTTCCGCGGTCTTTTCGCTTTGGGAAAACAAAAAGTTCAGGCGTTGTATCAATAAATGATGTATCATAAGCACCTGTTAAGAACTTATCATGCTTCACTACATTTTCAAGAAACGGAATA
The DNA here is from genome assembly GCF_049199565.1 of Priestia sp. D3YE.R1. Taxonomy (NCBI): domain Bacteria; kingdom Bacillati; phylum Bacillota; class Bacilli; order Caryophanales; family Bacillaceae; genus Priestia; species Priestia sp. D3YE.R1. Next base: position 776,940 of record NZ_JBLTHW010000002.1, on the reverse strand, counting down.
TTTGTTTTAATTCCACGAATACGAAACTCTTTTAAGTTCCGCACCATTTTTGATGCAGCTTGATCGAATGTTAATGCCCATGTTGTTACTTTTACTAACAGTGAATCATAATACGGTGTAATTACAGCACCTTGGAAGCTGTTTCCCGTATCTAAGCGTACGCCAAAACCGCCACCAGAACGATAAGCCATAATTTTACCCGTATCCGGCATAAAATTGTTTAACGGATCTTCTGTCGTTACACGAGATTGAATCGCATATCCATGTACTTGAATTTGATCTTGTGCAGGAATGGACACTTCCTTGCTGTGAAGTCCGTAGCCGTCTGCAATTAAAATTTGCGATTGAACGATATCAATACCTGTAATCATTTCAGTAATTGTGTGCTCTACTTGAACACGTGGATTTACTTCAATAAAATAAAAATCGTTTCCTGATACTAAAAATTCTACTGTACCAGCATTTATGTACTGCACTTTTTCCATCAGCTGTACAGCTGCTTCACAAATGCGGAGACGTAAGTCTTCATCTATAGAAACACTTGGTGCTACTTCTACTACTTTTTGGTGGCGACGCTGCACAGAACAGTCGCGTTCATAAAGATGCACAACATTTCCTTGTTCATCACCTAAAATTTGCACTTCAATATGTTTTGGATTTTCAACTAATTTCTCGACATACACTTCATCATTACCAAAAGCCGCTTTTGCTTCTGATTTGGCACGGTCATAAGATTCATTCAGGCTGTCTGCATCGCGAACGATACGCATGCCTCGACCGCCTCCGCCCAAAGCCGCTTTGATCATTAGAGGATATCCATGCTGATTAGCAAATTCTTTTGCTTCGTCAATTGAATCAATAGGACCATCCGTACCAGGAATAACGGGAATATCTGCTTGAATAGCCTGATGACGTGCTTTTACTTTATCGCCAAACATATCAAGATGCTTGGATTTTGGGCCAATAAAAATAATGCCTTCTTCTTCGCAACGTTTTGCAAATTGGATATTTTCTGACAAAAAACCATAGCCAGGGTGAATAGCATCTACATCATGAGACTTAGCAATGTCGATGATGCCTTCTATATCTAAATAAGCATCAATCGGTTTTTTCTCCGCTCCTACTAAATAGGCTTCATCCGCTTTGTAACGGTGATAAGAACCTGCGTCTTCCTTCGAATAAATTGCAACAGTCCGAATATTCAGTTCAGTACATGCTCGAAATACACGAATCGCAATTTCTCCTCGGTTTGCTACTAATACTTTTTTGATTTTTTTAGTTACAAAACTCATGTTGCTAATCTCCTCTCAATTTCGTATAAACTTCAATATATAGCAAAATTGAATAAAAGAAAAGCAAAAATCTATGGAAAATGATAAAATTCCAATAAATTTTTGCTTTTTTTACACAATTTTTTCACGAAAATCAATCACTTGTTGTTGATGTATTGTTCGGATGTAGCACAATATTTTCCGTATTTTTCTGTTTTTTATTGTGATAATTTACGAAAAACGAAATATTTACAATAATTCCCATAGATACCATCAGCGTTAGCAGCGAAGACCCTCCATAACTGATAAATGGAAGCGTTACCCCCGTAATCGGAATGAGTCCCGTAAGTCCTCCAAGGTTAATCCCCGTTTGGATACCTATCATACTCGCTACTCCAATACAGATCATACTAGCAAACGGATCCTGAGATTTTTTAGCCAGCATTAAAATCCTGAAAATTAAGAAGCCTAAAAGACCCAGCACGAGCATAACTCCAAAGAACCCTAATTCTTCTGCAATAATAGCCATAATGAAATCGGTATGGGGCTCAGGAAGATAACCATACTTTTGTACACTTTCTCCTAAACCAAGGCCTTTTAAGCCTCCTGTACCTATTGCTAAATATGAATTAACCAGCTGATAACCGGTTCCTTGAGCATTGGCAAACGGATCTGATGCACCGGTAAAACGGCCAATTCGATTGGCAGTAAACTGACCTGTAAAAAAACCAATCGTAATAATTACCGTAAGCAAAATGATACCTAGTGCTAGCATGCGGAAGAAGGTTTTTTTAGAGATTCCCGAACATAGCATAATGGTAACGGCAATAGCAAAAATAATTGATCCCGTTCCAAGGTCAGGCTGAATCGCTACAAAACCTAATATTAGAAATACAAGACCCATAGGTCCAAAAAAAGCTTTTTTGATGTTGTCAATATACTCTTGCCTTTTAGACAAAACATACGATAAGTATAAAATGACAACAAGCTTGGCATACTCAGCCGGCTGCATGTTTGCTCCCCCAAGCTGCAGCCAACTTTGCGCATTGTTACTCGTATGACCCATTACAAACACAAGCAAAAGCAGTACAAAAATGCCCAGAATCGCATAAGGCAGTATTTTAGGATACAGCTTGTAAGGTGTTAGCATTGTTAAAATGAACAATACAAGCGTAAAAGCAAGCCACATTTTTTGTCTGTTGTAAAAGAAATCACTTGACGTATGATATCTTGTAATACTTACAATCATACTTGAACTGTAAACCATAACTAGTCCAACCGCACAAAGAAGCAGCACTGGAATTACAATCGAATAGTCAAAATGCCTAAATATTTTTTTTACCATAACCCTCTTCCTTTAAAAATGACGTGTTTCTGTTTCGTTTCATCTTTTATGTACAAATTTGAGTAAATTAGGAAATTTCAACCACCTGTAATAAAAAACTCAAACTACGTTTGTATATAGTTTGAGTTTCGATCGCGTGATTTTTATTTTTTTGTAAACGCTTCATGCAGTGCAGAAAGTTCACGCTCGAGGCGGTCTAGCAATGTTTTTCCAACACGTTCATCAATTAAACCAAGACGAACTGCAAAATCAATTTCTCTTGATAAACCAAACATTTGTGTATCTAAAACCTCTTCATAAAGAGGACATTGTGGCATTGTTAAGTTATCCATTTGAACTTGAATTAATTGCAAAATCTTATCTGCATCAGCTTTTAACAACGCATACGCTTTTTCACGATGATCTATCATTGTCTCAGGCGTCAAACTCAATCCCTCCGTTCGCGAGCGATTACCTAATCTATCTCTCAATTTTAAAGGCTATGCTCCAAAAAAGCAAGGATAAACATGTCCGTGAGGCTGGCCGTCTTTTTTATACTGTTACTTTCTCAAAAGCATTACCATAGATGTAGGAAATTTCGCACTTTCGTTGACTCTTACATTATATCATACGAGAATCACTCTCAACTAAATTTTTTCATCAAAGTGACAAATAAGTAGAAAGCGCTTATACTTTTAGCAAGGGGGCATTTATGATGAATTCAATTATTATGTTAAAAGGAAAAGTAAAATATACGCTGACACTTGACCCAAGCGTGTGGATTTTCGATGACCGCAAGCTCGATATGGACGTTTTCTTTGAACATCCACCGGAGCAAAAAGACGAGACAGAAGCGTACACAAAGGCTGTTTCGAAGCATTGGGACCGTGAAATTCAAGAAGGAGCCGTCTTTCCTCCTACGTTAAAAACCGAAAAGAAATTCAAAAAACAGGAGCTAGTAAATGGAACATTTGGCATTTCATTTGAACCTTTTCTAGCAAACGCTTCACCTACTGAAGAAGCTACCAACGTTTCATTTAAAACAAAAGACGCGCTGATTTCTTTTTCATTAGAAGAAGCGCAAAAACTAATCTTTGGTTTCAGCCAAGATGGAAAGCCTCTTAGAGAAGACGGGCCTATCTATGTCTATTTACCTGACGGGTCTAACCGAAATAACCCTATTAAATATGTGGAAGAAATCATCGTTACATAATAAAAAAGTGGGGTTCCAAAAGGAACCCCACTTTTTTTAAAGAATATCAGCTGCTAATTGTGCTAGCCCGGAGCGCTCTCCTTTGATTAACCGAACGTGTCCCGATACTTTTTGCTCTTTAAACTTTTCAACTACGTACGTTAATCCGTTGTTATACTCATCTAAATAAGGATGATCAATTTGAGCCGGATCTCCCATAAGCACAATTTTACTCTTTTCCCCTACCCTTGTTAAAATTGTTTTAATTTCATGCTTCGTTAAATTTTGGGCTTCATCAATAATAATGAACTGCTCCGGAATGCTTCGGCCTCTTATATATGTCAAGGCTTCCACTTCTATCGAACTGAGCCCCGCTAGAATCGCATCCAGTTCTCCAGGTTTTTTAGTGTTGAATAAGTACTCTAGGTTATCATAAATTGGTTGCATCCATGGACGAAGCTTCTCCTGCTTTTCTCCTGGCAAGAATCCAATATCTTTCCCTAAAGGAACAATTGGACGAGCTACAAGTAGCTTTTTAAAACATCCTAAATCTTCCGTCTGCATAAGTCCTGAAGCTAAAGCAAGCAGCGTTTTACCCGTACCTGCCTTTCCAATTAACGTGACCAGTTGAACGTCGTCTCTAAGAAGAAGTTCTAACGCCATAATTTGCTGAACATTTCGAGGTTTGATTCCCCAGATATGATCATATTCAAATAAAAGCTTTTTTACTTTCGTTGTTGTTTGATCGACAATGCCGATGGCTGATCCGGATCCCCCAAATGCATCTTTCATCACTAAGAATTGATTTGCAAAAAAGGAGTGGTTCGCAATTTGAGACGTTAGCAGCTCTCCTTTTTCGTAAAATTGACTCAGCAGTTCTTTTGCAATATAGACTTCTGAAAAGCCTGTATAAATACTATTGAATTCCACTACTCGATCACTTAAAAAATCTTCTGCTCTTAAGCCGATTGCGTCAGCCTTCACACGTACCAACACATCTTTACTCACTAGGATCACTTCACGTCCATCTTCTTTTGTTTCCTCTTCAAGAGATAAATTTTTAGCAACGGCTAAAATTCGATTATCATTTGTTTTTTCTACAAAGATTTCTTGAAGCTGTTGAAAAGAGCGATGGTTGAGTTCAATTCGCAAATGGCCCCCATTTTCTAACGGGATTTTCTCATATAACTTTCCATGTTGTCTCAAGTTATCAATGAGTTTGGATACCTGCCTTGCATTTCGTCCGACTTCATCCATATTTCTTTTTTTCGAATCAACTTCTTCTAATACAACGGCTGGAATCACTACTTCGTTATCATCAAATGAAAAAATTGAATGCGGATCTTGTAATAAAACATTCGTATCTAATACATAAATTTTTCCCAATAATTCAGCCTCCTACTCCGATTGTTTTTCCTGTAAGGAGTGAAACAAGGCACCCATCCATTTATATACTATGTAACGCACATGTGTGAAGTGACCTTAAATGGACGGACCATTTTCTTTAAATATATGAACACGTGTATAAAGATAGAAGAACTATTAGAAACTAAATACAAATTACTACAAAAAATGAGTCATTCATAAGGAGGAGTCTCCCACATGAACAAATTTTTTCTATCCATTAGCTTATGTTTTATTACACTAACCGGCTGCAACAATAACCAAGCAGACGTTGAAGAAGGGCAAAAAACAGATCGAATTGTACAGGTGAAAAATTCATCTCCTGAACGCTCTCACAAGCGTACTGCTAATGAAATATCAGCACATTTAGTTGAACTGGCTTCAAGCGTTCCGAATGTAAATGATGCTACTGCCATTGTGCTCGGTAAATATGCAATCGTAGGCATTGACGTCGGCAAAGATATTGATCGTTCAGAAGTAAGTTCAATCAAATATACAGTCGCTGAAGGTCTGAAAGCTGACCCGTACGGCGCTAATTCTGTTGTTATTGCAGATCCTGATACGGTTGCTCGGCTAAAACAAATTGGAAATGAAATTCGCAAAGGCCGTCCGGTTACAGGATTTTTAGATGAATTAGCGGCCATTGTAAACCGAGTGATGCCTGAATTTGCAGAAGAAATCCGCCGAAATCCTAGTTCAACAGATACAAACAATCAAAAATTAAATAATAAACAAGAGCAAAACTTAAAGAATGAGCAGGAAAAACAATCTAATAATCATCTTCAAAAAAATGAATAAGAAAGTCGCTTAGCGGCAGGCTGCTGCTAAGCTTTTTTTATCGCTTCAATTACTTGCTTATCGAGTTTAGCGGCTGCTACTGGATCATAGGTCTTTTCATATGAAGGGTTTACTGAAATTTTAGAACCATAGAACATGACATCTCTTACTTCATTAATATCTAGTTCAATTAGTGTCAGCTTTAAAGCTACTCCTTCTAACTTTTCTTGCACTACCTCAGCTATTCCGCTGATTGAGTAGCATGATTCATTAGCAAGAATATTTACCACGGCTTTATTCGTATGTTTAATGTTTTCTACAATCCTCGATTTGACATCTACGGCAAATCGAATTTTTTGTTTAGTCGGAGCTACTAACCACGAAATGGCACTAACATTTGGACCGTTTGTTTCAAAATCAATAGTTGAAATGGTTGCAAATCTCTCTGTCTGTAGCTCATCGTATAATGCATCTACTAATTGAGTCTCGACTTCGTTGGCCATTTTCATCCCTCCTACTGTTTATGTACTTACTAGTTACTATCTTCGAGCTAACAAGCAAAATTACCTGCTTCTTTAGGAATGTTTTCCTATCGTTCCTTTTCTCCTGAGAGATAGCACCGCAAAAAAACTTTATAAAACAAGGATTTTCGGCTAGAATGATGTATAGAGAAGTTGAGGTGATAGAAATGAGAGTACAATGTGTCATGTGCGATAAAATTGAAACAATTGAGGATGAAACGCTCGTGGCAAAACGACTGCGCAACCGTCCTATCCATACATATATGTGCAATGAATGTTCTGAACGGATTGAAAAACGAACAAAAGAACGCATAGCTACTGGTAACTTTAAACTATATGAGTCGAAAAAGACAGAGGAGGATTGGTAAGGTGCTCCGATTAGGAATAAGTATTGGCATGTTAAGCGGGATTATCCTTGGGTTATGTTTGAAATGGATAGAATGGCTAACCGGCAAACAAGTTTATACCCTTTTATTAAATGTTGATTTTATTCCTATCATTGGCCCTATTCAATGGCCTGAATGGGTAGAGTTTGTTTTTCATTTATTCATTGCCGTTGCAATTGGGATCGTTTTTGTTTACATAGTAGGTAAATTAAATAATATGTCTATTCGAAAAATCGTATTGTGTTCCTTTTTATTAACACTTCCAACCATTCCTTTGTATTTTCCGTTGACGCTGCTTGCGCTTAAGCCTACGCCTGCGGCGGATGATGCAGTAGCGATTTTCTATTGGACAGCTGGCCATTTAATTTTCGCAGCCGCTCTTGGTTTCGGCTATATCCTCCTAAAAAGACGCTTGTAGCTACAAGCGTCTTTTTATGTAGTCTTCTATGAACCAAACGTGGAGTTTTGCTTTTTAGACTGATACAGCCGTATTTTATAAATGATTAATACAAGCGCTGCAACCACAAGCCCTTCAGCTACAGGTAAAAAAATGCCTAAAAACGTTAAGATCGTACATCCAAAAGCTAAAAACAGATAAATAACCACAGATTTTAAAAGCGGCAGCTTCTTTGCAAACCCGAGTTTGTACACGAGAACAGATAGCCCTAAAATAGTAAAGTATAACAGCCACATTCCTATTTTTGCATGTTCATCTACTTGATACAAAGCTGCAAAAAATGAAAGGTGTTCTTTTACATCCATATTTCTTCCCCCTATTCCTTATTTTACATTATTCGATATAAGCCACCTTTTTCCTTTCCAAATCCCTTCTTTATAAAACGCTTTCAAAAAATAGAAAATTCTGATATAATTGATAAAAAACAAGCCGCTAGCAAACAGAGCTAACGACTTACTTTTTTTATTATTTTGTGTCAGCGTATTTTTTCTTTTTCGCTGCTTTTTCACGTTCATTTTTATCAAGAATTTTTTTACGTAGACGAATAGATTCTGGTGTGATTTCACAATATTCATCTTCGTTTAAATATTCAAGTGATTGCTCTAAAGACATAATACGAGGTTTTTTCATACCTGTTGTTTGATCTTTATTAGCAGAACGCATATTCGTCATTTGCTTCATTTTACAGATGTTAACAACGATATCATTTTCACGAGTGTGTTCTCCTACGATCATACCTTCGTATACTTCTGTACCCGGCTCCACGAAAATTGTACCGCGGTCTTCTACGCCTTGGATTCCATAAGTAGATGATTTACCGCTTTCCATAGAAACAAGCACACCTTGACGGCGACCTCCAACTTGACCTTGCTGCATTGGTTGGTAGCTATCAAATGAATGGTTAATGATACCGAATCCACGAGTTAACGATAAGAACTCAGTTGTATAACCGATTAAACCACGTGCAGGAACCATGAAGATCAGACGAACTTGACCGCTGCCGTTGTTAATCATATCAACCATTTCACCTTTACGAGCACCCATTGATTCCATAATAGAACCCGTATGTTCTTCAGGCACGTCGATTTGAACACGTTCAACCGGCTCACAGCGAACGCCATCAATTTCACGAACGATTACTTCAGGTTTTGATACTTGAATCTCATATCCTTCACGACGCATATTTTCAATTAAAATAGATAAATGAAGTTCTCCACGTCCTGAAACGACCCATACATCCGGTGAATCAGTATTTTCCACGCGTAAACTTACATCTGTCTCAAGTTCAGACATTAAGCGCTCTTCAATTTTACGAGATGTAACAAATTTACCTTCACGACCAGCAAACGGTGAATTGTTTACTAAGAACGTCATTTGTAAAGTAGGCTCATCAATACGTAAAATTGGCAGTGCATCTTGGTGGTCAAACGGACATACTGTTTCACCTACGTTGATGTCTTCCATTCCTGATACAGCGATCAGGTCTCCTGCTTTTGCTTCTTCGATTTCAACACGCTTTAGGCCTAGGAAACCGAATAGTTTTGTTACGCGGAATTGTTTTACCGTACCGTCAAGCTTCATTAATGCAACTTGCTGGCCTACTTTCATTGTTCCGCGGAATACGCGACCTACACCGATACGACCAAGATAGTCATTGTAGTCAAGCATTGCCACTTGGAATTGAAGTGGTTCTTCGCTGTTGTCTACTGGTGCTGGAATGTGCTCGATGATTGAGTCAAATAGAGATGACATGTTCTCATCTTGCTTTTCAGGGTTCGTGCTAGCCGTTCCGTTGATTGCTGAAGCATAAACAACAGGGAACTCAATTTGTTCCTCACTTGCACCTAGTTCAATAAATAAGTCAATTACTTCATCAACTACTTCAGTTGGACGAGCAAAGTCACGGTCAATTTTGTTAACAACAACAATCGGCGTTAAGTTTTGCTCTAATGCTTTTTTCAATACAAAGCGCGTTTGAGGCATACATCCTTCATATGCGTCTACTACAAGTAGAACACCGTCTACCATTTTCATAATACGCTCAACTTCTCCACCGAAGTCAGCATGTCCTGGCGTATCCATAATGTTGATACGCGTATCTTTATAATTAATAGCTGTGTTTTTCGCTAAAATTGTAATTCCACGCTCACGCTCAAGGTCATTTGAATCCATCGCACGTTCTTCAACATGCTCATTAGTACGGAATGTTCCGGACTGATGTAATAATTTATCTACTAACGTTGTTTTCCCATGGTCTACATGGGCAATAATGGCAATATTACGTAAATCTTTACGAATGTTCACGCATTTCACTCCTATGCTTGTAATAACTAAGCTATTATATCACACTAACTCTAGAATTGCAGAATGATTTTGTTGTACACTATAAATATCCGTTACAAATGGGAGGAATCAACATGAGAAACATTAAGTGGGTATTCGTTTTATATGCATTCATCGCAACTGCAGCTATTATGTCAATTGGCATATTTATCGGAGAAGGAAGCGCTCTCGGGGTCATTTTAGCTATCGTAGCTTTAATTGTTGTAATGGGTTTTGGCTTTACGACTAAGAAAAAAATGCGAGAAAAAGGGCAGCTGTAATTTTTTTGCGATGATTGAAAGCGTCATGGCCATTTGCAAGATCAAAATGGTTCATGACGTTTTTTCATCACAAAATTCTTCCACTATACGTAAGTCTTCACTTCTATTTTATTTATTCCACTTTCCTTCAAGGTACGTACGAAAGATTTCGTCATGTAATGTTGGTTTGCTTACAAATACACTGCTTTTTTCAAGAATCTCTAACGGCTTTCCTTCTAAATCCGTCATAACTCCCCCAACTTCTTCAATCAATACTTTACCGGCAGCAAAGTCCCATGGAGCCAAACGTAAAGTAATATATCCATCCAAGCGTCCAGCCGCTACGTAAGCAAGCTCAATAGCTGCGGATCCATATGAACGAGTCCCTCTTACTTTACGTACAAGCGGACTTAATACGGAAGGATCAATACGACGGTTCTCCGTCACCCATGTCGCATTTAGGCTAATAATAGCTTGTTCAACTGGTACAGGTTCAAGTTTCGGCAATTGGATGTCATTCATAAACGCGCCCTGTCCTTTTAAAGCATGATACAGCTCATTATGAATAACATCATAAATATAACCTGCTTGTCCTACACCATTTTCAAATATACCGATGGAAATAGCAAAATTTCGCTGCTGATGAACAAAGTTCATCGTCCCGTCGATTGGATCGATAATCCAAATTGTTCCTTCTTCTGATTCAAGCTCTTCTCCATATCCTTCTTCTCCGAGGATATGATGTTCTGGAAAGGTTTCATTAATTTTTGAGATAAAAAACTGTTCAATTTCTTTATCCATATTTGTTACTAAATCATTTGGATTCGATTTCGTTTGAATGAGAAGTTCTTTACTAAACGACTGTTGAATTTTTTGTCCAGCTTCTTTTAGCCACTCTTTAACGTATGTATCAATTTCTTTCCAGCGTTGTGTCATCTCAATTCCCCCTCAAAAATACGTCGCTTATTTAAGCTTAAAAAAACCTCTGCAAGATGTCAATTAACAGAGCACGTGGGAGAAGAACTGCCGCTTCTTCTCCCACGTGCTCTGTTACCACTTATAAATCTGCTCATTCAGTTTAATCCTCTTTTATAGTTTACCCTTATTTGTTCTATTTTATTCCCGTATCTGCTACTGAAGAGATATCATTTCTTCACGAAGTTTCTCGAGCTTTCGCTTACATTTTTGTTTTTGTTCCTCATTATTCTCCATCATGGCTTCATATAACGTCGCTAACTCGTAATCTAACTCCAAACGAATTACACCTAATCTTTTTTGTCCATCATTCTTCTTATACATATTCACCACTTGTTTCATGTTTCAAACACCCCTCTCAAATTATTGAACCCGCTTATAGAAAACTAAATTTTCAGATATTTTGATTGATATAGTCTATGTCAAAACCTAATCTCATGCAACTAAATTGTGTGATTACCTATAAAAAAATGATAGACACGTTTTGACAAGCATATGCGAATTAATTGGTGTTTATGCTTTTCATGTGGTAGAATCTTCGCGTAAATCATACTTACTTGCATAGATGCACAGCAGCTATACATATTCACTAAAAAACGGAGGTTTCACATGGCATTCTCAGGATTTTCACAAGATGACTTTAACGTATTCCGTATCGAGGGGCTTGATGCACGTATGGAAGCCATCAAAACAACGATACGCCCAAAATTCGAACAATTAAGCAATCATTTTGCTCCTACTCTTTCTTCACTTTGTGGAGATGAAATGTTCGTACACATTGCCAAACATGCACGAAGAACAGTTAACCCGCCAGCAGACACGTGGGTAGCCTTTGCTAACAGTAAACGCGGGTATAAAAAGCTCCCTCATTTTCAAATTGGCCTTTGGGAAACACATGTCTTTGTGTGGTTCGCCGTCATTTACGAATCACCTATTAAAGAACAATTTGGAAAGCTGCTAAAACAAAACATTGAGGAGATTCGTCAAAATATCCCAGCCTCGTTTGTTTGGTCGAAGGATCATACAAAACCTGATAGTGAAAAAATGGGCGACTTATCTTCTGAAGACTTAGAGAGTTTGTTTGAACGTCTAGAGACGGTTAAAAAAGCTGAGATCCTATGCGGCATTACAATTCCAAAAGACGAAGCGATTGCAATGAACGGCGAAGAATGGATGGCTCGTATTGAGCAAACATTTCATACGGTAACTCCATTATATGAACTAACTAAAAAAGCATATGCATAATTTTAACGAATTGATATAAAAAAAATGGAGCCAAGCTTGGCTCCATTTTTTACATTTTTATGATATCTCCAGAAGAAGCAGCCTTTGCTTTTTGAATTGTTCGATAAGAAGAGTATTTGCTTTGGTCTTCAAAATCGTTACAGATTGTTTTTTCTTCTGCTTTACTTGGCACAATTTCTTTAAATCGGCGATAGACTGCCATTAGGTGATCACGCTCAATACCTTTTTCATAAGCTCGTTCAATGCTTTCAAAAAACTTCACTACATCAATAATTTCTTCTGTACTCCAATCAAGGGAGATAGGGTATTGATATTCCACTTCTCATCACTCCATTTATTTCTTCAATCTATGTATATCTATATTCTTAACTCTATCACAATCTACAATGTACACAAAATTTATTCTCTTTGCACGCAAAAGAATTTCTCCTTTTTTTTCTTTTTATTTTCTCTTTAAAATATCTTTGCAAATGGGTTAATAAGTGCTATAATTCTTTTGTTTTATGGGGATTTTCAAAACATAAAGAACTATAAAATAATGAGTAATAAGCAGTTTACAATTACTTGTATTTTTTGAACTAAAAATTGTATTTATATTATCAAACAGTAGTAAACATACACGTTTCATTCATTTATATAATGGTTAAAATCAAGAAAACTGCCGAGTAGAATTTCTGTTGAATTTCTTTTATAGCAAAAAGATCTGATATTTTAATATGTAGAATTCAACAGCCATTAGTTTTTAGTATATAAAATTGAATGCTGTAATTTGATAAAAAAACAATCAAAGTCCCTCTAAGCTTTGCTTAGAGGGACTGACAATTTATGATAAAAGAGGTGTATAGCAAAGTTGTCTTCTCAATTTTCAACTCCATTATTTACTGGATTGGTTAATCACGCTAAGAAAAACCCAACACAATTCCATATCCCTGGACATAAAAAAGGAAATGGAATGGATCCTGAATTCCGCTCGTTTATTGGCGATGATGCTTTATCCATTGATTTAATTAATATCGGTCCCCTTGATGACCTTCACCAGCCAAAAGGCATTATCAAACAAGCGCAGGATTTAGCTGCAGAAGCATTTGGTGCTGACCATACTTTTTTCTCTGTTCAAGGAACGAGCGGAGCAATTATGGCAATGGTTATGGCGACATGTGGACCTGGAGATAAAATTATCGTTCCTAGAAACGTGCATAAATCTGTTATGAGTGCGATTGTTTTTTCAGGAGCTACGCCTATTTTTATTCATCCTGAAATTGACGAAAACCTTGGCATTTCTCACGGTATTACATCGGACTCTGTAGAAAAAGCCTTAAAGCAGCACCCTGAAGCAAAAGCAGTGCTGGTTATCAACCCAACTTACTTTGGAATTTCCGGAGACCTTCGTAAAATCGTAGAAATCGCCCACTCGTATCAAGTGCCTGTACTTGTTGATGAAGCTCACGGCGTTCATATTCATTTTCATGATGATTTGCCTCTGTCTGCTATGCAGGCCGGTGCAGATATGGCAGCAACAAGCGTGCATAAATTAGGCGGTTCTATGACGCAAAGTTCAATTCTAAACATACGCGAAGGCTTAATTTCTCCAAAACGTGTACAGTCTATTTTAAGCATGCTGACAACAACATCAACATCTTATCTGCTGCTGGCTTCTTTAGATGTTGCACGAAAACGTTTAGCTACAGAAGGAAAAGAGCTGGCTGAACGTGCAATTTCTCTTGCTGAAAAAGCACGAAAAGAAATTAATACAATTGAGCATATCCGATGTATAGGAAGAGAAATTTTAGGCACAAAAGCTACGTATGATTTAGACCCTACTAAATTAATTATTTCTGTTTCAGATTTAGGAATTACGGGCTATGACGTAGAAAAATGGATGCGTGAAGCTCATAATATCGAAGTTGAAATGTCTGACCTTTATAATATTCTATGTATTATCACGCCTGGAGATACAGAAGAAGATCTTTCACGTCTGGTCACAGCTCTGCGTGAGTTATCTGCAAAATTCCATAATCTTTCTGAGACAACGGCAAAACCGGCTATTTTATTACCTGATATTCCTGTATTAGCTTTAACACCTCGTGATGCTTTTTACGCTGAAACCGAAGTGGTACCTTTTCATGAGTCGGCAGGTCGTATTATTGCAGAATTTGTGATGGTCTATCCTCCTGGTATCCCTATTTTTATTCCTGGGGAAATCATCACTGAGGAAAATTTAACCTACATTGAAACAAACTTAGAGGCAGGTTTACCAGTGCAGGGGCCGGAAGATTTTGAATTAAAGACATTTCGTGTCATCAAAGAACATAAAGCAATTCAATAAAAAAAAGGTGCGAAGTTCCGCACCTTTTTTTTATTGAATTAATCTAAATCTTCATCTGCTTTTTGACATTCTCCGCTTTTACATGTTGAGTATAATCGCGTCACTTTCTCATCTTCGAAATGATCAATTGTGCAGTTACATGTTTGACATACGATTGTTCCCATTTTGTAAACTCCCCTTTAACCGTCTTTTTTTTGTAAGCGTTTTACAACTCTTGATATTATATTATTATGTCACATTAAATATGTCAACAACTAATTAGTATGTCACATTAAAAATATTTTTCTCATAAATGTTATATTTGTTTTCAAAAAGCTGGACGCTTAGCATCATCTCTATTTATATGAAAAAACAATGTCTAATTTCACATCTATTTCAGCACTTTAAAATACTTACGAAAAATAAGAATTTGAGCTCTTGCCGTTTTTTCTTACTAATAGGGTAGACATTTCATACAAACTTTACTAGAATGTATAACCATGTGGTTTCATGTATAGCTAAAAAGGTTATATGAGAAACTATGTTATGTAAAATAGAATAGGAAAGGAGTGATAATCGATGAAAAAACTGACTCCCGTTTTTATCCTTTCGGTTATTATTGCTGCAGTATTTATCGTATGGGGTGTTATTCCTGAATCTGTGCTAGGAAGCGCAGCGCTTACACCTGTCACATCGGCAATACATAGTTTTATCATCGAGAAATTTGGCTGGTATTACTTATTAGCAGCTACATTATTCTTAGTTTTTACGCTGTACTTAATTTTTTCAAAGTACGGAAACATTAAATTAGGTAAACCTGACGAAAAACCTCAGTATGGTTATGTCTCTTGGTTTGCCATGTTATTTAGTGCTGGTATGGGGATTGGACTTGTATTCTGGGGTGTTTCAGAACCAATCAATCATTTTCATACTCCACCTTCTGGTGAAGGCGGTACAGCAGAATCAGCTCGTGCAGCTCTACGTTATTCGTTTTTCCACTGGGGTTTACATCCTTGGGCTATTTATTCCGTTCTTGCACTTGCCCTTGCATATTTTCAATTTAGAAAAGGTTACCCGTTCATCATCAGTAATATTTTACGTCCACTATTAGGAAAACGTGTGGACGGACCTCTTGGAACGGTCATAAACGTCATCGCCGTATTTGCAACTATTTTTGGGGTGGCAACATCTCTAGGACTGGGCGCTATTCAAATTACCGGTGGAGCCTCTTACTTGTCGCCAAGCATTGATAATAATTTCACGACTCAATTAATTGTTATTATTATCGTGACGTTCTTGTTCATGCTGTCAGCACAGACAGGTCTGAACAAAGGTATTAAGTATTTGAGTAACATTAATATTGTTTTAGCTATTCTGTTAATGCTATTCTTGTTATTTGCAGGTCCAACCAACTTTATTATGGACTTATTCGTTACAACAATTGGCAGCTACATTCAAAACTTGCCGTCGATGAGTTTTCGATTGAGCCCGTTTGATAACAGCACCTGGGTTCAAGATTGGACAATTTTCTACTGGGCATGGTGGATTGCTTGGGCACCGTTCGTTGGTACGTTCATTGCTCGTATTTCACGAGGTAGAACCATTCGAGAATTTTTAATTGGTGTACTAGCTGTTCCGACCGTATTTGGCGGATTATGGTTTGCCGTATTCGGAGGTTCTGGGGTCTACTTAGACTTTTTCAAGGATCTTCCTGTTATGGATGTTATCAATAATAAAGGAACAGAAGTTGCTTTATTCTACGTACTTGAACAGTTTCCATTTGGTACGTTCATGTCCATTGTCGCTATTTGCTTAATTGCTACATTCTTCATTACATCAGCTGACTCAGCTACATTTGTTTTAGGAATGCAGACAACAAATGGTGATCTAAATCCTTCAGGCTCTATTAAGCTTACGTGGGGCTTAATTCAATCGTTAACAGCAATCATTCTGCTTTGGACAGGTGGCTTGGATGCGCTCCAAACGGCTGCGATTATAGCAGCACTTCCATTTTCAATTGTGCTGGTGTTAACGGTCTTCTCATTAATGAAAGCATTTAAAGAAGAAGGCGCATTAAAAAAAGAAAAGAAATCTGTGTAAGATAAAAAAAGCGTTAGCTTATATAAGCTAACGCTTTTTTTATACAATCTTACGCCGTGCAAAATAAAATTAGTTGATAACACGTCAAGCAGACAGCTGAAGTTGTACCCGTCATCATAAGCGCCAGTCTTTTAGATTTGATGTTCATTTCTGCTATGCCGTAAGCTAAATAAGCAAATACTAAAAACAAAATAATTTTAGATGTCAATTGATCACGTTTTGATAGCAATTCAACCAGTGAATAACCCATCCAAATAACAATGTGTAAGCTCCAAACGAAATATGTCTTCATAGCTCCTTCGCCGCCTTTTCATTCGTTATCCAAAGAAGCAATTTTTTATCTACCTATAAGGAAAGCACGTCCCACTTCATATGTATGCATCTAGAGCTCATTTAAGACTGCCTCAGCGCTTTTTACAAGTTTCTTCTAAAGGAGATACTCATCAGCAATAAAAACTGTCTGACAAGCATCTGATACTTGATGAAAACCGTTTTCTTCAAAAAAAAAGCTGATGCATACGCATCAGCTTTTTAAAAACATTATTTTACAATGTGAATTGGGCTTCCAATAGCTACTTCAGCAGCTTCCATTGTGATTTCACCTAATGTTGGGTGAGCGTGAATTGTTAATGCGATATCTTCAGCTGTTACGCCAGCTTCGATAGCAAGACCAAGCTCAGCGATCATGTCAGATGCGCTAGGTCCAGCGATTTGAGCACCAACAACTACTCCGTCTTCTTTACGAGTGATAAGCTTCAAGAAGCCTTCTGCAGCGTTAAGTGCAAGCGCACGTCCGTTAGCAGCAAATGGGAATTTAGAAGCTTTAACAGCTAATCCTTCTTCTTTCGCTTGTGCTTCAGTATAACCTACAGATGCAAGCTCAGGCTCAGAGAATACAACTGCTGGAATTCCTAAGTAGTCAATTTCAGCAGGTTCGCCAGCGATTACTTCAGCTGCGATTTTACCTTCGTAAGAAGCTTTGTGTGCAAGTGGTGGTCCAGTTACGATATCACCAATTGCAAAGATGTTGCTTACAGATGTACGAGTTTGGTTATCGATTTCGATAAGACCACGGTCAGTCATTTTAACGCCAACTTGCTCAAGACCAAGCTCATCAGTGTTAGGACGACGACCTACAGTAACTAATACGTAGTCAGCATCGATTACTTTTGACTCTCCGCCTACTTCAAACGTAACTTGTACGCCGTCAGCAGTTTCTTCAACACCTTTAGCCATTGCTTTTGTATAGATTTCAACGTTTCCTTTTTTCTTAAGGTTACGTTTAACAAGTGAACTCATTTGTTTTTCAAAACCAGCTAAAATTTCATCAGCAGCTTCTACAAATGTAACTTCTGTACCGAAGTTAGCAAAAGCAGTACCAAGCTCAGTACCGATGTAACCTCCGCCGATTACAACTAATTTTTTAGGAACTTCTTTAAGTGCTAATGCACCTGTAGAGTTGATTACGCGCTCAGAGAATTTGAATCCAGGGATCTCGATTGGACGAGAACCAGTTGCAAGGATTGCATTTTTGAATTTGTACGTTTGTGCTGAATTTTCATCCATTACACGTACAGTTTCGCTGTCAACGAAGTAAGCTTCACCTTTGACGATGTCAACTTTGTTACCTTTAAGAAGGCCTTCAACACCGCCAGTAAGTTTGTTTACAACGCCGTTTTTGAATTCTTGAACTTTAGAGAAATCAACTGTTACGTTCTCAGCGATAATCCCCATGTCTTCAGAATGTTTAGCATGTTCAAAACGGTGACCTGCAGCGATTAATGCTTTTGAAGGAATACAACCAACGTTTAAGCATACGCCCCCAAGATTACCTTTTTCTACAATTGTAACTTTTTGACCTAATTGAGCTGCACGAATTGCTGCAACGTAGCCACCAGGGCCAGCACCAATGACAAGAGTATCAGTTTCGATTGGGAAATCTCCTACTACCATTTATTACGCCTCCATTAATAATAATTCTGGATCATTTAATAAACGCTTGATTTGGTTAAGAGCGTTTTGAGCTGTTGCACCATCGATAATACGGTGGTCAAAGCTTAGTGATAATGCTAATACTGGAGCAATTACAATTTCACCGTCGCGTACAACTGGTTTTTCAGCGATACGTCCGATACCTAGAATTGCAACTTCCGGGTGGTTGATAACTGGAGTAAACCATTGTCCACCAGCAGAACCGATATTTGTGATTGTACAAGAAGCGCCTTTCATTTCAGCAGGAGCTAATTTACCATCACGTGCTTTTCCAGCAAGGTCGTTAATTTGATCAGAAATTTCGAATACAGATTTACGATCAGCATTTTTCACAACTGGTACTAAAAGACCTTTTTCAGTGTCAGCAGCGATACCGATGTTGTAGTAATGTTTTTGAATTACTTCATCTGTAGAATCATCGATTGAAGTGTTAAGAGCTGGGAACTTCTTAAGTGCTGAAGTTAACGCTTTTACCACGTAAGGTAAGAATGTTAATTTAATACCTTGATCTGCTGCAACTGTTTTGAATTTTTTACGATGAGCAACAAGAGCTGTTACATCGATTTCATCCATTAATGTTACGTGTGGAGCAGTGTGTTTAGAGTTAACCATAGCTTTTGCGATTGCACGACGGATACCGCTCATTTTCTCGCGAGTTTCTGGTAGATCGCCTTCAGGAATAGCTTGTGCTGCTGCTGCTTTTGGTTCAGCTGAAGCAGTTTCCTCTTTAGCTGGAGCTTCAGCAGTTGCTGTAGCTGTAGAGCCACCAGATAAGAAGCTATCGATGTCATCTTTAACAATACGTCCGTTTTTACCTGAACCAGGAACAGCTTTAATGTCTATACCTTTTTCACGAGCATATTTGCGCACTGAAGGCATAGCAATTACTTTACGGTTAGGATCAACATCAGCTTGTGCTGCAGGAGCTGTTGCTTCTTCAGTCACTTCTTCAGTTGAAGCTTCTTCTTTAGCTTCTTCTGCTGGTGCATCATCATGATCGTCACCTTTGAATTTTAAGTCTTCGTATCCAGGAGCATCAAAAGTAACGATAACTTGTCCTACAGTAGCTACTGTACCTTCGTCAACTTTTACTTCTAATACTTTACCTTTTACAGGAGATGGGATTTCAACAACAGCTTTGTCATTTTGTACTTCTGCTAGTACATCATCCTCATCAATTTCATCTCCAGCTTTTACGAACCATTTTACAATTTCACCTTCGTGGATACCTTCACCGATATCCGGCAGTTTAAATTCAAATGCCACGTGTCTTCACCCTCCTAGTTAGTTGCGTTCAATTTGTTAGTGTTTATTTTATCTAAGACAGAAATCAGCACAAAGCTGATTTCTGTCACAGTAAAATGCTAATTAAAATTCAAGTACTTTCTTAGCTGTTTCAACGATATCTTTGTGGTCTGGTAACCATACGCCCTCAGCTTGAGAGAATGGGAACACAGTATCCGGTGCTGTTACACGTAATACTGGTGCTTCTAAGCTTAAGATTGCACGATCGTTAATTTCAGCTACAACGTTAGCTGCAATACCAGCTTGTTTTTGAGCTTCTTGAACTACTACTACGCGACCAGTTTTTTCAACTGATGCAAGAATTGTATCGATATCTAAAGGTTGAACTGTACGTAAGTCTACTACTTCAGCAGAGATACCTTCTTTTTCTAGTTCTTCAGCTGCTTTTAATGATGAGTGTACCATTGCACCGTAAGCGATAAGCGTTACATCTGTACCTTCACGTTTCACATCAGCTGTACCTAAGTCAATAGTGTATGATTCTTCAGGTACTTCTTGACGGAATGAACGGTAAAGCTTCATGTGCTCTAAGTATACAACCGGATCGTTATCACGGATTGATGAAATTAAAAGACCTTTTGCATCGTATGGAGTTGAAGGAATTACAACTTTTAGACCAGGTTGAGATGCTACGATACCTTCTAAGCTATCAGCGTGAAGTTCTGGTGTATGAACGCCTCCACCAAATGGTGAACGGAATGTGATTGGTGCATTCCAGCGACCGCCAGAACGGTAGCGCATACGTGCAGCTTGACCTGATACAGAATCAAGTACTTCGTATACGAAACCAAAGAATTGAATTTCAGGAACCGGACGGAAACCTTGAGTCGATAGACCCACAGCAAGACCACCGATACCAGATTCAGCTAATGGCGTATCGAATACGCGATCTTCGCCGAATTCTTGTTGAAGACCTTCAGTCGCACGGAATACTCCACCGTTTACGCCAACGTCTTCACCAAAAACTAATACGTTTTCGTCGTTTTTCATTTCTGTGCGTAACGCATCAGTAATCGCTTGAATCATTGTCATTTGCGCCATGGCTTACTTCGACTCCTTCTCTTTGTAGATTTCATATTGCTCTTGTAAGTTTGAAGGCATAGTTTCGTACATGATTTCCATTAGATCTGTAACTTTTTGTTTTGGATAATCGTCAGCCTTCTTAATAGCTTGTTTGATATCTTCTTTAGCTTGCTCGATTACTTTGTTTTCTTCTTCTTCATTCCAGATGCCTTTAGCTTCTAAGAATTTACGGAAGCGAACAAGTGGATCTTTCTTTTCCCACTCAGTGTCAAGCTCAGCTGTACGATAACGAGTTGGATCGTCACCAGCCATTGTATGTGGACCATAACGGTAAGTTAATGTTTCAATTAAAGTTGGACCTTCACCGTTTACTGCACGCTCACGAGCTTCGCTTACTGCAACGTATACTGCTAGTGCATCCATACCGTCTACTTGAACGCCTGGGATACCAACAGCCGCTGCTTTTTGAGCGATTGTACGTGCTGCAGATTGCTTTTCAACTGGTGTTGAAATTGCAAAGCGGTTGTTTTGTACAACAAAGATTGCTGGAGCTTTGAATGCACCTGCGAAGTTCATACCTTCGTAGAAGTCACCTTGTGAAGCTCCGCCGTCACCTGTATAAGTGATCGCTACTGCTTTTTTACCGCGCTTTTTAAGACCTAGTGCCACACCAGCAGTTTGCACGATTTGTGCACCGATGATGATTTGTGGAGAAAGTACATCTACACCTTCTGGCGCTTGGTTACCGTGGAAATGACCACGAGAGAATAAGAACGCTTGATATAATGGAAGACCATGCCAAATTAACTGAGGCACATCACGGTACCCAGGTAAAATGAAGTCTTCTTTTTCTAATGCGAAATGAGAAGCGATTTGAGAAGCTTCTTGCCCAGCAGTTGGTGCATAGAAACCTAAACGACCTTGACGGTTCAATGAAATTGAACGTTGATCAAGAATACGAGTGTATACCATGCGAGTCATTAACTCTTTTAATTTTTCGTCAGATAAATCTGGCAACGCTGATTTATTTACTACTTCGCCCTCTTCATTAAGAATTTGGAACGTTTGGTACTGCTCAGCGATTTTATCAAGTTGCTTTGATACATCAATAATAGCCTTTTTAGTTTTAGCAGCCATCTAAGTCACCTCTTCCTTTCATTTAAGCCGTATAAATTCATTTTACTAATCAAACAAACATACACGCTTTTAGAATGTCCCAAATGGACAAGTAAAAGTCATATTTTGTCGAGTAGCTTTTTGAACTCGCTAATCCTTAACATTTCTATGTATTCCCCAGCGAATTCTGTGCAAACATTTACGTAAAAGGAAAGTTTAAGCGAAACGAGCGTTTCGTTAAACTGTATTAATTATTTTGCAAAAATGATTAATACAACACTTACTACGCTACCTAGTTTACAATACACTAAAACAGTTCGTCAATGCATTTACATCAAGAAATTACGCTTTTTTAGTTTGTGAAATAAAACACATAAAAAAGACATGCTGTACTATTACACAGACACAAACTGTATTATATGTTTTATAATAACCTTCTCTTTTTTTACGTCTGCCCATCTCCTATCTTGCCACAAATAAACGATTTTTTAAAACAATATCCTTTTGTAATTTTTACTTGAATCATGTCGAAACTCTTTCTTTATTTCAGAAAACCTTCCTTTTCAGCCAAAAAAAAAAGACCTGTAAACTTCACAGGCCTTCTTATTTATCATCGCTATTTTTCACCTTTAACTTTGTTTTGTTATAAAAATCCTCTTTGGCTTTATTATAGTCAGTTGTTAATGTGTTAAACGTTTCTTTTTTCTTTTCAACTTCTTTATAAGTAGTATTGATCGAAGCGATTTGTGTTTCAAGATTCTCTAATTTCACATTGTCTTTTTCAAAGAGCGTATATAGCTGACGATCTAATTCAATGGAATGAAGATAGGCATCGTGTAAGGACTGGTAGGCCTTATAACGCTTCTTCATTAACGAAGATAGTTCAAGCGCCTCTTCTTTGGCTTTGCCGTCCTCTAGTTTTTGGATCTTTGGCTCTGTCGCTTCAAATTGTTTTTGCGAAGCGCTGATGCTTTTTTCTTCTTTTTGTAATTTACTTTCACGCTCATCTAATAACTGCTGCGCTTTTTGTGCTTTATTTTTTATTTTCTTTTTATCTTTAATTCCTAGCTCAATAATTTGGTCGTATACCGCATTTTCTTGCTGTTCTAAATCAGCTAACGGTTTTTGCTGATCGGCAAATTGCTTTTCTTGTGCTACCACTTTTTCTAATCCATTATATACCTCAAGTTCAGGCGATGAGCCTTCTGCACAGCCCGCTAGTGACATAGCCGCAATGCCGATAATTATATATCTTCCGACGCATTTCATATCTGGTAAATCCTCCCTTATTCATGGGTCATTATACAATTTTTGTAGGGAATTAGCAATTTATCTACACCCTTTTTCCACCTTTTAATATATTATACTAACCCAATCGTGAAAAAAAGGGAGCTTATTACTTTTTACCTTGGGATTGATAACTACGGGAGGTTATATTATGTTGGGTTATGGTGGATATGGCTGCGGCGGTTCTAATAAAGGTTTTGTGTTATTAATTGTACTGTTCATTTTATTAGTTATTATCGGCTGCAGCTGTGGCGGCTGGTAATTATACAATAAAAGCGGCTAACGGTCGCTTTTATTTTTTCTTATGCATGTTTTTCCATATGTTTGATACATATAATTAGTAGAAACATTTATGTGGTCAAGGTCGAGGTAATGACTTTTTTATACGGATTTGGTACACTTTATACCTATAAAATAGCCTAGGGAGATGTGAAAGTTGATTACAATGAACGATATTATTCAAGACGGACACCCAACGCTGCGAGAAGTAGCAAAAGAAGTACCGTTACCTGCTTCTGAAGAAGACAAAAAGATTTTACATAGCTTATTAGAATATGTAAAAAACAGTCAAGATCCTGAAATTGCTGCTAAATATGGACTGCGATCTGGTATCGGGCTTGCCGCTCCTCAAGTTAATGTACCAAAACGAATGATTGGGGTACACGTTACGGATGAAAAAGGCAAGCTATACAGCTATGCATTATTTAACCCTAAGATCATTAGCCACTCAGTTGAAAAGACATATCTTACAGGCGGTGAAGGCTGCTTGTCTGTCGATCAAGATATCCCAGGATTTGTTCCTCGATATGCACGCATCACAGTAAAAGGCACAACACTTGAAGGCGAAGAAGTAAAAATTCGTTTAAAAGGCCTTCCTGCTGTCGTATTTCAGCACGAAATTGATCATTTAGACGGAATTATGTTTTATGATTACATTAATAAAGAAAATCCATTTCAAGAACCTGAGAATGCTTTTCCATATGAACGGTAAAAAACGCGAGCTAGAGCTCGCGTTTTTTCTTATTTTAATAATCCTACTAGCTCTAATCCGTGGAGAATACCATCTTCTGCTACATCTTTTGTAACAAGATTAGCCACTTCTTTCACGACTTCTTCCGCATTTCCCATCGCTACGCCATTTCCGACAAATTCAAGCATTTCGATATCGTTCAAGCCGTCTCCGAATGCATATACATCTTTTCTGTCAAAGCCAAGCTTTTCAATCATGGTCTCAATTCCTCGCGCTTTTGATCCACCTTTTGGCAGAACATCAGTTGAAAATTCATGCCAGCGAATAAAGTCAAATTTCTTAAAATTTTCTTCATAAGGAGCTTCTTCTCCCGCTGTACAGAATAAGAGGGATTGATAAATTTCACGCCCTTTGAAATAAGCAGGATCGTGGTGAGGGTGGGTAAATCCAATTTTCAGCGTGCTGATGCTGGATTCGATATAGTCATGAAATTCAATGTTTGATTTCATATCTTCATGATCCATGTATACGACAGGGTGATCATGCTCAACAGCAAAAGCTGTTAAACCTTGAAGCTCTTCTTTATTTAACGGGTTTTTGTAAAGAACTTCTCCATTTAAGACAATGTACTGACCATTAAAGCTAATATATGTTTGAATATCCAACTCTTCACGCAGATCTTTAAACATAAAAGGAGCCCTTCCAGTTGCAATTGCCACTTCATGCCCCTGCTCTTTTAACAGCTGGACAGCTTTTTTTGTAGAAGCAGGCAGTTTTTTATCATGATCCAATAACGTTCCATCAATATCAAAAAAAATAATCTTTCGTTCCACGTTTATCACCTTATTTTTTATAATTTTTTATCTCTTTGTTAAGCCCTTCCAATTATATCAAACAAGCGCTGGTTTCTCTATAAATGGACGGTCCCACTTACAATTTTTCCATATTTAACCACGAGAAACCTCTTCCTTTTCATCATATAATAAGAGTACAGAGAGAGACAGGCAGGTATCGCAAAAAAACAAAGGAGCTGAAAAATCATGTTAAAAGATTTTCGAAAAAGGCTGCTAAAACGCTGGAATGAATTATTGCGTAAAAAAACGATGGCATAATCGATTTTTTTAGGGCTTTCTGTTGTAAAATTTGCAGAGTGTGTGTCTGCATCGTACAATGGAATAGCCCTTATTTTTTATACGCACGGAAAATATAGTCTTGTATCCGTTTCCTATTAATATTATTCTATAATTAATTGACTTGTTATATTTAGATGACTAAAATGTAGTGAAAGCAAGTTTCTTTAGAAAATACATGAAATACATACACATTTTATAATATAATAAAATAAGTTATTTGAATTTCGGAATTAAGGAGAGATTTTTGTTATGATTTTTAAAGTTTATTTTCAAGAAAAAATGAGTGAAGTAGCTGTACGTGAAAATACAAAAACAGTGTATGTGAACGCAGATTCTGAGCGTGACGTTCGTAAAAAGTTAAAAGCGCGTTCAATTAATATTGAGTTTGTTCAAGCAGTGACTGGAGACTATCTAGAATATGAACAACAGCATGAAGATTTTAAAGTATTGGAGATATGATGAAAATGAAATTTGTAAAAAATAATCAAACGGCAGTTTTCGCCCTGGGTGGACTAGGCGAAATCGGTAAAAATACGTATGCCGTACAGTTTCAAGATGAAATTATTCTTATTGATGCAGGAATTAAATTCCCTGAAGATGAGCTTTTAGGAATTGACTACGTTATTCCTGACTACAGTTATTTGGTAAAAAATGCAGATAAAATCCGTGGCCTTTTCGTTACACATGGTCATGAAGATCACATCGGCGGAATTCCTTACTTATTAAGAGAATTAAACATTCCTATTTATGCAGGGAAATTAGCCCTTGGGCTTCTTCGCAACAAATTAGACGAGCATGGATTGCTTCGTACAGCTCAGCTTCATGAAATTACTGAAGATGACGTAATTAAATTCCGTAAAACATCGGTGACGTTCTTCCGCACAACTCACAGTATTCCTGATTCTTACGGAATTGTGGTAAAAACACCAAACGGACAAAT
This sequence comes from Priestia sp. D3YE.R1, assembly GCF_049199565.1. NCBI lineage: Bacteria > Bacillati > Bacillota > Bacilli > Caryophanales > Bacillaceae > Priestia > Priestia sp. D3YE.R1. The sequence continues at coordinate 750,635 of NZ_JBLTHW010000002.1, read as the reverse complement.
CGTACATACAGGAGATTTCAAGTTTGATTTTACACCAGTGGGCGAACCGGCTAACTTAACAAAAATGGCTGAAATCGGTAAAGAAGGCGTTCTATGCTTGCTTTCAGACAGTACAAACAGTGAAATTCCTAACTTTACGATGTCTGAGCGCCGCGTAGGTGACAGCATTCATGACATTTTCCGTAAAGTAGACGGCCGTATTATTTTTGCAACGTTTGCTTCAAATATTCACCGCTTACAGCAAGTAGTAGAAGCAGCCGTATTGCATAATCGTAAAGTTGCTGTATTCGGACGCAGTATGGAAGCAGCTATTGAGATTGGCCAACAGCTTGGATATATTTCATGTCCAAAAGATACGTTCATTGAGCCTTCTCAAATTAACCGAATTCCAGCTAACCGCGTGACTATTTTATGTACAGGCAGCCAAGGTGAACCGATGGCAGCGCTATCTAGAATTGCAAACGGTACTCACCGCCAAATTCAAATTATCCCTGGAGATACGGTTGTATTCTCATCTTCACCTATTCCGGGAAATACAGTAAGTGTTAGCAAAACAATTGATATGCTATTCCGTGCAGGAGCAGAGGTTATTCACGGTGCTCTAAACGATATCCACACTTCTGGACACGGTGGACAAGAAGAGCAAAAATTAATGCTTCGTTTGATGAAACCAAAATATTTTATGCCAATTCACGGTGAGTATCGCATGCAGAAAATGCACATCAAACTTGCAACAGACTGTGGAGTTCCTGAAGAAAACTGCTTCATTATGGATAATGGAGAAGTGCTAGCTTTAAGCGACAGCGAAGCTTCAGTAGCCGGCAAAATCCCTTCAGGCTCTGTATATATTGACGGAAGCGGAATTGGTGACATTGGAAATATCGTACTTCGTGACCGCCGCATTTTATCTGAAGAAGGCCTTGTGATTGTGGTTGTAAGCATCAATATGAAAGACTTCAAGATCGCTGCTGGTCCAGACATTATCTCTCGTGGTTTTGTTTATATGCGCGAATCTGGCGACTTAATTAATGATGCACAGTCCCTTATTACAAAACACTTGAACAAAGTAATGGAACGTCGTACGTCACAATGGTCTGAGATTAAAAATGAAATCACAGACACATTGGCTCCATTCCTTTATGAAAAAACAAAGCGCCGTCCAATGATTTTACCAATCATTATGGAGGTTTAATAAAAGAAAAAGAGCGGATGCAATTGCATCCGCTCTTTTTCTATTAGGCACTGGCAAATTTATTTTCGAAGCGGTTGATATCTGCGTCTGCTCCAATAACAATCAACACGTCCCCTTCTTGAATCGTTTCGGATGCCTGAGGAGAAACAATGATGTCTCGATCACGCTTAATGGCTACAATGTTAATGCCATATTTCGCACGAATGTCTAACTCAATCAGCGTATTGCCAGCCATTCTTTTGCTCGCTACTAATTCGACAATGCTGTGTTCTTCAGATAGCTCTAAATAATCCAGCACGCTGTTTGAAATCATGTTATTGGCAATTCTTCTTCCCATATCTCGTTCGGGATGCACGATAAAATTGGCGCCAATTTTTGATAATACTTTGGCATGATAATCATTTTGCGCTTTTACCGTTATTTTTTCAACGCCCAGCTCTTTTAGTATAAGGGTCGTCAAAATACTCGCCTGAATATTGTCACCAATAGCTACGATAACATGATCAAAATTACGAATTCCTAAACTTTTTAAAACCCCTTCATCCATTGAATCGCCTACTACTGCGTGGGAAGCAACGTTAGCATACTCATTTACCTTTTCTTCATCAATATCAATCGCCAGAACTTCCATTCCTTGATCGCTTAATGTTTTACAAATACTTCCACCAAATCTACCTAATCCGATGACTGCAAATTCTTTTTTCATTTGAATTCCTCCATTATGTACAGGAAAAAATCTGAACTACCGTTATTTTACCACAATTCTTTTGTATCAACCTCATTTTCCCGTTAACAACGCTTATATGTCTTTACTATTTCTCATAGAAAAACAGAAGGATCAGCTCCCTCTGTTTTTTAAGCTGTAGCATGGGTTTGAACAAGGTAATAATATACGCCTTTTTGCTGCATAAGTTCCCCGTGATTCCCTGTTTCAATAATGCTTCCGTGATCTAATACAATGATGTTATCTGCTTCTCGTATAGTAGATAGCCGATGAGCAATCATGATGGCCGTTCTGTTTTTTAACAGCGTTTTAAGCGCTTGTTGAATCTTTACTTCTGTTTCTGTATCGATGCTTGCTGTCGCTTCATCTAAAATGATAATACGAGGATCAGCTAACAGCGTTCGAGCAAATGAGATCAATTGACGCTCTCCCACCGATAAGACGTTTCCCCGCTCTTCTACTTCCGTATCATAGCCTTTTTTCAGACGCTTTATAAAATCTGCAGCCCCTACCGCTTCTGCAGCCTTAATCACTTCCTCATCGGTAGCATCCGGTTTTCCAAACCGAATATTCTCCGTAATGGTTCCTGAAAAAATAAAGGTTTCTTGCAGCACAATACTAATTTGCGCTCGTAAACTCGCTAACGTAATATCTTGAATAGGCATATTATCAATTAAGATTTGCCCTTCGTTCACATCATAAAAACGCGTGATTAAATTAGCAATGGACGTTTTTCCAGATCCAGTATGCCCCACTAAAGCAACCGTCTGTCCTTCTTTTATTTCAATTGATACGTTGTTTAGAGCTTTCCGCTTCCCATCATAAGAAAATGAGACGTGCTTGAACTCAACTTTCCCCTTCATATCCTCTAAAGACGTAGCGGTTTCCAAATCTGCGACGAGAGGTTTTTCATCTAGAAATTCAAAAATACGCTCGGATGAAGCCATTCCCATTAATAATTGATTGTACACTTGCCCTAAACGGGAAATCGGTTCCCAAAACATCCCAAGATAAAAAGCAAATGATACAAAAATACCAATTGTTAGCCGTTCATCTTGAATAAGTACGGCACCGAACCAAATTAAAATAGCCGTTCCGACAGCATTTGTGAGTTCTACAAACGGTCGAAACATGGCATTTTTTCGAGTAGCTTGCCTCCAGCTCTCGTAATTTTCACTGTTTATGCGATCAAAAAACAGCATATTTTCTTGTTCTTGAGCAAATGATTGAGTGACGCGAATGCCTTGAATACTCTCATTTAAATGTGAATTTAATACTGACTGCTTCATACGAACAACTTGCCATGACCGGCGAATTCTTCTTCTCAGCTTTGTGGAAATCAAGAACATAATCGGTAAAATGACTAAAACAGCACATGTCAAAGTAGGACTGAGAGAAAATAATATAACTACAATCCCAACTAACAATAAGAGGTCCATAAACAGATTAACTACCCCGTTGGTAAATAAATCTTGAAGAGAGTTAATATCATTCATAATCCTTACAAGAATAGAGCCTCCTGAACGCGTATCAAAAAACCGGTGCGACAGCCCTTGAACATGGGTAAATAAATGTTTCCTTAAATCATATATAACGTGTTGCCCGAGTTGGTTCATCCATTTAATTCGAAAGACGTTCGCAATATAAGATAGAATATACAAGCTAAAGATTATGAAAACTAACTGCATGAGCAGCGTGCTATTCTTGTCTTTTACAGCATGATCAAGTGTATATACACCTATCAAAATAGGAATAGCGAGTCTAATGACCGTCGTGATAATGACCATAAGAAACGAGAAAGGAAGCAAGTTTTTTCGATATGGATGAAGATAACGAAACAAGCGGGCCATTTGCTTCCAGTTAAACATCTTATCAATGATTTGATCTGTTTGATAATAAAAGCGCTCTCGCACAACTTTATTTTTTTCGACTTCCATTCTATTCCTCCCTTGTTATACGTTCATCACCGACGTACTGCTTTCATATTGAATCTCGTAAATGTTTTTATAAATCCCTTGCTTTTGAATGAGCGTTTCATGGCTTCCTCTCTCTTTTATGTGACCTTCATGTAAGACCAAGATTTCATCGGCATGTCGCAAAGAAGAAAGGCGGTGTGCGATAATAAACGTCGTACGATTTTTCATCACTTCTTTTAAAGCCAATTGAATTTCTCTTTCTGTTTTCATATCAACGGCACTGGTGGCATCATCTAATACTAGAATACTAGGATTTAAGATAAGCGCTCGTGCAATCGCAATACGCTGCTTTTGCCCGCCTGATAACCCTAGTCCTCTCTCTCCTAGCATCGTGTCATATCCATCTGGAAGCTCCATAATAAAATCATGCGCCTGCGCTCGTTTTGCAGCATCAATAATGTCTTCTCTAGAAATACCCGGCACACCATAGGAGATGTTGGTTCCTATGCTGCTTGAGAACAAAAACGTTTCTTGAAGTACAAAGCCAATTTCTTTCCGAAGAACAGAGAGCGGATACTCTTTAATCGGACGATGGTTAACTAAGATCTGTCCTGAAGTCGGTTCGTAAAACCTCGTTAGCAGCTGTGTTAAGCTTGTTTTGCCGGCTCCAGTTGCTCCGATTAAACCTACGACTTTTCCTTTAGAAGCAGAAAACGATATGTTCTCAAGCGATTTTTTATCCTCGTTTGGATAGGATAAGCTAACATGCTGAAACTCGACCGTTCCATTAATAGAGAAGCTTCCCGCATGCTCATGGACTTTTTCTTCTTCTTCTAAAATTTCTAGCAGCCTTTCACCTGAAGCTTTAGACTGTGAAAACATATTGATAACAAACCCTAGATTCATAATAGGCCACATCAAATAAGAGGTTAAGCTAAAGAAAGCAACAAGCTCTCCAGGACGTACGCTTCCGTTCATAACAAGCGCTCCTCCGTACGCAAGGAGACCAACAATAGATAAATTTCCTATAAACTCCATTAAGGGAAAATATGTTGCCCACACATTCGCTGTTTCAATGTTTCGATTTTTATAAACTCCGTTGGAATCGTTAAATTTAGAGGTTTGAAATTTTTCTCTTGATAATGATTTGACCGTCTGTATGCCGCTTATATTTTCTTGAACATTTGTATTAAGTTCCCCAAACGATTGGCGAATTAAGCGAAACGCTGGATGAACGCGTTTATCAAAACGATAAACAGCTACCCCCAAAAAAGGCAGCAGGCAGATTGTGACCAGAGTGAGTGAAATAGAGTAATAGAACATAACGGAAAAGCTGGCAGTAAGTAAAATAACGAAGCGAATTAATTCTGAGAAGCCAAAAGATAGAAAAAAACGAAATCCTTCTACATCAGCTGTCAACCTGGACATCAAGTCCCCTGTTTTAGCATTGTCATAGTAAGAAAACGGTAAATACTGAAGTTTGCGGTAAAGTTTATTGCGAAGAGTATACACGGACTTAATTCCAAATAAGTCGCTGTAATATTGCTGAATATATGTAAAGATTCCTTTGACAATCATCAGTCCAATAAAAATAAATGCTACATTATCGACTAGCTGATATTGTTTTCCCAACACGATATGATCTATCGTATATTGCAACACAATAGGGTAAATCACAGTGATGGAGGTTACAAATAACAAACAAATAGCAGAATAAAAAAAGTACATTCGGTACGGCAAATAAAAATCTTTTAGTTTTTTAAACGTTCCCATATACCCCGTCCTTTCCTTTAGCTAAAATGTGCCACACATATTTAAATATATCGGTTCCCGAAATAAATTACCATAATTTTTAGATATTTTATCAAAAAAAGGTAAATAGTCATAAAAAAGAAATTGGAATATAGCTAAATGAATCCAACCTAAAGAAGAACAAATGGAATACATTAGTTGAACTGCTTGTGATACCTCAGTTGATTTCCGTGCAAGACTTCGCTTTCCGCGGGCGGGCGCTGAGCCTCCTCGTCGCTTGCGCTCCTGCGGGGTCTCATCTGTTCCGCTTTTCCCGCAGGAGTCTTCGTCTTGCCCTCCCATCAACTTCTAGAAAGATCTAAATAGACGAAACCTATTCACCATAACAAAAAAACGAACCACCAATCAAATATGTTGATTAGTGGTTCGTTTTTCACTTGGACTAAAATACTTTTGTCCAAGCCTCTTTTTTTATTGTTTTTCTACTGCATGTCCACCGAACTCATTGCGAAGAGCGGCTACTACTTTACCTGTAAACGTATCATCTTCAAGTGAGCGATAGCGCATCATTAAGGATAGAGCAATAACTGGCGTTGGCACTTGTAAATCTAGAGCGGATTCAACCGTCCACTTTCCTTCTCCAGAAGAGTTCATTACTCCTCGAATCCCCTCAAGTTTTGCATCTTTTGAAAATGCACGTTCCATTAATTCGATTAACCATGAGCGAATAACAGATCCGTTATTCCATACGCGGGCTACAGCTTCGTAGTCATAGTCAAATTCACTTTTCTCTAGCACATCAAAGCCTTCAGCAATTGCTTGCATCATGCCGTACTCAATTCCGTTATGAACCATTTTCAAGAAGTGACCGCTTCCTGCTGCACCGGAATAGAGATAGCCGTTTTCTACGTTGATGTCGCGGAAAATAGGTTCGATTGTAGCAAATGCATCTTTATCTCCCCCAATCATCATACAAGCGCCGTTTCGGGCACCTTCCATTCCGCCGCTTGTTCCAACATCAAAGTAGTGAATTCCTTTTTCAGCAGAAGCTGCAGCACGTCGTACAGAATCTTTATACTTAGAATTACCGCCTTCAATAATCATATCTCCTTCTTCAAGTAGTTCTTGAAGCTCAGAAATTACTTTTTCCGTGAGCTCCCCAGCCGGAACCATTACCCAAGCAATGCGTGGTTTTTCTAATTTGCTCACTAATTCTTGAATCGAAGAAGCTCCTTCTGCTCCCTTTTCTGATACTTTCTGTACTGCTTCGTTGTTCACATCGAATGCTACCACAGAATGGTTATGATCTAGTAAATTCAATACTAAGTTTGCTCCCATTTTTCCTAAGCCAATCATACCTAATTTCATATGTAAATTACCTCCAATAGTAAGTTTCGTATCATGTTGTTAGTGTTAGTATGGTGTAAACTCACAAGAAAAAATCCACATTTTTATATTTCCTTTATCAGTTACTTCCTACACACAAAAAAAGAAAAACATTCGATGCAAGTTCTACTAAGCATCGAATGCTTTTTACCTGTTACAACTGCCTGTATTTATTCGTTCTCGCCTAATACACGATTCACGCGCTTTTCAAGCATTTTCATACCGCTTCCGCCAGCTTGGAAGTGGCGTAGCTGACCTGTTTTGTCAAATACATAATATGCAGGTACATATTGATTTTCAAATGCATCCGTTAATTTATGTTCACTGTCTACAAAAATTGGCTGCGTAATATCATGTTCTGCTGCTACTTCTTTAATTTTTGTTAAGTCTAAATCATCTTCAGAGCGCGGCATATGAACGGCTACTACGTTTAATTGATCTTTGTATTGGTCGCGAAATTCATTTACTTGAGGCATTGCTTCTTTACATAAATGACAGCTTACTGACCAAAAATGAATAAGCGTTGGCTTTTCGCCAATTAGCTGCTCTTTTGTAACCTCTCCGTTTAACCATTCTGTAGCGCCCGTTAACTCAGGCATTGGCTGACGTAATTTCATGAATAAAAGCCTCCCTTATTTTCACTATTATTAACTAAATGTTCTTTATTATCCGATGAAAAAAAGGCCTAACGTGGACGTTAGACCTTTTAAACGTTGTGCTTACGCGTTTAAAGTAGCTTGACCTGGTTTCCAGTTAGCTGGGCAAAGTCCGCCAGTTTGTAACGCTTGAAGAACACGTAAAGTTTCATCAACGTCACGGCCAATATTGTTGTGGTTTACAACTGAATATTGTAATTCGCCTTCTGGGCTGATGATGAATAAACCGCGAAGTGCTACACCTTCTTCTTCAATTAAAACGCCGTACTCACGAGAAACAACGTGATTTGTATCAGCTGCTAATGGATATTTAAGATCACCTAAACCATTATCTTTACGATCAGTGTTGATCCAAGCTAAGTGTGTATGGATTGTGTCTGTAGAAACACCGATTACTTCTGCGTCAAGATCTTCAAACTCATCATAACGGTCAGAAAGTGCAGTGATTTCTGTTGGACATACAAATGTAAAGTCCATTGGATAGAAGAATAATACTGTCCATTTGTCATTTTTAATATTTTCTTCTAAGCTAACTTTACCGAATTCTTTGTTTGATAATACAGCTTCCATTTCAAAGCGTGGAGCTTGTTTACCTACCATACGTTCTGGCATACATGATCCCTCCAAATAATTATTAAATGAGAAAATGTATAAAACATTCTCACTTATGTACTGTTATAACGGTTTTCATTATAATGGATATTGTTTTTTTAGTCAATATTAATTAAGAATGAATTTAAACAACACCTTATAATGGTAACATAGTTGTTATGCCCGCCTTGAGGGCAAATTAAACCCTGACTTTAGCAAAAAAATGCTATAAAAGGTTTGCATTTATTTACCTTCTCAGTTTAGCATGTCTAATATCGGGAATAAACAAATGTGCTCATACTCTTACAAAATCTTTTCCACAGAATAAATTCCCACTTAGTAATATTGAAACAGAACATAGGAAGGATGAACAACGAATGTTTAAGATGCAAGACATCAACTGGGAACAGCTTCTTACCAATACTGGAGTTATTGTGTTAAAACTAGTTGCCATTACCATTGTATTTTTACTTGTACGAGCAATTGGTAAAAAAGTTATTGAACGTTCCTTTGAAAGAATGAGTGAGCGCGAAAACGCTACGCGTGGACGTATGCTCACACTCAAAAGTTTAACCGTTAATGTGTTTTCATATGTACTTATTTTTATTTTTGTCGTCATGCTGCTTGAAGCGGTAAATATTCATGCGACAGCTTTATTAGCTGGTGCCGGAGTTGTGGGTCTAGCAATCGGGTTCGGTGCTCAAGGACTGGTTAGCGACGTTGTAACAGGTTTCTTTTTACTTCTTGAAAAACAGCTTGATGTTGACGACTATGTAACAACCGGAAGTTTTTCAGGAATTGTCGAATCAGTAGGTCTTCGTACTACTCAAATTCGCGGGTTTGATGGAACTTTACACTATGTGCCTAACCGTGAAATTACAAGCTTAAGCAATCATTCCCGAGGCAATATGCGCGCGTTGATTGATATTGGCATTTCGTATGATGATGATATTGACAAAGCAATTTCCGTACTAGAAAAAGTATGCGAGCGCGTTGCTGCAACAAATGAAAACATTGTAGAAGGACCAAGCGTGATAGGAGTTCAAGGTCTAGGCGCGTCGGACGTTGTGCTTCGTGTAGTTGGCAAAGCTAAAAACGGTGAGCAGTGGGGGGTTGAACGTCAGCTTCGCAAAGAGTTTAAAGAAGCATTTGACGCAAACGGTATTGATATTCCGTTCCCTCATCAAGTAAATATTGATAAAAAGCAGCCTGAAGATGCCAAGCAGCCTCAGCATGCATAAAAAATAGCCGAAGGATTTGTTCCTTCGGCTTTCTTTTATCCTTGTACCTTGTTGCCTACTTGCTGACAAATTTCTTCTGCCGTTAATCCGCTAGCTGTAATAACTGAGCCTTGCGTTACTGCATCAGAAATCCCCATTACGTTTGAATCCTGTCCTGTTACAACACAGCAATCGCACCCTTGTGCATCACTTTCGTTGCGTAATTGTACCACTTCATGTCCGAGCTGCTGAAGTGCAGCCTGTACATCTGTTAAACCGTATTCTACACCAATTCGTGCCATCGTTGCCCACCTCCTCATGGTATTAATTTAGCCATAAGGAAAAATGATTATACGATTTATTGATTGCCTTTATGTTCAAAATATTTTGTAATAAGAGAAATCGCAGTATCTATTGCGCCTTCATGAGGCTGCAGCTTTGCATGATGAAGCCCATATTCAGACTGAACGCCAAGCCAAAACATAAATCCAGGAATATCTTTTAGCATATAGCCAAAATCTTCTCCTGTCATTGCTTCTTTGCACTCAATAACATCCACGTCCGTTTGCGCTTTGGCAAACTCCATAAACTCTCGCGTGACTTCATGGTGATTATATACTTGATGATACATACAACCATAATCAATGGCTGTTTCACACTGATACCCTACTTCTACTCCTTTAACAATCGCTTCAATTCGTTCTTTAACACGCATCATTGATTCAGGAGATAGCGTGCGAATGGTTCCTTCTATGCGAGCTCGCTCCGCAATAATATTTTGAACCGTCCCGCCTTGAATTTTTCCTACTGTAATTACAGCGCTGTCTAGCGGATCAACGTTGCGAGCAACAATAGTTTGAAGCTGTGAAACGAGCTGACAAGCAGCAACTACCATATCATTTGTTGTATGTGGATAAGCAGCATGCCCGCCTTTTCCTTTTAAATCAATAAATAGCTCAGACGTGTTAGCAAATAGTAACCCTTCCTTCAGTGCAATCGACCCAACCGGATATTCAGGCGCTACGTGAAGGGCGAAGATGAAATCTGGAAGCCATTCTTTCATGATATCGCTTTGGAGCATTGGCTGTGCTCCTCCTGGACCTTCTTCTGCAGGTTGAAAGATGAACAGTACATTATCTTTGATTTCATGCTGAGCAAAGTAAGTCAGTACGCCTAGCCCGATGGCCATATGCATATCATGTCCGCAGGCATGCATTAGTCCTTCATGCTGTGATTGAAAAGAATAATTCGTTTCTTCCGTGATAGGAAGACCGTCAATATCTGCTCGGTAGCCTATTGTTTTAGTTGGGTTTGTACCATGTACTTTAACAAAGAGTCCTGTTTTCCACGTCTTTACTTCTAAGCGTTCTTGCGGAAGAGTGTTAATATAATCAAGCAAAAAACGCTGTGTTTTCACCTCTTGAAACCCTAATTCAGGAATTTTATGTAGCTCTCTTCTTATTTTCACAAATTCATTTTCAGCCATGTGTATGTCCTCCTCACGAAATAAAGAAGAAAGCGTGGTTGCCCACGCTTCCAACTTGTCCATATGATACGTTTAAGGATTCAGTATCCCAATCGCTAAAACCGACTAATTCAGCAAAGAAAAAGCGCAAACTGATCGTTTTTCTTATTCTTCGTTTAATTGACGCAATTCTTGCTTGATTTCTGTTTTAGACTTTGTTTTTTCGTCAATTTCTTTAATAACGCGAGCCGGCGTACCTGCTACTACTGTGTAAGGAGCTACATCTTCTACCACGATTGCACCTGCAGCAACTACGGCACCTTTACCTACTGTTACACCTTCAAGAACAACAGCATTAGCACCGATTACTACGTCATCTTCTACTACAACTGGTTTTGCAGAAGGTGGCTCAATAACACCAGCTAATACAGAACCTGCGCCGATATGACAGTTTTTACCTACTGTTGCACGACCACCAAGTACTACGTTCATGTCGATCATTGTTCCTTCACCGATTACAGAACCGATGTTAATAGATGCACCCATCATAATAACAGCGTTGTCGCCGATTTCAACTTGATCACGAATAATAGCGCCTGGCTCAATGCGAGCTTTAATTCCTTTCATATCTAATAAAGGAATCGCAGAGTTGCGGCGATCGTTTTCAATTACGTAGTCTTCAATTTTTCCTTCGTTTGCTTCAATAGCAGCTTTAATTTCTTTCCATTCACCGAACACTACACCTGTGTTGCCCGTTACGAATGTTTTAGAAGATGAACCAAAGTCAATTCCTTCTACTTCACCTTTTACGTAAACTTTTACCGGTGTTGATTTTGTGCTGTTTTGAATAAATGAGATAATCTCATTAGCATCCATCATTTTCATTATGTATTCCTCCTAAGTAAGCAATGTCTCATTTAATGTAACAAAATGCTTTCACAATGACAAGCATCATTATCGTTTTAATAAAAAGATAACGATTGCAAATAAAAAAAGCGAGCATGTAGGCTCGCTTTAGACCGTTTCTCTTACATATTCACGTACAATATCAACAAATGCTCGAACTTGCTTCAGTTTAAAAGCTGATTCATATCCAACTAAAGAAGTGTCTCGGGTAATTGGCTCTCCATTTGCTTTCAGAAGCGGCGTCCGGTGAATATGGCTTCCAGCTTCTTTAATAGCAATCGATGGTAAAATAGCGAAGCCAAGACCATTTAAAGCCATTTGCTTACACGTCTCAATCTGATCCACTACAATCGTACGTTTCGGTGTAGTATGAAACTCTCGATGCCACCATTCTAAAATTTCTTGATAATACGTTGAGTCACTTTTAAATTGAATAAATGGTCGATGAGTATTTACTACTTCCGCTGCCCTTTCAATTTCTGAATCAACTAGATAAAGAGGATCTGTAAACAAATGTTCTTTGACGCCTTTCCAATCCGGGTTTCCGCGTATGATTCCAATATGTACCTCATCTTCGTACAGGTAGCGAAGCATTTCACTGCTCCAACCGGTTACAAGAGAGATTTTAGCATGTGGGTAACGATCCATATAGCGTTTTAACACCGCCGGCAGCCAGTGCTGTCCAATAATCGACGCCACCGCTAATTTGAGTGTACCATATACTTCATTATCTAAATGATGCAAGTCCTCGCGAACCCGATCTTCTTTTTCTACCACTTCTTTTGCAAATTGAACAATCTTTTCTCCAGCAGGCGTTAATGACAGTCCTTTTTGCGAACGAATGAAGATTTGTGTATCCCATGCTTTTTCAATGGTTTGCAGCCTCTGTGATAAAGCTGGTTGCGATACAAATAATCTCTCTGCAGCTTTTCTCATATTTAATTCTTGAGCTAATACAACGAGCATTCGACATTCTATTAATTGCATTCAGTTATTCCTTTCAAGCCTCTTTTTACTTTCATTTTACCTTTATCATATAAGAAAAAAACGGAGAAAGATAGGCTGAAACACGATTTCCTAAAAAAATTATTGAAATGACTCCTTCGGGAGAATGATGGACTGCCTTCTTAATGACTTTAACAAATTTCTTCGTGTTAAAATCCCTTCAAAAATACCATCTTCATTCTCTACGCACAAAAAAGGATGGTTAATCATGGCATTTATGACTTTTAATACAGATTTTTTCATGGAGACACGAGGAACATTTTGATTCATAACTTCTTCTACTTTCATGGTTTCTAATCGTTCAAATTCAATGCGCTTTAATCCTAAAATCGAATCTAAAATAAGCGTCATGCTCACGAACCCCTGCAGCTGAAACCTTGGATTTAATACGGGAATGGACGTATAGCCAGTCTTTGTTAACACAAGCAAAGCATGTTCTAAATTATTTCCCACTTGAACATGAGCAACTTTATCAGAAGTGACAAGCAAATCTCGAAGTTCAATTTGATTTAACTGGTTGTGATCAATATCAATCATTTATACATTCTCCTTCCATTTCTCATAACTTCCACGTGTGTAAAGAGAAAAAGAACAAGCTACAAAATGAAAATAGCTTGCTTACGTAAATGCGAACCTTTAAGAGGGAATAGAAGCAGACACACCCGATGTTCTCCCTTATATGTTAAGTCTAGATTTTTTTAAAACAAGTGTCAACGAAAGTTCATAATTATCTGAATTTTTTATTTTGGTTTTTTTACAGCATTCGACCCGTTCCTTCCATTTATCAGAAAATCTGCTATCACTTTGTCGATATTTCTCGGGAAAATAGGGCAGAAGCCACCGCAAAAACTCCATAGGCAGTAACAAAAAAATACCGCAAAGTATAAAATCCTTTGCGGCATTCGTTTTGCTTTATCCCTTAATGAATAAGTTCAAAAATTTCAATTGCAATCATATCAACGTTATCAAATTGATAAACGGCTGGCTTTTCACCATCTTGATATACTTCAAGTTCGTATGTTTCAGTTTTTGCATGATATTTCACGCTGCAAATTCTTTTTCCCTCTACTTCGAAGAAGCGTTGTGGCGCTTCACTTCCACTTGCTTGTTCACGGAGATTCACAAGACGAGTTAAAATACCTTGTAATTGTGACATATAATCTCTCCTTTCACCTATTACATCATTACGCATTCGACTTTTCTACAATATCAATTCAAATAAATCCTTTATCTAAACTAATACTTAAAAGACACCATTTCACTATATGCCACATACTAAAAAAACACAAGTACTTTACGTGATTTTTCATAAGAAAATGCCTTATTATAGCGATATATGTCGTTTTTTATTATAATAACATAGCGATATACTATGTATCATACAAAACTTTATTCTACTTTAACATCATTCATTTTGATATAGGGAGGTGCTTTCATTGAGATCTATAGAGTTGTACACACAACCAGCTTGCCCACCTTGCGAAATTGTTAAACAGTTTTTACAGCATCATCACGTTTCCTATAAAGAATTTGACGTATCTAAAGATGCTTCTGCTCGAAAACGAATGACTACTGAGTTAGAGTCTTATTCCACTCCGACCATTCGTGTTGACCAGAAAATTATCAGAGGATTTGACCTTCAAGCGCTTGAGAAGCTTCTTAACATCGGGTAACAGTAACACTCAAAATAAGCTTTCCTCAGCTATTTTGAGTGTTACTTACTATATATAAGCTTTTGCACTTTCCATTTCCCCTGTTTTTTTACTAAAGTGATCATTTCATAATGATCTTGGTATTTTACCCGTTCATTATGCACAGCCGGAAAAAATTGATAGACATAAGCTTTGTTTTGGTCGGAATGAAGAGCTACCTTGGTCTGTTCATCGAAAGAAAAGAAAGGGATATAGTGTGTTAAATATTCAGGTCCCTCTCCGACATACCCTTGAGCTTTTTGTAAGAGAGCCTCATTAAAAAATACATATGCATACTCATCATCTAAAAACAATTTCAGCTCACGAGCAGCATCTTGATTAGTATGGGCAGACGCAGCTCTTAGCTGAGCCTGATAAGCGTCCTGCAAATTTATAAAGATTTCATGCCTAATCTCTCCTGATACTTCTGCATGAACAGATTTTCCGGAGTACAAGACAATCAGCAAAAAGACAAATAAGCATATTTTCTTCAAATTAAATCAGCTCCTTAGCTTCTTTTTTATTAGAATTCCGAAAATTCCCCTGCCTATGCATATCTCTATAGCCGACTGTCGTTCTCCTCTAAAAAACATAAAAAACCGGCAACCACTTTTGCTAGCTGCCGGTTTAACTTCCACTTATTCATTCTCTATAAAACGTCTCTTTCGTATAAAAAAGAATATGAAATATCAAGGAATACATAGTGCATATTATCAATTGGATACGAAAAAGTTCGGATATTCTCGCCTGTTTCAATATCATTATACAAATCTGATAATATGCCTTTTTTTTCATAGCTCATTCGAATAATATTCTCAAGAAAATACGGGCGCCAGCTCCAATTTTTCTTTACATATTCAGGCTCAAGAATCCAATCCTCGTTTTTCTTTACATAGTTAGAAGACTTTTGAAATCCATTTTCATCGCAGATGTAAAGGCGAAAACACACGTTGGATAGTTCTTCTGCAATAACAGGCAGCATATCGTCATACGTTTCTAGCTTTCTGCACTTTGTCATTACCTGCTGCATTTTATCTTGAAAGCGTTCTGTCAGCTGGTAAACAGCAAGCAGCTTTTTCTTTTCGTGAGCGATATACATTTCAAAACGTTCCTTTAGTTTATCCTTTAAGATGTTCGGATCGACAAGTTCAGCAGCCGGCTTATGTAAATAATAACCTTGAAAATACCTGCCTCCGTTTCTCCATGCATATTGCAGCTGATAGGAGGCTTCTATATCTTCGTATAGAAGCGTAGCACCCATTTTCCTTGCTAACAGAGATAAAGAATACAATACGTCTTGATACGACTGCGCCATGTCTGTTTGTCTTAGAATATGTAAATCTACTTTTAAGATATCTGGTGAAAGCAACCCAATCCTGTCTAGATTACTACTTTCTTTTCCTATATTATCAATTGCAATCTTAATACCATATGTTTGATAATACTTTAGTAAGTGTTGAAGTGATTCCAAATCTCCACTAAAATTGTGTTCTGTAATTTCAAGAACAATTCGATCAAGCGACAATCCTTTATTTTCGAAAAGTTTCAATAATTCTAGCAAGGATTCTCCATGATCGTTCATTAATAAATTAGGGTTTTGATTAATAAAAATTAAAAATTGTTCTTCCTGGGTCAACATATGCTCGAGCGCTTGTGTTAAAACAGCATAATCAACTTCTATGCGATATTCATCCGGAATCGCATCATCATGAAAGAATGGGCCGAGACTTTCAATTTCCCCTTCATTTTGAAACCTCGCCAACACTTCATAGCCAATTACTCTATGTCCATCTGCACTAAAAATTGCTTGATAATACGGAAGAGTTTTCTCTATGTTTGTTAATACATCTAACGGGTCCACTCAACTCTCCCCTCTCCTTGTTCACTTTACGTTAGTATAATACGAATAGCATAATTTTGCTAGCCCTTCTCGGTTTGCTTTGTACTTTTTAGTGCGTATCCAAACTTAAAAAGGATGCTGATTTAGCCACTGTCCCCCGTCCATCGTGATGCATTCCCCATTGATATAAGACGCTTCATCGGAGAATAAGAAACTAGCTAATCCTGCTATTTCCTCAGGAGTTCCAAGGCGTCCTAATGGTACAGAATTTAATGTACGCGCTTTCATTTTTTCTGATTCAAATAATTTATCTGCTCCTCCTGTTCGCTCGATCGGCCCCGGCGCAATCGCATTCACCCGTATACCATATTTCTTTCCCCACTCTACTGCGAGCGTGCGCGTCATGGTTAAAACTCCTGACTTGGCACAAGCTGAATGAATAACACCTGCTCCTGCATTCCAGGCATATGTAGCCACAATATTTGTAATAGCTCCTTTTGTACCTTTATCGATCCAATACTTCCCTACTGCGGAACTGCAGTAAAATGTACCATTTAATACGATATTAATTACGCTGTTCCATCCGTTAATAGATAAGTCTTCAGCTGCACATATAAAATTGCCTGCAGCATTATTAACTAAAAAATCAATTTGTCCAAATGACTTGTCTGTTTCTTGAACCATTCGTTCCACATCTTCTGGATTGCGTACATCCATCACCACTGAAAGTACCTGTCCATCAAATGTTTTAATTTCATTTTCTGTTTCTTGTAATCGCTCGGCTGACCTGCCCGTGATTACCACATGAGCACCTTGTTCTGCAAATCGCTTCGCCATATGTTTTCCCATTCCACTTGAACCGCCAGTAACAATTACGACCTTGTTCTTCAATTTCTCATCCTCCCCAAAATATAAGTGTTTTACAATTTCATTTTACTATTTTTTCTGAATAAAGTGAAACTTTTATCTATTTAACTTAAAAGCAGACTTCTCGTTGTGATGATAAAAAAAACAATGCTATAATGAAAACTTGAAAACTATAAGGAATAGGTTGATTTTGCATGAAAAAGACGTATACAAGACGATCTTTTTTGAAAGGACTAGCGTCCATTTCGTTAGGGTCTTTGCTCACCACGTCTTTTGGGTATACATATGCCAAATATATTGAGCCTAGACGTCTGCAAATTGTTCGTCATACAATTACTTCTAAAAACATTCCGAAAAGCTTTAACGGAATAAAAATTTTACAATTTAGTGATATTCACCTTGGACTATCTTATGATTTATTACAACTAGAACAGCTTATGGTAACCATAAATAATTTGAAGCCTAATATTATATTATTTACCGGAGATTTAATGGATGTACCTAATGAATACCCGCATCCAGAAAGAATCCCCCCGATTTTACAAAGGCTTCAGGCTCCTCTTGGAAAATACGCAATATATGGAAACCATGATCATGGAGGGTATGGAACAAATATCTACAAACAAGCCATTGAAAACGCAGGATTTAGACTTCTAGTAAATGAAGTTGACACGGTGTCCATGCCTGATAAAAGCTACATTCATATTTGCGGACTTGATGATATTATGCTGGGGAATCCACAATATGAAGGAACGCTAGGTCAATTACAGCCGGATATCTTTTCTATTGCTATGATTCATGAACCTGACGTTGCTGTCAAAGCAGCTCCTTTTCCAGTGGATCTTCAGCTCTCCGGCCATAGTCACGGAGGCCAAATTCAAATTCCTTTTTACGGTCCTTTGATTACACCGCCCTTTGGGACAGTTTACCCTGAAGGAATGTACGAAGTTGGAGATTCTAAAATGAAGCTTTATGTGAATAGAGGCTTAGGAACCACGCGCATTCCTTTTCGTTTTTTAGCTACGCCTGAAATTACGCTTTTCACCTTGCAATCAATATAAAAACGCCCTTACAGGGCGTTTTTATGTTTTTTTGTCTTTTTTTAGCTGATCATGACCGCCTAATTCTAGTCTTAAAGAAATAAACCAGGCTCAAAAGCTTCCGTTCAGCCATACACTACAAAGACAACTGACAAGGAGGTTAAATTATGTACTATCAATATCCCTATACAGGATATCGTAATATTCCAAATGGTGACGAGCGCTTTTTTGGATTTCCCTTTGTTGCTGGCTTAGCTGGTGGGCTGCTTGGCGGACTAGCTGTTGGCGGTTTTGGAGGCAGACCTGGGTGCTGTCCACCACCTTATCCTTATCCGGTTCCGTTTTACGGCGGTGGATTTCCTGGAGGAGGCTACCCTGGTGCCGGCTATGGAGGCGGTGCTCCTGTTTATAACACATACTACGGACCTGGATACGGTCCTGTTGGTCCCATTCCTAGATAATAACATGACTAAAAAGCCGAGCACTCGGCTTTTTTTATGTTATTCTTGCTCGTCGCAAAGAGCATATTGACAAAAGATCTCTTGACTATTAATAGAGAGCTCATGTTCTTTTTTTATGACGTAATGATAATTTCCTTCTTGATCTTGTTCTCGTGCTTTTACATTATCAGCAAGCATAACTTCAAGCCATTTCCACACTTTTTTTTTCAAATGTGTATCCAAGATAGGAAATAAAATTTCTACTCGTTTCACCATATTTCTTGTCATCATATCTGCAGATGAAAAGAAAAACCTTTCCTGTTTATTATGATGAAAATAATAAATTCGGCTATGTTCTAAAAATCGTCCGACAATGCTTCTTACTCTTATATTCTCGCTAACGCCTTGAACTTGAGGGCGCAAGCAGCACGCTCCTCTAACAATGAGTTCGATTGCCACACCAGCTATAGAAGCTTCATATAGCTTCATAATTAAAATTTTATCCGTCAATGAGTTCATTTTCCCAATGATTCTTCCATTGCCATACCGTTTATGATAATGGATTTCCTGATCAATGAGATGCAAAAAATCATTTCTTATATCAAATGGTGCAACGGATAAATGATGATATACTGGTTTTTGCGTATAGCCACTTAAGTAATTAAAAAAATTGGCCGCATCTATCCCGATGTTTCGGTTGACAGTAAAAAGACTTATATCCGTATAGATCTTTGCCGTCGCATCGTTGTAATTCCCAGTACCAAGATGAACAAATCGCTTAATATGCTCTCCTTCTCTTCTCACCACGAGCGTAATTTTACCATGCGTTTTTAAATGCGTCATTCCATATATCACGTGGCATCCTGCCCGCTCTAGCTCTTTAGCCCATTGCACATTATTCTCTTCATCAAACCTTGCTTTTAGTTCAACTAGTACCGTCACTTGTTTACCTTTTGCAGCCGCTCGTTTTAATGCTTTAATAACAGGAGAATCTCCGCTTACCCTGTATAACGTCTGCTTAATAGCTAGCACATTTTCATCGTCTGCTGCAAAGTTAACAAAATCAAGGACCGGCTTAAACGATTCATAAGGATGATGAAGCAAAATGTCTCTTTGAATCACTTGGTCGAAAACATTTTGATCCGGATGTAACCCTGTTGTAAGCTTAGGAATAAAGGCTTTTTCAGCCAACTCTTCATGCGTAGATTTAAGTAATCTATAAAACGAAAATAAACTGGTTAAATCCAGCTGTCCTTCGATCCCATACACATCTTCATCATCAATTTCAAGGACTGACTTTACATACGCTAGTACATCCAGATCATATGGACGCTTAATCTCAAGACGAACAGCCGCTCCCCATTTTCGCTTCTGCAACTCTTCTTCAATCTCTTTTAGTAAATCTTGAGCGTCTTCTTCGTGAATAGTCATATCTGCGTTGCGGGTAATTCGAAATTGAGAAACAGAAGAAACGCGGTATCCCTTAAACAATTTTTTAATAAAATAGGCAATCACATCTTCTAGCAATACAAATAGACGGGTAGAATCTGACGTAGCTATTTCAATATAGCGCGTTAGCATCGAAGGTACTTGGACAATAGCTAGTCTTCCTTTTATCTCAGCAATTTGCTGCTCATCATTTAACTGTTCTGAAAGGACGACTGCTAAGTTCAAGCTTTTATTCATCAACATAGGAAACGGCCGGTAGGTATCGATAGCCATAGGAGTCAATACGGGAAAGATTTGCTCATCAAAATACTGTTCAAGCTTATCTAGATTTGATTTCTTCAGCTGTTCAATCGTAATGATTTCCACACCGTATTTCTGTAATTCGGGAAGAAGTGTGTGAATATACGTATCATACTGCTGCTTGACAAGATTGTGGTTTTGTTTGGAGATAGAGAATAGCTGCTGTTTAGGAGTTAAACCTGCTTTGTTTTCGGGTTTGGTAAATCCAGCCTTCACCTGATCTTTTAACCCCGCTACCCGAATCATAAAAAACTCATCCAGGTTCGAACTGAAAATCCCTAGAAATTTAAATCGCTCAAGCAAAGGGTTTTTCGTATCTACAGCTTCTTCCAGCACCCGCTTGTTAAAGGCCAGCCAGCTCAATTCACGATTATTGTAATAAGCTGAATCAGCCACTTGTATGGCTTGCTTATAAGTCCGATTACTTTCTAACATTAGCCTCACCTTCCAGGATAATGGATTTAATCTAGTTAGCTATACTGAATATTCTAACCGATCCAGCGTTATTCTAAAGCTTAGTAAATTCAAGAACAATATTTTTTTTGACTACTTTTTCTAGATGCTTTTTCTGTTTTTCAGCCTGATATTGTTCAGGAAGAAAGGCTTTTGTACATAATAGTTTAATCGTAACTGTGTTTTCATCGCTTTTCGTATCAATATGTTGAACAACATTTCGCTTTGTTGCATGTAAGCCATCAGCTATTTTTAAAACCGCACCGAGCAGCTGGACTTTTTTTTGTTCTTCTTTTGTTAACCACTTTTTAAAAGGAGCAACATATTGCCTAAAAGAAAACTTCCCTTTATATGAAGAAACAAGTGCCAGCTTTAAACGTTCTCTATGTGAAATTCCATCTATTGTACGATTAGCAAGCACGTAAAACGTATGCTGGCTGCTTGATTCCGCATCAATATACTCTCCTATATCATACACTTGCGCAGCTTTTATAAGAAGCGCTAAGTCATCCTCTTTTAAATCAACCGGCCCCTGCTCTCTAAGATGCTGAAATATCATAATAGCTGTGCTCGTAAGCTGTTTGACGTACTCTTTACTTATTTCAAACTCTTCCATTATTTCTTGAAAACTTTGCTGTATGACATCGGGGTACATTGGCTGGATATTAGCATCAGATGCTTCTTTAAATAACACTCCTTCTCTCAAGCCTTTGCGGCTTAAGATGAAGCGAGTCGCGTTCACGGTTTCATATACTGATTGAAATACTTCAATCGCTGGCAAAATTGTATCGGCACGATCTTTTGACAAGCGGTCTAGCTTTTGAAGATTGTGATATGACAATGAGCCTATAGCCGATTTCACATGCAATATATCAGCTAAATTCATTTCATATTGATGCAGCCCCGCGAGAGGATAGTGGATAAAACCTTGATGCAGTTGCACCATACTTCTTGCACTTCCTCCCATTGCTACAATCGGAACATGGCGATTTAAAAGCCACGGAACGGTATGGAAATGCCGGAGCACAAAATCCCGTATTTTCACTTTTTCTTCTGCAGTGGGAATATTGCCTTTGACGAACTGCAGACGTAGAGATAAGGTACCGAACGGAAAGCTGTGGTACTGCACTAACTCTCGATTGCGAAAATACGTAACTTCCGTACTTCCCCCGCCAATGTCAATTGTAATGGCTTCTTCGATCGAAGTGGAATGAATAACTGCAACAAAGCCGTAATACGCTTCTTCATATTCAGACAATAGTTGAATAGAAAAGCCCGTTTCTTTTTTTACAACCGCTAGAACTTCTTTTGCATTAGTCGCTTGACGGATGGTAGCTGTGGCCACACAGGTAACGTGCGACAGCTGATGATGCTTGGTAATAACTCCAAACGTTTTAAGCGTATCAAGCAAGGTATATATTCCTTTAGCCGTTAACACTCCTTCTTTACTTAAATAATTTCGAAGCCGTGCAGCTACTTTCACGTTTTCAATTTGCTTAAACCCTCTGCCTTTGTTGTATTTATAAATAACAAGGCGTATCGTATTTGAACCTATATCAATCAGTCCATGCTTATACGTCAATGTAATTTCAACACCTTTTTCAAAATAACTTTATGCTCACAAAAGTCACTTTTACTTTTTTCAATCGTATACTGTTATAACATAGTCATATATCAAAGGAGCGAAGTTAATGAGATATACAGTAAAGCGGGGTGAAACCTGGCAAAGTGTTTCAGGTGACTACCGGATTCCGGTTGAAGACCTGTGGATGGCTAACCCTTTTGTAAGCCATCGTACGCTGAAGCCAGGGCAAGTAATCATCATTCCAAACCTTCCCGATAAAGAGCTCATTCCTTACACGATCCACGTGTTTATTGCTGAAAAACAGCTTGAATTACGAAGAAATAATGTCATACAAAAAGTCTATCCCATTGCAGCAGGAAAAATGCTGAGCGCAACCCCTACTGGAGACTTTGTTATCGTTAACCGGGAGCCAAAACCCGGGGGGCCTTTTGGTACAATGTGGCTAAGCTTGTCTAAAAAGTCCTATGGCATTCACGGAACAAATGATCCAAGTTCTATTGGAAAAGCCGTATCCAAAGGATGCATTCGCATGTATAATGCCCAAGTAAATGAGCTAGCTCAAATTGTGCCAAATGGTACTGGTGTTTATATTCGACCTTCTCGGCGAATGGCTCAATAGTTCAGGATTTACTAATTAATGATTGTGTAACTGTGTGAGCAGCATTTTAAAAAAAGAGAAAGTATGGCGTGCTGTTCCACTTTACTTGTATAAGGAAGCGCAACAAAACAAACCCTATACATAAGAAATTTCAGTAATTACCAAAATACTTCTTCGTGTAATTATTTTCAAATGGGACAAGACACGCTATAATGAACGTATCAGCTTTCACCTTATAGGTTGAACAGCTGATATGATAGAAAGGGAGTGAACGTATGTCTCAAGCAAATGGACAAGGCTCTTTGACCCCGTCTGTATCTGAGATTGCACAAGCTATTTTCACTGTAAATCGTCACGCAAAAGCTGCTCCTGATCCTAAGCAGTTATATACGTTAAAGAAAATTGCATTAGATCAACTAATTTTAGAAGGAAAAGCAAAAAAAGAAGGACTTCACTTTTCGCCAAACCCTGGTAAAAGTCAACAAAAATCAGATGTACTTGTATCAGTTGGAGACTACTTTTTCCATATGCCTCCAAAGAAAGAAGACTTCAAAGAGTTATCACACCTCGGCCATTTAAACCATCAGTATCGAAATCCCAAAACGACTATGTCATTATCTTATGCGAAGCGCTTATTATCTAAATATACGGGTCATCTCGTACAGCCGGCCAAAAGCCCTGTTTCGACTCCAAGAAAACGGCAAGCACCTGTGTTTAAACCGCTGGGTAAAAGTTATTTTTAAAGAAAGTGCCTGAAGTGGAGCAATCTGCTTTCAGGCACTATTTTGTCATCCTACAAAATATAGAGATCAATCAACTCAACAAGCTCTCCGATTTCCGGCTTACTTACTTGTCCTTCTGCTCCTACCATCTTTCCCTTGTGACGTAAATCTTCCGTGATAAGAGAAGAGAAAATAATGACTGGAAGGATAGAAAGCTGAGGATTTTCTTTCACTTTTTTAGTTAAATGATGTCCATCCATTTGCGGCATTTCTATATCTGTAATAAGCAGCTGAACTTGATCACTGATTTCCACTCCTTCATCGATCACCGAGCTTAGATAGTTCCATGCTTCCTCACCGTTCTCAAAAAATTCCGTGTTCTCATAACCTGCTTGTGCAAGAGTATCTTCAATCATTCGGCGCAGCAGCGGCGAGTCTTCAGCCACGACAATCTTTTTATTGGAGCGTTCCCTGGCCCCTAGCTTTTTTATTTTCGACTGATTAATACCCGCATCAGGGTTCACGTCAGAAATCAGCTTTTCAAAGTCTAAAAGCAGAATCATTTGTCCGTTTAATTTTACCACTCCAGTAATCTGCGTTTCCAAACCTTGATACAAATCTGAAGGCTTCTCAATTTCTTTCCAAGAAATACGGTGAATTTGCGTCACTGCATGGGTATGAAAGACAATTTTTTGCCGATTGAACTCTGTAACAATTAACTTATCTTTTTCCGGCGTATTTGAAGGTTCCATTTTTAACGCTTTGGCTATGTCAACAACAGGAAGAACTTCCCCTCTTAGCTCTATAATACCTTCTATGTAAGAATGCGCATTTGGAACAGGTGTAATAGATACGGGATTAATAATCTCTCTAACTTTTACTACATTGATGCCAAATAAAACATTTCCTATCTCGAATTCGACAATTTCCAGTTCGTTTGTACCACTTTCTAACAGTATTCCTTTATCTTGATTCATATCACTTGCCCCTCTCATCTCACCTGCTTATCTAATAGTCCATATTTCCTATTATAGTGACCGCCTCTTATATCCGTAAAGAAAAACTTTCTTATTTTGTTATCTTTTCCCCTGAAACATATACACAAAATATTGTTTTACGAATTAACAGAATATTATATACTATATAAAAACATGAGCGTCGATCCCTTTCGTCTCATCCTCTGCTCAGTTTTTTAATTGCTCTACTTTACTTCTCTATACTAGCTAATGAACTTGAGTCAAACGACTACTCCTATTCAAACGAGGTGTAATTTATGAACAGAGGATTACAAAAAGAAGAAACAAAAAAACGCATACAAAAAGCAGCTATTTCTTTATTCCAACAGCAGGGATATCAAAAAACGACTGTGTCTCAAATTACGCATGAAGCGGGTGTAGCAAAGGGAACATTCTTTAATTACTTCAAAACAAAAGAAGAAGTTCTTCACTACCTTGGAATTAATTTCACAAACCGTATCTCCTATAAATTAGAACAGCTCCTTCAAACAGAAGAATCAACTGCTGCCATTGTTAAACAACTCTTTTTATTACTAGCACAATCAAACGAAGAAGCGAACCCTCACCTAATCCGTTCTTGGTTTCATATTGCTATCACCAACAGTTCCTTTCAACAATCTGAAATTCTTCAAATTGAAAAAATGCGTGCTCATTTTACAAAAGTTTTTCAAACAGGACAAGACCGAGGTGAACTTATAGTCGATATCGCTGCCGAAGAAATGGCTTCTATTGCTATACTTAATTTTTTTGGCACACTTCTCTACTGGTGTACCAACCAACCCGGCTCTATTGCTCTTCAAGAAAGAATAGACAAGTCGGTTACTCTTCTATTTAGAGGCTTTCTTATTCATTCCTAAAAGCCCGTTCACAAATTTTTAACAAGAAATCGAAGATAGCTGTGGACTCTACAGCCAAAACGGTTTATACTACACAAAGTGAATGAATAATCTTAAAAGAAGGTGTTCGTAATATGAAAGGCTCCGTCATTCTTTTTAATGACGATAATGAAATGACCATTATTGAAAACGTAGAAGAAGCTGTATATCAAGATATTAAAGAACAAGAAGGCTCTGATCACTGCGTTGTAACATTGGACGATCATGAAGTTGATTTTGGCTACGTTTCCCCCGTTTATTGGCGTGAAGGCCAAATACACACTGACTAATATACAAGACCTGCATATATATGCAGGTCTTTTTATACGCTTATTTCTTTGAATCTAGAATCGAACGTGAAGCAAGGAACCTCTGATTTCCTAACACATACCTTAGCACATTCGCAGCTAAAAACAGGGTTAACAACTATATAGAAAGGGTACATTTCAAGTAATAGAAGCTGCGTTTTATTTTAAAAAAGGAGGTTTATGTTATGAGTTCTTATCGAAAAAATATGAATCACTACCCTCACTCATCTCAGTACACACCTTACCAACACTATTACGCGAAAGAAGCCAATCGTATTTTGACGACTATGAGTACAAACTTTAATAAACAGCATTTGAAATCTCTTATCGACGATGCGTTAGATAACAGAGACGAAGAACAATTTTATGAACTAACAACTGCTTTTAATAAGCTATATAACACCTAACTTAAAACCACTATTTGCAAAATGCGCAAATAGTGGTTTTTTACCTAATTTCATTGTGATAAAATGAGTTGAAAATACGCGGAAGGATTTGAACCCATGGAGCACTTAATCAATAAACGTGTCAAAGAAATTGAATTATCAGGAATACGTACATTTTATAATATGGTCTCACACTATCAAGATGTTTTATCTCTCACAATTGGACAACCTGACTTCTTAACACCACAACATGTAAAAGAAGCGGCAAAATCTGCAATTGATGATAATCAAACTTCTTATACCCACAATGCTGGAACAATAGAACTACGCGAGGCAGCAGCTCAATTTGTCAAAGAAAAATATGACTTGCACTATAACCCAGCTGATGAAGTTATTGTAACCATTGGAGCTAGTCAAGCAATTGATATTGCTCTTCGCACCATTTTAGAAGAAGATTCCGAAGTTATTTTACCTGGACCTGTTTACCCAGGATACGAACCGCTTATCCGGTTAAACGGCGCTAAACCTGTACATATTGATACAACCGAAACAGGATTTCGACTAACAGCGGATTTAATCCAGCAGCATTTGACATCAAAAACACGATGCGTCATCTTACCTTATCCCTCTAATCCTACAGGCGTGACGTTGTCACAGCAAGAATTAGAAGAAATTGCTGCTCTTTTAAGCGATAAAAATATTTTTGTGCTATCTGATGAAATATACAGCGAGCTCGTTTTTGATAAAAAACACCAGTCCATTGCCTCCATTTCATCTATGAGAGAGAAAACAATTGTTATTAATGGAGTATCAAAGTCTCATTCCATGACTGGCTGGCGAATTGGCCTTTTATTTGCTCCTTCTTATTTAGCCAAACATATTTTAAAAGTTCATCAATACAACGTGAGCTGTGCTTCTTCTGTCTCTCAAGCAGCTGCACTCGAGGCACTGACAGCAGGTAAAAACGATGCGGTAGATATGAAAAAAGAATACGAACAAAGACTGAATTATGTTTATGACCGACTAGTAAACATGGGATTTGACGTAGAAAAGCCGACTGGTGCTTTTTATATCTTCCCTTCTATTCAGAACTTCCACAGTAATTCATTTGATTTTGCCCTGGAGCTAGTCAAAGAAGCGGGTGTTGCACTAGTACCCGGCAGCGCTTTTTCTTCCCATGGTGAAGGATATGTACGCCTATCGTATGCGTATTCCATGAACACGCTGCGTGAAGCCTGTGATCGAATTGAAGCTTATCTTACATCTCGTCAATCACGTTAAACCGATGGTAAGAAGTGTATGCATTTCTTTGGCGAGTGACCGCACATAAGAGTGGGTATACTAAAAGCATATAAATTGACTTCAATAGTGTATCATTATAAAATGTGCATCGATTGACTAAAGAAATACATACTTTTAACGGAGGTTTTTATTATGACAAAAGATTTTTTTGATGTGGTAAATGAACGTACATCGATTCGAGAATATGACTCTTCAGCTAAATTAAGCAAAGAAGAATTAACGGAACTTTTAGAAGCAACAGTGAAGTCACCATCAGCTTGGAACTTACAGCACTGGCATTTCGTTGTTATTACAGACCAAGATGCGAAAGAACGTCTACTTCCAATTGCTTACAACCAAAAACAAATTACAGAAGCAGGCGCTGTAGTAGCTGTCTTAGGTGATTTAGAAGCCAATAAAAATGTAGATGACGTGTACAATCCGCTAGTTGAAGCAGGTCACATGACAGAAGACGTAAAAAATATTTTGTCGGGACAAATTAACGGCGCTTATAAAAACGGTGCTTTTGCCCGCGATGCAGCGTTTACGAATGCTTCACTTGCATCTATGACATTCATGCTTGCAGCAAAAGCAAAAGGATTAGACACTTGCTCAATGGGCGGATTTAACGCTCAAAAATTTGTAGAAGAATTTAAAATTGAGGATCGATACATTCCGGTTATGCTTATTTCAGTTGGAAAAGCGGCTAAAGAAGCACATGCTAGCGATCGTTTACCATTGGACCAAGTTACAACTTGGATTTAACAAAAAACCCTGCAGCTGCAGGGTTTTTCTATGTAACTAAATGGACTTTACCATGCCTCCGTCGATTAGAAATGACTGGCCTGTCATATATGAATTCGCTCCTGAGACCAAGAAAGCAACGGCTTTAGCAAACTCTTCAGGCTGACCGTAGCGCTTAAGAGGAATTTGGTTTCTCATCTCTTCTTCAATTTCTGAAACGTCTACTCCCAATTTTTCAGCACGAATGGTATCTAGCTCTTTCACTCGGTCTGTTGCAATTCTTCCTGGTGCAACCGTGTTAATTAAGATACCGTCTTCCGCTAGTTCTGAAGCAAGTGTTTTGGTAAGTCCCACGATTCCTGTACGGAAGGTATTTGACAGAATAAGTCCAGCAATTGGCTCTTTAATGGAAGAAGAAGCAATATTGACAATACGCCCTCCGCTCTTTTTCATAACGGGCACTACCTCACGAATAATACGAATATAGCTGAGGAGATTTAATTCAAATGCATGCTTCCAATCATCATCTGTTAACGAAAGGAAGTTCCCAGCTTTAGGACCTCCTGTATTATTAATTAAAATATCAATAGTTCCAAACGTATCTACTGTATATTGAATAACATCTTGAATGTCTTCAGTTTTTGTGACATCTGCCGTTTTATGTAACACTTGTCCGCTTCCAAGATATGAAATCTCTTCCGCTACTTGGGCTAGTTTCTCTTCTGAGCGACTTGCAATCATAACGTTTGCGCCTTCTTCTGCGAGCCTGGCAGCAATCGCTTTGCCAAGCCCTTGGCTGGCTGCAAATACAAGGGCTGTTTTTCCTTTTAATTCAACATCCATTTCTTTCACCTCGTCTAATAGTTCGAATCTTTTTAACTTTATCACGTTCTCGTCAAATTCTTCAATAAATATGAAATAATTTCTTTTCTCCATATGGTATACTTAATTATCTGAAAATTATTTCTTAAAGGAGGCAAAAAAGCAGTGTATAAAAAGCAATGCTTTGTCTTTCATCAAAATAAGCCTGTAATATGTACGGTACGATCATATACATCGAATGACTTCGATGAGTTGATTCGGATTCAAGAAGAAAGTTTTCCCCCTCCTTTCCCTTCGGAATTATTATGGAGCAAAGATCAGTTAAATAACCATGTTTCCCTTTTTCCGGATGGAGCGCTATGCGTGGAGATAGACGGGACAATATGCGGATCTATCACAAGCGCGATTGTTTCAGTGGAAGGAAATGCGGCTCACACCTGGGATGAAGTAACAGGAAGCGGATATATTCATACGCACGACCCTTCTGGTAATACGCTTTATGTAGTAGACGTGTGCGTCACTCCTTCGCATCGATCGATGGGGCTCGGGAAACTGCTTTTGCAGTCTTTATATGAAGTTGTGATTCATTACAAGTTAGAAAGGCTGCTCGGCGGGTGCCGCATCCCTGGATACGCACCAGTGTCTTCCTTGTACACGCCCGTTGAATACATGAACCTTGTATCAGCTGGAACTCTCTACGATCCCGTTATGACCTTTTTGATGCGCTGTGGCAGAACGCCTATTGGCCTTGCAGCAAATTATATTGAAGATGAAGATTCACACAACTACGCCGTACTAATGGAATGGAAAAATCCATTTTATAAGGCTATTCAAAAAGAGGCTGAGACAAAAGTATTTTAGCCCAGCCTCTTTTTAGATTATTGAACTTCTTCAATGCTCCACTCTAATTCTTTATGAGTCAGAACAAGATGCGCCTGCAATTTACTCATCTCTTTGTGCTCAAACCGATCATTATACATTTCATTCATATCGTCAAAATCACCGATTGTATACAAAGGAATTTTAATATCTTTACGGGATTGCACCATATGTTCGAAATCAATAAACAAACCGTCATTTGTTAAAGTAAGAAGAGTATTGGCCAAAACAAGCGGCAAAATCGGATATTCTAACTTCTTCCTTCTAAATACAAATCTTTTTTGCTTAATTTCTGACATTTTTAACGGAATGATTCGGCTTAAAATATGCTTCATATCATACACGTCTCGAAAATAGATTTTGTTATAAAATCCATCATCATGAGCTAAATAAACAAATTGATTACCCAGTTTATTATTAAATGGCGAATTGAGCGGTTTTTTTAAATGACCTAAATACAGCAGAGCTGCAATATCTTGAGGTTCTAACAAATCCAACGAAGATATATCCTCAAAATCAATCCAACAAAAATCGCCATAATTATAAACATCATCCTCTGCTAAAAGATGAATTTGTTCTTCTTCTACGTAGTCCATATGGGTTTGGTAATGGTAATCACTGTCTTCAAAACCGTGCTTTAACAATAATATATTTGCAAGCGGCGTAGGAAGGGAATGATAAAACTCTTTAAATTCAATTCCATATGTAATAAAGCATTTTTTATTTACATGGCCATTAATATAAACGATATCTCTTATTTCATCTGCTTTACTCAACCGTTCTAACCACCTTATTGATTGATTCTGTGATCGATATGTAACCGTTCTACTGATTTATATATTATACTTCTAAAATAAACAATGTGTAAATATATATTGTTGGCAATTTCTTTCGTATTCACTACCTCTTCTACTGATCATTTCAGTTGATATGAAAGAAAGGTATAGAGCTGTTTATGAATGTGGTAGAATGTGTGTATCTTATTAATTAGCATGTATGAACACGGAGGTATACAAAATGGATGTTCGCCATTTGCATTACTTAACAGAAGTGGCTAAACATAAAAATTTCACAAGAGCTTCTGAAGCGCTGCATATTTCTCAACCTTCCCTCAGTAAAATGGTTAAATCATTAGAAGAAGAGCTCGGCACACCTTTGTTTGATCGCGCTGGCAAACAAGTGCAGCTTACCGATGCAGGAATGATTGTGTACGAGCAAGCTGAAAGCATTTTATCTTCTCTCCGAGATTTATCGGATTCCCTCTATGATTTAATGCATTTAAAAAGAGGAACCATCAAAATAGGCATTCCCCCTATTATTGGTACATTGTTTTTTCCTACTATTATTAAAGCATTTCGAGAGCAATACCCTGAGATTGATATTCAATTAGTGGAATATGGCGCTAAACGAATGCAAAAATTTGTGGAACAAGGAGAAGTGGATGTGGGGGTAGTTTTACTTCCAGTTGATGAAAATATGTTTTTTACGACTCCTTTAGCCCGAGAAACGCTGCAGCTTGTTGTGCATAAATCTCATCCGTTGGCTCAGCATTCTACGATTTCATTAAAAGAGTTAAAAGACGAAACGCTTATTTCCTTTCATGAAGACTTCACCATGCATGAAATGGTCTATAACGAATGTTTAAAAAATGGATTTACGCCTAATATTGCTTTTAAAAGCTCTCAGTGGGACTTCATTGGAGAGCTGGTCGCTGCTAATCTCGGCATTGCTCTTTTCCCTTATTCATTATGTGAAAAGCTTGATTTGGAGCATATGAAAGTAATTAATCTCGAGAATGCTATTCCATGGGAAATTGCTTTAATCGTTAAAAAAGATCGCTATATCTCTTATGCTACACAGGCTTTTATTGATTATATTAAAAGTACAGTTTAACAAAGCTGAGACAAAAGTAGTTTTATTAAAAATCCGAACGAGTCTGATGGAGAATCAAACTCATTCGGATTTTTTCATGGCGGTGAACGTAGGTTTCATATATGTAGCAATGTAACAAGTCATTCACACTAAATCATTTATCCAATCGGTTCGTCTTTAGATTGAATGAATGCAGGCATGTCTCCATCTCTTTTTTTGATTGCCTTTTATTAAATAATTAGACCTTATATTTCACAAACTCTTTTTTGAAAAGGTTACCAACGCATTTGTAAAGAGATTTCTTACAACTATAACTAAAAAGAATAGTTATCATAGTTATTATATATTTCATATTATAGTCGTTTTTTTGTAAGATAAGTGTGTAGCATTCATTTACTTAAGTTGTATCCCCATTTGCAAAATCCAAATAGTTTCTCTTTTCCCATGATGGAGTCGTCTTTTCAGCATAGACGACTCCATTATTGTCTCAACAAACTAGGAATGAATGAATGAATAAAAACATAAATAAAGGAGGCTAATCATGAAATTGATTATGGTGATTTTACAGATTTTATTACTAACGGCTCTGTTTTTAATAGGAGAAAGTATTTCACAGTGGTTTGACCTCCCAGTGCCAGGTAGTATCATCGGATTTTTCTTACTGTTTTTCTTACTGTATTTTAAAGTAATTAAATTAAGCTGGGTTGAACAAGGTGGAACACTGTTAGTGGGAGAACTATTATTATTTTTCATACCAGCCGTCGTTGGACTCATCAATTATGGAGATGTATTGATGCATTTTGGAATCCAGATTGTGATTATTATCACAATCAGTACGATTATTGTGATGTCTATAACAGGAATCATTGCAGAACATATTTCAAGAAGAAAGGAAGGTTCGCTAAAATGACATTACTCACATGGATTGCTCTTCCGCTTACACTGCTCGTTTATATCGGCACAAAAGTGCTCTATAAAAAATATAAGTCTATGCTAGTTTCCCCTATTTTACTAGCCCCCATTCTTTTAATTGGCATCTTATTAGTAACGAATGGCTCTTATGATCATTATAAGCAAGGTGCCAGTGCGATTAGCTTTATGCTTGGACCAGCAACCGTTGCTTTTGCTGTTCCTATGTTTAAATATTTTGATTTACTCAAAAAACATCGTGTTGAAATCAGCTTAAGCGTAGGGCTTGGAACGTTTGCTGCCATGATTTCTTCCATGCTATTAGCATTAGTGTTTCATTTACAATCAACGCTGGTTCATAGCTTGATCCCAAGATCGGTTACGATTCCTATTGCCGTTAATGTATCTCAGACGCTAGGAGGCGATCCGAATATTACCATCATGTTTGTGATTATAACCGGTGTAGTAGGATGTATGGTTGCGCCAAAACTAATTAAGCTCCTCGCACTGCACTCTTCTTTAGCAAGAGGTCTTCTTTTAGGAGTAGCTTCTCATGGGACAGGTACAGCAAGAGCTTTTGAATTTGGAAAAATTGAAGGTACTTTTTCTAGCCTTGGCATGATCGTAGCAGCACTTCTTACAATGCTGTTCGCAAATATGCTTCTGCCTACTATTTTCGCTTAAAAGATAAAAAAAGGTGTGATCATATATGATCACACCTTTTTATTATCCAATATGAAAAGTTGATTTTACGAACTCAATAACTTCTTCTGTAGAAGACATTGATAGAATTGTATCTAAATGAGGTTCGATATCAGCTTTTGATAATTGACGGATTTGAGAACGAGCTTTCAGGATAGATGTTGCACTCATTGAGAATTCATCTAAGCCTAAGCCTAAAAGAATTGGAATTGCAATCTCATCTCCTGCCATCTCTCCGCACATGCCTACCCACTTACCTTCTTTGTGAGCCGCTTTGATTACCATATTCACTAAGCGAAGAATCGCTGGGTTATACGGTTGATATAAATAAGACACGCGCTCATTCATGCGGTCAGCAGCAAGCGTGTATTGAATTAAATCGTTTGTTCCGATAGAGAAGAAATCTACTTCTTTAGCAAATAAATCTGCGATTACCGCTGAAGAAGGAATCTCTACCATCATCCCTACTTCGATGTCTTCCGAAACTTGTACGCCTTCTTGTTGAAGTTTTGCTTTTTCTTCTAAAAGAATAGCTTTTGCTTGACGGAACTCATCAACAGTAGCAATCATAGGAAACATAATTTTCAGATTACCGTATACGCTTGCACGCAGAAGCGCACGAAGCTGTGTACGGAACATGTCTTGCATCTCTAGACATAAGCGAATGGCACGGAATCCTAAGAATGGGTTCATTTCTTTTGGTAGATTTAAATAAGGAAGCTCTTTATCTCCACCAATGTCAAGAGTACGAACAACCACTGGTTTGCCTTCCATACGTTCAAGAACTGTTTTATAAGAAGTAAACTGCTCTTCTTCCGTCGGAAGCTCTTCGCGGCCCATATATAAGAATTCTGTACGATAAAGACCAACGCCTTCGCCGCCGTTTTCTAATACGCCTTTTACATCTTCCGGTGTACCAATGTTAGCTGCAAGTTCAACGTGATGATCATCAGCTGAAACCGTTTTTTCATTTACAAGCTTAGCCCATTCAGCTTTTTGTTCTGCATACTCAGCGGCTTTTTTCTCGTAAGCTTTTACTGTTTCTTCGCTTGGATCAACGATAACTTCGCCATCTAAACCATCAACAATTACTAATACGCCGTTTTGAATATCTTCCATAACTGTTTTTGTACCTACAACAGCTGGGATCTCCATTGAACGCGCCATAATTGCTGAGTGAGAAGTACGTCCGCCAATATCTGTTGTAAATCCTTTTACGAACTTACGATTTAACTGTGCTGTATCAGACGGCGTCAAATCTTCTGCGATAATGACAACTTCTTCTGAGATTAAGCTTGGATTTGAAACGTTTACACCTAAAAGATGAGCTAATACACGCTTTGTTACGTCGCGGATATCAGCAGCACGTTCTTTCATATATTCATTGTCCATTGACTCAAACATATTAATAAACATTGCCGCTACTTCATCAAGTGCATGTTCAGCGTTTACATTTTCATTTGTAATTTTATCTTTAATTGGATTAATAAGTTCAGGATCGCTTAGAACTAATAAGTGAGCTTCAAAGATTTCTGCTTTGTCATCTCCAAGTTCTTTACGAGCGTGCTCTCTAATAATTTCAAGTTCTGATTTTGATTTTTCTAGTGCAGCTTCTAGACGTGCTACTTCTGCTTCAACTTCGGTTACTGATTTTTTTTCAACGGTTAATTCTGGATTTTCTAGACGAAATGCTTTAGCAATAGCAATGCCGCTAGAAGCGGCAATGCCTTGAATTTCCTTTGTCATTATTCGCCTAATCCTTCTTTGCTCATTGTATCTTCAAGAGCAGCAAGTGCATCTGCTTCATCAGAACCTTCTGCAGAGATAGTGATTGTAGCGCCTTTTTGAATACCTAAAGACATAACGCCCATGATTGATTTTAAGTTTACAGTTTTACCGTTGAATTCTAAGTTGATATCAGAATCAAATTTGCTTGCTGCTTGTACTAAAGTTGTTGCTGGACGTGCGTGAATTCCTGAGTCTGCTGTTACTGTAAATGTTTTTTGTGCCATGTTAAATCAATCTCCTTTTTACTTTGAAATGTTAATAATATTTGCTTCTTGTTGAGAAACTTGGCCCTGCTTTAAGATATCAATTTTTTCATCAGCTTGTAAATTCGTGAAAATGATCGGCGTAATCGTCGATGGCGCATTTTCTTTTACAAAGTCTAAATCAATTTTCAATAGAGGCTGTCCTTTTTTCACTTCATCGCCTTGGGCAACTAAAGCTTCAAAACCTTCGCCTTTTAAATTAACTGTATCAATACCAACGTGAATTAAAATTTCACGTCCAGTCGTTGATTCAATACCTAAAGCATGTTTCGTCGGGAATAAGTTTACTATTTTTCCGTCCACTGGTGCAACTACTGTGCCTGTTTTCGGAATAATTGCAAAACCGTCACCCATTAATTTTTGTGAAAATACCTGATCTGGTACTTCCGATAAAGGTACCAATTCTCCCTCAATCGGTGAAACAATATCATTACCATTATCGCTTCCTACTTCAGATGTTGCAACAGGTTTTTCAATTGTTTTTGTCTCTTCTTTTGTGACAACCGGTGTTTTGCCATTCATAATGTCTTGAATTTGACCTTTTAACGTGTCAGATTTTGGACCGAAAATAGCTTGAATATTGTTACCAACTTCAAGAACACCAGCTGCTCCAAGTTTTTTCAAACGGTTTTTATCAACGTTACCTACATCATCTACTGATACACGCAAACGCGTAATACAAGCATCTAAATGTGTAATGTTTTCTCTACCGCCAAGTGCAGCTAAAATATTTGTCGGAAGCTCTGCTGCTTCTACTTTTACATCTTCTTCTCCTTCTTCTTTATCTTCACGACCCGGTGTTTTTAAGTTAAATTTACGGATTGCAAAGCGGAAACCGAAGTAGTAGATAACTGCTAGAACTAAACCTACTGGAATAACTAGCCACCATGCTGTACGATTTTGCATAACTCCAAATAGAACGTAATCGATAACCCCACCCGAGAATGTCATACCGATTTTAACATGTAATAACTGCATAACCATAAATGATAAACCAGCAAATACTGCGTGAATTGCAAATAATACTGGCGCTACGAATAAGAATGAGAACTCAAGCGGCTCTGTAATACCCGTTAAGAAAGATGTTAAAGCAGCTGAACCCATGATACCAGCCACATATTTTTTGTTTTCAGGACGAGCTTCATGATAAATCGCAAGAGCGGCTGCTGGCAATCCGAACATCATGAACGGGAATTTACCAACTTGGAATGTTCCTGCTGTTAAAGGCACGCCATCTGCTAATTGAGCAAAGAAAATCTTTTGGTCACCGTGAATATGCTGACCTGCTTTATTAACGTAATCACCAAACTCAAACCAGAACGGAGAGTAGAAGATGTGATGAAGTCCAAATGGAATTAATGAACGTTCAATCAATCCAAATACAAACGCTGATAAAGTTGGGTTTGCATCAATCATGTTAGTAGAGAAAGCATTTAATCCACTTTGAATTGGCGGCCAAATGAAAATCATAATAACACCTAAAATAATTGAAAATACCCCAGTAATGATTGGTACAAATCGTTTTCCTGCAAAGAACCCTAAATAAGATGGTAATTCAATATTGAAATAACGATTATACATGGATGAAGCTAAAATACCTACTATGATACCCCCAAATACACCTGTAGCTAACGTAGGAATTCCTAAGATGCTAGTGTAAGCTGGATTGGCACCCATTTTGTCAGGATCTAGTTGTCCTGTAGCAACTAAGATTGTGCTCATCGTTTTGTTCATAATTAAGTAGCCTACGATTGCAGCAATACCTGCTACACCGTCACCACCGGCTAAACCAACGGCAACACCAACGGCAAACAATAGCGATAAGTTGTCAAATACAATTTGACCCGCTTGCGACAAAACATTTGAAACCAATTGAACCCAGTCTGCACCAAGTGCCGGTACTGCATCCAACAATGTAGGGTTTTGAAGCGCTGTCCCTACTCCAAGTAAAATCCCTGCTGCCGGTAAAATCGCAACCGGTAACATAAGCGCTTTTCCGACTTTTTGTAATACTCCAAAAAGTTTTTTAAACACGGCGCTTACCTCCTTTTATATATTTAGTGTGCAACAAGCTATTTATTTGATACGTGAATCATTAACGCGCTTTCATAAAACGCTTTCTTTAACTAGAAAACTCATTACATCTCCTGGTGTCCTGAGGCGAAGCTTTCAATGATTGCGCTTTCTTATAACAAAAAAAGGCATGAGGAAAAAGAAACGATAAATGGATACACTCATCCAATTACACATCGCTTCATTTCTCACTCATGCCTGATCGTATCAGTAACACGTATTGAAATGATTTTATAAATCCGTTTTTGTTATAAGTCGCTGCAGATGCATCGTTAAGTAAACTGCTTCTGCTTCATACACAGGTAAATGTAACGCTTGCTGCATTACTTTTATCACTTTCCAAGACACATTGTAACACAGGGGATATTCTTCTTTCAATAGCAAAGCGATTTTTTTTGGCTCTTCTATTTTTTCTCCTGTTTTTACTCGATCAATAGCAAAATGCAAATGACGAATCAATCTCATATAGTGCACAGATTCTTTATCTACCTGCAGATGAAGCGATTCTTCAATCACATTAATAATTGTTTGAATAAGCTGCGAGTCTTGATTCACTTCCAGCAGGTTTTTTTCAGTCAGCGCACTATGGATATGAAGCGCAATAAATCCAATCTCTCCTACCGGAAGCTGAACGCCTATTTTGCGACTAATAATTTCTACTACTTCAGATGCGATCGTATATTCCTCTGGATATAAAGCTTTTGTTTCAAGTAAAAATGGATTTTTAAGTCCCATTCCCTGCTGAAAACGTTTTATCGCAAACGCAATATGATCCGTCAATGAAATGTGTATATGCTCAT
Source organism: Priestia sp. D3YE.R1 (assembly GCF_049199565.1). NCBI lineage: Bacteria > Bacillati > Bacillota > Bacilli > Caryophanales > Bacillaceae > Priestia > Priestia sp. D3YE.R1. The sequence continues at coordinate 712,119 of NZ_JBLTHW010000002.1, read as the reverse complement.
TCAAAGGAATATTAACGCGTTTTTGAATGTGCGTTACAATATCATTCATCATTTCAATTACATCTTCATCCACCTGAGCTAAAAGCTGCTTGTACTGTTCTTGCTCTTCTTCACTCTTTAACAAAAACATTTTCTCCACGGCTTTTGCATCGATTTCATCGCCTTTTTTCTTATTGAACCCTATTCCTTTCCCAATTAGCACAACTTCATCATAGGTAAGGTGTTTAGCAATTAATACGTTATTATTAAGTACCTTTTCTACAAAAAAGGACTCTTTCACGAATCCTTCACTCCCCTGTTTCGGCTTTCTATTATTTGCTTTCCTATCTTACAAATAATACGCATAACCGTCAATTCATTTTTCTTTGTTTCAAACATTATTGAACTAAACTATTTGAGTTACGTATTATCTTAGTAGTTCTTCGCTGGAAACGCAATGTCTTTTTTACTCGTGCCATAACAATTTTTCATAATAAAATGTTGAAGCATAACGCTCAGAATGAATATACCCGCTTGTAAAAGCGTAAAAAAAACAAGTGAAGTGGTAATAGATACCAGCAAAACCCCATAGTGAATCAGCAAAATATCTACTATACGCAGCCCTGCTATAATCATTCCAGCTCCAATAAAAAATTCGTTGACTACACTCCAAACAAGGAGAATTGTAACTATACAAACATAAATCATTGTTGCGTTTACGGAATCATGAGTAGCCGATGCAAACCATCCCGTATAAAACCAATTATTATGAAAATATGCTAACAGCATAAACATAATAGTAGAAGTAATGGCGAGCATTCCGAGAAAAAATGTAGCGTAATGCACAAATGTCATGTAACGTTCTGTTAGCCATACATACCAAATCTTTGAAATACTAAAGCCGATGGTCATTAAAACGCCTGTATAAATTGTTTTCCACCAGTGATGTGTATAAATATCCCAGTGTAAAAATAATTCTTCAATCCCCATAAACATAGCTGAAATGATTAAAATATAGCGAAATTTTAATTGATAAGCAGCTACCACCGTAGCCATGATTGGAAAAGCAAACGTTTGAGAAGTTAAGGACCCAAACAAATTATCAAAATATTCATTGGTCATAAAATCAGGATCGTACTCGTAACTTTCAAACAGCACAAATACAACATACTCTAGTACATAAGCCATTCCAATGATAAAAAAAAGCAAAACGACTAGCTTTTTATCCTTTTTACGTATGAATACTGCAAGCAAAACGGCTGTGCTAATAATAATCAATGCAAAAAAAGCAGTATAATGAGGCATAGACGTCTCCCTTTTACGACCTAATTATTACTTAGAGTAAGACGTTTTAGCCAAATTATACATGGCTAACTTCTATTCAAAAGAGATTGAGACATACTACATCAATCCAATCTAAAGACGAACAAACGGGAGACATGAGATAGTATGGATCGCTTGCTGCACTGCAGTTGATTTCTGCGCAAGTCTTCGCTTTCCGCAGGCGGACGCCGAGCCTCCTCGTCGCTTACGCTTCTGCGAGGTCACACTTCTTCCGCTTTTCCCTCAGGAGTCTTTGCCTTACCCTTTAATCTACAGTTAGAAGCCACTATATACATGAAACCTACGTTCACCCTACTAATGAAAAAATCCGAACGATTCATCGTTCGGATCTTCCAACTAACATACTTTTGTTTTAGCCTCTTTTAACTCTTCAACTCACAAAAAATGGAATGGTATCTATTATCCTTCAATCATTTTTGAAAGGTTAGCCATTTCGATAGCTGATGCTGCAGCTTCCCATCCTTTATTTCCTGCTTTTGTTCCTGCACGTTCAATTGCTTGCTCAATTGTTTCAGTTGTTAATACACCAAAGATAATTGGCACGCCTGTTTGTAAGCTTTGAGATGCAACGCCTTTTGCCACTTCATTACATACAAAATCGAAGTGTGGAGTAGCTCCTCGAATAACCGTTCCTAGCGTAATAACCGCATCATATTTTTTAGATTCAGCTAATTTTTTAGCGATTAATGGAATTTCATAAGCGCCCGGCACCCAAGCCACGTCTACATCTTCATCAGCTACACCGTGACGTTTGAGCGCATCTTCTGCTCCACTAAGTAAACGGCCTGTAATAAATTCATTAAAACGCCCTACCACGATTCCGATTTTTAATCCTGTGCCTACTAAATTTCCTTCATATAAATGATTCATCTCTTGTTCCTCCTGCTAGTAGTAATATATAGTTATTTACATTTCTTTTCATGAATTAGCTTCATTTGTTATAAAGAAAAAAAGTGTAAACTTATAAATGTAATAAATGACCTAGTTTTTTAGCTTTTGTATCTAAGTATTTTTTATTGGCATCCACTGCCGGCATTTGAAGAGGCACTCGCTCTACCACTTCAAGATCGTAGCCTTTTAGCCCAGTAATTTTACGAGGATTGTTCGTTAAAAGCTTCATTTGTTTGACTCCAAGGTCTTTTAAGATTTGAGCACCGATTCCATACTCTCGTAAATCCGCAGCAAACCCGAGCTTTTCATTCGCTTCTACGGTATCGTATCCTTCTTCCTGCAGCTTATAAGCTCTTAGCTTATTTAACAAGCCAATGCCTCTGCCCTCTTGACGCATATACAGCAGAATGCCGCGTCCTTCTTCTTCAATTTGCGTAAGAGCCGCGTGAAGCTGAGGACCGCAGTCACAGCGCTCAGAGCCAAACACATCTCCAGTCAAACACTCGGAGTGAACGCGAACGAGAACGGGGCTATTATGATCAATATCACCTTTGATAAGAGCCACATGTTCTTTATTATCAAGTTTATTTGTATATCCTACAGCCTTAAAATCACCAAATGCCGTAGGTAAGCTCACTTCTATTTCACGGCTAATCAGCTGGTCATGTTTGCGGCGGTAGGCAATCAAATCTTTTATTGTGATCATTTTTAAATCAAATTGCTCTGCAATCTTTGTTAAATCCGGTACGCGTGCCATTGTTCCATCTTCATTCATGATTTCACAAATAACACCCGCAGGTTTCCCTCCTGCTAACACTGCTAAATCAACAGCAGCCTCTGTATGACCCGCACGCTGCAGAACGCCCCCGTCTTTTGCAATCAATGGGAAAATATGTCCTGGGCGTTGAAAATCACTTGCTACCGTTGCTTCATTTACAAGAGCCATAACGGTAGCAGAGCGTTCGTATGCACTGATACCTGTTGTACTTGAAATATGATCAATACTTACTGTAAATGCTGTTCCATGTACATCCGTGTTGTTCGCTACCATCGGGTGAAGATTCAATTTATGCGCAATTTCTTCATTAACAGGTGTACAAATTAATCCTCTTCCATGAGTAGCCATAAAGTTAATAACCTCAGGCGTCGTTTTTTCGGCTAATGCAATAAAATCTCCTTCGTTTTCTCGATCTTCATCATCGCATACAATAACCACTTTTCCCTTTTTTAACTCTTCAATGGCTTCTTCTACTTTATGAAACATCTCTTTCACCTCACTGTTAATTTGTAAAACCATGCTGTTGCAATAAATCTTTCATATTACCTGAACGATTCGAGGCGCCGGGAGTTGACTTATTCGTCATCATCTGATGCATATATTTAGCTAGCATATCGCATTCAATATTCACCTTGTCTCCTCGCTGTTTGTCTCCTACTACCGTGTGAAGCACCGTATGAGGAATAAGAGAAATAGTAAATGATTGGTTGCTGACATCAAAAATAGTAAGACTTGTTCCGTCTACAGAAACAGATCCTTTTAACATCATAAATTCACGAAGTTTAGGGTCAACTTGAATTTCGTAATAAAAGGCATTTCCTTTACGTGTTTTGCTTACAATGGTTCCAATTCCATCAACGTGTCCGCTAACGAAATGCCCCCCAAACCGGCCATTTGCAGCCATCGCCCGTTCTAAGTTAACACGTGATCCAACAGTTAGAAGCTGAAGGGTACTTGCTTTAATCGTCTCCGGCATGACGTCGACCGTAAATTCATTTTGAGAGTAAGCCGTTACGGTTAAACAAACGCCGTTAACTGAAATACTGTCCCCTAAGTTCACATCTTCTAACACGGTCTTCGCATCAATCGTAAGAACGATTGCTTCTGTAGCCTTTTGAATACGTTTTATCTTCCCAATTTCTTCAATAATACCTGTGAACATTTTCTTCACCTGCTTTGGCGCTATTCCAACTTCTTATGCCGTTTTGAAATAGCAGCTGCTTTTTTTTCATATTTATCTTTCCCCCAACCACTGAAAATAAAAAAGCCCCTTGAACAAATGTCCAAGGGGTCGGCTGAGCTGAATCAGTTTTATCTATGCAAAATTCCGCTAATTGTATACGAAATAAACAGTTATGTTTTGTGTATGAAAACAAGGGTAGCTTTAAAAAAGGCAAACCTGTCCCTTATTAATACAACACAAAAAAACAACTGTGCTTCCTGATCCTTCTCCCATCCAGACTTTTACTGTCGGCTCTAGATTTTAACTAGATCCACCGCTAACATACATCGTATGAAAACGGGTCACGGGCTTAAAAGCATACGCTTCATCACCGCCGGTTGGGACTTACACCCGACCCCGAAGGATAATATATTCGACTGCTATAGTCTTATTTGTTTTACATTATAGCAAAGTAAAATCGACTTGTCACATCATTTAACTTCGTTTTTTCACATCTGTTCTTTAAAATCCAGCTTTTAGCTTATTTTTTCTTTTTTAATACATAGCATCCATACAAAAGCTAGTCCAATATAGCCAAATATTGGATACAGAAGCCCAAGAAGCTGGGCATATCCGAATTGTCCAATAATAAAGCAAGCCAAGATAATAAACGCAAAAGCTTGTTTATCATTCAAGGGAAGAAATGACTGAAGCTGCTTAGCGATTCCAAATACATTTCCAATCAATGTAGTAAAAATCTCGCCTAACACAACTACCGTAAATAAAACATTCACCCACGCTGAGATATTTTTAACAACGGCACTCATCGGAATATCAAGTTGAAATGAATAAGGCAAATTGGAAAGGGCAAGATGAGTAGAAACAAGCATAAACGTAAGTACGCATCCTCCTATTACGGCCCCTTTTTTAATCACGCTCCTATCTTTCACGGAACTTCCTAATGGAACCAAAACGGCCTGAGCCAAAGCTAGATTTAGGGAAATGTATAAAAAGGGACTAACCGCCCACTTCCACTGTGTGACGAGCGTTAAATCCGGCTTCGTTTGAATCAGTGAGAAATAGCTGATATTTGGCACAAAAATGATAAAAGCAAATGAAAGCATCATCGGGACAACAAGAGAATTAACCATTAAAATACCGTTAATTCCCCTTGCGATAAATATATAAGTTAAAACAATTGTAAAAATCATCCCAACAGGAGGCCACAGCCCGAACTGTTCTTTTCCTATTGCCCCCGTACTCGCTAGCATGACTGAAGTTACTCCAAATAAAATGACAATCATTACACCGTTTACAACTTTTCCAAGCACATCACCAAATAAATATGTATTAAGCTGCTGATAAGAAGAAGCCCCAATTGCGTGCGAAAGCAGCATCATTTTCGAACCTAGCCAAATAAAAAACAAGCCGCTGACCAAAATTCCAACCATTCCAAGTTCCCCGTACTGTGTAAAAAATTGAACGATTTCCTTGCCTGTTGCAAAACCGGCTCCTACAACGGTGCCTACATACGTAGCAGCAACCTGCAGCGTGAGTTTCCACCTTTTCATGCCCATCACCCTTCTACCCTTCATAGTTCACTATATGTAGAAGCGATAAAAAAAAGACGAGCCTTTTTACGTATAAATCGACGCATCTCCCAGCGCTGGTGCCTTTTCGTTTATTTTTTATTTTTCATTTTCTTTTTGTATTTCTCACAAAAAACTCCTTAACCCCTAACATAACAGTCATTTTCAAACAAAATATACGGATATTTTCCCTTTAGCTTTTAAATTTTCCTCAATATTTGCTGGAAATTCACAATTTACTGTTGTATAATTTCTAAAAATCAGATAAATTATTAAATAAGTATTCTTTCTATTTAAAAAAATATGTTTCAATTATATACAATTGATTCTTATCATGAGAGGTGGAGGGACTGGCCCTTTGAAACCTCAGCAACCAGTCGTTAGAGACATGGTGCTAAATCCAGCAAGCAATTTATTGCTTGGAAGATAAGAAGGCGAAAAAAGTCTTCTTCTTAAGAAGACTTTTTCTATTTTATCGGCATATTGCATAAAACGAATCACTCGTGAAATAGAAGCGGAACAATTTAAGGAGGTTTTGACATGGGGTTACTTGAAGATTTAAAGTCTAAAATTTTAATTGGGGATGGTGCCACTGGTACCCTCCTTTACTCACACGGTATTGACAGCTGCTTTGAAGAACTAAACATCACCAAACCAGAAGAGGTTTCTCGTATTCACAGAGCCTATGTAGAAGCTGGTGCAAACGTTATTCAAACAAATACGTACGCTGCTAATTATCAAAAACTTGCCCGTTATGGATTAGAAGATTCAGTCAAAGATATCAATGTTGCTGGTGTAAAATTAGCGAAACAAGCTGCAAAAGATCAGGCTTACGTAGTTGGTACACTCGGCGGAATTCGTTCTTTCCAAAAAAACGCTATTAGTTTAGAAGAGGTTAAGCGAAGCATTCGTGAACAAATGTTTTGGCTTTTAAATGAAGGCGTGGATGGCCTTTTATTTGAAACATACTATGATTTTGAAGAATTAAAGACCGTTCTTACCCTGGCGAGAAAAGAAACGGATAAGCCTATTATTACCCACGTTTCCCTGCATGATATCGGCGTACTGCAAGATGGCCGTCCTTTAGCAGATGCATTAAAAGAATTAGAAGAGTTAGGAGCAGATGTTGTCGGACTTAACTGCCGTTTAGGTCCTTATCATATGATTCAGTCTCTTGAAGAAGTACCGCTTCCCGATCGTGCTTTCTTATCTGCTTACCCTAACGCCAGCCTTCCGGCGTATGTGGAAGGAAAGCTGGAATATGAAACGAATGAAGACTACTTTGTAGAAAGCGCGCGTTTATTCCGCGAACAAGGGGTTCGCTTAATTGGAGGATGCTGCGGTACAACACCAGCTCACGTACGCGCAATGTCGTCTGCTTTAAAAGACCTGCCTCCGATTACAAGCAAAGTCGTTAAAATGAGACCAGCCGTTACGGTTCAAGAGCGTGAGCAGCAGGATAAACCTCATATGCACGAAATTGTGAAGAAACGCCGCTCGGTTATCGTTGAGCTAGATCCTCCTAAACAGCTTGGTCCGACGAAATTTTTAGAAGGCGCAAAAGCACTTGATAAAGTCGGAGTAGATGCTATTACATTAGCTGATAATTCTCTAGCCTCACCTCGCATCAGCAACTTAGCAATGGCAACACTGATGCAGCAAGAAACAAAAGCACGACCGCTTATTCATATTACCTGTCGCGACCGAAATTTAATTGGACTTCAGTCTCATTTAATGGGACTTCATACGTTAGGAATGAATCAAGTGCTTGCAATTACCGGTGATCCGTCAAAAGTTGGCGATTTCCCTGGCGCCACTTCGGTCTACGATTTATCTTCATTTGACTTGATTAGTTTAATTGCTCAGTTTAATGAAGGACTATCTTATTCCGGCAAACCGCTTGGTCAAAAAACCAATTTTTCCATTGCAGCTGCCTTTAACCCAAACGTGCGTCACTTAGACCGAGCCGTTCAGCGTTTGGAAAAGAAAATCGACTGCGGGGCTCACTATTTCATTACTCAACCTCTCTATTCAACTAAGCAAATTGAAGAGGTATATGAAGCAACCAAACATTTAACAACACCGGTATACATCGGGATCATGCCGTTAACAAGCGCAAGAAATGCTCGATTTATTCACCATGAAGTACCTGGAATTAAATTATCAGAAGATATTCTAGAACGCATGGACGCAACGGGAAATGACCGGATTCGCGGCGAAGTCGAAGGCCTTGCGATTGCAAAAAACTTAATTGATACAGCATATGAGTTATTTGACGGTATTTACTTAATTACGCCGTTTATGCGCTATGAAATGACCGAAATTCTAACACGCTATATTCATGACAAGCAACTCGTTACATCAGAAAGGAAGATATAAATGAGCTCACTTATCGAACAACAACTAAAGAAGCGAATACTCGTCATCGATGGAGCAATGGGAACGATGATTCAAGATGCTGATTTAACCGCTGAAGATTTTGGCGGCGAAGAATATGAAGGCTGTAACGAATATTTGACCCGTACAGCGCCTCATGTGATTCAGCGCATTCATGAAGAGTACTTTGCAGCAGGTGCTGACATCATTGAAACCAATACGTTTGGCTCAACATCTACCGTACTTGATGAATACGATTTAGGCCACTTGGCGTATGAATTGAATATCGAAGCTGTGAAGCTTGCTTGTGCAGCCCGCGATAAATATTCAACTCCCGAATGGCCTAGGTTCGTAGCTGGAGCTATCGGTCCTACCACTAAAACTCTCTCTGTTACCGGAGGTATTACATTCCCTGAGCTAGTAGAATCGTACGAAGAGCAAGTTCGGGGTTTGTTAGACGGCGGCGTTGACTTACTTCTAGTCGAAACCTGCCAAGACATGCTGAACGTAAAAGCCGCATTTTTAGGTATTACAGCGGCGTTTGAAAAACTAAAAATAGAAGTTCCGATTATGATTTCAGGAACAATTGAGCCTATGGGAACAACTCTCGCTGGTCAAGATATCGAATCTTTTTACTTATCACTGGAACACATGAAGCCTCTTTCAGTCGGACTTAACTGCGCGACAGGCCCTGAATTTATGACAGATCATATTCGCTCTCTTTCAAACCTAGCTACTTCAGCAGTTAGCTGTTATCCAAACGCTGGACTTCCGGATGAAGAAGGCAATTATCATGAATCCCCTGAGCTGCTTGCTCAAAAAATTAAAGGGTTTGCTGATAAAGGCTGGCTGAACTTTGTAGGCGGATGCTGTGGTACAACGCCTGCTCATATTAAAGCACTGGTTGAAGCGGTAAAAGAGGTTGCGCCTCGTTCGCTTGATCGCTCCGAGCATAACCATGCTGTCACCGGTATTGAACCACTTGTATATGACGATTCTATGCGCCCTCTTTTTGTGGGAGAACGTACGAATGTAATCGGTTCTCGCAAGTTCAAGCGTCTGATTGCGGAAGGAAAAATTGAAGAAGCATCTGAAATTGCGCGTGCTCAAGTTAAAAATGGTGCTCACGTTATCGATATTTGCTTAGCAGATCCAGACCGTGAAGAAATGGAAGACATGGAGGAATTTATTCAAGAAGTTGTAAAAAAAGTGAAGGTTCCTCTTGTAATCGATTCAACCGACGAGAAAGTTATTGAAAAAGCTTTAACGTACTCACAAGGTAAGGTTATTATTAACTCCATTAACCTAGAAGATGGTGAAGAGCGTTTTGATGCAATCTTACCGCTAGTAAAAAAATTCGGTGCAGCTCTGGTTGTCGGTACAATCGATGAAACAGGCATGGCCGTTACTGCAGAACGAAAAGTAGAGATTGCTAAACGCTCACATGATTTGCTTGTTGAAAAACATGGCTTTAATCCAAAAGATATTATTTTTGACCCTCTTGTGTTTCCTGTAGGGACCGGTGATGAACAATATATTGGTTCTGCTGAAGAAACAGTTAAGGGAATTAAAATGATTAAAGAAGCCCTGCCTGATTGCCTGACCATTCTTGGCGTAAGTAATGTGTCATTCGGTCTTCCTCCAGTCGGACGTGAAGTACTGAATGCCGTTTACCTTTATCACTGTACGCAGGCTGGACTCGATTATGCCATTGTTAATACCGAAAAATTAGAGCGCTATGCTTCTATTCCAGAAGCTGAAATTGAGCTTGCTAATGCGTTATTATTTAACACAACTGATGAAACGCTAAGCACGTTTACCGACTTTTATCGTGATAAAAAGAAAGAAGCAAAAGTAGAAATTTCTACGTTAACACTCGAAGAACGATTGGCAATGTATATTGTCGAAGGTACAAAAGAAGGATTGCTTCCTGATTTAGAACAGGCTTTAGCTCAATATGATGATCCGTTAGATATTATTAACGGACCGCTTATGGAGGGAATGGCGGAAGTCGGACGTTTGTTTAATGACAACCAGTTGATTGTAGCAGAAGTGCTTCAAAGTGCGGAAGTTATGAAAGCATCCGTTGCCTTTTTAGAACCTCATATGGAAGCAACTGAAAATGATTCTGGAAAAGGCAAAGTGATTCTTGCAACGGTTAAAGGCGACGTGCATGATATCGGTAAAAACTTAGTAGACATCATTTTAAGCAACAATGGTTTTAAAGTAATTGATTTAGGGATTAAAGTAACGCCGCAGCAGCTGATTGAAGCAGTAAAAGACGAAAAGCCAGACATCATTGGCCTGTCAGGTCTTCTAGTAAAATCAGCTCAGCAAATGGTTTTGACTGCACAAGACTTAACACAATCAAGCATTGATGTTCCAATTATGGTAGGAGGCGCTGCCCTTTCCCGTAAATTTACTGACTTTAAAATTGCCCCGGAATATGAAGGTGCGGTCCTCTACGCCAAAGATGCGATGGACGGATTAGCGTTAGCAAATAAACTGCAGAACAAAGAGGAAGTTATTCAGCTTTTAGCGGATTTAAAAACGCGGCAAGAAAAGAAAGTAACGGTTCGAGAACGCCAGCCTCAAACCGCTCAAGCAGCTACGGCTGTTTTAGAAAGATCCGCTATTTCAACGGACGCTCCTGTTTTTGTACCGGCTGATTTAAAGCGGCACGTTGTCAAACACTACGATTTGGCACAGGTTCTTCCGTATATTAACTGGCAGATGCTTTTAGGCCATCACTTAGGACTAAAAGGAAAAGTGAATAAGCTGCTTGCTGAAAAAGACGAGCGTGCTGTTCAATTAAAAGAAACCGTTGATGACCTGCTCGAACTGGCACTAAAAGAAAACTTAATTAAACCAGCGGTTATTTATCAGTTCTTCCCTGCTCAAGCAGACGGAAATGATTTAATTATTTATGATCCTGCTGATGAAAAAACAGAAATTGAACGTTTTACCTTCCCACGACAAGCAAAAGGACAGTTCCTGTGCTTATCTGATTTTGCAAAGCCTAAAGAAAACGAGATGGACTATGTATGTTTCTTCTCTGTAACAGCAGGAACGGGCATTCGCGAACGCGCGGCGAAATTTAAAGAAAACGGCGAGTTTTTAAAGAGTCACGTGTTCCAAGCTCTTGCGCTTGAACTAGCTGAAGGATTAGCAGAACGTGTTCATCAGCAAATTCGTGACCGCTGGGGATTCCCCGATTCGCCTGATTTTACAATGGCGGAGCGTTTTTCAGCCAAATACCAAGGTCAGCGTTTTTCATTCGGATATCCTGCATGTCCAGACCTTGAAGACCAAGCAAAACTGTTTAAATTAATTAAACCTGAAGACATCGGCATTCAGTTAACAGACGGTTTCATGATGGAACCAGAAGCTTCTGTTACAGCCCTTGTTTTTGCACATCCTGAAGCGAAGTATTTTAACGTATTGTAAAACATGGCCGCGGTCTTTTAGACCGCGGCTGTTTTTTAACAGTGAACAAACCCAAAAAAGCGCCTGCGACAAATATATTTTAGTTGAAGAAAGATCCGAACGGTAAATCCAGATTCTTGATTGAGAATCCACTCCGTTCGGATTTTTTCATTGTGATGGTGAACTAGATTTCATGTAGCTGTTTCTAGCTGTTGATTGGAGGGCAAAGCGAAGACTCCTGCGGGAAAAATTGATGTAGTTATGCTTTAATCTCTTTGAATTCACCGCCGGTTTGAGCTTTTTTTATGAGTTTCTTGGGAAACACTGATAGAATAAGGAATGTAATAAATTGTAACACTCTTATCACAGAAAATTTTTCAAGGAAAGGAATTTTCAAGAAATGATTAAATTATTTGTAAGCGACTTAGATGGCACTCTGTTACACGAAGAAAAATACGTAGAACAGCATAATGCAGACGCACTTAGTGAACTTCAGCGCCAAGGAGTAGAGGTTTGTCTTGCTTCTGGACGAATGGATACGGAAATTTTAAAAATTTCTACCGATATTAATAATACATTCCATCGCATTAGCCAAAACGGAGGATTTGTGTGGACCAAAGAAAATCAAGAACTTCATAGAAAAGTGTTTGAAGATGATTTAGCGGTTCAACTTTATAAAAAAACGATAGATCCTAACCGTATTACGCTTGTCTGTTCAAACGACACCAATTATGTAGAGCAGCGAAATGAAATTATTGAAGCAATTGAAACTCACATGTTTTTCCCTATCGAAGAACAAATTGAAATGACGGATTCATTTGGTCACGCTCTTTCTCCATCTAAAATCACGGTTCTTGGAGATCATGATGAAATGGTAGCTCTGCAAAAAGAAGTGAACGAAGAGTTTGGTGATTATATTGATACATATATTTCTGCCAAGCAGTGTTTGGATATTATGCCTAAACATATCAGCAAAGGAAATGCCATTGAAATTTTATTAAGTCATCTTCAGCTAAAACCAGAGGAAATTGCCTGTGTGGGGGATTCATTTAATGATATTCCTATGTTTCAATTAACGCCGAACAGTTTCGCTATGGCTACAGCTCCTGAAGCTGTTCAGCGCCACGCCTCTGCTGTTGTGTCATCGGTTAGTGAAGCAGCGCGTATTGTTTTAGAAAAAAATAAGCAACCAACCTAAAAAAAGCGGTCAACGTTTAAATTGACCGCTTTTATCTATTTAATAAGAAAACGGTAGTTATTTTTTTCGCAAAGAACGAAAAAATTCACCTAAGCTTTTTTGCTTCCCATCTGCATGCTCTCCGTGATTAACCAAGCTGCTGATTCTTTCTCGTCGAACAACAACCATAATAAGAGTGGCAAAAAAGATAATGGAAACGGCAATGACAACCAGTGCAAGAACGGATGCTACAATAGCTTCAGAAGTCGTTAGTGACGATAGCATCTGCCTCGTACACCTCCATTTCGTTTGTGGCGAAAAGGAGCCTAGCAGTTAGAAATGCAAATAATCTTTTTTCTCAGTTTGATGCATGTTATTATACACCATTTTCATTTTAGAAGCTGTAGCTTTTAAAGACGTAGACGAATCCACATCTTCGGCTAACATAATGTTTACTAAGTCAACCACAGAACGAGACAACAACTCTACATTATTTTGCAACTCTAATTCGTCATAAGTCGTACGGTCTTGAAGACGAAGTCGAATAATTTCATTTGCTAGCTCCCTAACACGCACTAATTGTTGATGTTCTCCCATAGTATCTCCGCCGCAAGAAACTTATAATCAGCCCTTTTATTGGCTTTTATAAGAGCTAGAAATCCCTGCAGCTTACCCCTCCTTATAAAGATGCCTAGCACACCTTTATGTAAATCACACTTTCACTTTGTTTACATGTATATTCGCTATAGCTGGTTCTTTTTCCTTTTGAAATTAGCAGCCATCGTTAACGACTTTCTTCGTTTATCGTTCAGATTTCAGATTTTTAAGGATGTGATATACGAAAATTAAAACGCCAATAGCCGTAAGTGTTGCTCCTACTGCCACTACGGGGGTAAAAGCTTGATTTTCTAGTACGATCATGAAAAATAGACCAATCATCATGACCGGTAATCCTATATTATGCAGCCATACGTGCAGTTTGGCTAATTTACTTTCGCTAAACGCAGGAAACAAATAATAAATAAGTCCGGCTAACGTAAGCGACGTCCATCCTAATAAATTGATGTGCACGTGAACAGGTGTCAAAGCGTAGCTGTGAACAATCGACATATAATACCCCAATATGATGCCAATTCCAAAATAAACGGCTGATATTTTAATTAATTTAATTCCCATCGTTTTCTCCCCTTATATCCCCTCCGACTTCTGTACTACTTTACGCAGGAAACGTCATTTTAGAAGCGGAAGTTAGCCAAAGGACACGAAATACGGAGTATGATATCTAAAAAGAGGATTCTTTACCGCAAACACAAAAAACAGCTGAGCAAAAATACTCAGCTGTCTATTTTAAGCAATATAATGCAGCACAAAATTCAAGAAAAACAACAGCGCGCTTACATACATAAACATCGATACTTCACGCATTTTACCAAGGAATAATTTAAGCAGTGGATACGCAATGAACCCAAATGCAATTCCATCAGCAATGCTGTACGTAAGAGGAATAAGCGCAATAATTAAAAATGCAGGGAAACCTTCTGTTAAGTCCTGTAAATTGATGTTTTTGATATTTTGAATCATCAATGCTCCAATAACAATGAGAATAGGTGCAATAGCACTATCTGGAACCAGCTTGATAAATGGAATAAACAGAAGTGAACTTAAAAATAAAACTCCTGTAATAAGCGATGTTAAACCCGTTCGCCCTCCAGCTGCAATACCAGATGCTCCTTCTACAGAAGACACCGTTGGACTTGTTCCAAACACGCCGCTTAGCAACGCTGAGGCGGCTGTTGCTTGAAAGGCCCGCGGAAATTTGCTATCTTGATTCATCATACCTAGCTGACCGTGCAGCAAACCGATATTTTCAAAAATCAATACCATTGTTAATGAAAAGACAGCTGCCCAAAATGCAACGTCTCCAATAGCCCCAAAAGACAATGTGCCAAAGCTGCTAAAAAAGTCGTTCACGCTCGCAGCGGACTGTCCTTTTTCTGCACCGCTTCTTACACCAAGTAAGAAGGCAAGGACTGATCCAGCAATCATGCTTAACAAAAAGTTACCTTTCACATTTCGGATAAACAGTACGATTGTGATGATTAACGTCAGCAGCGTACTGATAACAAACGGATCTGACAAGTCTCCAAGTGCTACAAAAGTGGTTTCGCTTGGAACTACAAGCTTTCCTTTTTGCAAACCGATAAACGTTAAAAATAAGCCGACACCGACTGTTATCGCTTCTTTTAGCGAATGCGGAATCGAAGAGACAATTTTGGCAGACAGTCGTGAAAAAGCTAATGCTGTAAAAAGAAAGCCGGATATCACTACTGCTAATAACCCTTCTTGCCAAGATAACCCCATTGATTGAACCATCGTATACGTAAACAATGCATTAATCCCCATACCTGGCACCAGAATAAGAGGCGCATTTGCCCAAAAAGCCATAATAACACAGCCTACAAAAGCCGAAGCTACTGTTGCGAATATTCCTGCTTCAAGCGGAATACCGGCATCAGACAAAATGGTTGAATTAACAGCAATAATATACACGATGGAAAGAAATGAAATGACCCCAGCTAAGCTTTCTTTTCCGACAGTTGTTTGGTGGTCGTTTAAACGAAACAACTTTTCAAATAATGCGTTCAATCTAATTTCCTTCTTTTCATCTATCCCTCGCCCACCCAGTGACCAAAAATGCCACCGAAGTTATTATAGCAAAATCAACAATTGTTGCAAGGAAAACTTGTCTCCTTTAGCTTAAGCGTTCATTCCTTATTTAAAACTGTTATCATTTTCTAAACGCAGCGTCTTCCATTCATTCTATATATACCTTGGACTGGACATAATAAAAGAGCGCTTTATCAGCGCTCATTGTTTTAATAATAATAAGGGTAATATGGTGGGTACGGCGGATAATAATATGGTGGTGGATAACCGTAATAACCTGGACCTGCTAATGCACTTCCAAGAACTAATCCTCCAAGAAATGGAGCTCCAAAGCCAAAGCCGAACCCCGGACGGCCGAAGCCAAAACCAGGACGACCGAAACCAAAACCTGGGCGACCGAAACCGAATCCTGGACGACCGAAACCGAATCCTGGACGACCAAAGCCTCCAAAGCCTCCAAAACCACCGAATGGTCTTCTTATGTCATTAATATCAAATTCTTGCATGATACATGCCTCCTCAAATTATATTTCATTCTCTTTATTACATATGTTATTCACCCACTTCTTGCATAGGCAATCGCCTCTTTTTTTGTGATTTCTTAAAAAATATTCCTTTTCTACTACCTCGTTAGGATTAAACAAGCGTACAAACATATATTTTTTAAGGCTTTGAAACATACTACATGTAACTTATGTAAAATAAGAGAGATGAAACGAGGAATGCACCTTTATAATTTGCAGCAGCTGCTGCAATGAGAAATAAACATAATAGGAACGCATAAGAAGAACGCTCAACAAAAATGTTGACCGTTCTTCTTATGAAAATACATAGCGATTTTTTATTAATTTATCTGACCCTTTGCTTGACCGTATATGCCCTAAAGCTATATAATCCCCTTTTTATACAATGCGCTTTGAACATAAAATCATAGGAGCGTCTCCCCAAACGCTGCTATGTAT
Source organism: Priestia sp. D3YE.R1 (assembly GCF_049199565.1). Taxonomy (NCBI): domain Bacteria; kingdom Bacillati; phylum Bacillota; class Bacilli; order Caryophanales; family Bacillaceae; genus Priestia; species Priestia sp. D3YE.R1. The sequence goes on along the minus strand of NZ_JBLTHW010000002.1, from coordinate 695,768 downwards.
GTATATCTGTAATCGCTTACAAACCTTTAATAAAAAACCGATATGATTTTCTATCTATTTACATTAAACAATATTTCAGGCTAAATTTCAACACATTTTTTGTTTTTCTTTGTACTCAGCAAAAAAACAGGTGATATAGCACAGTGATTTTCCTTTTTTCCTGTCCCTTTTACTTATAGTCATAATCGTTTATAGTTTATAACGAAAGGAAGTGGCGTAATGTCTGATCAACTAGAAGAATACTTAGAACGAGGAATGTACGGAGCAAAGGAAACAAAAAGAGACGAAAGAAGATATTTCTTAACTGCTTTACGTGAGAATATTGAACTTGCACTAAAAAAAGGGCAAGTCATGAAAAAGGATACGGCAAAAATAAAGACTCTTTTAAAAAAAGTGAAAGACGGTCATTTGTTTTTAAATGGCTCCTTGTCTTATTCATACCTCTCCCCTTATATTCAAGCGGCTAACCAACATAAAGTGCCTTTTACCATCGTTCAGAACCTAGAAGCTGATACCGACATTGGTCTAGTTTTAACAGGCTCTGAAGGCAGTCTGGAACGCGATATCTTTTTAGACTAAAAAAAAGAGCCAGAACGGCTCTTTTTTATTTGGCAAATACATGATGATCAATTGTTTTAATTACCGCACGTGAACGAATCCAGTTATCGGTAGCTGTTTTTGGATTATAAAAGTAAATAGAATCGTCTAAACGATCTTTTCTAGTCAACGCTTGTTCTACTGCTTTTTTCGAATCTTCTGAAGCAGGTTTGTTAATTGATCCATTTTGGACCGGTGAAAAAGCGTATGCTTTTCCGACAACCTGTTTAATCACTCCTGTTACCGTATCTGGAAACTTCGGAGAATCTACACGGTTTAACACCACTGTTGCTACTCCTACTTTTCCTTCATACGATTCGCCTTTTGCTTCAGCTTCTACTAAGCGAGCTAATAAATCTTTTTCACTTGCTGAAATCGAAACTGCAGGGGTTTCCTGGTCTGCAGGTTTGGCTTCTGGTTTTGGTTCTGGCTTAGCCGTATTAGCAGGTTCTGCCGTTGAAGGTTCCGTTGTTTCAGCAGCCAGCACTTTTGTCTTACTCGGAATAGCTAATGTTTCACCAATATAAATCATATCTCCTTGACGATTATTTAATTTTTTAATATCGTCAATTGTTACACTATATCTTTTACCTAACTTCCAAAGACTATCGCCTTTGACTACTTTATAATTAGTTGCAGCCGTAGCTGTTGCATTAAAACCTATAAATGAAAGAGTAGCTAAACAAGCTACTACCATTGATTTCATATAACTATGTTTCATAGGTAATACCTCCTGAAATTTCGTATGGTATTACTCTATCATAGCTATATAGGGGTTTCACCGAACGATTCAATTACATTTCTTTAAGTTTGATGAACAAAATTACGTTCGCAACACAAATATGACATTGTACCTTATTTTTTGTCATAATCACGGTAATTTTTCTAAAATGCAGGTATATTTTCCCGCTTTATTTCAGTTTAATCAGAAATTTCTTCATTCGTTTTTCCCTTATAGTTCTTATGATAAACATTTAAATTTATCTACTTTTACACAAAAGAGCTGAATGTTGTAATCAACATTCAGCTCTTTTTAATCTTCGATCTCAATTTCTACAACATCATAGAAATCAATCACTAGCTTAGCACCCGTATCATCCATAAACGTAAAGACGTCTTGATCATCTGATAAATGTATCACGTATCCGGTCAACTGCTGTTCACTGTTGTCGTAAACAGTAGTAATTAGAATTTTTTTATGATCTACATATGCTTCTTCTAATAACGAATGGAGGTCATAGTCCCCGTCATCTTCGGGCCGGTTCGTTAACAGCATCCCATAAGTCGTCATTCCATTTTTATCTTTCCATATATGATCTGCAAAATAAAAAGGTGCTGTACTTTTTCGAAACTCATCCATAATATCCCTCCTATAACTAAACACGTTTATTTGCTCTTACCGTACGTTGCTAAATAAACGCACAAGCACTTGTAACAGTATATTCTCTACTGTACAGGCTCATACATCCATTATATAAGGCATAATCAAATAATGCCATCATTTCGTTTAGCTCCTAGGAATTTCTAGATACGTATAGGTGAAATCGCCACCGCGTCCGGCTATTCCACGAAAATGTTTGAAATCAGGGCGATTTACTAAAAAAGGGCGAAAAGCAAGAAAGTCTTCTTTTTTAACTTTAATTTCGGTTACTTTTCCTTCACTTAACTCATTCAACATATTTATTGCTGTTTGTTCATCCATTCAGTTTCACCTCGTTTTTAACTGCTCAGCCAATTTTGGAGAGATACAAATTGAGCTTCAGCTTCTTTATATCCTTGGTTGTAAAGAGCGTCGAGACGCTCACGATTCTTCTCAATTCGCCCTACTACAAGAGGGGTTTGCGGACGAATCACAAAGATATTCCCCTGTCTTTCCTGCTCTTCAATATATGACAATGTTTCATTATACAATTTATAGCGGTTCTCAAGCGCACGAGTCAGCCCATCATAATGACGATATTTGCGCTTCAATAACCAAAGCATATTTGATTTCTTTTTTCGATATCCTTCGTTTCGCGTTAGCACAACAATATTTTTTCTATATCCATCTTGCACTGCTTTTTTAATTGGAATCGGATCACTGATTCCTCCGTCTAACAGCTCTTTTCCTTTATATGTAACGACAGGTGCTAAAAATGGAAGGGAACTAGAAGCGCGAACCGCTGTCAAAATGTCCCGGTCATACTCATCAAAATAAACGGGTTCTCCTGTTACGCAGTCCGTTGCTCCTACTACAAGCTTCTCTGTACGCTCAGCAAATGCCTCAAAGTCAAATGGAAGAAGCTGATTAGGAATTTCATCAAAAACGAAATCCATGCCAAATATCTCTTTTGTTTTAAAATAATTTTTCCACGACAAGTAGCGAGGATCCTCTAAAAAATCTAAATTAGCTTTGCGACTTCTTCCTATTTGTCTAGATAAATAAGAAGTGGCATGACAAGCGCCGGCTGAAACGCCAATTACATACGGAAGGTATAGATTTCTTTCCATAAAGTAATCTAAAACTCCAGTTGTATAAAGGCCTCTCATACCGCCTCCTTCGAGCACGAGTCCAGTATCTTTCAATTTCTACACCTTCTAATTCTTATAATTTATGACAAGATTATACCTCGTTTATTATAACGAAAGATGAACAAAGATGGAACTGTCCTGCTTCTCTCTTTCGTTAAAGCTACCAATTCCTTTTATTTCAAAGCACATTTTACTTATTTTTTCAATTTTATTTTATGTTTTTTCAAAAAACTCTTTACTAATTCCCAGTTTTAAGGCAAAATTGTAAAAAAGAAAACGCTAACTAGTTTTACTATTTTTAAAATTAAAATTATTTGAAAAATTAATAATGAACTAATTTAAAACAAAGGAGCGATGAATCATGAAAATAGCAGAGGTAGGAAACTTGATAGAATTTAAAAATGGCTTACAGGGCATTGTCGAAAAAGTAAATGAAAACTCGGTGATTGTTGATTTGACTTACATGACAAACTACCGCGATTTAGACTTAGAACAGCGAACTGTTGTTAATCACAAAAACTACACCATTATTAATCCAGCTATGTAAAGGGAAAAAGCAACCGGAACGCAAAAACGGTTGCTTTTTTATTGGTTTTGAAAGAATTGATTCTTTTGTTCTTCTGTAATAATTCCCAGCTTATACATGAGGTAAATATACTGTTGAACCTTAACATCCTTCGAACTTTTTTTCACTGTATTCCCTCTTTTCTAAAATGTTTCTTCATACAATAATATATGGCTAAGATAAAAAAAGTTTCCTTAAAGAAACAAAAACAGGCCCCATTTTTTCTTGAAAGGGTCTTATTTTCGTGTGACAATAAGAACAAGCTACTACTACCTACTTACCGAAAGGAATTATTAGCATGTTTGATACTGTATTGTTTATCGTTGCACTTATTGTCATTCTTTTTTTCATCGTGCAGTTCGTTTTTAAACGCAAGCAAACTTCAAATAAAAAAACATCCGTTGAACCCATGAATTATGCCGAAGAAGATTCTAACTCCTACACAAGCTGGAGTGAATCTGCTGCTAATCACGATCACGATGGTGATGGGGATGGCGATGGGAACGCGGATGCTGACGGAAGATAGAAAAAAGCCTCTTCATATGAAGAGGCTTTTCTTTATTTTGATAACACGCGCTTGCCGTTGGTAAACGAATAATAGCATTCACCTGTATAGATATCTTGGCTTTCATGTACATGAACACCGCATTTATCTTCAAGTGCAGCTTTCATCATGGATTTGGCTACGTTATACGCTTTAATTGGACGATACTTTCTCCACTTTCCTACAAGGCAAAATGAACACGACTTTAACGTGTATCCCCCAAGCTTTTCAAATAGGCGAAACTCTTGGCGCTTACCTAATAATAACGATGGGCGGAAAAAGTGAGTAGAACGGATATATAAGCTTGCGATATCTTCTTCTACTTGCCCCTTTACTTTACTGTAAAAGAATGGCGAACGAAGATCAGCACCAATTGCTGTAATCGTTAAAAAGTTTTTGCAGCGATATTTTTCTGCACATTTAGCCGCTTTTAAAGGAAATTCGTAGTCAACTTTAATGAATTTCGCTTTTGTTTTTGCTTTTTTCATTGTCGTGCCTAAACAGCAATATACATCATCAACTGCAAAGCATTCTTCGTGCTTATCAAGCTCTGAAAAATCAATTTCGAGCTGACGTAGCTTTGTGTGTTCGATTGGTAGCTTTTTTCGAACAAACACTGTCACATCGTTATATAAGCTGTTGCTTAATAACATTTTTAAAAGTTCTTGACCAACAAGTCCGCTTGCACCTAATACTAATGCTGATCTCTGTGACATTCTTTCACCTTCTCATCTGTTGTTTTTGCAATGGAAAACAGGTTGCATACACAACCTGTTTGTTCGAATTAACGATTATCAATTGTTTCTGGGTATAAATCATGATTCATTAGGCGATAATTAGCCATTTCTTCATATTTCGTACCAGGGCGGCCATAGTTTGTATATGGATCAATTGAAATTCCGCCGCGTGGTGTGAATTTTCCCCATACTTCAATATACCTTGGATTCATCAGTTTAATTAAGTCATTCATAATAATATTCATACAGTCTTCATGGAAATCTCCATGGTTACGGAAGCTGAACAAATAAAGCTTTAACGACTTGCTTTCCACCATTTTTTCATCTGGAATGTAACTAATATAAATGGTTGCGAAATCCGGCTGACCCGTTTTTGGACATAAGCTCGTAAATTCCGGACAGTTGAATTTCACAAAATAATCACGATTTGGATGTTTGTTATCAAATGCTTCTAGAATCTCTGGTGAATATTCAAACAAATAGTTTGTTCCTTGATTTCCAAGGAGTGATACACCTTCTAATTCTTCATCTTTTCGACCGCTCATTTGCATTTCCTCTCTTTCTACGATTGTCATTCTAACAGCGTTTTTTTATTTTGTATATATCTGTTTTTATTTTTCTTTGTAAATTTTTTGCTATGCGCTTACACGCCTCGTTTATTTCCCCAAACCAGGGCATGAACCTGCGGCAGAACTCTTACATCGTTCATGTTTTTAGCTGCCACTGCCTTGTCGATTAACCACTCATACTTTTTAAGCAATTCTTGTGTTAAAGACGCATTATCGATTGTCGTTAAGTCCTCGTTGCCTACTTGAACAAAAAATGGAACCTCAGGATAACGTTCATGAACAGATGCTGCATACTCAAAGTCCTCATCATTAAATATAACGACTTTTATGCTTATGTGCCCCATGCGTTTTTCCTTTATTAATGTCTCTATAATATCGTCTAATACGGAGAAATTTGTTTTCATTAATGAGCTTGGAGGCTTAGGAGAAATCGTTAAATCATCGATCTTTAGGAACCAATCCTGATAACGGCTTCCCTGAGTTTCAAGTGCTGCTTTTACCCCATGACTGTGCAAAAGCTCTACAAGTGAACCAATTGCCTTGATAAGCGCAGGGTTTCCCCCAGAAATGGTGACGTGATCAAAGCACTCTCCTCCAATTTCTTTTAGCTCCATCCAAATTTGTTCTGCTGTTAGCTGACGAATATCGTTTTTAGCTGATCCATCCCATGTAAAAGCTGAATCACACCAGCTGCAGGAATAATCACAGCCTGCGGTACGAACAAACATCGTCTTACGTCCTACAACCATTCCTTCCCCTTGAATCGTTGGTCCGAATATTTCAAGTACTGGAATTGTATTAGCCACGTTTTTTCACCTTCTTTGGGCGGTAAACTACGTAACTTGTCGGCGTTTCCCGCACGAATACTTGTACGCAAGAAGGCTTATTTGGTAGTGTGTCTAGATATTCTTGAACCAACTCATAAATTTTACGAGCAACAACTTCAGTTGTAGGAAAATCATTTGGATTTTCTTCGTTAAAGATAGAATGATCGTTCAATAATGTATGGTCAAATTGACCAGAAACAATTTTTTTCAATAGCGCAAAGTTTACTAAAAAACCCGCTTCGTCTAATGTATCTCCGGCAACAGTTAGATTTACAAAATACGTATGTCCATGGACTTGACGGCATTTTCCTGCTTCTGGGTGAGGAACAAAATGTGCCGCAGCAAACTGCATATCTTTGTTCAGTTCATATTCATAGTCATGAAATACTTGAGGATACATTTGTTGCAGCATTATTTCTCTCCTCCTTCTTTTGTTTGCAAGTATTGATCTAACCCGCGTTTTCGCAATTGACATGCGGGACATTCGCCGCATCCATCAGCAACAATACCGTTGTAGCACGTTAACGTTTTTTCGCGCACATACTCAAGCGCCCCTAACTCATCAGCTAAAGCCCACGTTTCTGCTTTATCAATCCACATGAGCGGTGTATGAATCACAAACTCAAAGTCCATTGATAAGTTAAGCGTAACGTTTAACGATTTCACAAATACATCTCGGCAGTCTGGATATCCTGAAAAATCAGTTTCACAAACGCCTGTTACGATATGGCGGCCTCCGCTGTTCTTAGCCAGTACGGCTGCAAATGACAAAAATAACAGATTGCGGCCATCCACAAACGTGGTAGGCAATTCTCCTTCTTTTTGCTCGATAGCAATATCATCTCGCGTTAATGCATTTGGTGCTAATTGATTTAAAAGTGACATATCTAATACGGTATGCTTCACACCCAAATCAGCTGCAATAGCCTTTGCTACCTCTATTTCTTGACTATGACGCTGACCGTATTGAAAAGTAACCGTTTCTACTTCTTTAAAGTTTTTTAAAGCCCAAAATAAACATGTTGTACTATCTTGACCCCCGCTAAATACAACAATAGCTTTTTCATTTTTCATCATCATTGTTCGTCTCCTTTTTGATTGAAATCAAAAGAAGAAGAAACTTTATTGAACCGTTCGTTCCCTTTGTGACTAATTTATAACACAAAAAAGAGACTGCTCTTTTCCAGCAATCTCCCTAAAAAGCAACTAAGATACACGTCCTCGCCAACATACACGTCAAAAAGACGTATTTGTAGAAAAGCACGCGAAAGAAGACACGCTAAAACCGTGTCTTTTGTCATCAACGATGATCTTAGTTTTTTATAGAGGGAGTTTTCGAACCTCTCCCGTACATATACAATCGTGTACGGCGTTTCTTCTTGAATTGTCATCGTATACTATACCACATGCGTATAAATAATGCTATGTTTGTTGGTTTTTATCGCCTTTGGCTGCCTTATTTTTCTTTATATAAGAAAGAGCAATAAATAATAAGGGAAAACAGAGGCTTAGTACGAATAAATAAAACGGCCAGTAATATTTTTCAAAATAATTAAAGTATGCTGTATTCGGAATAATATAATACGCTACGCCTGTAATAATTAGGCCTAAAGGAAAGCTTAAAAAATTACGCACTCGTAAATTACACAATTGGACGATACTTAACTGAATAGCATAGAACACAATGACAACTTTAAAAAAGATAGATAACATCCAAATAATAGCTACTAATACTTCAACATGCTGAATTGTGGCACCTAACGAAATCATTTTTCCTAATAAATAAACTGGGTAGCTGTGCATCGATGCAATATTCGCGCCAAGCGCTAATATACAAGCCGCAACTGCAATTATAATCGTCAAGCCTGATGCGACAGTGCCCATTACAAACATTCTTTTCACCTTTTTCCCATCTTTTATATGAGGCGTAATCATTAGAACGAAAACTAACTCCATAAATGGATTTCCTAAAAAATAAGTGGTTCCTAACACTAAATCAGCCATGCGGAATTCAAACAAAGGATAAAGACGATCTATTTTCATCTGAGGAATATTTAAAACAATTAACAATAAAAACGGCACAATAATCCACGGCAAAAAGATTTCCGCCGTTCTCGCTATCACTTCAATACCTAGATAGCCTCCGTATATGACAGCTAATAGAACAAGAGCGTGAATCCACGTAGGAAGCGTTTCAGGAACAATTTGAGTCGTCATAAACGTACTGATATCTCGAAGCGAGAATGTAGATTGGATGAACATAAAGAAAATGTAGATAAGAGAAATACAAGTTCCGGCATAAGGACCTAGCGCCTTTTTAGCTATTTGAATGAATGTTTGCTGAGGGTAACGCTGAATCAGCCATAAAAGCACCGCAACAATTAAAAGTGCAAAGCCCATAGTAAGCACACCGCAAAACCACGCATTTTGTCTATTGGTTTCTAATAACGTAGCAGGAACTGCCAAAATAGCGCTTCCGATACAAAAAACATAAATTAGAAAAAGAAATTGTTTTGGACTAATAAATTCTTTTATTTGCATCATACGCACCTTCTCTCTTACATGCTTGCTCACGGGAAAAACAGATGATGAACAGTTTTAGTAAGAGGCTTAATTAAGGCCTCTAAAAAGTACAGAGGCGTAGGAACTTCTTTACGAAGGGTAATCGCTCCCCAAAAGAATAGACCCAAGCCTATGAGGCAAAAATAGACGACTATTTCACGGTAATACTTTTTCTTTCGGAAATTGATGATGATTTTTTTAGTCAAATAAGCAAGCAGTACAAGTAAGGCGATAAATCCCTCCATTTTCTTTCTCCTTAATGCTTCATTTGCTTCATATATGAGTTATTTAACGTGCCTAAGCGGCGGATTTGAACTTTTGCATCTAAATCGACGGTTAAATCTTCTGCATAAATTCTGTTCCAGTCTCTTTTCATTTTGTACCATCTCTTTACATCCTGTCTGTAAAATGCTTCGCCAAAACCAAAGATATCGCTTTTGTAGGTTTTTTGAGCTTTTTCCACCGCATCATTCATTTTTTCTTTTACGTCTGCTGCTGTTTTTCGTTCCAGCATATTGATTACAGCCGGGTCCTGTAAATTCACTTGACACTCTACATCAGCTACGTTCGCTTCACCTTTTAAATTAACGTGAATATGAGGTTTATGGTTTTTCATAGTAGCTGTCACCTTCACATTCGTTCGGAGCATCTCTACTCCGACGATATCGTGCTGTTTTTCTTTCTTTTCACATGGAATAACAATTAATGTACTTTTTACATTTCCTGTAATATAGTTATATCCTTTACTTTCATCTTCATTGAACCAGCCGAGAAGCTTATCATTTTGAAAGACACCTAACCCTTTGAAATTGAGCAAGGTGGAAAGATTAGTGCGGGAAATGTTGGACATATCTCCTGCCTTTTTCACGTCGCCTTTCACCAATACTCCTGATAACACCGCCTGCTTTCCTTCACTCGTTAAGTTACTGATTAGTTCATTTAACTTCACTCCTCTAGTAGGTGCCCAAATACGCTGTGACACATCTAATGAGGCAAACATATGATTAGCCGGTATTTTTTCGATTGTTGTCAATACGTTCAGCACGCTCGATGCTTTCGTGTTTTTAGCAACAACAACAAAATAATCGGTACGCACTTCATGATCCCGAGCAAAGAAATCAAGAACTTCAGCGATACCGTCTTTCGCCATGCTTTCGCTAATGACTAGCATTCGTAAATGAGAAAGATAAATTTTCCGCGGGGATTTTGTCGTTATTTTTCTTAACCCTTCCATTACAGACGAAGCCTTAATAGAGAATGTGGTAACAGAAGGCCCGTTTGTAGGGGTTTTGGCTTGAATATCACCAGGGTTAATCAGCTGAACTGTAACAATAATGCCATCTTCTGCTTTATCAATTCCGACAGCAACCGTAATGGCTAGCTCATTCAACTCTCGACTGCTCCAGCAGCCGCTTAACAGCAATGAACAGATACATAACATCAGAAATGCTTTCATAGTAACCGGCCGCCTTTGCACAGTTTAGTTTTTTTGCGTCTTTTGACGTGAAATATTCTTCTCGTTAATAAGCTTTGGCCTTGTTTTCATTTTTTTGATCGAACGTCTAATTAGAACATCCTTTTGGTCACGCTTCACAAAGGGAGCCATAGGTGTCATATAAGGGACTCCAAATGACCTTAAGCTGCATAAATGTAAAATCATTAAAATTAGCCCCAGGATAATACCGAACAAGCCAAAAGTAGCTGCTAAAACCATTAAAATAAAGCGCAGCATCCTTACTGCAATGGCCATATCATACACCGGTGAAACAAAGTTACTAATAGCGGTGATGGATACAACGATAACCATTGCAGGCGATACTAATCCCGCTTGTACGGCGGCTTCTCCTAAAACGAGTGCTCCGACAATCGAAATAGCTGAACCTACTGCTCGGGGCAATCGGACTCCCGCTTCTCGCAAAATTTCAAACGTGATTTCCATAATAAACGCTTCAATAATAGCAGGAAAAGGGACACCTTCCCTTTGAGCTGCAATACTAATTAACAAAGCAAAAGGAAGCATCTCTTGATGAAAAGTAGTTAAAGCAATATAAGCAGAAGGTGTTAAAAGGGCTAAGAAAAATGCCATGTAGCGCATTAAGCGAATCAATGTACTAATATCTGCGCGCTGGTAATAATCTTCGGCCGCTTGAAAAAATTGAATAAATAGGGCAGGAACCATTAATACAAAAGGTGTACCGTCTACTAAAATGGCTATTCGCCCCTCTAAAAGACCTGCTGCCACGGAGTCTGGACGTTCCGTGTTATGCATAGTAGGAAAAGGTGTATAATCTTCATCTTGAATCAACTCTTCGATGTATCCGCTCTCTAAAATACCGTCTATATCAATTTTAGAAAGACGCGCCTTTACCTCTTGAATGACCTGTTCATCCGCAATGCCGTCTATGTAAACGAGCGCAATATCCGTTTTTGTAAACTCTCCTATTTGCTGAGATTCAATCCAAAGTTTTGGAGATTTTATTCGGCGCCGAATCAATGCAGTATTCGTTCGCAGTGTTTCTGTGAAACTGTCTCGAGGTCCTCTTACAACGGTCTGAGATTGTGGTTCAGAAACAGCCCTGTCTCTCCACCCTCTTGTACTTGCTACAATACACGTTTGATACCCTTCTAAAAACAGCACCGTATCTCCTGATAAAACACGAAGAAGAGCATCATCCAATGTCTTTGCTTCCATGATTTCACCTGCTGCCAAACTATAGCTTTTAATCAATTCGTACATATTAACGATGCCATCATCATGTGTTAAATGTTCATCTTGATAGTGCATAATGGAGTCCAGCGCATAGTGTTCAACTTCGTCTTTATTTACTAATCCGTCGATGTAAGCAACACCTAAAGTGAATTTTTCTTCAATCGAAATTCGAAACTCTCGTACCACTAAGTCCGTACTCTGTCCCAGTGCTTTTTTCATGCTGGATAAATTATCTCCCACCCTCTCCGATAATTTCTGCTCTTCATGTGTAGAAGAAGCACTAGTTTTCTTAGAGTCCTTCGATTCATCAGCTTTTTCTTTCCGCTGTTTGGATTTATTCGTTAACTCAGATAGTTTTTTTATACGCATTGCTCATCCTCCACTACATTGAACGAAAAGAAACGGAATTTCTTCTTTTTAGTCTATATAGTTTTTGTATGAAAAGGAAATTTATACTTGAAGCCATTTTGATAATCTTTATTTTTGACATCATTTGTGCATTTCTATAGGATAGTAATGGATAATTCTTTGTTATTATGAAGAATGTTTATGCGGAACATTGAAAGGAGTCTATATATGGCACAATCACTTAAAGGCAAAGTAGCTCTTATTACAGGAGCAGGAAAAGGCATCGGTCGTTCAACTGCGATTGAATTAGCAAAAGAAGGCGTAAATATCGGTTTAATTGCTCGAACAGAGGCGGATTTAAAGGCTGTTGCTTCTGAACTAGAAGCATTTGATGTACAAGTTGCTTACGCAACAGCAGACGTTTCTTCTATGGAAGAAGTAAACGCAGCAGTTGAGCATCTACATACAAAATTAGGGGCAACGGATATCTTAATTAACAACGCGGGAATCGGTAAATTCGGAAGCTTTTTAGAGCTAGACCCAGCTGAGTGGAAACAAATCATTGATGTGAATTTAATGGGCGTTTACTACGTAACGCGCGCTGTTCTACCTCAATTAATCGAAAAGAATGGTGGAGACATCATCAATATCTCATCCACTGCTGGTCAAAAAGGCGCTCCCGTTACAAGTGCTTACAGCGCTTCAAAATTTGGCGTGCTCGGCTTAACTGAATCTCTAGCGCTAGAGGTGCGCAAACACAATATTCGTGTAACAGCCCTAACACCAAGTACAGTAGCAACGGAATTAGCATATAAAGAAAACTTAACAGATGGCAATCCTGATAAAGTGATGCAGCCTGAAGACCTAGCAGAAATTATGGTAGCACAATTAAAACTGCATCCGCGTATTTTTATCAAATCTGCGGGCATGTGGTCTACAAATCCGTAAACAAACATAGAAAAAGGAGAGCTTCAGCTCTCCTTTTTTGTGTCTTCCTTTATATTATATGGTGGTTACCTTATTTGCGCTTAGGTGTGATTTCTTCTGATAGTTCTTCAAAAGATTTTACTTTTCCATGCGATGGGTTTTGTGATTGTTTTCGCACGTTCCACTGACGCTCTTTTTGACTTTTAGACTGAGTCATTTTGCTTCATCCCCTTTTTATATGCTTACATCTAGTAGGATAAAACAAGCTGCTCTTTTCCATTCATCAAAACTGCTTCCAATTTCTTTACTGCTTAGCTAAATGTATTTTAAACCATTTATCAATTTCCTCGTTATATTGATCATAATAAGCAGTTAGCGGATGGTCGCCGTTTTTGTACAGTACATATTTGTATTCTTTCCCCTGCTCATCTAGCTGTTTCACAAGCTTTTCAGCCTGAGTGTGGTGAACTTTACGATCATGATCGCCTTGCAAAATTAACAGTGGTGAATTTACTTTATCACTCCAATAGACAACAGAACGACTTTTATACCTCTCTGGATATTGCGCCGGATCTCCTACAATTGTCCGCAGCACTTGTTTCATTTCAGGCCCTCTTTGATCGTAGAATTGAAACATGTCTGTAATACCTGATTGTACGACAACTGCATCAAATTTAACGCCGTTTTTCATCGTTAAATACGTCATCATACCGCCGCGTGAATAGCCTAGCGCTACCTTTTGCTGATGATTTACATAAGGAAGCTGTTCTCCCCACTTAATAAGATTTAATACGTCGTCAATATCTTTACCGCCGTAGGTCTCAGTTCCTTCACTTCCACCATTTCCCCTGTATTGAGTCGCTACAACGACGTAGCCTTTACTTGCCCAATATGATAAGTACTGAAGTGTTTTTGCGCGAATCATACCGTGTTCGCGATTTCCTCCGCGATTATATACTAAAAGCGGGTAATGTTTGTCTGCAATGTCTTTAGGCTGTACTAAAAACCCTTTTATCTTTAAATTATCACTAGGATACGTAATGCTATATACATCTACTTTATTTGAATAAGGCGATAATAAATTCAATTTTTCTTTATTTACATCATCACTTTCAGCTCGGTTAAAAACCGCTGTCACACCGAGCACAGCTACAGTGATTAATGCAATGATGCCCCATTTTTTCAACAGAAACCCTCTCCTCAATAAATATCTTTTCTCTTTTATAATGAGTGTTTTCATTTGGCTTTACCCTTCTTAAATGTTTGCTAAAAAGGGCATTCATCCCATCGCCAATACAGCTTATTTATCATACCGCAAAACTCAAATTTCTTCATCTGTAAAGAAATAAGAATTCATACAAATACATGAACAAGAAAGACGTATAGTAAATTGTATTATTAAATTATAGATTTGAAAAGTGGAATGATACTTTTTTTGTCGTTTTTTACCTGTCCTTTTTCAAAAAAAAAGCTCAGTTAAGACTGAGCTTTTTTCTTGGCAATACCAATGCCTGTATATGCTAAAATAATTGAAAAGATCGGACAGAGAATGCTAAAGAATGTAAATGGAATATAGTCAGCTGCTGGAATGTTTAATGCTGTTGAAATAAAAGCACCACTGACACCCCATGGGATAATAGCATTAATAACCGTCCCTCCGTCTTCTAGCGTTCGTGATAAGTTTTTCAGATCTAAGTTCCACTTTTCATACAGTGGCTTAAACGTCTGCCCAGGCAGAAGAATCGATAAATACTGTTCTCCTGTGATGACATTCACCCCAATTGAAGATAGAAGCGTAGCAAAAATAACGTCTCCGCTGCGGCGGATTTGTTTTGCTAATCCTTTTAATAAAGCATCGATAATTCCAACCGCTCTCATCAAGCCACCTAGCGACAAGGCAATCATGATAAGAGAAATAGAAAACATCATGGACTGTAATCCGCCTTTATTTACAATAGCATCGACTACTTTATTTCCTGACTCTACTGCCGGTCCGCTTTGAAGAACGCCTAGCAATTGACTCAGCGTAAATTCATGCTGTGTAATCATTCCTGTAATAATGGCCGTTACAATCCCTAAAACTAACGTTGGCAATACATCGACTCTTCTCATCGAAAAAATAAGAACTAAAAGTGGAGAAAGCAACGTCAACACGTGTAAATTAAACGTATGCTTTAATGCCTCTTGAATTCCTTGAATTTCTCCGTAATTGACGCTTTCCTGGTTTCCGTTCATCCCAATGACCAATGCAATGATTGCGGTAATGACAATACTTGGAACCGTCGTCCACGTAATGTGCTGAATATGTTTAGGAAGCGGCACTTCAACGATACCAGAAGCAAAATTTGTAGTATCAGATAAGGGAGACATCTTATCTCCAAACACGGCTCCTGAAACAATCATCCCCGCTGCTAGACCTGGATGTACACCAATAGCAGTTCCTACGCCAAATAAAGCGACCCCTACCGTACTGACAGTTGTTAATGAACTTCCCGTGAATGTTGAAACTAATACGGTAATAACCAAAGCACTAATTAAAAAGTACTGCGGTGAAATCCAGTGGAAGCCGTAGGATAAAATCGTCGGTATCGTTCCGCCTACCATCCAAATCGCAATGAGCATCCCGATCAGCATTAAAATCAGGATAGGCTTAATACCAAGTCTAACACCGTCTAAAATTCCTTTCTCCATTTCTGTCCACTTATATTTCAACAAAAAGCCAATCACACTAATAAATGCTACACCAAATATTAGCGGAATATGAGGCGGCAGCTTTAACATAAATAATGAAACAAAAATAATAGCTAATAGCACCAAAACCGCCGCTATTGATTGTATAAATGAAATTTCTTTTTTCATGAGGTATTCCCTTTCTATCTTTCTTTTTCACTTAAACGCTTTTATGCTTTTACGCAGTTAAGTGCAAACCTTCTTGAGTATAATTTTTATCTTTCTTGCTGTCAATGACTTATTTTATCCAACGGTAAGCTTTGCACTCATTTTTCCCCTTTTCTTCTTATTAATATTAATTCCCTCTTCAAGCAGATCATTGTACAAAATGCCTCTTATGTTTTTACATGTATAGAACGGGTACACATAAAACACATCTTTTTTTAATGTACTACCTTTTGTACATAAGCGAGAAACTTCCCTTAAAATTTTTTTAAGCAAAAGACTTGAAAGTCAAAAAAGGTCAAAGTATAATAAAATTACGAAAGGTCAAGAAAGGTCAAACACCTGCTGATCTTCGATTAAAATCATTTAGGGAGGCTAATTAAATGATTTGTCAAAACTGTAATAAACGTGAAGCATCTATTCAATTAAATGTACAAACAAATAACCAAAAATCTCAATATCGTTTATGTCATACATGTTATCAAGCACTAATGAAAGAACATAAAATCCCATCAGGCTTTGGAGGTGGCGGCTTTATGAACATCGATGATTTATTCAAGCAAATGTCACAAGAACAAGCTGCACCGGAACAGCCACAGCAAGGAAATGGCGGCAGCGGATTTTTAGACCAGTTCGGTCGAAACTTAACTCAAATTGCGAAAACGGGATTAATTGACCCTGTTATTGGCCGCGAAGAAGAAGTAGAGCGTGTCATTGAAATTTTAAATAGAAGAAACAAAAACAACCCGGTGCTAATTGGAGAGCCTGGCGTTGGTAAAACAGCTGTTGTTGAAGGGTTAGCTTTAAAAATCGCGGAAGGGAAAGTTCCTGCCAAGCTGTTAAATAAAGATGTATATCTGTTAGATGTAGCATCTCTCGTAGCTAATACGGGCGTACGTGGTCAATTTGAAGAGCGTATGAAACAATTAATTTCTGAGCTTCAACAGCGAAAAAACGTGATTTTATTTATCGATGAAATTCACCTTCTTGTAGGAGCTGGTTCAGCGGAAGGTTCAATGGACGCAAGCAATATTTTAAAACCTGCTCTTGCACGAGGTGAACTTCAAGTAGTCGGAGCTACAACTTTAAAAGAGTACCGTTCGATTGAAAAAGATGCGGCTCTTGAACGACGCTTCCAGCCGGTTATGGTTCACGAACCGTCTGTAGAAGAAGCCGTTAAAATTCTAAAAGGAATTCAAAGTAAATATGAAGATTATCACGGCGTTAACTATACAGATGAAGCGATCCGCGCTTGTGTAAATTTATCACACCGCTACATTCAAGATCGCTTCTTGCCTGATAAAGCAATTGACTTGCTAGATGAAGCAGGCTCAAAAATGAATTTACAGGCAGGCATTACAAATAAAGACGACGCGGCCGCTCGCTTAAAAGAAATTACAAAAGAAAAAGAGCAGGCGCTAAAGGATGAAAAATATGAAGTAGCAGCAAAACTTCGCGATGAAGAAGCTGCTCTTGAAAAACAATTGAACGAAGAACAGCAAAAAATGAATGTGGATATTGCTGACATTCAAGCAATTATTGAAAAGAAAACGGGTATCCCTGTTGGTAAACTTCAAGAAAATGAATCAGCAAAAATGAAGCATTTAGCAGAGCACTTAGCTCAAAAAGTAATTGGACAGCAGGAAGCTGTAGAAAAAGTAGCAAAAGCGATTCGACGTTCTCGCGCTGGATTAAAAGCGAAGCATCGTCCAATTGGTTCATTCTTATTTGTCGGTCCAACAGGTGTCGGTAAAACAGAGTTAACCAAAACATTAGCTGAAGAACTATTCGGCTCAAAAGATGCAATGGTTCGTCTAGATATGAGTGAATACATGGAAAAACACGCCGTGTCTAAATTAATTGGCTCGCCCCCTGGCTACGTAGGTCATGAAGAGGCAGGGCAATTAACAGAGAAAGTACGCCGTAATCCTTATTCTATCATCTTACTAGATGAAATTGAAAAAGCTCATCCAGACGTTCAGCATATGTTTCTGCAAATTTTAGAAGATGGACGTCTAACAGATAGTCAAGGTCGTACAGTAAGCTTTAAAGACACAGTTATCATTATGACAAGTAACGCTGGTGTAGGTGAAAAGAAAATTACGGTTGGGTTCGATGCAGAAAATGACGCACTTAAGCAGGCATCGGTTTTAGATTCACTTTCATCTTATTTCAAACCAGAATTTTTAAATCGATTTGATACAATTATTGAATTTAATCACCTTGAAAAAGATAACTTAATTAAAATCGTTGACCTTATGCTTGCTGAATTGAAAGAAACATTACAAGAGCAAAACATCACGCTCCACGTAGCAGCTGAAGTAAAAGAAAAACTGGCTGAACTTGGCTATCACCCTGCATTCGGTGCTAGACCACTCCGCCGAGCAATTCAAGAACAGCTTGAAGATCGAATTACAGATTTACTGTTAGATGATGCGGACGTATCAACAGTGAACGTAACGTTAAATGAAGCAAGCGAAATTACCGTACAAAACTCATAAAAAAAGCGACTCTACTTGAGTCGCGTTTTTTTATAGAAATATTTCCGTTTATTTACTTTCATCTGTTTTTTCATCCGCACTATCCGTTGATTCTTCTTGATCATCAGTTGCTTCATCCCCAGATGAGTCATCTGCTTCGTCTTGCTTCATTGTTTCCTGTGAATCATCTGTAGTTGTATCCTCCGCTTGAGTATCATCCGACTGTTCTGTTTGCTGTTCTGTTGCATCTTTTTCATCTGTTTGTGAGTTGCATGCTGTGATTAACATAATTGCTAGAAGTGATCCAAATAACTTGACTAATAAACTTTTGTTCATTTTACCGTCTCCTTTCGAATCATCTGAGCCTCTATGTAGTCACCATTCATATGGCTCTACTGGCAGTATAGCCTATCCAATTGGAAAAAAGTTCACTTTTACAAGGTTATCACAAAAGCTTTACATCTCCTTCATTTTGTTCATATTCCGCTTATATTTCCTTAAGGTTTTATAACCTGCTTCATTCTAGATCTATCTTCCTTGGTCTAAGTACTCAATTCGTCTATTCACACAGTTGTAACTATGCTAATATGAGTGATATATTACTATACCGTGCGACTAGATGACTATAAAGTTATTCTCCTATAAAATTATTCACCATTTAAGAAAGGGATTTTTTATGGAATCACACAACCTCATAAAAAAACGGAATTTTATTCTTTTACTTATTTTTTGGCTGCTATATGTTGTTCACATTGTTTTATATCACTTTATTGCAGCTGCCCCTCAAATGATTGTTTTTATAAGCGGAGGGGTTTTATTACTGTTAGTGACGGCTATGTATCACTTTCGTTTTCATCCTGCTATCATTATGTATTCTTTTTTCATATGCTATTATGCCTATATTGCGTACATGACATCTATTGAACCTGCTGTTATTAATTATTTGTTTTTGTTTCTTGGAATTATTGTTAGTTTTATTTATTATAGTTATATCGCTATTGTAATTTCCACATTAATGTCCATAATAATTGTTTTGTACTTTTATGTAAGCAACACTCTTTTTACATCTGTGACCTTCGTGAAATTAGATATCGTTTATTTCATTTTATTTACGCTGATCACAATGATTATTTTGTTGTACTGTGCTCATTTCTCTAAAAAACTAATTGCTATTACCACGGTCAAAATGAATAAAACCGAAGATGAACTCTATTCAGCACAAGAGTATTTACAATCTTTTTTTACATATAACCGCGACGCCATTTCCGTGTTCAGTCTAGACGGTAAAGTGATTAAAGTAAACGATGCTTTTGAGCAAATATATGGATGGACAGCGGAGGAAATTGTCGGAAAAACCATTCCTTTTATTCCTGCTGGCTTAAAAGGCGACGCTGAAAGCCGATTCGAAAGGGTTAAGAAAGGAGAAAAGCTGGTTGCCTTTGAAACTCAAGATAAGCGAAAAGACGGAAAAATAATTGATGTAGAAATCACTGTTTCACCTATTTTTAATCGTGATAAACAGGTCGTTGCGCTTTTTGGTATTTCACGTGACCTTACCGAAGAGAAGGAAACAGAAAAATTTCTTCGCCAAACCGATAAATTGTCTTTAGCCGGCGAAATGGCAGCGGGAATCGCTCATGAAATTCGAAATCCGCTTACTTCTCTGAATGGATTTATTCAGCTTATTCATGAAGACAGCAGCCGCTATCATTCTTATACAACCATCATGCTGAGTGAATTGAATCGGATTAACTCAATCGTTGGAGAATTCTTATTGCTTGCTAAACCTCATGATACGGTTATGGAAAAGCATGCTTTTTCTACTATTTTAAATGACGTTATTCTTTTGTTTGAATCAGAATGTGTATTAAAAAATGTCGTCATTAAAACGCAGGTGGAAGCCCCGCATACATACATCTGCTGTGATGCCAATCAAATTAAGCAAGTACTCATTAATTTATTAAAAAATGCGCTCGAAGCTATGCCTAGCGGAGGAGAAATTCATTTAAACGTTACTCAGCATACTAAAGATCTTACTATATTCATTAAAGATACAGGAGTCGGCATTCCCTCAAATTTGCTTACGCATATTCAAAAGCCCTTTTTTACCACGAAGCCCTCAGGCACCGGTCTTGGACTTGTTGTGATTAAAAACATTTTGTATCAGCATAAAGGAACATTTGAGATTAAAAGTACTGTTGGCGAAGGAACGAGCGTTACCCTTACGATTCCTCTATGGGAACAAGGAGTGAACCATTAAAAAAAGAGGCTAGAACAAAAGTATGTTAGTTGAAGGAAGATCCGAACGAGTTTATTTTTTAATTAAGAATCAAACTCATTCGGATTTTTTTATTATGAGGGTGAGCGTAGGTTTAATCTAGGTGGTTCTAGCTGTTGATTGGAGGGCAAGGCGAAGACTCCTGCGGGAAAAGCGGAATAGGTGAGACCCCGCAGGAGCATAAGCGCCGAGGAGGCTCACCGGCCGCCCGCGGAAAGCGAAGCCTTGCACGGAAATCAACGGCGGTGTAACAAGCGATTCATACTAGATTGTTTATCACATTTGTTCGTCTTTAGATTCGAATGATTTTGTTATGTCTCAAGCCCTGTTTTTATAGCTTTTTATCATCAATACTGTTTAAATAGTTTTCAATTTCATCTACTACAGACTGCACGCAGCCTTCTTCAAATGGAGAAATCAGATTCGCTTCCTCCACTAATTCTAAAAATGGCTTACTTCCGCCAAGCTTACATAAATGGACATAATCTTGCCATGCTTGTTCATGATTTTCTCGATCTTTTTTCCAAAATTGAAATGCACAAATTTGAGCGAGCGTATAATCAATATAATAAAACGGAGACGTATAAATATGAAGCTGGCGCTGCCAGAAGCCTCCGCTTTCTAGATAATGATGGCCATCATAGTTTTTAGAAGGCATATATTTTTTTTCAATTTCTCGCCACGTTCTTTTTCGTTCCGAAGGTTTCATCTCAGGGCGTTCATATACAGCATGTTGAAATTCATCTACGGCTACCCCGTAAGGCAAGAAAGTTAAGCCTGAGCTTAAATGCGAAAACTGGTATTTATCTTTGTCTTCTTTAAAGAACAATTCCATCCAAGGCCATGTAAAATACTCCATGCTCATTGAATGAATTTCAGCTCCTTCATGCGTAGGCCAGTGATACTCATTAGTTTCCATATCTCGGCTTGAGTACACTTGAAAAGCATGCCCTGCTTCATGCGTTAACACATCAATATCGCCTGATGTTCCGTTAAAATTTGAAAAAATAAACGGCGCTTTGTATTCTTCAATAAACGTACAGTAGCCTCCGCCTGCTTTGCCCTTTTTAGCGACTAAATCCATCAAATTATTTTCAAGCATAAACGAAAAAAATTCGTCCGTCTCTTTAGAAAGCTCCTTATACATAACCCGTCCATTTTCAATAATCCACTTTTCATCACCTTTTGGTACTGCATTTCCTGTTTCAAACTGAAACGGTTCATCATAATAAGTTAAGCTCTCTACATGAATTCTTTCCTGCTGACGCTTTTTTAATTTTTCAGTAAGGGGAACGATATACTCTTTTACTTGTTTGCGAAAAGCAGCAACCATTTCAGCATCATAGCCTATTCTGGACATACGAGCATAGCCTACTTCTACGAAATTTTTATAGCCTAATTTTTGGGCAAGCTTGGTCCGCACTTTTACAAGTTTGTCGTAAATATCATCAAATTCCTCTTCATGATCGGTAAAAAATTGAAACTTCGCTTCTGCTGCTTTTTTTCTCATTTCTCGATCAGGTGACTCCATGAACGGATCGAGCTGAGCTAACGTTCTTTCTTCGCCTTCAAATACAATTTTAGCTGACGCCACTAGTTTCGTATATTGAGACGATAGCTTATTTTCTTCCTGGAGCTCTTTTACTATTTCCGGCGAAAATGTTTTTAACTGCATTTCAGCAAGAGAAAACAGCTGCTTGCCCCATTTTTCTTCTAGTTCCTGTTTAAAAGGCGATGAAATTAATGCTTTGTAAAATTTCTCTACATATCCTTCTAAAAGCGGCTGCGTTTCATCAAAATAGTCTTGTTCTTCTTTATAAAATTCATTCGCAGTGTCTATAGAATGACGAATATAGCAGATGTTCCCCATTGTACTGTACTGGGAGTACGCATTATTTGCTAAACGAATTGCCTCGTTTTGCTGACTGACTGACGCTGCTTCCGTAAAATGTGTAATAGCCTTTTCAAACTGCTTTTCAATTTCATTCATATCAGGTCGCGTATATGTATAATTCTCAAATTTCATCATTTGTTCCCCTTCCTCTATAGTCTATATGTAACCTAATTCGTTTTTATCCAGCTGTATTCCTGTCAATTTCAATTTTTTGTCACTTTTTATTTTTTATGTCGATTGGTCATGAAAGAAGTCATAGAAAAAACTCGTTTGTTCAACAGAAACAAACGAGCTTTCTTTAATTAATTAGTCGATTCCGGCAAAAATTCATCTGCATAGTGCCCTAATTTCTTAAGCATCGAAATAGCAGCTTCCTTTTCTTCACTAGACAAAACGGATAAAATATCATGAATTCTTTTTTCATGACTCGGAAACATGCTTTCAATCATTTCCTTGCCTTGCTTAGTGATCGCTGCATAGGTTACACGGCGATCGTTCGGACAGGCAACGCGCTCTAAGAAACCTTTTTTCTCAAGCTTGTCTACTACATACGTAATACTGCCGCTTGCGAGTAGAATTTTTCCGCCAATTTGCTGAAGAGGCTGCTGACCTTTGTGGTACAATAACTCTAGGACAGCAAATTCGGTTGGATTCATTCCATGCTGTTGAATAAATTTATGCACATGATCATTAATTGAACGATTGGCGCGAGATAGTACAATAAATAATTTAAGAGATTGGTCTAACTCTTCTCTAGTTACATCATTCGTCATTTTAATCAGTTCCTTTAATATTATCTTGATATCAAGATAATACTAAAATTTCCCTTCAAAGTCAATCAAAGCAGACTTATTTCATCGGTTATCCTCTCTGCTTGTACAATTTTTTTGATAAAAAATGTATATAAGTGGATTTATACATATGCTTTTAATACAATAAACATATGACCATTACATAAAAAGGTGAATGATTATGAAACCAACCCATTTATTATTTAATTCCGCGATTGGTTCACAAAAGCCTGAAACAATCGTTAATCGGCAAAATCCCTGTCCATTTTGTGATGTTGAATCTCTTACAGGTATCATTGAAAAACAAGGACCTATCATTTGGCTAAAAAATAAATTTCCGGTTCTACAAGATGCTTATCAGACGGTTATTATTGAGACGGATGAATGCTCTTCGGAACTATCTGTTTATCCAAAGGAACATCTGTACACCTTGCTGAGTTTCGCTACTGAACGATGGATATCGATGATGAACAGCGGGGAATATGCTTCTGTTCTTTTCTTTAAAAACCATGGCCCTATGTCTGGAGGATCGTTACGGCATCCTCATATGCAAATTATTGGTTTAAATGAGATGGATGTAAATGAAAATGTGAAGCCAGAGCAGTTTGAAGGAGTTACAATTGCCCAAAGCGAACACGTCACATTTAATTTATCTGTAAAACCTCGAATGGGCTTTTTTGAATTTAACGTGATCACAGATCAGATTGACAAAGAGCTGCACGCTTTTGCAGATTATCTTCAAACGGCCGCTCACTATTTATTAAACCATTTTCATCGTAGCTGCACGAGCTACAACTTATTTTTTTATAATCTCCAAAATGGCAAAATTGCGGCGAAAATCATTCCTCGCTTTGCCACATCTCCTTTGTACGTAGGGTATGGCATTCCTCAAGTTTCCAATAAGCTTGAGCACATTGCTAACCAAGTTCAGGAGCTGTATTTCACATAAAAAGTTGAACCTTCATTGGTTCAACTTTTTTACGTTTTTTCATAATGAGATTCAATTTTAAAATAGTCATGCTCATAAAAAACAAAAAAACATACACTAAAAGAACGATGTGAATTGAGGATAAAAAGAAGAATACGTAAAAGGAGACGGTTTATGACTGAGGTACTAATTGGAAGCATTCTTTCTGCCCTATCGACTGGAGTAGGTGCTTTGCCTATTCTGTTTTTGAATCAAGAACTCACTCATCGATGGAAAGATGTGCTTCTTGCGCTCACTGCAGGTATTATGACGGCTGCTTCTACTATGAGCTTAATTCCAGAATCCCTTCAAAGCGGAGGTTTTTTTTCCTTAGCCATTGGCTTACTGCTTGGAGTTGTAACATTAACACTCTTGGAGCAGAATATTCCTCACATTGATCTTGAGCATTCTAAAACCGGCATTCAATTTGATGAAAAAGCCCTTTTAATTGTGTCCGCTATTACGTTGCACAACCTTCCTGAAGGACTGTCTGTTGGTGTTAGCTACGCTTCAAATGTTGAAAATACAGGGAACTTAATTGCACTTGCAATCGGTCTTCAAAATGCACCTGAAGGACTGTTGGTTGCGCTATTTTTAGCTCAGCAAAATATCAGTAAAATAAAAGCATTTTTAATTGCGACCCTTACAGGCTCCGTTGAAATTGTAACGGCTTTACTCGGATTTTATTTAACTAACTTTGTTGATTCTCTGGTTTCATATGGATTAGCTTTTGCTGCTGGAGCCATGCTTTTTATTATTTATAAAGAGTTGATTCCGGAAAGTCACGGCGACGGAAACGAAAGATTTGCTACTTATTCATTTATTTTTGGTATGTTGTTTATGATTTTTTTAATTAACATATTTTAAAACTGAAGAGAGGCCACGGGCAGAAAAATTGTTTTACTGCCCGATCCCGAATGCTTGTCTTGCATTACACATTACAGCTTTGAAAAAGATAAAAAGCGGCTAATCAATGTTGCAAATGACGTTTTTTCTTCCTCTTCTTTTAAACGCTGCTTTTGATAAACGAGTAAGAGCTGATCAAGCTCTTGACTACAGGTAACGGTTTCTTCATTAGTCAGACCTTTTTCTTCTCCGAGCTGCACCATCTTTTGTCTTTTTTGGACGATTTCCACTAATAATCTCTCTGATTTCGTTCTATTTCTCACTCCAAACACAAAATCCTCTCCTATGACAAAGAAATTAGCTTATAACGCATTATTACAAATTCTACTAAATATGTAAATAGAGTCGCAATAATAGACATTTTTTTTGCAAAAAAATTATTTTGTCGGATTTTACAAGCGCTTACATTACTATAGGAATACTATTTATCTTTTTTTTACAATTTGTTATTCGACAAAAGATGCTGCTTGTCGAATAGAAAAAAGAGATTGAGACATAACGAAATTAATCCAATCCAAAGACGAACAAATGGGATAAATGAGCTCATATGAATCACTTAGTCCACTACTGTTGATTTCCGTGCAAAGCTTCGCTTTACCTTCCAATCAACAGCTAGGAGCAACTACATACATGAACCTTATATTTACCATCACAATGAAAAAATCCGAACGATTTACCGTTCGGATTTTCTTTTAACTAATATACTTTGGTTTTATCCTCTTTTTCTATTCGGCCTTTTGAGCAGCGATCTGTACGGCATCCCATACCGTAGCGTAAGGAGGAGCGTACGAAAGATCTAGCATGGTTATTTCATCTGTTGTGAGGCGGCAAGTAATAGCTGTCGCAAATACATCGATTCGTTTTGCTACTCCTTCTTTACCAATCATTTGAACCCCCAAAATCTCTTTTGTTTCAGGATGATAAACAAGTTTTATCACAATCTTTTCAGCTCCTGGATAGTAAGAAGCATGACTCGGAGCCTCCGCTGTGATGGCTTTGTATAAAAGAGAATTTTCTCTTGCTTCTCTTTCTGAAATGCCGGTTTTTCCAATTTCATAGTCCATTACTTTGACAATACTTGTACCTACAACACCCGGAAATTCTCTATTTTCTCCCCCTAATCGATAACCAAGAACCCTTCCCTGCTTATTGGCAATGGTTCCAAGAGCAATGTGAACATCTTTTTTTAATACGCGGTGATAGCTCGTTGCACAATCTCCTGCTGCGTAGATATGAGGCACGTTGGTTTCCAGCTTCTCGTTTACTAAAATCGCTCCATTTTCAAGCATTCTTAGTCCGTTTCTCTCTAAGAATTGCGTATTCGGACGAACTCCTACATTTACAATCACTAAATCTGTTTGATATGTTTGACGGTTTGTTTGAACGTGAGTGACAGAACCATCTGAATGCAGCAATGCTTCTACTTCTTCTTCGAAATGAAATAAAATATCGTCATCTAGCTGCTTTTGTAAATGCTCTGCCATTTCTTGATCTAAAATAGATAAAATCTGCTTTCCCTGTTCAATGACGCGTACTTCTTTTCCCACAGCCTTCATTGCTTCAGCTACTTCCATTCCGACATATCCTCCGCCGATAATGGTGACTTTCTCTACGGCGTGAGCCTGTAGATATGTATAGATTCTTTCACTGTCTTCTAATGATTTTAATGTGCATACATTCGGCATGTTATCACGCATAAAATTGGGTTTAACAGCCGATGTACCAGTTGCAATGATGAGTTCATCATATGTTATCTCTTTTTCTGTTTGCGTCTTTACATCTTGCGCTACTATGTACTTTTTTGTATGATTTACTTCTTTAACTTCGTGAAAAAGGTGGACGGAGATGTTTCGCTCTTCAAATTCTTGTTTCGTCCGAGCAATCAAATCGTCTTTTTCTTTTACAACACCTGACAGATAGTAAGGCATGCCACATGCGCTGTAAGAGATATCTCCACCTTTTTCAAACACAAGGATTTCCACTTCTTCTTTTTCTTTCATCCGGCGAAGCTGTGAAGCTGCGCTCATTCCAGCGGCTACTCCTCCTATAACGACGACACGTTTCATCTATACTCCCTCTTTCTACATAAATAATAGGCTATACCATTGTTTTTCCTTATTCTTCCCGATTTCAAACGAAAAAAAACGGCTGTTTACACAGCCGTAGATGTTTGTTTCGAGCGGTAATATGTTAAAGCCAAGGCTCCTGCTAATACAGCTCCTTTAATAATGTCTTGCATATAATACGGAACATTTAGCATCGTTAATCCGTTTAGCAGCACACCAATTAAAATAGAGCCAATCAGCGTCCCGAATACATTCGGTTTCCCTGCTCCAAATACGGAAAAGCCAATGTATGTAGCAGCTACGGCATCCATTAAAAATGGTGAGCCTGCGTTCACTTCTCCTACTCCAATACGAGCAGCTAAAACGACTCCTCCAATTCCAGCAAGCAAACCTGAAAACATATAGGCATACATACGGTAACGATTAACCGGTACACCCGAAAGCCTTGCTGCTTCTATGTTCCCTCCTGTTACATAGAAAAAACGCCCAAACTTCGTATAGGAAAAAACGATATGAACAAGCAGCACAGTCAGCAGCATAATGATAACAGGAACAGGAATACCTAGAAAGTGACCTTGCCCCAGCGCAAGGAAAGAAGGAATAAAAATTCCCGGAGCTCTTTCTCCGCTTGGTAAAGGCATATTGGTATAAATAGCTGAGCCTTTTGTATATGTTAATAAAATCCCTTGGACGATGAACATCATTGAAAGAGTGGCTAAAATATCAGGAATCTTTACTTTCACTACTAAAAAAGCATTCACTAACCCGATGAGAAGCGATGCAATAATCGGAATAATGATAGCAACTGCAATTTCTTGTCTGTGTAAAACAAGCATAGAGGCTGATAAAATAGTGGCTAACCCAGCCGTAGACCCTACAGATAAATCGAGTCCGTTGACGGTTAACGATATCGTTACACCAAGCGCTATTAAGGTAACAATGGAAATAGAGCGCAGGATATCACTAATGTTTTCTCCTGTTAAAAAGTTAGGTGTGGCAATGGAAAAAATAATCATAATAACGAAAATCATTAAGACTGTCCCATATTTATAAAAAAAGTCGAAAACGCTTATTTTTCTCTTTGGTTTCGCTACAGGTTCTGTTACATACTCCGCACTCATCCTTTTACTCCTCCTGCTGTATAATAAAATAATTTTTCACTAGTTGCTTCTTCTTTGGATAATTCTTTCACGATTTTTCCGTTGTACATGACATAAATTCGATCCGCTACCCCTAGCAGCTCCTCGAATTCACAGGTTGCATAAACAACTCCTTTTTTCTGTGACACAAGACCTGTAATTAAGTCGAATATCTCTCGCTTAGAGCCGACATCGACTCCTTTAGTTGGTTCATCAAACAACAGCACGCTAGAGTCCGTAACAAGCCATTTTCCGATTGCTACTTTCTGCTGATTTCCACCGCTTAACGTTCCAACTGACTGCTCGATAGAATGAGACTTTACGCCAACTTGCCCAGTCGTTTTCTGCGCTTTTTCTTTGATCTTTCCTCGCTTTAGAAACGAATAGTTTGTAAAGCGGGACAGACTTGGCAAAACTAAGTTATCGGCAATCGATTCATGAACAAAAATTCCTTCTTTTCTTCGTTCTTCAGGAACAAGAGAAAGACCTTGTGCAATATAATAATAAGGCTGCTTATTCAACTTTAGCTTCTTGCCTTTTAACCGAACGCTACCGCTGACATATTGCTCTAATCCAAATAGACTTCGGCAAAGCTCCGTTTTCCCTGCTCCTACAAGCCCTGCAATACCGACTACTTCTCCTTCTTTTACATGAAAAGAAATATTAGAAAGCCTCTCTGGAAGAGATAATGCTTCTACATGTAAAAGTTCGTTTCCGATTTCTACTGATTTTTTGATCCACTGTTTCACAGAAGACGTTCCTAACATGAGCGTAATCACGTCTTCAACCGAAGTGTGTGACGTTGCTTTTGTAGCTACATAGCGTCCGTCTTTTAAAACAGTTAAACAATCGCAAATATCGACCACTTCTTGAAGGCGATGTGAAATGTAAATAATACCTACTCCATTTTTCTTCAGCTCTCTCATCACAGAAAACAATTGTTTCGTCTCTTCCACGCTAAGAGGTGCGGTTGGTTCATCCAAAATTAAATAGTCAACATTCTGTACAATTGCACGTGCAATAAGCACCTGCTGTTTTTCTGATAGAGTTAGATCAACAACATTTTTTTTAACGGATAAAGAAGAACCAAGTAAAGAAAGGGCTTCTTCCGCTTTCTTATAAATAGATTTCCAGTTTACAAATGTCTTGCTTTTCTTAGAAGTCTGTACGTCTAATACAATGTTTTCAGCTACTGACAGCGAAGGAATCAGCGCTACATCGACTTCTTGGTGTACAATGCCGATGCCGTGGCTCTTCGCTTCTTTAGGAGAAGAAATAGAGATTTCTCCTCCGTCTTTGTAGATTTTTCCTTCGTACTCGTCGTAAGCTCCGCACAATATTTTCATCAGAGTACTTTTACCGGCACCATTGGCTCCCAATAAAGCATGGATTTCCCCTTTTTGAACAGTAAAATCAACTTTGTTCAGCGCTTGAAAAGAACCAAAGTTTTTTGTAATGTTCTTCATTGAAAGCTCGTTCTTCATATCTGTCCCTCCACTTCTACTCTTTTTTACCCCATTCTTCTACGTACTGACTAAGCTGATCCATATTAATCGTTTGATTAGGCAAATCTGTTTGTTTGACTAAAACCGGATCAAAGGAATAATAACGAGGGATCTCTTGACCGGAAATCTTTTTAAGAAGCAAATCAACCTGCTTTTCTCCTACTGAAGCTGGGTTTACAGCAGCTGACGCTTTCCACGGGCTGTTTTTTGCCTGCATCATTTGCAGATCTTCATCAGATAAGTCCACTCCGTATACTTTAATCTCGTCTCGTCCTGCTTCTTTAATCGCTCTTGTGACTCCTTTGGCAAATTCGTCCCAAGGTGCCCAAACAGCTGCAATGTCTCCTTTATTTGGATACTGCTTCAACACGGCTGCCATTTTATTTTGGGTGTCTAGAGAGGTGTTGTCTGTTGCGCTTCCGAACGTAGCAATTTGTTTTACATCTGGATAGCGATTCATCATAATTTTATAAATGCTGTCGCGTTTTTCCATCGGCGCAAATCCTCCAACAAACGCATATACAATGTTTCCTTTTCCATTAATGTCCTGCATCATTTGTTTCAGGCCCTGCAGTGCAAGCATATAATCGTCTTGATCGATGGTTGTAACGCCTTCTACTTTTAATTCTACGTCTGTTGCAATAACGGGAATTCCTTTTGCAATCGCGCGCTTCACGCCAGGTTCAAGAGTTTCAGCCCGGCCGTGGTCAATCATAATACCGTCAACATTTTGGTTAATAGCCGTGTCTAAATACGCAGCCATTTTAGATTGATCATTGTTTGAATCAGAAACGGATAGCTGTACTCCGGCTTTTTTAGCCGCTTTTGTCACACCTGTTATGTACTGAGCAGCGTGAGTGCCTGACGTAAATTCAGAAATAAGAGCAATTTTTGTATCTTTCGTAATCTTTTTTCCTTCTTGCTGTAAAGGCTTAGCAGAAACCGCTTGCTGCGCTGGAGCTGCCTGTGCTTTCTCGTTTAGATTTGGCTGTTCTTTCGTGCAGGCAGCCAGCGCAAAAACTAGAAGCACGAGCAAAGTAAGTGGCCACAGCATTTTTTTACTCTTTTTCATGGTGTTCCTCCTATTAAACTTATTATTCACATAAAAATAGTTAGTTTTATAATAATCCAAAGAATACCCCGCTTTTAGATGTAAAAGCGGGGTGATCATGACCTATGCTTTACAAGTAGTTGTTATGCGTAAATAGGTACCCATCCTTCAGTTGTCACGAAAATTCGGACAGCGACTACTTTACGATCTTCCATTAGTGTAAAGTAGTGAAGAATGTTTTCTGGTACTGAAATTAAATCGCCCGGCTCTAATTCAACATCAAAAAATTCGCCGTCTTTTCCTTGAATAACAAAGATTCCATGACCGCTTACGATAAAGCGAACTTCGTCATCTGTATGAATATGCTTGCGCTGAAAGTTTTTTAACAATTCATCAATATTTGGTGTAGATTCCGATAACGAGATAACATCTTGAGCTTTATAGCCGCGGCGTTCCGAAATATCTTTAATATCCTCATCAAAAGCGTTTAGAATTTCTGTTTTTTCTTCATCAGTTAAATCATACTTTTCACGAAGATTTTCTGGAAGTTTTGTAATATCCCAGTTTTCATAAATAACTTCATTGTTTGCTAGAAAAGCTGATACTTCCTCTTGAGTTTCAATTCTTTTATTATTTGCATGTAAGCGAATTTGCGCCATTGTTGTTTCCTCCTTTTATAAATGCACCTTTGGCTTAATGCCTTTAAGTGATAGTAATTTCACATGGTAGCTAAATAGAAATTCATAGGCTTCTAGCGCTTTTTTTGTTTCAAACGCATTTTCCCCCCATACCGTAATCCCATGGTTACGAATTAAAATCGCGCCTTGATCGCCTTTTATATGGTGAGAAAATTCTTCTGCTAATGTCGGAATATCAGCGTAATTCGGAATAATCGGAACAGTAATTTCCGCATCTTCTTCCCAAATACCCAGCGCCTTAATAATTTCTTGACCCTTAAATGAAATAAGTCCTTCATCTCCGTACAGTTCAGAGATCACGTTGTTGTCAATTGTATGTACATGAAGACTGCACCCAGCATTCGTTAACTCGTAAATCTTAACGTGTAAAAGCGTTTCAGCAGAAGGCTTTAAATGCGTTTCTTCTGCAGGTCTTCCATGTTGATCAACTAATAAAAAATCTTCATTTGTACGTTTTCTTTTGTCTTTTCCACTTGCTGATACAAAGAAAGTTGTCGGATTTTGGTCCACTTTAATCGCTAAGTTTCCGCTTGTGCCTAAGAACCAATCGCGCTCTGCCAACTCATCTTTTATATCCGCAAGCTCGTGTAATCTTTGCTGAGCCATGATACTCATGCTTTCACCTCTTCTGTTAATTCTTGTAAATGGTGAATCACATCATAAAAAGTAGAAAAAGGTCGATACGGTAGAGATAGCTCTTCACATTTTTCAATTAAAAAGTCACGTGCAATGACCGTATCAGCTAATTTGGCAGCCTGCAAATCCGTAATTGAATCGCCAATAACAACCGTATGATCTCTTTCATCTGCAAGACGGCGAATAATCGTTGGCTTACAGCAGCCGCAGTCATTTGTACACTGTTTATCACATGTATGAGGCCACGTAATGGAAATATGCTCACCGGAAAAATCAGATCCGTTGCAGTAGAGCATTTCCTCTGCAACTCGATTTCCCAAAAGTGGTTTTACAAAAAAGTCAATTCCTCCGCTTACAATATAAAGCGGAATATGGTGCTCTTTTGTATAAGCAATAAAATCATCAAATCCATCTCGAATAGCAGACGTCTCTAAAATATAAGAAATAATATCTTCCTTTAATTCTACGGGGAGCAAGGCAAACATTCGCCCTACTCCTTCTTGAATGGAGACGTGTTGTGCCAGTACGTCGTCTTTAATACTTTCCCACTCCGGAGGAGCAAATTTTTTCATAATAGCAATAATGTTATCGCTATTTGTGATTGTTCCATCAAAGTCACAAAAGATTTTTAACGATGTCATGCTTTCACCTCTACTGTTCCCCATAGTTGCAAAGCTTTTTGCAACTCTTTTGATTCTTCCGCTTTTTCGGCTAGTGTTTGATGAGAGAGTACGGCATCTATCGCCGCACGGAATGCTTTTCCTCCTCCGATAGCGCCGTCTGGATGACCGTGAACTCCGCCTCCTGCATTAATAATGCTGTCGATTCCAAAGTCTTTCACAAGCTGCGGTACCATTCCAGGATGAATTCCTGCTGAAGGAACCGG
Organism: Priestia sp. D3YE.R1; assembly: GCF_049199565.1. Lineage (NCBI taxonomy): Bacteria > Bacillati > Bacillota > Bacilli > Caryophanales > Bacillaceae > Priestia > Priestia sp. D3YE.R1. The sequence continues at coordinate 662,679 of NZ_JBLTHW010000002.1, read as the reverse complement.
GAAAGACTGCTTATATTTGTATACAGGGCGAGTTAATTCGTAGGCAATGCCTGTCGTATCTTCAAGAGAAAGCGCTACGCTTCCGTATGGTGATGGAAACAGTGAGAAATCTGCTCCAGCTAAGCGCAATAGCTTTCCAAGCAGTAATGAATTTGAAAAACCGTAAAACTCTGATGGCGTAAGCGCTCCGCTAACAGCTGGGTGTGCCATAATCGGCAAGTTAATTTCGTCATCTTCTCGAAGTGCCTGCAGTACGTCTAACCCGTAAGCAAATACGTTGAATAAAAGAGCATCGGCTCCTAGCTCAGCTGCTTTTCTCGCTTTTTCTTTTAATTCGAACGTTCGACCCGTTAAATTAACAGCATACAGCGTGCGGTGTCCCGTTTTTTCGTATACTTCATTCAGTACTTTTTTTCCTTCTGTAACGCGAGCTTCAAAAGGTGTTCGTTCACTATCAAACAAAATCTCGTCGTCTTTAACCAAATCCACTCCGCCAAGCGCTTGCTCACGCAGCTGAGTTGTTAAGTACGTCATGTCTCTTCCAATCACGCCTTTAAAAATACTCATCACAAGCGGACGGTCATAAACGCCTAGTTTCTCTCGTATACCTTCTATTCCAAAGCGCGGTCCTGGGAATTCAGCTAATAATGCATCAGGAAAATCCAAGTCTAATAATTTCACTTTTCCATCAAGTGATAGTTTTCCGAAAACCGTAACTAAAATAGCCGGTAAATCTCTTGAAAAGTTGGCAGTTGGATAAGCAATTTTGACAATAGCCTGCTTAATTTCTCCGCCTAAATATCCGTTTACACGTTCGCAATCTTGAAGCTCAGTTACGGACATGACGCGCCCTTTATGCTTTTGAAGCTGCTGTTGATCTAAAAGCGGCAGATCTGTCCATGAGCCGACGGTTAGTCCTAAAGCGATTCCTTCCGCTTTTTTATGAAAATTCCCTTTATTGTCATGTAGTAAGTAGCTTGCAACGATTTCGCTCATTATGCTAAAAACTCCCTTGCTGTTTAATATCGTTAATAAAAAAACCTCTTCTGTGATTAAGAAGAGGCTTTCGTTGCTCTTCTTATCTCTCAGCTGCTGCTGCAAGAATTAGCACCGTGCTTAACATGCGTTAAGTCGGTTGCCGGGCTTCATCGGGCTAGTCCCTCCACCTACTCTTAATAAGAAAGTTGCTATTTATTTAAATTGAATTCGTAGATTATATACTAAATAAAAAATACCGCTAGGATTTATCGGTTATTAATCTCGTTAACTTCTTACATATTAAGCCAACTCAAAAAGGATTGTCAATGCGTTTTTAAAATAAATTTAATTTTTTTATTCGAGATACAGCTTCTCTCATACGCTCTTCATTCGTCAGCAGTCCTACGCGCACATAGCCTTCACCATATGTTCCAAAGCCTACTCCAGGCGCCACTACAACGTGGGCTTTTTCAAGAAGTAAATCTGAAAACTGTTCAGAAGTATATCCTTCAGGAACTTTTAACCATGCAAAAAAGGAGCCCGCTGGAGATGTAACATCCCAACCAATTTCTCGAAGTCCTTGAATAAAGGTATTGCGTCTAGATTCATAGCGCTTAACTAAATCATTCACACATTGTTGAGATTCTAACAGAGCTGCGGCCGCGGCCTCTTGAACCGCTCCAAAGAGACTGACATACATGTGATCTTGAAGAAGATTAATAGCTTCTACTACACTTTCATTTCCTACAGCAAATCCAACTCGCCATCCCGCCATGTTATACGTTTTAGAAAGAGTATAAATTTCAATTCCCGTCTCTTTTGCACCAGGAGTCTGTAAAAAGCTGATTGGCTTTTTACCATCAAATCCAATTGCTCCGTAGGCAAAGTCGTGTACCACACAAATATCGTGCTTGGCAGCAAACGCCACGGTGTCTTCAAAAAACTCTGCTGTTGCCACTCCACCAGTAGGATTGTTCGGATAGTTTAAAAACATGAGCTTTGCCTGTTCTTTGGCACGTTCACTTATCTCTTCGTATACGGGTAGAAAATGATTTCCAGCCGTGAGCGGCATCACTTCCATCTTTGCTTTTGCAAGCTCTACTCCAGACCAGTAATCAGGGTATCCAGGATCCGGAACCAGCACCGTGTCTCCAGGGTTTAATAAGCACTGCGGGATTTCAACAAGTCCACCCTTCCCGCCAAACAAAATAGCTACTTCTCTTTCAGGATCTACATCAACGCCATATTCTCGCTTATAAAAAGTCGCAACGGCCTCTTTCAAAAACTGGTGCCCCCGAAACGGAGAATATTTATGATGCATAGGATTAGCACTTGCTTTTTGCAGTGTTTCTACAATATGTGAAGGAGTAGGCTGATCAGGATTTCCCTGCCCTAAGTTAATAACGTCATGCCCTTGGGCCATTACTTTTCCTACCTTGCCTACAAGTGATGCAAAAAATTGTTTTGGTAAACTTTTTAATAGTTCCGATTGCTCAAATTGTTTCATCATCGCACACCTTCTCAAAAAATTCTTGAAATTCTAGTCACAAATAATATATTGTAATACTCAACTTGTAAAGTCATTTTTTTCAACTACTAAAAAAAGGACGGATGATAAAGTGAGTGTAAAAATCACGTGTTTGCAGCTTGATATTGCGTTTGGAAACCCAACTAAAAACCGAAAATATATTCAACAAAAAATGACGGAAGCCATGAAAGAAAATCCTGATATCCTTGTGCTTCCTGAGCTATGGGATACAGCTTATGATTTGACGCGGCTAGACGAAATTGCAGATGAGGAAGGACAGCAGGCCAAGCAATTAATCTCTCAGTTTGCTAAAACGAACGAAGTAAATATTGTGGCGGGTTCGATCGCGAAAAAAACAGAGCAAGGCGTCACGAATACGATGTATATTTTTGACCGAAAAGGTCGTGAAGTATCACAATACAGTAAACTGCACTTATTTAAATTAATGGATGAACACCTCTATTTAGAAGCAGGAACAGCAAAAAATCTTTTTACACTTGAACAGTCTTTATGCGCAGGAGTTATCTGTTACGATATTCGTTTTCCAGAATGGATTCGGGTTCATACTAGCAGCGGAGCAGAAGTCTTGTTTGTTGTCGCTCAGTGGCCGGCTCCAAGACTTGCCCACTGGAAAGCACTGCTCATTAGCCGTGCAATCGAAAATCAATGCTATGTAATCGCGTGTAACCGTGTAGGCCAAGATCCTAATAACACATTTGCCGGACATTCCTTAGTCATCGATCCATGGGGAGAAATAATCGCTGAAGCTGGCGATAGCGAAGAACTTTTAAGTGCTGACGTTAACCTGGAACTTGTAAAAGAAATTCGCAAACAAATTCCTGTCTTTACAGATCGCCGCACAGAATTTTATTAATTATGTATTGACAGCGTTTTTTTTGCATGATACGATTTTCACCAGATAACATAAAATATTCAAACAAATCAAAATTGAATAAGTAATCGTACTCTTATCAAGAGTTGGCTGAGGGATTTGGCCCTGTGAAGCCCAGCAACCGACCGTCATTCCATCCTAAGGTGGATCACACCCGTAAAACATGTTTTACAAAGGCACGGTGCTAATTCCAACAGAAAGTAATTCTTTCTGGCAGATAAGAGGTTTGAACACTACAATCAAGCCTCTTTCCAACGAAAGAGGCTTTTATATTTTCTAAAACTATAAAAGCCTCCATAAATTCTTAAACCTATTAACTTAGTAAACAAATCAGTTTAATAAACTATGGAGGGATTCCGATGTCAACAACAAAAACAGAGAAGTATCAGCCTTTAACAGAAATTTCAGCAATCAAACTTGTGAAAAAGCTAGGTCTCTTTGATGCCACAGAAGCACTGACTGCCCGTGAAATCGGTGACGGCAACTTAAATCTCGTCTTTCACATCATAAATGATCAAACGAATAAATCCATTATCGTCAAACAAGCACTTCCCTATGCAAAAGTTGTAGGCGAAAGCTGGCCTCTATCCTTGAACCGTGCCACAATTGAAAGCAATGCGCTCAAGCAATTCGGTGCATTTACGCCAGAACTTGTACCCGCTGTTTATTACCATGATGAAACGCTTGCTGTTACGGTTATGGAAGATCTGTCTCATTTAACGATTTCTCGCGCCGGACTTATTCAAGGTGAAAGTTATCCTCTGCTCTCACAACATATCGGTTCTTTTCTAGGACATATTGCCTTCAAAACGTCTGATTTCGCCTTAAAGCCTCAGGATAAAAAAGAAGAAGTTGTCAAATACAGCAACCCGGACTTATGCAATATTACGGAAGATTTAGTTTTTACAGATCCTTTTTTTGATATTGATACAAATGAATTTGAAAAAGCGCTGCGTCCTGATGTAGAAGAATTGTGGAATGATGGTGATGTAAAGCTGCAAGCAGCAAAATTAAAATATAAATTTTTAACAAATGCGCAAACGCTAATCCACGGTGATTTACATACAGGCAGCATCTTTGCTAGCAGTCAAGAAACGAAAGTGATTGATCCAGAGTTCGCTTTTTACGGTCCGTTTGGATTTGATTTAGGGCAATTTGTTGCGAATTTATTTTTAAATGCTCTTTCTCGAGAAACAAATCGCGAACCGTTATTTGCACACATTACGAAAACATGGAACGTATTCAAAGATACCTTTACTGCCCTTTGGCACTCTGAAAACACTGAACCTTTCGCTAAAGATGAGCGCTTATTACATGAAATTTTAACGCAAACGTGGCAAGATGCTATTGGATATGCAGGATGTGAAATCATTCGACGTACGATTGGCTTAGCTCACGTGGCGGACTTAGACGAAATTTCTTCAGAGGAAAGAAAAATTAACGCTAAACGTACTGCGTTAAAAATTGGACGCTATTTGCTTCTGCACCAACAAGACGTTTCACCAAATGAATTTGAACATTTACTTCGATAACGAATAATGTATACAATGAAAGGATCGGTATCAGCATGACAAATACACTATCACTTCCGCGCTCAGTGGAATGGAATGAATCATATATTACTTTATTAGATCAGCAGCAGCTTCCTGGCAAAGTTGAATATATTAAGCTGCAAACCATTAAAGACGTATGGGATGCTATCACTACCTTGAAAGTACGCGGAGCTCCTGCAATTGGCATTACGGCAGCTTTTGGTCTTGCTCTTTCTGCGCTTAGCTATGACACAGATTCAGTCAAGGAATTTAACAAAAAGCTAGCTCTTGATCAACAGTATTTAGCTAGTTCACGCCCTACTGCCGTCAATTTATTTTGGGCACTGGAACGCGTAGCGAAAAGCGCTGAATCCGCTTCGTCCGTTAATGAAGCTAAAACAAAAGTTGTTCATGAAGCTATTCAAATTCAAGTAGAAGATGAAGAAACGTGCTACCGAATTGGAGATCATGCTCTTTCTTTATTTAAAAAGAAAGATAAAATCATGACAATATGTAATGCGGGTTCAATTGCTACAGCTTATTATGGAACAGCATTAGCACCTTTTCATTTATCTAAGCAGCGCGATATTCCGCTTGAAGTATTTGCTTGTGAAACAAGACCCGTTCTTCAAGGTTCTCGCTTAACAGCATGGGAACTTCAGCAGTCGGGAGTAGACGTTACGCTGATTACGGATAATATGGCCGCTCATACAATTAAAACAAAAGGAATTAATGGGATTATTGTAGGTGCTGACCGCATTGCAGCAAATGGCGATACGGCTAACAAAATTGGAACATATGGACTTGCTCTTTTAGCGAAAGCATTCGGTATTCCATTTTACGTAGCAGCACCGCAGTCCACATTTGATTTATCTATTCAAGACGGAAGCAGCATCCCTATTGAAGAACGTTCACCTAAAGAAGTAACGCACATTGGAGATACGCAAATTGCTCCAGACGGAATCTCCGTGTACAATCCAGCTTTTGATGTGACGCCAAGCGAATTGATTACGGCCATTATTACAGAGCATGGAATTATCCATTCCCCGTCTTTTGAATCTATTCAAAACGTTTTGCTGCAATCTGCTCAATAAAAAAAGCCGCTGTTATGCGGCTTTTTTTATTGAGCAGTGGTTTCCAACTGCATTTGTAACACAATTGTAACAGTACTCTCTTCTTTTTCTACATATATTATAGGGGATTTCTTTTAAATAAAGGAGGAGTAACTATGAGTTCAGAGCAAAAAACAGATAAAAACAAAGCGCTGAATCGTAAGCAGCAATATCAGCTATTCGATTTATCTCAAGATGAAGAACTAAATTCCCTCCCTTCTCCTCAGCAAATTGACGGTGTTTTTGTGCAAGGAGAAGGCTGGAAATTAGACGGTGAATAGCTATTTAAACTATAGAGCGCCTTTTGCTACATTTCTTTCAAGCATTAATAGTTTCTCTTTTATATGAGTTTGGGAACCTGCATAACCTGTTAAAGCTCCGTTTTTACCGATCACACGGTGACAAGGTAAAATAATAGGCAGTGGATTTCGACGATTCGCTTGTCCCACAGCTCTTACGGCTTTAGAGCGATTAACAGACTCCGCTACATCACTATAAGACCACGTTTGTCCATAAGGTATACCTTTAAGCGTTAACCACACTTCTTTTTGGAAGTCTGTTCCTTTTATATCCAAAGGCACATCAAATGTTAGCGTGCGCCCTTCAGCATAATCCTGCAGCTGTCGCTTCGCTTCTTTCACAAGATGAAAATTCTCGTCATGGACAAGTTCTTTAAGCTGCTCATTATGATCATCGCTATCAAACAAAATATGTTGAACCCCTTTTTCCGAGGCTACAATATAAATTTTCAAATCAGAAAATAAATTCATTTCTCCATAGTACATACTTGCTTATCCTTTCTATTTAGGCTGGAAGAATAACATGAAAAGCTGTTCCTTCTCCTATTTTGCTTTCCACTTCAATTCGCCCTTTATGTTCTTCGATAATTTTATATGAGACCATCAAACCGAGTCCCGTTCCTTTTTCTTTTGTCGTATAAAATGGTTCTCCTAAGCGCTTGATGCGCTCTTCTGGCATTCCGTCTCCTTGATCTCGAATGGAGACCGTCACGTAGTGCGGCTCTGTAGAGTAGACTTCAACAAAAATCCTTCCCCCGTTTGACGTGACTTCGATTGCATTTTTAATTACATTTATTAATACTTGCTTAATTTGGTTCGGCTCGCAGTACACCATTGGCAGCTGAGGGGACACACTTAGTTCAAACTGAATATTTTCTAAAAGCGCTTGAGCATTTAATAAATCAATCGTTTCTTTAACAACCGCAGCTAAATTTTTCTTTTCAAACTTTACGGCCTGTGGCTTAGCGAGTACTAGAAACTCTGTAATAATGGTTTCGATTCTTTTTAATTCGGATTTAATAATATCAAAATAAAGAGAGTGATCTTCTTGAATGCTGCTTTCTAATAGCTGAACAAACCCTTTTAAAGCCGTCATCGGGTTGCGGATTTCATGCGCAATCCCAGCTGCTAACTGTCCGACTACTTGAAGCGTATCCGATTTCCGAATCTGCTCCTGCATTTGATTTCGTTCCGTTACGTCTCTTAAAAGCGTCATATATAGACCTGGCAAGATATCTTTTTTCGTAGAGAATTCGATATTTTTAACTTTTTCGTTCCCCGTAACGTACGTAATCTCTCCTTCAGCTTCCCCTTTTTGCTCAATCGTTTCTTTATGCTCAATGACCGCATCTAAATTCGCTGAAGAAATAAAATCCTCCATGGAGTGCGCACAAATCTCCTCTTTGCTGAGTTCTAGAATATCACAAAGAGAAGAATTCACATCAATAATATTTCGCTTGCCGTCCCATAAAACTAACCCGTCAATTGAGCCATTAAAGATTTGCCTGAATTTCTCTTCGTTATTCCGAAGCTCCTGTTCGATTTTTGTACGTTCACTGATGTTTCGAAAAATGGTTAAATGGTCTCCTTCTATAATGCCTTTTTTCCCTGTGAATTCCAACTGTTTGATTTCTCCATTTGGCATGTAAAAAGGAAGCTGATTGCGAATTTCTCCTTTTGTTTGAAACGTTTGAAGCACCTTTAACGCACTAAAGCTTTTTGTATCGATAAACGTATACAAATTGCTTCCAATTAATTTGTTTAACGGGAGCTCAAATGTACGTGAAGAAGCAAGATTAGCGTTCAAGATTTCACCATCTTCTCTCCAAATCAAGATCGCTTCAATCGCATTTTCAAAAATAGCCCTGAAATTTTTTTCGCTTCTCAACAGCTGCTGTTCCATCAGCCGTTTTTCCGTCACGTCTCTCATAATGGACATATAGTATTGACTGTATATATTAGCCGTTGTGGTAAATTCAAAAAAAGTAACGTCCCCATTTTCGAGCCTGATCGGCAGCTCGCCGCTTGTCTTTCCTTCTTGATGCAGAGTTCTCCATAGTTTTTTTACCTTATAATGATAAGTAGGTTCTACAAGCTCCTCTAACGTTTTGGTTAGAAGCTGTGCTCTTGTATAATTTAATCGCTCGCAAAATGAAGGGTTCGCGTCGATAAGCTGACCGGTTCGATCAAAAATGACAATTCCATCTACCGCTTCATTAAATACATCCATAAACATATGATGACTAATAAACCGTTCATTTTCCATCATCTTGTGTTGCGTAATATCTCGAAATGTACACACAATAATGCCCGACATGTGACTATGTTTGTGTGAAGTAAATTCAACATGTTTCATCATGCCGCTTCGAAGCGTCATCGCGCCTTCATATTTGAAATAGCTTTCTTCTAAAAGCGCTGGATAATACGCTTCAATCATGTCATAAGGAAAATACATCAGAAAATCTTTCATTTGATACGTTAATAGCTCATCCTTTGTTTTTTCAAACAGCCCGCAGGCTGATTCATTTGCATTTATAACTTGAAAATACTCATCAAATACGACAATGGCATCTAATACGTCATTAAAAATAGCTCGTAGCTGCTGTAATTCACCTCGCTGATTTTGCTCAGCTTCAGATGTTAATTCTCTTTGTGATGACATGCTCATTGCTCCTTTCTTTTGCACTTCCCATTTCCCCACCTTTTATCTATAGACTTAATATTCTACAAGATTTGCTTTTTACCTTTTTAAAATTAGCCACGTTTATTCAAAATGCGACATTTCTTCGCATTCTCCCGCTATTTAAAAATGAAGCATGAATAAAAGAGGCTGGGACATAATAAAATGAATTCCATCTAAAGGCGACCAAATGAGATGCATGAGCTAGCTGAACCGCTTGTGACACCGCAGTTGATTTCCGTGCAAGACTTCGCTTTCCGCGGGCGGAACAGATAAAACCTATGCTCAACATAACAAAGAAAACGAACCGTGAATCAAACATGTTGATTCACGGTTCGTTTTTCACTTCGGCTAAAATACTTTTGTCCCAGCCTCATCGATCATTCACTACAATATAAGTCGCTTGAATAGGTCCATGCACGCCAACTACTAAATTCATTTCAATATCAGCTGAATTGCTCGGTCCCGTAATAAAGTTAATGCAAGAAGCAATCGTTTCTCCCCGCTCTATTTTTTCATGAATCATTTCAGCGGCTTGTGTCATGCGAGGGACAATTGAGCTTTTAGGTATGATCGCAATATAAGTGGCTGGCAGCAAACTTACCGCTCGTCCTTTTGCAGCACTGCTAAACAAAACAACCGTTCCAGATTCCGCTAGCGTCAAATCACTGAACGTGATGCCGACATTTGCTTGTTCAGCTAGTTTAATATTCTCATCGCCTTTTACCGAATTCCATACGTGAAGGCTACGGTTTGTTTCCCATTTCTCCATCAGCGGATTCAATCCATATTCGGAAAACCTAGGATCATTCCACGTGCAGACAAGACCATTTCCATAGTTCGCTACGGCTTCCTCAAGCGCAGCTGGTAAGTGTTTCGATGATGTTTCTACATAGCGAGTATGAATATGTTCGCAATGGTTTTCAAGCTCTTTCTTTAATTGATCCGGCGAATAGCTGCGGTAGACCTCATGCTGAGGAGCATGCTTCCATTGTGGCTTTACTACGCCGCTTGTTCGCCTGCTTCGCTTAAGATTAGCAGCAATATTGTCTAAAAAACTGTCTCTATTTTGAATGCTTCCGTTCATTATCATCACTCCTTTTATCAAACCAATCTCGCAAGCGCTCTTTTGTAGGTGCTGGAAACTCTCTGCTTTCTGTCCACGCTTTTAATGGTCCAGGTCCTTTTGAAATACTGCTTCCTGACATAAAAGGAGTAAGAGCCGCCGGTGCTACTTTAGCGCCCACTGTATATAGAGAAGAAGAAGCGGCTCCCAAGCCAAATGCTTTCATCGCCAGCTTTTCTGAAATAGGTGCTTTTCCTTCTTTTTCGACAATTCGCTGCCGGTGCTTGTGTAATAGCTCATGCAGCGGAATTTTGACTGGACAGGCATCTGTACAGGCTGCGCATAAAGTTGAAGCATATGGAAGCTCTTTGTAATCTTCATAGCCTCCAAGCAAAGGAGATAATACAGCTCCAATCGGACCTGAATAAATAGATCCATATGAATGTCCTCCAATATGGCGATACACGGGACATACATTCACACATGCCGCACAGCGAATACACTGTAAAACAGATTGAAACTCAGTTCCTAAAATCGCAGATCGTCCGTTATCCACAATCACTAGGTGAAACTCTTCAGGTCCGTCTACTTCTCCCGGAAGTCTAGGTCCTGTAAGCGCTGTTACGTAACTTGTAAGCCGCTGACCTACTGCACTTCTAGTTAACAGGCTTACCAACACTTCAAACTCTTCAAATGTTGGCACAATGCGTTCCATTCCCATAACCGTAATTTGCGTTTTAGGAAGGGCTGTTGTTAATCTTGCATTTCCTTCATTGGTTACAAGTGAAATAGATCCAGATTCTGCAATCGCAAAATTACATCCCGTGATGCCAATATCAGCTGATAAAAATTCTTTTCGCAGCATTTCCCGGGCGTGAAGAGCTAGTTCTTCAGGTTTTTCTGTTTTTTTATAAGAAAGCTTTTCCTGAAATACATCTCTAATTTGTTCTTTGTTTTTATGAAGCGCAGGAGCTACGATATGAGAAGGCGGATCGTGATCATCGACTTGCAGGATGTATTCTCCTAAGTCCGTTTCAATAACTTCACAGCCTAGTTCTTCTAAAGCAGCGTTCATATGAATTTCTTCTGTAACCATTGACTTGGATTTAACAACTTTCTTTGCCTGCTTTTGCCTCGCTACATTTTTTATGTACTCATTCGCTTCTTCAGCTGTTTGAGCGAAAAAAACGTGGCCTCCGCGTTTAGCTACATTATCAGTGAGCTGCTCTAAATAGTAATCTAAATTTTCAAGCGTATGCTGACGAATTTCTTCGCCAAGCGCTCTCCATTCTTCCCAGTTCCCTAACTCTTCCGCCGCATCTAATCTACGGCTTCTTAAACGCTCTTGAGCACCTGAAACCGCAAAGCGCATAAACGCATTATTGACTCCGTCATCGACGCGTTTTTTAAACTGATCGTTTCCTATTTTCATAGACATTCGGTATTCTCCTTTCTTTACATTCTGCTATTTAACACTTCAGCGATATGCATCACTTTTACAGGCTGTCCTTTTCGTTCAATTCTTCCTCCAATATTCATCAGACACCCGCAGTCAGCTCCAATTAAGTACTCCGCGTTTGTCTTAGCTATACAACCCACTTTTTCATCGACCATTTGTTCAGAGATTTGCCCCATCTTAACCGAAAACGTCCCGCCAAATCCGCAGCAGTTATGACTGTTTTCAAGGTTTTCCATTTCAAGACCCTTTACATTGTTTAATAGTGTAAAAGGTTCTTTTTTTACGTTTAGCAAACGCGTCATATGACAGGAAGAATGATAAGTGGCTTTCCCATTTAAGCTGGCGCCTACATCTTCCACTTTTAAAACGTTTACAATAAAATCCGTTAGCTCATACGTTTTATCAGCAAGCTTCACGGCAGGTTCATACCATGCAGCATCACCTTTAAAAAGATGGGGATACTCTTTAAACATTGTCACACACGAGCCAGATGGAGATACAACATACTCTGCATGCTCAAATGCTTTTATCATATTTTTCATTGCTTCTTTTGATTCTTTTACGTAACCGCTGTTATACGCAGGCTGCCCGCAGCATACTTGACTCTTTGGAAAATCCACTTCGCATCCTAATCGTTCTAACAATTCTACCGTCGCTTTTCCTACATTTGTTTGAAACATATCAATCAAACATGTGGCAAATAAAGATACTTTCATCATTTGCTCCCTCCAAGCTGATCATTTTACTTCTTTTAGTTAACAGGTCATCAGATGACTTAATGCTATTATACTCCTATGTTTTTCTAATTTCACTAGTTTTTCAAAAATACCTTTCTTTGTTTGCTATCTTTTCTTCATAAAAAGTAAGAGATTGAGACATAACTAAATCCTTTTAATCTAAAGACGAACAAATTGGATAAATCATTTAATGTGGATTACTTGTGACACCGCAGTTGATTTCCGTGCAAGACTGCGCTTTCCGAGGGCGGCCGATGAGCCTCCTCGTCGCTTCCGCTTTTCCCGCAGGAGTCTTCATCTTGCCCTCCAATCAACCGCTAGAAGAAACGAAACACGTGAAACCTATGTTTGTCCTATCATTAAAAAAATCCGAACGGTTTTGATTCTCCATCAAGAATCAAAACCGTTCGGATCTTCCTTCAACTAAACTACTTTTGTCTCAGCTTCTTACTTATTTATTTCCAAAAATCATCAAATACTGTGATTGGCAATTGGCGTTTATGCTGTGTTTTTAAGAAGTGACCTTCAATGACGTTACTTGCATGTTCACCTACATCTTTTCCTTCTAAATAATCGTCGATTTGCTCATACGTTACGCCAAGGGCTTCTTCATCTGGAAGCTGTGGACGATCTTCTTCCAAATCAGCCGTTGGTTTTTTCATATATAGATGCTCTGGACAGCCCAATTCTTTTAGCATTTGTTTTCCTTGTCGCTTGTTCAGACGGAAGATAGGCACTAAGTCAGCTCCTCCGTCACCAAATTTTGTATAAAATCCTGTAACAGCTTCAGCAGAGTGATCCGTTCCAAGTACGACTCCACTGTACATGCCTGCTACCGTATATTGTGCAATCATTCGTTCACGTGCTTTTACATTTCCTTTGTTGAAGTCGGAAACTTTATCATCTGCCGCTTCTTCAACAGCAGAAAGCATCGCATCTACTGCTGGTTTTACGTTAATCGAAATAGATTTTGTTGGTTGAATAAAAGCAAGTGCATCTTGACAGTCTGCTTCATCTGCCTGCACGCCGTATGGAAGACGAACAGCAATAAACTGATAGCGCTCTTCTCCGGCTTCTTCATTCAACTCATTAACCGCTAGCTGCGCCAGCTTTCCAGTTAACGTAGAATCTTGGCCGCCGGAAATACCTAGTACAAATGAACGTAAAAAAGGATATTTGTTCATGTAGGATTTCAGAAAATCAACGCTGCGGCGAATTTCTTCCGCGGGATTAATTTCTTTTTGTACGTTCATTTCTTCAATAATTTGCTTTTGTAGCTCTTTCATAAAAAAACTCTCCTCTCATTACTAGCTGATGGGATCTACACAAGCACTGTATCAGATAGTAACTTGCTTCTAGTCTCTTCGATATTTTGCATTTTGTTATCCCAGCAGTTTGTACTCAAGTCTACTGGATACTCTGTAGGACGAAATACATCTTCGTTCGATTTTGTAATGACTTTGTAGTCATCCCATAGATGCTTTAAGTTTTGTAAGCAGTAGGCTCTCATTTCTTCAATGGTAGGCTGTTCATACACAAGCTTTCCCTGTGCAAAGATTGGCTGGTGAATTTTACGTGCGTTAAAGTTCGTGACAAACTTGCTGACGTGCGTATGAATAGGGTGAAACATTTTTAAATGCTGCTCTTCATTCGGCACTTCGTCCTGCATCGTAATATAATCGCCTTCCCATTTGTGATTCACTTGATTTACAATTCGATATACTTCTTTTAGACCAGGAGTTGAAATTTTCTCTGGATTTTCTGACAGCTTAATCGTATCCACCATGTTTCCATGATCATCTTCAATCGAAACCAGCTTGTACACCGCTCCTAGCGCCGGCTGATCAAAGGACGTCATGAGTTTTGTTCCAACTCCCCATCCATCAATTTTGGCACCTTGCGCTTTCAAATCTAGAATGCTGTACTCATCAAGGTCATTCGAAGCGAAAATTTTCACATCATGATAGCCAGCTTCATCAAGCATTTTTCTTGCCTCTTGAGAAAGATATGGAAGTCTTCCGCTGTCTAATCGAATACCGATAAAGTTAATTCGTTCTCCCATTTCTTTTGCTACTTTAATAGCATTTGGAATACCTGATTTTAACGTATTATATGTATCTACTAAAAAGATACAGTTACGGTGTGATTCCGCGTACTTTTTAAACGCACTATATTCGTCACGATAGACTTGAACAAGCGCGTGGGCGTGAGTGCCGGACACAGGAATTCCAAACACTTTTCCCGCTCTTACATTACTGGTGGCGTCAAAGCCTCCAATATAAGCAGCCCTCGCTCCGTAAAAAGCAGCGTCCAGCTCATGTGCTCTTCTTGAACCAAATTCCATAAGCTGATTTGTACCCGTATGCTCATATAAATTATCTTCTCCCGCCGCCAAGCGAATACGCGAGGCTTTTGTCGCAATCAGCGGATGGAAATTTAAAATATTTAAAAGCGGCGTTTCAATAAGCTGCGCTTCTGCTAAAGGAGCGTCAATTTGCAGCATCGGTTCATTAGCAAAAATCATTTCGCCTTCTACAACCGAACGAATATTGCCGTTAAACCGAACTTGTTTTAAATAGTCGATAAACTCTGCTTCATAATGTAATTCTTCATATAAATAATCTAAGTCCGTTTCGCTAAATCTGAAATTAGCAATAAAATCAATTACTCTTTCTAGCCCGGCAAACACCGCATAACCGCTTTCAAACGGCATCCGGCGAAAGTAAGCCTCAAATACAGAACGACGCTTATGAATGTGATCTTTAAAATACGTATGCGCCATATTCAGTTCGTATAGATCTGTATGCAAAGCTAAACTATCATCACTATATTGCTTTTTCATACTTTGTAACCCTCCATTTGACAATCCTAGTTTCTATTATGTAAATCTTTTCACAATAGAGCAAGCATAAATTATCGGAAGGTGCTTGAATTTTAGTTTTTCTGTTGTTTAGGGCGCACTTTTCTACCTGAAATGGCGTTATTTTTCTTCTGGTATGTATTTCATTAATACATGTTCAACATTATCAAGATGACTCATCATAAAATGCTGAGCATCTTCTGCATGCTGAGAGAGAATAGCTTCATAAATTTGCTGATGCTCTTTATAAATCCGTTCAGCCGTTTTCTCTTCTGCATAAAGCCAGATGCGTCTTGTCTCTTTCATCGTTTCAATCATCATTTCTGATACGTTATTCATAAGCTTTACTAAAAGCGGATTTTGTGAGGCTTTGGCAATGGCTAAATGAAAAGTGAAATCTGCTTTCTCTCCCAGTTCTTCATTGCCAAACGCTCCTTTCATTTGTTCCAGACTATTAGACAGCTGTTCGAGATCCGCATCTGTTCTCTTTTGAGCTGCCGCTCGAACAGCTCCAATTTCTAATACTTTTCTCACTTCAAGTAAATGCTCAATATCGTTTTTATTCATTAATACAGCGCTAGTTACAGGCAAGGACAGCATATCTGAGTTAAATTCGCGTACAAATGTGCCTTCTCCTTGCTTCATCTCCAGAAGCCCCATCGCCCGCAAAGCGCTAAGAGCTTCACGAATAGCTGAGCGTCCTACCTGGAAATTTTCCGCCAGCTGCTGCACTGAATCCAAACGGTCTCCAGGCTTCAAGCTGCCTTCTTTTATATTCTCAAGAAGCGTTTCGGCTACTTCTTCGTATATTTTTTTTGGCTTAATTCGCTTATATTCCACGTTTTCCACCTCATTTTTTTCGTTCACCAAGGTTCACATTAACCGAGACTCTTTCTTCTTTTACGTTTCTGTTACATTTTACCGAAATCTTTTCCCCGCCACAACAAAAGTGCAAAGGTATTTATACTTTATTTCTCAAATGTGCTAAAATAGTAAATTGATTTCATATTACGAGTTAAAAGGAGCTTTTTGAATGAACATTGTTGTCAGTACATTGAATGCGAAGTATATTCATACTTCTTTAGCCCTTCGATGTTTAAAAGCCTATGCCGAGCCTGACTATAAAGTGGATATGGCCGAATATACGATTAAAGATCCTGCTATGAACATTGTCACGGATTTATATAAACGCAACCCAGATATTATTGGTTTCAGCTGTTACATTTGGAATATTGAAGAAACGATTAAAGTCGCACAAATGCTTAAAAAAATTAATCCCGAGCTCATCATTATATTCGGTGGACCAGAAGTAACCTATGACGTAACTCACTGGCTAGAGCGTATTCCTGAAGCTGACTTTATCGCTATTGGTGAAGGAGAAGAAACATTCAAACAGCTGTTAGATGAACTTCACGGCGAGCGTCAGTTTGAAAACGTAAGCGGCGTGGCTTTCCGAAAAGAAGGAAAACCAGTTGTTAATCCACAGCGCAATAAAATTGATCTGCGCGAAATGCCTTCCCCTTTCCGTTTTGAAGAAGACCGCCAAGAACTTTCAAAACGCGTTGTGTATATTGAAACAAGCCGCGGCTGTCCGTTTAGCTGTCAGTTCTGTCTCTCTTCTATTGAAGTAGGCGTTCGTTATTTCGACCGAGAAAAAGTAAAAGAGGATATTCGCTATTTAATGGATAACGGAGCGCGCACGATTAAGTTCGTAGACCGCACGTTCAACATCAGCCGCAGCTACGCCATGGAAATGTTCCAATTTTTAATTGATGAACATCGTGAAGGTACCGTATTTCAGTTTGAAATTACTGCCGATATTATGCGCCCAGAAGTTATTCAGTTCTTAAATGATAACGCGCCAAAAGGATTATTCCGCTTTGAAATTGGCGTTCAATCTACCAATGATGCCGTTAATGAACTAGTCAAACGTAAACAAAACTTCAAGAAATTAACGCGCACCGTAACAATGGTAAAAGAAGGCGGAAAGATTGACCAGCATTTAGATTTAATCGCGGGTCTCCCAGACGAAGATTATAACTCATTTAAAAATACGTTTAATGATGTATTTGCACTTCGTCCCGAAGAGCTTCAGCTAGGCTTTTTAAAAATGCTTCGCGGCACCGGCTTACGCTTAAGCGCGCCTCGCTATAATTATCAATACATGGATCAGTCGCCTTATGAAATTTTAAGTAATAACGTTTTGCCATTTTCAGATGTCGTACGTATCAAACATGTAGAAGATATTTTAGAAAAGTTTTGGAATGATCATCGAATGGATGAAACAATCGAGTTTTTAGTAGAGCACTGCTATGATACGCCTTTTGATTTCTTCCAAAACTTTGGGACGTATTGGGATGAAATGGGCTGGGTTCGAATCGGTCATCAGCTTGAAGATTTATTCAGACGCCTTAGACAGTATATTCAAACAGAGAATTTTTCAAATGAAGAAATGATTGAAGGATTTATGAAAATTGATTATTTACAAAACCAAAAGCATAAGCCTCGTAAGCCTTGGTGGGACGATAAAGTAGAAAAACAAGTCCGCTCTCATTACTATCAGCAAATGCTTGCTAATCCTTCTATCATGGGACAGGCTTTTGAAGCTGAACAGCTTGCTGAAAAAGAATTATACAAGCACACTGTTTTAGAGATTCTTCCATTCGATTATATGTATTATAAACAAACGGGCCAAATCAATGAACAACCATCTGTTCTTCTTGCTTATTATGATCAAAAAGCAAATGATACAAAACTTTATTCAGCACCTGTAGAAGCATTTGGCCTTCCAGTTGTAAGCTAAAACCTCGGATATCCGAGGTTTTTTTCTTTAGCATTCTTTTTTCTTTTCATGCTCTTTATCAGACTTTGTTTTTCCTAGGGATTCATATATTTTAGCTGCGTTCGGATCGCCCATTTCCGTTCCAAACTCTTCTTGCAGTAATTGTTTTTGTTTTGCTTCGGTGCTCGCGATGTGCTTATTATCTTGTTTATGTTTGCTCATCGTTACTTACCTTGCTTTCCTTTTTTAGAATTGCGATTCGCGCCTTTAGCTGGCTCCTCGCCGCCAGCATATTCAGCAGCAAATTCTGCATCTGAAAGGCTCTCTTTTGGTGTATTATTGTTAGTCAGTGCTGGTTTGTACCCTACTTTACGCTTTGCCATCATCTATCCCTCCTATGCTTGGAAGTCCATTGAACTTCCTTTTCTTAGAATGCACTTTCTGATGCGCAATATAAGCAGAAAAAGCTGTAAAAAAGCGGTTGAAACATAACGAAATCACTTTAATCTAAAGACAAACAAATGGGATAAATGAGTTCATCTGAACCGCTTGTGACACCGCTGTTGATTTCCGTGCAAGCTTGATTAAGAATTAAGCTCGTTCGGATCCTTCTTCAATTAACATATTTTTACCTCAGCCTCTTTTATCCAATAATAATACGTTCTTTCGGATAGTGATAATCCGGTTCAGACGTTGGACGGCGAAGCATTAAGATAAATGAAAACATACCGATTCGGCCAATAAACATTAAAATCATAATAACGCATTTACCGATATCAGAAAGCCCTCCTGTAATTCCCATTGATAAACCGGTTGTCCCAAAAGCTGAACACACTTCAAAAATAAGCTCAATGAGAGAAAAATGTTCTGTAATACTTAAAATAAGAAGAGAAATGGAGCAAATGATTACAGCTAACATCGATACAGCTACTGATTTAATAATGTCATCTTCATGAATTTCGCGGCGAAAGATTTTAATCGTCTTATTTCCTCTTACGTAATAAAACAGGAAAAGAATATTTAATGCAAACGTCGTTGTACGAATTCCTCCCCCTACTGAGCTCGGTGAAGCCCCGATAAACATCATCGCGCTCATCATAATTAACGTAGGAAGCGAAAACTCATTAATATTCATGGTCGCCACTCCTCCGCTCCTTGTGGCAGCGGATTGGAAAAACGCATAAAAGAACGATTCATCCCAAGACTTATCTGCTAAAAATCCTGAATGCTCTAGCACAAGAATTAATATTGTTCCTCCTGCTAACAGCAGAAAAAACATAATGGTTGTTAGCTTCGTAAATAGCGAAAATTGAAATTTACGCTTATCTTTAAAAGTTAAAAAATAGTGCTTAATCTCAATTAATACAGGGAATCCAATCGCTCCAAGCGTAATTAAAATAACGGTTACTACTTGTACAAAATAATCATGGGCATACGGAATAAATGAAGATCCTGTAATATCGAAGCCGGCATTTGTAGTAGCGCTGACAGAAGCAAAGAAACCATGCAAAAACGCATCTGTCCAGCTCGAATAATAACGGAGAAAATGTAATCCTAAAATAATGGCGCCAGCTAGTTCAATAGCAAAAATAATAAATAAAATATTTCTCATCAAGTCAACTAATCCTGATAAGCGGGATTGGTTATGATCTGTCATAATGAGCTGACGTTCCTTCAAACCAATTTTCTTACCTAAAATCATCCAAATGAATGTACTGAGTGTCATCACACCAATACCACCGATTTGAAAGATAAAAGCGAGCAAAAAATAGCCCGTCGTACTAAACGTATCCGGAGTAGAGACAGGTGTCAGCCCTGTTACACTTACCGCACTAACGGCAATAAATAAGCGATCAATAAATGCTAACTTCACTCCCGGCCTTAAAGCTTCTGGAATACTAAGCAATAGAAATCCAAGCGTAACAGCCACTATGTAAAATGTAACAATAATTTGAGCTGAAGACATCTGCCTTACTCGTCGTTTCCATGGTTGCGGCATAATCTGACATTCCTTTTTTATTATAATACTAATAGTTTTCTTCTTTCTTCCCAAAGCATACTCATTGTTACACGGATCCCAATATCCATGTAAAAAATCCCATGTTCAAGAAGGTGACTACATTAGTATAAAAGAAGTCACTTCACTTGTCATTAGATATCATAAATCCAAGTAGCCCGCATAAAGAACCTTCACTCAATATTGTCTGTTTACACAAAAAACGAGGTCGAGACATAATTAAATTAATCTAATCTAAAGACAAATAAATGAGATACATGAGCTCGTATGGACACTTGAGACACCGCTGTTGATTTCCGTGCAAGACTTCGCTTTCTGCGAGCGGCCGCTGCGCCCGCAGGAGTCTTCGCCTTGCCCTCCAATCACCAGCTAGAAGCAACTACGTACTTGAAACCTACGTTCACCATAACAAAAAAAACGAACCACTGATATCAATGGTTCGTTTTTCACTTCGGCTAAAATACTTTTGCCCCAGCCTCGTCTTTATTTTATTTAGAGCGTTTTTCTAGCCAATCGCCGATTGAAGGATATGTTTCCTTCACTGCTTTTGGACCAAAAACAACAGATACGTGACCTGTTTGCAGCAATTTGTACTCTTTATCTTCACTTGAAACAGCGTCCATTAAAGCTGCCACTTGATGCGGCATCGCAATATGATCACGGCTAGCAGCAATGTTTAAAATATTAGCTTTAATATTTTTTAAATCTACCTTGCGTCCGCGAACTTCAAGTTCACCATTAATTAATTTATTTTGTTGATAGAAGTCGCGAATCCACTGACGATAAGCTTCACCAGCAAACGGGATTCCATCAGCAACCCACTTTTGCATGAGCTTCCAGCTTTCAACAAAACGCTGATTTTCCGAACGATCCACCAGCGTTACATATGGACCGTAGAAATTCGTGATTGGCTTTAACATCTTGTTTCCAAAGTCAATCATCTCTGGAGGGATATTTCCAAATGTATCTACTGCTTTATCTAAATTAAAGTAGCGATCGTCTAGGAATGCCCCGTATAAACCTGTATCCGAAAAATCAAATGGACTTGTCATAAAAATTAAGTTTTTAATCGGCAAGTCTTCATTTAATGCAGCAAAAATAGATGTCATGGTTCCGCCCATGCAGTAACCAAGAACAGACAACTCAGGAGATTTAGAAGTGCGCAGCACCTTTTTCGCCGCTTTTGGAATATAATCCACAATATAATCATCTAGCTTCATATTGCTGTCTTCAAGTCCAGGAGTTCCCCAGTCAAGTAAATACACGTCAAAACCGCGGTTTAATAAGTATTCAACAAGACTGTTTCCAGGCGTTAAATCTAAAATATACGGTTTATTGATCAGTGCATATACGAGTAAAATTGGTGTTTTATGCAGGTTATCTTTTACTGGCGTATAGCGATATAATTTCGCTTTATTCTTTTTCCAAATAACCTCTTTTGGTGTTAATCCAACTTCCGGTTCCGCTTCTGTTGTCATAATTTCATATGCACGCTTAAAACGTCTTGCAGAACTTTTATATTCACTTGGCATTGATTTGATTAGTTTTTCCCACTCTTGCACGTAAGGAATTGCCACGAATATACACACCCTTTCATTTCATTAGTAGTTAGTTAACAAGCACAGCCCCGACAAAAGTCAGGGCCAGCATCTATTACATGTATAAGCCGCCGTTAATGTTTAACTGTTGTCCTGTAATGTACGCGCCGTCTTTTGCTAAGTAAACAACTCCGCGTGCAATTTCTTCAGCGTGGCCTAAGCGACGAGTTGGGATTTTTGCTACAACTTTTGCACGAACTTCTTCCGGCATTGCCATTACCATTTCCGTCTCAATAAATCCTGGGCAAATTGCATTAACTGTTACGCCTGACTTAGCTAGTTCAAGAGCTAATGATTTAGTGAATCCTAGCATACCTGCTTTAGCAGCTGAGTAGTTTGTTTGACCAAATCCGCCCGCTTGACCAATAATTGATGAAATATTGATAACACGACCACCTTCAGATTCTAAAAGGTGCGTTAGCGCAGCTGATGTTGTGTTGTATACGCTATGTAAGTTTACATCAATTACTTTTTTCCAATCTTCTTCACCTAACTTCTTGAATGAACGGTCGCGCGTAATTCCAGCATTGTTTACTAGAATGTCTAATTGACCAAACGCAGCTTTTGTTTCTTCGATTAGGTGTTTTGCTTGATCTACATAAGACACGTCAGCTTGAACCGCAATAGCTTCTCCGCCGTTGTCTTTAATTTCTTTTACAATTGCTTCTGCAGATTCTTTACTGCTGTTATAGTTTACTGCTACTTTTACTCCATTAGAAGCAAGCTCACGTGTAATTGCTGCCCCGATACCTTTAGATCCGCCTGTTACGATTGCTACTTTACCTTGTAATGTTGTCATGAAAAATTTCCCCCTTGCTTCTTCAGCGATGATTTTTACTGTAAATACAGCAGTTAATGTTGTTATAAAAAACCATATACCTTACTTGCGAGCTGGCTGCTCAGTTTTTTGAGCGTTTGATGGTTTTGCTTCAGATTTAGCTTCTGCCTTTGGCTTTTCAGCTAATTTTTCTTGTTTTTCTAACAGCTGAGCCTGAAGCTGCTCACCCTGAGTTTTAATTTGTTGTTGAATCGTTTCTTTTAACTCGTCTTGTGTTTTTTGCTGCCCTTCAAGAAGAGATAAAACTTTGTCGAGTTTTTTGTCTAACGATTTGACATCAGATTTCAGCTTAGTTACATCTTTTTTCAAAGCAGATGCACTTTCTTGCTGTGCTTCTAATTCATCAAAACGATCGTCAAATTGCTCTTCTAATAATTCTACTTTTTCTTCCACATTGATGACTAATGACGCAACGTTTGCTACATCTTCTTTTGTGGGTACATTTACTTGGTGCAGATAGCGCCCGGTTACTTCATTTACTGCTTGTTGATATTGAAGGTTCATATTTAGCACATTTCCCATGAGCTGGGAAAATTCTTCACGATTCATATTGTCCCCAATAACTTTACCCCAGTAAGATTCGGTTTTGTCATATACGTCTTTCCATGCTTGAAACGGATCAAATACTTTTTGCTGTTCCAAAACTCCATCTCCTTTCTTGTGTACGTTAAAAGTGATGGCTTTCAATATGGACACTTAATGTGACAAGCGACATATTAGAAGCTCTAAGTAAACGCAACCAATTTTGCGTTTATTTATTGGATAATGTAAATCTTTTCACAATTCACTTACCAACAAATTATAAATGTTATAAAAATTACCTACATGTACTATTATAAATTCGTTTCCCAAAATAAACAATTCTAAATCTTTGTTTATTTTTGAATTTTTTTGACGCTTTTTGTCGAAACCCAAAAAATCGTTCTTTTTTCCTGTATTTGAAAGACCTGTTTTAAAGTGTTGACAATTTTTTCATCTAGGTGTAAATTACACATATAGAAAACAAATTCTCTTTTTTCGAAGGGGTGATTACCTTGGGATCAAGTGAAAAAGATAACACCTCTAATTCAAACAACTTAGAAAAATCGATTAGCGGTGCACCAAAAAACTTGATGGTTCCTTTTCTTCTTTTAAGTTTAAGAGGTTGGAATCTACATGGTTACAAGCTCATTCAGCAACTAATGAGCTTTGGATTCACATCAGTTGATCAAGGAAATGTCTACCGCACGCTGAGACAGCTTGAAAAAGACAACTTGATTACATCGCAATGGGATACCTCAGCTGAAGGACCTGCACGCCGGATTTATTCATTAACAGATGCCGGTGAACAATATTTAAGCATGTGGGCTAATTCGCTTGAACAGTATCAAAACATGTTAGATTCATTTTTTCACATGTATACCGACATGTTGTTCCCTTTTAGCTCTTCTTCTTCTAAAAAGTCAAAAGAATCAAAAGAGGAAGAAAACGATTAAAGGGATTCACGCAGTACATCTGCGTTTCCTAATATAATGTTAAATTTCACGGTCAAACAGCGAGCGCGGAATGTTAGGTTTACTACACAACTACGAATTTCTTCTTTAACGTTTTGTTCATTACGATAACTGTTCGCCAGACCAAATTATTCAAGGAGGAATTTGATTATGTCAACAGTAAAGTATGATACAGTAATTGATGCAATGTGGGAACAATGGACAAAGGGGTTACAAAACATTGCAGACGGAAACAAACAAATTGAGCAATGGACGTTAAAAGCACTTGAGCAACAGCAAGAATTTGTAACAAAAGCAGTTGAACAACTTCAAGCAACAGACAAACAGTGGAAAGCTGAATTAGAAGATCTTCAACAAAAAACAGTTGAAAACTTACGTAAAACAGCTGGAAACGCT
Organism: Priestia sp. D3YE.R1; assembly: GCF_049199565.1. Taxonomy (NCBI): domain Bacteria; kingdom Bacillati; phylum Bacillota; class Bacilli; order Caryophanales; family Bacillaceae; genus Priestia; species Priestia sp. D3YE.R1. The sequence continues at coordinate 638,412 of NZ_JBLTHW010000002.1, read as the reverse complement.
GTTGCCGATTCTTATGAGGAATGGACAAACCGCACGCATGAAGCATTAAATAAATTACAAGAGCTTTCTCTTAACCAAAGCAAATCAAGCTATTCTTTAGTAAAGCAAGCTCAAGAACAATATCATCAAGTAGTAACACAATTAGTAGAAGAGCAAAAGAAAACGCGCCAAGAGTTCCAACACGTATCTGATGCATACGTAGAGCAAGTTAAATCTCTTCAAAAATCATTTGCTCAGTCTCTTGAGCAATATGCAGTTGTAAAATAATATATAAAAAAGCCCAGCTTCTTTGAAAGCTGGGCTTTTTTATACTTTCTTGCAAACCATTACCAGTATGCAAAACAGTAAACAACAAATAATACAGGTACAGCAGTGAACTGCTGTACAACTAAAAAAGGAGATGACTAATCATGGCCAGAACAAATAAACTATTAACACCAGGAGTAGAACAATTTTTAGATCAATATAAATACGAAATCGCTCAAGAATTTGGGGTAACTCTAGGTTCTGACACTGCTGCACGCAGCAACGGTTCAGTAGGCGGAGAAATCACAAAACGCTTGGTGCAACAAGCTCAAGCTCACTTAAGCGGCAGCACACAAAAATAAAATATAACTTCATAACATGGCTAAAAAAGGCACCTGCGTGTGCCTTTTTCTTACATAATATAGTCTTTTAAATATACGTAGTCCCCGGCTAATATAATAACCATCGCGATGATATATTTCCGGTTTCTTTCAATTGTTTTCCGGCTCACTTTGACATGTTTTTCAATCAAGCGAATAGGAAGCTGCCGCTTTAAAAACAGCTTATCTTTTAATTCTTTTTCGTTGACGATAAAAGATGCAACTTCCACTGCATTTCCCCTTGCATCCTTATGTTTAGGAGAAGTGTTAATAATGTCTTCAAGAGTTAATTTAAACAATTTTAGCGTCTGACAAAAATAAGTCATTTCCTCTTGAATATATGAAGTTTCACTTTGCCTCTTATAGTTAGAAAGCGATATATCCATTTCTAGCTTACCTTGAATGAAACCTTCATTTTCAATTCGGTTATAGAGCAGCGTTTGGTTTCGCTTCTCTTTTCGAATATAGTCGATGACTCTTCTTTTGATAATCAGTTCGGCAAATGCAAGAAGGGATCGTCCTTTTTGGATTGTGTAATTTTCAATGGCTTCATTAAACGCAATCAGACCAATGCTAAATTCATCGTCAGCTTCACTTATATAACGTTTACATACAGCTGAAACAACTTTAGCAATAAACGGTTTATATTGTTGAATCATTTCGTTATGTAATTGTTTATCCCCTTGCTGAATCGTCAGTACAAGCGTTTCAAGCGATGGAGGCGTTTGAACTTTTGTGAGCATTGGCTTCACCTCTTTTACTATACTCAGTTGCTTTATACCATGCTACTATCCATTATTTTGATGACGAACAGGGTTAAGAAGCGCTCTGCTCCTTTTAATTTCTCTTTATTATAACCCATAATAGCTCAATTTTACCAATTAACATACATTTGAAATATATGTTTATGAACTGAAATAAACTTCATTGAACTGAATTATCTAACGCTGCTTTCTGTTCTTTACAGAATATGAACGAAAAAGCAAAACATTCGGATATAAAGTAATTAAACACCAGTTAGTTCTTTTACCCTTTCTCAAAACGATTTAAACTAGGTATTTTATCTTAATATACAAAAAAACGCGCATTAAAAGCGCATTTTTTTGTATTACTGATTTTCAATTTTCTTTAAGGCATCTTTTTCTTTCTCTGAGCCTTCAAGAGCAGTTTGTTCTTTATTTTTAGATAGAAACCAGCCTGAAGTTGCTATGCCAAGTAACACAACCCAAAACGTAATTTTCCATACTTTTGATTCAGGGAAGTGTTCATCAATAATACCTAACTCCGGATGAGCAAGAGTGTAAACTGCTAGCTTAACCCCTACCCAGCCTACGATAGCAAAAGCCGCCGTTTCTAGCCCCGGGCGCGTATTTAATAGCTTGACGAACCAAGTTGCAGCAAAGCGCATAATGATTAATCCCATAATTCCTCCGGCAAAGATCACCAAGAATTGTCCGCCATCGAGTCCGCCAATTTTAGGAAGATTGGTTGTTGGCAACGTAACAGCAAGAGCCACAGCAGCCAAAATTGAATCAACCGCAAAAGCAATGTCCGCTACTTCTACTTTTAAAACCGTCATCCAGAAACCTGAGCCCTTTTTTCCGTTCGTTTCTTTTACTTTTTCATGATCGCCTTTTTTCACATATCGCTTCACAATATGATTAATGGAAATAAACAATAAGTAAATGGCTCCTATGGCTTGAAGCTGCCATACATCTACCAAAAATGAAATCAAAAACAATGAACCAAATCTAAAAATAAAGGCCCCGGCTAATCCGTAAAATAATGCCTTCTTGCGTTTTTCTTCCGGTAAATGTTTGACCATAATGGCCATCACAAGCGCATTGTCCGCCGCCAAAATTCCTTCTAATGCAACCAGCACTAGCAATACCCATCCATATTCTAACAAAATCGATGCATCCATAAAAATCCCCTCTCGTTTCTTTGTATAAGTTTATTTATCCTCATTACCGGAATAAAACACAAAAAGACCTTTGCCAAATATGGCAAAGGTCTTGCTAAGCATAATCATTATGCCAACAAAGCCGATGGAATATTCCATGTAATGACGACTTTGTTTCAGGTTTCCCTGACGCTACTCCCCTTTACTCCGTAAGAAGTAAATGTATTAAGTTGCTCTTATTTTATAAAAGGTTCACTAATAAGTCAATTAAAAGCCCTCTAAACTTTTGTTAAGCTTTTGTTAAGCGTTTTAATACATTTAAAAACGTTGAAATATGAATAGGCTTTGTTACGTATTCACTAAAGCCAACTAAAAAAGCTTGATCGATATCGCTTTGCATCGCACTTGCACTCAGGGCGATTCGTGGAATATGCTTCAACTCTTTTTCCAGCTGAAGCTGTGTGCATACCTCAAAACCATTCATATCAGGCAGATCAATATCAATTAAGATTATATCCGGTGAAATGGACCTGATTAGCCCGATACCGTGTTCTCCTGTTTTGGCAACTAAGAGCTTAACATTTTTATATGGAGAAAGAATCGATTGCATAAGCTCAATATTTGTATCGTTATCCTCAATATACACAATGGAGATCGGCATGGAAAAACCTAAAAATAACTCGACTTCCCTTTCATTAGATAAGCGTTTAGGAACAGGTGGATGTACTAAGGGAAAACGAACCCAAAATGTACTGCCTTTTCCTTCTTTACTTCGCACTCCGCACGTTCCATTCATTAAGGTAACAAGCTGCTTTACAAGCGCCAGCCCAATCCCTGTTCCGTCTTTTTCTAGTCTATTCACACGGTAGAAAGGCTCAAAAATCCGATTTAATTCTGAAGCTGGAATTCCAAAGCCTCTATCTTCAATCAATATGGTTACGTGATGCTGAGTGATGTCGGTATAGATAATGATATCGCGATAAGCAGGCGAATATTTAATGGCGTTTGTAAGCAGATTTAATAAGATCTGCTGAAACCGAAGTTCATCTACTTCAACAAAGACTTCTTGGTATGCGTGAAAGCGAGTATAAAATATACTATGCTTATCTTTTGCTAATGGTTTCATAATTTTAAGCGCGTCTTCAATTGCTTCTTTTACCGACACCGGTTCAAGGTTAATCGCTAAGTGACCTGATTCAATTTTCGATAAATCCAGCGTTTCATTTATTAAATAAAGAAGATGATTACCTGCTTTTAAAATTTTTCGTATACGATTCAATTGTTTTTCCGTTAAATCTTTTTCCCCTTGCTCTTCCAATATTTGTGCATATCCTAAAATACTGTTTAAAGGCGTTCGAAGTTCATGGCTTACTTTTGATAAAAATTCTGACTTAGCTTGATTGGCTTTTTCGGCTTCTTCTTTGGCTATAATCATTTGCTGATTGGAATGAAGCAGGTCTTGTTCTTGTTCCTGCTGCTTTGTAATATCATAAAATGTGACAACTACGCCTTTATAATATTTGCTTTCTTGCAGAGGTTCAGCATTCACCGAAAGCCAAGTCAACTTTTTCTCTTTTAAATAAATGCCCATGACTGTATTTCGCACAGGCTCTTTTGTATGAAGACATCGAACAGATGGAATGTCTTCGAGTGCAAAAGGTGTACCGTCAGGATGAATAATTTCCCAGTCTAAACCAAACGGGTTAACTGATAACATTTGGTCATAAGGCACGTTTAGAATCTTAGCAGCGTATGCATTGGCAGCAATTAAGTTACCTTCAGGGTCATGAAACACCACGCCTTCTGACATTGTAGAAAGAACGGATCGATACATGCTTTCACTTTTAGCCAGCTTTTCTCTTGCTTCGTGAAGATCAGTAATATCTACTATAGAACCAATAACTTCTTGTACTTCTCCTTTGTAGATATGAGGTGTTAACTTCGTATAGTAAGCAAAGTCGTTCAAAAGTACTTCATACGACACTTTCTCTCCCGCCCATGCTTTATCATAGTAACTCCTATTATCTCTTGCGTAGGATTCAGGTAAAAATTCCTCAGGTGTTTTTCCGACAACATCTATTTCCTCATATCCCATTTCACGAATCATTTTGCCTTCGCACATCGTATAGACATATCCTTTACTGTTCTTCACAAATTTAAAAATGGTACCATCTTGCTGTGAAAGCGTGCGTTTTAAATCTTTTTGTAAATCCAGAAGCTGCTGTTGAGCCCTTTTTCGATCTGTCACATCTTTGGCGATGACGTAACTGCCTTTAATTTGATCATGAACAATAATAGGCATTTGCGTTACTTCAACATATACAGACTGATTATCTTTGCGAATCAGCGTTGCCTCATAATATACAGAGTCTCCCCTCAGGGATTTCCACATATATTCTTCAGCTCTTTCAGCTTCTCTGAACATAGAAGGAAACGGGATTTTCTCCATTTTATTTAACGTGTATCCTGTCAGCTCAATTCCTTTTGGGTTAATCGTTTGAATATTGCCGTATAAATCAACCGCACACACAATATTGGGATTGTAGTTAAAAAGAGATTGATAATACTCTTCTTTTAATTGACTTTCCCTCACTTCTTCCTGACGCTTAAAAGCAGCAACCAGCAGGAAGACAATGAGTAGCGTAATCGTGATACTTGCAATCATATTGGAAAATGGCGCTTGATACGGCAGCCACTGGCCCCATTTTCTTGCAACTGAATGTGCAATATGCAGCTTCATTCCATACATACTGATGAAATGCATAGCTGAAATGCCAATACCTAGCAAAATAGAGCTAACAAGTTTGAGAAACGGATTAGCTTTCACGTTTTTCGAACGAAAAAACAAGTGCATCGCATAAAATGCAACGACTAGAGCAACGATGATAGAAAGCAAAACAGATAGCACGGCATAATGAATCCGTGCTTCCGTTTCGATTGCTGCCATGGCAATATAATGTGTACCCAGAATACTGCTTCCTAAAATGAGCCCTGACCATACCGACGTGCCCCATTTCCAAAATGTCCAAAACGCACCTAGTGATCCGCTAATCGCTGTTATTAAAGCAAGGACAGAAAGTACAGCATCAAAATGAAAGCTAACAGGAACATAATAAGCAAGCATCGCAATATAATGCATCGCCCCCACTCCAACCCCCATTGAAGTTGCTGACAGTGTGAGCCACAAATAATTGTTCTGCTGTTTTTTCATCATTTTGCTCACAATATCAAGTGCTGTATAAGAGGCAAGAATCCCTACAATGACAGCAAGAAATACGGTAAATTCATTATAGTGACCAGTAATTGAAATCATTTTCTTTCCTTTCACTTTAACGTTACTTCTTCTATCTAACTCTCCTTATAAGAACTATATTACTATCATTTATTCCGAAAGCAGACACATGAAATAGACGAAACTTACATAAGCTTCGTCCTTTCGTCAGCATAACTATTTTAGAAGAAGCAGCATCTCTTAATTTGTCATTAACTGATGCAGCTGTTTTTGAACGTCTTGGATTTTTAATTTTGAGATATGAGCATATTCATCAATTTCTAAGAAATAAACAAGATATGTTTCGTTTTTTGGTGTGATGTGCGAAACTTTCTGCAAATTTACGATATAAGACCGGTGTGTTTGACTGAATACAGAAGGGTTCAAATACATATAGATATCACTAATATTTTCATATGTCTCATAGACACGTGATTGAGTATAGATTAAGCATTTTTTTCCGGATTTTTCGATAAAAATAATTTGATCAATTGGAATGTAATAAGTAGATCCATTAAATTTTACAGGCAGTCTTTTTAATTGCTCACCTGGCTTTTTTGATTGATTTTTATCACTTCCAATGGAGTTTTTTGCCCGCTCTAACGCCATATAAAGTCTGGTTTTTTCAATTGGTTTTACAATGTAATCCAATGCTGACAACTCGAATGCCTTCACAGCAAATTCATCATAACCGGTGATAAAAATAAAGTTTAAATTCGGCTTAATGCGCAGGCACTTTTTTATGGCATCTACACCGTTAATCGTAGGCATATTAATGTCTACGAGCAAAAGGTCTGGGCTCTTAGCCATCACTTCCTGTACAAGCTGCTCTCCGTCTTTGCAGATGCTAATCACTTCAAATTCCGGAAGCTGTTCTATAAAATAATCTAAAATTTCAACCGAATCTTCGTTATCATCGGCAATAATTAAGTTAATTTTGTTCATCCTGACTCCCCCTAGGATACAATGTTAAAGTATAGTACGAACTATTGCCCATTCTGTTTTATGCATGTCTACACATCTTTATAGTGTTTTTATGGTGAGATGAATGATCTACACGGACGCTAATCGTTAATGAACACATAACGATTGTTCATGGGGAATATTGCAATAATTGTAGGTTTTCTAGAAGAAGAAATAAAAACCGTTTATCTATTATCATTTATTTTCCTAACAATGATTTAATACCCTTTTTATAATCTGTAAATCAGCATGCCAGAATCTTTATTCAATATTTTTAATAAAGGCAACACGCTATTTTCAATCATTTTGTCTTCTCTTACTATTAAAACATGTTCTACGTTCTTCCACCCATACTTTTATTCATTTTTTTACTTTTTATTCAAGGTAATTACTTACATACAACCCTCAATAACCCTGTATTTTTAATTTCACTTGAAGAAATTTATGTATTTTTTATTCATTTTATTATAAAAATTCTAGCATATAACGTTATGAACTTACATATGTATTCCGAACTAGTTCCTTTTAGAACTATGATTATTATACCATTTCATAGTGTAAATCACATATATTTAAAGGTAAAGACTTTCCATTCCTTTAAGAGTTCAAAGCTATTTATTTGTAAAATAAATCAATTCATTTCTCTATAAAGGCTAATACACCTAACTATCCATCTATTATCTGTAAAAAAACAGGCCTAAAGTTATACTTTGGCCTGTTTTACATTCATTTCTTATTCTGCATTTTTTACAATTTGCTGTGCCTGTTTCGGTACAAAGAAGCGACCTTTTTTATCCTGTACAATTACGCTGTCCATCTGCATTTCTTTCCCATTTACAATCGCAATATTTTTGTTTACTGGAAAACGTACCGTTCGCTTATTGTTTGTAACAACCAGCACAGGATTGTTTTTATCTTTTGAGTCAATCGCTACATTTGAGCCTTTAAACGCTTTATTTGCTTCAATAAACAATTCGTTTGTTAATTCGTTTAAGTTAATGTTCATTGACTTAGCCATATGTTTGGCAATATCCGTATTATCAAAGTGCCCCATTGGTCGATTGACGCCGTAGGAATACAGAAATACATCCTCACCCGTATGACCGCCCGTTGTGAATCCAAGGTTTGCTCGGTTGGCTAATAACTTCGATAGTGCAGCACTGATTTCTTTTTTATCTCTTGCTTTAGTCAGCTGCGCTTTTTCCTCTGAAGTTAGATTTGATAAACCATACAAAGCAGCTACTTCTTCTTTATTTGATAAATCTTCTTTTAATTTAGACGTAGCGCCTTCTAACGTCATTTTTGCTTTTTTTAATGGATCAATATAAGCAGAAACAGGTGTGGTATCGTATCCTTTTGTTGTATTTGCATTACCGATTGAAAGACCACTGTTTCCGTGATCGGCAATCGCAATAACCATCGTATTTCCATCTTTTTTAGCGAACTCTACTGCTTTGCCCACTGCTTCATCAAACGCTAATACATCGCTAATCATGCCTACTGGATCATTGGCATGAGCTGCCCAATCCGTTTTGCTTCCTTCAACAAATAAGAAAAAACCGTCTTTATCTTTGGATAGTGTTGTTATTGCTTTATTTGTCATCTGGGACAACTTTGGCTGTTCTGCTTTTGTCTGCGGTCGGTCCATATCATATGCTAAATCTCGGTCAGCGAAGCTCCCCCAGATTTTTTTGGAGCCCGACTGCTCTAATTCCTTTTTATTTTCTACAAAGTCATATCCTCTTTTATTCAACACATTGACTAAGTTTTCATCGTCTTTCCGGCTTTTTTCTTCTTTTCCTGGTAGAAGAGATTGCTTACCTCCTCCGAGTACTACATCAATGTTTTGATACACTTGCTGCTCCGCTAGCGTTTGAAAGTCATCACGGCTGTAGTTGTGGGCTGAAAAACCAGCTGGTGTGGCGTGCTGGATCTCAGAAGTAGCCACAATTCCTGTCGCGCGCCCTGAAAGCTTTGCTCCTTCTAGAACGTTTGCTACGGGACGAAATTGATCTTCTTTTTCTACGGGTTTAACCCCAGGTGTATTCACTACTGAAGGGAGCACACCTACATAACCTGAATTTGATTTATTTCCTGTTGCTAAAGCAGTAGCTGCCGGAGCGGAATCTGTAATAGCAGATTCCGCCGAATACGCACGTACTCCCCCGGCCATCAGCTGATCCATATGTAACGGTTTTCCCTTGTACCATCTTGCGAGTGTAGTAGCATTTGAACTCGTCCCGTCCATTACCATCATAATGACATTTTGGGGTTTCTTAGCTGACTTATGCTCCACTTTTGCTTCCGTTTGAATAAGTGAGTTTCCTAAACCAAACGAGGCCAATGCTACTGCTCCTGCTAGTGTAATACCTGCTAATTTTTTCTTCATATAAATGTACCCGCTCCTTTATTTCATTATCTTCGACATGTCTAAAGTTACCATTCAAACGTAAATCTACTGTTTATCTACTGTAAAAGAGTGTAAAGTTTGTCTTTATATTCTTCCTTTCTTCTTGAGAAAAAATAGTCGAATAAAAAGGAAGTACATGAACAAACTACCAGTAATAGAAAGTCATGCGAGGGGCACGGTTATGTTTAAACATTTATTTAAAAAAAAGAATGCAGACGATCAGCCAAAAAAATCACTGGATGAACTGATCAAACAGTTTAAAAAATCAAGTGATTTTATGACGTTAGCCATTGGCTCACAGCATCGAAAATACATCATTACGTATTTTAAACAGCTCGTAAACATGCAAAGCGTTGAAGATAAAATACTCGAGCCTTTTCAAAAACTAGACTTCACGTTAAGCAGTGTACATGAAGTCGAAAACGTTCTGCCGATTGAAGATATTTCAGTTACAAGAGATACAAAAGAAATTTTAGAAAAGATGCTGCGCGGCTATGTGATGTTTCAACTGCATAAAGACGATAAGCTAGTAGCTCTTATTAAAGTTCAAAGCTTTGATACGGGGTTTCGAAAAGAAAATGAAACAGAAAATGAGTTCAGCGTCGTCGGTCCTAAAATTGGTTTTGTAGAGGATTTAGATGTCAATCTCTATTTAATGAGAAAAACGGTCATTTCTGAAAACCTTATTTTTAAAGAACTCACCGTAGGAAATAAATCGAAAACGCGCGTGGTGCTTGTTTACTTAGAAGGCGTAACGAACCCTCAGCACGTAGACACTATGACCCAGCGCCTTGAAGATATAGATTTCGACGTCATTTTTGATAGTACAATGCTTGATCAATTAATTTCCGATAATTCTTCTACGGCGTTTCCGCTTTTTTTAACAACAGAGCGGATCGACCGAGTCCTGTTCAGTTTGTTAAACGGGCAAGCTGCCTTCTTTTCAAGCGGTTCACCCTACGCAGTTACAGGTCCGTCAACGCTGCTTGACTTCTTTATTTCGCCTGAAGACTACTATTTACCGTGGGTTCTAGGGTCATTTTTCCGAGTTATTCGTATTTTAGGCGTCTTTTTTTCTATTTTTGCTACGCCTCTTTATGTAGCGATTGTTACGTATCATTATGAGATGCTTCCAAAAGATTTGCTGGGTCCTATTATTTTTTCAAGGACAAACGTTCCTTTTCCACCGGTCATCGAAGTACTCTTTTTAGAAATTACCATTGAACTGCTTCGAGAAGCCGGAGCCAGGCTTCCAACAAAAGTAGGACAAACACTGGGAATCGTAGGCGGGATTGTTATTGGGCAAGCAACAGTCGAAGCGGCGTTAACAAGTAATATTCTGCTTATTATTGTTTCACTGACAGCTTTAGCCTCTTTTACAACGCCTATTTTTAAAATGTCTAACACGATCCGGCTGCTACGGTTTCCGTTTATTTTGTTTGCTACTGCGTTTGGTTTAGTCGGCATCACCTTTGGCTTTTGTTTCTTGCTGGTTCATTTGCTTCGTTTAAAGTCTTTGGGCATGCCTTATCTTGTTCCGCTTTTTCCGTTTCGTCCAACAGAGTACAGAGATACCTTTTTGCGCTTGCCGTATAGTCATACAGCGAAGCGGCCAAGCTACTTGCGTCCTTTAGAACGCTTTCGCTATAACCCTAATAAAGCGAATAAGACTAAACGAAAAAGTAATTTAGATAATGAGTAAAGCGGGGAAACGTCATGAAGAGAATACTTATTTTATGCACTTGCCTTACTTTTTTAACGAGCTGTGCAGACCGTGAAACAATTGACGAAATTCAAGTAGTTAACTCCATAGGATATGATTATATTCCTCAAAGCAATAAAGTCAGAGGAACTATTTTATACCCTATCTATAAGTACGGGCCAACGGAAGAACCTAGTATTATTGCGGCTACTGCTAATTCATCATTTGATATTCCACTCCGCTTAAACAATAAATCATCTCTTCCGGTCGCTTTTGGGCAGCTGAGGAGCATTGTCATGGGAAAAGAATTTGCAACACACGGCGTGGATGAATTAGTAAATACAATTGCTAGAAATCCAGACCTTGGACGTAATATTAAATTAAGCATTGTAGATGGCAACGCACATGAATTATTGAGTTCTGTTACAAAAAAGAAAATTAAGGACTATCAGTTTATTTCTAATTTAATCGAACAAAATATCCGCACAGAAAATTTGCCTAACACTAATTTACAAATTTTTTTATTCAGTTTTTTTAGCGATGACCGTGATCCGTATCTTCCCGTTTTAGCCCAAGAAAAAGATGCTATTAAATTAAAGGGTCTAGCGCTTTTTAAACAACAAAAAGTCGTTACAACCATCGGAATGAAAGAAACGTTTTTATTTAAGCTGCTAACAAGCGGAACAAAGCACGGCCGCTACTCAGTAACAATTAAAGAAAATGACCGTAAAGGCGAAATTATACTGCAAAACTTGCGCACCAAAACAAAGTATGAAATTAAAGGAAATCATCAACATCCAAGTATTGTTGCACACTTAACTATCGATGGACTTGTAAAAGAGTTTCCTGGATGGATAGATTTAACAGACCCGACTCGTATTAAAATGGTTGAAAAAACGCTTCAAAAAGATATTGAAAAAGATGGGGATGCCTTTATTAAGAAGCTTCAGAGGCACAAAATCGACCCCATTTGTTTTACAGATTATGTTCGAAGTAAAACGCGAGGGTTTAACAGTGAAAAATTCAAAGCGCAATATCCGGATATGAATATTGAAGTAAAAGCTCGCGTTCACCTTATTCAAACCGGTATTAGCAACTAGGAGGAAGAAAAGATGCACAATACAATTAAAGAAGAAAACCAAGTTTCCCCTTCTTTTCTTTTTTTCTTAGTCCACTCTACTCAGATTGGCGTTGGAATACTAGGATTTCAGCGTTATATTATTAAAGGTGCCGGATATGAAGCATGGATATCTGTCATCCTTGCAGCGATCAGCACCTGTATTTTATTAGCAATGATTTTTAATATCTTAACCCGTGAAAACAGTGATATCGTTGATATTCACCGGCTATATTTTGGAAAGTATCTTGGAGGTGCTTTAACTCTTGCGGCATCAGCTTATTATTTTATTTTTGCGTTAACCATTTACCGAACGTATGTAGAGATTTTACAAATATGGATGTTTCCGCAGTTAGAAACATGGATTGTATCACTCGTTTACTTACCTATTATTTACTACACAGTTTCCGGTGGGTTCCGTGTGATTACTGGAATTGCCTTTTTTGGGGTCATGCTTCCCTTGCCGCTTGTATTTGCCTTACTCTATCCGTTAAAGTATGGGCATCTTAATAATTTATTTCCTTTATTTGACCACACAATATGGGAATTTTTAATTTCAACTAAAATGATGACCTTTGAGAATTTGGGATTTGAATCCGTGCTTTTTTTCTATCCATTTATAAAAAATGGCGCTACTAGTCAGAAGTGGGGGCAATATGGCGTTTTGTTCAGTACTTTTTTATATTTGTGCACGGCATTAGTATCATTTGCTTACTTTAGTCAAGGACAGTTAGGCCATACCATCTGGCCAACTTTAACGATGGCTAAAATTATTGAAATTCCATTTTTACAGCGTTTTGAATATATTTTAATTTCTCTGTGGCTTTTAGTCGTTCTTCCTACTATTGCTGTCAGCGTATGGTGTACAATTCGTGGATTTAGTAAAACATTTAATAAGCCGCCTACGATTTTTCTCATATTAGTTCTTATTGCCCTTCTTGGTTTTTCTATTTTCTTTGATGATCGAGAAACCATCGATCATCTTAATACACGATTATCCATGACCGGCTTTTACTTTATTTATGGCTACATTCCTTTCCTTTTTCTCTATAGCCTCATTCGAGCCAAAATAAAACAAAAGAAAGCACAAAAAGAAGAGCGTGAGCCAACTTTAAGTTGAATCACGCTCTTTTTTTCATATTGTTTTATTTGTTAAATAAAACAGCGTATTCCCCGTATCCTTCTTTTTCTAAATCTTCCTTCGGAACAAAGCGAAGAGCTGCTGAGTTGATGCAGTAGCGCAGGCCGCCTGCATCTTGCGGACCATCATCAAATAAATGACCTAAATGAGAGTTAGCCGTTTTGCTTCGTACTTCTGTACGAACCATATTATGACTAACGTCCATATTTTCTTTTACTTCATCTTTATTAATCGCTTTTGTGAAAGACGGCCATCCGCATCCAGCATCATATTTATCAGTTGAACTAAACAACGGCTCTCCTGATACGATATCTACATAAATACCATCTTCTGTATGATCCCAAAATTCATTGCGAAACGGAGGTTCCGTTGCGTCATTTTGAGTAACTTCATATTGAATAGGCGTTAATGTCGTTTTCAGCTGCTCATCACGGCCAAAGTCTTTCCAGTTTTCTTTAATAAAACGATCACGTCCAGATCCTCGTCGATACATCGCATAGCGGAATTTATTTTTCTTATAGTAACCTTGATGGTATTCTTCCGCTTCATAAAACGGTTTTGCCGGTAGAATTTGTGTAGCAATCGGCTCAGAAAAACGACCGCTTGCTTCTAATTGTTGCTTCGATTCTTCAGCTAGTGCCTTTTGGTGTTCATTGTGATAAAAGATAGCTGTTCGATATGAATCGCCTCGATCCGCAAATTGTCCGCCTGCATCCGTTGGATCAATTTGAGGCCAGTATAGTTCTAAAAGCTTTTCATATGGAAAAACTTCTGGGTCAAATGTAATTTGGACCGCTTCATAGTGGCCCGTTGTTTCTGAGCATACTTCTTTGTACGTCGGGTTCTCTTTGTGACCGCCTGTATAGCCAGATACAACTTTTATAATGCCTGGCTGTTCATCAAAGGGCTTCACCATACACCAAAAACAGCCGCCGGCAAAAGTTGCTACTTCATATTGTTCTGTCAAAAAGATGACCTCCTTCATGTGTTCTTTCTATTATTATACGCTGATTTGATGTTCTCACCAACTAACTTGCTTCTTGTACTCTTTCCGTTTTGAGCAAAAAAAATAACCAGTGAAGGCCGTATCCACTGATTATTTTCCCGCATTTAAAGCGCTTTATTTTTGATCACCTTTAATTTTGTGAAACAGTTTATTCACCGTTTCAATTTCTTTATCTGTAAAGTGCTCAAAACGCTCAAGGAAATACGCTCGTTTTTTTTGTTGAATCACATTAAAAATATCCTGTCCTTCCTTGGTCAGTTCAATATCAATAATACGTCGATCATTTTCAGACCGTTTGCGTGCAATGTAGCCTTTTGACAAAAGCAAGTCGGTTACCGCCGTAATGTGGCTTGCTGACACTTGAAGATACTTGGATAAATCAGTTGATCGCTGCCTCCCGGAATCAACCAGCATGCGAAGCACCATAAATTCATTTGTTGATAGCTCTGAATTGTATACTTCATTAATTTCTTGGCGAAGCTGTCTGAACACAAAGCGAAACAGCGTCTCCATTTCTTGAACGAGCTCTTCTCTTTTTTTCACATGTCACTCTCCTTAACGCTATCGCATGATAACGAATATGTATTTACGAAAGTATTTCACTTTCTTAACTTAATTAGTTTTATCAAATTACTAAGCGTTTCGTCAACTATTATTGAGATTTTTTTCCACAAACCTGTACGAATTGATGTATTTTTCATAAAATTCCATAAAAAAAGCGATTTACCGTTATGGTAAATCGCTGCTAGTAGCTAAAAATACCGGTTAAAAAGCTTCTCCATCTCGGAACAGGCTTTTTACCTTTTAAGCTGTCTTCACTTTTTAACTGACTTTCAAGTTCCACTACGCGATTTTCTAATTTCGTAATAACTTTATTTAATCGATCGATTTCTGAACGATGCTCTAAAATTTGAAAGGTTACTACTTCTCCCGCTTTTTCTTCTGTACGCTTTTCATTTTCAATCAGTCTTAAAAAAAGCTGATCAAGCTGCTTTTGCATATCTTGTGCACGTTCATCAGATATAACGACTTCCTCTTTTTCTACTACTTTTTCTACCACTTTGACGACGGCTTGACGATTGCGGTTTTTTTGAAAGTTTCTAAGTGCTTCAATATTTTCTTCTGTAAACTCACAGTGTCCCGATTCATTTCTCTCTAGCTCGATATCCGCCATTTTGACCCACTTTAATACCGTACTTGGATGTATTCCCAGCGACTTTGCCACATCTACTGTTTTCATCATCATGTTCCATCCCTCCATTTTTTTCATTTACTAGCCATTTCGAGAGAAATTTTTAAATCCCTTCATACGTGACAAAACTAGTATGAATTCGTCAAAGAAAGTGGACGTTCAACAAATGAAGAAAATGATGTCATTATTCCTTAAGAAAACTCGTACAAACCTTCTGCAAAATAACAAAATTCGCCCTGTGGAATCCCCTTGCCATATCCCTTAAAAAAGCCGCGCGCTCTTTACCTGTAAAGACGCCCCATTTCATAGACAATGTGCTCGCGCTTTTTTTCATTATCTTCTTTCTCTAAATACTCTCTTACCGTCTTTCCTTCAAAAAATTCTAGCAGCAGCCAGCTTTGTTCTGGGGGTTGAACAAACTCGTAAGCATTCGGACTTCGAAATTTCTCCAGCGTTTTTATATTTTTTAATACATAATATTCCTTAAATAACCATTTTCTGTACTTTTCCCCTTTTGCTCGCTTTAAAACATATCTCCCTTTAGCGGTATGAAGAATACCGACATCCGATGTCCACACTTGCTTTGGAAACGTCACTTTTTCGCTTTGCTTTACATATTTTTTTATAGAATGAGGAATTTCTTCTACTATAATAGGCTGCAGCTGTCTCACTCTCCTTTCCTTTCTTTCTACATTCTCTTTTAATTTCTATTTCTCTACAAAAAAAGGCTGAGACATAACGAGATCACTTCAATCTAGAGACCGATAAATGGGATACATGAGCTGGACTGCTTGTTATACCACTGTTGCTTTCCGTGCAAGACTTCGCTTTCCGCGGGCGGACGGTAAGCCTCCTCGTCGCTTCCGCTCCTGTGGGTCTCACCTGTTCCGCTTTTCCCGCAAGAGTCTCCGTCTTTCCCTCCAATCAACAGCTAGAAGCAACTAACTGCATACTTGAAACCTACGTTCACCATTTCAATAAAAAAAACCGAACGATCACTCGTTCGGACTTTCCTTCAACTAAACTACTTTTGCCCAATCTCTTAACCTTTACCAAGCACCCAGCGGCTTTTCGTAAACATCGTATGACCAAGGACAAATAAAACAACTGTACAAATCGACAAGCTTCCTATTGTATAGACAAGACTCTGCATGTCGTAGACACCGTAGAGAAGTTGTTTCATAAGTGCAAATACGTTATAAATAGGAATTAAAAATACGCTTGAGTCCAGCTCGTGTACGGATTTCCCTATTAGTAAAAAGTATGGAAGCATGGCTACCATCATAATTTGAGATGTATAGCTCTGCGCTTCTTTAACCGAATTCGCCAAAAGGCTAAGAATGCATAATACCATAGCTCCTAGCAGTGCTAGCAGGGTAAGGGTGACTAAAAACGAGAAGATAAAGGTTATAAAATGACCGTTGAGCTGCAGTGCATCATTTAATGCGGTTGTTAAATAACGTACAGACAGAACAAATGTAAATGTGGACAAAAGACCGCTCAGTATACCAAATGTCGAGATTGTAAGCCATTTCCCAATCAATAATTGCGTTCGTTTTACAGGAGACATCAATAGAGCTTCCATCGTCTTCCGTTCTTTTTCACCTGCAAAAATATCATTTGCTGAAGGAAGAATCCCCCCCAAAACGCCCATAATGATAATCATTGGCGCAAACATCGCAATCATTGTTAAAGAACCGTCATCGTCTTTAGATAATCCTTTTTCAATTACATTAAATGGGGCAACGGTTTGGCTATTTACATTTAATTGATTTAAGCGTTCGCTGACTATGGCTTCTCGATGTTTATTCAAGATATTTTGTATATACTCCGCTGTAGCACTTGAGTTCATGCTCGCCTCATCCGTATAAATAGTAACTTCTGGCGATTTCATGTTAAGCACTTCTGAAGAAAAATTGTCCGACAGCTTTAAAGCCGCTAATGCGTTTCCTTCTTCTACAGCGCTGAGTGGATTTTTGCTTTCAATTACTTTGATACTGTCATCGTTTTTTAGCCAGTCGATTACACTGGCATCAGAACCTTTTGTAACAGCTACCGACATGGAATCTGTTTGATCACTGGCCATCATTTTGTCTACAAAAAGGATAATTCCTACATTTAATAAAATGGGAATCAACACGCTAAAAATAATGGTTTTGCGGTCTCGAAAACAATCAATCAACTCTTTTTTATAGATGTGCCAAATCATATTAAGCCCCCCTCACGATACGGGACATGAAGATGTAGTTTAAATCTGTGCTTTCTTCTTCTTTATACAGCTGTTCGTTTGTTCCTTGATAAATCATTTTCCCTTTATGAATCATGATGATCGACTGACACAGCATCTCTACTTCTTCCATAATGTGACTGGAAAAAATAATCGTTTTTCCTTCTCTTTGCAGACTTTTAATAAGCTCGCGAAACATGTTTGCTGATGTAATGTCTAATCCTGTAGTCGGTTCATCAAATAGGATAACGTCCGGGTTATGAAGAATAGTGCGTGCAATGGCTACTTTTTGACGCATTCCTTTTGAAAAGCCTCCGACGCGGCGGTCCAAGTAGTCTTTCATTCCAAAACGTTTGGCCAGTTCCTCAATCCTTATCTTTGTTTCATGTTTGCTCATTCCATAAAACTTAGCAAAATAAGCTAAGTTTTCACGAGCTGTCAAACGGTCGTATAAACCTGTTTCACCGCCAAAAAGCACGCCGATTTTTTGCTTTATTTTATCAGGCTGTTTATGAATGTTAATTCCGTGAATGAACATATTACCTTCCGATGGTTCAAGTACAGTCGACAGCATACGTAAAAGAGTTGTTTTCCCCGCTCCATTTTCACCTAATAGTCCTACAATTTCTCCTTGTGCGATGGTTACATGAATATCTTGAACAGCTGCAATTGTTTGCTTTTTCTCTTTAAAATATTTCGTCACACCTTTGATTTCAATCATATCCGCTCTCCCCTTTTACTGTGATTGACTATATCTTAGCTTATTTTTTATACAGCATCTTCCATCTTGTCATAAAGAGGGTTTTTTATGTCGCGAAACGTCCTTCCTATCTTGTAAATCATGGTAAAATAGTGTGGTAATATCCAATAGAATGAAACAAAGAGGGTTTTTATTTATGAAGGTAGGATTAGTGGATGATCATTCATATGATTTAGAGAAATTGAGGATTTCTTTAGAAAGAGAAGATGATATAGACATACTTTTTTCGACTAGCAGCGCGGAGGAAGCTTATAACGAAATTAAAAAAAATGAAATTGATTTATTAATTACAGATATTGAAATGCCGAAGCTATCAGGTTATGAGCTTGCAGACTTTATCAATGCTTACGCACTTGATATTCAAGTCATCTTTGTCACTGGGCACAGCGGCTTTGCCGTTCATGCGTTTGAACTCAACGTTTTAGACTACATTATGAAGCCATATTCTAAAGAGCGTCTGTTAAAAGGCATTCAGCGTTTTCATCAAAAAAAACAATCAAATAACACAAGAGATAAGCTTATTTTAAAACAAAAAACCGAAATGCAAGTGCTGAGCAAACAAGATATTATATTTGCAGAACGAACGGGTCGATCTACCACCATCATAACGACAAATGGAGAGTTTAGTACGTATCAATCGTTAAACGAAATTGAAAAAGAATTAACAGCGAGTCATTTTCTAAGGTCTCATCGAGCTTTTATTATCAATATTTCCTATATTCAAAATTTCTCCCTGTATACTAAGCACTCATACTCAGTGATGTTTCAAAGCACCGAAAAAACAGCTTTAATCACGAAAACAAATTTAGACATCTTGCAAAAAGAATACTTTTAAAGGAGGAACTATTTAAAATGAAACTATTTTACACACTAGTTTTACTAACTGTTTTCGTGCTCCTCTTTTTTAAAGACCTGCCTGTTAGCTTACATCTCCTATTTAGTTCTTTTATAATTGGTTCATTTTTTATATGGGGAAAGAAATATCAAACGGCTCCTTCACTAACGATAAAAAAAGCAATCGTACTGACGTCTTTTTTCCTGCTTTTATTTAGCCTATCTTCACCTTTTAGTATTGGGCTAACCGTTATCGCAATGATTTGTTGCATGACCGACATGTTTTCGTCTTATCAACAATACATATTCGTAACCAACCGGGAAAGCAGTGCTTCACGTGAAATTCAAAAAAACAATGAGCTTTTTCAAGCATTAAGAGCTGAAAGACATGATTTTATTAAACATGTCAGCGCCGTATCCTATCTTCTAGAAACAAATCAAAGACAGCAGGCACAAGAGTATATTCAAGATTACGTTGAAGCTTTGAATGATACCCATTCATATATTCAAGGTGAACATTCGCACGTAGCTTCTGTTGTACATCAAAGCAAAAATCAAGCACATACGTGGGGAATACATATGAATGTTCAATTAGATTCACCGTTATCACAGCTGCCTTTAAAGCACCTTGACCAAATGAATCTCATCATGAATTTACTGCATAATGCTTTAGAAGCTGCTCATTCTTCTGAGAAAAAAGAGATAACCGTTTCGAGTATGATTCGAAGTGGCATTTACATTTTAGAAGTCAGCAATTCTACCGCTCCTTTATCACGAGAGCGTCAAGATCACTTGTTTACTTCTTTTCATGTGACAGAAAAGAAAGAACGCCACGAAGGCCTTGGCACGTGGATCATTTCTGAACTTGTTTCTAACTACCACGGACGCTTGGAATATACGTATCACGATTTAACTCTTTCCATTAAAATAAAATTTCCGATAGTCGTTACCTCAAAACAAGCAACATAGCCGCTATAGCCCAAGCGGCTTTTTTTCGTATGAGCCTCTTCTATACGCGCACACTATAAAAAGCACCGAAAAAAAGAAATATTTCACACTTGTTTTAGCTCTTTTATCGTCACTTTTTTAGTTTTTGATTTTTTATATGCAAATCTATTGCATTTCAAGTAAAAAACGAATATTATATATCATGTTGCTTTTAATGTTCGTTATTTTTGGAGGTTACTTATGTTTAAGTTAAAAGAATATAACACGGATGCTAAAACGGAGATTTTAGCTGGTATTACAACGTTTTTAACCATGATTTATATCGTCATTGTAAACCCAGTTATTTTGTCCAGCGCCGGCGTTCCTTTTGATCAAGTATTTACAGCTACTATTATTTCAGCAGTCGTAGCTACGCTATGGATGGCTCTTGCAGCTAACTATCCAATTGCTATTGCTCCCGGTATGGGAATGAACGCATACTTTGCTGCTTTAGTTGTTGGTTCAAATGGAAGTATCGACTATGCTACTGCTTTTTCAGCTGTATTCGTAGCGGGTATTATCTTTATCATCCTATCGTTAACATCATTTCGTGAAAAATTAATTGAAGCTATTCCAAGCAATTTAAAGCACGCGATCAGTGCTGGTATCGGTTTATTTATTGCTTTTATCGGACTTCGTTCAGCCGGTATTATTGTTGCAAATAAATCAAATTTAATTGGACTTGGTGATTTGCAGCCTGAAAAAGTAGTTTTAACACTGATCGGACTTGCGATTACAATCATTTTATATACGCTAAATGTAAACGGCGCTTTATTCTTCGGTATGATTATTACCGGATTAATTGCTTTCTTTAGAGGACAGCTTTCATTTGATAAAGGTTTGTTTGCTTCCCCTCACCTTCCAGACGGCTTAATGATTTCAAATCCTTTTGCTGCTTTTGGAGATGTTATTCACCATGATTTGTACACAGTTGTTTTTTCTTTCTTACTTGTGACAATTTTTGATACAACAGGTACAATGGTAGGTGTAGCTCAACAGGCCGGTCTTATGAAAGGTAATAAGATGCCTCGCGTGCGTCAAGCATTGCTTGCTGACTCATTTGGTACAACGATTGGAGCTTTATTTGGTACAAGCCCAACAACGGCTTACGTTGAATCTTCATCTGGTGTAGCAGCAGGCGGACGTACAGGTCTAACGGGCGTGACGGTAGCCATTCTATTTATTGTTGCAGCATTCTTTAGTCCGGTTGTAAGCTCGGTTTCTGGCGTAGCAGCTATTACTTCACCTGCATTAATTATTGTCGGAAGCTTGATGATGGGTGCTGTAGCTAAAATTAATTGGAATGACTTTGATGAAGCGTTCCCTGCCTTTTTAGTTGTTCTAGCAATGCCTCTTACATCCAGTATTGCAACAGGAATTGCCCTTGGCTTCATTTCTTATCCGTTAATGAAGCTGGTAAAGGGAAAAGGCAAACAAGTTCATCCGCTTGTGTATGTCTTTGCTATTTTATTTCTCTATCAGCTCATCTTTTTACCGCATTAAAAAAGCTTGGAGATTCGTCTCCAAGCTTTTTTTATTGAAAGTGATTGTTATTTTCTTTTGTTTAATAAAGATAATTTTCCACATAGATTTGTTCTGCGTCAGAAGCATTCTTGATCCCTCCTTCTGGATCTAGCTCGATACTTCTCTTTTTAGCTATATAATCCACTAGCGCCCCAAACCCTAAAAGACCGCCTATAACCCCAGCAAATACAATCCATATTGGCAATCGCTTCACGCCCCTTTTTTTTAATTGTATCAGCTTCAGCGCAACAGGTAAATATTAACATAGTTATCCATTTGTAAATAAAACGCTTTTTACCAAATATACGTAAAAAACGTCTTTGTATTTGGTATACTAAACTCACGGCATGTTCTACAGAGAAAGGGGCTTAATTGCATATGAACAAACAGCTTGGAACGTTAATGTTTGTTATTTTTATGGTATTTGTCGGCTTCGGAGTGATCATCCCCATCGTACCTGAAGTTATTCGTGCCACGGGTGCAAGCACGGTCAATTTAGGGATACTCATGGCTAGCTATTCGATCGCATCTTTTATTACCGCACCTTTTTGGGGAAAGCTTTCCGATATAAAAGGCCGCCGTCCCATCTTACTTTGGGGCTTACTTGGCTTTAGCGCAAGCTTTTTTCTTTTTTCGGTGGCAGAAAACTCTCTGACTTTAATGTATACGTCACGCATCATCGGAGGTTTGTTTGCAGGAGCTGTTATTCCTTGTGCTTTTGCATACGCTTCTGATAGTACAGATGAAGAAAACCGCACGAAAGCAATGGGACTGTTAGGAATGTCGATTGGCTTAGGCTTTATTTTTGGACCGGCATTAGGCGGTGTCCTTTCATCTTTCGGCTTGTTTGTTCCCTTCGTTATCTCTGGTATCTTGTCACTGATTATGACAGCGTTCTCATTCTTTACGTTAAAAGAATCTTTACGAAAAGAATCTGCTGCCAAAGTACAGACATCCAGATGGCATGACTTCACGTCAGATTTTCAAGGAGCTATGAAGTATTTATATGTTCTTTCATTTTTAGCAACTTTTACGCTCGCTGGATTAGAAGCTACTTTTCAATTTTTTCAAATAGCGAAAATTAATGCTACTCCTACGACAATTGGATGGATGTTTATGGCGAGCGGTTTAACTCAAGCGCTGATTCAAGGCGGTGTGCTGCAGCGATTTAAAAAAGGAAATGAAAAAAAGCTGATGGCCATTGGCTTGTTGGTTTCAGCAATAGGATTCACGTCTATTTTGTTATCTTCTAGTGCCGCTAACGCTACCTTATTTCTGTGCATATTTACAGCAGGAAATGCCCTTATTCGTCCTTGTGTCCTCTCTTTAATTACGATGAGAACCAAAGTAGGATATGGCTCTGCTTCTGGGCTAACTGCTTCAATGGATAGCTTAGGGCGTATTTTTGGCCCTCTGCTTGGTGCATTTGCCTTTAAACTCAATATGACGCTGCCTTTTATTATAGGAGCAGTTGTCACTTTAGCTGCTTTACTGCTGATTCAGCGCCATACAGCTCTAGATTATTCTGAGCAAACACTGTCATCGTAGAGGCTGGTACAGAAGTATTTTAGTTAAAGGAAGATCCGAACGATGAATCGAGATTCTTGATAAAGAATCCAACGCGTTCGGATCTTTTCATTGGTATGGTAAACGTAGGTTTCATGTATCCCATTTGTTCATCTTTAGATTGAATTGATTTCGTTATGTCTCAATCTCTTTTCATCGTTACTAACACAAGATTATCAGCAGCTGCAGTGCGTTTTATAATGGAAAACCGATGAGCTTCGTACAGCTTAATAGCAGGTGTATTTCGTTCGGCTGTCGACACGATATATTCACATTTTGAATATCTTTGAAATACATGTATTAAAAGACGGCTTCCAATTCCTTTTCGAAAGTACCGAGGACGCACAACGAGGCGGCAAATCGTTAATCGCTCATTTTCTTTTTCAAACGACAGCACGCCTGCTAGCTTACCTTCAATTATTTCTCCGATAAACACTTCCTTGCTTTTCATAATATCCTCTTTGCTTTCTGTAAGCTGAGGAATATCTGAAAAACCAATGATCCTAGCTTCTTCTTGATAAGCTTCTACTTGCACAGCTACTATTTGAAGAGCGATATCCACTCTTTGATGTTCGAGGGTTTGAAGCATGAAGAACACTCCATTTCTTTCACAAATTTAGACAAATTCCATGTTTTCACTATATCCAAACGCCTTCCTTGTACATATTGTATTATGTACCGAATTAGCCAGGAGGTGTTTATATGCATATCACTGCTGAAAGAATTAGAGAAGCAACAGAAGCGCTTGCTTCTACTGAGCTTGAAACATTTATGTACCAAGAGCCAACTGCTCTTCACAGACGCTCTCGTCGTCGTTCTACTCGCCGCACTACTCGCCGTTCTACTCGCCGCACTACTCGCCGCACTACTCGCCGTTCTACTCGCCGCACTACTCGCCGTTCTACTCGCCGCACTACTCGCCGCACTACTCGCCGCACTACTCGCCGTTCTACTCGCCGCACTACTCGCCGTTCTACTCGCCGCACTACTCGCCGCACTACTCGCCGTTCTACTCGCCGCACTACTCGCCGCACTACTCGCCGTTCTACTCGCCGCACTACTCGCCGTTCTACTCGTCGTTCTACTCGCCGCACTACTCGCCGTTCTACTCGCCGCACTACTCGCCGTTCTACTCGTCGTTCTACTCGCCGTTCTAGCCGTCGCCGCTGTCGCTGCGGTTCACCTTGCTGCTCATATCCATGGTTTAATAAATCATTTGGCTGCTGCTTTAAAGGGCATGGCTGTCGCCGCTAAATAAATCTAAAGCAAGTCGAGTTTAAAACATACGCGGCTTGCTTTTTTTAACGATTTCTGTTTTTTTTATTTTACATAATTATTCGTTTCATTCTTCTTGAAGGAGAAAACAAAGTATAATAATAGGAAAGACTCTCTCTTAAAAGGAGGACTATCCATGCGCCTATCTTTTGATCACCTTGTTCATTTTTCACCTGATCCTATCAAAGCTCAGAAAGAACTAAACGAATACGGAATAAATGTTATTAAAGGCGGTACCCATGAAAAATGGGGTACTTTTAACACGTTGGCATATTTTCAGCTGAGCTATATTGAGTGGCTTGGACTCAGAGATATCGCATTAGCTCAAACAGTTACAGATAATGATCTTATTCAGCAGCTTGTTAACGAACATACGCCGTTTGGTCATTTTGGCCGATTTGCCCTTCGTACAGATGATATGGATTTGCTGATAAAAGAGCTGCAAAGCAAAAGCTACGCTGTAAAAGGTCCTGTAGCGGGTTCTCGTCAAACCACTGATGGAGAAAAACTTCAATGGAAAATGTGTTTTATTGAAGCTGACCACGATTCCTTGCCTCTTCCTTTTTTTATTGAATGGGGTGAACCAGAAGAAAAACGCAAACCAAAGCTAGCTGCTCTTTCTTCCCACCAAGCTGGTCAGCTGCAGCTAAAAAATATTTACTGTGCTGTACATAACCTCGAAAAATCCATCAGCAAGTGGACGAAACTGCTGGGCGTTCAGTCTGGCGAAAGCTACAAAGACTCTTTACTTGATGCACGTTGCCAAAAACTATATATCAATGGAGGAAACCTTATCTTTTGTAGCGGAACACATGGCGTTGTCCATGATACATTAAAAAAAGTTGGAGAACGTCCATTTTTGGTTGAATTGGATCACGCTCTAACATCGCAACAAATTACCGTACAAGGAGCTTCTTTTAAATTCAACAAATAAACATCCGCAAGCGGATGTTTATTTCTGTGCTTCTTTTATAGCTTGATAAATGAAGTGAGGCAAAATTTCAAAGGAATACTGAACGTCTAATCTTTCGGTCCATTGGTGCGCATCTCTTCCCAGCGGTCCAATATTCAGCACCGGCATCTTCAGCTCCTCTAGCTCTTCTAGCGGGATATGATACCCTTTATTCCATAGCGGCATGTTTGCTACTAACGTGTTAAATGTATGAAGCGGATGCTGCAGGCTGGCATAGCTTAAATCCGAAATTCCCCCAAAATAACTTTGTTCAACTAGCTCCACCTGAAATTGCTCTTTGGCAGTTTCCTGTACGTTTGACAAAATCCCTTGTACAAACGGATCATCATGTGAACAAACGGCCGGATAAAAAGGCGGGGTAAAAAATAAGACCATCATCGGAGCTGCTTCTTTACATAAACCAGCTAAAGTGTTTACTAATTTAATGGTTTTATTTCTGTCATCATCTTCTTGTGCCAAAAGTGCTTCTTCCATTTCTTGCACATATTTTTCACCGTGCTGTTTGACTGCATGAGTATAAAGTTCTTCATACGTCCATACGTTCACTTCAAGAGATGAACCCTCCATTCCCGCAGCATACTGCCTAGCGGCTTTATTATAATGTTTTTTTACATTCAAAGCCGCTTTGTGAGCCGATTTCAACAGCAGATCTGTCACCTCTTTAAGAGAGCGGTTTAACATAAATAAATTAAACAATACAACGGCAGAGTGCGGAACTTGAACTGAATACTCTTCTTTTAAATCTTTTTGTATCAGCACCGTAGGAGGTGGACTCGTTTCATCTCTTACTTTTTCGCAAAAATCAACGTTTAATTCTATTTCTTTTGTTAAATAAGAAGCTAGTAAATTAGCATTCAAACCAGCTAGCGGTTCCCCTACGTGAGTTTCTTTTCCATAACACAAGAAGCTTGGCATGATCTTGCCAATCGATCCTGAGTACACATAATTCGTTTGATCTCCAGGATAGCGGCTGAACACTGGTTCTGCATTTAGCATGAGAGAAAAATCCAGCTGATGTTTGCGCGCAAGTTCTAAAAGAACAGGCACTGCTTTTCTCATTCCGAGCGAATTTACTTCTTCATCTGGCACTGACAGCAGCAGGATGTTTCCGTCAAACTCCCCGTTGCATGCTCGTTCAATCATACTGATATGCAGGGCAATGCCTGCTTTCATGTCCATCGTTCCTCGGCCAAAAAGCCAGTCTCCTTTTATCATATCTTTTTGTACGTGCGCCGGAACTTGTTCCATATGGTTATAAAAAGTACTCGTTAACGTATCAGCGTGAAAAGCATCCTTTTTCCACTGTCCATAATCTTGTACATCCACTACATCGTAATGACTTACTAATACAACTGTTTTATTCTTATTTTTCCCTTCAACAAAAGCTGTGACAATCGATCGCCCATCTCCTGTTGAATGAAGCTCGACTTGCTCGTTTTTGTGAAAGTAAGGCAGCTTCAATAAATAAGACGCTATCGATTCAGCCATTTCCACTTCTGCCATCGTTCCTGTCACGCTAGGTATAGAAACCAATTCGCTTACAAGCTTCTTTAACTGTTCTTTTGTTTGATACAAAGATGTTTTGTTCGACATACCCTTCATCTCTTTCCTTTTTCTAAATTTTCCATCAAACAAAACGATTCGTCAATCCCTTTGACAGAGACCCTTTCATTCTATCCCTATGTATCATAGTATGCGCTGCCTTGACGCACATGATAAAAAAAGAGTGCGCGGCTAGGGCTAGCACCGCACACTCTTTTTTTACTTTTCGTCATCTTCTAAAAAGTCTAGGATACGATCAATAAGCTGTTCGCTTCCTGCATCGTTCCCATGTTCAAGAGACATTTCCATTTCAATGCTCCTTTCATAAAATATTCTTGTTTTATAACATACCACAATTCATTTCGAATGTAACCTTTAATTTGTGTAAAAATTTCGACAATTTATGATTAATTTTAAAACTTAGTGAGTAATGATTATACCCACCAGATTCTTCGATTGTCAAAAAACATGCTTTCTATTTAAAAACACTTTAAAAATAGAGGCGCGAGAAGACTTCTATAACAGACAGCCTACTCGCTCAAGCTTGGAACAGCATGATGAATAAATTTCTAGTTCATTTGCTTTTTGTACATCTTTAATATCTATGCCTACAGCATATGTACGAACTTGGTTTTCGACCACAATTTCGTAAAATGTTTCTAATTCACGATAAGCTACTTCATAATGCTTTCCTAATAATTTCACGGCTTCCTTTAATGCTTTCTCTCCTGTATGTGCTGCTACTGCTGTATGACTCATAAAACCCTCTCCTTTTAGAAAAATAAAAAAAACTCATTTTGCTTTGATGCAAAATGAGTTTTTCACCCGTTTTATCACCCAAAGCACATGCTTTGCTGGTAGGAGCACCTTACATTCGTAGGTTGCTGTGGAGTCAAAGAGCCAGATCTCTCGTCCACTCGTGATAACTTTTTAATTTAAAATTTATTTTATCAAACAATTTCATCCGCGTAAATAGAAAAATAAAAATATTTTAATTTTTCGGGTAATGGAATGAATTCAAAAAATGAAAACTTAGATTAGCAAAATAAGAAGCTGCTACAAGTAACGCCTCTTCATTTAATGAAAAAGAAGGATGGTGCCATTCATATTCTCCAGCTGTACCCATCCATACAAAAAATCCTGGTACATGCTGCTGATATACGGCAAAATCTTCTCCTCCAGGCGATTGTTCAGCTTCTACGACTTGATAACTAAGATCCTCTGCAGCGTTAATAGCCAGTTTTTCCAGCGTATCATCATTGTTTACTACAGGAAGATATGGATACCATTTAACGTCTACTGAAGCCCCGAAAGCTGCTCCAATCCCTTCAGCAGTTCGTTTCATAAGAGCCGGTATTTTTTCTCTCGCTTCTTCTTGAAAGGTACGCACCGTTCCTTCAAGCGTTACTTTGTCAGGAATGACGTTCCACGAGCTCCCTCCATGAATTTGAGTTATGCTGACAACAACATTTTGAAATGGGCTGAGATTACGGCTGACAATGGTTTGTAAACTAGTCACGATTTGACCAGCAGCAGCAATCGGATCTACTGTTTTTTCTGGAATACCCGCGTGACCTCCTACTCCTTTGACGTCAATTTCAAAACGATCAACACTTGCCATTAAAGGTCCCGATTTGATACCAATGGTTCCTACAGGAAGATCCGGTTTGTTATGCATCCCAAATATCGCTTCTACTCCGTCGAGCACACCTTTTTCAACTAGCATTTTTGCCCCGGAAGCCGTTTCTTCGGCCGGTTGAAAGATAAATCGAACCGTACCGCAAAGCTCCTGCTGACGTTCTTTAAGAAGAATGGCTGCTCCGATTATAGAAGCCGTATGAAAATCATGGCCGCATGCGTGCATAACACCGTTTACTTTAGATGCAAATGGCAGATTGGTTTTTTCTTCAATTGGCAGCGCATCAATATCAGCTCGAATTGCGATAGTAGGTCCCGGCTTTCCTCCCGCGATTTCCGCTACTGCTCCTACGTCTAATTGGAATACATCTGCTATAGAAATATCATAGTGCTTTAACCACTTTTTAATACGTTTAGTTGTTTCATATTCTTTCATTGAAAGCTCTGGAAACCGGTGCAGCTCACGGCGTATGTCTATCAGCGTATTTAGTAGTAATTGATCTGTCATATTTATCACTCTTTCACATTTCTTAATTTGGAGAACTTCTCTATCTTTTACGATAAAGAGGGTACCTCATTGAGTTTTTTATAAAGAAATACGGTCGTATAGTCTTCTGCAAGGTGCTTTTCTTTAGCTTGAACATATCCTTTTCGTTCATACATTTCAACTAACCAAGGATGTTCTTTTGCTGTTCCTAAAGACACACCTGGTGATTTAAACGTATTTTTTATTACCTCTTCCTCTACTAGACGCAGCAGCTTAGATCCAACGCCTTGCCTGGCAAACGACGGGTCTACTGCAAACCACCAAAGATGCGGAACAGCAAACAGACCTGGATGTTCTCCCAAGGCATTCGTATCGACACAGTAGCAGCGATTCTTTTCTCTTCTTCATATACATAGCAAAGGTTTTGAGAAATATTTTTCTTAACGAGAGCAAGATCAGCAGTAGCTGCTAAGAAAGGAATGCCTAGCTCTCGAATAGGCTTATATGCTTGTAGAGTTAAGTTCAATAAGCTATCTGCGTCTTCATTTGTTGCCAAACGGAATTCATTTTTCATCTCTTCGTCTCCTTATGTAGTGCTTAAATATTTTATTTAACTTATAAGTTTACTAAGAATTAAAAAAGACAGACTGCCGCCTTGCGTACTCACTATACAGCTGCTTTTATAACGTGTCAATTCTATTTATCGTTTTCTATAAAGGGTATAAATAAAACAAATACACGTAGAAAACTGCGCGTATTACGTACATATCAAGATAGACTTCAGGACTCACTTACCGTAGATTTTAAATTAGCGGCCAACGTCACAAGTTCTTCTATAGATGCTAACTCCTCTTGTGAAGCCGCAGCTACTTCTTCAGCGTAAGCAGCTGCTTGTTTAGCAACCTCCGAAAGGGCCATGACAGACTCCATTACCTTGAACGAATACCCATCAATTTCTCCTGTTGCCTTTGTCATTTTGTTCATTTGTTCTTGAGCGGCAAAGACATCTTCCATAATTGTGGAAAACTGTTGCGTTACATCTTCGACAGTGGAAATACCAAGCGTGACTTCTTCCGTATTGATTTCCATGTTTTGATAAGCCAGCTTTGCCTGTGCTTCAATTTCTTTTAACAGATGACTGATTTGTATAGCGGACGTTTTAGATTCTTCCGCTAGCTTACGTACTTCCCCTGCTACTACAGCAAAACCTTTCCCATGTTCTCCAGCCCTTGCAGCTTCAATAGCAGCATTAAGTGCAAGAAGATTTGTTTGTTCAGCAATTCTTGTAATTGTATTAATAATGCGGCCAATTTCTGTGGAACGGTCTTCGAGCCCCTTTACTTCACTAGTGGATATCTTAACTGTTTCATAGATTTTATTCATTTGATCCGTCACCTCTTTCACCGCAACATTTCCGGTAGAAGCATGTTCAGAGGCTCTGTTCATCGATTGTTGTACCTTTGAAGAATGATCAGTCATTTTCTGAAGCAGCTTGGCCATATCCACCATAGCTTGCTCGGTTTCAACCACACTTAACAACTGCTTATCAGAACCCGCAGCAATTTCTTGAATAGACATCGTAACTTCTGTTACAGCTGTTTTTGTTTCCTCCATGCTTGCAAGCAATTGCTCTGAGGAATGACTGACCGTGCTCGTTGTTTTACTTATTTTCTGACGCAGCGTTCTCATGTGAGTCATCATTTCATTAAATGAAGATATGAGTGTACTAATCTCATTTTTCTCTTTCAAAGGAACAACATCTACAGATAAATCACCGTTTGAAATCCCTTTCATTGTTTTTGACAAATTTTCAACCGCAATTATGTAGCGACGTATGATAAAATAGAACACGGTAGTTGTAAAAGAAACAAACAGAAATGTAATCACTAGCGTAATCGAAGCTGCTTGCTCTTGTTTCACAATAAGATAATAATTTGTTACTTCAATTACAGTAGATGTTATGGCCATCATGGCTGCAATCATACATAGCATTTTCATGCGTAAACTTTGAAAAGCTTTTTTCATTTTTTCATCCCCTATACAATCTAAAGACATAGAATGTCTAATCTATATTAGTAGTATCGGCATATTTTTATATTTTTTTGTAAAAACTAAAGAAGAATTGAAACAATTATTATTGGCGCTTTTCCACTAAATATTGGAATACATATCATTCTGCAAGGCGCTGCAACAGCAGTTGATAACTGTCTGATTATTCTTTCATTTGACCAAACTCTACCTTTGCTTATAAAATGAAGATTTGTAGAAAGGAGTACGAAAAATTTTATGTATACGTATCAAACAGGCAATCAAACAATTGACTACAAAATTGAAGTCGTTCCAAATAGAACCGATATCACGGTGCAAATTTGTGACAAAGAAGGGGTAAAAGTTATTATCCCAAGAGGTCTTAATGAAAACAATGTGCGTTCAATCATCGCACGCAAAGCAACATGGATTTTAAAACAACTAAACGTTTCACAACCAGCTGAGGAAAAGCCGGCTGCTCCAAAGACAGAAGCAGTAAAAAAAGAAACAGCTAAAAAAGAGGCTCCTAAAGCAGCAGCTTCTGCAGCTAAAACTGGTTCTTTTGAAGAAGGAGACAAATTCCCTTACCTAGGGCGTCAATACCGCTTAAACATCGTTCGTGGAGATGTAGCAAAAGCTGAAATGACATTCCGTGCAAAATTCATTGCTACAGTACCTGAAAGCTGGAACGAGCAGCAAACAAATGAAGGTATTGGACAACTATTAACAGAATGGTACCAAGGCCGCGCAGGTGAAAAATTCCAAGAAGCTTTGAAATCTGTTAAAAAAGCAGCAGACAATGCTCCTGAATCTGTTAAATGGGACGAGTTAGGTGAAGAATATGCTACGACTCAAGATAATACAATCGTATTAAACTGGCGTTTGCTAACAGCTCCTCTTGCAACAATTGAATATGTCATTGCTTCTCAATTTACAAATGCAGATGAATTATTCGAAGATGCAGCTGAACGCAAACAGTGGTTAAGCGATAACACCCTAAACGCATTTTAAGTTTATACATAAAAAAAGCACGCGGCGAACGCGTGCTTTTTTTATTTTAAGAGTCTCACTGCTCAAAAATTAGTTAACCTGATAGCTTCATTCAATTGCATCTTATAAACAAATATATAATATACATGTTTAAAGGTTTATTAATCTAATTTTAAAAGCAGTAAGTAAGACTAAACTGATTTTATATAAAGCTGATTTTTACCCTTTTAATACTCTAAACGCTTCTCTTACTTTTCGTGCAAAATCTAACGGTGGCTCTACAGATTCAAAGTGCATATACATTGCTCTCGGCTCTTCAAATAGCCAATGGTTGTGAACGGCCGTAACCTTAATATCTCTTTTTCTAAGCTCCGTTAATAATGGATTTACTTCTTCTTGCAAAAGCACGGTTTCACCTAGATTCAGTGCTCTTCCTTTACTATCTAAATCTTCAAAAGTAAAAAATTGAGGAGTAACTAATGGAGAGCGTGTTGGACGCCCTAAAATTTTAAAACGAATAGTACGAAACTTTTGTACCAAACAAACGCCATTTTCATCTAAACTGCCTTGTCCACCTAAAATTCTCGCAAACTCCTGACATAAACTCTTTTTATTTTCCCAACTCATTATGCTGACTTCCTCTCTTATAATAACTTGTCCTTCCTTAATAAATATATGTGAAAGTTATCAAGTAGAAACGGCAAACACACAGGAAAACTACCCATTTTATAAATCCTGATTATCAAAAGTCATATTTATTTTTCTTTGTTCATATCAATAGCATGTATTTTTGAATTTAACTAAAAAGAGAAATTCAGATTCCTATTTAAAGAATTTACTTAAACAGTTTTTTAAAATTGAATTTGTAGGGGGAAGTAAAATGAAAAAAATAGGCAAGGATGATTTTATTTCAGGGTTTGTTCCTCATCACAATCATGGCTCAGTGGACTACACTTCTGTTGCATCAGGACATGTCCATCAGTGCCTCGATGTAACGTCTCCTCCAATTCAAAGCGAGGATGGAAGCCACATTCACTATACAGAAGGCTATGTTGTGTTTGAAGACGGACATACACATCATTACAAAGCCTACTCTGGTCCCGCTATTCCCATTGGCAACGGTATGCATGTTCACTATTATGACTTTTACACCAGCGAAGACAACCAGCATCGGCATCATGTCAAAGGCGTAGACCACCCTGCTCCAGGTGATAGATAATGAAATAATTTAATGCAATTAAGCTAAAGTCTCAGCTTGCGTTTATATAAACTCTTTAATAAAAGTGAGGCTGGGACAACAGTATCTTAGCCCAAGTGAAAAACGAATACAGCTTCATCTGTTTCGTCCTTCTAGCAGTTGATTGAAGGGCAAGGCAAAGACTCCTGCGGGAAAAGCGTAACAGATGAGACCCCGCAGGAGCGCAAGCGACGAGGAGGCTCAGCGGCCGCCCGCGGAAAGCGAAGCCTTGCATGGAAATCAACTGCGGTGTCATAAGCGGTTCAGCTCATGTATCTCATTTGTTCGTCTTTAGGAATGAAAGTCTCTCCCCCTGCTTAATCTGCTTAAGCAAAAAAGGATACGCGAGCTCTTTATTCCAAAAATTCGACAGACCGGGTCTTTGGACATGTCAAAGTTTCTACATCAATCGATATATTGTGTTTTAAAAGAAAGATATATATAATCAAGAAAATGTTTGATTTTGTTTAAATGTGGATACGTATACCTATAAGCAAGATAGCAAACACTTAAGACGAGTGGTTACGCTACAAAAGTTGTAATGACCATGTAAAGAAAGGAAGTGCAGCTTATGAAAGGACAGAGCTTTTTTATTTTAGGACTTATATTTGCTCTTATCATTGCTGTTTTAGCTGTAATTAACAACGATCCTGTACAATTTAACTATGTATTTGGTTCACAAAAATGGCCTCTTATTTTAATCATCTTAACAACGGCTGTGTTTGGAGGAGTTGTTGCTGCTTCATTGAGCTTTGTAAAAATTGTTCAACTAAGAGGACAAGTGAAACAGAAAAACAAGCGAATTGCTGAACTGGAAGAAGAAATCAAGCAGCATAAGTCTGTTGAGCCTGTTTTGGAAGAAGAGCCGAATCAACCAGTTACTCGAACTGAGCGCGCTCAGTTATAATAAAAAAGAGCCGTTATTTTAAAGAATAACGGCTCTTTTCATTTTTTGTTCCGCCAAGCATATTTTCGCGATACACGCATAAATAGATAGATATGGAAAACTTTAGTTCTGAATGGTACAATCAACACTGTTATATCTCTATGAAAAACTTAAATTGACAGTCTTACCGTTAAGAAGGTGTTCATCCATTATGGTCAATAAAAAACTAAAGCGTGAAATTCTTACATACACAAGCGTCATCCTCGGCACTGTTTTGCTTTCTGTGGTCGTTCAGCACTATTGGTTTCAGCCCTACACTGTAAAAGGCGATTCTATGAAGCCTATTTTGCACGAAGGCAATCGAATTATTATTAACAAACACAGCAAGCTGGAGCGCTTTGACATTGTCGTTTTGCAAGCTCCCTACAGCAGTGATTTTCTAGTAAAGCGCATTGTGGGCTTACCAGGAGAAACGGTCGAATACAAAGATGATGTTCTGTATATAAATAATAAGGTCAAAAAAGAGCCGCATCTTCATAAATATTTATCCAAAGTGCCCGTTTACGAGCGATTCACCGAAAATTTTTCAACGTACGAACTGTCTCCAGACGGCACGATACCGGACGGATACGTATTAGTGCTAGGTGACAACAGACGTATCAGCCGAGATGGAAGGCATTTTGGCCTTACTCCTATCTCTTCAATCATGGGAGAAGTCAACATGAAATACTGGCCTTTAAAAGAAATGACTTTTATGCATTAACACATAAAAAGAAAGCTCAAAATTGAGCTTTCTTTTTATTTTGGGTTTTCCTTGTTTTCTACATGCTGTTCTTCTGCAAATTCTGTGTCATACGCTAGTTTTCGCTTAAAAGCCGGGCGCGTTCTCGCTGTATGCTTTGTTTCAATATGGTTGAATAAGTAGCGGTGAACAAAAACCTCAGCAAATGTAATAATAGCTGCAGAAATAATACTTCCCCAAGCAATTTGAACGTAACTGTCTAATAACAATGTGCCAAAAATCCATACGCTCATATAGGTTAGAACAAATTCAACAATAATAGCATCACGGTTGCCCACTCGAGGCAGTACAATTCGATCCACTACTAGATATGTCACAACTGTCGTTAGCAAGCTAAAAGAAATAATGTCTCCGATGGTTGCATCAAAAAACAAATCAAGGCCTATACCAAACGCAATAAGTGCCGCTGCAAATTTAATGAGCAATAATGTTGCATGATTCATATTTGAACCCTCCTTTTTCTATATTAATTTGAACAAAAATAGGGAAATTAATACCTTTTTTGCCAAGAAGGGTATAATATAAGCAAAGCCAGTACGTTTGAGACAGCTCTAGCGTACAACAATGATTTGGGAGATGTTGTAATGATTGTACTAGAAAATAGCGAAATGAAAGTCAGCATTGAAGAAAAAGGAGCGGAAGTTGTAGAAGTATTTCATAAAGAAAAAGGCCTGCAGTTTATGTGGAGCGGAGACCCTACTTATTGGGGACGAGTATCGCCCGTATTGTTTCCAATCGTAGGCCGATTAAAAAATGATCAGTATACCGTTGATCAGCGCGAATACTCTTTGCCTCAGCACGGCTTTTTACGTGATTCTACTTTCAGCGTGATTGAGCAAACAAACGAAACAGCACGGCTGAAATTTGCCACAAACGGCCATTTTAAAGACGTGTATCCGTTTGAATGTTCAGTTGAAATTAGCTACCGTCTGGAAAACAACCGATTAACGTTTCAGTGGAAAGTAGTAAATGAAGATAAAGAGAATATGTATTTTTCAATTGGAGCCCACCCTGCTTTTCGTATTCCGTTACGTGAAAACGAGCAGATTTCTGATTACTTTTTAGAAATAGAGCCTTCTGAAACTACGCCAAAGGAATTTGTATTAAAAGACGCGCTTATTCATGAAAAAGGAGCTGCAGAAAATTTGCATCAGCTGCCGCTAAGCGCAGGTTTATTTGCAAATGATGCGTTAATTTTTAGCCATATTGACGGAATTACAATTAAATCGGCGGTTAATGAAAATCAAATTAACGTTCAGTTTAATGATTTCCCGTACGTAGGTATTTGGTCAAAGTATGATGCAGAAAATCATACAATCGCTCCATTTCTTTGCATCGAACCTTGGTTTGGAATTGCAGATACGCATGACCACAACGGAAATTTCAAAGAAAAATTAGGCATCAACCGTTTATCAAAAGACAGTGTATTTCAAACAGAATTCTCTGTTTCCTTTAACTAATTCAACACATAACAAAATCAATCCAATAAACAGCTAGAAGCAGCTAAATAGATTAAGCCTGCGTTCACCATAACAATGAAAAGCTCCGAACGATTACTCGTTCGGAGCTTTCTTCAACTAAACTACTTTTGTCTTTGCTTCTTTTTATATTAGTTATTTACGACATCACTATTTTTTAGCGCATGGACTTGCTCTATTAGCTTCTGAACGTATTCTTCGCTGAGTACACCTGTTGCTCCTCGAATAATTTCAGCCGAATAATGATCCGGAGGTGCGACTTCTTTTTCTTTATTTAACACAAAAAAAGTAAGAACATGATCCACAATCTTTCCTTCATGCTCTACAGAGATAATGGCAGGACGATAGCCGTTATTATCTACGCCTTCTCTGCCGTAAAGGTACGTAATCGCTTCAGGAGGCACGCGGTACAGTTTGCCTTCAACGACTCCGCCTTCTTCAACCATGTCTGCACGTCCTCCGTCATGAATAACGTGGTTATATCGAAGCGTATAGCCTTTAAAAACAGCTTTGCCGAGACAGTCTTGGAAATACTGATCCACCCCGTGCTTAATAAAACGATCGTTATCCATACATGAACCGTAAGCAAAGTACAGCATACCTTCTAATAAATCTTCTTTCCACACGCGCCAGTTTCCGCCTGGGATAAATTCTTGCAGCAGGGAACGATCTCTTGCTACATATACAACGGCTTCAAATTCACCTTGGTCCGTTTCAACCGTTTGCACAACTTTATCATATTCATTGTCTTTATGACCTTCGTGAATATAACCTTCTAATTCATCAAGCGCCTTCCACATAAGCTGATCGGTCACTTCATATACTTCTCCGTACGTAATATGTTCACTGTCGATATCAAGCATAGGATAGCCTTGCTTAGTGTCATATAATTTCCCTTTCGTTTTTGCCTGCTTGGCAATTGAGCGCGCATGATGCAGCAATCCGTGATTACCTTCTCCTTCAAGAAGCGTTCCGTATACGAATAAATAATTGCACATACTCCTTATTCCCCCTCTTTCTCTTCATAAAGCTCTAGCGGTAACCCGTCCGGATCAGCAAAAAATGTGAATTTTTTTCCCGTTAGTTCATCTACCCTAATAGGTTCCACATCAATCCCTTGCTGCTCTAGTTCACGCTTGGAATCCTCTACGCTTTCAACCGCAAAAGCTAAATGGCGTAAGCCGCACGCTTCAGGTCTTGAAGGACGCTGTGGCGGATTTGGAAACGAGAACAACTCAATTTGATAGCCAGGAGCTACTTCTAAATCTAGCTTATATGAATCTCTTTCTTTTCTATATGTTTCTTCTATAATCTTGCATCCTAACACATTTACATAAAAAGCTTTTGAACGTTCATAATTACTTCCTATAATGGCTACGTGGTGCATTCGTTTTAAATTCATTTCATTCTCCCATAAAAACCCTTTTCTAATCATCCTACACAAAATGCCGGCAAACATCAAATAATTACGTTATCACCTTTGACTAGAGTGATAAAAGTCACGGACATAGCGCTTCATAACAAGTAATATAACAACGAGGTGAATAACATGATTTCGTTAACATTTAAAGCCAGAATTGACCGAACTCAAAATTTAGATTCGTTAAAAGAAGAAGCTGCTATTATGCACCGTATTGCTGATCAGCTATCTCCAATGAGCCCTGAGTTCATAGAATATACTGAACGTATTCAATATGTGTATGAACGCATGCACATTATCGTACGTCATCCTACTAAAAAACTCGCTTAATACAAGCGAGTTTTTTTTATAAAATCTTTGTCAAACTACCTTATTTTGAGATATACTGAATGCTAATAAAAAAATGAAACTTTTTGATCTTACGCGCGTATACTTAATTACGATAGGATAAAAGATAAATAGTTGCGTAGATAAAAACCATCACGTGATGGTTGACATAGTTAAAGGAGGTGGTATTCTGATGGGGTTGCGACATACAAAATTGGAGAACTTGCAGAGATGGCACATGTAACGAAACGCACGGTTGACTATTATACTAACATTGGGTTATTAAAAGCAGAACGCTCTGCTTCTAACTATCGCTTTTATAACGAAGAAGCGCTGAAACGTCTTTACTTAATTGAAAAATTAAAAAGCGAAGGCCGTTCTCTTGAAGAGATTTCTTCTCTATTTTCTATAGAGCAATCCGAGAATAGCCACTCCAAAGACGAATTAGCATCCAAATTTTACGTACTAAACGACAGTTTAAAAGAAGTTGCACCGCTTATGGAAAAGCTGAATGAAGAAGATCGAAAAGTAATGATGAATCGGCTCTCACCAGAAAGCGTCACTCTTTTGCACTCTTTACTGCTGCTGCTGTCGTAAATTTATTATTTACAGGAGGTGTTTACTTACTTTATAGCACTATAAAGTAAGTATATTCATTGATAACCATTAACTTAATTATTTTTGCGATTTTAATTGTACTCACTGCTTTTTTCGTTGCTTCAGAGTTTGCAATTGTGAAGCTTCGTAGTTCACGGGTAGATCAACTTGTTGCTGAAGGAAAAAAAGGAGCGAATGCGGTTAAAACCGTGACGACACACTTAGATGAGTATTTATCTGCGTGTCAGCTTGGTATTACGATTACTGCTTTAGGACTCGGTTGGTTAGGAGAACCGACTGTTGCGAAGATTTTAGAACCTCTGTTTGAAGAAATGGGTGTTGCTGCATCTTTAACCCATATTCTTTCATTCATTATCGCATTTGCGCTTGTAACGTTTGTTCACGTAGTTGTTGGTGAATTAGCGCCAAAAACATTTGCGATTCAAAAAGCTGAAACAGTTACGTTATTGTTTGCTCGTCCGTTAATTTTATTCTATAAAATTATGTTCCCTTTCATTTGGTTACTAAATGGTTCTGCCCGTTTATTAACTGGCATGTTTGGATTAAAGCCAGCTTCAGAGCATGAACTTGCGCACAGTGAAGAAGAGCTGCGCATTATTTTATCAGAAAGTTTTAAAGGCGGGGAAATTAACCAGTCCGAATATAAGTACGTGAACAACATTTTCGAATTCGATAACCGTGTTGCTCGCGAAATCATGGTACCAAGAACAGAAATTTCAGCTGTTTCTGAAGACGACAGCATTGAAGATTTCTTAAAGCTTGCTGTAGAAGATCGCTACACTCGGTACCCTGTTACCGTTGACGGAGACAAAGATAATATTATCGGCTTAGTCAACGTCAAAGAAATTCTAAACGATGTCGTAATCAACGATGCGTTAAAAAAGCAAAGCGTGAAGCTTTATATGAATCCTATTATTCAAGTAATTGAAACTGTAGCGATTCAAGACCTATTGCGCTCGATGCAAAAGAAACGTACGCATATGGCTGTGTTGATTGACGAGTACGGCGGTACGGCAGGGATCGTTACCGTTGAAGATATTTTAGAAGAAATCGTTGGAGAAATTCGAGATGAGTTTGATACAGATGAAAAGCCGCTTGTTCAAAAAATCAGCGATCAGCATTTTGTCTTTAACTCAAAAGTACTGCTTGAAGAAGTCAACGAAGTGCTTCATATCGAAATTGAAAATGATGATATCGATACAATTGGCGGCTGGATGCTGATGCAAAATATCGATATTCAAGAAGGCGAATCGTTCAAACTTTTTGGATACGAGTTTATTGCAAAAGAAATGGACGGTCACCAAATGAAAGAAGTGGAAGTACGTGCCCTTCCTGAGGAAGAACGCGTGCAGCCTGAAAGTCATTCACCAGAACAAGAAGTTACACAAGCATAATAGAAAGAGCCGCTTCTTCATGAAGCGGCTCTTTTTTTATTATTGCTTACTCTTAATCATGCAGCAGCTTATACACAACGTTCTCTTCTGCATCTTCCCCCGTCTTTTCCTTTGCTTGGTCCATCGTGCCGACAAACTCCAGCTTTCCTTCCTTTAAGACCGCAAACCGATCACACACGCCCAAGATTTCATTCAAATCATGGGTAATATAGATAATCGTCTTTCCTTTTGCCGCCAGCTGTTTAATATAACGAATAATCTCAAGCTTGGACTGCAAATCAATTCCGACCGTAGGCTCATCCATTAACAAAACGGACGGTTCATGAATAAGCGAAACGGCTATATTTAACTTTCTCTTCATACCTCCTGATAAATTTTTCACTTTTCCCTTCCATCTTCCTTCCAGCTGTACAGCTGAGCAAAGAGACTGAAGCTGTTCATTCGACAAAGAGCGTGAAGCCATTTTGCTCCACATTTTCATGTTTTCTTTTACGCTAAGCTCTTCCCACAGCGCTATATCTTGTGGAACGTAGCCAATGACTTCTCGAATCGCTTTTTGATTTTTCTTAAGCGATAAGCCTCCAATCGTGACATTCCCACTTGAAGGAGCCGTAATGGTAGACAAAATAGACAGAAGCGTCGACTTACCAGCGCCGTTTGGCCCTAAAAGTCCAATGACTTCCCCACTTTCTACGGTCAGCGTAACATTTGCTAACGAACGTTTTTTTCCGTATGTTTTGCTAACATTGTTAATTTCAATCATTTGATGCTCCTCACATTCCACACTATTTTAAATGCGCACAAACATATGCATGCAATGGAAACAGCTATCTCTTTCCAAATGAGCGTAAGCGGCAGTGCATGCTGATACAGAAGCAGATGCTGCGGAAGCCACTGACTTATTTTTTCAATCGTTGCAGAAAGCTCTCCTACCGGGAAAAAGCTTCCTCCTATTATGCTGAGTCCTGTGACCATGACAACGCTGATCATATAATAAGATCCAACTCGCTGACTTTCACTTGCAAACCACGTGCTCAAAGCAACGCATACAACCACATAAATACACATATACAGCAGTACACCGTAAGACTCTACTCCATAAAGCCATTTAAATAAAGCAAAACTGATGCAGGCTTGAAGCACGTATAAAACAGCATAAGCGGCGCTGACGCCTCGAATATAACCGTAAAGTCCTTTTTGCATCGTTTTCATTCGTTTAAAAAGATGCCTTCTCTCTTTAATCATCCAATCTGATGTGATGCAGCAAATCAAAAGCGTAAAAAATCCCCATAGCGGCACGTATCCGGTCATTTGAACGCTCCCTTGCTTCGTACGCTTCTTCGTTCCTTGCTCCTCGTAATCAATTGTCATCAGCGGCCTTGGCTTCCACTGGTTATCGGTATAGTGATACGCCTCTTTCCATAAATCTGGTCCTGCCTGAATGTGATAGACTTTATATAAAAAACGCACTTCATTTGCCGCTTTAACATTTGTTGTTAACCTTGTCACTTCACTCGCCACGACTTCTCGAACCGCTTCTGTGGCAACTGAAGAAGGCAGCGTGAGCAAATCAATGACTCCTTGATAATTCCCCGCTTCTACTTCTTCCTGAAATCCGTTAGGAAACATAAAAATGCTGTCAATTTTATTTTTTGCCAGCTGCTTTCTCGCTTGTTCTTCGTTCAGAGAAAGAAACTGAATTTCTGTTGTTTTCTGTAGTCGATCCATCACTTGTTTAGACATGTTGCTGTGATCTTGATCGACAAGAGCAACAGGGATTTTTGAATCACTTTGTACTTTTGCTAAAAATGAGCTGCTGATGACCGTTCCTATTAAAGGTAAAAAGAAGATCATGACAATAAGCATAGGACGCTTCAGCAGCTGCTTTATTTTTTCACTGATCATTTTCTCCACCGCCTTTGCATAATCATCACGTAGCCAACAGCAAGAACAAAACTTCCTGCTGCCGTAATGAGAATAGGCGTAAGGTAAAGAAAAGCTTCGTTTGTGTTATATCCATCAAATTCATAAAATAACAGCTCCAAGACGCGGGTGTTGAGTGACCATTTCTGAAAACCACTCGCCCAGTCCGGTAAATAGACGACCGGCACAACATGTCCACTTAAAATCGCACTCAGCAAAATGAACAGCAAACCGGTTATTTGATAAGCTTTTTGTGATAAAAAAAGAACCCGAAGAAGTAAAAACAAACATAAAAAAGCAAGCAAACTTCCGCTTACCCCTAAAAAAAGCTCTCCGTACGTACCGGTTACAGGCAGTTTCAGTCCTTTAATGAGGCTTCCAAACAAAACGACAGATACCGGCAGCAAAAGAACAAACAGAGCCGTCAGCTGCGCTAAATAAATGTGGACAAACGATACACCTCTTGTTTTCATTCGAGCCAGTACGGGATAAGTCTGCGTTTCACTAGCAAGCAGCCATCCGCCGTAGCTCCAAATCATAAGCAGCAAAGCAGCAAAAGACAGGACGTAATATTGCTTCATATCCTGCTGAAAGAAACTCGTTTCTACTTGTTCATCAAATAAACTTCCTCTATCTAATACATGAAGCCCAAACGTTACTAAGCTCTTCTTAAACTCTGCGTGTCTATTTTTATCAGAGACATTTTCTTTTTCTAAAAAGGTATTAACCGTATTAATACCGCTTTGAGCGGCTGACGTGTAGTCAGCTGCACTTTCCATCACGTAGCGAAACAGCTGTGACTGAAGCGGCTTATTGTTGTTTCCAATGACGTGTAAAGGCTGATTTTTCCCATGAGCAATATCGTGACTAAAACCTTTTGGCAGCGTTACAATGGCTGCCACTTTATTTTGCTGCAGCAGCTGTTTAGCTTTCTCTTCATTCGTGTAAAGAGGCTTCATGATCTTGCGAAGCTTACCTTCAGTCAGCTGTTCAATGACGTACTTCGTTTGTGCAGTATCATCTTTATCCACAATGGCCACGGGAAACCGATTGACTTTCTCCTCACCTTGCATGGTCTGACTAATAATGATCCCTGCTCCAAGTAAAAACAGAGCAGGGATCATTATTAGCAGTATGAGAGATTTTATATTTTTCAATAGAGCTTTACATGTAAAAAGAGTCAAAGAGAAATATATCTTCATCTGCTTTGCACCTTTTAGTAACCAGCGGTTCCCATATTCATCATGAGACCTTGAACATTTTTAGCGAAATTTTCTTGAATCGACAGCATATCTTCAGGCGTTACATCTTTTACGTTTGTCGCATTAGATGCGTCAAGCTCTGGAATAGTGGCTGATTTTTTTAATTGAGAAGCAGAGTCAATTTTTAACGTAACGTTTGCCGGATCTGCTTTTGGTCCTATTTTTGTACGAATATCAAACGAATAATCTGCTTTTCCTTTTGAAGCACTTATTGCTTGATTTTGCTTTACTTCTCCGTTTACTACTAGATCTTCTTGATCACCTAAGTCTAAAGAGAAAGTACGGTCAGCCGTTTGTTTTGCATCGGTTTTACCGTTGATTACTGAATTCATTTTAAACGTCATATTCGTGTCTTCATCTTTTGAATCTTTTGTTAACAAATGAATAGACATATTTTCTTTTCGTTTATCACTTTCCGTTGTTACGTCATTTTTCATATCAAACGTAAGCACATCATCCTTACTGTTCTCCGTGAGTACTGTTTTGAACTGCTTCGCCGTTTTGTTATCTTCGTACGGAACATTTTTAGTCACAACGTTAATCTTTCCTTTTTCGTTAGAAGCATTTTTTACGCCCATGTTCATATCGCGAGCTACCACAACATCATCTTGAACGTACACAGTTGATTTAACACCGCCAGGGTAAGTC
The DNA here is from genome assembly GCF_049199565.1 of Priestia sp. D3YE.R1. Lineage (NCBI taxonomy): Bacteria > Bacillati > Bacillota > Bacilli > Caryophanales > Bacillaceae > Priestia > Priestia sp. D3YE.R1. The sequence goes on along the minus strand of NZ_JBLTHW010000002.1, from coordinate 594,255 downwards.
GTATCTTTTGCTTCTTTTTGGAAGTCTTGAAGACTTTCTTTTACTGATTTTTTCAATTCTTTTGGATCTGCCATATCTTTTAATTCTGGATTTGTCGCTGCTGAAGATTTAAATAGCTTAGACACGTGATTTGCATAGATAGTATGAAGCTTGTCATCTTTTGCTACCTTTGCAATAAGCTTATCCATAAATTGTTTTGTTTCTTTGTCAGACATGTTAAGCGTCACGCTTGTTAACTGAAGCGTTTTGCCATTTGTTTTATAATCCACATTTTTTTCTTTTGTAAAATAATCGCTGTCTAACTCATCATAAATGAACGTTCCGTACTCTTTTGCAATGTAGGTCTTTTCTTTTTCCGTTAACTTTAAATCCTCTAAACTTACGTTGCTCGTGTTAATATCAAGCGTTTCAGGACCTGAATACGAAGGATCGAACTTACGCGCTACCTGTCCATATTCGTCTAAGTTTAAATAGAAATATTCATTTGCTAGAATCGGAGCTTTAAAGCCTATTCTTTCTTTCGTTTGAAAACCTTCTAGGTCAAGCGCTTTTGAACCGCCGATATTAAGAGCCAGTGAACCGTATCCTTCACTTTTTTTCGGATCTTGTTCCGCTTTAATTTTAATTTCAGCTTTACTGATAAGATCTTGAATCATTTTAAAGCTTGGATCATACGAAAGTGAATCCATGTTAAAGCCGCCTTTAATAGTAGCATTTGTGGTAGAAGGCTGCTTCATCGCTTTTTCCTGATAAGCCATCGTTTCACTGTACTTCGTTTCCAATTCATCTGCTGCTTTTTGGTACGTATTTACTTCAGAGATTAAGTATAATTGCTTAGGAGATTTTTTAAATACCGTAGCAAATGTAATTGCTCCTCCAATAATCACAATTAAAGCTGCCAAAATGATAATCCATTTAGCCGGCGCTTTTTTGGGAGCGGGCGCTGTTTCTAGCGAAGCCGCTGTTTCGTCTGTTGTTCTGTTTTGATCTTTCTCACTCATCTAGACCAGAACCTCCTATGTATTTTGTTAGTCACTTTGTACATGATAAGGAATGGTTTCCATAAATTCTACTACTTCGACAAAATAAGACAATAATTAGTCCGATAAACCGATGTCTTTCGGTGCAATACCGTGTGCAAAGTACTCTACTTAAGTACCCAATATATTGAAAATAAAACCAATTATTCAAAACTATCTCAATAACTATTAAAATACGTAAATGACTTATCCTCTTGTATTTTTACAATATATTCCTATCATTGAGCATTTACACCTAAGAATTACGAAGCGCAGTTTTTTTAGCTTATCTCTTTTTTCTTTAATCACATACAGGTGATATCTATGTACGTCTTTATGAAAACATGATAAAAACATCAGCGTTTTGTTCCATTTTGAAAGGGAAATACTAATAGTAAGAAAGCTTTTTTCTTGCCCGTGACATAAAAATCAAATAAAGTATTTCTAAATACATTTCACACAATTTAATTTGAGGATAGAAAAAGGAGGATATCATTATGAATATACGCGTCACTCCTTCTGCAAAAGAAGCGTTGCAGAATGTGGAACAAAACCAAATGATTCAGCTTTCTTTTGATCGGGGAAGCTGCGATATTGTTAATACAATTTATGAAATGAAGATCATCTCAAAGCGCAGTCTTCAACCCTACGAAAAAGTGGTAACGGTTGAAGACTTAGAGTTTATTGTTGATGATGACATGGAAGAAGTTTACGACAATGAGCTGGTGATTGATCACGCAGCAGGTGCTTTTGTCTTCAAAAATCATAACCAAATTTTTAATAACCGCGTAGGATTGCGCTATATCAATTCATAGAAAAAAGCAGGGAGCTCCCTGCTTTTTTTCTTGCATATGTTAGGTCAATCGCTTTTATCGATTGACCTTCAACCGCTCTTGGATAAATAACAAAACGTTCACAAGGCTATTTTCTTCATATACATTCACCTGCTGACGCTTAAATTCTCCTTGTTCATGGTAATAAATAATATCTCCTGTTCCTTTGTCTTCATTTATATGTAAATGAAAACTAAGCGGCGTCGCCAAAATAGATCCGTCTTCATCTCGCTGAAGAATTTGACAAAGCGTTTGATTCCCTTGTTTTTCAGATAAAAAGTCATAGCCAAATTGATGTGCTAACTTCTCCACTTGTGCAGCAATAAGAGCTGTAATCGGTTGATTGTCTTTCATAAGCAGTATTTCTCCTTACTTCATCTCATTAGGGTTTTATTATTAGTATACTATACCTTAAACTTCTGGAGCTAACGACTTACCCTGTGCAAATCATGACCACATGTCCATCCGGATCTTTTATCGTAAAAAACGAAAAATCATCAAAAGAAGTAATTGGAGACTCAATCTAAAGACGAACAAATGAGATAACTGAGTTGGACCACTTGCCACGCCGCTGTTGATTTCCGTGCAAGACTTCGCTTTCCGCGGGCGGCCGCTGAGCCTCCTCGTCGCGTACGCTCCTGCGGGGTCTCCCCTGTTCCGCTTTTCCCGCAGGAGTCTTCGCCTTGCCCTCCAATCAACAGCTAGAAGCAGTTACATACAGTAAACCTGCCTTCACCCTAACCATGAAAAAATCCGAACGAGTTGAGTTTTTTATCAAGAATCTCAATTCATCATTCGGATTTTTTCACCTAACATACTTTTGTCCGAGTCTCTTTTTTTTCATAAAAAATATGTATGCTGTACAACTACAATCACAACCGCAATCAAAATCGAAGGCAGTAAATTGGCAACTTTAATTTTAATAATTTCTAATAAATTAATTCCAATCGCTAAAATTAATACCCCGCCTACTCCTGTTACTTCAGCAATGATACTATTCATTAAATCTTGCGGCACGACTGCATTAATTTGCGTAGCAAATAACGCAATGATGCCTTCGTACAGAAATACAGGCACCGCTGAGAAAATGACGCCTATTCCAAGCGTAGTCGCTAATAATAACGAGATAAACCCATCCATCACCGCTTTCGTAAACAATACGCTGTGATCGCCTCGTATTCCGCTGTCTAATGCTCCTACGATTGCCATCGCTCCAATAACAAAAATCAACGTTCCTGTCACAAAGCCCTGTGAAATACTGAATGTTTGCTTGTCATTTTGTTGCGATTGAAATTTTCGTTCAATCATATTGCCTAAAAGGTTTAGCTTTTCATCTAAATCAATGAACTCACCAATAACCGCTCCAATGGCTAAGCTCAAAATTACAATTAAAAACTGATGACTTTTAAAGCCCATTTGCAAACCGAGCGTAATAACGGATAACCCCATCACTTGCATCACCGTCACGCTTACTTTTTCAGGAATGCGGTGAGCAAACTTGCCCATTAATGTTCCTACAACAATCGCTAATCCATTGACTAATGCTCCTATAATAAACATGCCGTCACCTTTACTCTGAATAATGCCGCTTCTTTTTTCATTTGTTCTACTCCCTCTCTGCTCCACACTAGCTGTATCAAACACCCTAAATTTTAACACAAAATTCTTTCAATTATGAAGAAAAGAAAAAAGAGATTGAAACGTAACTAGATTACCCCCATATAAAAACGAACAAATAGGATACATGAGCTGAGTGCTTGCTTCTGGCTGTTGATTTCCGTGCAAGGCTTCGCTTTCCGCGGGCGGCCGGTAAGCCTCCTCGTCGCTTATGCTCCTGCGGAGTCTCACCTGTTCCGCTTTTCCCGCAGGAGTCTTCGCCTTGCCCTCCAATCAACAGCCAGAAGCAACTAAATAGATTAAATCTACATTCACCATCACAATAAAAAGATCCGAACGCTTCATCGTTCGGATCTTCTTTTAACTAGAACAGGTTTGTTCCAACCTTTTTATTAAAATGTAATAACATCTTTTGTACCTTGCTTTTGGTAGCCTGTTTTTAACAGCTTCACTTCTTTATCCGCTGGCAAGTTGGTAAATACAACTGGTGTCACAATAGAGGGTGCATGCTTTTTAACATAGTCTAAATTCACCTGTAAAAGAGGTGTTCCTTGTTGAACGCTGTCGCCTTCTTGAACAAGCGCTTCAAATCCTTCTCCTTTTAAATTCACAGTATCTAATCCAACGTGAATGAGAATTTCAATTCCTTCTGTTGTTTTTAAGCCAATCGCATGTTTTGTTGGGAATACGGTCATGACTTCACCGTTAATCGGTGATACGAGCGTTCCTTCAATCGGTTCAATCGCAAAGCCGTCACCCATCATTTTTTGTGAAAACACTTGATCTTCTACTTCACTAAGCGGCTTTACAACGCCTTCAAACGGTAAAACAAACTCTGTGTGTGCGTCTGCTTGAACAGCCTGTTGTTCAACAGGTGCACCGGTTGACGCCGTGCCGTATTGAACTAATTGATTCATTGCGTCTGCAACAAACTCTACTTCCGTTCCGACAATGACTTGAACATTTGTTTTGCTGAGCTTCATAATTCCTCTCGCTCCGTGGCGCTTTAAGGCAGCTTCATTAATATTGCCGGCATCAGCTACTTGTAAGCGAAGACGAGTCGCACAGTTATCAATTACGGTTAAGTTTTCTTTTCCGCCTAAATCTTCAATAAAATACGATGCCATATCCACATATTTATCGCCTGTTGCTACAACCGTTTCGTTTGATGTGTCTACTTCTTCATCATCTTCACGTCCCGGTGTTTTTAAATTTAACGCTTTAATCAGCGTGTAGAAAATGACAAAGTAAATCACTGCATATACAATTCCAATTCCCGCTAACAGCAGCGGTTTTTGTGAAATTCCGTAGTTTAAGAAGAAGTCAATGGCACCTGCTGAAAATCCAAATCCAGCGTGAATGCCAAGAGCAACGGCTAAAGCCATCGATATTCCCGTTAAAACGGCATGAATAACGTATAATAGCGGTGCTACGAACATAAATAGAAATTCAATTGGTTCCGTAATTCCTGTTAAAAAAGAAGTAACAGCAAGTCCGATTAACATACCGCTGACTTGTTTGCGCTTTTCTTTTTTAGCTGCTGCAACCATCGCAAGCGCAGCTGCCGGTAAACCAAACATCATAACCGGGAAGAATCCAGACATGAATGTTCCTGCCGTTGGATCTCCTTTAAAGAAGCGATTCAAGTCTCCCGTTACGCCGTGATAGTCTCCGAATACAAACCACACTAAGCTGTTTAACACATGATGCAGTCCAATTGGAATCAACAGACGGTTTAAAAATCCGTATATACCTGCACCAAGGGCTCCTGCTCCTGTAATCCACGTTCCTAAGTTGTTAATTTGATCTTGAATCGGCGGCCAAATAACGCCAAAGATTCCTGCAAGCGCAAGCATAACGACTGACGTAATAATCGGCACAAACCGCTTTCCTGCAAAGAAGCCGAGCCACTCGGGCAGCTTAATCGCTGAGAAGCGATTGTATAGTAAACCGGCCGTTACCCCTGAAACAATCCCGCCGAGTACACCCATGTTAATATCTTTATCAATAGCTACAGTTCCTTTTGTTAACACAAAATAACCAACGACTCCGGCAAGTGCTGCTGCACCGCTTCCATCTTTTGAAAGCCCTACAGCAATTCCGAGTGCAAACAGTAGTGCTAAATTCGCAAAAATCGCATCTCCGGCTTGAGCCATAAATGGAATATCCAATAAGTCCTTTTGACCCAAACGAAGAAGCAATGCCGCAGCAGGTAATACTGCGATTGGCAGCATAAGCGATTTACCAATACGTTGTAAAAAATTCAGCATGTTTCTATCCCCTTTGTATAACGTATTTAACCCGATGTTACGAGCAAGGATTTTCGTAACAGTATTTATCGGATGACAAGTTACCGCATTCATCCCCGGCCTATGATTACATCATCAGCTGAAATGAAGGCGGTTTTACTGCATGGACTCATACTAGCACATAAAATATATAGTTGTCTATACCAATTTTATTTTTAAAAACCTCTCTATATCAATGTTAAAAGCCCTTACAAAACTTTCTAGTTTACAAAAAAGAATCAACTGGTCTAGACAACTATTCCAAAAAGCGTTACACTTAAATCAATACAACGAGCAAAGGAGTGTATGTATGGATACACATTCATCCATCATTATTTATAATGTAACCGTTTATAGTGAAAATCAGACATTAAAAAACGGGTATATTAAACTAACGAACAAGAAAATTACTGAAATCGGAGAGATCCATCAATACGTACGTCAGTCGAATGATCATGTGATTGAGCTTTCTCCTTCCTATAAAGTGATTCCTGGTGCCATTGATGTGCATATTCATGGCGTTAACAATGCCGATGCGATGGACGGTACGGCAGAAGCATTAAAAACAATGGCGCGCACGCTCCCAAAAGAAGGTACAACAAGCTTTCTAGCAACCACTATGACGCAGTCGAATGAAGCGGTTGAAAAAGCGCTTCGCAATGCGGGGGCTTATATAGAAGAACAAACAGATAGAGATGCTGAAATAGTTGGTATTCACTTAGAAGGTCCGTTTATTTCACCAAAACGTGCGGGTGCACAGCCGCCTACTCACATTCAAGATCCGAATGTAGCACTGTTTCAAGAGTGGCAAAAAGCAGCCGAAGGACATATTAAACTTGTCACATTAGCTCCGGAGCAGCCAAACGGCTTAGCACTTACTTCTTATTTAAAAGAAACAAACGTTGTCGCTTCTATTGGCCACTCCGACAGCACATATGATCAAGTTGGTAAAGCTATCAAAGCAGGAGCTTCTCATATTACGCACTTATATAACGGCATGCGCGGCCTTCACCATAGAGAGCCGGGCGTGTTAGGCGCCGCTTATTTGAGAGATGAATTATTTGTAGAGCTAATTACAGACGGCATCCACTGCCGACCTGAAATGGTCAAGCTTGCGTACGATCAAATTACAAGTGAACGCATGATTCTTATCACGGATTCTCTTCGTGCCAAATGGCTAAAAAACGGTACGTATGATTTAGGAGGACAGCCTGTTCACGTAAACGACACAACGGCTACCCTTGCAGACGGAACGTTGGCAGGAAGCATCTTAAAGATGAACGATGCGATTAAAAACACGATGAGCTTTACGAACTGTTCATTAGAAGACATCGTAAAAATGACTGCTGAAAACCCAGCAAAACAGCTTAATCTGTTTGATACAAAAGGAAGCCTCAAAATTGGAAAAGATGCGGATATCGTGGTATTAAATGAAAACTTAGATGTTGAAATGACATTTTGCCGAGGCACATTGAGCTTTCAAAAGGAGGACTAACAATGAATATCATCCAAGTGAAAAATTACAGTGAAATGAGTGCAAAAGCAGCTGATATGCTGATTAGCAAACTTCATGAAAAGCCAAATATGAATCTGGGACTTGCAACGGGAGGCACGCCGAAAGGATTATATGATCGTTTAATTCAAGATCATAAAGAGCACGGCACGTCTTACAAACACGTTACTTCATTTAACCTAGATGAATATGTCGGAATGAAGCCGCAAGATCCAAACAGCTATCACTACTATATGGCAGATGCGTTATTTAATCACATTGATATTGACGCAAGCAGCACCCATGTTCCTAACGGCTTAGCTGATACGCCTGAAGAAGAGTGCCGCCGCTACGATGAAATGATTCAAAATCACGGAGGCATTGACCTTCAGATTCTTGGAATCGGCCAAAACGGACACATTGGCTTTAACGAACCCGGTACATCATTCAACTCTCCTACTCATATTGTGACGTTAGAAGAGTCAACGCGAAAAGCCAATGCACGCTACTTTAATTCTCTTGACGAAGTGCCTACTCAGGCAATTACAATGGGAATTGAGTCGATTATGAAAAGCAAAGAAATTTTACTGCTTATCTCCGGGGAAGCCAAAGCAGAAGCGATGTATGAGCTGCTTAACGGAGAAATTACAGAGAACTTTCCCGCTTCTATTTTAAAAAGGCATCACTGTGTTACAATTATTGCGGACCAAGAAGCTTTAAGTAAAGTATCGACTGCGGTTTAATTTATAGCCTCCTCGTCTCTTTTAGATGAGGAGGTTTACATAAAGGAGAGAACTCACGTGATTGATAAAAGCTCACCTCTTCCGATTTATTATCAAATTGAAGAACAACTAAAAAAACAAATTGAAAACGGAGAGTTAAAACCAAATGATTCGCTTCCTTCTGAACGCGAGTTTGCAGAACGATTTGAAATCAGCAGAATGACCGTTCGCCAAGCGATTAATAATTTAGTAAACGACGGTTATTTATACCGTCAAAAAGGCCGCGGCACCTTTGTATCTGAAAAAAAGCTGGAGCAGCAGCTCGTTGGATTAACGAGTTTTACAGAAGATATGAAAGCGCGCGGAATGGTGCCAAGCAGTAAGCTGCTGAGCTTTGAAATTATTGCGGCTTCAGAAAAAATTGCCGAGCAGCTGCACATTTCTCTTCATGCACCTGTTTATGAAATCAAGCGTATTCGTTTAGCTGATGACGTGCCAATGGCGCTCGAAAGCGTGTATGTATCCGCTAACTTAGTCAAAGGACTAACAGAATCCATTGTTAATGACTCTCTCTACCGCTATATTGAAGAAGAGCTCGGGCTGAAAATTGGCGAAGCCAATCAAACACTAGAATCCATTTTAGCTTCTGAAACCGAAGTGAAGCATCTTGGAATCAGCTCATATTCACCGGTTCTACTGATTCAACGAAATACGTATTTGCAAGACGGCACGCCGCTTGAAGTGGTGAAGTCTTCGTACCGAGCAGACCGCTATAAGTTTACGATTAACATGACACGATCTTAACTAAGGAGTTTTTTTATGTCTAGTTTATATCTACAGGAACTAACAAAACTGCTTGCTAAAGTGGAGGCGCATGAACAGCAGGCAATGGAATCCGCAGCCGAGAAAATTTCACAGCAACTAGCTTCTCATCACCTCATTCACTTATTTGGGTGCGGTCATTCTCATATTTTAACGGAAGAAGTGTTTTACCGTTCCGGCGGGCTTGCACCGATTCATCCTATTTTTGTAGAAGAACTGATGCTTCATAAAGGAGCTTCGCGCTCTTCACAGCTAGAACGTAAAAACGACTATGCCTCCACCTTTATGGAAAAAGAAGATATCGTACCAGGCGATATTATGATTGTCATTTCTACGTCAGGCGTAAATCCTGTTCCCATTGATGTGGCTTTAATTGCAAAAGAAAAAGGCGCCTTTGTTATCGGTCTTACCTCTCCTTCTTATGCCACAAGCCGGGCTTCGCGACATAAAAGCGGAAAATACCTTCATGATGTCGTGGATCTTGTTATTAACAATCATATTCCAAAAGGAGACGTTCTTCTTCATCAGCAAGACATTTCTTTCGCTTCTGGTTCTACTGTAATTGGAGGTGCTATCTTAAACGATATCCTATCTAGAACCATTCAAAAACTGCTTAGCCGCGGCATCACGCCTCCTATCTTTTTAAGTGGAAACATGGAAGGTTCAGATGAACATAACCAGCGGTTGATTGATGCTTACAAAGGAAGAATTAATACCCTATAACAGCCCGTGCGGCTGTTTTTTTGCACAAAAAAAAGATGCTTAAAAGCATCTCATCAAAGTCGGACTGTACGATTTGGACTAGATCTCCTCTTTATCAGTAGAAGTCTTGTTCACAGCACCATAACCTACTTATCCGACATAATTACTATGTTTAACATAAGTATACTCTTTTATACCTTAGGTGTCAAACAATAATTGTCCGTACTGCTACCCCACTTCGTGTCATTCTCACTACCTACTACAATGGCAATATACTAGTACCTTATATTTACTATACCAGTAAATAAGTTTATACTTATACATAGTTAGGTATATATACATATTTTTTATGAAGTGAGGAGCTAACGTTTTATGAAGAAGATCCTATTTTGGACATTTATAGCAGCCTGCTGTACGGTCATTATTGCATTAGGTGTTGGGTTGATTAGCGCTTTCCATACTAAATCTGCCCTTCCATCAGCTAAAGAAAGTAAGGAAAAAGACCAACAATTAGAAGAGCAAGTTTCTTATATAGGAGGAACGCCTGAGCCCGAAGTTGAACTGAATCAATCTACAACTGAAGAAACAGTCATTGAAACGATGCACAAAATGACTCATCAAAAAGTATATTCTCCTGATAAATGGGGCGCAGTCGAAATGACTTCGGCTAATATTCAAAAAGTTAAACATGTATTAGAAATGAATGAATTTGAACATAAAGCTCAGCTTCTTCAAATCTTAACTAAATGGGAGAATAATGATTTTAGTACGGTAGTAGAAGATCATAATTACTTTTGGACTCTTCAAGGAGGCAACATTGGAGAAGCAACGGGCAGACTCAGCGAATCGGACGAAAAAACATTTATTAAAAACAATTTCCGTTAGTTTCTTGCAATAAGCTAGACGTAGAAAAGCGGCTGAGACAAAAGTGTTTTTGTTGAGGGTGAACGTAGATTTCATTTGTTTCGTTCTTCTAGCTGTTGATTGGAGAGCAAGACGAAGACCCCGCAGGAGCGTATGCGACGAGGAGGCTCAGCGGCCGCCCGCGGAAAGCGAAGTCTTGCACGGAAATCAACTGCGTTGTCACCAGCGGTTCAACTCATGTATCTCATTTGTTCGTCTTTCGATTAATTTAATTTCGTTTTGTCTCAACCTCTTCTCTTGCTGTCATACTTATTATTCTTTATGTTTATAACCATTAGCAGCCTATTATAAATGGAGCTTTAATCCTTCATGAGAAGCAGTAAATCCAAGCTTTTGATAAAAACGCAAAGCCTCTGACCGCTCTTTATCCGTTGTTAATTGTACTAACTGACAATTACGTTCTTTCGCTCGTTCAATCGCCCATGTAATCAGCTGATATCCAACCCCTTTACCGCGCTCTGATGAAGCTGTTCGAACTCCTTCAATCGTTGCTCTCCACCCGCCTTGTCGTGCAATGTGGGGCGTAAAGGTTATTTGTTGAACACCTATTACTTTACTATCTTTACATGCGACAATCAGTTCATTGTTTGAATCCGCATCAATTGCCTGAAATGCTTGAACATAACAGGCTGGAAGCGGTAATTCGTAGCGCTCTCGTTTGCTTCCAAGCATATCATCAGCGAGCATTTCAACAATTTTATCTAAATCTTCCCGGACTGCTTCTCTAAAGGTTATTTCTCCCATTTCAAACAGCACCTTTCCTGTGTCTATTTATGATGGTAAAAAGAACGCTGACGAACAAGCTCAGAACCGACGCCAAGAACAAAGCAGCCGCTAAAGCACCAAGACCCCTTCCTTCAAAGCCGCCAACTCCAAATATGCTATATAGAAATAGAAACATGCTTATTAGCATGCTGCTAAGTGAAATCCCGTACTGCACGGGCGAGTTCTTTCTATAGAAGAAATACGACGCACCAAACAGCAGTACAAAGAAAGCACCCATTAATCCAAATAAAGAAATCATTTACACCTTCCTCCCTCTTTAAAAAAGGAATTTATATCCATTATATACTATCATTTTTATTTATTCTATCTATATTAATAGCCCTGCAGCCACAACTAAATAGACATGACCAAAATGGTCATGTCTATTTTTCTACTATATTAAAAAGAAAGTTCTTTGAACCAAAAAGAATAAGGGGCTAAACAAGCTTCATCAATTTCATTCATTCGTTTTTTGCATCGCTGAAGCACCTCAGCAGGAATGTGTCGCTCTAAGTATGCAGATTCTCCGTTCGCTTGAATCGTTTCTTCTACCAGTTCTTCAAACACATCTAAGCATGCTAAAAACTGTGGAAAAGTTGTATTAATAAAGCGCTCGCAGTCATCGTTGGACGTATCGAGCAGTACAACAGAACCGTTTTTGTGGTGCAGACAAATTGGATCTCCGGCGCCTGTTGTTCCTAAAAACCAATAGTGTTGATAGCGAGATGATAACTCAAATGTTTCGCATAGCGTTGTTAGCTTTCCTTTTGATGAAACGAACTCTAGAAATGGTGAAGCTTCTTTTGGCAATCCTTTTTCTGTTAGCAACTTCTTTATCTCTTTATCAATATCAAGGGGTGCAAGCTGTTCGGCATCAAACTTCATTCGTTTTTCCTGTCGTTGCATCACATTTGACAACTTCTTTCACTCCTTTTCACCATTTGCTCTTTCTTTGCTTTTGTTTATTATAAAAGAAATCCAGCTCGTATTATATGCTACAAATGAACTTAATTAGACTGAAAATTTTTCCAATCTTTATTTATATAGCCCGATTTCCTCTTTATAAACACAGGTAAAAAGAAACCGATTAGATTTTCTCCAACAGATTCTGCTTTTAAAAATAATTCTCATTCCCTTCTTCCCTTTTCAGCATACTCTCGCCTCTTATAAATAGGCTCAACCTTTATTATTCCAATTTTTTCTACTTTTTGCAACTAGGACTTATCTCACCATTTATCCTATGAGATTAATAACTTGACAAAATATCAAAATAAGCAACAGTAATTATTTACAAATTTTTAAACTTTATGGTTTAATAGGTATGTAATTCCTGTTTTTTACTATATTTTTTGGAGGTTTAACATGAAAAAAGGGTCAATTTATCGTTTTATTGCTTTTGCTTTAATGTTCACCTTGTGTTTTAGCCAATTGGGCTTACTGAAAACACAAGCAGCAGGCAATCCTCCTGCTAATGAAAAAACATTAAGCATTGGCAAAGCAGCAAAAGGAACATTTACAGAACCAGAACAAGCACATTGGTACAAAATTAATCCTTCTAAACAAGATGTAGCAAAGTTTTCACACTACCGAATTAGGCTTCAAAGTGATGATGAAGTAAACATCACAGTTTACTCTAGTCTTGAAAATGCCAAAAACAACGTGGCATTTGACCGTTATATGGGATACTCCTACAAAGACGAGCCTGCTCAGCTAGATTTTCCAATCGCCTGGACTGGCCCTTATTATGTGAAAGTTGAGTATTATGGAGATGAAGATATCATCATCGAAGACGATACAGAAGAAGATGGAAAAACACCTTCTGAACCTCAACCGGAATTAAAAACAGAAGTTCCTTACACAATCAGCTATGAAGGCGCTTCACTTCCCCCTTCTCAAATGGAGGCAGAAGAATGCCCGGCTGAATTGAGTACAAGCCAAAAAGAAAACGGAAAAGGTATTTTAAAAGATTTGCGTACGATTCGCGACGCTGTGCTTTCAAAAACAGCAAGCGGAAAAGACCTTTCTTCTCTTTACTACAAAGCCGCTCCGTTTATCAGCTCTAAAATGATTATTGATAAATCGATGCGTGAACAAGTATACAAAGATTTAGTTCAGCTAAAGGGTCTATTTACAGATGTGGCGAAAAACGGCGCATCAAGCACGTACATGATTACAAGTGCTGATCAAAAAGCAATCAATGATTTATACAGCATCGCATATAAATCCGTGCCGGCTGCTTTAAAGAAAGATTTAGAAAAAGTAGCAGCGCAGACAAAATTAAAAGACGTAACGGACTTAAACGTATCGTCTGTATTAGTAAGAGCTAAACTAGTCAGCGCAAACAGCGTTTCAACAAAAGCGGAAACTCGCTATATTGTTAAAATAAAAGATGGTGCAAATGCTAAATCATTCAAAACAAAAGCACAGTCAAAATCAGCAGGCATTGAATCTATTAATCCATTAAAACAATCAGCTGCTTCTTTTGATAATATGTTTGTTATTCAATTAGATGACAGCAATGGAAAAAGCTTCAGCACGTCATCTGCTCAAGGTAAAATGACGGCAAAACAAATTCAGGCACTTCCTGAAACTGAATTTATCGAGCCGGTTCAAGAGTACCACGCTCTTTCAATGGATTCACAATATCCGTATCAATGGTCATTAAATAACACGGGTAAAAATGACGGTACTCAGCATGCCGATATTCAATACGAATCACTTGAAAAATTACTAAACGGTCAAAAGTTAAAAGATACGGTTATTGCCGTTGCGGATACGGGCGTCGATTCATCACTAGCTGATTTAAAAGGCGTGGTGGATACAAAAACAGGCTATAACTATGTGGATCGTTCGTCAAATGCAACTGATGACAATGGACATGGAACTCACGTAGCAGGTATTATCGCAGCCTCTGCAAACAATAACTATTCAATGGCCGGTATTAATTCTCATGCAAAAATTTTACCGGTTAAAATTCTAGACGCATCTGGAAGCGGAGATACAGAACAAATTGCGTACGGTATTAAATATGCGGTTGACCACGGTGCAAAAGTCATTAACTTAAGCCTTGGCGGATCTTACAGCCGCGTGCTTGAATATTCATTAAAATATGCATACGACCATAACGTAACGGTTGTAGCAGCAAGCGGAAACGACGGTATGGAAGAACTCTCTTACCCTGCTTCATCTGCCTATGCGATTTCAGTAGGCGCATCAAACCGTTTAGATATCGTATCTGACTACTCAAACTATGGAAAAGGATTAGATATTACAGCTCCTGGCTCTGATATTCCAAGTCTTGTTCCAGACGGAAACGTTACTTACTTAAGCGGAACATCAATGGCAACACCTCACGTAGCTGCCGTTGCGGGATTATTGCTATCCCAAAACCCAGGCTTAAAGCCAAAAGACGTTGAAAAACGCCTAACGGATACAGCTAAAGATATTAAGTTTGATGAAAAAGATGCTCCTGTATACGATGATGAAGAAAGTCCAGCAGCTCCCCCTGCTCCAGGCTACGATTACGTATCAGGATGGGGACGTTTAAATGCGTACAGCGCGGTAAGTGCACAGCAGCTGCAAGCGCAGGTAAATACATTTGTCAGCACGCAAAAAGTTGTTACAGGTAAAGCTCAAAGCGGTTCAACTGTTAAAGTAATGAGCGGCTCAAAAACACTTGGCACTGCCAAAGCTGATGCAAAAAATACGTTCTCTGTGAACATTCCAGCTCAAAAAGCTGATACCGTTTTACAAGTGGTTGTAACAAACGGAAAAGCAAGCACGAGCATTCGTGCAGTTGTTCAAAAAGCACCTGCCAAACCAGCGGTAAAAGCCGTGACGAATAAAGATGAATACGTAACAGGAACGTCTAAAGCGAATTTTACGGTAAATGTTAAAAACAGCGCTAAAAAAGTGATTGCTTCGGCAAAAGCTGATGCAAAAGGCGCGTTCAAAGTGAAGATTCCAAAACAAAAAGAAAACACAGTCTTGTATATCACGGCTACAAACAGCCAAAAGCAAGAAAGTGAAGAAGTAAAAGTAACGGTGCGTGACGTTATTGCTCCAAATGCACCTAAAGTGAATCCAGTCAGCGACGCGGATACAGCTATTAAAGGAACAGCAGAAGCAAATGCATCTGTTGTAGCGAAAGTGAACAACAAAGAAATCGGCAAAGCAAAAGCCAATGCAAAAGGTCAGTACAGCATAACAATTAAAAAACAAAAAGCAGGTACAGCAATCAGTGTAACAGCAGCAGACGCAGCCAACAACACAAGTAAAGCTACGACTGTAAAAGTGAGCGATAAAACTCCCCCTGCTGCACCAAGCGTAAATGCTGTCACAACAAAAAGCACGGCTGTAACAGGTAAGGCAGAAGCAAATGCTACCGTAACGGTAACAGTAAACAAAAAAAGCATCGGCTCTGCTGCTGCTAACAGCAAAGGACAATACTCAGTAAAAATTAAAAAACAAAAAGAAAAAACAGTCTTAAGCGTAACGGCAAAAGACAAAGCGAACAATACGAGTAAGGCAACAACAAAAACAGTGACAAAATAAAGAAAAAAGGCGCTTGGCTTATGGCCAAGTGCCTTTTTGTTATAGCAGCTGTTTGTTTTTAAAGTATTTCCACATTCCCCACGTTAACACAATTAACATAACAATAATAACAGCAGTAGCCCAGTGGGAATTCTGATATGGAATCGGCACGTTCATTCCAAAAAATCCGGTTACGAACGTTAGCGGAAGCATAATCGTTGAAATTAACGTTAAGACGTTCAGCTTTTCAGATGAAGTTGCATTGGTAATAGAATAATACGTATCAAGCGCACTGTTTACGAGGTCTCTAAACGTTTCGGCAGAGTCTACAATACGCTCTAAGTGGTCAAGCAAGTCAATGTAGAAAGGAACATTTTCTTCTCGTATATCGAATTTCCACTTTCCATTCACCGTTAAGAAAATTCGGCGCTGAGGCAGAATAACGCGCCGGATTAAGATAATCGTTCTTTTTAACGCCAAGAACTCTTCCGTCACTCCGCGCACTTCTTTGTTGTAGATTTCGTCTTCTAATTCATCAATACGCATGTCGATTCGGTCTAAAATCGGAAAGTATTCGTCCGTGATGCCATCAATCAAAGCATATAATAAAAAGTCGGCGCCGCGGTTCATAAACTTTGGATAGCGTGAGCATACAGCATCCATTTTGCGAAGCCAGCCCATTTTATGTTTATGAATTGTTACTACGTAATTTGATCCGACAAAGGCATTTAACTCAAGCGTCGTAATCTCGTCATCACTTTCTTCATTATAGCGAAGCGCGTGAAAAACGAAAAATTTATAGTCTTCGTAATCATCCATTTTAGCGCGAGGACTGTCGTGTAAGCAGTCTTCAATCGCCAATGGGTGAAAATCGAATAATTTAGCAATTTGAGCAAGCTCTTGTCCGTGGACATCATACAAATCAATCCACAGCAAATTATCAGGATTGCGCAATTTCTCATGCACGTCTCCTAAATCAAGATTCGTTACCATTTCTTTTGTTTCATCATCATATAAGTATGTTTTAATCATTGATTTTTCACCTCACATCATTGAGGCATTAAGGAGTATTTTCCTTCGTTGAAATGAGAGGAACACATACACCTTTGCTGCCCCTATCTTGTTTTGCAGTAACCTTCATCGAAATGGGGTCATCAGTGCCCATTCATCTCACCTCCTAATTAGTTGAAGGAACGCTGACTTGTAATACAGCTACTTCACAAAGTTTAATTTTAACATACAATCCAACTCTAGCGTAGCGCTTTTTTCAAAACCTTTCCCTCTCTATTTAAAGTTTCAAACAAAACTTCCGCTACTATAAAAGCCCTACTAGTATACCCGCTATTTAATAATCCGATCGTACTCACAATCGGCAATCGATAACTAAGACCCCCTGAATCCTCCCACAAAGGTCTAGAATATCTACTATGGCCGGTCTTTGGCCATGGTAGTATTCTACATCGATAAACATTATATGGGTGATGGGGAAAAACGTGTAGGAATTTTTAGACTTTCATCGAATACTTACTTAACAAACTTAGATTACGAAAAGGACTGATGATACATGCATTTTAAACGTGAAGAACCGTTTCGCTTTTTATTTGAGACTCCCATTGTTGGAACGTTTTCCATTGCTAAATACGACAACAAAGAAATTGATTCTAAGCCCGGTCCTTTGTCTGTTATCGACCTTTCACCAAAAGGAATCAAAATAATTACGCCGCTTGATTTACCTATTTTCAACCATCAAATTCAGCTAAAAATCAGCTTTTATTTAAATGAAAAACCCATCCATATTACCGGACTTTGCGTGTGGAAAGAAAAACGGCACACCGAATACCTTTATGGCATTGAAGCGTTTAACGATGTGGAAGAACAAGCAATTTTAATTACAGAACTCAAAACCTACGCCAAGAAAAAGCAAGATACGCAATAAAAATAGCGCTCATTTGTTTTACTCCCCTTTTAAGATGGCAATACTACGAACGAATTCGATAGAAAAAGGTGAGACGATGAGCAGCAAAGCAAAAAAAGAGTGGATTGGCGGTCTCGTACTATTTTTACTCGTCAGTTTTGTCAGCATCACGTTTGCAGGCTATCATACGGTGAAAGCTGCCGTTGATCAAACGTATGTACCGCTTGAGCATGGTAACAAAACACACGTCAATCTAAAAAAAGGACAACCGTTTTCCCTGCTTTTAATTCAAGAAAACCATCAAAATACGTCATTTGTATATATGACTGTTAATAAGCAGCATGAATCAATAAAAATGACCCACTTGCCCGGGTCAACTCAGCTCGGCGATGAAACGCTGCGAACTGTTTATCACCAAGGAAATATGAATGCTGTTGTAAAGAAAGTCGAAGCATACGCAAAGCTTCCTGTGGATTATTATGTCAAAATGGATCAGCAGGCAGTCGTCGATGCTGTAGATAAATTAGGCGGCATTATCGTCACAAACAAACGTGCTTTTGAACACAGCAACATTGTTTTTCCAAAAGGATCAATTCGCCTTAACGGAAAAGAAGCGCTTGTTTATTTAAAGGAGCGTAATGAACAAGACGTCTTTACTGCCCATGAAAGGCAGCTGTCTGTAGCAAAAGCCATTTTCAGTCAAGCAGCCACGGTACCCAACGTTGCAAAGCTGCATTCTCTTGTATTTACGCTGGCTGATCACATTGAAACCAACGCAACGTTTAATGATATCAAACGGATTCAAAAAACCTACAAGCCGGCCGTTGCTCACGTAGACAAGCAGCAGTTTCCGCAAAACGAATGGAACCAAAAGCAAGTCACAACGCGGCTGTATAAGCACTTAGAACGCAGCGAGCTGTTTTTATAAAAAACGCTTCACGAAAAAGAGGCTGGGACACAACAAAATGAAACCAATCTAAAGACGACCAAAGGAGATACATAAGCTGAACTGCTTGTGACACCGCAGTTGATTTCCGTGCAAGACTTCGCTTTCCGCGGGCGGCCGCTGAGCCTCCTCGTCGCTTGCGCTCCTGCGGGGTCTCATCTGTTCCGCTTTTCCCGCAGGAGTCTTCGCCTTGCCCTCCAATCAACTGCTAGAAGGAATGAAACAGATGAAATCTACGTTCACCATAACAGAAAAATGAACCGTGAATTAAACATTTTGATTCATGGTTCGTTTTTCACTTCGCCTAGAAGACTTTTATCCCAGCCTCTTTTTTGCTACTTATCTTCAGCAGGCACCACTTTTTCATTTATTTTCACCACAATTCTTTCATCCCGTTCGTCTTTGAGATAGCTCTTTTGATAAAAAGAATGATCATGAGGCGGTCCAATCACAACTGTATCCGTAATCGGCGCGACGGCTTCTGCTACTTCGCTTGCGCTTACTCCGTATGCTTTTTGAAACACCATCGGAGGCGTTAAGCGCAGCACGTCGGATCCTTCTGTAGACTCAAATTGATCATTGTTAAAAAAGAGATGAAGATGCGCTTCTTCCGATAGAGGTTCAATCCAATGCCACCAGCCCATCGGTATAAAAACAACTTCCCCTTCTTTTATTTGGTAATTGTGCATGCTGCTTGTATCAGGGTCCAAGATAGACACCTGCACTTCACCTGAAACGACGACATCTAATTCCCAAGCATTTGGATGCCAGTGCGGTTCTCTCATATGCCCTTTTGTCATATATAAATCAACAAACGCTCCTCCGAGCATGGCAGGCAGCTGAGTTGAGGTTAGCTGATACGCTATATTTTGATCATTTCGTTTGAACAGGACGTTTTGCTTATAGTTTACTGACAGATTAGGCGTTCCTGAGCTTTTTTTGATATTTGAATTATCCGGCACAAATCCAGATTTACTCATAGTGTCATACCCTCTTTTCATTAAAAAGTTATATGCACTATCCTATTAAAACTTTTTGATAAGGGTGTTTTAATTAAAAAAAATAAAAAACGAGCGTTTCCACTCGTTTTTTATCCGACAAGACGTTCAATTTTCTTTTTCTTCCATACAAATTGATAATAGCTGTACTGCAGGATTAAGCTGACCACAAACGCCGCTGGATACCCAATCCAAATCCCTTTGATTTCAAGAGACGTAAACTGCGATAACACGTAAGCTACAGGCACTTCTACACACCAAATAGCCATAATACTAAATACCGTAGGCCAAAGCACCGTACCGCTTGCTCGCATCGTAGCGGTAATAATTTGTGCATGACCGAAAATCAAGTAGCTCCAAAGCGTGATCACTAACAGCTCTTCGGCAATACGGAGCGTATGCTGACTGGTCAAAAACAGCGCTAAAATTTGATTGGAAAAGAGATAAATAAGTAAAATCAACACGCTGCCAATGACGTAATTCAGCATAATTCCAGAGCGAATCACTTCTTTTAAACGTTCAAATTTATTGGCGCCAATCGACTGCGCCGCAAAAATAGAAACGGCAATTCCTAAGCTGATTGCCGGCATTTGTACATAGCTTGCCACTTGGTTCACCGCTCCGTAAGCTGCCGTAGCGTCTGAGCCAAATCCATTTACAAACGTAATGACCGCAATTTCAGAAAGAGAAACTAAAATCATATTGATACTAGCTGGAATTCCTAAACGCATAAGCAGCTTTAAAAGCGTTCCGTCCATTTTTAATGAAATAGATGAGTCAAACTTTAACGGATGATTTTTCTTGCGCAAATAAACAACCATAATAATGAACGTTAATACGGTTGAAAACACCGTTGCGTACGCAGCGCCGTACACGCCAAGCTTTGGTACTCCGATCCATCCAAAAATTAAAATCGGAAGAAAAATGATATTTAAGACCGTACTCACAACTAAAAAGTAAAAAGGCGTTTTAGAGTCTCCGGTTCCGCGCATAAACGTCGTATAAACAAAGTATAAAAACAAAACAGGAATTGCCACAAACAAAATGCGCGCATAGTGAACCGTTACGTCAATAATATTAGCCGGCGTTCCCATAATCCGAAGAATATCCGGAGCAAATATGCTTCCCAAAACAGCAAGCACAATTCCGACTAAAAAGGTAAACGTGAGCGTGGTACCGATAATTTCTTTCACTCGTTTTTCATTTTGTGCCCCGTACGCCTGCCCGATTAAAATCGAACTTCCTGAACCAATTCCAATTGAAAACGACACGAGCAGAAAAAACAGAGGAAAAAAAGCGGAAATAGCTGCTAATGCATCAACGCCAAGCGCTCTTCCGACAATAATACTTCCCGCCAGCTGCCCAACGGACTGCATGGCGTTGCTTAACATGAGCGGAATCAAAAACACAAGCATCAGCTTACTGACGGATTTTTCTGATTCCACTACTTCACTTTTAACATCTTGATTCTTCACACCTATTTCTCCTTTGTATCAGCTTTAGGCGAATGATAGCCTTTTTCGCCGTAAGGCTGCAGCTTCTCTAACCATTTCGCTTCCAGTTTCAGCAAATCCTTTTTTGAAAGTGCTTTTTCTTCTTCTCTTTTAATCGTTTCCAGCATCTCAATTGAAAAAGCATCTGCTCCGTACGTATTCCACTCGTTTTGAAGCTCTTTATTTTGATGAGTGTTCGTCTTCAACGTGAACTTTACGCCGTTTAACGTTTTGACGTTGGGCGTAGAGCCAATGTAAATCTTATCGTTGTGAAGGTTTTTTATTTGATACACGCCGCCTTCTGTTTTTACTTCTTTCGCTAGCTGCTTCATTTGCTTTTTATAGCCTTTTGAGTCCATACTCATCCCTGTCTCTCCTTTTCTCCAGTAGCTGCTTCCGTCTGCGCTGCGCTCTAAGAAACCGTACTCAATTAAATAGCGTCGCAGCACGGCATAGTCGTCATAAAAAGGTGCTAACCTATCATTTACTTCTTTTTCCGTATACGTTGTGCCAAACTCAAAATGCCCGCTTAATTCTTCAAGAACAACAAGACGGTGTTTTTCTTGCAAGTGAAAAGTACGAAGCGGTCCGTTTAAACCTTGCGGGAAATTCTTCGCTAAAATTTTTTCTCGTTCTTCATCACTTATGCTGCAGCGCTGACTTCTTTTAGGCGCTGCAGTGGATGCCGGTAGCTTCTTCTCTTCTTCTCCGTCATTCAACAGTTCCATCAGCGTTAAAAACACTTTGGCCTGACGCTCCTTTTTCTTTAACGTAAAGCGGTGATTCCGAATGGTCGATGAACTGCCGATTCCCATTTCTTTTTGAATATCACTATCGCTTTTTCCTTCTTTAAAAAACTTCACTAAATTTTTTTGATGATCAGAAAGACCGGTTACCTCTTTATCTAGCGCTATTAAATGTTGGAACACAGACCCGTGCTGCTGTTCCACATGAAGCTTCATATAACGTTTTGCTTCATAAAAAACACCTTCCACCGGATAAATAATGCCTTTTTCAATGCTTTCACCGCACAGTAAGCAGTGGTAGTGCTCTTCGCTTTCCCCGTACCCTTTCTTCATATCTTCAAAAGATGATTCCCAAAACAAATCGTTTACCATATAAATAGACACCTCTATATTTTGTTTATTAATTTATAAACAAATATATTATATGTTTATAAATATGTCAAACTTGCGTTTATGATACACAAAAAAGGTTGAGACATAACGAAATGAATCCAATCTAAAGACGAACAAATGGGATACACGAGCTCATATAGATCGCTTATGACACCGCAGTTAATTTCCATGCAAGGCTTCGCTTTCCGCGGGCGGCCGCTGAGCCTCCTCGTCGCTTGCGCTCCTGCGGGGTCTCACCTGTTTCGCTTTTCCCGCAGGAGTCTACGCCTTGCCCTCCAATCAACTGCTAGAAGGAACAAAACAGATCAAACCTACGTTTACCATAACTAAAAAAACGAACCGCTAATCAAACATTTTGATCAATGGTTCGTTTTTCACTTGAGCTAGAATAATTTCGTCTTGGACTCTTTGTTCCATTCACTTAAATAGGGAAAATCCTTAGATACGACAGGCTTATCATTCAAAAGCGTAATCAACTCCAAGCGGTTGCCGTCAGGATCATTAAAATACACGCACGCCGCTGGCATCCACGTATGAACAATCGGCTCTGTTTGCGGTTTTCCAAACGACGTTTCTTCCGGTTCAATTCCTTTTGAACGCAGCCATGTTAATGCTTCATGAATATCTGCTGCTTCAATTCCAAAAGCAAAATGACTTCTTTTCAGCTCTTTTTCGTCTGTTTCCCAAAGCCCGAGCATCTGCTTTTGTTCCCCAATAAAGAAAAAAGCACAGCGCCGCTCTTCAATTTTATGAACAAACGTCAGCCCAAGACGTCTATAAAACTCAATTGAATTCTCCAAACTCCGTACCTGTACATGCGTCTCATAAATACTCTTAATCATAGCCTCTCCTCCATCCTTTTCTACTACTATAAGCCATCTCACACCGAACAGCTTCCTAACAAAGAATGAAAAACATTCCGCCTTAAGAATGAGAAACCCTCAACAGGAACATACAGCTTTGAAATTCAGAAGAGCACTAAGGTTTTGATCTTGACTTTGACTAAGGTTTTGAGGCTACCCCGCAAGGGGTGCCTCAAAACCTTAGGTCTAAAAAAACCCCCATGGCTGCACTTTAGCCATGGGGGTTTTTCTACATCGATACATTAAGCATGGGCTTTTGCGAGGCCGATACAAATACCGCCTGAAATAATCAGCACACTCGCAAGAGATACATAGAATAATTGACGCTTTGTTTTCTTTTCTCCCAAGAAGACAATACCGCCAAAGATAGAAATAACAATACCCATTTGCGATAATGAAAAGCTTGTTGCTACGCCTAGTCTTGATTGAGATAAGAATAAGAACATGTTTCCAGATGCCCAAATTAGACCTGGTAAGATATTACGAATCGTATATTTGTTAAATGGCTTATGTTTGTATGTAATGATTAAACCGCCAATTAACATACCAATTGCTTGCGGGAATAGTGCTGCCCATGCGTCTACGTTGAAAATACGTGCGATAACGACGTAAACTAAGAATCCAAGACTTGAAATGATAAGAGTGATAACTCCTTTTTTCGTTTGTCCCGGAGTCCCTTGTGCTCCTTCTTTTTTACCGTCTAATGAAGAAAGCACAACGCCTGCTAGTATTAAAAGAATCGCAATAGATCCAAGTACAATCGTTTGAAGCGTTGACCATTCTTTAAATACAATAACACCAAAAAGAGCTGTTGATACTAATTGCATACCCGTTGAAATCGGCATTGACTTTGAAACCCCAAGGTATGGAACACTTTTAAACTGATTGCTTTGACCTACTGACCAGAACAAACCTGAAACAATTCCGACAATAACAAGCGTTGGCGTTAACACTGGCTGAACAATCATAAACTGAACAAATGAAAGAATTAAAGCTCCAATAATTGTTCCAAGCGTTTGACTGTAAGGTCCACCGCCCATCTTCATACTAACTAAAATCATGCTTCCCCACGCAACGGAAGGAAGAACACCTAGCAAAATATCCATCTTTCTCTTAACCTACTTTCCTATTTCTAATCTATGTACATCGTATGTAACGACCTGCTGCTTTTCTTTCACCAAGGGCTACGCGCTCGCTTATTCCCCCTTGAATATCCCCCCAAATGTTCTACATCGATAAATATATAACGTTTTCATAAATGGTGGTAAAACTGCTACTTTTTGCTGCTCGTATTATACTAACACGAACATTTATCGTTTAGCTAGAAATTTTTTTGATTATTTTTTAAAAACAGAAAAAAATTTTTTCTTCTTGCTCCGCAGCTCGCTTCTTCCTCTTATGTGATCTGCAATCAGCAGAAACGAGCGCCTCTGCTGATTGAAAATAAGAAGAGATAAAGCCTTTTCATTTTAGTTAGCTACAGGCTTACAAAATTGCTCTACTACTTCTTTGGCTGGAATGGAACTGATTGCACCTTTTCCAGTTGTCGTTAAGGCACCGCTTGCATTGGCAAAGCGCAAAATAGCATCGTGGTCTGAGTCAAGAATAGCCGTTAAGTTTTCTTGTGACACATCGCGGCTTAATAGCTGATAAAGGAATCCGCCAATAAACGCATCTCCTGCACCTGTTGTATCAACAACTGCTACTTTGTAACCGTTTGATTCATAGACAGCTTCTTTTGTATAAAGCGTTGCGCCTTCTGCACCTTTTGTGAACACAACTACTTGAACGTCACCTGTAAATAGAGACTGAATCGCTTGCTGTTCATCTTCAATTCCTGTGATAAACGCTAGCTCGTCGTCTGAAATTTTGACAATGTGCGCTTGAGGAATAAATTCTAAAATTGTTTGACGGCATAGCTCATGATCTTTCCACAGCGGAAGACGTACATTTGGATCAAAGCTGATAACTCCGCCTTTTTCTTTCATGCTTTTAATCGCTTTCATATGAGCGTATTTCATAGGGCTTTCAACTAAATCAACCGAACAGAAATGAAGAACATCGTTGCTTGCAAACCAATCAGGGTTAATTTCGTCTTCTGTTAGCAATAAATCTGCTGAAGGATTACGATAGAAGCTGAAATCTCTTTCTCCGTCTTCACGCAGAGAAACGAAAGCTAAAGCTGTGTTTGCTTCTTCTGTACGATAGACCATATCAGTACCTACTCCTACTTCACGAAGCGTATCTACTAGAAAGTCTCCAAACGCATCTTCTCCAACTTTTGTAATAAGCGCTGACTCATTACCGTATGTAGCAACAACTGCTGCAACGTTTGCCGGCGCTCCGCCTGGCACACGCGTAAACGATTCCACTTCTTTCAATTGAAGACCTTTTTGAGCTGGAATCATATCAATTAATACTTCACCGATACTAAATAACTTACCCATTCTATTCACCTTACTTTTCTTTTTTGTCATATTGTCATACTATGTTCCAAAAAATCCTTAAATCAAATTATACGTCCCAAACATCTTTTTCGTAAAGAGAAATTTCCAATTTATTTTAAAAAAATCGCAAATTATAGTTTTTTTCTGACAATCTTTTATGGGTCAAACCCCTTTCATCCCTTGTCAAATCTAGGATTAAAATGACTCTCTTACGCAAAGATCGCGGAATAAAAAAAGTTAATTTCCAGTTTAAACTGTTTATCTATTCATTTTTCGTTCGACATCTCTTTCCTTATTTCCTGTTTATTCGCCTCAGATATGCAAATAATGATAAAAATTCGTGTTTTTACCCCTATTTAAGAAGGAATGCAGGAAAATGTGTCGAATAGACTTAGGTAGGTATATGACATTATGTATGTTACACTAAATACAAGGCAAGGAAGGGAGAATCAGTCATGAAAATCAATGTTTTTCTAGACGACTATCGCAAATGCCCTGACGGTCATGTTTTAGCCGAAACGATTGACGAATGTATTGATCTGCTAAGATCATTCGATGTTGAACATTTGTCACTCGATCACGATTTACTCAGCAAGACACGGAATGGATTAATGCTCGTGCATTTTATGGTAAAACATCATTTATATGCCGACCGAATTACGATTCACTCCGCTAATCATTTAGGCAGCAAAGCAATGTACAACTGCTTTAAGGAAGCTCAAAAAGAGCATAAAATGCCAAACAACATTAAAATTCTAAGATGCCCTCTGCCTCTTCGATGATATCTGCACCCTCACATATTCATTTCAACAGAATCTGTCCGGATTCAATTCTCACAGACTTCCTGTTTCTATAAAATGAAGAACAATACTGCTTGTTCGATACGTATAGATGTGAATACGCTTTAAGCAGTTTATATTATATAGAAGAAACCGCTCTAAAATACCGTGATGATAGCTTTAAAAAGCAGACTATATGGTACAAAGAGCGGTTTTTTTGCTATTTAGAAAGTTTAGCAGAATCCAAGTCAGCTGAGAGAGAAGCCGGCTGCTTTTTAGCTTCTTTTAGCTGCCTAGCGTTCACAAACCAGTAGAGGCTTCCTACAAACACTCCTCCCCCTACGATGTTTCCGAGCGTAACAGGAATTAAATTATGAAATAGTCCAGCAGCCGAAATCGCATCTGGATGCGGAAGCAGTAAAGCTAGGCCAAGAAACGTCATATTTGCCACGCTGTGCTCGTATCCTGAAGCAACAAATGCAAAAAGCATCCAAAAAATAAGCATGATCTTTGCCGCATCGCTTTTAGTGCGCGAAGCCGTCCAAATCGCAAGACAAACAAGCCAGTTGCAAAGGATGCCGCGGAAAAATAATTCACTAACCGGCAAATTCATTTTTTTAGCTGCCAGCGTCATGAGTAAATGGTTCGGTTCAATTCCTTTAAACAAACCGGTTCCGGTAATTAACAAACAAAGCCCAAACGCACCTATCGCATTTCCGATAAAACACCACGTCCAGTTTTTGAACGTATCTTTCCATGTCGTGACTCCTGATAACGTACTGACCGTATAAACCATATGATTCCCCGTAAACAATTCAGCTCCTGCAAATACGACAAGCAAGAGAGCAACAGCAAATGATAACCCCATCACAAGAGAAACGACCGGTAAAGAAGCAGAAGCTAAAGGCGCTCCTACCGATAGAGCTAATATAACGCCAAGTCCCACGTAAGCACCCGCAAGCACAGCTAACAGCAAATAACTCGGCAAATAATCATTGACAAGCTTCGTTTTTTCACGGGCTAACTCATTCATTGACTGCAGTGAATTCTTAAGCAAAAACGTTCCCTCCTTTTATTCATCTTAGACGCATACTTTTTCTTCTGATTTTTCCAAAAACCAAGAAAGAGCAGAAGCTTGCTTCACCACTTCACCAATCACAATCATCGCAGGATTGCTCACTTGCTGCTCCGCAGCCGTGTCTATAATAGTGCCAAGCGTGCCTATAACCGTGCGCTGATAAACCGACGTGCCTTGTTCAATAAGAGCGACCGGCGTATCTGCGCTTTTCCCCGCCTCTAAAAGCTGACGGCAAATATACGGCAAGTTTTTAACGCCCATGTAAATCGCAAGCGTATCAACACCTTTTGCTAAATGCTCCCAGCGAATACTTTCCGGCTTGCCGCTCAAACAGTGTCCCGTCACAACCGCAAACGAACGGCTGAGCTCACGATGCGTCACAGGAATTCCAGCATAGGCCGGTGCCGCGATGCCTGCTGTAATACCTGGAACGACTTCAAACGGAATTCCGTTTTGAACGAGCACTTCTGCTTCTTCCCCGCCTCTTCCGAAAATAAACGGATCTCCGCCTTTTAACCGCACAACGGTGTTTCCTTTTCTTGCGTAGAATACAAGCAAATCATGAATATCGTCTTGAGAAACGCAGTGATCACCAGGCTTTTTCCCGCAGTAGACGAGTTCGGCTCCTTCTTTTGCATACTGAAGAAGAACAGGGTTCACTAGTCGGTCATATAAAATAACATCTGCTTTTTCTAAACATTTGGCTGCTTTTATCGTTAGTAAATCTGGATCTCCTGGTCCGGCTCCTACAATGTACACTTTTCCTGTCCGCATTTTGCTTCGCTCCTTTTAGTGTGTCCCCTTGAATTTTTATGGCGCGTTGAAAATCAACGCGCCTCGTTACTTATTCTTCAATTAAAAGATACAGCAAATCTCCTTCAACAGACGCTTCGTACGTGTCTACACAGCCGCTGTCAGGCTCTTGTACGTTGCCGTCATGCAGGCAAATTTTCCAGTCGTGCATCGGACAGAACACCGAGTCGCCGCTCACGATTCCTTCACTTAGCACCCCGCCTTTATGCGGACAGCGGTTTTCAATTGCCCGTATTTTTCCGCTTGATAGCTTAAACACCGCAATTTCTTTTCCGTTTACTTTCACTGTTTTACCCAGGCTTACCGGAAAATCATGAATCGACCCTACGCATACTTTTGTAATGTTTTTATTCACCATCTTTATTTCCCCCCAGCATTATGATGTGACAACTGTTTCGAACAGCTCTTTTTTCGTTTTTTTGCTTTCGACGATTTCTTTCCAAGGATCACGGTACGTAGATAACGCTTCGTCCATACGCATATTCAGCTCTCTTCTCGTCTCCGCGTCATCAAGCACTGATTGAATGTGTGAAAGTCCCATGCGCTCAATCCATGCAGACGTACGCTCTAAGTAATTAGCCGTTTCTCGGTAATACTGTAAATACGCTCCTGTGATGTCCATCAATTCTTCGTCTGTTTTTACTTTATACAACAAATCTCCGCCGCGAAGATGCGTACCTCCATTTCCGCCCACGTAAATTTCCCAGCCGCCGTCAATTCCAATAAAGCCAATATCTTTAATACCTGACTCAGCGCAGCTTCTCGGACAAGCAGATACAGCCATTTTCACTTTATGAGGCGTCCATAGTCCTTCAAATTTTTTCTCAAGCGCAATCCCAACGCCCATTGAATCCTGCGTGCCAAAACGGCAAAACTGTTCGCCGACGCATGTTTTCACCGTGCGCAGCGACTTGCCGTACGCATAGCCAGAAGGCATATCTAATTCTTCCCATACGCTAGGCAAATCTTCTTTTTTAACACCAAACAAGTCAAGACGCTGACCACCCGTCACTTTTACGAGCGGAATTTCATATTTATCAACAACATCTGCAATTTTTCGTAAATCTTCTGCATTTGTGACGCCTCCGTACATGCGAGGAACAACAGAATACGTGCCGTCTTTTTGAATATTCGCGTGCATGCGTTCATTCACAAATCGTGATTCGCGTTCATCAACGTATCCGGTTGGATTCACCATACCTAAATAATAGTTTAGCGCCGGGCGGCATTTCGAACAGCCTTCTTCATTGTTCCAGCCGAGTACATTCATAACTTCACGCGTATGCGAAAGGCCTTTTGCTTTGATTTCTTCGACAACTTCATCTCGTGACAGAGTCGTACAGCCGCAAATCGCTTCTTTTTGAGCCGTAGCGTCAAAGTCAGCGCCAAGAGTATGCTGAAGCACTTCCGCTACAAGCGGTTTACATCCTCCGCAAGAACGAGAGGCACTTGTACAAGCTTTGATTTCATCAACCGATGAGCATCCTTGTTTTTGGATAGCTTCCACAATCGTACCTTTTGTTACGCCGTTACAGCCGCAAATAATATCATCCGCGCTCATGCTTGCTACTAAACTTTCACCCGCGTTACCGCCAGATGGCTGTAAAATCGACACTTTTGCGACATCTGATACGTCTTCTTGCTTTTGAATCATTGAAAACAGTCGATTTCCGTCGCTGCTGTCTCCAAAAAGAACGGCTCCTACGATTTGATTGCCTCGCAGAACAAGCTTTTTATAAATGCCGTCTTGTTCATCGAACACTTTGATCGCTTTTTTCTCTTCATCTTCCATGAAGTCGCCTGCCGAAAACACTTCAACACCTGATACTTTTAGCTGCGTTGATAAAACCGATCCTTCATAAGGCACTTTTTCTGCCCCGCAAATCGCTTTGGCTAATGCTTTTCCTTGTTCATACAGAGGTGCTACTAGCCCGTATACCATTCCTCTATGCTCTGCACATTCTCCGACAGCGTAGATGTTTGGGATATCCGTTTGCATATAATCATCCACGACAATTCCTCGATTTACGTTAAGTCCCGCTTCTTTTGCAAGCTGAACATTTGGTTTAATTCCAACCGCCATTACGACTAAATCAGCTTCTAAAAACGTACCGTCTTTAAAAGATAATCCTTCAACTCGTTCATTGCCGACGATTTCCGCCGTTTGTTTTTCAAGCAAAAACTTCATGCCTTGTTTTTCTAATTCGTTTTGAAGCAATTTGCCGGCTGTTGGATCGAGCTGACGTTCCATTAAATACGGAGCTAAATGAATGACAGATACGTCCATCCCTAGATTTAACAGTCCCCGCGCCGCTTCTAGCCCAAGCAGTCCGCCTCCAATAACCGCTGCTTTTTTATACTGCTGAGATGCCTGCAGCATTTCATCCGTGTCTTTTATATCTCGAAAAGCCGTAACTCCTTTTTTATCTGATCCTGGAATCGGAAGAATAAAAGGAAGAGAGCCCGTTGCTAAAATTAATTCATCATATGATTCTACTCTGCCGCTGTTTGTCGCTACTTCTTTTTTTACTGAATCGATACTAGTAACCGTTTCCCCCGTATATAATGTAATATTGTTTTCTTGATACCAGTTCCAATCGTTTAACGTAATGTCTTCAACATTCGTATCTCCTTGCAGCACTTTTGATAGTAAAATACGATTATAGTTCGGATGCGGCTCGCTTCCGAAAATCGTAATCTCAAACGCTTCGTTTGAAACCTTCAATACTTCTTCAACCGCTCGAACTCCAGCCATTCCATTTCCAATCAATACGAGTTTCTTTTTTTGCATCTTCCATTCCTCCCCTGGCGTCTATACCTGCTTGTTTCAAAGATATATTTTCTATGCATCTTTAAAGATATACTTAAGATATATGAATTTTCTGAATCGTTCAACTTATGTGTCAGATTATCTAACACAGTTACGGTATGTATGCGATTCCATTACTTTAACAGCAAGAAAAAAAATAAGTGGTCTAATTACGTTTTAATTTAGATCATCCTTTGCATTTTATTTTGTGATGTTTTTCACAACGTTAATGTAACAAGAATATGCAGCTTGGGCTATGATAAAAATCACTCCTATTAAAAATGAGCGATAGTTTGATCGTCTTGTTCTAAAGACTTGGGTTAGTATCTTATCATCTATCTTTTCATCAATATATAAATTGATTATCGCCTGTATCGCAGAACAAGCAATTCTAAATGTTTATATGTCAAAAATGACAATCCCAAAAAATTCTTTATAAAGAATTTTTTAGATAAACTGTTCTTTATAGTATTTACTATCCCTCTTGAGTTCTTTATAATGAAACAATAGAACTTTTATAAAGAACAGAATGGAGAATTGTAATGCCACTCGTAAACATCAAAAAGGTTTGGACCCCTTTAGAGATTTTTGGCTTTAAACTTTATAAGTGTAGAGATACCAAAAATTACTACTATAAAACGAGAAAAAGTCACAATCTAGCAAAATTGTAAAAAACAAGCCCTCTTTCTTTTGAAAGAGGGCTTATCTTTTTATTCTCCTGTAAACCAATTCACAACATATTCCCCCCACACCTCATTTCCTTTTTTCGTTAAATTGCCGCTGTCTTTATTTATATACTCTCCTAAATGAAACGGCCAAATGAGCGAGTGATTCATATAATATACCCAGTTTGCTTCAGATACTCCTCTGATCGCTTCTACCCCTTCTTCGTAGGACTCAGTTTGTGAAATATATGGCTGTGACGGCTGAATCATAAGGGTTTTCTTCAAGTCTTTAAGCTGATGAATCAGCTTGTCTGTATTTTCAAGCGTCTCATCTAGCGTAAGGTGCTGATAGTCATTTTTAAGAGGTGCTTCAAACAGAATAATGTTTGGCTGAAGTTGATCAATTTGATCGGCAATATGTGAGGATAAAAGCTCATCGGTTGTTTGGCTGCCGTATGAAAGTGTTTTGACCGTAAATACATCACGTCCATATGTAGCTGCTAGTTCTTTTTTTAACTGCTGAGGCCACTCTGCTTCCTTTGCGGATGTGGCAAGCACAAGAGTTAGAGGTTTTTTATTTGCGATAGATGACTGGATTTGTTTTGTGATAAAGTCTGGAAGATTTTTTGTATAAGCAGATACATCGGAAAACTGTTTTTCTTTATGTACAACAGCAGTTTTTACTTCACTTGCCTGCGCTTCCGTTTGCTCTTGCCAGTGCTGCGTCCCCGCATACATCACCGCCCCGCACAAAACAGCCGCCGCCACATTTACCCCAACCATCGCCTTCATTCAATCTCCCCTTTACCCGTTTTTAAAAACCAAATATATTCTGCCCACCCAACTTACATTCAATAGAATAAACAAAGAGACAAACACAAAAATACTCCACTGAATTTGCCCAAAAAGGTTCACCTAAGCGGCAGGCGCAAACCCGCAAGGGAGGGTGACTGCCGCTTAGGTCTAGCAACTCTACCATCACCGCTCTTTGGTGATGGTAGAGTTGCTACATCGATTGATATAAGAGTAATTATAGATTAGTAGAAATTGGAATGGGGGGCCTTTCGTACGTAAAATCTCTACAAATACACGTATACTTCGCATATTTCCTAGCGAAACGTGAAGTTTCCGGGGAAATTACGTCACGTTTCTTAAAAAGAAAACATAATGTACGCTCATTCGCGCATGTAATCTTTCTCTTGTACAGTAGAGATACCGGCGGAATACAGCAAAAACGCGTTTTTGAAAAAGGAATGCTGCATGCAAAAAAGCTCGTTTGATCAAATCGCTTCATCTTTTCATCCATTAATTGTGTCGATGATTAAAAAATTTCATATTTACAAAGACTACGACGAATATTATCAAATTGCGTTAATTGGTTTATGGAGAGCGTATCAAAAATTTGATGAAAACAAAGGCTCTTTTTCCGCTTATGCCTACACAACTGTACGCGGTACGATCCTTTCTCATCTAAAAGGCACCATTTTATACGAAGAACGTGAAACACCGGCTGAGCAAAACCTGCTTTCACTGAACGAAGATCCCGCTCTTCCCGTGCCGCTAGAAAGTGAAATCATCGAGCAGCATATCGAACACTTAACAGGGAGAGAAAAAATCTATGTACTCGAACATCTGCTAGAAGGCTACTCGTATAAAGATATTGCCTACAAATACGGAGTCTCCACGGGAGCCGTTAAAAACTGGGGAAAAGCAGCTCGCAAAAAACTAAAGGCCTCGCTTCTTCAGGAGTAAGAAAAGGAGGAAGCTTATGATAAGCTTCCTCCTTCCGTTCATATGTGTAGTCCAAACGATTGTTCATATGTAGGACAAGTTTATTCGATAAATCGAACGATTATGCCAAGACAACGGGACTTTCTAAACAGTAATTACGAATAACAGCCGCTCTGGCCAGCTTTTTTTCTAAACTATAATAAGAAAGCTTCACTGGAATGAACGTTCCATCTTTGAAGTGAATTAGCATGGAGGTTGGATCAACTGTAGCAAGCGTGTGTGAAGTATGAACATGAGAGGCAAAAATCCAAGCGCAGCTATAGTCATTTGGCGAAGATGTCGGAAACGCAATGATGGCTTGTGAACGATTAATAACAAGCGGCGTAAGCTGTTTGTACGGAAACATTTTTCGAACGGCGGCAATCGATCCCTTAAACGTACTTAATTCTCGAATACACGCTTCTTCTAATAATTGCTTACACGTCTTGCTTAGCATGTATTCTCCTGCTTCATCCAGCACCTTCGTTCGGTGCACAGAATCGTTCACTGGAATTAATGCTTTTGTCGTCAAACCAATTTGATACTTTTCGTCATTTGTCATACATCTACCCCCTTT
Organism: Priestia sp. D3YE.R1; assembly: GCF_049199565.1. Classification (NCBI taxonomy): domain Bacteria; kingdom Bacillati; phylum Bacillota; class Bacilli; order Caryophanales; family Bacillaceae; genus Priestia; species Priestia sp. D3YE.R1. Next base: position 560,246 of record NZ_JBLTHW010000002.1, on the reverse strand, counting down.
GCTACTTTATAACTATTCTATACTATCGAAACGGGAAAAATCTAGTCTTTTTTTCTCATTATTTGAAATATTTTGAATATATTTTATATCAAAGAAAAAAGCGCTGAAACCAGCGCTTTTTTTCTTAGATGAAAATGTCTAAAATAAGAACCATTGCAAAAGCCGCAAATGATAGAATCGTTTCCATCACTGTCCACGTTTTTAACGTTTGAGCCACTGACATATTGAAGAATTCTTTGATTAACCAGAAGCCAGAATCATTTACGTGCGATAGCATCACAGAACCTGCGCCTGTTGCTAGTACTAACAGCTCCGGACTTACGTTTGGCATCGTTGCTGCAATTGGTGCGACAATACCTGCTGCTGTTGTCATTGCCACTGTTGCTGAACCAACTGCTGCACGAATTAACCCGGCAATCACAAACGCTAGCACGATAGGAGAAAGATGGGCATCTTGAGCAAATCCTGCAATCGCGTCACCTACACCGCTTGCTGTTAAAATTTTATTAAAACCGCCGCCTGCACCGATGATTAAAATGATCGAAGCAACGGGTCCAAGACATTCGTTTGTGAATTTTAATAGATCGTCTTTGTTGTATCCTCTTGCAAAACCGAACGAGTAAAAAGCAAATACCAATGAAATTAAAAGCGCAACGATTGGACTTCCGATAAAGTTTGTTACGTAGCGAATCGTACTTGTTTCTGGATAAACAAACCCAGTGATCGTTGCTAAAAGCATTAATAGTACCGGAAGTAGGATCGTAAATAATGTAATGCCGAAGCCAGGAAGATCTTTATGCTTCGACTCTGTGAACTGCTCCATAATTTCACCCGTTGGTTCTACGTGAACACGGCGTGAAATGAACGATCCGTAAATAGGACCCGCCACGGCTGCAGCTGGAAATGCTACAACTAATGAATACAAAATCGTTTTACCTAAATCTGCTTTAAAGATATCCACCGCTAGCATCGCTGCCGGATGCGGAGGTACCAAACTGTGAACAACGGCTAAACCGGCAATTAATGATAAACCAATTTTAATAAGTGACGTACCCGTATGCTTGGCAATTACAAACACAAGCGGAATTAATAACACAACGCCAACTTGGAAAAAGACCGGGATACCGCAAATAACGGCTACAACCATCATTGCCCAGTGTACGTTCTTTTCACCGAACACTTTAATTAACGTGCGGGCAATACGCTCGGCTCCGCCTGACTCTGCCATCATTTTACCTAACATCGTTCCAAGACCAAGAACAATCGCGATAAATCCTAAGACGCTCGCTACTCCTTCTTGGAAAGCCGTTACGATATCAGGCAGCTTCATTCCTGAAATAAGACCCATAAACAAAGCCGCAACAATTAGCGCTACGAACGGATTTGTTTTAAACTTAGCAATTAAAAAGATCAGTCCGACAATCGATACAATCGCATACAGCAAAAGACTTGCTTCATGACTTAATCCGAATACTGAATTCATATGTTCATCCCCTTAGTGTGACCATTTTTCATGTACGTACATCCAAATAATGTATACGCTTTCAAATATTTTCTAAAGTGAACGCACCTCGTACGTTCACTTCTTTCTATTTACTTAGTAATTCAACCGTTTCTCGAAGCGTTGTTTTGGCTCCAACATTCCCAGGGAAAATGATGTATGCAATGCCTGGAAACTTGCTTTCCTCTCCCGTTACCCATACCGGAATGCCGGGTTTGATTTGTCCAGCAACCGTCGCACGCTTTACAGATAAGCCGTTTACGCCAATATCACTTGACGTAATGCCGCCTTTTGCGACGATAAAGTTTGGACGAACGTTCAAGCGGCGAACAATGCTTGTAACCGCATCTGAAATTTTTACCGATAATTTAAGCTCTTCTTCTTTTTTGCCTTCGCCAAGATCTAAGCGCTCGCGTCTTGTATACACAGCTACCGTTTGACCTTTGGAAATAAGCTTTTCTGCTTCATTGATAATACGATTCACTTCTTCTTCAAACTTTTCAGGTTCTAAGACAAGATGACAATCAAATTCAATAAATTCAATGAAGCTGCATTTCTTTAATTCTTCTAACTGCTCTGTTGTTTTTTTTACGTGCGAGCCAACCATAATTAATCCGCCGTTTGACGACTTTTCTTTAATGAGCTCTTCTTTTGTTAAAAGGTCTTTGTCGCTCACTCCGCCCATCACTTTTGTTAAAGCCGCAGCGCTTCGATACATAAAGTGCTTTCCAAGCTTCATCGCGCGAAGAAGCGCAATCGTCACAACTTTCACGTCTACATAATCCACTGCGTTCACAATCACTTTGTTAAAGTCTTTCACTTCCATTAACTGATTTGTAATCGTTACTAAATCAAGGGCACGAATGCTCCCGAGCGAAATATACGTCGTATGACTTGCTTTGAATTTCCCTTCTGACTTTTCTTCTACCCACTCGCCTAAATGAGACTTGCTGTAGCCAAACGTACGGTCTTTTGCAAATTCCGTTTCTCCCGCCGGCACTAAGTAGTCTTCATCTTGCACGTAGTGAATGTTATCAATCGTAAAGCGTCCGCCTTCTTTAAAGAAAGGAAAAATCACTTCGCCGTGGAGCACTTGATTGGAGTGCTGTTCAACGGTTTTCTTTAATACTTCTGTTTCTAACGGGTAGTGACCGCGAAGAGTCGAATCACCTCTGCTGATAATTAAAAACTCTTTATCTACTTCAGCCGCTACCTCTGTAATAACAGCAGCAATGTCCGCGTGGGCTTTTTCCGTTTCAGAAGCGGTAAATCCGCGTGAATTCGTTAGGATAAAAAACATGGAGTTTTCTTCTAAAAACCCTTGCTTAATGCTGTCTTTGCTCCAGTCTGTATAGACGGAAATACCGTTAACCGTTTGAACACCCGTTGGATCATCGTCTAGCACAATGATTTTTTGATTAAACGTCAGAAGCTCTTCGTCGAGCATTTTTTGTACAAGTGCATCATCGACCGCTGGAATGTTTTTAAACACATCGCTTACAAGGCGTTTTTCCTGCTGTTTAATCATGCTTCCACCTTCTTTTTCACTTCAACGTTTGCTAACTTTTCATAGTACTGTACAATTCCGCCGTGATCATCGCTTGCTTTTCCGTCTACTTTTAACGCGTGGAAAATTTCCACCAGCTGACTTGAAAGCGGAAGCGGTACGCCAATGTCATGAGCCGTTTCCATCACGTTTGTCATATCTTTTAAGTTAATATCAATGCGTCCCCCTGCTACGAAGTTGCGGTCTAAAATAAGCGGCACTTTTGCATCTAATACAGCGCTTCCTGCTAATCCGCCGCGAATCGCTTGATACATTTTTTCAACGTCAATGCCTGCTTTGGCTGCTAGCACAAGTGCTTCAGACATCGCTGCAATGTTTAAGTTTACAATCACTTGGTTCGCAAGCTTAGCCGTTACGCCGCTTCCGTTGTCTCCAACAAGCGTTACTTCTGCTCCCATCGCATAAAGAATAGATGAAACGCTTTCAAAGATGTGCTCATTTCCACCGACCATAATCGCAAGCGTGCCGTCAATTGCTTTTGGCTCTCCGCCGCTAACCGGAGCGTCTAGCATGTGAATTCCTTTTTGTGCAAGTTCAGCCGCAATTTCTTTTGATGCTACCGGTGAAATGGAACTCATATCGATGATAACGCTTCCTTCTTTGGCGCTATGAATTAACCCTTCTTCTCCAAGCACCACGCTTTTTACATGATGTGAAGCCGGAAGCATCGTGATCATCACGTCGCTGTTCACTGCAACTTCAGCAAGACTTTCTGCTCCAAATCCTCCTGCTGCTTTCACTTCTTCTACTGCTGCTTTATTAATATCGTAAACCGTTACCTCAAAACCTGCTTTTAATAAATTGAGCGTCATCGGTTTTCCCATAATTCCAAGTCCAATAAATCCAACGCGTTTTGTCATTTTCGTTTCCTCCCCTTGTTGTATACGTTTTCAAATATGTTTTAAAAAATAATGTATACGTTAAAATATTTTTTGTATACATTTCTGATAATTTTGTATACACTCATCATATTCGCATTCTATTTATTTGTCTAGCCTTTTTTTAAATGAAATTTATTTCCAAAACCGAAACTTTCCGTCCCACCTTTTCACAAGTTATAGTATGATTTGGGTATACGCGTACAAAATGATTAAAAATAAAGAGAGAAAGAGACGAGATTTTCTCGTGTCGAATGCTAGAGGTGAAGTAGAGTATGTTAAGAAATCAAGGTTCTCGTTCGTCTCATCACCCTTCTTATGAGATGATTCGAGATAAAATTTTAAACGGTGAGCTTGAAGGCGGTACAAAAATCGTCGAAGAAAAATTAGCGAGCGAGCTTGGATTCAGCCGAACGCCGATTCGTGATTCCATTAGACGCTTAGAATATGAAGGACTGATTGTTCGAAAAAAAGTGGTGTCGCCGACAGAAAAAGATTTACGCAACTTGTTTGAAGTGCGAATGCTGCTAGAAGGCTCAGCTTCTAAAGCTGCAGCGACTTTTTTGTCTGATAACGAATTAGAAGAGTTAAAGGAATGCGTAGACATCGGAAGAAACGGCTCGTTTGAAGAAATTATGAGTGCAAATGAACGTTTTCACGCCATTATTGTGAACGCAAGCAACAATGACGTAATGATTAACATCATCGACCGCATGCAGTCCATCATTTACTTGTTCCGTCATACCGTGGTATTTTACAACCGCCCGTTTTTAATTGACGAACATGAAGACATTTATAACGCGATTAAAGAACGCAATGCTGAAAAAGCCGAAACGTTAATGCAAGAGCACCTACAAAAAGACTTAGAGTTTTGCCTGCATTTGCTTCAAAGAAGACAATAAAAAGCTGCCGATTGGCAGCTTTTTATACATACATCTTTTCTTTTACAGAAATATCAGCTAACTGTCCGCTGCTGTTTTTAAACACCACGTGTTTTTTTGAAAACTTCGTTGGCGAATCAATACCGGCTGCTGCGGCTAAATTAAACAACCCTTCACGTAATGACAGCACGTAGTTGCACACGCGGTATGATTTTTCTTCAATAATAAGCGCTTTTTGCAGCTTTGGATCCGTTGTCGCTACGCCCACGGGACACCTATTATTGTGACAAACCTGCGCTTGAATACAGCCAACAGAAAACATAAAGCCTCTGGCAATATTTACGCAGTCAGCACCCAGTGATAAAGCCGTCGCAACTTTATCAGCCGTTAGCAGCTTGCCCGATGCAAAAAGCTTCACTTCATCACGAACGCCATATTTTTTAAGCAGTTCATCTACAAAAGGAAGTCCTGAAAACAGCGGTACGCCGGCTCCGTCCGCTAATTCTTGAAACGATGCGCCTGTTCCGCCTTCTGCTCCGTCGATCGTAATAAAATCAGGTCCGATTCCCGTCTCTTTCATATACGCCGCCATTTCTTCAAGGTCATTTGTGTTGCCGACAACCATTTTAATGCCTACTGGCTTGCCGCCTATATCTCGAAGCTTTTCAATAAACTGGAACATTTCAGGATACGATGCAAACTCTTTAAAGCGGTTTGGACTGTCTACAGATTCTCCTGGCTTTAAGTTGCGGATTTCTGCGATCTCTTCCGTTACTTTTGAACCGTCTACGTGACCGCCTCGCGTTTTAGCTCCTTGGGCGAGCTTAATTTCAAACGCTTTGATTTGCTTCATTTCACTTTTCTTTTTAAATTCTTCCCATGAAAATTCGCCTTCTTTTGTCCGAACGCCAAAAAGCCCTGGCCCAATTTGAAAAATGATATCGACGTTTCCTTTTAAATGATACGGTGACAGTCCGCCTTCTCCCGTGTTCATCCAGGTGCCGCCTGCTCGTCCTAACCCTAGTGATAAAGCGGTAATCGCGTGGTCACCAAGCGCTCCAAAGCTCATGCCGGACTGGCCGATTAATCCTTTTACAACAAACGGTTTTTTGCATGAAGGACCTATAACAACCGCTTCTTCATCCCGCAAATAAAACGGATCCGCTTCTTTTTCTTCTCGGTGCTCTCTTCGGCTGAATAAGTTATCGGCGTCCATTTTATATACTTTTGTTTTAATTTTTGTCGTATTATCCGCTTTCATTTCATCGCGCTGCTTTGGAAATACCGCGTTTCGAATATAATAGCCAGGTTCGTTAAAATCACGCTCTGAGCCAAACCCCATCATTCGGTTGAGGTATTTACCTGATTTAACGGTTTGCTCGTATTGATTTCTAGAAAACGGCTTGCCTTCGTTATTATTTAAAAATAAATACTGACGCAGTTCAGGCCCCATTTTCTCAAAAATATAGCGCATTTTCCCGAGCAGCGGATAGTTTCTCAAAACCGAATGCTCTTCTTGTTTTTCATCTTTCATCCAAAGAATAATAGCCATAATAACCGGCACTACAATCACAAGCATCATGACCGCACCAAAAATAAGTAAAATGATTTCAAACACTCCCATGATATCCCTCCTAAAAAGACTCTCCTGTAAGGAGAGTCACTGATTAAAGCATTCTGCTTAGTCCTTTTCGAAGCGGCGGCATTTCGAGCTCATGTTCTTTAAAGAACTTTTTCATGATGTGCTTCGAATAATTGGCTGCTTGTCCAAATGAAATTTTACCTGGAAGCGGCGGCTCATCCGCAATAACGACATCAATCACCACAGGGACATTCGCAAGCGCTGCTTTTTCAAAAGCGGTTTCGAGCTCCTCGTATTTTTCAACGCGGTAGCCAATTCCTCCGCATGATTCAGCGAACTTCGCAAAGTTCATTTCCCCGAGCTGCGTTTGGTAATCCAAGTGACCTTGAATTGCTTGTTCATATTTAATCATCCCGATTTCACTATTATTGAGGACGACTACAACGATTGGCAGCTTGTACTTCACAGCGGTCACAAAGTCTTGCATGACCATCGTAAAGCCTCCGTCACCGCAAACGGCTACCGATTGTTTTTCAGGATGAGCAAGCTTTCCTGCAATCGCAGCTGGAAGTCCGCAGCCCATCGTTGCCAGCCAGCTTGAAATCACAAATTTTTGATTTGTCATGCGGAAATGTCTCGCCATCCATACCGTTACGTTCCCGACATCAACAGATACAATCGCATCATCATCGACGATTTTTTGCAGCTTAGGGATGACTTGCTGCGGCTTGATTGGCGTACTCACTTCGTTTTCTTCTTTTTCTACGTGTTTCCACCAGTTTTCCATATTAACTTGACACTCTTCTAAGAAACGGCGGTTTTCCTGGTAATCTAAATTATGCGTAAGCTGTGATAGGGTCGTTTTAGAGTCTCCGACTAATCCGATGGATACAGGATAGCGTCTGCCGATTTGTGTGGCATCAGAATCCAGCTGAATCGCTTCAACCCCGTCCGGTAAAAATTCACGGTATGGAAACGACGTTCCAATCATAATCAGCAAATCGGTTTCTTCCATCGCTTCATACGCCGGCTTCGTCCCAATTTGACCGAGCTGCCCTAGATTATAAGGGTGGTGATCAGGGAGTATTCCTTTGCCCGGAAGCGTAAAGATAATCGGCGCCGCAATTTTTTCCGCAAACTGCGCTAATTCAAGCTTCGCATGCTTGGCACCCGTTCCTGCTAAAATAACCGGTTTTTTCGCGTATTTAATCGCTAGAAGCGCTTTAGCTACATCTTCTGGGTCACTGTGAGAAATGCTTTTTGATACATTAGCAATTGGCGTTTTTTCATCAATTTTAATTGTTGAAGACGGAATATCATCTGGAATAACTAGAACTGCTACACCTTTTTTAGCGTAAGCCGTTCGAATCGCTTGCTGCAGCAAATGCGGAAACGATTCAGGCGAGTCTACTCGGTGATTAAACACCGACACATCATCAAAAACCCGTTCTAAGTTCACTTCTTGAAATGATTCATTGCCAAGCTTCGCACGAGGCACCTGTCCGGCTAGCACCAGAACCGGTGCACCGTCTGCTTTCGCATCATACAAACCATTTAACAAATGAATCGCACCCGGCCCTCCAATCGACAGACAGACGCCGATTTTGCCTGTGATTTTGGCGTAAGAAGATGCCGCAAGTGCGCCTACTTCCTCGTGACGGACTTGAATAAATTCAATTTCATCTTTTTCACTGCGCAAGTTGTCCATAAAATGATTGATGGAATCTCCCGGCATACCGAAAATGTGATCGATATTCCATTCTTTTAATACCGACATAGCTGCTTTTCCAGCTGTAGTTTTTATCATATTCAGCCTTCCTTTCTTTTAACGTTGTTTCTATTCCATACCACAATGAAAGAAAGACAAAACAAGGGACTTTCCCATTTTTATGGAAAAGTCCCTTGTTTTCAGCTGAATAATTTAAATAAACTAAATTTTTTCATCGGCTCAGGCTCTAATTGATGAACCGGACGACCGTCGATAATCGCCTCTGCATTTTCAATAAAAAAATAAAGTTCTGACGCACCGTACATATCGGAAATGTAATCATACGCTTTTGAAAGTGAATAGTCGTGGTAATTGCGAGCATGAACGCCAGAGGCAATCACGTGGGCTAAGCGGTATTTAATAAACGTACACGCCGCTTTTCTTTCTTTTTTTCCGTTTAAACCAAGAATACTAGCCGCGCTTAGCTGAATAAGTACGCCTTTTTTAACAAGCCCATACAAACGCTCAGGGTGATCTCGGAAAATTGGATGACATTCTGGTGAACGAAGAATAGGCACAATGCCTTTTGTTAGAAGATCAGACAGTATCTTTTCAAAATAAGGTGAGACATCATATTCAGGCAGTGAAAGAAACAAATATTTATCGGTGTGATTAAGCGTAAGAAGCTGATTTCGCTCATAGTTTCGCAGAAGTTGAGGCGATAAAGGGACAAGCTGACCTGGTAATACTTGAAGAGGAATACATGAATTCGTGAGCCATTCATTAGCTGCGTTCACATAGAGAAATAAATGGTGTTTCATAAACTCTTGATCGCTATCATAAAGAGGCGTCGCCACAACCGACTGAACACCTTGATCCGCTAAGGAGCGTGCCATCTTCAAAAAGCCGTCTACTTCCTCAGGTCCGCTATCGATATTAGGCAATATGTACGTATGAATATCAATCACTTTATTTCCCTCCCTGCGTTTTGTATAGCTCTATTCTACGACGATTTTAAATGTGAAACTATGTATTCTTCTCGACATTTACCACCACGAACCCCGGAAAACCGCGTACTTTCCTGCCATCTACTTAACTAACAATATTTTACTATCACTCTATGTGAAAACGCAAACATAATTTGTAAAATAACTCCAAATAATGATGATAAAAGAAGGGATTTAAATAGGTCTTTGTATGCAAATACCCTGATTAAACAGAAGTTAATCAGGATACAAAGGGAAAAATTAAAAGATTCCTAGAAATTTTGTTTTTTTGATGCGTTCAGGCTCTTGTTTATAAATAGCCTTCCCGCTCGCAATAGCCTCAGCATTTTCCATGAAATGATAAAGCTTGCTGTTGCCGTATTTTTTAGAAACGGCTGAATAAGCTTTTTGCAGGCCGTACTGCTGATAGTTTTCACGATTTACACCTGATGCAATAACGTGTGCTAATCCGTGATCAATGAACTGATAAGCTGCTTTTTTAGCTTTACTGCCGTTGCCGCCCAGCACACTTTGTGCAGACAGCTGAACGACTGCTCCATTTTTTACGAGCTTGTACAAGTGCGGAGGATTCTCCACAAATAATGAATGGCACTCAGGCTCATTTAAAACCGGTACAATACCTTTTAGCTGAAGCTCGTAAGCAATATTTTCTAACACTTCAATTTCCACGTCTTGCGGAATGTGTAAAAACATATATTTTTCATTTTCATTTATTGTCATCGTGTAATAATCTTCATTTGATACAATCATATTGGTAGAGGCAATTACTTTTTGACCTGGTAAAACGCTTAACGAAATAGAAGATTTTCTTAACCATTCATTCGCAAGATCGACATCTTCTCTACAGCTGGAATCTTTTCCGTTATAAAGAGGTGCTGCTACGACTTCTGTTACTCCTTGTTTCACTAATACATTTGCCATCTCTAAAAATTCTTCTACACTTTTGGGACCACTGTTCGCATTTGGCAAGATATTGGTATATATATCTATCATTTTTTTCTCCTCTTTCTATGCCTCAGATCATGGATAGTATTCCATGAATTATATTATATCACAGGGCTTTTTTTCTATCTTCTAGCATAAGTATCTATTTTTGCTCATGCTCTCTTTTGGGATTGATAGACGTTCCTTTTGTATTGAAATGTAACATTCTTTTCTTGAAGAAAATGTTAAAAATAAATAATGGAAAATTAACGAGATAGAAAGTGAGTAAATATACCTAAACACTGATTGACTTTTCTCTTCTTCTTCGTTTATAGTTTTTCTATATGTGTCTAAAAATGAGAAAATATTGTAGGAGTTGTAGATGAATTTGAAGAAAAAAATTGACATTCTAGGAAGCTGTGTTTCTAGAGACCCTTTTGCTATGTTTGACCATCAATATGAAATTAATGAGTATTTTGCTAGAACGAATATTATATCGCTAGCATCCAAACCTGTTGGACTTTCCATTCGAGGCATCCACATTGAGTCCAGATTCCAGCGTAGAAGTGTATACAATGATCTTAATAAACTTTTCTTAAAACATGTGGATGAAGAGCCTGCCGACACGTTAATCATTGACTTACTCTCTGAAAGATTAAGACTTATGAAACGCGGAGAATCTTACATCGCCCTTTCCAAAGAATTTGCTCAATCTAATTTAATGAATGATTTAAAGAGTAAAAGAATTGTAGAACGCACTGATGAATTATGGGAAAGTTCTGCTGATAAAATATGCGAAAGAATCAACGCAAGCAGCATTTCAAAAGTCATTATTCATAAAGCGTTTTGGAAAGAAAAATATGTAGATAAAGAAGGAAACGTTCAAGTTTTTGAAAATCAAGACGAAATTCAACGTCACAATCAGCAATTAGAGTATATGTATACATACCTTGGCAACAAAATTAACAATAGTACATACCTTGAAATAAAAGAAGAATTTATGGCAGATGAAAATCACAAATGGGGTCTTACGCCAAGACACTATCAACCAGCTTATTATGAAAGATTTTTAGAGCAGCTTAACGCTTTACTTTTACCTGTTGTAACAAATTAAAAAATAAAAGCACGAACCTTCTTTATAAGGTAGCGTGCTTTTTCATTATGAATTAGTAAAATACTCAGAGAGAAATTTAAACCATACCTTCTCTCCTTCTTCGTTCGGTTGGCCATTTTCATCAGATAAATACTTTAAAATGTCTTCCTCATTATAATCTGGCCATGCACTCCAATGATTTACAAACTCGTATCCATTTTCTTTAGCAAAGGTTCCTAAAGCCTTTACGTCGTTAGGGTAATTTTGAGCTTGATAGACCGGAGCTGATGGTTGAAAAATAGTAACTAGGTCTTTATTTTCACTTTCAATATGCTTCATAATAATTTGCAAGTTATCAATTGTATTGTTAATACCTACTACGCCGTTATCATTTAATAAAAATGGTTCAAAAAGCAAGATATCAGGCTTTGCTTTTGTAATTTCTTCATACGTTTTTGATTTCACAAATTGTAATGTATTCATTTGTTTGTATTCATACAACTCTACATTTATTAAATCTGTCCCATATGTATCTTCTAGTTTATCTTTCAATAAAGTTCCCCATGTCTTTACATCTTTCTCGGGAGCGGATCCCACAATTACAAGTTTTACAGTATTTCCCATTTTCTTTGCCTTTTCTAATTTCTTCACGATTGATTCCGGCAAGTTCTTAGTCTCACTTTGCATATCCTTTTTTGTTTCGGCTGCGCTTACTCTTGTAGGCTTTGTTTCGAACTGCTTGTCTAATTGATGATTCCAGTACATCTTTCCTGCTACTAAAGACGAGATAAAGATGAGAATAGCAAATACATTAATTAAAATTTTCATAAAATGTCTCCCTTACTATATCTTTCTTTTTTTCTTTTATTATAATATAATTTTAAAGTACATGAAGAAATTTGATTAAATTTGTCATTTTTTTAATCATTTTGACGTGTTTTACAATGAAAAAGATAAGAATAATGGCTTACATAGAAGACATTTATTTTATCAATACATAAAGAAAAGGAAGAGAGGTTCCACATGGAAGAACAAGTACAACCTTCAAATGCGCGCAGACGCAAACGAAAAAAACCGAAAAAGAAACGCGCGTTTAAAATTATTCTTGGTATTATTTTAGTATTAATTCTAGGTGTAGCAGGCTATGCATATAGCATATGGCATTCCGTTGAAAAGACATTTACACAAACACACGAACCTTTAAAACGTGATGTATCTGAAAAACGTTCAAATAAAGTGAGTTTGGAAAACGGCGATCCTATTTCTATTTTACTATTAGGAGTAGATCAGCGTGCCGGTGACCGAGGACGTTCAGACTCTCTTATTTTAATGACGGTAAACCCAAAGACACAGTCTATGAAAATGGTAAGTATTCCACGTGATACGCGAACTGAAATTGTAGGAAAAGGAACACAAGATAAAATCAACCATGCTTATGCTTTTGGTGGCGTGGATATGGCTATCAATACAGTCGAGAACTTTCTAGATGTACCTGTAGACTACTACGTTCAAGTGAATATGGAAAGCTTCAGAGACATTGTAGACGCTGTTGGAGGCGTAACAGTTAACAACTCCTTTGCCTTCAGTTCTGGTGGATACAGCTTCCAGAAAGGGAATATAACATTGGATGGTAAAGAAGCCCTAGCATATACACGTATGCGTAAACAAGACCCTCGCGGTGACTTTGGACGTCAGCAGCGTCAGCGTCAAGTGATTAACGCAGTTATTGAAGAAGGAGCTAGCGTTCAGTCTTTAACAAATTATGGTACGATTTTAGATGCAATTGGTCAAAATGTAAAAACAAACCTTACGTTTGATGACATGAAGCAAATCCAATCGAACTATAAAGACGCACGTAAAAATTCAGAACAGCTGCAGATAGATGGAAAAGGCGAAAAGATTAATGGTATCTACTATTATGCCGTATCTGACGACACGCGTAACCAACTATCTACTGAATTAAAAGAAAGTTTAAATCTAAAATAAAAAAAGATCGCGGGAGATATCCCGTGATCTTTTTTATTTATTATGATTTTGTTACTTTTACTAACTCTGTGCTTTTAGCAACAGCTTTTTCTTTTCCAGCTTTCACGTATACGCGTACACGATAGTCGCCAGACTTCGTTAGCTTATAAGCCAACTCTTTTTTTGAAGAGTAAGGGATTTTTTGGAATAACTTGCCGTCTTTATAAACGGAATAAGCGTATTTAAGGTCTTTCCCTTCCGCTGTTGTTTTTACTTCTAAGCGTTTGTCTCCTACGTTTTTAATAGAGACTTTGTTTAATGCTGTTTTTTCTTGTTGAGTTTGTTCCGTTTTAGTTGGTTTGCTCGCAGTTTCTTTGTCATTGCTGCAGCCTGTGAATAATAGCGCACCTGCTACGATTGGAATTAATACTTTTGCTTTCATTAGAGATCCTCCTTGAATAGTAGATATATCAATCTACATATCTATTCTCAATATTATTAAAATGCTTTATAAACCTTATGTATAAAACATTAAAATCGCTAAAAACAAAGACAGCATAGATAAAATGCCTACTTGACAATAAAGCTTGAACGTTTTTCGTCTTTTTTGTTTTCGTTCACGTCGCTTTGTACGCTGCTCTAATGAGTATAAAGGCTGATCATACTCACTCTTTTCATTCATCAAGGCATATTCATCTTTTGCCTGATTAGCCAGCATATCTAGTTTATACTGCTTTTTCTCTTCATCAGTTAATCCATTAAACCATTTAACAAACTCTTTATATTTTTCTAAAACAACACGAGTGCCGCCAAATTGTTTTAACTCTCCAAAGTGAATCCACATGACCTTGTTGCACACACTGCGAATTTGAGTCAACGAATGACTGATAAAGAAAATAGTTTTACCTTGTTCTTTAAATTCATTAATCTTTTTCAAACACTTATCGTAAAATGTTTGATCTCCTACTGATAAAGCCTCATCGACTACCAGTATGTCAGGATTAGTATGAACCGAAATGGCAAATCCAAGCCTCGATTTCATACCGCTCGAATAGTTTTTAACAGGCTGAGTAATAAATTTTCCGATATCAGCAAATTCGATGATATCAGGAGTGATTTTTTTAATCTCTTCTTTCGTTAGTCCATGCATCAGACACTTCAATTCGATATTTTCTAATCCATTTAAGTTATTATTTAACCCTACCGAAATAGCAATTAATGATGTTTCACCATTAATTTTAATATCACCTGACGTCTGAGGCACAACTTGCGACAGCAAGTTAGAAAGAGTTGATTTTCCTGATCCGTTAATTCCCACAACACCAATGGTTTCTCCTTCGTTCACGGAAAAAGAGATGTTTCTTAGTGCGTAAAAGCTTTCATTTTTCTTTTTTGGAAAGAAAATCTCGAGCAGTTTATCAGATCTTTTTTTATATAAAACATACTTTTTACTAACGTTCTTAAACTGAACTTTTAGTGCCATAGATTACGCTCCTAGATTACAAGTAATCGATGAATTTATTTCTGAATTTTAAATGCAGGATTGATCCTACTGTTAGTATTAATAATGTGATAACCCAAAAATATAATGTATATATCCAATCCTCATAAAACCAACCGTAACCTAACAATGAATATCTAAATCCTTGCACGATGTAAAAGAGAGGATTTAATTTTAAAATCGTTTCATATACATGTGACAATTTAGACGTATCCCATAAAATAGGCAATAAGTAAAGCACCATTCTCATTAATGATTGTAATACTTGCTGAAAATCTCTTATTAACGTTGAAATAGTTGATGTTAGCAGCGTAAGCGCAAATAAAAACACAAATAACGCTACTAAATAATATGGCAATTGAAGTAAATACCATCCTGGATTAATTCCATAAATAACGAAGATAACTCCCATAACCAGCATCATGATGATGAACTGAAAACTGTTGCTGACAATTGTGACAGTTGGCAGTACACTGACTGGAAACTTCATTTTTGAAACCAAATTTACCCTTGCGTACACACTGTTTGAACCTTGAGTAATGGAAGGACTAATAAAAAACCAAGGGATTAACCCAGCAATTAGCCATACGAAGAATGGAATTCCATGTACGGGTGCGCCTCCACGAATTCCTAATCCAAAAACAAGCCAGTACAGAAGAATCTGTATGGCAGGTCCTAAAAACTGCCATACAGCTCCAAGATAGTGCATTTGGTATTTACTTTTTGCATCATAAAGAGATAATCTCAATATCAAATGAAAATTCGAGGATTGTTCTTTCAAAATCCTCCCTACAGAATTCATGCCATTACTTCTTCCTTCTTAAGAAATGCATGTAGGTTACCATAGTTAATATAGCTGAAATTGTCAGAACGGTTAGCTACCACGTTTTTCGTATCAAAAATACGTTTTGTTGCCATACCTTCTAATTCGCTCCAGTTTAATTCTTTAAATTCATTATGGTCTGTTAACACAAGAACTAAATCAGAGTTACGTACAGCTTCCTTGATATCTTGTTCAACCCAATCTTGTTCCACGTGAGGGTCAAATGCGCGAATTTCGTATTTGCCTTCTGCTTTTAATAGATCATAGATTTCCATTGCCGGACTTTCACGAATGTCGTCTACGTTTCCTTTATACGTTAAACCGAATACTGTCACAACGCGTCCGTCTACTTTTTCCATTAGAGCATTTGTGTTGTCTACTACGTATTGAGGCATAGATGTGTTAATTGTTCTTGCTAGATTAATAAGCTGCGCTGTTTTAGGCGCTTTTGCAACGATGAAATATGGGTCTACAGCTAAGCAGTGTCCGCCTACACCCGGTCCTGGTGTATGAAGGTTTACACGCGGATGCTTGTTAGCCATTTGAACAACTTCTAACGCATCGATTTCTAATTCGTTACATACTTTTGTTAATTCGTTTGCTAGCGCGATGTTTACGTCACGGAATGTGTTTTCCATTAGTTTTGACATTTCTGCTGTTTTTGCATCTGTTTTAATGATTTCACCTTGTACAAACGTGCTGTATACCATTGCACCAGCTTCTGTACAATTTGGTGTAAGCCCTCCAACAATACGGTTGTTGTGGATTAGTTCGTGAAGAATTTGTCCTGGAAGTACACGTTCTGGACAATGTACTAAGAACACATCTTTACCAACTTCAAAACCTGCTGCTTCTACTAACGGTTTCACATGGTCATCCATGCTGCGCGGTGCGATTGTAGATTCTACGATTAATACGTTTCCTTTTTCTAAGTAAGGAATGACGTTGCTTACAGCACTTAATACATATGATAGATCACAAGATTTATGTTGATCATCATGGTTTGGTGTTGGTACCGCTACGATGAATGCATCTGCTTTTTCCGGCTGTAATGCTGCGCGGAATGTACCTTTTTCAATTACTTCATTTAACGCTTCCTGCAGACCAGGCTCTTCTAAATGGATTTTCCCATTGTTTAATGATTCAATTACGCGTTGACTTACGTCTACACCTACAACATCCACATCATGTTTTGCAAACATAATAGATGTTGGTAATCCGATATATCCTAATCCTACTGTACAAAGTTTCATTTTATTTCCTCCTGTGTTAACTGCTTAATAATGTTTTATATAAAGACACTATTTGTGTCTCTAACCGCTTTTTGTTTGTATTGATTTCTTACAAAAATTCTACATCTGTATTCGCCTTTAGCTCTTGGCTTATAGCGGAAAATTTCTTCGTCGATGTAAGAAGTTTTGTGAACGATTTTATCGTCTTTATAAATGTAATACGCGTACTCTAAATTGCCTTGACCTTCTGTGTCACATCTTACAATAAAGTAGCTCTCGTTATCTTTTAAAAGAGCTCTTTTAATTTTAAATGGCACATGTTCGACATACTGCACGTCTAAAATTTCGCTAATCGTTCGGCCAAGATACAGAGGAAAATAACCTTTTAAATCTTTATGATTTGCTCGATCTTCTAAATCTAGCGTTACTTTATATCCTCTGTCTTTTAGCTGATGATACAGCGGAAGAACATGACTTTTGTGATGATAATCCCACGTTCCTACATATAAACGGATGTCTGGTGCGCTATCCACGGGCTGATCTAGCAAGTTAAATAGAATTTGATTTAAGTATTCTTTGTTTACATTATCCGATCCCGAAATATACTCTGCAATGTTGACATGCTCTGCCTGATCAATCAAAAAGTCTCCTAATTTACTTTGAGGAGCACCGGCAATTACTTGTCCAAAATGATACTTAATTCCATAGTATAACGCCGCATAGCCGCCTTTAGACGAACCTACGGTCATGACATTTTTGTGCATAAAACCGTGCTTGGACATAATATATTGAATAAGCGAAGATACGCTTGTTTCAATCACATGATTTCTATTTTTGCCTAAGTAGTAAGAGCCTTGTTCACCAAAATCATCTAAAATGAACAGTTTGTTCGCTCCAACTTCATCTAACGTTTTCATATAATTATATACATAATGATATTTATTAGCTAAAGCAGAAAAGACAATAACCAATTTATCCTGTAATGTCTCGTCAGCTGCTGGAACAAAGTGATACTTCACGCCGTTCATAGATTGGTAATGTGACTCTAATTCAAATGGTCCTTGATCTCTTGCTGCGATTTTATAATTCGCTAAGCGGAACTCTGTCACTACTTCAACCGACTCTTTGCCGCTGCTGAAATCCAGCTCAAGCACAGTGGCAGGCTTTTTTGCTTCCATCTTAGGAAATACCCATCCTTGCACGTGCGGAACTGTTTGTTCACGCACAGCTCGTATATTCACATCTGTAGTAGATGTAATTTCAAGTTCAGCTACTTTGTTATTGTTTCTAAACAACTCAACAATTTGATCTCTTACGTGAACCTCTAAGTCTGGAGCCACATGCCAAAACAGCTTGTATTGATGAGTATCTTCTGAAGCGACTTGATCGCGTACAGTAATATGCTCAAGCTGTTTGTTATAGCGTACGTTACGTGTGTGAGTAACTCCGCTATAACGTTCATTCACTCCCGTTGCTTCCGAGTAGCCTTCCGTTAGCTGATAATCTTTTATATATACTTTTTCGTGCTGATGATCCACTCGAGGAAGACCTTGTCCATCCACGATTAGCGTATTGTGTCCAAATGAAGAATACGCATATTTCGTAAACTTATCTTTGTAATTATATCCATTCGGTCCAGCTTCTGTAATGATATCACCGTTTGAATAAATGTGCATATTTAAGTCATCACTGTGCTTATGGTAACTAGTATGATAAGCTGCGGAAAACAGTACGTACGTTTCCTTTTCTTTTCTTTCCCATCCGCTTCTGAAAATCGCATAACCAGAGTCTTTGAACACCGCATCTTTTTCTACAGGCATTCTCCCAGCTTTACCTTGATGTACTGCATATAGAAACTCTTCACTTTTGTACAAGCTTCGGTAGCTGCTGTTTACAACAGGCTTCGATTCTGTATCACAAAGAGGCGGGAACAGTCCGTCTGGTCGAATAATATAGGTTGCATATTTTTCTGTCTTTTTAAATAAATCAACAAAAAACTTTGCGTGGTTAGGGCTCACATCCTTCAGCCATACAACCAATTTATTTAAATAATTGGATACGAGAAAATGATAAGACGGCGAATGTTCCTTATGTACGCCTTCTTCTGTATACACATAGGTAAAGTAATCAACAAGACGCTTTAATGCAATATCACGATAACGATCCGACTCATTATCTGCTTCTTCAAAATACATTGCGTAAGCAAGCAAAGAAATATCTTGGAACATGCCGTGATTTGTATTTGTTGAATGGAAGTCATCTTGAGACAGTAAATTAGCCGTTTTGGCCATATTCTCTACGATAAGCTGTTCATCGGATGAAGCAAGCTTGTCCTTCGCTAAGATGTATAATCTCAGCCAATACTGCAAACGCATTGCCGTTGTCTCATCGTGAAAAGCCATTTCATTTGAACCATTAGGATAAGGATTTTTCTGAATCCAATCTTTGACTAAACCAACGGCTTTATCTTTGTACTGCTCTTCTTTTGTCTCTTCGTAAGCATCTGTCAAACACCCTAAAAAAGTATGACCATGAATCAAGCGTAAAAAACTTCTAGATTTATCTTCATTCCATAGAATTCCTTTTGGGTATCGAATGACCCCAAAAGGCGGAAGTGGATATTTATTACCCATAATGTTTTTAGCAGCTGCTAGCGGATCTTTATTCCGACTTTTCGGTAAGATTCTCATCAGCTTTTGAATTTTTTCTTCATCCAATGCCGTTAATGCTTTTTTTGTATTTATCATTCAGTCATTTCCCACTTTCTCATATGCGCGCTGTACGCATACAAACTATAAATTTCAAAAGGAACTTATAGATTAACTTAAAACAGGTTCCGCAACGTTCACAATTAACTCTTCCCATTGATTCGCTACTTTTTCAGCTCCAAAGTGCTGCTTTACATACTCTTTTAAAGAAGCTTGAAGCTCTGCATCTGTTTCTTTTGAGTTCAGTGCTAGAATACACGCTACTGCTTCCTCCACATCAGATAGAAGATACTCTTTCGGATAAATCGTATCACTGCCGTCCCAGTTGAGAATAATTGGATAAGCACCTGAAGCCATCCCTTCACTTGGTGAAAGGTGGAAGCTTTCAAAATCACTTGTTGATAGAATAATTCCTACCTTTGAAAGCCATTCAGAAATATCGCCGAACCCTTCAAAAATAACAGCGTCTTTCCATGGAGCTTTTTCGATACGATTAAAAATTGCTTCGTAATATTCACGCTCTTCTTCTTTATTCCACAGCCATGAATATTCCTGCGGCATTTTCCCTTTAACAAACAGCTTATAGCGATTATCTTGATGCCATAACTTATCTAGCATATCTACAGCCAAGTCTAGACGCTTTCGCTGCGGACAAATTCCAATAATGCCTAAATGATACTTAGCGTCTTCCGTTTTGGAGCCATCCACTTTTTCTGTATCTACTACGTTATAAATCATCGTCATCTTTTCACGCGGAAAATTAAACGTTCGATAAAACTCTTCATATACGTATGGAGAAATCGCGATAATTTTATCGATATTTTCCATGTTAAAACTATGAGGGTAAATCGTATCACGCTCTTGAAGATGCATGCGTACAATTAACTGCTGATGAGGCTTTTTATGATGAGAATACCACACTGCATTTCCAAGTCCCCATTCGCAAACAATAACGTCGGCCCATTCTAAGCAAGCTTGGCTCTGTTCTTCATCATGAGCATTATGGCCACTCCACTCGTCCGTTTTAATTTCAAACCCAGGACGGCTTGCCAAACGGTCCATAATGATACGTGCAAATTTTAAATCATGTCCTGCAAATAATATCTTTTTCATTTTTGTAACCTCACAGCTCTATTTTATTTACCATAGCAGTGATGTCGTCCTTGCTGCTATCTTCTAATTTCAAGTAATTAAATTTGTCATTACTAAAGAACTGCTTGCCGTATTTAGCATATGACGCAAGACTTTGATCTTGTTCAAAGAGATTAATTACTTGCTCAAGTGAAAGATTGCTGTATACATTTGTTTTAGCAACGGAGCTCTGTGACGATAACTCTCTTACAAACTCGTATTCTTGACCTGCATTTTTCTCTTCAAGCTTTCCGTTTTCCACACTGTAGTGAGTTGTTTTACCAATAAAGTCACTGTCCGTAAACGTTGTACTCAGCATTAAGTCTAGTAAATAATTTTGCCCATAATAGCTGTCTTGGCCAAAGTACGTTACATACTCACTTGAAATCCAGTCGCGAATGTTTAAGTAGTTGTGCATATAACTGCGAACAAACGTGTGAATGGTTTTTGTGTTGTACTTATTGTAAAGATCTAAATAGCCATCGAATGTATCTACTAGAATATATAATTGCTTATTTTCATAAGCTTGACGGTTAAATTGATCAACGATGTTCTCAAACTCTTGACGCGTATTAGCAATCGCGACTACCGTAACTGTCGGCAGTTCAAAAGCAAAGTTTAAGCCCACTTTCTCAATGATGTACTCTAGGCGATGCGTATACGTATGCTTAGTTAATACATCTCGAATACCCGTTAAAGCTTTTTCTTCGTAGTAACGTTCATCTTCTAACAGCTGCTTGAATTCTTCATGCAAACTCGTTGGATCTTCAGACATATAAACAAGATCACCGAAAATTTCTCCAATTCCCTGTGCATACGTACTAATAACAGGCGTTCCGCATGCTAATCCTTCATACACACGGCGAGAGAACATCGTAGGAGATTCTTTTACTGTATTTACGTTAATCATAACTTTGTAGCCTTTATAGGCTTTATCAATTTCGTAATACTTTAAGTTTCCTTTTACATAAGGAACAAAGCGATCCGGGAATTGATGGTTTGGCATAAGACCTTTTAAGTTTTGAATATAGTTTCGATCATAAATATCTAATCCCACTTTAGCCGCGGCATCTAATAATCGATCCATATCAATACATCTTTCTTCATGATGACGATAATAAGATCCAGCGAAACACGCTTTGTTTTCGCGTTCATCCACGATTTTAATCGGGTTATGAATAGCCGGCTGCGCAGCAAACGGCAGCGCAAATGCGTTTTGATGTCCAGCTCTTTCTTGGTAGTAAGGAACCATGTTTTCATCCGTTGTGAAAATATAATCAAATCGTCTAGCTGTTTCAATAAAACGATTAAAGTGAACAGGATCTTCCTTGTTCCAGAATACGGTTGGCACATTATGCTCTTTGCACCAAGCTAACAGTGAGTAAAGAGGCTTCATATTCTCTTCTCCGTAGTAACCAACACGCTTATTCCAAACGCCTCCGTTACCACGCCAAGCAGATTCAACCATTAACAGATCTGGCTGTTCTTTTGTCATAACCTCAAGCCAGTTATCCGGCGTCATTTTAATTAATTTACACTCATGTTCATAAGAAGCCGTCGTAAATTCGTCAAAAATAACCGCCATCTTCATTTCTTTGATCGGCTTTGGAGGAAGCATGTTAAATGCATCTACTTCTTGTTTGGCTACGTAATCTAATGACTGCTCTCGTTCAATGCTTTTCATTTCATTAATAGAAATCGTATGAACATCAAATTCACCTTTTCCAGAAACACGTAAAGCAATTCGGAACTGTGTAATGTCAGGATGAATTTGAACTTTTGTCATTGAGTTAAATTTTAGCTGCAGCACTTGAAGCTTTTCTTCATCTGAATATCCAATAAACATTGGAATCACAGCTACATCTTCATCTGCTTTCCCTTTTACAGTGAACTCATATTCAAATCCTTTTTGCATCGTCATGATATGGTGAGTCGGAAGCATTTTAAAACTGTTATTTGTTTCTTTATACGAAATATAGCTGTTTTTGCCAGCTTCAATATTTACTGAACCGCGCAGCCCTTTTTCTGATGCAGAAAGCTGTACTAATTTCTTCGCGCTTGCAAACCAATCTGAAGCTTGTAGCTCTAGCTGTGCACTGTTGGTAATTTCAATTGGCTTTTCTTGAATGTTAATCTGCAGTCCTTTAAAGAATCCGCTCTCCGTCACACGTATTAAAAACTCAACGTGTTCCGTATCTTTTTTGAAACGCAGTTCAGCTTTTTCATTTAGCTCAAGCTGATGGATTTCATTTTGCTTGTTGTTTTTATATCCTACAGCATATACAACTAACTCAATACCTTCGTACACTTCACCTGCTGGTGTAATCACATACGTAGAATTATGATCAACAGCTACTGAGATATTTTCACTTGTATTAAAGTGCTGAGCCGTTAAATGAATGAATTCCTGTCCTTTTAACTTCGATTGAAACAGCTGGTTCCAAGGATGATAAATGACACCGTTATTTGATTCTTGCCATCCTTTAAGAGAGTGTTCATTAAGAGCATACTTAACAGGTGCATCAACCGTCACTTTAGGAACGGTCACTTCAACATCATGAACCCACCAATAAGACACGTTGTTAATGATGATATCATCAAGCTTAAATTCACCTTTACCAGATACTCTCACTGCTAGACGAATAGCGTTATATTCTTCTTGGAAATGAATCAGCTTTTTATTGTTTAACTTTAATTCATCTGTTCCTACTTTTTTTCCGTCTAGGTAGAAAACAATAGCAAGACGTACATCAACAGCATTCTCTTTCTCGCCTTGGAAACAAACCGATAGTGTATCGTCATGAACAGCCACTGGACTTGCAGGCTGAGCAGAGAAAGCAGCATTTCCTTCTCTGTGCGTTACATACGCGAATTGCTTATCTTCAAAACTTACGTTGAACTTTTTGTTAAATGGATCATAGTATAGTTGATCGGACTTAGGCATGTACCACTGATTTTGTTCTAAAACAATATAATTTCCTTCTGTCAAAAGCTCGCTTTGATTCCAGAATCCTCGGTCATTAATTAACATACTCTCAATTTTAAATGTTCCCTGCCCTTTCACGCGCAGCGCTAAGCGGATAGAATCAGTAGATTGAGAGAACGGTATAATACCTTCACTGTTCATTTCAAATCTATGTATACCTACTTTTTGACGATTTTTATATTCAATAATGAATAACTCGACGGAGACACTTTCACTTTTTGTCCCTTTGAAGACAAGCGTTTGCTGACTAGAAAAGTCAAATGCAATATTCTCTTCTACAGGAGCTTGTTGAAAGTCGATATTCTGCTCGCGATAAGTTAGATACGTATAGTTGTTAGAATTCAAATCAACAGTAAAACTTCGGTCGTCTTCATTAAATGAAACAGCAGCTTGATGCTTTTTAAACCAGCCGCTATTCGCTTCGACTTCTGAAAACTCTAGGCTTGGAATGCGATGTGCTTTTGCCCAATCTCTTTTTTGCGTAATCGACTTCATACGCTTTTGAATATCACTGATCATTATCTATGCCCCTTTGTTGCTTTATTTGTACCCATTCGCTTTCGAACCGTCCAATACTTTAGCGTTAACTTTCCTAGAAAAGAACGGCTGATAGCCGCATATCTTTTTTCTAACATCGTATAACGCTTTTGCAAATCCTGGTACTCTTTTAATTCTTTTTCTCTTATGTTTAATTGTTCGATTAGTTCCGATTTAACCACTTGAAGTTCTTTTTCCAGAACTTCTACAGATACATGGCTATGGAGTTTGACACCCATACGCGTAAGTTCCTCCTTTTACGTTATATTGCTTGATAGACTTTCAAAAATTGAACTTGTTCACTTTCCCAGTTGTACTTGAACTTCGCTGTTTTACAGTTGTTGCTCATCGTTTCGCGCAGCATAGGATCTCGTAATAACTGATTAACAGCACTCGCAATCTCTTTGTAATCATGCGAATCTACACACAATCCAATATGCTCGCCTTCTACTACTTTTTTAATCTCTGGAAAGTCGCATGCTACCACCGGTACATCGCTCATAATGTATTCAAACAACTTATTTGAAGAAGCGGAATAGTGATTGAAGCACACATTATTTAATACTTGAAAACCTAAGTACGCATTTTTTGTATACTTCGGTAAGTCTTGCAGGGGTACTTTTGGAATAAACTTCACTTTATCTTCTAACTTCATTTCAGCTACCATACGCTCTAGCTCTGGCTTGATGCGTCCGTCTCCAATAAAAACTAACGTTCCTTCTTTAAATAACGGCGCCGCTTGAACAAGCTTTTCAAGACCTCGTCCCGTTTGAATGCCGCCTTGATACAGCAGAATTTTTTCATTTGCAGGAAGCCCTAAGCGTTCGTGCAAATTCGCTTGTTGCTGCTGCTTATTTTTTGGTCGAAACGGATAGTTATAGACAACGTTTGGATAGAAGCCATATAAATCTTCATTGTATTTTGCACGCGTATGATTTTCTACAATCATAGAGTCAATTTTATTAATAAAGAACGACTCCATTTTTGCGTATACGCCGCTGTCATAGCCCGTTCTACTCGTTTGCACCTCGTGAGAATCATAGACAAGATACTTACGCTTAAAGCGAAGCTTTGAACAGATAAACCCTTGAGGAAGCGTATTTAAATCATTCGAGTGATAAATCTCGTACTTCTTCTTCCTGCCTTTTAAAATCATCCTTAAGATAATGCTTCCTCTTACCCAGACTACTTGGAGCTTCGTTTTTAATAACAGCGCGGCTACAATTGTAACAGGAAGGACTGCATAAGGAGCTACGTACGCTGCTCCTAACCACAGCAAAAAAGCGATCAGAGCGAGCACTTTATATTTTAGAAGTGCGCGATACGCTTTTTTCATAAAAAGCAGCGAAGAAGGATATCGCTTGACGCGATGAACGTGAAAATGTTCATTTACTTCTTCATACTGTTTTAAATCCGGATTGCTCGGATCATGAATACAAATTAAATCAACGGCATAACCATTCTCTGATAAAGCCGTACATTCGCGCAGGACGCGCGCATCATTGGTAAAATGATTCCATACAAACATACAGACATTTTTTCTCATAATACTTCAACCTTATCCACTGATTCTGTCTGCTCCACATGCAGCGGCTCAGAACTTTTATTCTCAATCAAACGTATTAATACTTCAATATTTTTTTCCCAGAAGAAATGCTTTTTCACATAATTCAAGCTGTTGCGAGACATTTCACCTCTTTTAGAAGGGTGCTGATACAAATAGAGGATATGTCTGAGCATCTCATCTGCTGTATTCGTCTCTGATACAATTCCAGCTTCATGTGAAACAATCACGTCTTTTGCATAGCCAGAAACCGATGCGACAATAGGAATTCCACACGTCATATAATCAACGATCTTGCCAGGAAGAACCGTTTCAAATACTTGCTTGCCGTTCAACGTCACAATTCCAATATGATGCTCAGAAATAATATGTAAACATTCTTGACGAGTAGTTGGTTTAATGAAACGAACATTTGTTAACTTATGCTCTTTTGCAAAGCGCACAAACTCCTTCTTTTTAAACCCATATCCCATGACCGTCAATTCAATATTATACTCATTTAGCTCTTTTGCAAGGTCCATTAGAACCGTTACATCTTGCGCTAAACCAATATTGCCTGCATACATCACTTTAAATACATCGCTTCCAGATTCAATCATCGAAATTTCATTGCGGTTTGCAGCATTAGGCATAAAGTGAATTTTGTTTAACGGAATGGCATATTTCTCTGTCATAAAACGAATAAAGCCTTCACTGTTTACAATAATATGATCGGCTTTTACATAGAGAATTTTCTCTAGGCGGCTAAATACAGAGATGACGACAGGATAATTAAACACCCCTACCCCTTTTAACGATTCGGGCCATAAATCTCGAATGTCTAAAATAAGCGGCCTTCGGTAACGGTATTTGGCAAGCAGCCCGACGACAGCAATAAAAATAGGCGGAGATGTAACGAAAATCACATCGTACTTTTTTCGGTCGGTTAAAATGAATAGCATCATTTTAAAAGCAATTTCTAAATAATACATTAAACGGTTGATAATACTTCTAGAATACTTGCGATTTTTCACACCAATGCGCGTTACATCATTTTCTTCATCGATTGACTCATCATCCCAAAACTGTTCGTCATGATAGATCTTTTTATTTGGATATGTGGGCTCAGTCGTCAGTACATTTACGTCATAATTTTCATCTTTTAGTAGCTTATATATGTTTTTTATACGATTTCCTGCACTACCGATTTCAGGATAGAAATGTTGAGAAATCACAAGTACCCTTTTTGTCAAAGCAACTTCACTCCAATACAATTTCACTAGCTCGCCAAGCGAACTAGTGAAACATCAATTAAGCTTTTACGTTTTCTCTTTGTAATAGCTCATCCATAAATGTAAGTAAATCTTCACGTAGATCTTCATGCTGAAGAGCAAATTCTAGCGACGTTTGAATAAATCCAAGCTTTTCACCTACGTCGTAACGTTTGCCTTCAAAGTCGTAAGCAAATACGCGCTGAATTTCGTTAAGCTTTTGAATTGCATCTGTTAATTGGATCTCTCCACCTGCGCCTACTTCCTGCTGTTCTAAAAACTTAAAGATTTCAGGCGTGAAGATATAACGTCCCATAATAGCTAGATTAGAAGGTGCTGTTCCTAATGCTGGCTTTTCAACGAATGTATCCACTTGATAACGGCGGCCATTGCTTGAAATAGGATCTACAATTCCGTAACGGTTCGTTTCGTTTTCTGGAACCGTCTGCACACCGATCACTGAAGATAGCGTTTCGTCATACTGATTCATTAACTGACGCAAGCAAGGCGTTTCTGCTTGAACGATGTCGTCTCCTAACAGTACAGCAAACGGCTCATCACCAATAAATTTGCGCGCACACCAAACCGCGTGCCCTAACCCTTTTGGCTCTTTTTGACGGATGTAGTGAATTTCTACGTTCGCTGATTGACGCACTTTTTCCAGAAGTTCGAACTTTTCCTTTTCTACAAGGTTTTGTTCTAGTTCAGGAGCATTATCGAAATGATCTTCAATCGCACGTTTTCCTTTACCCGTTACGATAATAATATCTTCAATACCAGATTCAATTGCTTCTTCAATAATGTACTGAATAGTCGGTTTGTCTACAATTGGAAGCATTTCCTTTGGCATTGCTTTTGTGGCTGGTAAGAAACGTGTACCTAATCCCGCAGCTGGAATAATTGCTTTTTTTACTTTTGACATGATTAAACTTCCCCCATCTACTAATTACTTATTTTGAGCGCTGAAATATTCGCTAATTGCATCGGCAATACGTTTTGAAGCAAGACCATCACCATATGGATTTGACGCTTTAGACATACGCGCATATTCTTCTTCATTTGTTAAAAGCTCTTTAGCAAGTGAATAAATGGTTTCTTCTTCCACACCTGCAAGCTTTAATGTGCCTGCTTCAATTCCTTCAGGACGTTCGGTTGTATCACGCAGAACTAATACCGGTACACCTAATGAAGGAGCTTCTTCTTGCACGCCGCCTGAATCCGTTAAAATGATATGAGCACGTGAAGCGAAATTATGGAAGTCCACTACTTCTAGAGGTTCAATTAATTGAATGCGAGGATCATTTCCTAGCACTTCGTCCGCTAATTCACGAACAACAGGATTTAAATGTACAGGGTAGACTACTTGTACGTCATCATGTTCCTCTACAATTCGTTTGATCGCACGGAACATATTACGCATTGGTTCACCAAGGTTTTCACGGCGGTGAGCGGTTAACAGAATTAAACGGTCGTCGCCTACACGATCTAATACCGGATGAGAATATTCTTCTAACACGGTTGTTTTTAGTGCATCGATTGCCGTGTTTCCTGTAATAAATAACGTTTCTTCTTTTTTGTTTTCTTGCAGCAAGTTATGCGCAGATTTTGTAGTAGGAGCAAAATGAAGGTCCGCTAATACACCTGTTAACTGGCGATTCATTTCTTCCGGGTACGGAGAGTATTTATTCCATGTACGAAGACCCGCTTCTACATGACCTACTTTGATTTGATTATAAAAAGCCGCAAGGCCTGCGATGAAGGTTGTTGTTGTATCGCCGTGCACCAGTACGATATCAGGCTGAACTTCTTTCATGACTTGATCTAGTCCTTGAAGTCCGCGTGTTGTGACATCCATAAGCGTTTGGCGGTCTTTCATAATGTTCAAGTCGTGATCTGGTGTAATATCAAATACACGCAGTACTTGATCTAACATTTCACGATGCTGAGCTGTTACCGTCACGATAGATTCAAATTCTTCTGAACGTTTATTTAATTCTAATACAAGGGGAGCCATTTTAATGGCTTCTGGACGTGTTCCAAAAATCGTCATTACTTTAATACGCTGTTGCAATGCAGTCACCTAGTTTCATTAAATTATGTATAAAAGCACTAGTATTTTTAATAGAAAATACTAGTCTCTTTTTTTATAAAGTTCTTGTTCTTTCTGCTGAATGGCATGTGCTAAATGTTTCTTTAAAATCAGCAGCTGATCGTAAGATGCATCTTGGTAAATATACCGCACAGCCTTTTTTACACTCTTAGGTAAATGATCAAATTCTTTCATGATTCCTATACTGCTCAATAGCTTCTACCCTCTAGGCATTAAAAAATACCTAGAAACTTTTTCCGCATAATTTTTTCTGGAGATTCTTTGTAGCACTGTGTTCCGTCTACAACGCATTGAGCGTTTTCTAGAAACATATAATAATAATCTCTTCCATGCTCCTCCTCAATTACATCGATCGCCGCTTGCATATGAAAAGAGCGATGTTGAAGGTTATGGGCGTCTGAGGAAACAAAATGCACGAGGTTGGCGTCTATTAACTGGTGAGAAAATTTCTTTATCTTCTTTCCAAAGTGTCCAACCAAGCTAGAAGCTGTAACTTGAGCTAATGCTCCTTTATTAATAAAGTTATAGAGAAGATCAGGGTCTTCTAACAACCGACTGTTTCGTTCTGGATGGACGATAATAGGGATGATTCCCTGTGATTGAATATCAAACAGCAGCCGCTCCGCATATCGAGGGACTTGACTCGAAGGAAATTCAACAAACAAGTATTTTCCCGTATTGTTTAAAGTGAGTATTTTGTCTTGATGATAGTCGTCTAAGAGTTCACCGTAAATACGGTTTTCTTGACCAGGTAAAATGGTTAATGGCACTCCTTCACGAACTAATAAACTATTTAATTGTTCAACACTCTGTAAAATAGCTTCTTTTTCATTGAGATATCTGCCATTCTGATGATGAGGCGTAGCAACAATAGCCGTAATGCCTTCTGATACCGCTCGTTTTGCCATTTCAATACTCATCTCACTACTTGCAGAACCATCATCGACATTAGGCAAAATATGACAATGTAAGTCAATCATCTACCCTCACCCCTATCCTTCTTAAGACCTAATAAAAGCAATACTTATGTTAGCATATTATAACATGTATTTCTATGTCTTTTTTTGTCGAAACATCTGCAAACCAACGCCCTGTAAATATTTAAGAATAGTCTGAATACATCTATTCATTTCATTCGAACTACTAAACAAGCCCTAAAATGTGCTGTTCATCGAGAAAAACCTACTTTTTAGCTATCCTGTCAATACATAAATAAATGGAAAAAATTTCACTAATTCTTTATAAATACTTCAACTATGAAAAATCTCATATTTTAAACTTTCTATAACAATAGTCATAATTTCTTATGTGTTTCTTCTATAAAAATACGCCAAAAAGCCTCCCCGCTAGCAAAAGCTAGCGGGGAGGCTTTGATTAATTGCTGCCATAATAATAATAGTAGTTTCCTTCTTCTACTTTGCGGTTATTTAATACAACTCCAAGCAGCTTACCTTGCGCATTACTTAACAGCTCTTTCGATTTTAACGCAGCGTCTTTCTCTGTTTTACCGCTGCTTACAACTAAAATCGTGCCGTCTACTTGATTCGCTAAAATCTGCGCATCGGCCACCGCTAAAATCGGAGGCGTATCAAAAATAACCATATCGAACTGTTCCTTCATTTCTTTTAACAACTCAACCATCTGAGCAGATGCTAACAGTTCAGATGGATTTGGCGGAATAGGACCGCTTGTTAGAACAGAAAGATGAGGAATTTCTGACTCTTGAACCGCTTGCGCTAACGTAGATTGACGTGTCAATACATTCGTAAGACCAATGTGGTTTTCTAATCGAAACGTGTAATGACCCGTTGGTTTACGTAAATCAGCGTCAATCAGTAATACGTTTAACCCTTGCTGCGCATAAACCGTTGCTAGATTAGAAGTGGTTGTAGACTTTCCTTCTTCAGCACCGCTTGATGTGACAACTATCGTCTTAATCTCTTGATCAACGTTTGAGAACTGAATATTGGTACGAATCGTACGGTACTGTTCAGCTACAGGATCTTTTGGACTATTATGAGCAAGCAAACGTCTTTTTAACGTTAGCATTTTATCATTTTTTTGAGCTTTGTTTTTACGAGCCATACGTCTCACCTCTTTGCGGTACACGAGCAGCTACATCTGGTCGCGATACGTTTGTTGGCTTAGGTACATCTTTAATGTTCGTCACAATTCCAATCACAGGAAGATCTAGAATATTTTCAATATCTTGCTCGGTCTTTAACGTGTTGTCTAAGTATTCAAGTAAGAATGACAACCCGATACCTACCATCAAACCAACTACGACCGCAATCGCAATATTTAAAAGAGGCTGAGGCTTAACCGGACTTGCACTTTCGCCAAGCGTTGCTTTTGACAGCACGCTCACATTATCCACATTCATAATCTTAGGCACTTCTTTTTTGAAAACCGAAGCCGTTGTATTCGCAATATCAGTCGCACGCTTCGCACTTGTATCTTGTACGACAATCTGTGCTACCTGCGAGTCCTGTGCGTTTGTCACTTGAATTTGACCGCTTAGGGATTGAGCGGACGTATCAAGCTTTAGCTCTTTAATCACTTTATCTAAGATAGCCGGACTTTTAATAATATCATTGTACGTGTTAATCAGCTGTACGTTCGTTTGAACGGTTTGCGTATTGTACAATTGCTGATCATTTTTCGCTTGATTGACTAAAATTTGTGTCTTTGATTCGTACACAGGCGTTAGCACAAAAAAGCTAATCACTCCACTTACGGTTGCAGCGATAATTGTAATCAGTACAATAAGCCAAAGACGCTTACGAAGCACTGCAAACAACTCTCGCAAACTAATTGTCTCTTCCATAGTTGACCTCCGAACTTAGTAACTTCTAAAAATTCAATATACTGTTCATTATAGTTGACAAAAGATTCTTTTACTATATTCTTTTGTAAATTAAATGACATATTGACAGTTCTTATTTTTTCTTTCTATCTTTATATCGGCATAGCATGTAAAATATTTATACCATTTATGATAAATGGCCTATTATGTTCTTACACGGTCCGTTAGATTTTTGCCATAGCTCCAGCAACATTTGCAGCTTCGTATATACGTTTAACATTCTCATTTGGATGAGAAGCAATAACTTCGAGCTTGCCTGTCAAAGTGAATGATTGAATCGAATTTGGCAAAATAAAATGGTCTCCTTTTTGCAACGGAAACTCTCCTTCTTCTGTCCAAAGCGTTCCGTTTCCTTCAATGACACTTCCTAACGTAAAATGCTGCGTTTGAACTAACTCAAGCGAAGACTGTATGTCCCATTTATAGACAGAAAAATAATCTTCTTCTAAAAAAGTAGTGATGGTGCCGCCTTTTTCTTGAATACTAATAGGTTCTATATGCGATGCGATATGAGGAATGGTTGTCACGTCAATCGCTTTTTCTAAGTGAAGTTCTCGCAGCTTTCCTTCTTGTCCGAGGCGATTATAGTCATACACACGATACGTTGTATCTGAACTTTGCTGCGTTTCAAGAACGAGAGTTCCTTCACAAAGAGCATGCAGCGTACCGCTTGGAACATAGAAAAAATCACCGGGCTTGATTTTTACACGCTGCAATAAATCATTCCAGTGACCTTCGTTTACTAACTGCATAAATTCTTCTTTACTTTGTGCACGGTGACCAAAAATCATCGTCGCATCTTCTTTACAGTCTAGGATATACCAACATTCTGTTTTCCCGAGCTCACCATTTTCGAACTCCTGTGCATACTCATCACCTGGATGCACTTGAATGGATAAATCGTCATTAGCATCTAAAATTTTTGTTAAAAGGGGGAATCTTGGGCTGTTAAAATGCCCAAATATCTCTGGATGCTCATCCCAAAGCTCACCTAGCGTTTTGCCGGCATAATAACCTTCTCGAACTGTATTCGGACCGTTTGGATGAGCTGAAATCGCCCAGCACTCGCCCGTTTGAGCAGAAGGTATACGATACCCGTACTGACTCTCCAACTCCGTTCCACCCCAGATACGTTCTTGAAATAGAGGCGCTAAAAAAATAGGTGCTTTTTTCATCGTTTTGAATGAACTCCTTACTTACTGTTTATTTTTTTATTGATTTCTTCGGCGATATGCATCACTTCATTTTTATAGCGATTGATTTGCTGCCGCCTGCATGTTTCAATGAGTAAAGGAGTCACTACTAAGCTTTCTAACTCCTTCCACTCTATCAGGTCGCATAGCTGATGATGAACTAAATAATCAATCGTATGACGATCTTCTTTCATGCTGCTGCGATTTGTAATCAACAGCGGCACACCAGCGCAAACCGCTTCACTAATCGTCCCCCAGCCTGCTTTTGTTAAAACAAGATCAGCTGCCGCTACATAGTGCTGCGTTTCTGTTTCATCTTGAGGAATTTTATAAACATTGGAATGAGTAACATCAACATTCGATGAAACGATAAACTTGCAGTTTGGACTTTGCCAAATTGGCAAGTCGGACAACGTTTCAATATCTACTTTCATCCCCAGACCGAAGTAGATGATATGACTCTCGCCCACAGGGTCAATCTCTTTACGAATACGCTGTACTTCAGCATCGTTTATCTCTCTTGAATAAAAACCAAAGCTTTGATTTTCTTTGATACCCCAATGTGGCTCATCACTGCATGCTAGCGAAAACTGATACGTCATCTGCTGATAACGTTTTTCTAAAAATTCCAGCGATAGCTCTCCAATTAATCCTTCGTATGCTGTAAACCAAGTGAAATTTGATATTCCTAAAGAAGGCAAGTTTAATAGATAGGCACCTGCGATCCCTAACGGAGAAATATCTGAAATCACAAATGAAACGTTGGCTACTTCCATAAAGCGCTTTTCATACATAAGTTTTGTATGAAAACTTGATACATAAGAAGCAACTTTATGATTCAACAAATCAGCATCTGGTTCTAGAGAATTTTCTTTTAGTACGTAGCCAACATCCGTTAAAATCTCTCGAAACCTCACACGACGTTCATATTTAAAAGATTGTCTAAGAAACTCAATCGCAAATGAATGACAAATAATGATTTCTATCTCTTCATTTTGCTTTAATAATTCACGAATAATGGCCGTGCTTCTAGTCGCATGACCATATCCGTAGTCTGAAATATAATAGGCAATTGTTTTCAACCAGAAGCACCTCCCTATTAATTACATAAAAAAATAGAAGCTTTGACTGTATCTAAGCTTCTATCCCTTATAAAATCACCTGTGGTCTTGAAGATTGGAATTGTTTAATCACATCGTTCCATTCATAGATAAGGCGAATACTATCTTCATTTGAAATGACTTTTCCCGTTTGGACTTCAATAAATTCAAGGTCAGTTAACGCATGAATTCCGTGCTTTTTACCAGCCGGCAAGTGAATAATATCCCCTGCTTTCACGCGGCGAATATAGTCATCAAGCGCAAGCTCTCCTTCTCCACGTACAATCGTCCATACTTCATCACGTAAATTATGATAATGATACGTCGAGTTCTTTCCTTTCGAAATATGAATACGTTTTGTCACCATTTCAGTTTCTTCATCATACTTCGCATAATCTAACACGCGTGACCACCCCCAAAGACGTTCTTCATACATTGGAGGGTAGTTCCAATCGCCAATAATTTCTTTAATTTTAGGACTAGATGCTTTATCCGCAACTAAAATTCCGTCTGGACTAGCGGCAACAACTACATCTTTCACGCCTAACACCGTAACTGGAATATCTAATTCATTTACTAAATGCGTATTAGCTGAATCATCCGTTAATACACCTTTTCCAATTTGAGATGTCGCCATTTCTTCGGTTAACGTATTCCACGTACCAAGATCTTTCCAGTACCCATCATATGGAAGCGCGACAATATGACTTGACTTCTCTACCACTTCATAATCAAAACTAATTTTAGGCAAGGTTGCATATTCTTTATGAAGCGTTTCAAATTGAAGCGGCAAATTCTTCTCTTGTAGTATTTGAAGCAAATAACCCAAACGAAACGCAAAAACGCCGCAGTTCCAAAGCGCACGCTGATTAATTAAGTCAACAGCTGCTTCTTCACTCGGCTTTTCTGTAAAACAATCCACTGTAAAATAACTGTCCCCTTGTACCTTTCCTTCCGGCACGATATATCCGTATTTAGATGAAGGATACGTAGGTGTAACACCCATTAACGCTAAATCCGCTTTTGAATCACGAAGCACACTTTCTAAATCTTTTACCCGTTCAAAAAATCCGTCTTCCACATAAGGATCTACCGGCAGTACCACAACGATTTCATCTTCAGCTGCTTGCTCCTCAGAATGAAGATATGAAGCAGCTAAAGCAATCGCTGGAAACGTATCCCGGCGCTCAGGCTCGATAATTAACGGAATGTCGGTTCCGACCTGGCTTCTGATCATATCACGCTGAAGCTTAGACGTCGCAATGACTGTTGATTCATTTAACCCAACCGTTTCAATTTGAGTCCAGACGCGCTGAACCATTGACTCTTTCTGTCCATCCCGTCCTTCTAATACCTTTAAAAACTGCTTCGAACGCGTATCATTTGATAACGGCCATAGACGCTTACCAGATCCACCGGATAACAATACAAGTTTCATTCATTTCCCTCCAATAAAAAAAGACCCAGCTATTTGCAGGTCTTAATATCTATTTTGAACGTCTTCAATTTTCTGCTTATATTTTATAAAACAACAATTATAAGGTTAGGAATTTTTAGAAGATTTTTATTTATTATTTAAAATAGTATTTTTATTATAATATTGTATATACCAATCTGAGAATTTTTGTAGACCTTCTTTTATACTAGTTTTAGGTTTAAATCCAATTGCTTTCTCTAACATTTTTGTTGAAGCATAGGTAGCCGGAACATCCCCAGGTTTAATCGGTTCAAATAATTTCGTGAATGAAACTCTTTTTCCTAAAGAGTTACTTAAACATTCCTCTAACGTTTCTATAAAATTCATTAATTTTTCAGGGCTATTGTTACCAATATTAAATACTTCATGATTGTTACTTCCTTCTAAAACTGGAGAATTATTAATTAATAACTCAATTCCCTCTATAATATCATCCACGTAAGTAAAATCTCGATAGAGATCATTGTTAAAATCACCGTTATTAAATATCTGAATGGGCTCATCAGAAAAATATTTCTGAGTAAAATTAAAATACGCCATATCTGGACGTCCTAAAGGACCGTATACTGTAAAGAAACGGAGACCCGTTGCAGGAATTTTATAAAGGTGACTATAGGTATGGGCCATTAACTCATTTGATTTTTTTGTTGCAGCATAAAGCGAAACAGGATTATCCACCATATCAGTTTCTTCAAATGGTACTTTTTTGTTAGCTCCATAGACAGAACTAGAGGAAGCATATACTAGATGATCTACAGGGTTATATCTACAAGCTTCAAGAATATTATAAAAACCAATAATATTACTCTCAATATAAGCATCTGGATTCTCTATAGAATACCTTACTCCAGCTTGAGCAGCTAAGTTTACTACAATATTAGGACTATACGTTTTAAAAATATCATTTACCATGTTTTTATCTGAAATATCGCCTTTAATAAAAGTAAAATTTTCGTATGGTTCTAATAGTTCTAAACGAGTATTTTTTAAATTTACATCGTAGTAGTCATTCATATTATCAACGCCAATTACTCGACAACCTTGTTCTAAAAGTTTGTTAGATAAGTAATATCCAATGAATCCTGCTGCACCAGTTATTAAATAAGTTTTACTACAATCAAGAGTTTTGAAATTCAATTTTTTTTACCCCTTTTCTTATTGAAAATTTTCTACCTATAGAGTGGTACTCTACTCCCATTTCCTGCATATTCTCTACGTTATATATATTTCTTCCATCATAAATTAGAGGTGTTCGCATTAATTTTTTATAAATTTCAGGTGATACTTCTTTTATTTCCTTCCATTCAGTAAAAATAAAACACACATTTGCCTGATCTAAAGCATGCTCTATACTATCCACATAAGTCATACTCCCGTTTCTTAGCTTGCCTTCTGGATATAGTTTAGAGAAATTTTCCGCTCCTACAGGATCATATGCATAAATTTCTGCTCCTTGTTCAAGTAACAATGGTATATTTTCAATGGATGCAGCTTCTCTTAAATCATCTGTTCCAGGTTTAAATGTTAATCCTAGTACAGCTACTTTCAAATTATTAAATGTAATAAGCCTTTTACTAGCCTTTTTAAACAGTTTAGTTTTTTGATCTCTATTTACTTCAATAGCAGCTTTAACAGTTTTTAGTTCGTACCCTTGCTGCTTAGCAATATATTCTAAAGCTTTTGTATCTTTAGGAAAGCATGATCCTCCGTAACCAATACCCGCATTTAAAAACTTACTACCAATACGTTCATCGAAGCTCATTCCTTTAGCAACGTCTTGAATATCTGCTCCCACTAGCTCACAAAGATTAGCAATGTCGTTCATATAAGATATTTTCAGAGCTAAGAAATCATTGGAAGCATACTTAATCATTTCTGCTGACCGTCTATTTACTGAAACAATAGGTAAATTAAAAGGTTCATATACATCTGTAAGTATTTTTTCAGCCCATTTACTTTCTGTTCCTATGATAATTCTGTCTGCATGCAATGTATCATGCACAGCAGAACCTTGTGCCAAGAATTCTGGGTTAGATGCAACTTCAACATGAACATCGTTTACTAAAAAGTCTTGAATGAATTGTTCAACTTTATCATTTGTACCAACCGGCACTGTGGATTTGACTACTACTAAGCAGCTCTTTTCTATTGATTCAGCAATTTGCCTTGCAACTGTTGAAATATATGAAAGGTTTGCCGAACCATCTGATTGCTCTGGTGTGCCTACACCAATAAATATTACGTCCGCCTCTTTATAGGCGGATACAAAGTCGGTAGTATAGTCTATTCGACCAGCTACGTAATTTTTTTGCATTAATTTTTCTAAACCTTTTTCGTAAATTGGAGAAACTCCAGATTTTAGCATACTAACTTTATTTTCATCAATATCAACACAAGTTACCTGATGTCCTACTTCAGCGAAACATACACCTGCAACCAAACCAACATACCCAGTTCCTGCTACTGCTATATTGTACATATTCTCTCATTCCTCTATTCTTATAAAATATTCTAAAACACAAAATCCGCTAACAATGATAGGGATTCTTATACAAATCATCTATTTAGTCAAATAATAAAAATCCGATAAGTTCTAGACTTATCAACATACATGAAAATCCAGAATGAACTTATAAGATAACTATATTGATCTTTCTAGTGAGTTAGAAATACGTTTCTTCTTTATTATTTTAGAAAATATATCCAAAAGATACATAAAACTATCGATTTTAAAGATATAGGAAGTACCGATGTATATTAGGCCTCCACATACAATTTGTAAAATTAATATACTGATGTTTGAGAGAGAAATCCATGAAATAGTATAGATAG
Source organism: Priestia sp. D3YE.R1 (assembly GCF_049199565.1). NCBI lineage: Bacteria > Bacillati > Bacillota > Bacilli > Caryophanales > Bacillaceae > Priestia > Priestia sp. D3YE.R1. The sequence continues at coordinate 521,830 of NZ_JBLTHW010000002.1, read as the reverse complement.
TTCCTCCCATAATAACTGAAATTAGTAAAGGAGGTGCCATATCACGAAATTGATCTAACATTGAGTAATTAATTAACTTTTTATTTGGTATCATATTAATCAACATCGAAATACCAGCAAAGATAGCATTTGATAACGCAATCGCTTGTACACTTATATTCATACTTACTACTAACATTAAAATACCGATTATTTTTTTAAAAATTTCTAAATTCATTAATAAATCACTTCTCCCAAGAGCCTTGATTACTTGCCAGTTAGATGTTTGCATAGGCTGGAACAACCAATAAATACAACAAATCTGTAAAAATGGAACCACAAACAACCATTTCTCGGTAAGTAAAACTAAAACTAAGGAATGTGAAATACACATTAATCCTATCATTAGAGGAAAAGTTAGGTACGCTGTAGTTTTCATTGCTCGCCTTGTTAAAATTTTCAAACGGGTAGAATCTTCATTTACTTCTGCCATTGCAGGAAATATAACTTTTCCAATAGATGTATTGATATTGGTAATGATAAGACTAGGAATCTGATTACCCCGATTATAATAAGCTAAATCTGCCATTGTATATGCCTTACCAATCACCAAACTTCTTAACTCATTATAGAAGCTGTTAATAAAGTTAGCTACTAATAATTTCCAACCAAATCCCATAAGTTCTTTAGCTGATTTTAAAGAGAACAACAGCTTGGGGCGCCATCTTACAATAAAAAATAAGACTACAGTAATAACCACTGTATTAATTAAATACTGAGCTACTAACGCCCACACGCCAAAGCCAGAATACGCCATAACAATTCCAATAATTCCCGAAAGAACCGTACCACTCAAAGTTGAAAAAAAGAATTTCTTAAACATCATTTTTTTTGCAACATATGCGTATTGGATAGAATTTATAGATGAAACTGGTATTACTAATGCAAGTATCCTTAATACCCATACTAATTGAAGATTTTCGTAAAACCCAGCTATGTAAGGAGCTGAAAGAAATAGAATCAAGTATAAAAAAATAGAAAGTATAAAACTACAATAGAAAATAGTAGAAAAATCTATTTCATTAGTATTCTTTTTTTGAATTAATGATTCTCCTATTCCATTTGATACTAAAACGTTTGCTAAATTAATAAACACAAGAACTAAAACCACTATACCGTATTCGCTTGGCATGAGAAGCCTTGCTAAAATAATTGATAAAGCAAACGAAATACTTTGGGCAAGTATTCTTTCAACGAACGTCCAAAATAATCCGGATACAATTTTATTTTTAAGATTTTTTTCCTTCATATTAAACCCCTGTCGATGTTATGCCCTCTTGAGTCAATCATTTTAACTGCTCAATTCCCGCATATCCATACCTCACAATTTTCATATAAATAGGAGCTAATTTAGCTAGCCCCTTCTTCTCTACACTTCTCTATAAATGTAATAATTTTCTCTGCCCATATACCATAATAAAATTTCTCTTCAGCAGTTCTTCTAGCATTCTCTCTCATCTTAATTCTCATTTCCGGAGGTAATTGGATAGCACGCCTTAACGCTTGTACACCAACCTCTGCTGTACATCCATCAAAGATTAAACTATCCACTCCGTCTTCCAAATAAATTTCTGTATAATCTCCAACATGGGATACCAAAGGAACAACTCCATAGCACATAAGTTCAGGAACTTTACTAGGAAAGTTTGCAGCGGTTGTTTGATTACTTTCTCTTGCTATAAATAAATAATCCATCTGTTTCATTAATTCAACTAATTGATCATATTCAAGCCATGGATGAATTGTGAGAACAGAACTTAACTCCTCTAACATTCCAGCTTGATCTCCTAGATATTTAAGAAGTTTTTCTTTTTTCACTCCCGTCAAATGAAAATGCACATTGTTTTTTTCTTGGTCAGTAAGCAATAAAAAGGACTTTAACATAGTATGAAATGAATCCTTATTAAAGGCAGCACCAGAATAAATGAAATTAATTTTTTTATCACTTTTATCTATTTCAAAAGAATATTCGTAAGGATTTGACATAATAGGAAGCAATAATGTACGACAACCTTTATTTTTATAGAAATCCTCAAGATATCGACTGATTGGAAAAACACTTTTTGTTTTAGAAATAGAATGTTTGAATGAATAACAGTATCGCCAATATAACAATTTACTTTCAAACTCACTTTTTCTATGATGTTCAGTAATGCACATAGAAGCCATGGTTCCTTGTTGTTCTGCATACTTCCAGACTCTATCTATGGTGAAACAATTCGATGTATAAAATATAATATAATCATCTGATGATAAATCTAGCTTTTTGAGTATACTTACTATCTGCGTACCACTATAAAAATTCGCATCGATAAATCTTTTAATTTTATATCTAGAAACTTCTTTCTTTAAAGGGAAATTATAGTATTCAATGCCTTTATATATCCTTGTATTGTTATCGAAAACCGCTTCGTTGCTTTTCCCTTCCCCAATTACTATAGGGTTATATCCTCCAGCAATCAGAGCTAACGCTAAGTATTCAATATAATTTGCTGTTGCTCCACCACGAGGAAATGACACTTCAGAACAAATAAATACTCGTTTCAACTTCATCCCTTCCCTCTCATTGCTTGGTGTATAGTTTCATCCCAAAGTCTATAAATATTCTCTTCAGAATATTTTTCAGATACTAATTGAGCTTTATTACCAATCTTTTTACGTAGCTCACTATCCTGAGCTAGTTGAACTACCTTTTCTATAAACTCTTTCTGACTATTCATTTCAATTAAAAAACCATTTTCATTATTACTAATAATATCTTGTAATCCATCATGACATCTTAAAGCAACAACAGGTAAACCTACTGCCATAGCCTCTGATAATGAATTAGGAAAACCTTCTTGAAGAGATGTCATTACATATATATCTGATTGTGCTAAAGCCTCATGAATATCTGTTGTATACCCAGCTAAATTAATATACGGGTGTAGCCCCATATCGTTAATTTGTTTTCTTAATTCTTCTTGTTTTTCTCCACGCCCATAGATTGTAAGCTTAGCTTCTGGAACCTGTTGAATTATTTTCCCAAATGATTCTATTAACCATTTAAAGTTTTTCTGTTCCACTAATCTACCCACTGAGACTATATTGATGTTATGGTTATTCTTAACTTCATGTCTGTCTCTAGGACTCACTATGGGATTAGGTATTATTCGAGTTTTATTTTTAAAATAACCCTTGTAAAAATTTGAAAAGATAGAACATTGAACTGCGATTATATCTACCCGTTTATAAGCAACTTTTCTTAAAAAATCCCATGGAAACTTCGGTTTTAAGACCAATGTATTATTTCTTTCTGAAACAATAATTGGAATATCAATCTTCCAATTAGCTAAACTGGTTAATGTATTGACATTATCCAAAAACGAAATAATAAGGTCTGGATTTTCTTTTTTTAGATATGACCTTACGTTTTTAATTTGATAAAAAATCCGCATAAACGAATTTAATTTGCGGTTAGGCATTAACTTCGGTAACTCTATGATATTAATATTAGAAAGGTCATACCGCGATGAGACATCTATACCATCATATAGGAGCAAATCCACCTCATGTCCTTGTTGCTGATAATGTAATGCAAGTACTTGAATTACATTACTAGCTCCACCACTAATACAATTTACTGCAAATAATATTTTCATTTTTAAACCTCTAATAAATATGATTATTATTTAACTCTCCATATGTTTTAAGTTGGTCAAAATAGCTAGTGTTACCCAAAAACTATATTGATAGAAAAAGCTTTCAACTAACCCCATAATTCCCCAACAAGCAAACGCAACCAACATAATATTTACAGTGTACTTATCTGCGTGTATTAATAAAGATTTATAGCACCTATAAATTATAAATATGAAAGCCATTAGTAAAAGGGCTCCACCTTGAATAAGAATATCAAGAATAAAGTTATGAGCGTACCAATCACTACCAGAAAAATGGATAATGTAACCTTTTTGTCTTGTACCATATCCAAATATCGGAGATTCTATTATCATTTTTTTAGCGCTTTCCCATATTACAGTTCGCCCAGTTAAAGTTAGACTTTTCCCTAAAATATTTTCAATAAGGAAAGAAAACGCATTTTGTATATTAAAACAAAGTAGTCCAACATTACATATCACTAAAAAAACTACAGTATTTCTAAACTTCAACAATGATACTTTCTTCTTAAAAAATACAATTGATATGTATGCTATTGTCATTAAAGTTCCGCCAATAACCGATGTAGCGCTCCATACTAAAACAATTGTTAAATCAATAGCAAACATAACCAGAAAAGACAACCTTTTATTGATATACCCTTTTGAATAACAAATCATCATGGAAAACCATAAAGGTAATAAAAAATTAATTAGCCTATTATCGCGTTCAAGAAAATGAATATAATCATAAAATACATTAAAGTATCCTGATGAGTTCCAAGTTCTATAAGCTTTTGTATAAACAATACCTTCTGGGTGAAAAATAAGACAAATTAAATTAATTAAGACCAAAAAGAACAAAAGATAGAACATAGAAACAATTACTGTATTTTTTTTTCGTTTAATCATTATTTCAAAAAACATATATAACGCAGCAATATTAATTGTAAAAAATGCTAATAATGTCCACCGAACCGAATTTAGAGATATAGCAAAATAGGCAGCTATGAATACTCCCAAATAAAGTACATTTTTTGATAATCCTTTATTTATAATGATATAAATAAGAATAACTAATAAACTAGAAAAAAACCTCCAGTATTCAAATAATGGAGCTATCGAACTTGAAACTATATATCTTAGTGAAAGTGGTTCAAAAAATGGAAATAAGAACAATATAACAATAAATACCTCTTTCCATTTAACTATCGTATTTTTATTTAAAGTAATATCTCTCATGAATTTTTATCCTCTAATCTTACCTTATGTTTCGGCTTGCCGTTATTAATCTCTATACAATGTGTGTAATCCTTTAGATTTATGTTCAGTTAAATATACCCTTTTGACCAATAAACTTATAATTAGATGTTACTTAATGGCTAACTTTTCTTCTGTCAGATATAATTCCATATGTTTATTAGCACATTCTTTTATATCAAACATTTTAGAGCTTTCTAGAGCTGAAATAGAAAATTGATTACGCAAATCCGGTTCAGTAACCATCTTTAACATAGCTTCAATTAATTTTTCTTTGTCTCCTATATTTATTAAACAACCATTTTTATTGTGTTTAATAATATCTATTACTCCTCCAGCTTTCGTGGAAATAATAGGTAAACCACAAGACATTGCTTCCATCACGGATAACGGTAAACCTTCCCAATTAGAACTCATCAGATACACATGTGCATTATTTAATTCTTTTTCCACATTAGAAACCCTACCTTTTAATAAAACAGAATTACTAATATTTAATCTCTTAATATCTTCTTCAAGTTCTTTACGAAGGTACCCATCACCTAGAATAACTAAACGAATATTAGAATAAGTTTTATAGACTTCTGAAAATGCTTCTAACATGAGCTTATAATTTTTTTGCGGCTCCATGCGGCCGGTGGCTATAAAAGTTAATGTTTCACTCTTTCGTTGTGTGTAAGGAATAATACACTTAAATCTGTTAGCATCAATACCGTTATATATGCATGGAACCTGTTCTTTAGGCAGGTTATAAAAAGATACAATTGATTGTTTACATAAATCAGAGATAGCAATAGGAACTACTTTCGCATATCTAAATGCAAAATTTAAGATCATCTTCATATATCTACGATTTCCAGCATCTTTCTCTGCCAAATTATGAACAGTATAGTATCTTTTTTTAACATCTGTCACTATAAGAGGAAACAATAAATAAGGCATTACACGTAAATGGGCATGGATAACATCAGGCCTCACATTTTTAATTAAACTAATTAGCTCTTTAATTACTGATAAATTTATTCCTTCTTTTTTTTGAAGGTACTTAATTTGAATGCCTTTCTCCTCAGCCAAATCCTCAAAAATATTTCCTTCTGCAGGATATAGAGAAACTAACAATACATCCAATCTTTCAGAATCTAAATTCCCTATGATATCTATAACTAGTTTCTGTCCTCCACCAGTTCTTAAATGAGGAAGGACAAACATTACTTTTTTCCTTTTGCTATCTTTAGTGTATACCATGATTTTCACTCCAAGCCTACTGCTTAATTTCCTTAATAATTAAATTATTTTGCATGACCGCTACAGTGCTTTCTGGTATATTTTTTCTTATAACACACCCGGCACCAATTACAGCATTATCTCCAATTGTAACTCCTTTAAGGATTGTAACGTTTGCTCCTATCCAGACATTTTTTCCAATTTTAACAGGGGCACTTATAAACCCTCTATTCCCTCTAAAATCGTGATCATGGTCATAAATACATGTATTAGGGCCTACCGTAGTAAAGTCTCCAATAGAAATTGAATTATGACTTGTAATTGTACAGTTTCTATTAAAATATACTTTTTCTCCAAACTGTATACAGCTATTTTTTCCAGCCCTAACATGAGTTCCTTCTTCTAATAAACACCTCTCACTAAGTATTATTTTACCTTTTTTATCCAAAGATAAATGTGCCTTAGGAGAAATTTTTTGAACCCATGAAAATTTCACTCTACCTCCATTTAATAAGGATAAAATCGGTAAATGAATTATATTATAAGCAACTCTCAAAACATACGATATTGTACGCCACATAATAACTCCCTTACCTTGTTATACTTTCGTAGATATCAACGTATTTTCCAGTAATAACTGACTCAGAATACTCATTTCTTACTTTTTGAATATTCCATTTTCCAAATTTCGATCGAGCCTTTTCATCGTCCTTTAATCCTTCAATAGCACCAATTAAGCCTTTGATATCATGAATGGGTAAAACAACCCCTCCCTTATCCTCTATCATTTCCGCATTGGCAGACCAATCAGTAACAATACAAGGTAATCCAGCAGCCATGGCCTCAACCAAAGAATTGGCGAAGCCCTCACTGTCCATATGAGTGAAAAATATAAATAAATCTGCAGCATTAATCTCCTCTTGAACAACTACCTTACTCTGTACACCCGTCAAAAGAACGTTGGAAGGTTTATCTAATTCAGAAATTTCTTTTCTTATATTTCCCACTAGTCTAAATTGTATATCAGGAAAAGATTTGGCCGCTTCAATTATTTCAGCGCATCCTTTTTCGATAGTAACCCCACCTGTATACAAAATACGTTTTACTATAGGGTGATATAACCTATCTTTATTTTCTTCTATTACACTGTCCTCAACAAAATTAGGCACTAATTCTACTCTTGACCTAGAAATATTACTTACATATTCTCTTGATTCTTCATTAAGTACTATCACTACATCACTAATACGACATAACATATTGCAGACAAAGCGTTTCAGAGGACTTTTCATTAAATTCGGAATAGTACATCTAAAATGAATAATATATTTTCTTCGAAAAAAATGTGTAATAACACAACTAGCAGAGTCCCGTAACATACCTGTTGTAGTAGCAGCAGTACAGGCATGAACTACAATTGCCTCTGGGTCTTTCAACTCTCTTATCAAGTTCTTCCAAATGTTAAAACATCGTTTTAACTCTACTAATAGCTTTTTTTTATTGTTATCTCCATGACTGGAACGGCCAATTAACTTTTCATCAACTATCTCTACCTTCCAATCGTTCTTTAGTTTTGTATTTAACATTCGAACTGCCCAACTTGCAATACCTCCACTAGGTGGGGGGAGTGGAGCTAATAATACAACCTTCACTTTCATTTCCTCCTACGCTTTTAAGTCGCCTTGTGAATCCATTTTCCTGTCAAATTTTTCACATTCATACATCTTAGCATCTACTAGAAATCTGTACCAGTAAGCTTGTAGAAAATGAAATATTTTCCCTTCAGGACCATCAAGAAATCCTAGCTTGATATAGTACCTATAAATAAAATATATGTGAGCTCTAAAAAATTTTGGTAACCCATAATACCCTGAATTTTTAACTATACGCTTTACCTTAGCTTGTTTTGTTGATTGATTGTTTTCCAGTAAGCTCTGTTCATTCAAAGTCTTTTCGACCGTCAACTGTCGATCCAAGACTTCGCGATTACTATACCAGTTATGCTTGTTTGTCCACCACTCTAAATTCTTAGTATTGTTATCTATCAAATCTTTTTTAAACTCTACAGTTTGACCCTCGAATAAAATCATATGTTCATCCATAACCTTCTGTTCGCACATAGCTTTTCCTGTTCGAAAAATACGGAGTAACAGCTCAGGATATCTCCCACCATGTTTAATCCAACGGCCCATAAAATAAACTCTTCTGCGAAGAATTACACCATTTATTTTTGCGCTTAACTCTGGTAGCTTTGACTTAATCTCTTCCACTAAGTCCTCCATTAATTCTTCATCCGCATCCATTCGCATAGACCACTGTGTAGTAATGTTAGTTTGGGTTAGTCCCCAATTTAGTTGAGTCGCATAATCCACCCACTTATTTTGATAAAAATCTAAAGAGCTACCAATTTTTTGTAATTCTTGATTTAGTTCGCTACAAAGCGTTTCCGTTCCATCCGTACTAAAACTATCAACAATTACAAACCTCCTTGCGATTCCCCTAAAAGATTCTATACACTTCCTTAAGTTTTTTTCTTCATTCTTTGTAAGGATAACCACCGTTAAATCTACCATATTTCCTCCTATCCAAATTAGATGCAACTTTAATATTTATTATTTTCTGGAACTTAGACAAACCGATTACTAATATTGATGTTACAAGTATAAACTCTAATAGATTAATTATAGATTTATCAATTAAACCTAAACTAAAAGCATGAATCAAATACAGTTCATATGAATATTTACCCGTCTGATATAAGAATTGATTTTGAAACACAAATGGTACAGCCATAGTAATTACTATGATACTAAGTGCTATAGGTAAGACAGTAAATAAGGATATAGTATTTGAAATTAAATAAGGTAATTCCTTTACTAGACTTAATTGACTAAAAACAGTTACAAATAAGCCAATCATTCCTATTAACATAAAATATACAGTAACTTTTTTACCAGACAAAACTACCAAAATATGATCTATATAAAGACTTAATAAAACTCCTAAAGGAAATGAAAACATCTGTCTTGCTTTTAGAAATGGCATATCAGGATTGGCAAAAAATAAACTTTCTATTACAAACCATAGTGAGAAGCCAGCAACTAAGTAGAAATGAAAATTATATCTTGAAATTAAAATAAAAACTTTTAATTTCATTACCACCCAAAATAAAATATAACAAATCATTAAATATTGCATGTACCAACCATATGAAGTGGCCGGTGTAATAAAAAATAAATCTTTAATTACTACACTAATATCCCATTTGTGTGTTACCCCTAAACCTATAAGTTCGACAATCCAGTACGGAATTATTACTTTAATAATCTTCTTTTTCCAATAATCTTTTAAAGCATTAGCCTCACCATATTTTTCTTTGTTTACTTTATAGGAAGTAAATAAACCATACCCAGAACAAATTAGAAAAAGAGAAACACCTACTCCCCCAATAAATTGTATATTGGATACTCCTAATTTTGCCCCAACATGTCCCCAAACTACCATTAATATAGCTAGTGATTTAAGAATAGTGGTATGATTCCTATCCATAAACCTACATTTTTGAATTCTATTATTCTTTTTTAAAAAAAATCCTAAATAAAAAAATGCTAATACTAAAGTAAAAAAAGCAAATTTCAACATATCCCTATCTCCTAGGATTGTAATTTTTTAATTAATCTAGCGGGATTGCCAGCGATAACACTATTCTTTTCAAAATACCCTGATACTACTGCTCCCGCACCTACTACACATCCATCTTCTAGTACAGTTCCCTTTAATATTAAAGAGTTACATCCAATAAAACAGTTCTCTCCAATAACAACTGGTCGTGTACCAATCTTTTCTTTATCGTCAGCGTTACGAGCCTCAATTTCTAAAGGGTGAAAATCATTATCTAAAATCTTTGCATTTCCACCAATATGAGTGTTCTTTCCAATCTTAATTGATTTTCTAGCATAAATAGTCGCACCGGAAATTCCAACATTATCACCAATGTGTATTTCTGCTTCTGATGTCCTAGTTACAATAATCGTTCGTTGGTAAAGACCTACTAAATTTGATAAGAACGAGGACTTTATTACGACATTACTTCCTAGCTTTAGTGTTGCTCCTTTTTTATTAAAGATCACAGGCAGCCCTTTTAATAAAAGGTTTTTGCCATAATCAATTTTCATAATTTTCATTAATAGCTTAAACCAGTTGCTATTCATTCTATAGATATCCTTTCGATGTATTCACTCACAATTATGAGGACTTAATTTCTGCAATATATTTATGCACAGAGACATCTTTTGTTAAATTTTTCACTAAATAATCTCGTCCGCGCTCACTCATTCCAGCTAGTACATTGCTTTCTTTTTCATTCAGGAAAGTATTGATAATATGTTCAATTTCCTCATAGTTACCTGGTTCTGTTACGTAACCACACTTAGCGTCTTCTATTATCAATCTAGCTTCTGAATTCTCTTCTAAAGCACCAATAATTGACTTACCTGCTGCAATAATTCCATATAATTTACTCGGAACTGATACACCTTTAATTCCCTTAGCATTTAAGCACCAGTGGACATCACCAGCATTTAAACTATAAATTAAATCTGCTTTATCTTGATAAGGAATAAATCGGACATTTTGAAGATTATTTTTCTCTTTGTATTGAACTAATCTCTCTCGAATAGTGCCTTCTCCTATAAAAGCAAAAACTACATCGTCTCTATCTTTAAACTTTTCTATAACATTCATCAAGTTTTCAAGGTCATAATAAAGTCCTAGATTACCTGAATACATGATAATAAACTTATTCTGCAAACCATACTTTTCTTTGAAAGCTACCACTTTTTCATGATTTGCTGGCAAAGGATAAATTTCTTTCTCATCAATCCAGTTATTAATAAATGTATGATTAGGTACTTTTCTTCCTTTAAATCTACCTTTTAATGTTTCAACCATATCGCGCCCAACCACAATGACCTTATCAGCTTGTCTACAACTGAACTTATCAAACATCATCATAGCTTTTAGTACCAGCTTGTTTTTACTATATCCAACAGCCATTGTCTGTTCCGGGTTAAAGTCTTGGATATTGTAAATGTACTTAGCCCGCTTCACCCATTTACCCCAAACACCGAGCAGGCCTCCTAAAATAGGTGGCTGAGAAATAGAATATACGTAGTCCATTTTTCCAACTTTAAAGGTAGCGATCATAGCTCCAATAAAATAGGAAAGAATATTTTTAACTCTGCTTAGTTTATTGCTCTTAGAAAATTCTGGTACACGGATTCGAATAACCTTTACGCCGTTAATTTCTTCTTTGTAAAACATTTTCTTTTTATATTCGTCAGCAACTTTTCCTGTATAAGATGGAACTACACAGACTATAGTTATATCAAACTCATCAATCATTCCTTCCGCTAACTCCCTTAGGATCTGACCGGTCGAAGCTACATCTGGAATATAATAATGTGCGTATATTAATAGTTTTTTCTTATCAGTTTTCACCTTTTCAATCATAGAATATCTCTTTCCTATCTGCCTGAGGCTACACTTACTTGCCTTAACAAAGACCCCTCTTTACTAGCCTCTATATTATATTATTTATAAACTATCTTTGATTTCTCAAGCTTTTTATCCCGATATTCCAAAACGTCAAAAAGAGCACTTCTCTCCTATTTTTATGTAATGAGTACATTCAAACAGAAAGAAGTTAGCTCCTTCTAACAGCCATATATCAAATTTAACCAATCATTAATTCTAATTAAAAAATTAATCAAACATTACCTTAATCTTTTCTTCACTCTCAACCTTCTTCATATCCGCTTCAACCATAATACGAACTAACTCTTCAAACGAAGTCTTCGTCGGATTCCAGTTTAATAACGTCTTCGCTTTAGTCGGATCACCTAACAATTGATCCACTTCTGCAGGTCGGAAAAACTTAGGATCGATTTCTACAATCACTTCACCCGTTGCTTTGTTTGTTCCTTTTTCATCTAAGCCTTCACCGCTCCACTCAATTTCGATGCCAGTATGTTTGAATGCAAGTTGTACAAATTCACGTACTGAGTGCATTTCACCAGTCGCAATAACAAAGTCTTCCGGCTTGTCATGTTGAAGAATTAGCCACATGCATTCTACATAATCTTTTGCGTAACCCCAGTCACGCAAAGAATCTAAGTTTCCTAGCGTTAACTTTTCCTGTTTACCTTGTGCGATACGTGAAGCAGCAAGCGTAATTTTACGTGTTACGAACGTTTCGCCGCGGCGCTCTGATTCATGGTTAAATAAAATACCGTTCACTGCAAACATGTTATAAGACTCACGATAGTTCTTTGTAATCCAGAAGCCGTAAATTTTCGCCACGCCGTATGGAGAACGTGGGTAGAAAGGTGTTGTTTCTTTTTGCGGCACTTCTTGAACTTTACCGTACAGTTCAGATGTAGAAGCTTGGTACACACGTGTTTTATCTGTTAACCCTAAAATACGTACAGCTTCAAGAATGTTTAACGTACCTTTTGCATCAACATCTAATGTATATCCAGGCATATCAAAAGACACACGTACATGTGACTGTGCAGCTAGATTGTAAATTTCATCTGGCTGAATGTCACCAATAATACGCGTAACATTTAATGCATCTGTTACGTCACCATAGTGAAGGTGGAAGTTTGAGTTGTTTAATAATGCGCTCGCTGCTTCTTCTGTTAAAAGATCTTCTAGACGCTCTTGGTTATAAGAAGAGCTGCGGCGAATTAGTCCGTGCACTTCATAGCCTTTTTCTAGTAAAAGTTCTGCTAAGTATGATCCATCTTGTCCTGTTACACCTGTAATTAATGCTGTTTTCATCGTATCCTCCATATATATCAACTGTTATTTTAGTATTTAATTTAATTGAAGTTTTTACTTATTTTGCTGCAGCTAGTTCGTTATCTAAAAACCACTGATACGCTTTTTGAAGACCGTCTTCTAAAGCTGTTTCTGCTTTCCAGCCAAGACTGTTCAATTTTGTTACGTCTACTAGTTTACGAGGCGTTCCGTCTGGTTTTGATGTATCAAACTGAATGTCTCCTTCGTAACCGACAACTGCTTTTACTTTTTCGCCAAGCTCTTTAATCGTAATATCTTCTCCCACACCGATATTAACAATTTCATTGCCTTCGTATGTATTCATTAAGAACAAGCACGCATCTGCTAGGTCATCTGAATATAGAAATTCACGTTTTGGTGTGCCTGTTCCCCACATTTCCACAAACGGTGCCTTGCTTTCTTTTGCTTCATGGAACTTGCGAAGAAGTGCAGGAAGAACGTGTGATGTATGAAGATCAAAATTATCGTTTGGACCATAAAGGTTAGTCGGCATTGCTGAAATATATTTTGTACCATATTGACGGTTGTAAGATTCACACATTTTAATACCAGCAATTTTAGCAATTGCATACGGTTCATTTGTTGGTTCAAGCGCACCTGTTAGTAAGTATTCTTCTTTTAGAGGCTGAGGAGCTAATTTTGGATAAATACATGTGCTTCCTAAGAACAATAGTTTTTCTACGTTATTACGGTACGCTGCATCAATAATATTTGACTGAATTAATAAGTTATCGTGAATAAATTCCGCTGGATATTCATTGTTTGCCACAATACCGCCTACTTTAGCTGCTGCTAAGAAAACAAATTCCGGCTTTTCTTCAGCAAAAAATGCGTCTACTTGCGGCTTATCTCGTAAATCTAGCTCAGCACTTGTGCGATATACTAGATTGCTATAGCCTTTTTCTTGCAGTTTTCGTACGATAGCTGAACCGACAAGCCCTCTGTGACCAGCTACATAAATTTTTGAATTTTTGTTCATTTTAAGACACCAGCTTTCTTTGGGTTAATAAGCATTTTTCGAGCCAAACAGCATAAGAATGGTTCGGCATATAATTTTAATATCGGCCGTTAGGGAGCGTGTTGTTATGTATGTTAAATCTAATTCGACCATTTCTTCGAACCCTACGTTGCTTCTTCCGCTTACTTGCCATAGTCCTGTACAGCCAGGAGTGACAAGCAATCTTTGCAGTTGGTATTCTGTATATTCGTTTACTTCTCTTACAAGCGGCGGTCTGGGTCCTACTAGACTCATATCCCCTTTTAATACATTAATCAATTGAGGAAGTTCGTCAATACTTGTTTTTCGGATAAATCGTCCTATTTTTGTGACGCGCGGATCATTTTTCATTTTAAACATCGCGCCCGTAGCTTCATTTTGTTCAAGTAATTCAGCTAACTTTGCTTCGGCATCCGAAACCATGGAACGAAATTTATACATATTAAATTCTTCACCATTTTTCCCTACTCTTTTTTGAGAGAAGAAAATTGAACCTTTCGGGTCTTCGAGCTTTATCAAAAGACCGACAATAAGAAAAACAACAAACAAAACAAGTAATCCAACGATTGCTCCTGCTATATCTATACATCTCTTAGCCAAAAGGTACCCGGCTTGATTATTAGGCTGAACTTTCTTTTGTACAACTTGTGTTTGTTGAATAGAAGTTTCCGTTTTAGGTTCAGCAATTGATGGCAACGCAACTCACTCCTTCTATTCTACTCTATTTCTACCGGTTTCTTCGTTTCTTTTTTTAATAACTCTTCCATAATTGTTAATAAATTATCTCGTAAATCCTCATGTTGAAGAGCAAATTCAATGGTTGTCTGAATAAACCCTAGCTTTTCCCCCACATCATAGCGCTTGCCTTCAAAGTCATACGCAAATACACGTTGAATTTCGTTTAGCTTTTGAATAGCATCGGTTAATTGAATTTCACCGCCTGCTCCGACTTCTTGTTCTTCTAAAAATTTAAAAATTTCAGGAGTGAAGACGTAGCGCCCCATGATTGCTAGATTCGAAGGAGCTGTACCCGCGGCTGGTTTTTCTACAAATGTATTCACTTGGTGACGGCGGCCGTCGTTTGAAATCGGATCTACGATGCCATAGCGATGCGTTTGATTGTCAGGAACCGTTTGCACGCCTATTACGGACGAAAGAGTTTGTTCATATTCGTTCATCAACTGACGAAGACAAGGTGTTTCTGCTTGGACAATATCATCGCCTAACAACACGGCAAATGGCTCGTCACCGATAAAGTTACGCGCACACCATACGGCGTGACCTAATCCTTTTGGTTCTTTTTGACGGATATAGTGAATATCTACGTTTGAAGATTGACGCACTTTTTCTAAAATATCAAACTTTTCTTTCTCGACTAAATTATTTTCAAGTTCTGGAGCATAATCAAAATGATCTTCAATCGCGCGTTTTCCTTTTCCGGTTACGATGATGATATCTTCAATACCTGATTGAACCGCTTCTTCGACGATATATTGAATAGTTGGTTTATCAACGATTGGAAGCATCTCTTTTGGCATTGCTTTCGTTGCGGGTAAAAACCGCGTGCCCAGTCCAGCAGCTGGAATAATAGCTTTTTTTATTTTTTTCACCGTCACTCACTCCCCGTTTCTTCCTATTTATATATATTTTTTGTAAGCACTTACGAATGCGCTGCAGCTGTAGCTGCAGCGCATTCGTTAATGCTTATAAATTAATAGGGGCATTTAACCCCACCTCACACCACACTCCTGACAACAAACGTGTCTAAGGTAGTTTTCTACCCACAGTGCGGCCGAGTGCCTCCTTTGATAGTGGCTGAGGAGACATCACCATACATATTGCGCTTTATATGACTTTTCTTGAATATTCATCCTTCACTAGATAAAAATTAAAAACTTGTCTTTAATTTCAACAAGTTTCTAAGGCTTCGATACTTTATCTACGATGATTTTTTATAGTTCATTTATCTTATCTATTCTCAATTATTTCTATACGATTTTATTGACAGTCATTAGACCTATAACTTATGAAGCAATCGCAAAATTAATGTTATCACAAAAATAGGAAAAGAGGGATGAATTTTTTTGTCGAAATTTGCGATATAACAAGGTTTTTGAATGAAAAGATAATATTTTCGCTTCAAAAGACCTTTT
Source organism: Priestia sp. D3YE.R1 (assembly GCF_049199565.1). Taxonomy (NCBI): domain Bacteria; kingdom Bacillati; phylum Bacillota; class Bacilli; order Caryophanales; family Bacillaceae; genus Priestia; species Priestia sp. D3YE.R1. Next base: position 505,655 of record NZ_JBLTHW010000002.1, on the reverse strand, counting down.
TATGTCGTTAAATGCTGATAGTCTCATATTCTTCTAAATTTAGTAATGTGTTAGAACTTCTGTCACCTATACTTGAAATAATTGATATTTCTATATGAAAATATTTTAGAAGAGGATTTATATATAGAGAGACACATGAATATTTCTTGCATTTTCACTGCTTTTCTCTTACGATATGAAGATAAATCTAAAAACAAAAGGAATTTTTTGTATGATATTAAAAAGAATTTGTGTTGTTGCGATGATACTTGCTATCTCTCATTTTTCCCACACGCCTCATCTTCAAGTGACAGATCCGAACTCATGGAGCAATGCTTCAGTCTGGAATCATAAAGCCACTCTTTGGTCTGTGTTACACCCCGGCAGTGAATTTTATACGTCTTATACATACGGATTTGATTTAGAGTTTATTTTACGTAAAATTGCCCATATCTCTTTTTTCGGCTTATTAGCTCTATTAATTTACTGGAATTTGAAAAAAAGTTCTTGGAGATATGTAAAAGCGTGGGTTTTACTCGCTTGTTTTGCTTTCTTAGACGAACTGCACCAAGCGTTTATTATTGGACGCGACGGGCGAATTATTGATGTGGCTATTGATTCATTTGGTGGGGCGCTATTTTTATTTTTACTATACAGATACAAGAAGATCTCTAGAATATAGAGATCTTTTTTACATATATACTCATAGTAGTTTTATTTAATGGTTGTTTTTTCTTAACCCTTTATTTCCCTCCCAGAACTATACAGTAAAAAATAATGATGTGGATAAACTACATTTCTCGCGATGAACTTTTGCGCTTTCACAAAACACAAGAAGGCTGTTATTAGCCTTCTTTCATGTAGATCTCTATCTTATTTAACGCCTTAAATAAACTATATCCTACACCTGTCCCTAAAGTATTCAAGAGAACATCGTCAATATCCGTCCATCGATTTGGCATAAATATTTGAACTATTTCAATGGATACTGAAAACAACATTCCAACGAGTAAACTTTTTGAGAAATTATCTATTTTTTTAAATCTCATGGGTAAGAAAAAACCAAACGGTAAAAACAAAATTATATTTCCTATATTATTTAGAATAAAGTCTCCAAATGAATGATGAAATAATAAATCCCTTATTGTGTAGAATGGCACAAGATTGATGCCACCTTTTCCTTCACCAATGCCTAACGAACTTTCTGGAAACATGGTTAACCTAATGACAAGCAGAATAGAAACTAAAAATAAAACATTAATAGAATTCCTCTTTAACATTAAAGACATCTCCTAGAGTTGTTAATGGGAAAACACTCCATTTTATAATTCCTTATCTAAAAAACAAGTTTTGTTTTCAACGAAACAAAATAAATTAAGTAGCAAAAAAGAGGACCTGTATTTCATTCCTCTTTTTTTACATATTTCTCGTACTTCTCCATATCCGTACTAATAATCTTAGCCGGCACTCCAGCTACGACACAGTTGCTTGGAATATCTTTTGTCACTACTGCATTGGCTCCTACTACAACATTATCCCCAATCGTGCCTCCAATACAAATTGCCCCAGGAGCAATATATACATTATCTCCAATAATCGGCTGCTTGCCGCGTGAGCCTATGGTTACGTTTTGTGAGATCGTGCAGTTTCTTCCGATTTTCGCTGATTTTTGAATAACAACTCCAATACCGCCGTAGCCTAATTTTGTCCCTTCACCTATTTCTGCTGTGTATGGAATATAAGAGTTGAATTTATGACGAATAAAGTCTTTTACATATTCCGCTCCTTTTGTTAATCCATTTTCGTAAAATGTTCTGGATAACTTGTAAAGATCCATTGCAAGGAAGCGATGTAAGTTATTTGTCAGTATATTTGTTTCACTTACTTTTAAGGTATAGCTCTCAGTTCGATAATCGTCTAGTTCAAGACCTTCTAACGCAATTAACGTAACGTTTTGTCCTTCTATGTCTTCAAGGCTTTCAACTGGAAGATCAAAAAAAGTTTGGCCGCAGTATTGATTGGTAGGATCAATAAAACTTCTAATTGTATTATGCTTTTCCATCAATAGTTTAATAAAAGCTGCGTTTCGGTGGACACCTACGATGGAATACATCTTCTGTTGGTAGACTGGGTAGTCTTTCGTTTCAAAATCTTTGTAGCGAAAATCTTCGCTGTTTTTTATTGTTCGTTCTCCTTCAGCATTTCGGATAAAGACTTTTACTCTATATCTTCCTCGTTCATGTAAGTTAAACGTATGTGAATGATTTCTAGAATACGGTATCTTTTCAATGACTTCTTGATCTTTGATTAAGTAATACGACACCTTTGTATGTTTGTGTTCTCCGTGGCATGTTACTACAAGCTGATAAAAGTTTTTAAGTTCAAGGGTTAACTCACTAGTCGATAGTTTCATTCGTAGCTCCTTTTATTTCTTAGCTAAATGGGAACATTTTAGCTGAATACTCTTCTCTTTACCTATTGGTAAAATTTCTTTATTCCTATTCTATCTTAATCCAGAAAAAATAAAGAGAAAAGTTTGGTTTTATTCTTACTATCATAAATTAATTTTCCCTCTTCATTCATAGTTAGGTCTTAATTCTTATATATTATCCATAAATATAATTCTTTTGTCACATTTTGTCGAGTGAATTAAATTGCTTCTACCTTCCAATACCATTAAAATATTAAAATGGTAAAATATTTTAATTAAAGGAGACTTTAGTATGATTAAACAAGTTTTAAAAACAATGATTGCAGTCATTGTTCTCTTCTCAGTTGCTGCGTACAGTAACTTTTTACCCATTAAAGCTTCTGCAGCAATTTCAAGCGTACGGTTAAGTTCATTATCTCCAGATTCTGAGAGGGGTTTTTACACTTCTTATTGGTCTAATGAGAAATTTACTGATGTATATGGCAACACAGTAAATGATGGATTAGGTTTTTATGATGGTGCTCCTTATGCAAGCTATGACGTTGCTGGAAAAGGATACTCTTCTTTTCAAGGAAAAGTCACTCTTGATTCTAGAGATGTGAATGGTGATTATGGTAAATCTATAGTCGGTTTTTATGCAGATGATCAATTGCTGTATGAAAAGCCTCTTTCTAAAAGTAGTGGGGTCGCAAACGTAGATATAAAATTACCTAAAAACACAAAAAATTTTTTCATCATCCTTAAAGAAGACAGTGGAAGTAAAGGCAAACATTTTATCGTTATACAAGATGGCAAATTTGTTAAAGGCGGTTCTTACTTAAGTATCCCTTATTCTTCATATAGTTCTCTTGTGACTATAGGTGACTCTAGCTCTGAACGTTATCAAAGCACAGATTCTTATAATAATATACAAGATATTAACGGGAACCTTATTACTAAAGGTTTTTCTTTAGATACTTCAGGTAACGTTGGAGGATTGAGCTATTCAAGGTTTTCTATTGGTGGTAACGGCTATAATACTCTAGAAACGTCTATTTCTCTTGATGCAAGATACATAAATGGTGATTGGGGTAAGTCTGTGGTAGGTATTTATGCAGATGATTACCTTCTTTATGAAAAAGAATTTACGTCTAAAACATCGATTCAAAAAGTCAAAGTATCGATTCCCAAAGGTACACAATATTTAACCTTTGTAGTGAATCAAATTAAAGGTGCTAAAGGAACGCAAGCAGTGACATTCAGTCAGCCTGTGGTATCCAAAGCAGGTTCTTCTTACACATCTGTTCCATATACAGCTTTACCATCTACAATCGGTGATAATGCTAGTAACGGCGCATGGGAAACTAATTTATCACACTTCGGGGGGATTATCCGATTCTCAAACGGAACGTTAGCAACTTCAGGGTTAATTTTTGAAAGTAATTATGGTGGCGACGCTTATACTACTTACAATCTTTCAGATGCCGGAGTAAACTACTTTAAAGCAAAATTAGCATTAGATTCTGCATACCTTCAAGGTGACTATGGGTCATCAACAATTCAGCTTTTAGCAGATAATAGAGTGCTTTATTCACAGGCTCTAACAAGATCAACAGGTATTGTAAATGTAGGTGTGCAAATCCCTTCAAAAACTCAGGAATTTAAAATCTTAGTTAAGCAAAAGAAAGGAGCAAAAGGATATCATAACGTTGTGTTAGGCAACGCAGTATTCCAAAAGCTACCGGTTTCAGCTAAACTATCCGCTTCTCGTGTATCTGTTGCTAACAACTACAGCCAAAATGACGTTGTAACGGTGAAGTCATTGGCTAAAGGTAATGTAATTAAAGTGTATAATACTAAAGGCGCTTTATTAGCTACCTCTAAACCTGTTACATCTAACTATACGAAAGTAGCAATCAAACAATTAGGTACAGCTAAAGGAAACGTCCTTGTATCACGTACAACATCAGGCGTTTTAGAAAGTGATCCTGTCTCTGTGCCTTATGCAGCAGAACCTGTTCCATCTGCTTCTGTCGCTGCCAAACAAGTAACGATTGAAAATAACAAAAACAAAAACGATTTAATTACAGTTAAGTCATTAAGCAAAAATGATGTTATCAAAGTTTATAATTCAAAAGGAAGTCTGATTACGACTTCTAAACCCGTTACATCTAACTACACTAAGATTTCTATTAAACAGCTTGGTACTGGAAAAGGAAATGTACTGATTTCTAAAATTAGCACAGGCAAAGTAGAAAGCACTAAAACTTCTGTTGCTTATAAAGCAGAATAAAGAAAAGCCGGAACATGTGAAGTTTCACATGTTCCGGCTTTTTTATTAGCCTACCGTTAGAATACGATACGGACTATATTTACCTTTTGGATTTTTAATAATAATACTAATTCTTGTCTTGGCTGCCTGCGGTTTAATTGCTACATTAAAATTTCCTTTGCTATCCGCTACCCCTCTTCCAATTAGCTCCGATCCTTTTTTAATATAGACGATACTTTTAGCTTCTGTTGTACCCGTAACGGTTGTAGCCATACTGCGAACACGGTTTACGTTAGGAGCAGAAGGTCCAGAAGATACAACTATTTTATAGGTGTAAGGACTATATCCACCTTTTCCTTTTGCTGTTACGCCTATTTTCGTATTCACTGCTTGTTTTGGAATGGTAATACTAAATGTACCTTTACTATTCGCTGTGCCTGTTCCAATTACATTTGTGCTGACTTTAACATATACACGGCTTCTCGCTTCAGTCGTTCCTGTTACCACTGTGGATTCGCCCGTGATGTCACTAACGGCTGGAGCATTAGGTGCTTTGTATTTTGCTATTACTGTACTGTATGTGTACGCACTATACCCAGCGCTGTTTTTCACCGTTACACCTAGTTTTGTATTAGCGGCTTGAGGCGCTATTCCAATGCTATACGTTCCTTGCTTCGTTGCTACTCCTCTTCCTAGCACGGTTGATCCTTTTTTTACATACACAATACTGTTTGCTTCAGCTGTACCTGTTACGTTTGTATCTTGGTCAGCCACTGTGTGAACAACGGGAGCAGCTGGTTTTTGCACAGTTTTTGAAACAGTTACATACGTATAGCCGCTATACCCAGCGCTGTTTTTCACCGTTACGCCTAGTTTTGTATTAGCGGCTTGAGGCGCTATCCCAATGCTATACGTTCCTTGCTTCGTTGCTACTCCTCTTCCTAACACTGTTGAGCCTTTTTTTACATATACAATACTGTTTGCTTCAGCTGTTCCGCTGACCGATGTATCTTGATCATAGATTTTATTAATGGTCGGTGCTTGTGGTTTTGTTGCTTTTTGTATAACTGTTTTATACGTGTACGTACTGTATCCCACACTATCTTTAATAACTACACCAATCTTCGTTTTAGCTGCCTGCGTTTGGATAGATACTGAATACGTACCTTGACTGGATACTGTACTACGCCCTAACAACGTTGAGCCTTTTTTCACATATACGACACTTCCAGGCGCTGCTTTTCCTGTAACCTTAGTATCTTCTGATGTAATGTCGTTTACTTCTGGGGCATTAGGAAGTACTTTATATACTCTCGGGTAAGGTGTAGCATATCTACTTACTAAAAGAGTTGTAGGATAATAAAAGTCCAGAATTTCTTTGTAATTTTTACCTTGAGTAGCCATTGCATCAGCACCAAATTGACTCATGCCTATACCGTGTCCAGATCCTTTTCCTTTAATAACAATAGATGTCCCATTATCATCAATGTCTGTCACGTATTTGTTGGGTATTCCTCCTTCAGTAATAAGATAGTTAATCGTCCCTGCTGAACTTCCGATTAAATCCCACTGCTTTTCTTCAATATTTCCGTTTTTATCAAATTCATTTTTCACTATATATTTAACACTGATATCACCTTTTGTTACACGCTTAGCTGAGTCTGGAGCGTAATATTTAATTTTTGAAATGCTTGTAATTTTAATATCTTTTCCTTTTAGTTCGTCAGCTAGCATCTTTGCTTTGAGGCGATTTGTCATCTCTGTATCAGTTTCTTTTGTCTTACTCCACCATTCTTCCGGTTTTTTTAAATCTTTATCTGATAAATCAATTTGTTTTTTTCGAACTGTCTTTGTCCATACTCTTTGTGGATCATAAGGATCTTCTTTTACTTGGGAATATGTATTAACTGGAGTTCCCCAGATATTTGTGTTGGATTGAATAATTCCTCCGTTACTTGAAGAGTATACGGAGTTTATAATACTACCTTTATATGTAATAACTTGGCCAAACGTATCTTCCACAGCCTGTGAGATACGGTCATCCCAGTAGTCACCACCGTATACTTGATAATCTGTCTTGTCATTAATTAACACTGATTTTGGAAGGCTAATTACATATGTTCTTGCTGCTATCGCTTGAGCTTTAAACGTATCTGTTTTGAAAGACCAATACAATTCTTTTCCTATTACGCCTTTTATGTAGTCTTCCATAGGAAGCGTATTAATAGGGCGAACATACTTATTGCTTTCATTTGTAAACTTCATGTCTCCTAAATAAGACATGCTGTTAATAGTAAGTTTGGCGTCATAAGTAGATGGGGTAACTTCAAAACTAGGAAACTCCCCTAACTTTTCCGCTCCTTGATATAACGCTACATTCGCACCAGCAATTTTCACTTCGTAGTCTCTGTTTGCTTGCAGAGTTACATTTTCATCTTTCACACGGTATAATGCTGAAGGATGAATGGTAATGCTGCTTTTGTTGCCTAGATAATTTTCTAGTTTTACCGACACAAGGGGTTCCGTTCCTGCTGCTTCTGCTGTGGAGAACCAGGCTAGTGGAGTTAAAACAATAGCTAGTCCTAGTACAGCTCTTAATATAAATTTCATTTTCTTTTCGCCTTACCTTTCTCTATTTTTCTAGTAATATTGCATAAAAAACACTCTTTCCTAATATCGGATACAATTTCATACTTGCCAGAGGCAAGCTTAATTTTTTTTACTTTTTTTTACTTAAGTTGATAAAATCCTTAAATCATGTGCTTTTTTCAACTTTTTGTTTATATTTGTCGAATCCTTATGCTATAATGTTGAGGATATGACTTTATATCATGCTTGATTTAAAACCTAATTAAAACCAAAAAAGAGTCCTTTTCTACTTGTAGAAAAGGACTCTTTTTTCTATTGAACTACGGTAACTGCTTTAGCTGCACTTTGATTTCCGCTTAAATCGGTTGATGTAATCGATAGCTTAGTTCCTACTTTTTGCTTTGCTATAGCAACTTTGAACTGCCCTTTGGCATCTGCTGCGCCGCTGCCAATCAGCCTAGTACCTACTTTAATTGTAAGTTTTGCATTTGCTTCTGTGGTGCCTGTTACAGAAGTAGATTGACTCGTGACCTTGTTTACTGCAGGAGCCAATGGCGCTGTTTTGTCTTGAACGGTAGTTGTTTGAGTCGCACTTATATTTCCAGCTGAATCTTTTGCTGTAACAAAGATTTTTGTTCCTGCTTTTTGCTTAGGAATGGTAAGTTTAAATTCTCCTTTAGCATTAGATGTTCCTGTTACAATAACCGTGGTCCCTATTTTTATATCTACTTGAGCATTAGGTTCCGCCGTTCCTGTGACAACTGTTTGCTGATCTGTGAGGCTATTTACTGTTGGTGTAGAAGGCGCTGTTTTATCTTTGACAACGACTGTTGTAGGAGTACTTTCTCCCGTACTGTTTTTGGCGTTCACAGCTATTTTGGTTCCTGCTTTTTGCTTAGAAATTATCATTGAAAATTGTCCATTACTCCCTGCTTTAGCGCTTCCGATGACTATTGTTCCTACTTTTGCAGTAACAGTTGAATTACTTTCTGCTGTTCCCGTAATAGTCGTAGTATTATCTCCTACTTCATTAACTTTTGGAGCAGAAGGCACTTTCTTTTTAGCTGTAACACTTACATAAACAGTCGAGCTCACGTTATTTGCTTTATCTGTTGCATATACACTGATTTTTGCTCCCGCTTTTTGTTTTCTAACCCGTACGGAAAAACCGCCTTTATCGTTAGCCGTAGCTGTTCCAATTGTTACTGTTCCTACTTTTGCTGTGACAAGAGAATTAGGCTCAGCTGTTCCTGTTAAACTCTCATCTTGATCAGTTACAGGATTCACTTTTGGAGAGACAGGTGGTGTTTTGTCTTCAACGACTATTTCACTTGTTGTACTGTTATTACCCGCTTTATCTTGAGCTGTTACACTTATTTTCACTCCTCCAAGCTGCTTTCCTATTTTGATAGAGAAGTTGCCTTTTGCATCTGATGTTGCACTGCCAATTACTTTGCTATCAATTTTTGCTGTAATGAAAGCATTTGGCTCGGATGATCCCATTATTGTTTCTTCTTGATCAGTTAAAGGATTTACAACCGGTGCGGCAGGTGCAGTCTTGTCTTGTACAATGATTTCCACAGCTTTACTTGTGTTGTTAGCTGTATCTTGTACAACAATACTTAATTTTGTTCCCGCTTTTTGTTTAGGAATTTTTACACTAAACGTACCTTTGCTTGTAGCTTTACTTTTCCCAACTACTTTACTGCCTGCTTTTACGTAAACCGTTGCATTGCTTTCAGTTGTTCCGGTTACAGCAGTGGAAGAATCATTAACAGCATTTACTTTTGGGACTGCTGGTGGAGTCTTATCCTGTACAATAACTTGAGCTTCTCCACTCGTATTTTCGTAGAGGTCTTTAGCTGTTACCACAAGTTTGCTTCCCGCTTTTTGTTTAGCAATAGAAACTGTAAAACTACCATTTTCACTTGCTACTCCACTTCCAATTGGTGTACTTCCTGCTTTTACACTGACTGTTGACCCAGCTTCTGCTGTTCCGTTAACCGTAGTGTCTCGATCAGTGACTCGATTAACAGTCGGTGTAGGCGGCGCTGTTTTATCATTTACCGTTACAACCGTTCGTTCACTTTGGTTTCCTGTACTGTCAATCGCTATTACGTCTAAAGAAGAAAGACTTCTTTGACGATCTATTTTCACTTGGAATGAACCTTGGTTATCGACCGTTCCTTCATAAGTGTTTGTTTCTCCTGTGACTCTAATGGTAGCTCCTGCTTCTGCAGTACCAGCAACAACTGTATCTTGATCTGTTACTGTATATACTTCAGGAGCAGATGGTGACGTTCGATCTTGAACAGTGACTTCTGTTTGTTCACTTTCGTTGCCAGCTTCATCTGTAGCTGTAAACGTTATTTTTGTTCCTGGTGCTTGCCTAGGAATCTCCATATAAAACCAGCCACCTGATTGTGCTTGTGTAGTTGCTATTATGTTTCCATCAATTTTAGCTGTAATAGTGGCGTTTTCTTCAGATAAACCTTGTACATATGAATCTTGATCTCCTATATCATAAACAGTCGGCTTATAAGGTGCCGTGACATCTCGCTCTGCTACTGTGAAATCTCCTCCATTTAAATCTGCGTTCCTAAAATTATCTCCATAGTCATAAAAAAAAGTCTGGTTGTCAAATTTATCGGTTAACATAACCGACACACATTCAAACTGTCCTAGTCCCATATATCCATATGTAGCTAAATATAAATTTTGCAGCTGAAATTGATTATTTCCTATACCAGTAGCGTCGAAAGAGTAATACCTACCTTGAGGTGTTTTATAATCTACTGTTACTCTTTTAATTTCGCTATACTCATCATAGGCATTTACAATGATATTCACTGAATCATATAAATTCACTCTTTTGCTATCAGAGTTAATCCCATTAAAAACTGGACCAGCAGTATCCGCATAAGACGTGGTCTTAAAATTCCCTTCATCTAACTCATAGACTCCTCCTTCTTCTACGTCATCATACATGCTGAAACGGCCATCGCTATACTCAACCCATATAGAAGAAACTTTCCACTCTCCTTCTGCATTGTAAAAACTTCCGATCATCCCCTCATACAAGCCGTTTCCATAGTTCCCTAAAGACATTTGGAGATATCCAGCGGGAGTCTTATAATTAATATACACACGGCGAATTTTACTATCTGGATTGAATTTCATTGTAACGGTTTGATAGTTAGGAATTAATACCGTTTTTTCTGCCAGTGTAAAGGATATCAAATTTTCTATTTTTCCATCTGCAATCTCTGCTTTTGCAGGCGTTGCGTAATTTCCTATAGAGAACAAGCAACACATAATCAAACAAACTGTCAATATCTTTCTCGTCATTTTTCTTCCCCCAGAATCAAAGTACACTTTTTTTATCTATTTAGTTGACCTCAATAAACATCTCTAGCGTTATTAGCCCCCTCTTATAAGTTCAATTTAAACTTTTCAGCTAATTATACCAACTTGTAGTTATTTATAACCGCAACTTTAGTCATGAAATCTTTTCATAATTCTTTTTATAGTAGTGACTTTACAAAGCGAATTTTTTCATAACAAAAGAAGCCATTATTTAAATGACTTCCTTCACACAAATTCTTTTTTTACCCAATAGACTGTAGTGTTTCCTTTTCAGCAAAATACCAAAGGAGAATAGAATACACCGAAAATACTTTTCGAATATGAACTCTGCTGCTTAAATTCGGTGATCGCAGCAATCTAAATAGAATTTTACGATTAAAAATCGCATCAATTTCTCTTGTTTCCATCGTTGATAGATACTCCAAACATTTTTCTTGCACGGAACCTAATTCAACTACTTGCCAAAGAGGTGCTCTAAGCTTTTTAGCTCTTTCGATATGTTCAGGCAATGCCTTTGGTGCTTTCATTCCTTCAACAGGTTTAACCATTTCACTTAGCGCAAACTTCGGACGTCTTTCACTTTTAAACTCTCTCATGGTTACGTTTTCGCGCAGTTTAGAATACGTTTCTGTATAAATCTCTCGATCAAACGGCAAAGTCGATAACTCAGAGAATAAACGATTCATCAGATCAATACCAACCACATTTGCAGAACGCATTTCCTGAGAAACAGATAAAGCACACTTAATACCGTTTAGCGTATAAAGCGGGTCAAATCGCGCTCCAAAACTACTCCAGCGGTGAGAAGTTACTCCTACGTAATATCTGTTTCGAATTACGAGATACATATAATCCAAGTATGCATCTTCACGAAGGCCATTTTCACGGCAATCATTAAAGAATTGCTTAATCTTTTGGGAGAAGCGCTTTTTAAATTTTTCCGACAGCAAAGCATTATCTGTGTCTTTATCAAAAAAGATTTTCCCCCACAAAGTTGGCATTAGAGAATCCACATCATGGATTTGCTCTAGCTCTGCCCTTGAACCGAAAAATGATCTAAAGCATTCACCGTAACCGCCGCTTAGCACAATATTCGAGTTCGTCTCATAAAAACGGTGCGGAGACGCGGTAAGAATGCCGCTGGAGAAATCCAATGGCCATAAAAATCGTTCTTCTAACGTTTGTGGTGCCTTTAATGCATTAAAACCATTGTATTCCGTCATCGTTAACCCAAATTCAGAACATAATCGTTCAGCCGTATATCGATCCGGCATATTGGGGCGGCCCGAACAAAAGAAACGATAAGATTGCCCTGAATCCGTACCTAGTATACCAGCCAATACTAAGCGCGAATCAAACCCACCTGTTAAATGAGAAATTTTGTGAGCTGCATGTTTATAGTTGCTAACGGCTTTTATGTTATTTTTAATTTCTTCTACAGCAAGCGCAAGCTGCTCTTCATATGACTTATCACTTGAGAAGAAATCTTGTTTCCAGCTGTATTCATTAATAGAGAAACTATTGTTAGTAGAAGTTACATATTCAAAAGGTTTAAGCGCTTGAATCTCTTCATAGCTTGATTCAAAAAAGCCTCCATTTCCTGTTCCAATAACTTCATTCAAGTAGTCCATAGACTTTTGAAGTGAAATACCTACACTGCTTAGCATATTAACAATAGAGTCAATATCCGTTGAAAAAACAGTAATCGAACGCGAGCGGTAATAGAAGACAATAGCGCTTCCAAAAGGATCTGGGATAATCATACTTTCTTGAGCAGACTTGTTACTGATAAATCCGCACAATGAACCTCGCATATCTCGACCGATAAAGTCACCTGAAATATGATGACCCGCTTCTTCTAAAGCAGTAACCCAGTCGCTTGGGTTCATAATAAATTGACTTCTGTATACTCCTGAACCACTGCTGTCTATTAAATAGTCAGCGTTTTTTATTTGTGTATGTACAGCTACGTTAGAAGGCATAAAATAGCAGCCTTCATAAAGCTTAAATTTCATTAACTCTGGATAATTATTATTTGAAAAAATAAGTACAGGTGCAGTTTTAGGCAATAAAATCCCCTCGTTCCAATTAATATATAATTTTCACCTTCAGTTTATAGTACTAAAGGCTTTATGTAATATTTTATAGCAAAACTATTTTATAACAAAACGCATACTTTTGATATACATATTTACTTATTTTTACTTAATATAGCTAAAAAGATTTATTTTTTAATCGTGTCTATAGATTCACATCATAACTTCTTTTACTTTATTTATCACTAAAGGCTAATGAGATTGATTTTTTCATGGTTATTAATCACTTGTGAAGGCTTAAGTCTCTGTTTTCCCCCTACTTCATGCAATACGATTGGGTCCCGCACCAAGCTCGCCTCTCATTCCTCCTGTTTCAAACTCAAGCTGTTTATAAAAGGCCTCTTCTCGTTCACGTTCGTTCATTTCAGTCATTTGTTCTTTTAGTTTACTTGTCAGCTCTTTATGAGTACTCCATTTCTTCCATTCAGTTTTCCACGTCATGTTCATCTCTCCTGTCTTATGTTTTTCTATTTTTATTGTGCATGGTTTATATGAACTCTCTATGAATTTAGGTGTATACCACATAGAGAAACGGTTATTTTATGCTGATTTTTATTCTTTATAAAGAACAAACTTTAAAATTAAGCCTACACAAAGAAGTTTATTATACGTTATAATGAACAAAAGAATGAGAAGAGGATGAATTGAAGTGATAGGAGAAAAAATTAAGAATTTACGGTTAAAACAAGGTTATTCAATGACCCGCTTAGCTGAAGAAGCTCATATTTCAAAATCATATTTATGCCATTTAGAAAAAGGCCTTAACAGTAATCCTTCCTTAAAAATGCTTGATAAAATTGCTTCTTCTCTGCATACGACCATTGATTATTTAATTGATTCAGAAATTAGCATTGAAACGGTACCTCTAAAGCCGAATCTTAACAAAGAATGGCTTCAATTAATTGAACAGGCAATCCAAGATGGCATGACACGAGAAGATTTTATTGAATTTCAGTGTTATTTAAAGTTCCGTAAAAAGAACTAGCACTCTTAGTTAACTAATTTTTCGAATTTTTTATGACAATCGACTCATTTCGACATACTAGACAACTATTTTCTTGTAAAATAACTTTGAAATATATATGGGAATGAATATTACAAATTATCCAGACAAGGGCAAAACTATTGAAAAATAGTGACGCAAAGCTTCAGGTCTAAGGCCGCTTTCGGCTACGATGGCTGGGTTCCCTGGCAAAGGGTGGATGAATCGTAATGAAAAAAGAACATGTACTGTTAATCGATCAAGAGTGGGTAAGTCTTATGGAATCAGCTCGCATGCTGGGGCTGACTATCGAAGAAGTCCGGAGATTTTTATCGGAGTTTAATGGAACTAAATAAAAAAGCACGCTAAAATGAACACCCCTTTGCCGGTCCTGTACTACAGAACCAGCAAAGGGGTGTTTTCTGATCTTTTCAAAGTTCTCTATTTATTTCAGTTTTTTATTTCTTATTCAATTCTTCATGACCGAAGCTTACATTCAAACCACCTAACTGGTTACAGGCTGCATTGCTATCAACAACCACTGTGCTGTCACTTTGCTTCTGAAATTGTACTTGACACCCTACGCTAAATTCATCTCCAGAATCATCATAGCTTGCTTTACCTTCACTCATAAAATGAGCTTTCCCTTCGATGTCTCCGGTATTTTGTTGATAATAAGCTCTTAGTGCAAAATCAAACCCTTCATCAGAAGCATTGGTAATGGTTATAGATTGTGTGTTTGCGGCATTCAAAAATGTACCGTTCCAGCCAGTACGTGGTTCAGAATCTTTTTGTTTAGTAGCTTGTTTTTCTTCTGTGTCTTCAGTATTTGCTTCACTTATCTCATCATTTAAAGGTTTGTTATCTGGAGAGGGTTGATCTTCTGGTGATGTAAAAGTTATAAAGCCATCATCTAAGTAAATTTCTTTATAGCGTTCACTTTCACTTTCCGGATTTAATACTTCATACATCATGACTTTCTTTGTTTCTCCCTCTCCCCACTCTCGAGTAGCTTCGCCTATTCTCTTTATACGGTAGCCACTGCTAGATTCATAGGAAGGAGATTTGTTAATTTTCACAATTTCATTCCACGTTAAATTTAATGGTTTTCTGTCAGCATCTATCACTGCATAACCATCAAGCTTCCATTTGCCATTTTCCACAACTGCAGTGAACGTTAAATAACCTCCGCGATTAGTTGTATCATTGCTTAACATAATGGTTTGAACTTTTATACGCTTCGAGCTTTGACTTAAAACTTTTAACCTTATATTGTCATATAGGTTATCCGGAATGCCTATAGAATCTGCACTGCTAAAGAAAAAGTTAAAAGCAGGAGTTAACTGCTGCTCAATAAACTTTTCTGTCGCATATGGCTCCAGCTTTTGTTGTATCATTGCTACTTCTTTTGTAGAAAGCGGACTAGCAGCGGTGTCCCATTGATGTTCCAGCTGTAAATCGCCAAGTACGCCTATTATATCGCGGTAAATATTTGTGACACCTTTACCTGTAATTTTGGGAGCTACTTCTGCTTTATCTTTACTTGCATGCTTAGCTTCTTGTTCCTGTTCACTGTTTTTACTTTTGTGAATCACCGTATTTGCTTCTTTGATAGCAACTGGAATTTTCACTTGAAGGTGCTTATTTCCTTTGAGCACCATTACAGTAACAACTGTGGTGTTACCTTCTGGATGTTTAGGTATCTTTATTTTGAAAGTCGGCTGGTCACCCTTTTTACTTTTTGTAAAAAAGACATTTGCAACTTTTTTATTTTCGGTCGTTATTTTCATTGAAGATGTGGCTTCTTTATCCTCCAATAAATTTTCTTGAACCTCATGTGATGTCTCTATATCGTAATAAGTTGCAGGCATATATTTCATGTCGATTGTATCACCTGGTTTTGCTACGATTTCTTTTGGGAAAGCCTCAATTTTTTTTAATTGCTGACATGTACTAATTTCTTTTTCTTCTGTTAAAGGAACCTCCAATTCAGGGTTATAAATAACTATATCTTTCATCATTCCTACCTCTACACCAACTGAGGCGAATGGATAGTACGAAGCTTTGGCACAGGCATTGATATCTACTTTTTTTACAGGATCATAATCATCTCCATCAAAATTTACTTCTCCAATTGCTTCTACCTGTGACTTGATGCCTACTCCTGTTTCTACACCTACTCCTAAAACACCTAGAGCACTCACTCCAGCTCCAATTTTCGGCTCAACTTCAGCTTCAATGTGCCCCCGTCCTTTAAATCCGTAAGAAACATTTCCTGTTGAATTTATGTAAGGTTTATAGCCTTTACTCGTCTTAATAACACCTGCATGTTGAATGCTATCAGCACTTCCATACACTTCAGCCTTTACAGTCGTCTTATCATTTATATCTATCTTTTTAGTATTCGTTTTCTTTATTTCATTCCCAAATAACATTCCCCCAATTTGAATATCGCCCGTTACATATAGTCCAGGAACAGGGGTCGGATAATAAACAGTCGCAATTGTTTTGTCTCGCGTCTTTTCCAGTGCTTTTTTCAGCTTTTCAGAACTGATTGTATTTTCAAAATTCTTTTCAGCAACCATACTTAGCTGCACTTCTTCAGCAGTCTTAATTTCCATATTGTAACGGGAGAATTTATCGTCTCTTTTGTTTTTCCGGATGTCGGTTATTACCTTAGGGTCTTTGAGATTCACATGTCCGCGTATAGAAAAATACTTAGACACTTTTAATTTGTTTACAGCAAATGATAATTCACCATTTTCCTCTTTTAACTCTGCGTCAAAAACATCCTCTACTTGAAACTCTCCGTGTGATTCTTTTGTATTGCTAGAAGCTATTTGAGTATCTGCAGCCTGCGCTTGTAACTTTTCATATGTAACACCTTTTACTGGCTTAACGATTAAATCTTTACTTGCTAGTGTATAAGTTTGGTAGAGATCCACGCTGTCAAATAATTCTTCAAACTTGGGCTGCGTCACTTCCAATAAAACTTTTCCATCTTGTTCTCCAACACTTTTTACTTTTACAGCTACTTCTTTAATAACGTCTTTTTCATGAGGAACGGTTAAAATATCATCCTTTTTAAGATTACTAGTTGTCGCTGTCTTTTTTAACAATAGTGTATTTGTACTTGCCTTAAGTACGTCACTAGCCTTCAATTTGTGAATGTTAGGATTATACACTACGTCTTTTACTTCTTCTCTTTTTGTAACAAATGAGAAAGTAAACGAATTCTTCACTTTCTCCCCATCCTTATACCTAAGTGCTTTGCTCATTTGAACTGTATATTGTTCTCCTTTTCTATATCCTCCTTTTGGTGGTTGAATAGAAATAGACTGTCCTTGATTCTTTAATTCTAAATGAACTGGAACTACTTTGTGGTTTTTATCAAATACTTCAATGTTTTTAGAATTTATCGTCTTAAGATCTAAACTTTCATCAAAAGAGATAACCCATTCTTTGTTTACGTCTGTATCTAGATACGTAGGGGTATTTTGAGAGGAATTATCTATTTTTTCACTAGCTAGTTTTGTTTCCTCACTTGTGGTTTGATTGGTCGCTGTGGCCGCAGACTTATGATACCAAAAATAACTTCCTGCTCCTATGATGATAATTGCTGCAATTAAAATTCCTAATCTTCTACTCAACTATAACTAACTCCTTTTCCTGATGTCCCTAACTTCTTAGTTGTGATGAATTACAAATATTCCTTAATAAAAAGGCCGTTCCTCCTTATTGTTTATTATTCAAACTATATTATTATATATCATAAGACCTATTTATGGTTAAAATTTTACCAAAAATACTATTTATATAGTTAAATGGATTCTATTCCTAAAATAGACATACTAAAAAGCATGCTCACTTAGAAGAATTACCTCCCGTGAGCATGCTTTTTTCAGTTCTCTTTCTTAAATACGAATTCCTTTTGGCTTGCGTTGATCAAACGTATAAATCTGCTTAAATCCGCACTGTTTCGCCATTTCAACGGCTTCTTTCATATGTGCTCCTACGGTTTCGGCAAAGTGTGAATCAGATCCAATGGTTAAGATTTCTCCGCCTAAATCGCGGTAGAGCCCAACAACTTCAAGTGCCGGCAATGCTTCGCCCAGCTTCCCTCTCATGCCTGAAGTGTTAATTTCAATTCCAATATTACGATCAATTGCTTTTTTCAAAATCTCCGCAAGAATATCTTTAAATTGATCAAAGTCGTAAATGCCGTACTGCTCAAACGCGTAGCGCTTCATTAAATCTAAATGAGCCAACACATCAATGTCCGCTTCGCTTACTAACTTATACATTTCGTTAAAATAAGAGCGGTAAATCGCTTCTTTGTCGTTTAGCTCCAAATGTTTACGAAGCTTGATGTTATTAATGTTATGCACCGAACCTAAAATAAAATCAAAGTTCTCTTGCTTCATCGTTTCTTGATACTTCTCTTTTAAATAGTGCGGCTCACAAATTTCAATTCCTTTTTTTATCACTAGCTGATTTTGAAACTGATCTCTGCATTCCGCTAGTTCTCGTTTATATTTATCAAAATCCATATGACCGTATGTGGGGGCTAATGGGTTTAATGAAAAGTGTTCGGTAAAACAAATTTCGTTTATGCCGTTTTTTACAGCTTGTTCGCACACTTCTTTCATGACTGCCTGTGAGTCGAATGAATTGTTCGTGTGATGATGGTAGTCTACTAGATACATAATTTAGTCACCTCTAGGTTTATTATACATCTCTCTTGCTTTCCCTGCACATAGATACCCTTTAGCCGCTTATCCTGCCTTTATTCGGTCATAAAAAGTATTTCCAATAAAAAAAGACGTTTTTCCTCTTCCAGTAATCCTGGTTTTCTTATAAACTAACTTAATATAGCAGATGTTCTGACATACAACTTGACAAACAACTTTTACTTACAAAAGAGAAAGGAAAGAAGAAATGCAGATTGAAAAAAGTTTCTCTCAAACAAAAAGCCCCTTTCTGTCTTACTTAAGCTCTTATGCTAAAAAGATGAAAGGAGAACTAAAAGAAGAACCAAAAATCAATTATAGAGACGCGATCGTTTCTTCTATCGGAGGCTTAATTGCGATTATCATCAGCAGCGCGATTGCGCTAGCGCTTGGTTATCCAATGGCGCTTGCTCCGATTGGCGCAAGCTGCGTACTTGTTTTCGGAGCTCACAAAGGTCCTTTATCACAGCCGCGTCACGTGCTTGGAGGGCACTTGCTCGCAACCGTTTCTGCACTTATTATTTGGAGCTTATTTCATCGAAGTCTTATTACGATTGCGATTGTGCTTGCTTTTGTTCTTATTTTAATGATTCTTACAAAAACCGTTCATCCTCCCGCTGCGGCTAGCGCAATTGTAGCTATTAATACTCAAGCCGGCTGGGGATATTTAGGTATTATTATGATTTGTGCATGTGTGGTCGTATTGATTTCTACCGTGTATAACAATTTATTTCAAGATCGGCAGTATCCCAGGTATTGGGTTTGATATAAAAAAAGACGCCTTCTCATGGAAGGCGTCTTTTTTTATTTATTTTTACCTACTGTGTTTTTGGCCGTTTCAGGGTCTACATGCAGCTGAATATCAGACGTTAGTTTATGAGTGAGGATTCTTTGTACTGACTCATCAATTCGCTTCTCTGATATCTTCCCTTCTTTTACTGCTTGCAAAATACCGTTATACATTTTTTCTTGGCTATCAAGCGTATGACAGACTAACAGAACATCTGCGCCTGCTTCTACAGCTCGTACGCCTAGTTCTTCATACGTAAAGTATTTACTCACAGCGCCCATTTCAAGGTCGTCAGTTACCACAAGCCCTTTATATCCAAGCTGTTTACGCAGTAGCTCTTGGATAATAATTGGGGAAATACTTGCCGGGTTTTCTTTATCATAAGCCGGATACTTAATGTGCGTTACCATAACGAAGAAGTTATTGTTATCTACATTTGTAATCATCTGTTTAAACGGATAAATATCTCCGTTCTCTAAATCTAATTTATCTGCTTTAACAGATGATGTTTCTAAGTGCGGATCAATATTGCTTCGTCCGTTGCCCGGAAAATGCTTAAGCGCAGCTGTTAGACCGTTCGCATTTAATCCTGACACGGCTGCTTCTCCAAACTCAGCCGCTTTTTCGGGGTCTGTGCCGAATGAACGCGTATCTGTGTCAGACAAGTCCAATACAGGCGCAAAGTCTACGTTAAAACCCATCGCCGCGAGTTCTTTTCCGTTATGATTTGCCGTTTGATACACAAGTTCTTTATCATTTTTCTGACCTAGCTCTTGCTGTGAAGGAATCGGTGATACTTGATCCTTCATGCGAACAATCGCACCGCCTTCTTGATCGATTCCCATCATCAGCGGGATTTGATTCTTAGTTTCCTGCGCTAGATCTTGCAGACTATTCGTTAACGTCGCTACTTGCTTTGGCGTTTTCATATTTCGATCAAATAAAATAACGCCGCCTGCATGATAGGTTGAGATCATCGTTTTAATATGCTCATCCACTTCTTCTGTTTGAAAACCAACGACCATCATTTGACCGATTTTTTCTTGCAGCGTCATGTTACTCATAAGTTCTTGTACTTGCTGATCTGTACTTTTAGGCTGACTTTTCCTTTTTTCTGCCGAAGCTTTTATTGGTTTTGTACTAATTTTTTCCGTAGTTGGTGCTTTTGCAACAGAAGAAGCAGGCTTCGACATAGATTGATAAGCCCAAACTGCTCCTATAATTAATACAACTGCGATTACTGCGTATAGAACGCCAAAGATAGGTTTTTTCATTTTTATTCAGTCCTTGAATCTACTTTATCAAGATGAGCTTCACTTAGACGCCAGTTTCCATTCTCTTTTACGAGATCCCAGCTGCCTTCCCAATCTTGAACTAATGTGCTTCCATCTTCATTATCGTCATAAGACGTCATTTCAATGTAAGCTGTTGCTTCATTTCCGTCTACTTCCGTTACTTGAACTTCTGTTACATCATCTCTAGAGTTCGCTTGTAGCCCTTCTGACCAGTCTGCTAAATCCACTGAGCTTTTTCGGCTTGAAGCAAAGTAATTATAAGCTGATGAAAAATCATCACTGGTAATAAGATTGTAGTGAGACGTGATTGCATCTTTAATATCTGCTTCTTCGGCAGCAGATGTATCATTTTCAGCTTCAGTTTCCTCGTGGTTTTCAATCTCATCTGAATCATCAACTGTTACTTCATTTTCTGAATCAAACATTAAATTGACTTCGCTCGTATTTTTTCTAATCTCTACAACCTTCGTCTTCTTTGTACCCGATGCAAAATTTCGTTTTGCATACACTTTGACAGATCCGTCTGTTGGTAAAGGTCCTAAATAATCAAGGTCTCCTATTTCAGTATCGGTACTTTTTCCATTTACATACAGCGTTGCATCATCGTAATCTGAATAGACGTACACTTCATAATCAGACCAATCAAAATCAACTCTTGCTGCTTCTTCTTCAGACGTATCAATGCTTTGCTGATTAGACACTGTTCCGTATTCGTTTTTAATGACCGCTTTAATTTTATGAGTTCCCGGTAAGAAAGGGCCCACATTTTTCTCTTCTTCATCGCTGTTGACTTTACCCACTTTTTGGTTGTCTACATACACCGTAGCGCCTTCTTCATTTGACGTTACAGCCGCATACGCTGGATTCACACGAACGGTATAATGGTCAAAAATGCCCCATTTCTTCCCGTCTTTTTGCAAATGCGCATATGGTGAAGGCTGGTCATCCGAATCATCACTGAGAGCAGCTTCTGCTTCATAAGATGCCGTTTCTTTTAATAATCCATCGTTAATGGATGAGAGAACCTTTGGATTATGATGTAAATATTCTACAAAAGACTTAGTTTGTTCATCATTTGCGCTAAGCTCAATTTGTCCTTCATTTACATAGCTTTTTACCTTGTCAATATCCTTCTCTTTGACCGCGTTCACAAATCCTTCTGAAACGGCTCGAGGTGACATCACCATTTTATCTACTGCATAATATCCCCCACCTAAAACAACGGCTGCTGCCAGTATAGAGGCAGACAGAACTTTTGTTTTTTTACTCATAGGTTTGCGGGGGTTCGAACGCTGCTGTTCCTCATAGCGAGGCTGATGAGCAGATGCCACTTCTTGATTTGCCGAAGCACTTTGACCGCATTCCGGGCAAAATTCCTGCTCTTTTGTTAATTTATGTCCACAATTACTGCAAAAATCCATCTCTATTCGCTCCTTTACGTGCTATACATAGCTAAAAAGCATCGCGCTAACGATGCCTTCTAGTATCACTTCATCCCTTTAAAACAAACTATTAAGTTCATCTCCAGTTACACTTAAGACAATTGCTTTTGCTTCTTCTAGTAATCCTTTACTTACCATAGACAGGGCGATAATAGTTACAACATACGTGATAAGAATGCTATAGACTTTATCTAATCCCCCAGGTGTATTGTTTTTAAAACTTGTGATAGTAAGTGGTATGACAAATAATATGCCTAACAACCCAAATAATAAGAAATATACGAAAATATCAATATGTATAAGTGATAGGACAATTCCTACAATAAATAAACCGGTCGGCACAATTGAAAATGTACCAAAGCGAGCAAACAGCTCTTTAAATGAAACATCTATTTTTGCTAATTTCACCACTCCATACGTTACTGCGACGATAACCACTAGTGCAATAAACATAAAAATACTTTGCTTCACAACGACATCAACAAAACTAATTCCACTTGCATCCGCAGCTGGCTTGGCATTTAAAAGCCCGCTACCAAAATCACTTTCCAGCTGCTCCCCCGTAGTAGTCGTGTAAATAACACCAAAGAACTTAACAAGCAACATCTTCCACCCAAAATACATCATAAGCGGAATACTAATTGCATAAAGAATAATTGTAATAAGCGCATTGATAAATTGTCCGTCTCCAACTCCTTGAGCTGTAGCTAAAGGATTCTTGATTCCTTGCATAAAATAACCGATATACATTTTTGAAATATGTTTAGCATTTTCCACATGCTGATTTGGCTGAGCAGGTTGGCCGCTAGGCTGAGAATATGTATGAGTAGCTGAATGATCAGCTGTTGCCGCCACTTGCTCTTTTACACCTCCCTCTCCTAATTTCGAACCGCATTTGACACAAAACTTGCCACTTTTATTAAGATGGCCACAATTTGAACACTGCAAATTTCTTTTCCTCCTTTTGAAGTTTTTCTTAGAAATGTAGAAAAGCTAAAATCTACCTTTCTAACAAAACACATACTTTAGAATTATACACTATTTCCAGTTGTTTAGTACTATTTATTTTGTTTTTTCTTTTATTTTAGTAAAAACAAGAATTCAATAGTCTTTTATATTCACTTTTTTAACATTTTATTATTTCCATGATCTTAAAGACATATTATAATGAGTAAAAACACTTTGTAATAATTTCCACAAGATTTCGAATCACATAGTATGGAAAGGGAGAAAAACACTTGGGAAAACTGGATAATGGGCAAACAATTTATATTCAAAAAGAAACAAATGGAGCCGCTGTTACCGCACTTGTTTTAGGAATTATTGGATGTGTCATAGGATTTCTTCCTTATTTAGGATGGTTTATGGCCCCCGTATGGGCACTGGCCGTTTTATTTGGACTAATTGGTCTTCGCAAAAAATATCGCAGAGGCATGTCAGTATTAGGTCTTCTATTTGGTTTAGGAGGAGCTGCTTACAAAATTGGTTTTTGGATAGTGGCAGCTGGTGGATTTATGAGCTTTCTTAGCGGTGCGGCCGACCTTGATAGTACTTCTTCTACTTCCGTTTCCGAAGAAGTATCAGCAGAAGAAGATACGGACGATTATACGGAATCTTCTGCAGAAGAATCTTCAGAACAAGCTGATACAAGTATTGTTAAAAGAAAAGATGCCGCTTCGAACGATAGCGAAAAAAGTGGAGAAACCTCTGAAGAAGACAGTACAGACACTGAATCTAAGCAAACAGAAAATGATGCTGAGGTGCTAGAACTTACATCTTTTGACTTTGGTCGTACTAAAGACGTCATTGCTGGACGATCTAATCAACTATTTTTATTTGTATATGTTAGTGCAGAGTTTGAGGCAGAGGAGCCTTTCTTGAGTGAAATAAATAGTCAAATGTCTAGATTTAGAAAAGCAGACATTGAAGTGATTGGGGTAACAGATGGTTCAGCCAAATATGCAGATAAACAGGCTATTCAAAGAGAATCTTTAAAATTTCCCGTTTATTTAGATAAATCAGGCCAATATTATGACCAAAAAAGTATTTTCTTTGTCCCTGCCGTACACTTACAAAGAGGAGATGGAACAGAACTTTTGGATATGAACGAAAATGGTATTGAAGAGATGACAACTGAAGAACTAGCTTTAGAGATCATTGATAAATCTAAGCAATAAGAAGAAAACCCTTGGGTATGACCGAGGGTTTTCCTATTATGTGTATTATATCTCTGTTGAACTAACAAGCTGATAAACTCCTAAATCGCCATTAGACAAACGCTTTACTTTATGAACACTATGAAATCTTTTATATTTCACTGATCCATCGCCATACGTAATATCGTATTCTTCAAACGTTGCTACTTTATAAGTAGAATCATCAATTTTTGTTACATCATTCACTTCGAGATTCAATAAATCTTCCTTTATCCCTTTTTTAATTAAATAAGCCGTATAGTCTTTCTGTTCTTTATACTTTGGACCGTTGGGATCGATATATGGAGAGGCAACAGAAAAATCTTCACTTTCAATCGATTCAATCGTTGCATTCATATATTGCTCAGTGAATGACGAAACTCTTTCAATTTCTGAATCTGTGATACCACCACCGTAAGTAGGCGTTTGAGCCTCTGAACTATCCACTTCCTCTTTAGAATCATTAGAACTAGAATTAGAATTAGAACTAGAACTGGAACTGGAATTAGATTCTTTCGTTGATGGAGCTGCCGATGCTTCTGTCGTATTTTCTTCATCAAAATTAAGCGCAACATCTTCCATTCCTTTTTTGATTGACACTTCTTCCGTTTTCTTTTCCTCAGAATCAAATTCACGTTTTGCATATAGTTTTACAGAACCATCCATTGGCAGTGGGCCTAAGTAATCAATATCGCCAATTTCTGTTTTGGTGTCTTTACCATTAACGAACAGCGTAGCGTCATCATAATCTGAAGAAACGTATACCGCGTAATCTGACCAATCAAAATCTACATCCACTTCTCCGTCAGTTGCGTCAATCTTTTGTTCATTTTCAACTTTTCCATAATCATTTTTAACTTCACCTTTTACAGCATGTGTTCCAGGTAAGAGTGGTCCAATTTTTTCAGAAGAGTCACTGCTTACCGATGCAGCTTTTTGACCGTCAATGTATACTGTTGTTGCATTTTCTGTAGACTGTACTTTGGCATACACTGGGGCTATTTGTACGGTGTAATGATCAAAGATTCCCCATTTCTTTCCGTCTTGTTCTAACTTAGCATATGACGAGTGTTCTTCGCTTGGGGCGCCTGAGCTAAGCGCTTTGCTATCTGCCGCTAACCCTTCAGAGATGGATTTCATTACATCGGGGTTTTCATTTAAATATGTAATAAATGATTTTGTTTGCTCGTCGTTGGCTTTTAGCTTCGTTTGACCATCATTTACATATCCCTTTACTTTTGAAACGTCATTTCCTTTTACGGCCGTGACAAACCCTTCTGATACTGCTTTAGGGGCCATTATTGTTTTATCTATTCCGTAATAGGCGCCTCCCAGTATAGCAGCTGCTGCTACAACTGAAATTGTTATAGCCTTTGTTTTTTTATTTGAAGGCTTTACCGACTGTCTCGTTTCCTCTACCGAAGAAGATGCAGGTTCTACGTGACTCTGTGATTCTGCTCCTTCGCTAGAAGCAGCTTTTCTTTCTACAGGATGTCCACACTCTGGACAAAATTCATGCTCGTTTGTTAACTGATGGCCACACTCTCTACAATATCCCAATTTCTACACTCCTTTTTCCGTATTCGTAATGGTATGAAAAAGCATCGTTAAAAACGATGCTTTTTGTCAAATTAAAAGAAGTCACTCAATTCAGTGCTTTCTCCCATTCTTGTAATAATTGCTTTTGCTTCTTCTCCTAAGCCATTTGCAATGAATACCGATACAATCGTAATGACTACGTATACAATAAGAGTACTATAAATACGATCAAGCCCATTTGTTGCACTTGGCTTGAAGCTTGCAATAGTAAATGGAACTACAAGGAAAATGCTCAATAAGCCAAAGTTCATAAAATATGAAAAGAATTCAACGTGAAGAAACGCAAGTACAAGCCCAATTAAAAGAAGAGCTGTCGGAATAATTAAGAACGTCCCAAAGCGTGAGAAAAACTCTTTAAAGGAAACGTCTACTTTTCCAAACTTTGCGGCAACATACGTTGCTCCAATAATGACCGCGAGTCCAATAAAAATAAAAATCCCTTGTTTAAAGACAAAATCAGTAAAGTTGAAATGAATCATACTATTAATGTCCGTAGCTTTTATAAAACTAACTCCCATATTAAATTCCTCTATATCAGATGGATCCATCTCTGCACTTATAACAGGGAGTTTAAACATACTTCGAACAAATTGAATTAATAGTAGCTTCCAGCCCACATACAGCATAATAGGTATACTAAGAGCATAAAGAATGACTGTGATAAGAGCATTGATAAATTGGCCTTCGCCTGCTGCTTGTGCTGTAGCTGTGGGATGTTTAATTCCTTCCACAAAATAACTAAAAAATGATTTTGACACCTTTTTCGCCTGCTGAACACGCTGATTAGGTGGTTGAGGCGCATACGCTGTTTGCGGCTGAGATTGAGGCTGATATTCAGATGCTGCTGCCGTCTGACTTACAGCTACCTCTTCTTGCAGTTTATGACCGCACTTCACGCAAAATTTTCCGCCATCATTAAAATGGCCGCAATTTGAACAATTCAAATGCTCCTTCCTCCTTCAATAAATTGTTTAAAATATAGTTATATAGATTTATGTAAAGAAAATCTATATAATTCTATATTCACACCTTTTAGCATTATACACCATTTTTGGTATTTTAGGAGCGTTATTTTTTAAATATATCCGTTAAAAAAAGCTCTGTACAAACTTTGATACAGAGCTTTTTTAGATATAATTTTATATTTAATTCACTTCAGTCGAGCTAATTAATTCATTCACGCCTAAGCTTCCGTTAGCCTGCTGCTGAATTTTGTGCACACTTTTGAATTTTTTGTGTTTCACGCTGCCGTCGCCATATGTAATGTTATATTCTTCTGAAGTATTTACTTGGTAACCGTTTGGTATAGGTTCTACTTTCGTCACCTCAAAATTTAATAAATCTTCTGTAATATTCTTTTGATTTAGATATGCAGTATACTCTTTTTGTTCGCTATACTTTTTCCCAGCTGGATCAATATACGGCGCTGCAATTGAGAAGTTATGACTTTTAATCGATTCCATCGTTGCATCCATGTACTCTGTCATAAATCGTGTAAGGTCGGCTGTATCGGATACATCTTCATCTTCCACCTCAGCTGTATCTTCTGTTTCTGTACGAACACCTTCATCCGTATTTTCCACGTCTGTATCATCAACTACCACTTCACTATCATCATTATCGTTTCCCTCTAACTTAGCGGTTTTCATTTGATATACTATTGGATGCTCCTCTTTAACCTCCTCCACATTTTCTGAGAACGAATCATATGCGTCCTCTACATCATCAAGCAGCCATTTCTTTTTCGTTTCATCGTACACTAAACTGTATTTAAGAACTTTTCCCTCGTTTTCAAAGCCTGAACCATAGTCAATACCGTACAATTCTTTACCGACGATGGTAGCTTCCCAACTTCCTTCATCCGTGTAATTCAGTTCGCCTGTATTCAAATCAAACGTTGTACCTACGTATTTGATTTTTGAGTACTCCGTGTCCATTCCATCGCCAATAGATTCCGTGACTGCACGCTTGTAATGATTCGTAACGTTCTCTAATGCATTCGGCTTACCTGTGCTATAAACCTTAAATAAGTTTTTATTCTCAGCAGCTGCTATTTTCATTAACGCATTTTCTAAATCTTTATCTCTACCAAAGTTGTATTGAATTTCATCGCTATCAATAGGAATATTATTACTTGTCATTTCTCCCCAAGGAAAGTTTGCTGCTACTTTCATACTCATGGAGCCATCCGTTACAACAGGACCAAATTCAGATGTTTTAAATGGATTAACTTTTACCTTTTTTCCATCAATCAGCAATGCTCCTTTCATATCTGGAGGATTCGTTCCTAAATCAAACGCGATGTCTTCCCCTTTCAAATCCAAGGAGACCGTTTTTTTGTTTAGATTATCCATTAATGAAACCGTATCTTTTGTAACTAAATCAACAAACCCTGTTTTATATTTTCCTTCTATTTTATATATACCAGGCAAATAAGGTCCATACGTTTTCGAAAAATGATTGGAAGAAGCAGCCCCAACTTTTTTCCCGTCTACATAAATGGCTGTATTTTTATAATCCGTTTCTACTTCTAGATACATGGGCTTTACTTCAATCGTATATTTATCAAAAAGAAAAGCTGTTTTCCCACGTTGTGCTAACTGAAAAGGAAGAACCTCCGGATCATCTTCGTAGCTGCCGCTTAACTCTTTATCTAGATTAATTCCTTTATCTAATGCTTGAGATTCTAATTTTAATACGTCTATCATGTCATTTATTTCATCAGGATGCTTTTGAAAATATGTCATAAATCCTTTAACATTTTCTTTGTTTATTTCCAAATTTGAATTCTGAGAACTTAACAGATGAGCAACAGTTTTTTGATCATTATTATGTATGGCTGTTTCAAAGCGATCAATAACTCTATCTTTATCAGTAAAATGCTCCCCTGCCTTATATCCTCCTATTAATAGGACAACCGCTGCTCCTGCAGCAATAAGTTTTCCTTTTGTCTTTTTAGACATTTGCTTAGGTGGCTCAGGTGATCGATTTGAGGTTCTTATGTCCATATGATTATCTTCAAGCGATGTCTGTTGTGCGCTGTTTTGTTCAACAGGTCGCCCGCATTCCTGACAAAATTCCGCTCCTTTCTTTAACTGCTTGCCACATTCTTTACAAAATAACATGTATGTATCCTCCTGATGAAAATGATATTAATTTATGTATATATTTTCTTAAACTCTCATTCTTCTAGTTATAAAAATAGGTAATTATACTCATTAAAATATTACCATACATGACACTCTTTTCTTCATTTTTTGATTTATTTGTTTATTTAAACAATTAAACTATTTTATGCCTTAAGCATCTTGTTTTAATTTTCAGAATTGTTTATACTCAAGACGTCTTTGTTTTTTTAGAAAAGCAATGGAGGTGAATTTACAGCACGATTTATACATACTCAAGGGGGATTTTTTTATGTTGAAATTAATTGGGGTTTTGCTAGTAGCAGTGGGTTTTTTATTTCGTCTAAATACACTGCTTGTGGTGACCGTCGCAGGCATCGTGACGGGCCTTGTATCAGGTTTGTCACTGCATGAAGTGATTACGATGTTCGGTCAGTTCTTTGTTGATAACCGCTATATGTCTATGGCTATTTTACTTACTCTTCCTATCTTTGGCGTGTTAGAAAAATACGGGTTAAAGGAACAAGCGGAAGTACTAATAAAAAAAGCAAAAAACGCTTCATCTGGAAATGTTTTACTTATATATCTTTTTATCCGTGAAATCTCAGCCGCAGTCGGCTTAAATATCGGAGGACACGCTCAATCCGTCCGTCCATTAGTGGCACCTATGTCTGAAGGCGCAGCTCGTGCCAAATACGGAGAGCTTGCTCCTAAAGTAAAAGAAGATATTCGCGCTCACGCAGCAGCTGCTGAAAATACAGGCTGGTTTTTCGGTGAAGATATCTTTATCGCAACGGGTGGAATTCTCTTAATGAAAGGGTTCTTTGATTCTGTAGGCATTCACGTTGACGTCTGGGATATGGCGCTTTGGGGAACTCCGACAGCCATCTCAGCGCTGCTGATCAGTGCCATTCGTTTCCGTCAGTTAGACCGACGTATTCACAAAAAAATGACGAAGCACAAATCAACATCATCTTCAAAGACGGAGGCGAGCTAAATGAAAAGTATCCTGACGCTTGATACGATTTACTACTTACTCGGTATTATTGTCGCTTTTATCGCAATTCGAATTGCACGTGACCCTAACCATCCTAATCGTTTAGGATCTTCTCTATTCTGGGCGCTGTTTTCCATTACGTTTTTATTTGGCAACATCATTCCGCCTTTTTATGTAGGATGCTTGGTCATTATCATGGTGCTGCTTGCTTCATTTAACCGAGTCACTAAATCGAATGAAGCCGAAACACTTGCTGAAGAACGCGTGGCTCACGCACAAAGATTAAAAAACAAAATTTTTTTACCGGCTTTATTTATTCCTATTTTTACGATTATTGGTACCCTTCTTTTCGGCAAAATTAAGTTTGGAAACTGGGCGCTAATTGATCCAGAAAAAGTTACGTTAATTTCACTGGCAATCGCAGCTGTTATTGCGTTCATCGCTTCAATGGGCGTCACCAAAGCAAAAATGGACGTGCCTGTTAAAGAAGGAAGCCGCTTGCTTCAAGCCGTCGGCTGGGCAGTTATTTTACCGCAAATGCTCGCAGCGCTTGGCGGTATTTTTTCAAAATCAGGCGTTGGAAAAGTCGTTTCGGATATTGTAAGTGATGTACTACCGACTAACTATGCGTTTGTTGCTGTGCTTGCTTATTGCTTGGGAATGCTGCTGTTTACGATTGTAATGGGAAATGCTTTCGCAGCGTTTGCCGTTATTACAGGAGGTATTGGACTTCCCTTGATTGTACACATCCACGGAGGAAATCCAGCGATTATGGCGGCACTTGGTATGTTTGCTGGCTACTGCGGCACACTTCTTACGCCAATGGCAGCTAACTTTAACATCGTACCTGCCATGCTGCTTGAATTAAAAGATAAAAACGCCGTGATTAAAGCTCAAGTGCCGATTGCTTTATCTGTTTTTGTTGTTAATACGCTATTAATGTACTACCTTGTATATCACTTTTAAAGGAGACTAGTAGAATGACAACTGTATTACTAACTGGCTTTGAACCATTTGAAGGTGAAAGTATTAACCCGTCTTTAGAAGCTGTAAAAGCTTTAGACAGCGTAGCTGTTGAAGACTATCACATCATTGCTAAGCCTCTTCCCACTGTTTTTGGTGAATCAATCGCAAAGCTTCATACGTATATAGAAGAAATTAGCCCTTCTATCGTCATTTGCGTTGGACAAGCAGGCGGCCGAGAAGGAATTACGATAGAACGGGTGGCGATTAACGTAGACGACGCGCGAATTCCTGACAACATCGGCCAGCAGCCTATCGACCGCCCTATTATTCAAAACGGTCCTGCCGTATACTTTTCGACACTACCCATCAAAGCAGCTGTCGAAAACTTGTGCCAAGCAGGCATTCCAAGCAGCGTCTCGCAAACCGCAGGAACATTTGTCTGTAACCACGTATTTTACGGGCTGATGAACATGATTCAAAACTGTTGTATTAAAGGCGGATTTGTTCATATTCCTTATCTTCCTGAACAAGCTGTGAACCATCCAGGGAAAGCGAGCATGTCGCTGGATTTAATTGTGCAGGGACTGCTGAGTGTGGTGAAGACGACGATTTTGGTTGAGGAGGATGTTGTGGTTTCTGGTGGGGCTACACATTAACAATACGTTTCAAATAACCCCAATACCTTACGCAAAAAGACCTTACTCTTACTTCATTTGGTAAGGTCTTTTTGCGTAATGGAACAATTTCACTGCTCTTATATTTCAATTATATTAAAAGAGCAATGAACTTATAATTTCAAATCAATATTTCTACCTAAATGCGGCTGAGCAGCCTGTTGAAGGGCTTTTACATTGGCAGTGCTTATTAACTCTTGAACAGCTTTTCCTTGCTGTTTGGCGTTTCCCATTGCTATTTTCATGACTGATAGAGAAGCTTGCTGTTAGACTTTTACTTGATTTAGTGACATTGACATTAATGACATATCCACAAAAACACTCCCTTTCTTCTAATGAACAACAAAGTGTAGCTGTTAAACTAAATAATAAACTTCATTTTATCGCACATTCAACAAAACCACTTTTTTGCTGTAAGGCTATGATTGAGAGCTTATCCAGCTCCTTCTTTTAGTGCATGAAGTTTCATTAGATTAAGTTTCGCTGGCCTGAACAAATAATATCGAAAAATTGCGTCAGATATTTAATTATTAACTATAGAACGTCTACTTAATTAAATAAATTTAAATTGTAATATCATTTAGTTCTTTTATATAAATAGGGTCGTCAATTCTTGAAATCAAATCATTTCTTAAATTGGTTCGATAGGAAGAGTTCATTTTTTCTGAATTTAACACACTAAAAGCAATTAAGTATTTTTGAAGTGGATATACATCAATATTGTTATTACCATGTAGAATATGTAGCCGGTCAGCACTCTTCAATGAAGAAAAAGCATTTAATTCATTAAGATGATCTAATACCCTCAATGCATCTAATTGTCCAGAATCACTAATTATTTTTTTTATAGTTTTATAGTCACTCTCTTGTCCCATAATTTTTGGGCTAACTGCAGCTACCTGTCTGGAAAGAAAACTAGAGAAACGCCAAATGTTTGAATGTTCTGTTATAAATGACGATAATCCTTGTGGTAATTCATATTTGGTTATCATCCATAGACTTGCTAAAAAATTAGTAGGGGATTTTCGAGCTGTGCTCAAGGCTAAACTTACAATTTTCCTTCGCAGGCTATGCCCGGGACTAATTTTCCAATCTACAAAAAGTTTTGCAACACCAAATACTGAGGGGTCATCAAAACAATCCATACTCACCAAAAAATCAGCTAAATGTTTAAAGCTTGTCTTGTTAGGTCCTAGGCGCTTGTAGTATCTCAAAACTTGATTTCTTAGCCCAGGCTGGTCTCTTAAAATATCCGGTACTCGGTCTTGTAAAAATTTATCACCAGTTAAAGCAGAAATGGAAAAATATCTTCCTAGTATTTTATCCCATCTCCCAACCTTAGGTTTTTTTAAAAATTTTCTAAACCTTTTTCTAATTTTCTGCTTCTCCCCTTCGATAGAGAGACCAGCTTTAACCATTCTCTTCACTCTCTTGGTCATTATGGTTAAATATCTATTTTCATTGGGTAAGAAATAATCTTCGGCCTCACTCATACTTAATATTTTAGTTTTCCCCATGTTTAATCTAATTCCTCTAGTAAGTAACAGTTCATCTAAACCTCTTAATATTACTTTTGCCTCATGAATATGATGTACTCCAAAGTCAATATCATCCATCCATCTGACAAAATTCCCTCCAGTTTGAGACTCTAGGTATTTATCAACCTCAAACAAAAAAGAATGACCTAACAATCTAGGGGCATCATAATTTAATTGAGGTAACCCCATTCCGGATAAAGGTAAGTAATCCGGTCGCCACACAAAGTTTTCAACCATAAAAAATAAAAAGTCAAGAAGGCTCTCTTCAATTTTACCGTAACTTGCCAAGACATTCCTAAGTTGTCGGAAGATAATATTATCAAAGTAGTTTGAAATATCAGTTACAACAATAAAGGCAAAAGTTTGTTTAAAATCATATATTTTCTCTTGAAATTGCGGCCATAACTCCCACCAAGCATAGGGGAATTTTTCATCTATATCAGCCTCAGATTTTGGACCTCCATGACTACGGCTATAAAATGCCCTTTCCGAAGGCTGGGCAGTTTTTATAATTGGAGAAATGCTCTCTACAATTGATTGTAAAACTACTGCATCCTCAGGGGAAGGTATTAATTGATGCCTACAAATCCCAAGTTTTTTCTCTACAACGATTTCATAGTGTGGTTTGGGCCTGTATATGCCTTTCCTAATCTGATTACTAATACTTCTCAATATTTCAGCTTTATTTCTGTGGAAATCAAAATAATCATGTAAATCAAGTAATGCTTGACCCCGCATAGCCTCTTTTACGTATTTTTTCCAAACCTCTTCCATTTTTTTCGGATTGAAACATTCATCTAAATTTAATACACGTTCATTCAATCTTGGAGTATTAACATGTCCCACAAAATGTCCCCCTACAAAATCATAAGAAAGTTATAATAATTATACATCACCACATCATCGCTAACTCATACTGTACTTTCATAAATAAATATAATATACTCGAGTTTCACCTTGATGTTTAATGATATCACAAAATTTTACGTAATATACTAATCATAAGATTACTCTTTAACTCCTTTTTTAATTTATAAATTGCCACGTATAATTGTATTTCCCTACATAATTTATTCCTCCTATAAGACGAATTTTTAAACTGAATCTCATTGTGAAAAATTCATTGATATCATAAATTTCAAGAAAACAAAGAGACCCTAGCAAAACTAGAGTCCCTCTCAGGTAATCTAAAATTAACGAAGAAGTTGTAATACTCCTTGTGGTTGTTGGTTCGCTTGCTTTGCGACTATATCTTTCGATTACAGAATAGACTATATCTTCATCCATGGTTTTCATGGAGCTGGGCACTTCGAACAGTTTTCACTGCCCTACGAGATTCATAGTCATAGTTTTCACCTTAGACCGTATTCTCTAGTCGTTGAACCTTCTCCAGAGTTTCCTCACAGGAGCTTGGCTGCTGATTATCCATTGTTGTATCTTCACCATTTTAAAACCTTCACGATTATCGTTTCTGATTACGTTGTGGTTGATAAAGCTTTAGGAAGTTCCAGCAGTTCACCCAGTTATCCTCTAGCTTGTTACCAAGCCAGACGCCCTTTAATCATTATCTCAAAAGTTGTAATACTCCTTGAGGCAACTGATTAGATTGAGCCAACATTGCTTGTGATGCTTGAGAAAGAATTGAATTCTTCGTTTGTTCCATCATTTCTTTCGCCATCGTGCGAACATTTACTTTCATAAATGACTAGACTATATCTTCACCCTCTTATATAAGTAGGGGCCGGGCACTTCAGATTCACAATACTGATGTATATTGTTTCACCTATGGATTTCATCATCATAGCTTTCGCCTTAGATGGTCTATCCTAGTCGTTGAACCTTCTCCACTCTTTCGAGACAGGAGCTTGGCTGCTGATTGCCCAATCTTTTCTTTTTTCACGCCTTCACGCTTGTCGTTTCCAACTACGTTGTGGCAAGAAAAGCTCTAAGAGCGTTCCAGCAATTCACCCGATAATTATCACTAGCCGTTACCAGCTAGGACGACTGTGCTTGTTACTGCTTATGCAGCTAAAGCATAATCTACGTCACGGATACGAGATTCCGCAGCAGTTAGGTTTTCAGAAGATGTACTTAAGTTGTTAATTGTGTGATCTAAACGGTTTTGATATGAACCAAGTTTAGAACGCTCTTGTGAAACTGTCTTAATTGCATTATCAATTACTTTTACTGCATCAGTAGCTTTTGCAGAACTTGACATATCCAAAGCATATTCTGTTCCAGAAGTCACATCTTTAGTAATTTGATTACCTGCCCCTGCTGCAAATGTTGCACTTCCAGCACCAGCATCAGCATCAGCATTTGCAGTAGTACTTGCTATACCAAGTGCTACTGCACGCATATCATTGATATCTAGCGTCATTTGTTGATCGCTGTTAGCACCTATTTGGAAAGTTAATTTACCATTTGTACCATTTGTACCTTCTGTTATAGAGGTTATTGTTGGGCTCACACCGGTTTTAAATGAAATGCTCCCATCGCCAGCTTGACCATCAAATTTACCACCAGAAGTAGCTGAAATTGTTAACCCTTCATTTCCATCTGAATCAAAATTGAAATCTGCGATAGACAGGCTTGGATCCGCTCCACGCATCGCTTCAAATTGTGCTTTAATACGATTTCCTAGATTATTTGGATCAGTAGTTCCTGCAGCAATAGTAATTGTTGTTCCAGAAAAACTATCAGATCCACCTCCATCGGCATTAGCTGTTGCAGTGAAATCAATTGTATAATCTGTTCCACCAATATTCAAAGTAGTATTACCCGTTTCACCAGCAACAATATTTGTAAAATTGAATCTAACACCTTCTTGAGTAGCCCCAGCAGAACCGCCACCCTGAGCATCACCGTTAATTAATTTTTTAGTATTGAATTCAGTGTTATTACCAATTCGATTAATTTCTTCTGTTAATTGGTTAACTTCTTTTTGAATCTCAGCACGGTCATCTGTTGTATTAGTGTCATTTGAAGCTTGAACACCTAGTTCACGCATTCGCTGAAGAATATCATGTGTTTCATTTAACGCACCTTCAGCTGTTTGAATTAAAGAAACACCATCTTGAGCATTTTTAGAAGCCATGTCTAATCCACGAATTTGACCGCGCATTTTTTCAGAAATTGAAAGCCCCGCTGCATCATCCGCTGCACTGTTAATACGAAGACCTGAAGACAATTTCTCCATTGATTTACTTTGTGCATTGTTTGCATTATTGTACTGACGATAAGTATTTAACGCTGCAATATTGTGACCAATTCTCATTTTTCTTTACCTCCATATAATTGTTTTACTTCTTGGTTACATCCTTGTATTCAAGAAGCCTCTCACTTAATAATTGATTAAGCGAGGAATATTAATAATCAAACATAGACCACTGGACATATGTTCATACTATATATCGACGTAGAGGTAAAGTTGTTTATACTCTCTGTATATTTTCTTTTAAAATTTTATTGATGCTGTTGCTAGGATTAGATTTTGATTAGTTACTATAAAAATACTTTACTAATTCCTCCTTTAAAAACCTCTCAAATTCTTGTAAAATATGCATAATTACTAAAAAGACAGGAGCTTTACCCATGCACAATCTCCAACACATTTTTAAGACGCATAATTTTGCACTAACAAACGAAACAACCAAAGGACTTGAATATAAACATCAAAAAACTGAAGATATTGTATATTTACTACCAACAAAAGAAATAAACCTTGTAGTCAGTCCCCTTTCATTTGATGTGGACTTAAGTCAAAGCGATGGAAAAGTTCATAGTACAGCGTTAAAACACTTTCCAAAACGGTTAAACGGAGGCAAACAGCCTATTTCTTTCGGGTATTCGTTTAAGTTTCAAACAGAAGAAGCTTTAAGTGATTTTTTACATACCTTAAATAAATAACAGAGTAAAAAGACAGGATAAACATCTATCCTGTCTTTTTACTCTGTCTAACTATAAAACTAGGATGATTATTTTATTCCCTAGAACAGATATGTATTATTCAACATCTATGATATAAGCATCAACCCATAATGTTGAGAAAATAACTGCTTTTAGAAAAGTATCTCAATTTACTTTTCACTGTTTGACAAGCCATCAAACTTCAAATAGACGTGATTACACAAATTATTAAATTTATTATTTTTAGTATTTATACGTTGCAGTGATATAAAGACGATCGTCTTCTGTGTTCATTGTATATGCGACTCTATTTAGCCTTACTGATACTTCTGCCATCCAGTCGTCATTAGTAATACCTAATGCTTTTATTATCTTTGTCCGTTCCTCGCGGCTTAAATCAGGTTCTAACACCTGTATTAGCGTATCCATGTCGTGGACCAAATTGTCCAAGCTTTGTATTTCTTCGGCTGAAGGATAAGTCAAGTTTAAGGTAATATGATGAATATTTTTGCTTTCTTTTGTTAAGAACACTATGTAAGAATCCGCGTTTCTAAAACCACCTCTTTTAACTATTAATCCTTTATTAACCCCTACTTCTTCTACTTGCTTGTCTAACAAATTCGGTTCAATTTTATTCCATCCATTTATAAATTCATTAAATGTTAATGATTCTATTGGAGAGTTATCCGAATCCTCTTCTTCTGCATTCTTATTTTTCATATTGCTATTTAGAGGGTTATTTGATTGGTTCTCTTCAGATAGAACCACCTTTGTACCTTTTGATTTTTCTTCTTTCGATTCTGCAGAAGATTGTTCTGAACAGGCTGTTAATATTACTATCCCAAAGATTGCAATAAAAATTAGCCCTTTTTTCTTTTTATCCATTTAAATTCCCTTTCTTTATCCCTTATTTATGCTTTAATCTCAAAAGATGCTTTCAAACGAAAAGCGAAACGCCGAAACATTTCGCTTTTGCGTTAATTATCGTTCTGCGCTATAGTTAACCGATGTTCGTGTACTTTCAGTCATGCCTGGATTTGTAATCGTTACATATACTTTCCCCGCTTTTTGTCCAAGCTGCTTAATCGATAATGTTGTCGATGTTCCACCTGATTCCTTGCTTGCAAGCAACGTTCCTTTTGAATTTGCATTGTATACTTTAATGATGTCACCTTTAGCAATCTTACTTACGGTTACACTGTCTGCTTTTCCTTTATTGTTAACAACCTTTACTTGAGACGATTGTAATGCATTGGATTGTTCTCCAGCAAATGAAATTGCAGTTCGCGCACTTTCACTCATTCCTGAACGTGTTATGCTTACATATACTTTCCCTGCTTTCTCCCCCACTTGTTTTGCTGTAAGAGTAACCGATGTTCCTGTTGATGTTTTAGATGCTATAAGCGTTCCTTTTGAATTTGCATTGTATACTTTCACAATGTCTCCCTTAGCGATGCTTGAAACTGCAATAACATCATCTTTTCCTTTATTGTTAGTTACTTTTACTTGTGACGATGATAAAGCATTAGACTGCTCTCCAGAGAATCCAGCTACTACTCGATCACTTTCACTCATTCCTGATTGTGTAACTGTTACATATACTTTCCCTGCTTTCTCTCCCACTTGTTTTGTTGTGAGAGTGACTGACGGTCCTGGAGACGTTTTTGACACTAAAAGTGTTCCTTTTGAACTTGCGTTGTACACTTTCACAATGTCTCCCTTAGCAGTGCCTGAAACTTCAATTACATCATCTTTTCCCTTGTTGTTGGTTACTTTAATTTGAGATGATTTTAAAACAGATGATTTCATAGAAGTGATGAACTCATAAGGAATATCTTCTGTATAACCATCATTTTCAATAACGACATAGTAAGTTCCTTTTTTCAACCACGTTTGGATTGAAGCATTTCCAGAAACTAACTCATCTCCATTTGTAATAAAATCTTTATATACATATCCATTGCTATTTTGAAGCTGAGCGTGCCATTGTGCTCCTGCCTTTTGTTTCATTAATAACGTTACATTTCCATCGTTAGGTAAGACTATTTTGTAAATATCTTTATCATTGTTATCACTCATTGTCCCTTTGTATAGTTGATTTAGACTAATCGAATTAGCTGTAGTTAAAGTGTTATTAAACTCTTTTTCATAATTATTGCTTGCTGTAAAAGCTGTCTTTATTTCATATGATTCATCTTCGGCATAACTATCAGGCTCAACCGCAATATAGTACGAACCTTTCGGCAGGCCTACTTGCATTGTTTCATATCCCTCGATAAGTTCACTATCGTCTGTAACAAAGCTATCAAAGTTTTGAGATTTAGAATTTAAAATACTAACACTCCATCTAACTCCAGCTTTTTGCTTCATAGACAGTGTCAAGTTTCCATCGCTTGGAAGATCAACTTTATATACGTCTTTATCATTCGAACTATTAATACTTCCTTTATAGCTTTGGTTAAGATTCATTTTATTAGCTGCTGTTAAACTATTATTAAATTCTTTTTCATAATTATCGCTTTTGATAAAACCCACTTGTACTTCATATGGTTCGTTTTCTGAATAAGAATCGTCGCTCACTTGAACATAATATGTTCCCTTTGGTAAACCTACTTCTTTTGAGGCGTACCCATCAATCAGTTCGCTATCATCTGTAGTTAATTCTTCCATTACTTTCCCGCTGCTAGTTTGAATGGATGCG
Source organism: Priestia sp. D3YE.R1 (assembly GCF_049199565.1). Lineage (NCBI taxonomy): Bacteria > Bacillati > Bacillota > Bacilli > Caryophanales > Bacillaceae > Priestia > Priestia sp. D3YE.R1. The sequence goes on along the minus strand of NZ_JBLTHW010000002.1, from coordinate 466,000 downwards.
TACCATCTAATGCCCGGCTTTTGCTTCATTGATAGCGTTACATTTCCATCATTAGGAACTTTTACTTTGTAAAGGTCTTGATCATTACCATCACTTAAAGTTCCTTTATAGCTTTGGTTTACATTCATAGCATTTGCAATAGCTAAGCTATTATTGAACTCTTTTTCATAATTATTACTGGCTGCAAAACCTACCTTAAACTCATAGCGCTGATCGTAGGTAGAATAGTCATATGGACTAACTTGGATATAGTATGTTCCTTTTGGGAGCCCAACTTGAACTGCAGCATTCCCTTCAATCAATTCACTGTCATCCGTTTCAAGGGATTCAAATATCTCACCTTTATTATTTAAAATTGTTACATCCCATGTAACACCTGCTTTTTGCTTCACAGACAACGTTACATTTCCGTCACTCGGTAAAGAAAATTTATAAAAATCTTGTTCATTCTTCCCTTCATGCAGTGTGCCATTATATGTTTTATTTACTTCTATTGGCACAGCATTTGAAATTGCAGCATACGTAAAAATTGGTTTTATTCCTAACAAACTAAAAGCTACAATAATACACACTAAAGTCAGTTTTCGCGCAGATAAAATCATCCATACCCCTCCATCATTATAAATTACCTATTCATATTACAATATTTATCTAAATATAGATATAAAAACCTATTGGTTTACCATTTTATTTTTATACTTTTACAGAATTAATTTTATTAAAGTTAATTATTTAATTTCCTTCGAAACATCATCGAAATTTGTCGAATCTTTTTAGGGTAATTCAACCTATTTTTATGGTAAAATATAAAAAATATATTCGTTATATAGTATAATTATAGATATTTTGTTCTTCAAAAGGAACGAAGGTAGTGAACTTAACTTGTTCAGTTAAAGGCAAACCAGTCGAAAGGCTGGGACGCAAAACTTCAGGTCTAAGGTCTTTAGGACTAGGATAGCTGGGTTTCCTGATATATCAGGGGGTAAAGTAAAACATGAACAATCAGCGTGTCGTTACTGGAAGTATTGGAGCTTCGTATATGAGGCCTCGCATTGTGGCATTTATTCCGGCGCACAATGAAGAGAAATCAATTCGCGACTGCTTGGCAGGGTTAGGTGACCAGCTTCTTCCGAATAATGTGGAGCTTGATGTGTTTGTAATCGCAGATAACTGTACGGACCGCACAAAGGAAAAAGCGGAGCTAGCCGGAGATGAATTTGATTTAAATGTGAAAGTACTGGTCACTGAAGGCAATAAACAACGAAAAGTCGGCGCATTAAATACGGCTTGGAAAAAGATATATGGAGATACACTGGATTTATATAATACGACGCTGACGAAATATCAGCAGCTGTATAAAGAGTCGATTAAAGCAATTTTAGGGATGGATGCAGACAGCCGCTTGGCTCCGAAAGCACTCATTAATTTATGGGAAGATTTAATGACGTCGCGAAACATCGGCGGCGTGATGGCAAAATATACGATGAGAATGCCTAAAAAGAAAAGCTCGCTTTCAAAAGATGATGTGCACTACGAGGAAAAGCTTGCAAGCGGCGAGTACGGCGGACCGATAGCCCGGTGGTGGACGCATCAGCAAAAGCAGGATATGGCGAGCTGGCTTTTGGATCTTCAGTACCACGGCGGGAGCACGTACGTACTCGGCGGTCAGGCTACGCTGTTTCGTCCTGAAGCGCTTCAAAATATCGTGGAAGAAAATAAGCTTGACGGTCCTTGGCAAAATGACAGCGACGTTGAAGATATGCTGCTGACGTGGCAGCTGCAAAAGTCCAATTGGAAAACGTTAATCAGTCCAGGCGCTCGCTGCTTTGTGGATTCGATGAGAAGCTATCACACGTACCGTGAACAGCGTAATAAATGGAAGTCTGGGACGGTTGATTTACTGACAAACGGAAACTTGGACGTAAGAACCAAGCATAAAGGAAAGCTGTGGCGTTCACAGATCAAAACGCTGTGTGATTTACTCATTCGCCTGCTGTTTGTTTTATTGTTATCAGCTGCGCTTGCGACCGATCAATTTTACTGGTCGTGGCTTTGGATTATTCCAATTGCGTTAGCTTCTGTCTTAAATATTATGCTCGCTGTCAAAACGCCGATGCACAGGCCAATTGATGTAATACTGGCCGGTCTTTTGATTAGTCCGGAAATTTATCTGTGGGTGAATTTAATTACGTTTGGTCAAGTATGGATGGAAAGGCTTGCCGCGAATAAAAAAGACGGCTGGGCGAATCAATACAACGCAGAAAACGGGAAAACGCGCAGTAAGTTAGGGCAAGGCATTTTAACAGGCTTTGCATTTACAGGAATGATTGTTGTCCTGTGCATCTATTTCCGCGACTACTTAACAAGCCCTTCTGTACAGCAAGCCATTTACCCGTACTTAATGAACGGATGGATTCTGCTGACATATTTGACCATCTATCAGTCTCTTTATATGGTTTACCAGATTTGGACGCTGCGAAAGCCTATTCAAGCGTAAAAAAGTGATGTCTCTGTCGAGACATCACTTTTTTTATAGAAATCGTTTCTTTAAATATTCGGCGATTCTTTGAGGAGCAGCCGGCTGGCTGACAATGTAGCCTTGAATAAAGGAACATTCGTGCTTTTGTAAAAAGGCGAGCTGCTCTTTTGTTTCAACGCCTTCTGCAATCACTTTCATATCAAGAGCATGAGCTAAGTACAAAATGCTTTTTGTAATCGCCTGCTGCTTTCCTTTATCAGTCGCGTGTTGAATAAACGTTTTATCGATTTTAAGCGTATTAAATTCGAAGTCTTTTAAATGTGATAACGAAGAAAAGCCGGTGCCAAAATCATCTAAAGCAAACGTTACGCCGATTTTCTTTAATTCGTCCATGACTTTTTTTACGTGTTCTTCATACTGAATAATAGAGCTTTCCGTCACTTCAAATTCAATGAATGAAGGGTCGATGTTGTAATGAGCTAACGTTTGTTGAACGTGCTCTACAAATCCTCGTTTCAGCAAATGTTTAGACGAGACGTTAATTGAAACGGGCACGGTTTGTAATCCTTGATTCTTCCACTGCTGCAGCTGCTTGCACACATGATCAATTACCCAGTCGCCGAGTTCAATAATTAAATGAGTTTCTTCCGCTAATGGAATAAAGTCTTCAGGTGATACGCGTCCCCACTCCGGATGATTCCAGCGAATTAACGCTTCGATGCTATCAATCTCTCTGCTGTTTGTATGGACCTTTGGCTGATATTCAATAAAAAATTCATTTTGAAGAAGTGCGTTGCGCAGTCCTTTTTCCAGATGATAGCTTTTATATGTCTCGCTGTCCATTAACGGCGAATACAGCTGCCAGTCGCTTCGCCCGATTTCTTTGGCACGGCGCATAGCAAGGTTGGCATTCGTTAATAAGGTTTTCACATCTTCACCGTCATGGGGATAGATGCTGATTCCTATACTGGCCGTGACGTACAGTGAAAAGTCATCAATGGTAATTTCTTTTTCGATTTCTTGAAAAAGTGCTGCAGCTAGCTTTTGACATTCATTGATATGTGCAAGAGATAAAAAACAAATCGCAAGCTCGTCTTCTCCTACTCTAGCTAGCATTACATCTGGCGTTACGAACTTTTTTAACCGACTGGCAATATGCTGCAGCAGGCGATCGCCTATGTCGTAGCCTAATGTGTCGTTAATATGTTTGAAGCGATTCAGTCCTAGATAAAAGACCGCTAATGAATCTCTTTCTTTTTTCATTTGTCGAATGAAATTTTTTAATTTCTTTTCAAACTTTCTTCGATTCGGTAAATTTGTCACATGATCATGAGTCGCAAGATATTCAACATGATCCACGTACTTTTTTTCTGCGGTAATATCTTCAACAATGCCGTCTATGCGCCTCAGCTTGCCGTTTTCGTCAAGCGTGGGAATGCATCTATCTTTCACCCATTTCATCTCACCTGTTTTTGTGTAGATTCGATACTGCTGGCGAATTGTTTTTCCTTTTTGCAGCTGATGCTGCGCTTTTTCCACAGCTGGTTTATCGTCAGGGTGAATAAAGCTTTCCCACAGATCTCTATCTTCTAAAAATTTAATCGCATCTTCTCCGTAAATGTTGCTAACACCACTCGAGCATACAATCACTTTATTACGCTGCACATCAACGGACCATATTCCAGCATCCAAATTATTATAAATCGTTTGAAACTGCTGTTCTTTTTGCTTTAATTCATTCGTAATCACTTTCGATTCGGTAATATCATGAACAACGCCAATCAGCTGTATGACGTTTCCTTGCTCATCTACTAGTGCATCCGCTTGCTCAAACACCGTACGTTCTTCACCGTTTGGCCGCATTAGCGCGTATTCAATTTTATAGCTTTCGCCCGTTGAAAGTGCCTCTGCAACTGCTTTTTCTAACCTTTTTTGATCACAGCCGTTGATAAATTGAAGGACTTCCTTAAAAGAAGGAGTAAAGAGCCGATTAGGGTTTAGTCCGTAAATATTATGTAACTGAGGCGACCAATAGCTTTTATCTTCCGTCACGTCGTAATACCAGCTTCCTACATTCGCAAGCTTTTGCTCCATTTTCAAATGTGTTTCTAATTGAGAAATGTGATTGGAGCGCTCCTGTTCTTTTGAATCATCTCTGCATACGGCATAAACACCCGCAACTTGCTCATTTACGATAATAGGAATAAGCGTAGTATATAAATGAAGTTCTTTTTTTGTTTTATGATTGATTGTCGTTGAAAAATGAACTTTTTCCCCTTTTAAAGCACGTTGAAAAAGCTCTTGTGCCTGCTGTTGTTTCGATTTATGTATAAGAGCTGTCAGCTGCTGGCTTTTTTGTTTGTGCTCGTTTCCTGTTAACTTGAAGGCTGCTTCGTTGCTAAACATGATATCCCCTTCACAGTTGATAAAAAAAATACCTTCACTGTATTCTTTTAAAAGCTGTGTGTTCAAACGATCAAGATGTTTTATGATCACGATCGACTGCTCCTTCTCCGTATTTTTATCTGGCAAGGTCTCATGCTGCCTCCTTTTATCCATTTCTTCTATACTAGTAGAATAAGTTACATTTGACATATATTTTACCCTACTTTCTCCAAATGAGGAACATCTCAGGTAAAGATAGCTAAAAAGGTTTTTAACGTCTTTTTAGTTTGGTAAAATAAAACATATATAGGAGGGATATTGTGACGCAAAGTGCTAAAAAACACGACTTATTTTCTCGAGGTTCTTTTCAAACCGCTGCTTTTCTGCTTCTTTTCTCGCCTCTTTTTACTCGTTTGTTTCAGCAGAACGTCTGGACGTATATAACGGTCGCTACTATCATCGTTCTTTTTAATTTCATTACCGAGTGTATTCTAGTAAAAAGAATCAGCGCTGCACTTAAAAACTACATTGCTTTTTTTCAAACAATTTGTCTGCCTGTGAACACACTTCTTTTATGTTTCTTCTACTATGTTACGTAAAAAAGCATCTATCGATTTGATAGATGCTTTTTGATATTATGACTCATTCAAAAGACTCGATACATGCTTGGCTACAATCGCTCCTTGACCTGCTGAAGAACTGATACTAGAAAACAAGGGAGTCGTGCACGCGTCTCCAATCGCGTAAATGGCTGGGTTGCTGCTTTGATGCACTTCATTAATGACGATAAGCCCGCTTTGTGTAGTCGTGACTTTTTCTTTAATAAGTTCAACATTGGGCGCTATGCCTAGTCTAATCAGCACTGCGTCTACTGATAGGTTCTTACATTCACTGTTTTTACTTTTTAAATCGATCGATGTGACGTGATGCTTTCCGTGGATAGCCGTCACTTCTGTATCTGTCATCACTTTAACACCGGGGTCGGAAAGAACTTTTTCAACGTATTGCTCTCTTGCTTTAAAATGCGTAGAACGATGAATCAGATATACTTCTTTTGCTTGTGATGCTAAAAGATATGCTCCTTCAAACGCCCGGTCTCCTCCGCCAATGAGAGCAACCCTTTTACCTTTTAGCCGTTCTCCGTCTGCTGAAGCAGAATATACTTCTCCTCGGTCAATCATTTGCTGCTCACCCGGCACTCCGAGCTTTCGCTGACTAGAGCCCGTTGCTAAAATAAGATACGTATAGCCAATTTCTTTTTCTGTTTCTTGCTGCTTTACTTTTACTGTTTTAGAACGTTCATCAATGGAAATTACTTTTGTATTCGCTTCATATAAGCAGTCCATATCGATAAAATGCTGAACCATTTTACGCTGCATTTCGATTCCATTTTCCGCTTGTATTCCGGGATAATCAATAATTTCATTATAAATCTTAAACAGCTGTCCGCCTAACTGTGCCTGTTCTTCAAGAAGCAAGCACTCAACGCCTAGCCTTTTACACCACACGGCAGCAGAGATGCCAGCGGGCCCTCCGCCAATAATCAGTACGTCAACGTGTTGCATACAGCTCACCTCGCTTCTGCTTCTCAGCTTATATGGCTTTTTGTTTCTTTACATTTGTCGCTGTAAAAGAGATAAAAATTCTCCTCGAACCTCTGGTTTTTCCATAAACATTCCTCGAACGGATGAAGTGGCTGTAGAAGCTGAAGACTTTTTAATTCCTCTTCCGCACATGCACATATGCTTCGCTTCAATAATCACCATCACTCCTTTCGGCTCTAACACTTCTTCGATTGCATCTGCAATTTCATTTGTTAGACGTTCTTGAACTTGAAATCTTTTTGCGTATCCTTCTACCGTACGAGCGATTTTAGATAGACCTGTAATTTTTTTATCCGGTATATACCCAACGTGGGCAACGCCAAAGAACGGCGCAAAGTGATGTTCACACATTGAATGAAACTCAATGTCTCGTATTAACACCAGTTCGTTGTGATTCACATCAAATGTTTTTTCCAAATGAGCTTTCGGGTCTTCTCGGTAGCCTTCCGTGTATTCTAAAAACGCCTTTAACACGCGGTACGGCGTCTCTTCAAGGCCGTCTCTTTCCGGATTATCTCCGCATAAATCAATCAGTTCTTTCACCGCATTCATAAATGTGTCAGCTTGACCGATTTTTTTATCTATTTCAGTTGAATTTGTTCCTAGTGTTTCTAAAAATTTTTGAGCAATTAAATTTTGTGTACTAAGTGCCATCTCTTTATGTCCTCTTCCCTTTTCTTAGTAAGTTTATTTTCAAATGATGGTTTTGTTTCAGCTATTTAAAAACGCTGCTTCAAAATCTTTTGCAGCAAGAGGCTTGCTAAACAAGTATCCCTGCATATGATCACAGCCATTTTCCATTAAAAACGCTTTTTGATATTCTTCTTCCACACCTTCTGCGATTACCTGCAGCTTTAAGCTTTGAGATAAGCTGATAATCGCCTGCGCAATTTCACTATTGCTGTAATCTTCTTGAATATCCTGGATAAAAGACCGGTCGATTTTCAAACAATCGATTGGTAATTTTTTTAAATAGCTCAATGAAGAATATCCGGTTCCAAAATCATCGATAGAAATTGATATACCATATTTCTTTAGCAGATGTAAAGCTTTAATCGTTTCTTCCGCGTTCATCAGCAATGTACTTTCCGTAATTTCCATTTCAAACCATGTGGGATCAAATCTATGGAGCGAAAGAAATTGCTGTATTTCATTAACCAACACAATTGGATCTTGAAACTGCCGCGGAGAAAAGTTAACCGCTAGCGTCATTTTTTCGTTTCGTTCCTTGTTCCATTTGCTGACTTGAGAACAAGCTTTTCTCATGACAACTTCCCATAGAGACTGAATCAAACCAGCTTCTTCTGCTATAGGGATAAATACTTCCGGAGAAACAAATCCAAGCTCTGCGTCATTCCAGCGAACTAATGCTTCTACTCCGGTGATTACATTGCGATGCGCTTCTATTTTCGGCTGATAGTAAACGTCAATGTCACCTTTTTGAATTGCTTTTCGCAAGCGCGTTTCGATGTGAACTTTCTCAGCTTGTTTTTGATTTAACGAATCATGATAAATACTTACTTTGCTGCCGCCTTGTCTTTTTGAAGCATACATGGCGACATCTGCATACGTAATAAGCGTGTCCAAATTCGTAGAGTGCTCCGGATAAAAGCTTAACCCGCTGCTGATACTGACGAAAACTTCATCATTGTCAATGTAGCAGGGCTGTTGAACATACGCGATGATCTTCTCAGTGATACATTTAACTTCTTCCGGTGTAAAATCACTGAATAAAATGACAAACTCGTCTCCTCCTTGCCTTGTAAGAAAGCTGTTAGCAGGAGGCAGACATTCTTTAATGCGGTTAGCTATGAGCTGTATAAGCTGATCGCCTTTTGAATGCCCTAGCGTGTCATTAATATCTTTAAACCGGTCTATATCCATAAATAACACGGCTACGTGACGAATAGACTTTTCCTTCGACTCAATTAAGCGCCTGTTTAATTCTTCTTTAAAATATCTTCTGTTCGGCAATCCTGTCAAAAAGTCGTGGTACGCATGATACTCACTTTCTTCCTGACTTTTCTTTAAATCGTCCACATATGTTTTTAAAAAGTGAGAAAGGTGGTTGATATTGGCCACAAGTCCTCCCAGCTCATCTTTTCTTCTTGTATTCAGCACCTTGCCGAAATTGCCTTTGGCGATTTGATTTACGTGCTCCATAATATGTTTAATTGGCCGCGTAATCGATGTAGAGAAGACAAAGCTGATAATAAGAACAAGAAGAATGAATGGAAGAGACAGCAGTAAATGTTTAATTAATTCTTGCTGCAGCTCTTTTTCAATAAGTCCGTAGTCATACACTACGCCTATTACGTAAGCTGGAGAGTTTTTTTCTTTAATCGGCACCAATGTTTTTAATACTTTTTTATGGTTAATGACAGCAGTATAGCTTTGTGATTTTCCCGTTTTTAAGGCCTTTTGAATAAACTGTTCGTCACGTTTAGTATTTCGATACGTGTATGTTCCGTACCAAATCGGCTGATCTTTTATTTTAATATATTTATTGCCGTTTAAATATACGTTTTGATTTTTTCTTCCGAAATTTTTAGGATTAAAAACGGTCAGTTCAAGAACGCCGTCAAGATTTTCAGTAAAGCGGTTCATTACGTTCGTAGGACCAAATTTCCTTTCAAAATCCAGCACATGCTTATCACGAAAATAAGGGTTAATAATATAATTAGTAGACCCGTCGTAATAATACCCCCATTTGTCAATGTGATTAGGGTTGCTGGAAGCTATTTCAATCGGCCCGCTCCAAAAGTGAGATAAAGCAAATCCTTTTTTGGTAGTAACCGGCTGCTGTGAAAGAAGCTGCTGGAAAGATGTATACCAATAGCCCCACTCTTTAGTAGACATATTGATTTCCTTAGGATCAGAAGATTTTACGCCTATAATATCGTCTCCTACAGGAGCTAATAATGTAATGTGAGATACCATCAGTTTTTTAGCCAGTTGTTTCAACTGGTCGTTGCTGATGTCATGATAATCAGCAGGCAAAGACTGTTGAATCGCAATTGAAGCCGTTCGTAATTCCTGTGCCATTCGATCTTCCATATAGGAAGCACTATTTTTGGAATTTTCGACTTCGTACGCAATTTCTTCTGTTACCAGCGTAATTTCCTTTTGGTTAAACTCTATTAATCTATTTTTTGATCGAATGTAGTGCAAGGTGTTATTTGCTAGTAGAATACACAATACCAGCAAAGTAAAGAATACGGATAACTTTTTCTTTATCGACACTAGTGATGGCCTCCTGTTTAAAGAACTGATCCGACAGTTTAAAACTCGCCTGTATGCTCTAGCTTTACATCGGATACTATTCTTCAATTTCCACAAAAAAAGAATGAACTCATACAAAAAACCAACCGCTTTGGTTGGCTCTATTCTTAACTAATCATAAAACATATTAAATACATACTTTTATTTACATGGGTAGAACAAATTTGTATTACTATAATATTTTAACTTCTTTTATCAAAATATCAAAGGGGGAAAATTTAACTTTCTTTATCCCTGCCCCTACTTCTTAAACTTCTTCAAAATTCGGTGATACCAGTAAATTCCGACTCCCGTTAGTAAAATAATTGTTCCCCACTGATGCGGTAAAAACTTCAGCAGCCATATGGACATGATAATAGTCGCTACCGTTAAGTTACTCAGCCACTGTTCTCTGCTTAGCTTTTTCTTATTCATCACCACCGCCACATAACCAATGGGTGGCGCAAAAAAGCACAGCAGCAGCAGGAATTTTTCTGAACGGTGCCAAGGCTGTTTATTCATTTTTCCTCACTTTTTCTATTTAAAATGAACTGATAGCCAAACGTCACGATGATCCCTGTCCAAAACATAGAAGATGACGACACTAACTCGGCACCTTTATAGGTATACATTGTTACGTTCACAAACAGCAGCAATAAAAGTATATAAAAACCTGCCGACACAGCTTTATTCCAATTTTGATGCTCTCGTTTAGACGCATCTTTAAATAACTTCATCTAAACTCTCCTTTTACATTTTATCCATCACTTATCCATTTAGAAATTCTACCTTTATGTTAGCATATTGGTTAGTTTTGGAAAATAGATAAAGGGAATTCTATGGAAAATCCACAACCAACAACAATAGAACTATTAAAAGATAATAAATGTAAATAAATAATTCTTTTTAACTATTATTTTGCACACAAAACGTCCATATTAGTATACAATAATCTCAAAATATGTTTTTTAAGGAGATAAAAGGATGACCGCAACTCATAATCAGCTAACAAACGCTTTTCACCGTACACCACACGATCAAAACACATTTCATTTTCTTGATGAAAAAGTAACGCTTCTTGTATCAGGTGAAGATACAAACGGAGCTTACGCCGTGGCGCACGTAGTGAAACCAGCAAACCAAGGTCCCCCGCTTCACCTTCACGAACATGAAGACGAAACGTTTTACGTAAAGCGCGGATCGATGATTTTTTACGTAGGAGAAGAAATAATTGAAGCAAAAGCGGGCGATTATGTTTTTGCTCCTCGAGGTATTCAGCATCGCTTTGTGACCGGACCAGAAGAAACGGAATTTATCCTTACTGCTTCTCCTGCAGGCTTTGATTCATTCGTTAAAGAACTTGGTATTTCCGTTCCAGAAAGTGCTCCTCTGCCGCAAGTAGGACCGCCTACTGAAGAAGAAATTATGAGTTTAGTTACCGTCTCTAAAAAATACGGCATTACCTACCCTGAAATTGAAAAAGCATTCAATAAAAAATAAACGCTTTACATAGAGATCTGCTCTTTACCATGCAGGTCTTTTTTCTATTTTGATTCCAATTTATCAATGGAATAATTTAACACAACCTTGTCCACACTATACTTATCTGTTTTTCGTAGATACGTACCATTTTTATAGATAGGAGGAAAGCTCATTGAATGCAGAAAGCAAGCGTTTGACTTCAACTGAAATAACGAGTCTATGCGCGCAGTACCATCAGGATACGCTGGCGATTTGTGTCGCAAAACACGTTCTTGCAACGGTGAGGGATGCCGAGATTCGGTCGCTGTTTGCTTTTTCGCTAAAGTTATCTGAAAGACATATTGAGATACTGACTGCCATTTTTCAGGCCGAACATTTTCCGCTGCCGAATGGATTTACAGATGAAGATGTGGACTTGCACGCACCTCCGCTTTTTACAGACTCGTTTTGGCTGAAGTATCTTCATGACATGACGATTCACGGCTTGTCAGGGTATGGCATTTCATTTAGCGTTTCGGTTCGGCGAGATATTCGAGATTATTATCATCAATGTAATTTAGATGCGATGGAAATCTACAATCGGTCGCTCGATTTGCTTTTAGCAAAAAATCTTTATGTGCCTGCTCCTTATTTTTTAAATCCTAAAAAACAAGAGCCGATCACAGATTTGTCTTACGCTCTTGATTTTGTCGGAAAGCAGCGTCTTTTAAACGCAAATGAAGCCGGTAATATTTATTTTAACTTACGCAAAAGCATGGCAACCAAAGCGCTTTTGATTGCCTTTAAACAAGTGAGCAAACGAAAAGATGTGAAGAAAGTAATGGAGACCGGTCTTGATGTGGCCCACAAGCATATTGAGCTTTATTCTTCCATTATGCACGAAGAAAACCTCCATACTCCTCCGCTTTTGGATAATGAAATCACAACGTCTACGCACGCGCCTTTTTCAGAAAAGCTGATGACGTTTCATGCAGGCGCAATGTTTAAAGTAGCCATTACTTACTACGCAACGGCAATGACCACCAGCATGAGGCTTGATATTGTCGGGCACTGTGAAGCGTGTATTTTACGAGACTTAAAAGTAGCGGGGCGCTGCAGCGAAGTGATGATTAAAAACGGCTGGATTGAAAAGCCGCCTGAAGCAAGCGATCGTAAGCAAGTGTAAGTTTTTTCATAGCAGCTCTTGACCTGAAACGCGTTTCATACTTTATGCTGTATTTATTCTCATCAGCCGGCGTGACACGAACCGTGGCGTTACGGCTGATATGTTATCCATAAAAAAATCCGGTATCTTCACCGGATTTTTTGGTATGCTTACATATTCATTTCTTTTTTATACGCCACGTACGAATACAGATAAGGAACCGCCACGCACAGAACAATACTACCCCACATGATAATGGACTTATATCCATCAGGTAAAAAAGCGCTAATAAGAATTAGCAGTCCGCCGATAAAAAAGATCTTTCCAGATAACCGATGCGTCTTTTTCCATACGGTTTCATTGCTTAGCGTCCACGGTGTACGAATCCCCATAAAATAGTTCGAGCGCACGCGCTGCAAGTAGTTTCCGATAATGATAAAAACGAGTCCAGCCATAATCGGAGCAATGTACGACATCGGCACGTTATAGCCCAGCCCCTGTAAAATAGTGCTCATATTTACAAAAAAGAATAATAGCAGTACAGCGTTTAACAGGATGTTATACGTTTTTGAAAAGTACTTATAATTTTCTTTACGCGGATCAATTCGCGGAACAAATGCGATGACAAAATAAATAAATACCATGATTCCTACTGTTAAGATCATTGCATTGATCTTCGTGGCAAATCCGTCTGCTTCTCCATTTGCTCCCCAGTGAATGGGCATCGTAGCTGGTAGGTGTGGCAGTGCAATGAGCCATGCAACCAATGTTAGAAGGGTAATGCCTAAAGGAAATACGTGCTTTTTCATTTAATTCTCTCCTTTCTGAAAGCTGAAAAACCAGCCGATTAAATCTTGAAAAACGGTTGTATTTAACGAATAAATCACAAACTGCCCTCTTTTTTCATCTTGAACGAGGTCCGCTTGCTTCAAGATTTTTAAATGATTTGAGATGCTTGGTTTGGTCATATTAAAATACTCGGAAATTTCTCCTGCGGTTAAATCCCGCTCTTTTAGCAGCTCTAAAATCTTTCTGCGAGTAGGATCTGCTAAGGCTTTAAACGTTTCATTCAATTGAAGTTCATCTCCATCATATTTAAGTATTTAGATAATTATCTAAATATTAAACTATAAAGTATAATATGTCAATATGTTGAAAAGAGAACACTGCATTTGACTCATTTTTTTGTTTTTTCAAAGCAGTCCATGCATACAAACTGCGCTTCTTGATGTAGAAAAGCTTTAATTTCGATCATGCCTCTTTTACTTGGATACTTCATCCGCATCCATACTTCTTCATTTGGCTGAATTTCTTTTTGACAAACGCAACATCGCTCTTTTATTCGAAACATACTATCCCTCCATCTCTTTATCTAACTATACGTTTTCCTAGCCAAAAGGTTTCATAAAAAGAGGCTGGGACGTAACCAAATCAATTCCAGCTACAGACATGAAACCTACGTTCACTCTGCCAATAAAAAAATCCGAACGCGTTGGATTCTCTCTCAAGAATCTCAATTCATCGTTCGGATCTTCCTTCACCTAACATACTTATGCCCTAGCCTCTTTTAAACATTATAGCGGAGTGACGTCTTTCTGCTGTTTTTGCTGTATTCTTTGCTTTTTCGATTTTCTGAAATGAAGCAGTTCATATACAACCGGAATAACTACGAGCGTAAGAAGAGTCGCAACGGCCAATCCTCCGATTACAACGACTGCTAGACTTTGAGAAACGAGGCTTCCGCTTTCGCTTTGTTTAAATAAAAGCGGCAGCATCGCACAAATCGTAGCAGCAGACGTCATGACAATTGGACGCATACGCGTAGCGGCTGCTTCAACAATGGCATCGCGCATAATCATTTTCTTTTCATTTTGCTTCACGCGGTCTAATAGTACAATGGCGTTGGTTACAACGATACCAATCAGCATCAGTGCTCCAAGTAAAGCCGTTACGTCTACTGGAATGCGGCTGATTAATAACCCTAAAACGGCACCAATCGCTGCAAGCGGAAGCGAGAATAAAATCGCAAACGGCGTGCGGATTGTTTTAAACGTAATCACCATAATTAAAAACACAATACCAATCGACACAAGCATCGTAATAAACAAGTCAGAGAAGTCTTCTCCTTGCTGCGTGCTTGCTCCTCCAATTACAACGTCAACATCTTTTGAAATCGACAGTCCTTTACTCTTACCGTTTCCAAAAATGGTTGTTTGAATGTCTTTATTAATCTCTGAAAGCTTTTCTGGATTGACATCTGCTGTTACTTGAATATACGGGTCTCCATTTTTGTGAAACTGATTGGTTGGCTTTTCAGCTTGCGTTAGTGAAGCCACTTTTGAAACAGGTGACGGTCCTGTCTCTGTCATAATAGAAATATCTTTTAACTCTTTTGGTGATGTTGGATTTAAGACAGATTCAAGAAGTACGTTTGCTTGCTTGCCTTCTAAATCTACCGCTCCAATCGGCGTTTTGTTCAGCATAACGCCAAGCTGCTGCGCTACTTGCTGCGTATTCGCTTTTGTTGGATCTACGTCTAAAGAGTAAATCGTTTTCTTTTCGTCTTGGTTCGTAGAAACTTTGTCTACTCCTTTTATATCGCTGATTTCTTTCTTAATGCTGCTTGCTGTTTTTTCTAACTTGTTCATGTCGTTTCCAATCACATCAACGGTAATGGAAGTAGTGGACGCTCCCATGAGTGAAGCAGCACTGACGCTAAGATCGCCTCCGTCATAGAGCTTCTTTTGATTTTGGATTCGTTTCATCAGCGAATCCGTATTTCCACTGTCTTTTACGATAATCGTATACGTAGCTTCAGTAGGCGAACCAACGTCTCCCCACTTGGCTCCTTCATCCGTATTACCAAGCTGCATGTATACTTCTTTTACTTCTTTTTGCGCTAAAATATAGCGTTCAAGCTGCAGTGATTTTTCTTCTACGGTTTTAATTGGCGTATTATTTGGATAGCTTAATGTCGTGCCTACAAAGTCAGATGAAGAGTTATCCACCGCTCCTTTAGGCATCATCGTGTACGCGCCAATAGATCCGACAAATAAAAGCAACGAAAGCAGCAGCACAACCCATTTATGATTAAGCGACCACGTAATAACCTTTGTGAAACGAACCGGCTGCTTGTGCTTGCGAAGTTTTTCATTTTTTAATAATCCCGCGCTCATTAACGGTACAACCGTAAGTGCCACAATCAATGAAGAAAGCAGCGAATACGTCAGCGTTAGAGCAAACGGAAGCATAAAGTCCTGAAGTCCTCCGTTTACGAGACCGATTGGTAAAAATACAGCTACTGTCGTTAACGTAGAAGCAGTAATAGCAGAGCCTACTTCTTTTGTGGCATCAATAATTAAACTAAGCGAAAACTCTTCTTTTTGCATTTTCCGGAAGATGTTTTCAATGACAACAATGCTATCATCTACCAACCTACCAATTGCTACCGCTACTCCTCCAAGCGTTAAAATATTGAGCGTGACGCCTGATTTAGACAGTAAGAACAGCGTAAAGCAAAGCGATAATGGAATGGATACAATTGTGATAAACGTAGAGCGAACGCTGCGTAAAAACAGCATGATGACAACGGTCGCAAAAAGTGCGCCGAGCAACACTTCTTTCATCATTGAATGAACAGAGTTTTGTACGCTGTCCCCTGTTGCAAAAAATACAGAAGCATTCACATTGTTATAGTCTTTGTTAATTTGCTGAGACAGTTTTTTTACTTCTTTTGTAATGCTAACGGCGTTTGAGTGGCTGTCTTTTGTCACAATAAGTAAAAGTGCATCTTTTCCGTTAATATGCGTCACGATGCCTTCAGGCTTTTTGACCTCTACTTTTGCAAGGTCGCCTAGCGTTACATTCGGTGCAACCGGCAGCTTTTTCACTTTATCCAAGCTGTCAATTTTACCTGTTACATTGATGTTGCTCGACTTGTTATTAATGACTTTTTCTCCAACTGCAAGCGACGTGTTTTTCCCTTCTAACACGCTGATGACTTTATCAATCGTCACGTTCTTTTGTGACAATTTTTTATTGTCAACTTTAATAGACACATAGGAATCCGCTGTTCCGTACGTTTGGACACTCGCAATGCCTTTAATGTCTTTATATTTAGGAATCAGTTTTTTCTCTGCAAGATCCAGATTGTCTCTTGTTAATCCTTCTTTAAATGTGAGTGAAATATCTGCGATGGGAATCATAGAGGTATTTAATTGAATAACATTAGGCTTTGATACGCTGGCTGGAAGCTGAACCGAAGACAGCGCTTCTTGGACGTTTGTTTTTGCTTCTTTCATATCCGTTTTGGATTCAAATAAAAGATCGATTTTGGAATAGCCGTCTCCCGTCGTCGAATACACGTTGCTTTTTCCTTTAACACCGGCTACCGCTTCTTCAATCGGTGACGTCACTTGTTTTTCCATGGAGTCTGCATCCGTTCCTTGCCCCATAACCACTACGGACACCTGAGGCTGATCAGCAGTCGGCAGGAACTCCATCGGAAGTGTAAAATAACTAATGACTCCTAAAGCTAAAATTAAAATAGACATAATGGTAATAGCCGCTTTGTTTTTAAACGACCATTTGGTGAGCCATGACATGAAATATCCCCTTTCACTTTTTCGTACAAACTCAGTCAAACATTTCTAAAATATGCTAAATAACCATTAAATTATACCTAATGTTACTTACCATTTAAAGACTTATTTTTGAAAAAAGTCCCATTATTTGAACAAAATCATTTATGTATATGCGTTTGATTATATAAACAGCTCTTTTACAGCACAAAAAAAAGACGCCGATACCCGGCGTCCCACATGTAGTAAGTGAAAGAAGAAGAAGAATATGCCTACGATTTCTCAGGCAATTCTATGACCTTATTTGGTCTTTTCCCGTTTTTTTATGAAATAAACATATTTAGCATAAATTCCCTCAACTAGCAGCTCGACTGTGCTTTGCTTCCGTATCGTTTTGAATTTTTAAAGACGTTAATAACGCCACGATGCTTCCTGCAAAGCCAAATAAAAACAAGTGATGAATGCCCGCCATAAAGCTTCCGCCTGAAGTCAGCAAAGCACCCATAATGGTAACGCCGATTGCTGTTCCCATGTTTCTGCAAAACATAAAAAATGATGTTGAAATACCTCTTTCATGTCCGCCTACTAATTGCTGTACACCAATGACTCCAACCGTAGAAAGCAGACCAAACGATAGTCCTTGTACAATCATGACGCAAAACACGTAAAAGAAACCGTGACTTGCATTTAGCATCATCAGAAGTGTTCCTGAGCCAACCAGCAGCACATTTCCAATTAACAACAGCTTTCTGTAGCCGTGTTTTAAAATCCATTTACCTGCAGGCACAGATACAGACATCCATCCGACCGCTGTTCCTAACAGCGCAACTCCGCTCATAAACAGTGACAGATGCGCTACTCGCTGTAAAAATAATGGAATGTAGCTTGACGTTCCGAATAAAGCCACTGTCCCAATAAATGCATTGATATTAATCCATGACAGCGTTTTGTTTTGGAACATGGACAGCGGTACAATCGGAGAAGCATGTTTTCGTTCATGGAGATAAAAAATCACTAATAAAATAAGTCCCGCTACTGCATACACAACTCGATTCTGTTCCACTACCGTAACGAGCAGCAGCGACGTAACGCCCGCTCCAAACAAAATGGCACCGATGTAATCGACTTTTGCTCTTTTCGGCTCATAGCTTTCTTGATACGGCATTAACGCTAGCAACGAGACGATACATACCGGTAAATTAATAAAGAAAATCCATCTCCACGTTAAATAATCCACAAAAAAAGCGCCTAAAAGCGGAGCCAACACAGCTGATAATCCCCACATTGTTGTAAAGAGCGCCTGAATTTTCCCTCGCTTCTCAACTGGAAATAAGTCTCCGGCAATAATAGCGGGAAAGGCCACCATAAACCCGGCTCCTATTCCTTGAACCGCACGGAAAAGAACAAGCTGAATCATCGTATTCGCCACGCCGCAAAGCATAGAACCAATTAAAAAAGCAATAATTCCAAACCCAAATACTTTTTTGCGCCCAAATAAATCCGATAATCTACCCGCTACCGGAGATAAAATCGTACTTGCAATCATGTACGAAGCAAACGACCACGCGTACAAATCAAATCTTCCAAGCTCTTTTGCAATAACGGGCATCGTCGTATTCATTATCGTTGAATCAAGCGAAGCCACTAGCATTGCCAGCACAATACTAACCATTACGGACGTTCTGCTTTTCATGTAACAATCTCCTTATCTCTATAATCTGAGCGTCTAGTGTACTCCTCCTTGCCGTTTGTTGTCTATACTTATGCATACAAAATGCTAAAAAGCTTCTCACTTTACTATGAGAAGCTTTTTACCCCCTTATTCACATATCTTCTTGGACCTTTTCTTGATCAGACAGTTCTTTGTTTCGAGCCATAACCGCAAATCCAGCCATTACAATGATGCTGCTTGAAATTCCGTATAGGATTGGCGTAGTAGAAGAAAGTCCTTCAATCAATAGACCTCCAAGTACTACTAGCGTACTGACAACAATCGCTGAAACTCCTGCTTTTGGATGAATGTCTTTCCAGAATAGGGACACAACAAACGGAACAAAAATC
Source organism: Priestia sp. D3YE.R1 (assembly GCF_049199565.1). Classification (NCBI taxonomy): domain Bacteria; kingdom Bacillati; phylum Bacillota; class Bacilli; order Caryophanales; family Bacillaceae; genus Priestia; species Priestia sp. D3YE.R1. Next base: position 447,004 of record NZ_JBLTHW010000002.1, on the reverse strand, counting down.
GCTCCTGATAAAATGGCATACGCAACGTCTAGCGCAACAAGCACGTCTTGAATCCAAAGAGCAAAAATAATAGCAAGCACGCCGACAATAAGCGTATTTACACGGGTTAAAATTAAATAATTTTTCTCTGAAATATTTTTAAGCCACACTTTTTTTATAATATCGTTACTAATCAGCGTAGAAGACGCAAGCAGCGTTCCTGAAGCAGTTGACATCAGCGCCGAACAAACGCCTGCTAGTACTAAACCTAGTAACCCTTGAGGCAGAATTTGAACTGCAAGCGTCGCAAATATGCTTTGACTGCTTTCTGCGTTTGGCAGCAGCAAATATGCACACATTCCAATTACACTTCCGGCAATCGCGTAGGCAATGCTGTACACGCCTGCAAAAATGGAGCCGTTTCGGGCGATTTTTTCTGTTCGCGCCGTAAATACCCGCTGCCAAATATCTTGAGATACTGCCATACCAAGCGTATACAAGAGGAAATACTGAAAGATTTGACCGTATCCAATTGATGAAAAATCAAAATAAGATGATGGCAAATCTCCGGTAAGCGCTTTGAGACCCCCTGCTTCTGATACGCTCATTGGAAGCATAAATCCAAAAATCGCCACCGTCATCACAACAAACTGAATAATATCAGTGACCGTTACGCTCCACATTCCGCCTAAAATCGTGTAGAACAAAACAATCGAACCGCCAATTAACATTGATGCGGTCATGTTCCAGCCAAGCAACGCATGAATGATCGTTCCCATTCCAATCACTTGAGTGACTGATACCATGAGTGTATAAATAGCGGCAACAACCGCACTGATTATTTGCGCTTGAGCGTTATATCTTTTTCCTAGCAGCTCACTGATAGTGGTCACTTTCAAAGACGAAATTCGCTTGATGAAAATCGTGCCAAGCGTAATGATTCCAAGTCCAATCATCGTCACGAACCAAATACCAGACAGCCCGTGCTCGTAGCCAAGCTGAGCCGTTCCAATCGTTGACGCTCCTCCTAGAATAACGGCAGACAAACATCCTAAATACATGAACATCCCTAAGTTTCGCCCGGCTAAAATAAAATCTTCTGATGACTTTGCTTTTAACGAGCCAATGATACCAGCTACAACCAATACGCCAAAATAGACAAACATAACCGTCATATCCAGTCCGTTCATAACAGATTCCTCCTTATTATGGGTCAATCTATCTTTCATTGAAACAAAGAGCTTTCTAAAGCTTTAGATCACGTGAAGACTTGTGATTTCTGTCAATGCTTCGTCTAACACGCGAAGCCCGGCATCAATTTCTTCTTTTGTAATCATTAAAGGAGGAATCATTCGAATCACTTCTCCGCTATTTCCGCAAAGGTAAAACAGTACCCCTTTTTCCAAACATTTGTCTAAAATCTCAAGAAGAAGACTTCCGTCACCTTGCTTTGTTTTCGGATTAATAATTTCAATTCCAATCATTAGTCCTACTGAACGAATGCTTCCGATCACTTCATGCTTCGCTTTTAAATGCTGAAGCTGATCCGCTGCATATTTCCCCATTTCTTTTGAGTTTTCAATCAGCTTTTCTTCTTTTAGTACGTCCAATGTCGCAAGCGCTGCTGAACAAGCGATTGGATTGCCTCCAAAAGTGGTTCCGTGTGTACCAATCGGCCACTTTTCCATTAGCTGCTTGGAAGCTACGGTCGCACTTAACGGAAGTCCTGATGCTATGCCTTTTGCGATTGCCATAATGTCAGGCGTCACGTCAAACGTCTGAGCTGCAAACCACTCGCCGGTGCGTCCAAAGCCGGTTTGTACTTCGTCAAAAATAAGCAGAATGCCGTGTCTGTCACACACTTCTCTTATTTTTTGCAGCCACGCTTTCGGAGGGATCACGTAGCCGCCTTCTCCAAGAACCGGCTCTACAATCATGCACGCTACTTCTTCCGGCGTTACTTGATGCTTAAACAAAGTGTCAAAATCTCTTTCCAGCTTTTCCACGCAGTAGATTTCCGGATCCTCTCCTTTTGGACACTGCGTCGCGTCTGCATAAGGCACTTGATACGTTAAGCCCGATGGCTGAAGAAATTTCCGGTATTTGCTTTTTGATGTTGTCACACTAAGCGCTCCGAGAGAACGACCGTGAAAGCAGCCCATAAACGAAACCGTATAAGGTCTTTGCGTAACGTACTTTGCCAGTTTTAACGCTCCTTCTATTGCTTCAGTGCCGCTGTTGGCAAAGAAAAAGCAGTCCAATCCTCTTGGCAATACTGTTTTTAATTCTTCAGCAAGCTGTAAAATAGATTCGTACATAATCACACCTGACGGGCCGTGCATAAGATGATCAACGCTTTCTTTAATCGCTTGTACAACTTTAGGATGACGATGACCTGTATTCGCTGTTGCAATACCTGATGTAAAATCTAAATACGTTTTTCCGTCAGCTCCGTAGTAGTAGCAGCCTTCTGCTTTTACCACTGGTAAATTAGGATGATCTTTCGCCATACTTGGTGCTAGTAAGTCCGGTAAACTGTTCATTAACTGTGTAAGTGATGCCTGCGTCATCTGACTTCCTCCTCGCAATCTATCAAGTAATGTGTGTGTACTTGTTTTACATGCAAAGAGCGTGCCAAATACGTTAAAAAACGGAATGTTTTTTTAATTTTCTAACAACTGAAGGCTGACTGATTCCAAGTGCTTCCCCTATTTCTGTTGTCGTTTTATACCGTTTTTTTGCTTTTACTAATATCTCTTTTTCCAGCTCGTTTAACGCGTCGTTAAGCTTTATTTCCCCATGTTCTTCAACGTGCTGAATCCGTTTTTTTCTATGCAGAGAATGCGGCAAATGCTCCATTGTAATCAGCGTTTGTGAAGACACAACCACCGCGTGTTCAATCACATTGATTAACTCTCGCACATTTCCTTTCCATTCATGTGCAAGCAGTGCATGAATAACCGCATTATCAAACGTTCTTTTTCGGTTGTATTTCTTTTCAAACTGCTCGGCAAAATGTGTGAGCAGCGGAAAAATATCTTCAGGGCGCTCGTTCAAAGATGGAATGGTAATCGGTACGACGCTTAAACGAAAATATAAATCTTCTCGAAATTCTTTTTCAGCTACGGCTTTTTCAAGATCTTTGTTCGTTGCTGCAATTAAGCGGAAGTCCACGGTTTTAGGCTTTCTTCCTCCAACGGAATAAAACTGTTTTTCTTGAATGAGCTTTAAGATTTTCACTTGATGCGCCGGTGACAGTTCTCCCACTTCATCTAAAAAAAGCGTGCCTCCATCTGCTAATTCGACCAGTCCCACCTTTCCATTTTTAGATGCACCGGTAAAAGCACCCGCTTCATAGCCAAACAGCTCAGCCTCAAATAAATGATCTGGAATTGCCCCGCAGTTCACCTCAATAAACGGCCCTTTGCTTCTTGTACTTTTGTTATGTATCAGCTTGGCTAAGTGCGTTTTTCCTACTCCGGACTGCCCTAAAAGTAAAATATTTACGTCTACGTTCGAAACGTGAACAGCCGTACGAAGAACGTGCTGCATCTTTTCGCTGTTGCATACAATTCCTTCTGTTGATAGATTTTGGTTCCGCAGCAGCATAAGCTCGCTCTTTACGCGCTGCATTTCGCCTTCCATCGCATCAAGATATGTTTTCATTTCCATAAGCTCCGTCACATCATGAGAATAGCTGACGATTCTTTTAATCTCTCCTTTTTCATCTTTTACTGGAATGCCCGTAACGAGCACCTGCTTGCCTTGTTTAGTTGTTTGTACAAGCGTAATTTTCTTCTTTGTTTCAAGCACAATTGGCGTGACGATTGGCGTAAACAACCCTTGTTTTTCAAGTTCATAAACAGACTTTCCCAGCAGTTTTTCAGCTTTTACATCGTAAATGTTTCCCGTTCCTTCATGTATTCGGACAATGATGCCTTTTTCATCCGTCACAAGCAAATCATCTTTTAATGAATGAAGGATCCACTGATTTTCATTCCATTCTGAATTCATGTATGCTCCCCGCTTTCTATTCATTTTTGAATAAAATATAATTCGTTTTTGAATAACGGCATTTATTTTTGAATAATCAATTTATTATATCACGGGGGCTTCTTTTTATTTTGAAACAACAATTGAAATGAAGTTTAAAATGCATTAATATATTTTTATGAAGTTATAACTTCTTTCAGGAGGCTATATGAATCAATCATTTAAAGAATTAATTAAACATAAATTCCCTGACCTTTCTCGCGGTCAAAAAAAAGTGGCGGAGTTTCTCGTCAATTTTATGGAAAAAGGCTCGCTGTACACGGCCGGGCAGATTGGCAAAGAAGCAGGTGTCAGTGAAACAACCGTTATTCGTCTAGCTTACGCACTTGGATTAAATGGTTTTTCAGATTTGCAGGAGCTAATGCGAAAAGAATGGCTTTCATCTACTGAATCAAAAGAAGCAGCTAGCAAGCCTGCAGCGGAAGAAAAGAAACCTTTTAGTGAATGGCTTTCCCCTGTTGACGAAAAGGAATTATCTCAAGCTGTAGATGCGCTTATCAAAAGTGATCAAGTGTATATTGCAGGTTTCCGTGAATCTCATACGGCAGCCTACTGGCTGTATTATAAAATGAATCAGCTTCGCAATCATGTTCTTTTATCTTTTCCAACTGGATTTTTGCTTGAAACGCTATGCAATCTCACGAGCGCATCAGCCGTTGTTGTATTTTCACTGCCGCGCTATACAAAAGAAGCGCTCGAAGTAGCTCAGCAGGCTAAAAAACAAGGAGCAAAAGTAATTGCCATTACAGACCGCCGGCTGTCTCCGGTAGGTCAAGTCGCTGATATCACACTTTTAGCCGGAACAACCGAACATATTTTATCGCTTCTTGCCCTATCTCAAATTGTCATTAGCAGCATGCAAAAAAGAGATGAAAAAACGGCTGGAAAACGGCAGGAATACTTGGAAAAGCTCTATGCCGAGCAAGGCATCTTTTTAGAATAAATGATCAAAAGAAAGGAAGTAAACAAATGACTGAAGCTTTAACGATTCGTTCACTCAAAACAACCGCTGAACTAGAAGACGTACGCGCATTAGAAAGCCGCGTGTGGGGAGAAGAAGAAGCAACGCCTGTTCACCAAACCTTAACCGCTGTTAAAAACGGAGGTCTTGTTCTCGGTGCGTTTCTAAATGAAAAGCTGATTGGCTTTCAATATAGTTTTCCAGGGTTTGACGGAAATTGCGTCTATTTATGTTCTCATATACTAGCAGTTGACTCCGCCTACCGCAGCATGGGTATCGGAGCTAAGCTTAAGCATGCGCAGCGGCAAGAAAGTAAAAAAATAGGGTATTCATATATCAGCTGGACGTATGATCCTCTAGAAAGCGCCAATGGGTATTTAAATATTGGAAAGCTTGGAGCCGTTTGTTCTACATATATTGAAAACTGCTACGGAGACATGAATGATCCGTTAAATGCCGACTTGCCTTCTGATCGATTCGTTGTAGAATGGGCATCTTTAGAGGATACAAAACGAGCTCAGCCTCTTTATACGCCAGATCAAATAATGGACGCATCGCTCATTCAATGGACGTTAACGGATAAAGGATTTCCTTCTGTTACAGATATTGATGAAAAGTGGTTGGATCATGACGTCGTGTCTGTAGCTATTCCGTCTGCTTTTCAGCAAATGAAAGAAGTCTCTCCTTCTCTTGCATTGGACTGGCGAATGCGTACAAGATACGTATTTCAAACGTGTTTTGCTAAAGGATTCCAAGTAATAGACTTCAAGAAGTCTCCAGAAAGCAGCGCACCCGTTCATTTTTATATTTTAACGAAAAAAGAGGTGCAAAAATGAACATAAAACGCGTCATTTTACGGCATTTAAAAATGGATTTACTTCATCCGTTTACCACAAGTCTTGGAAAAGAAGTGGATCGAGATTTTATTTTAGTTGAAATTCAAGATGAAGACGGACGATCCGGCTGGGCTGAATCCGTAGCGTGCGCGGACCCTTTTTATAAAGAAGAAACGCTCAAAACAAACTGGCACATCATGGAGGATTTTTTAATTCCTTTGCTTCAACAGAAAGAAATTCAGCAGCCTGACGAAGTATCTCAACGCTTTGCTCATATTCGCGGCAATTACATGGCAAAAGCGGCGTTAGAAGGCGCTGTTTGGGATTTGTATGCGCGCAGGCAAAACCTCTCTCTATCTAAAGCGCTAGGAGGCAGTAAAAGTCAAATTGAAGTTGGTCTCAGCGTTGGCATTCAGCCTACGATTGACGAAACGCTTCGAAAAATTGAAGCCGGCTTGAATGAAGGATATAAGCGGATAAAAATTAAAATTAAGCCGGGCTGGGATCTTAACTTGACGCGCGCCGTTCGAAACGAGTTCCCTTCTATTCCGCTGATGGTTGATGCGAACTCTGCTTATACGCTTGCAGATGCTGATCACCTTGCTCAGCTGGATGAGTTTGATTTAATGATGATTGAACAGCCGTTGGCTCATGATGATTTAATTGATCACGCTGAACTGCAGGCCCGCATGCGCACCCCCATTTGCTTAGACGAAAGCATTCATTCAGCTGAAGACGTTCGAAAAGCTATTAAACTTGGAAGCACACAAATTATTAACATTAAAATTGGCCGAGTAGGCGGACTAACAGAAGCCAAAAAAATTCATGACCTTTGTCAAACTCACGGTGTGCCCGTATGGTGCGGCGGCATGCTCGAATCAGGCGTAGGGCGGGCACATAATATTGCCATTACTACACTTGCTAATTTTACGCTTCCCGGAGATACGGCCGCATCATCTAAATACTGGCCGCGTGATATCGTTCACCCGGAAATCACAGTGGACAACGGCATTATTTCCGTTCCTGATACACCGGGAATTGGCTATGAGCCTGATTACGATCAGGTAAAAGCGCTAACTTTACACGAAAAAACCTATACTTGCTAATCTTGCACAGGCTGGAACAAAAGTATGTTAGTTAAAGGAAGATCCGAACGATAAACTGTTCGGATCTTTTCATTGTGATGATAAACGTGAACGTAGGTTTCATGTATGTAGTTGGCTTCTACCTGTGGATTGAAGGGCAAGACGAAGACTCCTGCGGGACAAGTGGAAGGGATGAGACCCCGCAAAGTCTGGCATGTAAATCAACAGCGTTGTAAAAAGCAATGCATACTAGCTTCTTTATTCAATTGATTTCTCTTTAGATTGGATGGATTTAGTTATGTCCCAGCCTCTTTTTTATAGGCTCCTCTCCCGAGATGGTACGTGCCTTGGCAAGATAAACAAACATATTAGCAAAAATGGTCTTATGCACAATCCTTCTAGTAATAAATGAATATAAATAGAGTGTAAGGGACATGCAAGGGTATATTCATTACAAATTTTAGAAGAAAGGAGCATACTGATGAATATTGAAATTGGAATTGCCATTTTCGTGTTTACAATGACAATGCTCGTCATTTTTTGGAGGCCAAACGGCATCAATGAAGCATGGCCGGCAGCCATAGGAGCAGCCATTATCCTGCTTACAGGGATTGTATCCAAATCAGACATCGTTGATATTTTCGGAAAGATAAGCGGCGCTTCTATCACCATTATTGCCACCATTGTCATGGCCGTCATATTAGAAAGTTTTGGATTCTTCCACTGGGCAGCTGCACGACTAGTGAGTTTATCCAAAGGCTCAGGGTACCGATTATATTGGTACATTCAACTGCTGTGCTTTTTAATGACTTTACTATTTAATAATGACGGCAGTATTTTAATTACCACTCCAATTTTAATTCTACTTTTGAAAAACCTTCAGCTAAAACCCCACCAGCAGATCCCCTACCTTTTAAGTGGAGCGCTTATTGCTACCGCTTCCAGCGCGCCTATAGGTGTAAGTAATATTGTCAATTTGATTGCCTTAAAAATTGTTCATATGTCGCTTTATATGCACACGGCGATGATGTTTGTACCGGCGACACTTGGTTTATTATTTATGTCTTGGCTCATGTATACGGTCGTAAAACGCCATTTGCCAAAAAAACTGCCGCATGCTTCAAAAGATATAGAAGAGAGTTTCTTTACGAAACAGTTTCACCCCTTAAAAGGAAGCATTTCTGTTGAAACAAAACGTAAACGCACACAATTTATGCTGAAAGTTTTATTATTTGTGTTTGTTATGCGCTGTCTCCTATTTGTCGCCTCTTATTTCGGCATACCAATCGAATTGGTTGCTGTACTAGGCTCACTGATCTTACTTATTTGGAGATGGTATCACTTACGTACAAATCCGATTGATATTTTAAAGAAAACGCCGTGGCACATTTTCGTTTTTGCATTTTCAATGTACGTTATTATTTACGGATTGCATAACGTAGGATTGACAGATCTACTTGTAAAAATTTGCGAACCAATTGTGAATCGAGGGCTTTTTGAAGCAAGCTTTATCATGGGAGGACTTGTTTCCATTCTCTCTAACTTGTTTAACAATCACCCTGCCTTAATGGTCGGAACCATTACCTTGACTGAAATGGGGCTCGATCCTATTACTCTTAAAACTATTTACCTTGCTAATATTATTGGAAGTGATATGGGCTCGCTTTTATTGCCGATTGGAACACTGGCCTCTCTTATTTGGATGCATATTTTAAAAGAAAATCATATCAAAATAAAATGGAAAGATTATTTAAAAGTATCACTTATCGTTATCCCGCTTACCACCATCGTTACGCTCTTCCTCCTATTCTACTGGGTTCAGCTCATTTTTTCTTAATACTGATTTACAGGACGGATTGTACTCTTTTGAAGCTTACAGTCCGTCAGAAATAAACAAATGTCTCTCATAAAAACTCACTATGTTTTTCTATTGTTTTTTTATAGATACACATTCACCCAACAAAAACATTTTTTTACATTCACTAATTATTTAGAACAATTTAAAAAGAAAATCAATAAATATATTGAATCGAATTTCCTTCATGTGATAAGATATGGTTATATTGTTACTTTAACAATACATAGAGCGAATGAATTAGAAAATATGCAGTTGCATAGAACTTTCTAAACCCCACACGCAACATTTAGAGAGTGACATTCATTTTCTCAGTAACACCCATACCTTTCTGAAAAGAGTGAGTACATTAGACTTGCTCTTTTTGTCTGTTAAGTGATAAGGTTCATTTCTTATGTGAGGTCTTCGTTTACAAGAAGACAACAAAAAAACAGGTAACTAAGCATGCCGCTTTTTACCTGTTTTTATATGCTAAAATGATAAAATCAAATTCTATCGCGCGAACGCTCTTTACGAAATTGATTTTAATTCTTCAATTAATTGAAAAAATTTCTCTTTGTTTCTTTCTTCTAATGTTTGATCGACTTCACGTAAAATTTGATCTCTTCTAAAATCTCGGATAGCCTTATTTAATACCATTTTAGCAAATATAGAATCGAGGATATCCATACGGATGGGCTGCGAGTCTGTCGGGTGCTTTTCGATATAAATCAACTCCTATCCTTTCCTCTATTATAACAAATTCTAGCAATGTATCAAAATTTCATTGAGATATGCGCTGTTGTGCAACGGCTTCGTATTCTGATTCTAGTTCTTGAAGCGTAAGCTCGTATAGCTGCTTATTTCCTTTTTTATAAACCCCTGCATCCAGCAATAAATCAATCATTGATGTTTTTTTACATTGTATGTGAGAGTAAGCTTGTTTTGTCATCGTTACACCGCCTATTTTACACTTAAAAATGAAATGATTTCTCTATCTTTCACGACCTTTCTTTATCATAGGGCCCGTCCTTTAGCTTACTGTGAAGAAAATGTTAAATTTATGTAATAATGCATAAAAAGAGGCCGGGACATAACTAAATGAATCCAACCTAAAGACGAACAAATGAGATACATGAGCTGAACCGCTTATGACACCGCCGTTGATTTCCATGCAAGGCTTCGCCTTGCTCCTCAATCAACAGCTGGAAGGATGAAACAGATGAAGCTGTATTCACCATAAAAAAAAAAACGAACCACTCATCAAACTAGTTGATCAATGGTTCGTTTTTCACTTGGGCTAAAATACTTTTGTCCCAGCCTATTAGTTCTTCTATTAAAAATCAAAATTGTCCGGATCTGGACCTACTCGGTGATTTTGATTTAATCCATCAATTTTGCTTACATCTTCAGCATCCAATTCAAAATCAAACACAGATGAATTTTCAACAATACGGTGCTCTTTTGTTGATTTTGGAATCGTTACAACTCCGTTTTGCAGATCCCATCGCAGAATGATTTGAGCAACTGATTTACCGTGTTTTTCAGCAATTTCTTTTAACACATCGTTATCTAGCAATTCTCCTTGCATAAGCGGAGACCATGCTTCTAGCTGAATATCGTGCTTTCGACAAAAAGCATGCAGCTCTTTTTGCGTCAAACGAGGATGATACTCAACTTGGTTAATAACAGGCTTAACGTCTGTATCTTTCATTAAGTCTTCTAAATGATGAATTTGAAAATTACTTACACCTACAGCTCTTACTTTTTCTTCTTTATAAAGCGTTTCTAATGCTTTCCACGCTGCTTTATACTTACCTTCTACCGGCCAGTGAATTAAGTATAGATCCAAATATTCTAAGCCAAGCTTTTGTAAGCTTGTTTCGTAAGCAGCCAGCGTCTCTTCATAGCCTAAATCTGCGTTCCAAACTTTTGATGTAACAAAAATGTCTTCGCGTGAAAGACCTGCTTCTTTTAGACCTTGGCGAATTCCTTCCCCTACACCTTCTTCGTTTCCATAAATAGCTGCCGTATCGATGCTGCGGTAGCCTTTGACGATAGCTGTTTTCACCGCGTTCACTAATTCAGGCCCTTCTTCTACTTTAAATACACCTAATCCAAACCACGGCATTTTGACTCCGTTATGAAGTGTTACTGTATCTTGCAAATGATTACTCATTATAAAAAACCCCCTGCTAATTTCTTTACATTTGTTATTATGAAACAGAAAAAAAGAAAAAGATAGAACCCACTTTAAAGTAAGTTAGGCACTTCAAAGTTCTAAGGTAACTTTTTAGTAACCTTCTATCCCATTTAAAAATCACTAAAAAAAGAATCCTCCGCAGAGAATTCTTTTTGTTTTTATTTGACGTTTATATTGACTGCTGAACTTGTATTTCCAGCGGCATCTTTTGCCGTCACAGCCAGCTTTACGCCTGCTTTTTGTTTTGGAATAGTTACTTTAAACTGTCCTTTACTATCTGCTTTGCCTGACGCGATTACTTTTGTACCGCTTTTAATTGTAATCACGGCATTTGCTTCCGTTTTTCCAGAAATAAACGTGGACAAAGACGTAACGGCATTCACTGCCGGAGGTGCTGGCGGCGTTGTGTCTTGTACTTTTACAATTTTATACGGACTGTATCCTACTTTATTTTGCAGAACTGCCGTCACTTCCGTTCCTGCTTTTTGAGCAGGAATTTTTACGCTGAACTTGCCGTTTCCATCAATTTTTCCGCTCGCAATAATTTTCCCGCCTACTTTAATATAAATAGATGCATTTTTTTCTCCTGTTCCCGTTACTGCTGTACTTTTTTCAGTAAGCGTAGCAACGGTTGGAAGTGCCGGTTTTGTCTGTACGGCACTAACCGTTACAAACGCATTGGAGCTGTAGTTATCGGCTGCATCTTTTGCAATAACAGCTAATTTTGTAGAAGCAGGCTGCTTTGGAATGGTGATACTAAACATTCCATCCGATTTGGCATTTCCTTTGCCAATTACTTTTTTGTCAATTTTCACATGCACTTCCGCGCCCGTTTCTGTGCTTCCCGTTACGACTGTATCTTGATTGCTTACAGCGTTTACTTTTGGTGTAACGGGTGCTGTTTTATCCTGCACGGTTACGGTTACCACTGGACTTACGCCCGCTGCGTTTCCAGCCGTTACAGACAGCTTGCTTCCTGCTTTTTGTTTTGCAATCGAGATGCTGTATGTTCCTTTGCTGTCTGCTTTTCCTGCTGCAAGCTGAAGACTTCCGTTTTTAATGATAACCGCCGCATTTGCTTCTGCTGTACCCGTAACCGCTGTACTTCGATCACTCACTTCATTAACCGTTGGTTTAACCGGAGCTTTTTGCTTTGCCGTAACGGTTACAGTCGATGCAGAGCTGTTATTTCCTGCTGCATCTTTTGCTTGTACGCTTAGCTTTGTATTCGCTTTTTGCAAGGAAATAGAAACAGAAAACGCTCCATTTGCACCTGCTTTAGCCGTTCCCACAGTTGTTGTTCCGACTTTTACAGTAACTGTAGAATTTGATTCTGCTGTACCTGTAACTTTTGTATCTTGATCACTTACTGCGTTTACTTTTGGCGCAGCTGGTGCCGTTTTATCCTGTACGGTTACCGCAGTGGCTGAACTTGTTCCACCTGCATTTTGAGCCGTTACGGACAGCGTGCTTCCTGCTTTTTGTTTTGCAATTGAGATGCTGTAATTTCCTTTGGCATCTGCATTGCCTGCTGCAAGCTGAAGACTTCCGTTTTTAACGATGACCGTCGCATTTGCTTCAGCCGTTCCTTTGATCATTGTGTCTTGATCACTTACTTCGTTTACTTTTGGTGCAAGCGGTGCTTTTAACGTAGATTTAACCGCAAAAGAAGGCGCTTGGCTTTCGTTTCCTGCTTTATCTTTTGCACTTACCGCTATTGTTGTTCCGCCTATTTGTACTGGAATTGAAACAGTAAATGTACCGTTACCATCCGCTACTGCAGAGAACGTTGCATCGCCCGCTTTTACCATCACGGCGGCGTTTGCTTCTGTTACGCCTGTTACGGTCGTATCTTGGTCACTTACTTCATTTACAATTGGAACAGACGGCGGCGTTTGATCCGTTACGGTCACCACCGTGGCCGTGCTTTCATTTTCAGCTGCATCTTTAGACGTTACCGACACTTTTGTATCTGCTGACTGCTTGGCAATCGTAATTGCAAATTTTCCGGCTTCATCAGCAAGACCTGTTCCAATTACTTCATTTTCCACTTTTGCAATAACAGAAGCATTTGGTTCTGTTACCCCGGTAAGAGATGTTTGGTTGTCTCCTAGTGCATTAACTGAAGGTGCATCAGGCGCAACCGTATCTTTCGGTACTTCTTGCTCCTGCTCTTTTCGCGGATACTTTGTTGTATAAAAACTTAAAAGAGTAGTTGTTGGATAATAAAAATCTAAAATTTCACGATAGTCTTTTCCTAGGCTTGCCATTTTTTGAGCACCGTATTGACTCATTCCAACACCGTGACCATTTCCTTTCCCATTAAAAGTTGTTGATGTGCTTGTTTCATTTGTTTCCGTTACAAGCAGACTAAGCATCGCACGGCTGTTTAACATTGATTTTAGCTTCGTCGATGTTAAATCTTTTAATTCCAAATGATGAACCACTAGTTTTTGCGAACTGTCTACATCTCCTTTAACGAGGTAGTCCACTGTAATCGCACCTTTAGTCACACGGCCTCCTGATGAAGGAGCATAAAAACTCACCTTTGGAATAGACGTAATTTTAATGGTTTTACCAGGATGCTTATTGGCTACTAACCATGACTTCAAATTATCCGTAACAGTTTTATCTTTTTCAGAAACTGTATTCCACCAAGCGCTATAGTTAGCTAAATCTTTTCCTGTTAAATCAATTTGCGTTTTTTGAATAGCTAACGTCCACGGCGTCTGCTTATCGTATGGATCTTCTTTCACCGGGAAATAAGAAAGTTGAGTTCCTCCCCAAGCGTTGCTGTTTGATTCCGTTCTTCCACCGTTGCTTGATGAGAAAACGGCGTTGATTAATTTATTGTTGTAGGTGACTACTTGTCCAAATGTCTGATCTACTGCTTGGTTTGTACTGTCATACCACGTATAGCCACCGTACACTTGATAGCTTACCGTGTCATTGATTACTTTTCCTGCATAGCTCATTGCGTATGTTCTCGCTGCCACCGCCTGAGTTTTTAAGGCTTGCAGATTCCAAGATGTATAGACTTCATTTGGTACAACGCCTTTTAAATAGTCTTCAATCGGGAGCGTATTAACAGGTCTGACGTACGTTCCTTTTTCATTTGTGAACGCAACGTCCCCTAAGTATTGTCTGCCGTTAATAGATACGGGATTTTTATAAAGAGACGGTGTAATTTCAAAGCTTGTAAATTCACCTAATACGGTGGCTCCTTGTTTTAAAATGACACCTTGAGTCGTTGCTGTTACCATATACTCTGTATTGGCATTTAAGACCAAATCCGAGTTTTTAATAGTGTATAAATAAGACGGCTTAATTGTAATTGCATGCTGATCTCCTAAATAGTTTACTAATTTTACAGACACAACTGGTTCTACCGTTTCAGCTTTCACGCTAGCAAGCGGCGTGAATTGAAACAGCAGTACACTTAGTACTAAAGCTAATGCCGTTAACTTTCTCATCTTGTTCCCCCATTTTCATGTACTGTCTAACGCATTTTAATATCACTCGTTATATCGACACATTTTTATAAAAATTAAAGCATTTCACTTAGGTTTCTTTTCTGCTCGTCCATTTTTTGTCGAAAAAACGCTTTTTATATCATATGAACGACAAAAAAAACGTGTGACTAAATCAATTGATTTAGTCACACGCTTTTATAGGTCTTTTCACCTTTTATTTTTCCATTTCTTCATATGCCACAATACCGTCTGCAACATGATTCATCAGCTTTGTAAGGTAAGCCTGATCAGACAGGTTCCGGTCTTCTTCTGGATTCGTCATATACCCCAGTTCAACTAGCGTTACGGGTACAGTCGACCAGTTAAATCCTGAGAGATCACTGCGATAGCGAATGCCGTCTGCTTCGACAAACTGATCTTTTTTCACCTCTGTCAGAATAGCTTGAGATGCTTGTAAACTGCTTTGATAAATAGGCTTCGTATAGGAATTATCTTCTGCAGGAGTGAGCACAGAAAATCCTTTTACAGAAGCATTTTCAGAACCATCTGCATGTATACGTACGTGTAAGTCAGCTTTTGAATTATTCGCAAGCTCCGCTCGTTCCCGGTTGCTGATATTCACATCGTGAGAACTGCGAGTAAGCTTTACGGTTATGCCTTTTTCTTCGAGCAGCTGTTTTAATATCATGGAGGCTTCCAACGTCAGCTTGTATTCCGGCTTCTTAGTCACTACGCCTGATGTGCCTCCGGAAACTTTTATTTTCGTTTCTGCTGATCCCGGTCCGATTGGCTCTTTCTCTAGGTTAGCCTGAGATTGATGACCAGGGTCAATATAGACTAAAAAAAGAGGAGGATCCGCTTTTTCAGGCATGTTGTTTTTTACACTTTTCACTTCATTGCCTGTTTCATCAGGCTGTACTGCTCGGAACTGTGAGATGGGCTGCTTCACTCTTTCTCCCTGCGCATGAGCTTTTGGTACATCTCCGCTAACAACGGCTTTCTCTGTTTGACCTTTCATCATAAAGAAAAATGAGAGTACTGCTACTATTGCAACAATACCTATTCCATAACTCCATACTAAGCGCTTCATCTTCGCTCACCAAACTTTCGAATAGAGTGGGATATTCCTTATGTTAAAGTACAAAATGTGTTAACGTTATTATCTCATAGAATATGGATTTTTTTGTATAAAACGTTAAAAATAATATAGGCAAGATGTTATGTATATGCAAACAAAAACAACACTACATGTTGTAGTGTTGTTTTCCAAAAAAATGACGGATGGTTAAATCCGTTTTGCACCAATATAACGTGCTTTCCAGTAGCTGTTGCTAAGAGATGTAATTGTCACGCCTTTAGACGTAGAAGCTTGAAGAAACTGATTATTTCCTAAATACACGCCTACATGTGAAGGACCTTTTTTATACGTTTGAAAGAAAACTAAATCTCCTTTTTGAAGCTTTGCTTTTGAAACGCTTGTCCCTACTCGATACATTTGCTCCGTTGTGCGCGGAAGTGTTTTTCCAGCTTTTTTGAAAATGTATTGAATAAATCCAGAGCAGTCAAAACCTTTTGTTGTTGTGCCTCCCCATTTATAAGGAACACCCATTAATTTTTTACCAGTAGCAATAGCCGTGTCTTTGTATGAATATGACGCTGCTTCTACTGTTTGAGCAGGTGCAATAAACGGACTGGCTCCGCTAAATAAAACTGTAGCTGCCGTTATAGACCCAATGATGGCTTTTTTCATTTTTTTCCTCCATTATGTAACCGAACGTTACGTTTTTATGAACTTATTTTTCAATATGTTCGGTTTAATTATAATGAAAAAAGCCTCGAAAACTATTACGCTATGATTAAATAATGTTACAAAATGGTTACTTAGGAATTTTTATCTTTAATTGTTTATAAAAAAGAGCATTTGGATATCCAAATGCTCTTTTTCTTTTACTTTTCTTTTTGCTGTTTTAAAATTAAGTCCTGTTTCGCTTTAGCATCATGATGCTGAGCTAACTCACGTGAAAATTCTTCATTTGCTTGATCTGGAGCAATTTTTAACTCTTTTGGTGTTTGAGGCAGTGACCCTTTGTTGTTATGTGATGATTTGTGATTATTTGCTCTTCCCATGTTGAGACCTCCTTGTATCAATCATTTATTTTTCATCTTTAGTTACTATTCCCAACTTTTCAAAGCAAATTCAAACGAAAAAAGATCCGAACGAATAATCGTTCGGATCTTTCTTCAACTACAATGCTTTTGTCCCAGACTCTTTGTTGTTACGATACTTTTTTTGTTACTTCGTTAATATAAGCTTCCTTGTCTTTATCGTTAAATTGACCTTCCCACTTCGAAATGACAATCGCACCAAGTGAGTTTCCAATTACGTTTACCGCTGTACGTCCCATATCTAACAAACGGTCAATTCCAGCGATAAAAGCAAGCCCTTCTACCGGAAGTCCTACAGATCCAAGCGTTGCAAGCAGTACAACAAATGAAACGCCAGGAACTCCTGCAATTCCTTTAGATGTAACCATTAAAATTAGTATCAGTGAAACTTGCTGTGTAATGCTCATATCAATACCGTACATTTGCGCGATAAAAATCGCAGCAAGCGCTTGATAAAGAGTAGATCCGTCTAAGTTAAACGAATATCCCGTCGGAATAACAAAAGATGTAATGGCTTTAGGACATCCGAACTTTTCCATTTTCGCAATAATACGCGGCAGCACCGTTTCTGAACTTGCAGTTGAAAATGCTAATAGCAATTCATCTTTTAACACTTTTAATAAGTGGAAGATGTTAACGCCTGCCCATTTAGCTACAAGTCCTAGTACAACTAATACAAAGAAAATCATTGTGCCGTAAGCAACAATTACAAGCTTACTAAGCGGAATCAGAGACGCTAGTCCAAATTTTGATACGGTTACACCGATTAATGCAAATACGCCAAACGGTGCAAACTTCATAACTAAATTCGTTACCCAAAACATCGCTTCTGCTGTGCCTTCAAAAAATCTTAAAACCGGCTTTCCTTTTTCACCAATGGATGCAATTCCAAGTCCAAATAGAACTGAAAAGAAAATAATTGGCAGCATGTCGCCTGCAGCAATTGATTCAAATACATTCGTTGGAACGATGTGAACAAATGTTTCTACAAATCCTTTTTGCTCTGTAGCTTCTGCCGTTGATGTGTAGCTGCTGATATCTGATTTTTCAAGACCGCTGCGGTCCACACCAGTACCAGGGTGAAGCAAGTTAGCTGCTAATAAGCCTACAACAATGGCAACCGTTGTAATGATTTCAAAGTAAAGAATTGTTTTTCCGCCTAATTTACCAAGCTTCTTAATATCACCAACACCCGCAACGCCCACAATGATACTAGATATAACAATCGGCACCACGATCATTTTAATTAAATGAATGAATACGTCTCCAATTGGCTGCAGCACTTCAACTGCTTTAGGATTTCCGTAAAAAATGGCCCCTACAATAATACCTGCAATCAAACCAATTAAAATTTGTCCTGCTAATCCAAGCTTTTTGAACATATCTTTGCACCTTCCTTCTTTTTTCTAACAGCTCGAAGCTGTTTATTTGCACTTACTGTATTCAACAGATACAATTCCATTAAGAACTGTTTATTAAGTAGTTCTTTTATTCATAAGATTACATTATCATAGGCATCACAAAATCTAACAAAAACCTACTGAAACTAACAAAAAAGTTTTTAGAAAATTACAAAATGAAAACGCTGTAGTTTTTTTACTACAGCGTTTGTTTAACTTCATAATAGAGCATTTGGATAAATTTCTTTACATTTATGCGGCTCGGAGTACTGCTTTTTCCCGTGCCCTTTTCTATATCTCTCATGCGCTGATGCACCATTGAAAAATCGAAAAACTTAGAAGCGTAATTTTCAAATTTAGGATTAAAGAAATCAACCATCCCAAGAGAGGTCAAATGATTTAAAGACTGATAAATGGCTCTTCTTACTCGCTGTTCGGCTGCTTTCATTTCTTTTTGCAGCACGTCGTCTGAAAAAGATGCCCCGAGCTTTTTCACAGTAATTTTCTCAAAGATTTCTTTAAGAGAAGGAAAATGCTGTTCATACATTGTGCTTTTTTCCGTTTGATGCAGGTAATTGATGATTTCAATCAAATCTTTACTTCCGCTTTCTCCTAAAATCCCAAGTTCTCTTAAAAGAAACCTGCACGCTTCTGCCGGATCGCTTTCTTTTTTACCAAAAGAAGGCGTTTTTTGCTGATTTCCTACATTAAGTACGGTATTTAACGATTCTTGAATTTTCTCCATTGATTGTTGAACTTGAATTCGTTCAATTACTTTTTGAATGACCATGAGCACTTCCATACGATTAAGCGGCTTCGTGATATAGTATTCAATGCCAAGGGAGTAGGCTTTTCCAATCAAATCTTTTGTTTCTACTTGTGACATCATAATGATTTTGCCTTTAAAACTATCCTTTATTTTGCGCACGGTTTCAATTCCGTCTTGAATCGGCATTAATAAATCAATAAATAAAATATCGATCTGCTGTAATAGAGAAAATTGATCATTTAATACAATTCCGTCTTCTGCTTCTCCTATAACCTCTCCTAGATCATTATCTTCAATAATTTCAGCTAACATTGAACGAAAGACTTCGTCATCATCTATGATATAAAATCGCATATTAGTCCTTATCCCCCATTAACGTAGAAATAGGTAAATCTATAGTAAATTGAACACCGGGGCTTGGAGACAGATTAATAAATTGAATACTCCCGCCCAGCTGCTCGGTCATTTGCTTAACGTAGACAAGCCCAAGACCTGTAGAAGGCGTCCCGTCCTTTGCATATTTGGATGTAAATCCCGCTTTAAAAATGAGACGTTCATGCCTTTTTTTCACGCCGGGACCGCTGTCTCTTACATATAGTAAAATGCGGTCTTCTTCTCGGCATACGTCAATAATAATCGCGCCTTCTGTTTCAATCGCTTCGACTGCATTCATTACTAAGTTATTAATTAATGATAAAAACAAGTAAACGTGATAGCGAGGGTGCTCTCCTAGAATCGAATGTGAAAAATGAATATCTTTTGTTAACAGCGACGCATATTTTTCATTGCTGCGCATGACGATTTGAAGCAGACTTTCGATTTCCATATACTCAGAAAATTCTTCTTTTGTAATGACTTTGGACAATCCTGCTGATATCCGCTGATTGTCTTTTTTAATATCGTGTACTTCTCCTGCAATTTGTAATGCTTTTTGGCTAAATTCGTGCAGAGAAGTAAGCTGATTTATATCTGCATCGTGCAGTTCTTCATATAAATCATACGACTTTTTCGTAATTCTCTCAGCGTCTTGCAACGTTTTTTTCAAATGAATGGATTCTTCATACAAATTTGAAAGCACAACAAGCAGCTGATCATTTTTTTGAGAGATTTGCCGTTCCCTCAGCTGCCCTTCGTAGAGTTTGATCATGCTAAACAGGCATAAAACAAAGAAACTTCGAAAAACACCTACAATAAAAATTTGCATGAACTCTGGAAACATAATATGATGATGAACCATCACATACATACAAAGCAGTTCCATGCCGCCCGAAACCGTTTCGATGATGATGCTCCATATACCGATAATCCACGGCTTTGAATGAAAATCGTTAATCTTAAACCAAGAAAAAGCAATCGCATAAACGAGATAATAAATCCCTGCTGAGCCCCGGATCTGCAAAGAAGGCAGAAAATCAAATGATTCATAATTATACCAATCAAGGTACATTCGAAAGCCCACTATAGCACTAGCAACTAAAATACCTGGTATTACAGGAGATACCTTTCTTAAAAGCAGCAGTGAAAAGAAAAAAATGGGCACAGCAAAGCTAACTCTATACGTATCGTGAAAAGGATAATATTTAAGCTCTCCTGCCAGCGGCACAACGACTATCATTACTAGAATGAGTAAAACATCTTTTTTTATTACCGTATCAACTTTCATCGTTCACTTCCTGCACTTTTTGAACATAAGTATATAGTTTAGCAATCTAAAAGACAATCGCTCTTCCTATATTTTTTACGCTCACACTTGCATTTATAAATATAGCCCATATATAAACGGTTATTTATTCTCTTTCATTATTCTTTGTAGTTTTTTAGATTTTCTTGTTTTATTTTGTAATTTTTGTTGTATAGTAGAAGTACCTTTTAAAATGTGAGGCTGTATCACAACTATTCAATTATTATTACATCACCTGATAGCTACACTAAAAAGGAAAACTATTATTTTATAGGGGGAGCTTATTTTACAATGTGGATCATTACCGTTTACTCGAAAAACCAAAGTCCGACTATGTTTGAATTTGAATCAGAGGTAGAGGCGAAAAAGACATTTCAGGAGATTAAAGGGTGTAAGATCCTATCGGAAGTTATTTACTATAACGACCGAGTTCCCGCTTTAGCGTAAATCAGTTGATGTAGGAAATTTTACAAATTATCGGTTAAAAGCCACGTAAAGAGCCAAAGGATGATTATAGTCCTTTGGCTCTTTGCTGTTTGATTAGAAAAAACGAGGCTGGGACATAATGAGATGAATCTAATATAAAAACGAACAAACGGGAGACATGAGCTGAACTGCTTGTGACACCGCACTTGATTTCCGTGCAAGACTTCGCTTTCCGCGGGCGGCCGCTGAGCCTCCTCGTCGCTTGCGCTCCTGTGGGGTCTCACCTGTTCCGCTTTTCCCGCAGGAGTCTTCGTCTTGCCCTCCAATCAACTGCTAGAAGGGTCTAACGTTGACCCTAACAAAAAAACGAACCACTAATCAAACGTGTTGATCAATGGTTCGTTTTCACTTCGTCTAACATACTTTTGTCCCAGCCTCGTTTTGCTTTGTGAGCATACTGACTGCGCACATTACGATAAAGTTAATAAGCAGCGCAATAAATCCGACGTTGATATCCTTCATTTGCTGAGGCAGTGACGGAAATAACGTACCAATCGTAGAGCCGCTGATTGTAATATAGGCCACTACAATAATTCCAGCAACAATCCCCCACGCTGCTCCTTGTTTCGTTACAAAGTTATTTTTCTTCAAACTGAAAAGCAGAGACGGAAACAGCTGTGTCATTAGGCTATAGCCCATTAAAATAATCGTTGACAGCGTCGTTCCTCCATTTAGCGTAAAGTAAACAGAAATAAGAGCCACAATCGGTACAAAGCTTTTCGCTAAACGAGCAATACGCGCTTCGCTTGCTTGAGGCGCAAACGGTTTGTAAATGTTTTTCGCCAGCAGCGTTGACGCGCTCATTAACAACATCGATCCCGGCACAAGCGCTGTCAGCAAACCCGCTCCTCCTATAATTCCAATAAACCAAGGATCGAAGGTTTGGATCGAGATCCGTAATAGCGCAAGATCCACGTCTCCTCCGCTTAAACCAGGAACTTTTAAAATAGCTGCAAATCCAACAAAAAATACAAAGAGCAGCATCAGCGTATAAAGAGGACTAATGATTGCATTTTTACGAAATACCTTTGCATTTTTCGCTGTATAGCTTGAACTAAACACCTGCGGCCACATATAAAACCCGAGTACTAGCAAAATAACGGTCGAAATAAACCACGAGACGCTTAATCCTTGCTCAGGAAACTTTAAAAACCCTGGCTTCGCTGTATTCACCGCTTCAAACATCGGACCGTATCCTCCGTAATAATGAAAAGGTAAATAAATGCCTAAAAATCCAATCACAGCAAGCATCATAATGTCTTTAATAACGGCCGTCCATGCAGAACCGTGGATACCGGATATCATCACATACAGCGTTAAACTGATAGCTCCCATCCAAATGGCTGCCGGCATTGAAATGGCGCCGTAGGATGCTTGTGATACAATAATCCCCAATCCTTTTAACTGCACAACAATAACAGGAATGACGGCAATCACTCCTACAGCCGCTACAAGCACACCAAGATAAGGGCTTTTATATTTGCTTACAAAAAAATCAGGCTGCGAAACGAGCTTATGATCTCTTGCATACTTCCAAATAACCGGAAGAAGCCAGTATGATAAGACATACGATAAGCTAATATAAATTAAGACGTAAAGTGCAGGAGCTCCTTTTCCATAAGCCCATCCGCTTCCGCCTAGAAACGAAAACGTTGTATAGATTTCTCCGGCCATCAGCACAAACACTAAAACAGCCCCGAAACCGCGTCCGCCTACCGTCCACTGCTCCAAGTTCATATCCTTGCCTTTGGTTGATCGTATGCCAAGAAAAATAGCTGCCACTAAAAATAGTAAAATAATAATAAGTGCACTATTCATTCTTCTTCCCCTTCCCGATTTCTGGGATCAAGCTTATACATAACCCCTAAAATAATGGACGTAAGCACCACCCATATCACCATCCAAAACATATTGAACGGCATACCGAGAACAAACGGAGTGACTCGATTAACAAAAGGGAGAAACCCTAATATGCCTACGAACGGAAGGACAGACAAAATATAGATAAATTTCATGACTAAACTCCTCCGACTTTCTAAAACTAACTTCTTTATATTACCACATATTTTGTCCGTTCAATGAAGGAATGCTTGCATTTAAGCTGAAATAATCTCCAAAAGATAAAATATTCTGTACTATTTTACAAAAATACTGTTTTAATTTTTCTGAATAAATAGTATAATTTCTTCTTATAGTTCGCAGGAGGTATCGTACAGATGAAAACAATAGAGAAAATCAGTACATTTGCAGGAAAAACATTTACGCTTTGGGTTATTTTAATTTCCGTTATTGCCTATTCATTCCCGGAGCACTTTGTATGGATTGGAAAGTACATCGTTCCGCTTTTAGGAATTGTCATGTTTGGAATGGGGTTAACGCTGTCAGCGTCTGATTTCAGCGAAGTATTTCGAAGACCGAAAGAAGTAGCACTAGGCGTGGTAGGGCATTTTATCATTATGCCGCTTCTCGCATTCGGTTTGGCAATCGGCTTAGATTTACCAAAAGAAATAGCAGTGGGCGTTATTTTAGTAGGCTGTTGTCCAAGCGGCACATCATCAAACGTAATGGTCTTTTTGGCTCGAGGGAACGTTGCGCTCGCAGTTGCCATCGCTTCTGTTTCAACCATTTTAGCACCGATTGTTACACCGCTTCTTATTCTATTATTTGCAAGCAAATGGGTCGATATTGATATCATGTCTCTTATTATTTCCATTATACAAGTTGTCATCATTCCGCTTGCTCTTGGATTTACGATTAAAAAGTTTTTTGGGAAAGCTGCAGAAGCAAGTTCCAAAGCTCTTCCCCTTGTTTCAGTAGTCGCGATTGTCTTGATTGTATCTGCGGTTGTGGCAGGAAGCCAAGCACAGCTTGCTAAAACAGGCGGTATCATTTTTGCCGTAGTTGTTCTTCACAACATTCTTGGTTTCACAATCGGCTTCTTCTTTGCCCGCTTATGCGGAATGGATCTAGCCAAACAAAAAGCAGTGGCAATGGAAGTTGGCATGCAAAACTCAGGGCTCGGCGTTACCATTGCTTCCACTCATTTTTCGCCACTAGCCGCTGTCCCAAGCGCCATCTTCAGCGTCTGGCACAACATCTCAGGCTCAGTGCTAGCCTTTATCTTCAGCAAACTAAAAGACAAAAACCAGCATTCGTCTGATAAAAAAATGGCTGGCTAATATAACAAACTTATAAGGGATCAAAAAACTCCCTTGAATGTTCTCTAAAAGTTCTTTGTTTTAAGAAGGTTTTACCTAGGCGAATGCCACCAACCCCGCAAGGGGGGTGGCATTCGCTTAGGTATAGAAAAAAAGACATGGCCGATTTTGCCATGTCTTTTTTTCTACATCGATTAAAAACTATTAGCCTCTTCCTGCTTGGAAAGAAGGATATTTCGTCATACCGCCATCAGCAAATAATGTAATACCTGTTACATAGCTTGCTTGTGATGATGCTAAGAATGCTGCAACTGCTGCTACTTCTTCTGGTTTACCGATGTAACCCATTGGAATCATGCTTTCTACGTCTGCACGTTGTTCTGGATCTGCAAATTTCTCTGCGTTAATTGGTGTGTTCATCGCACCTGGTCCAATGTTATTTACGCGGATACCTTTTGGCGCATATTCAAGAGCCAATGTTTCCGTCATTAGTTTCATACCGCCTTTACTTGCTGCGTAGTGAACAAATAATGGCCAAGGAATCATTTCGTGAACACTAGACATGTTAATAACATTTCCTTTAATGTCGTTTTCAACGAAATATTTAATTGCTTCACGGCTTCCTAAGAATGCACCTGTTAAGTTTGTATCAATAACTTTGTTCCAATTGTCTAGAGATAGCTCATGAGAAGGAACCGGGTTTTCAACACCAGCGTTGTTAATCATAACGTCTAATGTACCGAATTCTTTAATAGCTGTTTGAACAAGATTTACAACGTCTTCTTCTTTTGTTACGTCGCCTTGAACGATGATTGCTTGTCCGCCTGCTTCTTCTACTTCTTTTTTCGCATCTAAAGCTTCTTCTTCATTGTTGTAATAGTTAATAACAACTTTTGCTTCTTCTTGACCGAAACGAACAGCCATTGCACGTCCTAAACCTGTTGATCCACCTGTAATTACAACTACTTTATCTTTTAAATCTGTATACATAATAAAATCCTCCTAGTGTTTTCATTTATTCATACATACTATCATTAACTTTTACGTAAACGTTAACTTTTAGCCATTCCGAGGAATACGCCACCTAAAATGATGAGCACAATACCAATCGTAATTGAAATAAGCTGACGCTTTGTTTTCTTTTCTCCAAGTAAGAAGATACCGCCAAGCGTTGAAATAACAATTCCCATTTGTGATAATGAGAAGCTTGTTGCAACCCCTACTTTAGGTTGAGAAATAAATAAGAACATGTTACCAGCTGCCCAAATGAGGCCTGGAATAATGTTGCGAATTGCGTATTTATTAAACGGTTTGTGTTTATAAGTAAGTATAAGGCCACCAATTAACATACCAATAGCTTGTGGGAATAGCGCCGACCATCCGTCTACATTAAATAAACGAGCGACAACTACATACACTAAGTATCCAATTGTTGAAATAATAAGGGTAATAATCCCTTTTTTGAATTGTCCAGATTGCTCTGCATTTTTTTCGCTTTCTAGTGATGTTAACACAATACCAATAACAATAAAGATAAGAGCTAACACGCCTAAGATAACGGTTGTTGTTGTTGACCACTCGTGAAATACGATAACACCGAACAGTGATGTCGTCACAAGCTGCATACCAGTTGAAATTGGCATGGTTTTTGAAACACCAATATAATCAATCGTTTTCAACTGATTACTTTGCCCAACTGCCCAAAATAATCCCGAAACGATTCCGACAATAAAAATAAGCGGTGTCAACACTGGATGAACTACGAAATAAATAACGGCTGAAAAGATCAGCGCACCAATTGTAGTCCCAAGCGTTTGACTGTAAGGACCTCCGCCCAATTTAACGTTGAACAGGACAATACTTCCCCAGAAAATCGCAGGAAGAATAGCCAAAAGGATATCCATTTGATACTAACCTTCTTTCTCAAACTCTTGATGTAATTGTAAATTTAAAGTACCTTTTATTTAACTAGGTAACTTTATGTAACCAATCTTAGACCTTTTTTCTTGATACGTCAACAATAATATGTCGATTTTGTGACTTTTTTTAAAAACTTTACAATACAGCGTTTCCAAGCTACTGAAAGTTTTGAAAATAAAAAAAGATAGCCTTTTCATTATCCAAATGTTAGTATATAATAACATTATAGTGGTTACTTTTAATATCCTATATACGATAAAGTAGGTGACATCAATGAATGAATTTGATGAGTTATGTCCAAAAGTGTGGAAAACGTTTGATATAATAGGAAAAAGATGGAATGGATTAATTATTTATGTCCTGATGAGCGGTCCTAAACGCTTTAGTGAAATTCACACCAGCATTCCCTCTTTGAGTAAACGAATGTTAACCGAACGAATGAAAGAGTTAGAAGAAGAAGGCATTGTAATCCGGCACGTTATTCCTGAACGTCCGGTTCGTATTGAATATATCTTAACTAAAAAAGGATCAGAGCTTGGTATGATCTTAGGGCCCGTCAGCAAGTGGGCAAAAACATGGATAAAATAAAAAAGCCTCTTTGGAGGCTTTTTTTACGTTTGGTAGAGGATATAATTATTTTTCCCTTCTCTTTTTCCTTTATATAACGCATCATCTGCATTTTTTAATAATGAAGCAGCCGATTCTCCGTCTTCTGGATAAATAGAGACACCGATGGTAGTTGTTGTGCGCAAACAATAGCCCCGTACATTCCAGCTTTGCTGAAGAGATACGTGAATTCGCCTAGCAATTTGTTCAATTTCTCGTCCATTTGTTACGTTTAAAATAATGATAAACTCATCTCCGCCCAAACGATAAATGCGATCGCCTTTCCTCACACAGCTTTTTAACCTCTTCGTGTATGCTTTTAGAAATTCGTCGCCTATATGATGGCCATATTCATCGTTAATCTGCTTAAAATTATCACAGTCGAGAAACAAAAGCGCAAAAAACTCATCGCTTTTTCTCTGCCCTTTTTCAATTACTTTGTTTAACTCTTTTAATAACATCGCCCGGTTGGGAAGACCTGTTAAACTATCGTGAGTGGCTTCAAAATGAAGTTTATTTTCTAGCGCTTTTTGTTCTGTAATATCATTATGAATCGAGACATAATAAGTAATATTTCCGTCTATATCTTTTAATGGCACAATTGTGTTCGATACCCAGTATAACTGATTATGCTTCGTCCACATTTCAAGCTCCCCTCGCCATACTTTTCCGCTTTTGATTGTCTCACGCAGCTCAGAAAGGTCATGACGAAGCCCTGCATCTCGATAATACTTCCCCAATAAATCTTCTTTTTGATAATCTGAATAACGTATATACATATCGTTTATATAAGTGATAGTTCCATTTGCATCTAGAATCATAACGCTAGCTGATTCATCAAGCGCATATTTTATATTTTCAAGTTCTTTCATTGTATAAGCCAGCTGTTCTTCTGCTTCTTTTTGAGGCGTAATATCTCGGTAAATCACCGAATAGGCGACCAGTTGATTTTGATCATCATAAATCGGTGAACAGCTGACAGATACACACACGCTTTCGCCACTTTTGGTGTACCTGACTGTTTCATAAGGAGGGAGCGGCTTACCATTTTTTAATTCTTTGATTAATTTAAGGTTTTCTTTTCCCTCTTCTTTTGATACGATGTCCATCTCTTGACGGCTTTTTCCTATAACTTCTTCTTTTCTCCACTGAAATAGCTTTTCAAATGCTCCATTGACTGTTAAGACCTTCTCATTACAATCAGCAATTAGAATGGCATCTACCGTGTTTTCTAGAAACGCATCGAGTAAGCGCGTGCTCTCTTCCTGCGTTTTTTTATAATGAATTTCTTGAGCCATGACAAGGACATGTGAAGGGGTTGTCGCTTGATTAAAGAGAGGGGTAAATGTTACTTCATATGCATGCCGTTCGGGATGAAAAAGCTGTATGTATTGATATTGAATCGGTTCTTTCGTGGCAATGGCTTTTTCACAAAGTGTGTAAAAAAGCAGATTTTCTTCTTTATTGATTATCTTGTCTTTCATTTTGTCAAAGAATTGCTGAGCGGCTTTATTACATTCTTTATAGTACAGCTGATGTCTTTTTTGCTGAATTACAATAACGGGCTGCGGCATATTCATAAAATAAAATTGGAATATCCCTTCACTATACATACTACATATCCTCCATCTGCCTTTGGAATTTCACTCAACGTCTTGTTTTAATATGCAATTCACTCATTATCCCAAAACAACACGTCTTCTGTATCTCTTAAAATATTTTAACAATCGCACAAAATCACATAATTTTATAAAAATTCAAGATATCTATGCTGCATATAAGTCTAATTACCCATTCCTATATTACGATAAATTATCTATTTAGTGAAGCGTATGGGTTAAGAGTTCAGCAGCCGTTCTCGTCTGAATAAACCGCGGTACTTATTATAAGTTAAGTAGGAAGAGATCGACTGCGGCATGCCCAGCAAATAGCCTTGAGCAGCATGTAGATTTAACGAAATTGCTGCGGCTAAATCCTTATCTCGTTCCACGCCTTCTAAAATGAGATTCGTATGCGGATAATAGTTAACAAGCAAATCAATCAGATCTTTCTTTTGTTTGCAGTCAGCTAGCCCTTCAGCATAGCTTCGGTCCAATTTCATATAGTGAGGCTCATACATGCTTACCTGTCTCATCGCTGCGGCTCCTGCTCCAAAATCATCAATCGCAATTTTGAAACCGGCCTCTTTCAAACTCATTACTCGGGCAAAAAGAGCAGGTGATTCCCATAAAATCTTTTCATGAAGCGTTTCATTTAACTCCCATACAATGCGATGCTTCGCATTTTTATAAGTGTTCAGCAGATACGTTAAAAACAGTTGAAAATGTGGATGGAGAAGAGTAGATGGAAACACATTGATAAATAAATCCTCTGATTTCAACACCTCAAACGGAAAGTGCTTAATCGCTCCTTCAATTGCCATCGTATCAAGCTTGTACAAATAATTATGGCGTCTTGCCAGTGAAAACAACTCTTCAATCTGCCCTTTTGCGAAAGCTGTGCGCAGCAAAGCCTCAAAACCCAGCGTCTCCCACGAATTCAACGCATAAATAGGCTGATATACAAACTGAAGGTCTTCATACGTCAGTTCCTTTAAAACATGAGCATCCATTCTTTCGTTTAATCACCTTTCGTTTTCAATATACTATTTCTTCCATAACCTAAACTTATAAAAATATATCCTAAAAACAGCTAATTGTCCATTAAAAGGAAGAGATTCCATTAAGTAATTTAGGTATTTTGAGACTTACTGAGGGCTTATGATAGCAACAAAGAAGTGTTTTAGAGACTTTTATACTTTTGATAGATAGGCTGTAAAGGATGTTTCAAAAAAGAGATTGAGACATAAGTAACTCAACCCATGTAAAGATGAGCAAATTAAATAAAGGGACTAGTATAGATTGCTTGTGACACCGCGTTTGATTTCCGTGCAAGGCTTCGCTTTCCGCGGGCGGCCGCTGAGCCTCCTCGTCGCTTGCGCTCCTGCGGGGTCTCACCTGTTCCGCTTTTCCCGCAGGAGTCTTCGCCTTGCCCTCCAATCAAACGCTAGAAGCATCTAATATGTGAAACTTACGTTTAACCAGATACTTAGCGCAATAACCTCTTATCGTTAGTTTGTAATCATAGACAAATTGCTCGTACTGATAAATAGACGCTCGTTGAAAAATTAACGATAATAGCCTATATACAGCATTACCAAAAAACATTATACCTACATACCTACATACCTACAGCTAATATACTAACAGCTAAAACAAATCTTATAACTTTCTTCGTTTAACTTGTTACCTCTTCTTCTCTATAAATTCTCTACTATTTCCCCTCGTTAAAATGAATATTTTTTAGCATTTTTAAAAACCATTTCTTTCTATCCATTTTATTTGTTTCTGTGTTTTCCCCTACACTATCATATATTAATTTGATTACCTTATCAGAGCTTTTATCTGCTACATATGCTACATAAAGGTTGGGTGGATTTTCTTTACTGTCATGCACTATATGTTGGTTAGTACCGTGAAAATATGTATAGGCAGAATCATAATAAATTCTTGTATTAGAGGTTTCTAACTGTTTAGGTTTTTTACTGCCTAATTGTTCTTTAAATAAACTCTCTACATAAATTGATTATGATTTTGTGTCGTTCTCGGAAAATTCGGCCTTGATAGCGTACGTTTGTTGATCACTTTCGTAGGGTTTAATATAAGCAGCTGACCAATTTTCATATGATTCGCCATTTCTAGTATAATCCTCGCGGTATTTATGTGAAACTTGATACTCCTCTGGAAACCAAATTGTATACTGCCCTGTCTTGGACTTAAACTCATAAAACCCATCGTCCACTTTTTTATCTTTGTTTAAGAATTCACGCGGAAAGTGATTATCAAAAGCAGGGACGTTTGGGTAGCGGCTTTCGTTTATCAGCCATATTCCTCCTATTAAAATAGCAGCTCCTGTAATGATTGCGGAAAGGGTCTTCGTACGTTTTTTCATTGTCCTACACTCCCTTTATTACTCTTTTGAAATAAATAGGACTTAATGTAAATTGTTCAACATATAAAAATCCCTCAGACCACTGTCTGAGGAATAGAAGTATCCCTTATGTTAATTCACTTTCATCCATTGATTCTCTATATCGAATTTCGTACTCTCTCTTATGCATATCTTTAACAGAATGCATAAAACTCATAATATGCTGAAATGCTCCAGTATCATACTGCTGAGCCCTTAGCGTATATCCCCGCTCTGCTGCTTCTAATTTACTTTTAACCGCATCCGCAAACTCACCCGTTTGGTTTTCTAAATAGCTTTTAGCATGCCAAAGCTTTTCATTTACTTCTTGATCCTTTTTGATTAACTCTTTAATCCTTTTTGCCTGCTCGCCTTTGAAGTCATCACCATCAAATTCAAACGTGTATTTACCGCTCGTTGTTCCTGTGTGTGTAAAATCAAAATCAAACAATTAAATCCCCCCTACTACTTCTTTCATGCTTTTAATATCTGAAGCTACCGATTCGTCTGCTTCCATCATCTTCTCGAAATTTTGAAAGAACGCTTCAAGAAACTTTTGATAGTATGTAACTTCCTCTTGAATAGAAGAAATGATCTCTTCAACAGGAGTAAATACACTATCGTCTAGCGGATCAAACGTTTTGTCAAACGTCACTTTTTCAGCCACACGCTTTTGTCCAAACCATGCGAGGGTAGCGCCGTCTTTATCTGCCTTTTCCATAAATGACTGGGGAGAAGCTTCTTCTCTGGATATTTTCATTTTTAACTTTTTCTTCTTAGCTTCGAAGACTTCGTTAATTTCACTATGTAAATACTGCTTTAGTGTATTTAAGTTTGCTTCTTTGTCTTTAATAGCATTAGCACAGTAATAAACAAACTTCTTCATTTGTTCATAATCTAGCAAGATTTCTTCCTGAGATCCTGAATCAAAAACCTGATAATACGTCTTCATAGCATTAGCTTCTGTGTATTTGACAACGTAATTAATTCCGTGGAGTTTTGCTTGATTTCTTTGAGATATTCCTTTAATCCCTTGTACTAAAACTCCAGGACTTTTTATCGCCTGTTTCGTCAAGAAAAATGCGCCTTCTGTTCCTAGCACAATCCCAGGAAGATGCTTAAGCGGCTTTTCCTTCACATCATCAACATATGATGGAATATTGAGAAGAACACTGTCGTCTACATGGGCGTTTGCCAAAGATAATCCTCCAATTATATTGGATACTCCAGAGTTATATCTGACTTCGTCAAGTTTTAAAAATAAGTTCCATTTGGCTAACCTTTTTAGAGGATATTCTCCAATATTAATCATTTCTTCTGTATCCATATCTCCAAGCATGGTTACTTTATTACCTGCATACCAACTGCCAGGGAAAGATTGCGCATGCATAGGTTCACCTTTTACCCAAGTATGGCTAATTGTGGCTTTTTGTTTTTCATAATAGGTATTTGCTAACTTTAACAATTCTTTTGTAGATATATCCTCAGTCTTTCCTTTTATTTGCGTTATATAGTTAGAGAATTGTTTATCTACCCTTTTCAATTGTTTAATATTTACAGGAGCATCATTTAACCCTCTAATATTTGTAAAATCTTTCGTGATTAAACCTAATGTAACTATTAGGTTTCCTCCTAAAGAATGACCATCACCATAGTGTTGAATTTTCACGTTTAAGTTTTTATTCTGTTTCTTATTAATATGTTTCTCAACCTTGTTATACATTTCTTGAGCATCTTCAATTTGATTATCGTTGCTTCCAGCACCAATACCTAAACCATCATAAACAACATCAGGAAAATCCTTGGTTGGTTCCGTTCCTCTCATGAAATAATAAACCTGATTTACTTTCTTCTCTTTGTCATAAAAATGGATAGCAGCACCATCAAACCCCGATTTTTTTCCTATCCCCATGTCTTTGCTCGTGTAAATTTCAAAATTAGGAGGATTTTTTCCTTTAACTTCTTTATAGATCTTCTTTATCTCATCTTCTCTTCCAGATAACCCCTTATACTCCAGCTGAGTTATTCTATTTCGTAGTTTATTATTTAGCAATGCCTTTTCACTCATAATCATTTCTCCTCATGAAAATTTACGCTTTGCAGTATTTTCACAATTAATTTTTCTTGTTTCTCCCCTTGTTTTTCTGTTAACTCTTCTCCTGTATATTTGTAGTAGAGCTCGATTACTCTATCCGTATCTTTATCTGCTATATATGCTACATATGTATTTGGAACATATTTAATATTGTTCTTTACAACTTTTTCCTCAGTTCCTTTAAAATATGTATATGCTGAATCGTAATATATACTGGCATTAGCTGTTTCTATCTTTTTTGGCATATTAACGTGTAAATTTTTTTCAAACAAACTCTCTACATTTATGTCCTCATTTTTTTTCACTTTATCTGCCAGTTCCACGTTAATATATGAAATCTCGTTTTTATTATTAAAGAAATTTTCCGAAGAAGCTACCCATCGCTCATAATCCTTTCCGTTGATAGAATAATCTTCTTTATTTTCATGAATCAACTGATATTCCTCCGGAAACCACATCGTATACTGCCCGGTCTTCGACTTAAATTCATAAAACCCATCATCCACTTTTTTATCTTTGTTTAAGAATTCACGCGTAAAGTGATCATCAAAAGCAGGGACGTTTGGGTATCGGCTTTCGTTTATCATCCATATTCCTCCTATTAAAATAGCAGCTCCTGCAATGACTGCAATAATGGTCTTCGTACGTTTTTTCATTGTCGCACACCCTTTTAGTTATGTTATAACCTATGTTTTATACATGTTCGATACTATCATACTTATAATGGGAGAGTCATAAGCAGAACGAATCAAAGAACCATAATTAGGAAGTGGTTATTTTTCACTATCACTTACCCTTTGTATTAAAGAAATAATCACTTCTTTCTTTATCATTGTTACCTTTATTAATGATTTCTCTCAATAAAGAAAACCCCACTTTCAAAAAAGTGAGGTTGATTACATAATATAGGCCATTCACTGAACGTTTCGCTCTTCTTGTGCCAGCACATCAATTTCAGCATCAATCTTTACGCTGTGGGTTTTTCCATCAAGTCCAAGGATGACAATTTCATATTGCTTGTTAGTGAGAACAACCGATTCGATAATACCTTTATGCTGTCTTAATGCATATGCTTTTGCACGGCTTTTAGTTAAAGGAATCGTTTTTTCTTTCAAAATACTGCCGGTTTGGGCGTTAATTTTTACTTTGTGCTCTTCTCCGTTTAACGTAAGGATGTCTACTATATAAATAGGAAGAGTGAGTATTTTACTCAGCGATATGGATTTGACAATGCCTTTATATTCTTTTAATGCGAGAAGCTTTGCTTGTTCTTTCAACAAAAGTGATCGTTTTTCAGAAATCATTTGACGCCATCCTTTCTAGTTTATAAAACGGACTGCTTTTTCAATTTCTTAACGTACTATATCCTATGTATACGTCTACTAACTAGTATAGCGGGCTTGTCTTAAATTTCTCTTAATATTACATGAAAGATAGCTGAAGAAAGCTGTTATTCACTGAAAAAACTAGACCTGGTTAGATCTAGCTTCTTATTGGTGAATGTGAATTCTACATTTTTTTCGTTTCGAATCGTTCTACGGCTCTCATTTGTTTGATTGATGGGGATTTGTGGACGCACATGCCTAGATGGACTTTTTGAAGCAAATAGGGATCAATGTAAAAACCATTTTGAAAGATGTTTTCTTTTTTCTGTTCGTCATGAAATTTGGAGCATCTTACACAGTAATACATATCATAACCTCCTTGCGGACTATTTTATAAACGGGGATAGTTGTGAGTAGTATATTTACCTATAGCATATGGAAAAGAATAAAAGTCGTGCTTGTTTAGCGAAAATGTCCGAAAAGAGGAAGGCTTATCCATGGGCTAAACCGCTGGCTTTTCAAAAGGATTATTTAGAACATAAATCAGTTTAATCGTAATAAAAAAGCCTCTTTCAAAAAGAAAAGAGGCTTTTTTATTAATTTGTTACTTTTGCGCTGTTTTGATGCCAGTTCCAAGCTGATGCGATTATTTTTTCTAATGAAATTTGCGCTTTCCAGCCTAATTCTGCATGAATTTTATCAGAAGATGCAACTAGGCGTGCCGGATCTCCAGCGCGACGGTCTGACATCACAACATTCGCTTTTTTACCCGTTACTTTTTCACACGTTTCGATCACTTCTTTTACAGAGTAGCCAAGGCCGTTTCCAAGATTGTACGTTGCTGTTTTCTTTGAACCGTCTAACAGTGCTTGAAGCGCTGAAATATGAGCATTCGCTAGGTCCGTTACGTGAATGTAGTCACGGATGCACGTTCCGTCTGCAGTATCGTAGTCTGAGCCGAATACAGAGATGTTTTCACGTTCACCAAGAAGGTGCTGAAGAATGATTGGAATTAAGTGCGTTTCAGGATCATGGCACTCACCAATTTCCGCTGTTTCGTAAGCACCAGCTGCGTTGAAGTAACGAAGTACAACATATTCCATATCGTAAGCACTTGCAAAGTCAGCTAGAATCTGTTCGATCATTAACTTTGAACGTCCGTACGGATTAATTGGGTTTGTTGCCGTATCTTCTGTGATGATATCTACAGAAGGAATCCCATATGTAGCAGCAGTAGATGAAAAAATAAACTTTTTCACATTGTGCTTCATCATCGTTTGTAAAAGTGTTAACGTCGCAGCTACGTTGTTTTGATAATATTTAAGAGGATCTGTTACTGACTCCCCTACTAAACTATTAGCAGCAAAATGCATGACAGCATCAATTTTATGATTTGTGAATACGCTTTCTAAATCTTTCTCATTACCTAGATTTCCTTCTACGAATACCGCTTTCTCATCGATTGCCCAGCGATGACCCGTTGATAGATTATCAAGTACCACAACTTCATTTGTTTTCACTAATTCTTTTACTAGGTGGCTTCCGATATAGCCTGCTCCTCCGATGACTAAAATCATACTGTCAGTCAGCTCCTTTTTATTAAGTGTCGCTACAGATATCGTACCCGTTTCTTTTCCATTTGTAAATATTTCATTTTTCAGTATATGATAACGCAACTGTTATCTTTTAATTAGTATATCTACTAATTATGAACTGAGTGTGAAGATACTTATTTCCGCTACAAAGCAATTAAGAAATAACTAGATCAACCGCTAGAAGCAACTAAGCAGTTGAAATCTGCTTTCACCATAACAGTGAAAAAATCCAAACTATTAATTAATAATTTGGATTAACGGTTTGGATATTACTT
Source organism: Priestia sp. D3YE.R1 (assembly GCF_049199565.1). Taxonomy (NCBI): domain Bacteria; kingdom Bacillati; phylum Bacillota; class Bacilli; order Caryophanales; family Bacillaceae; genus Priestia; species Priestia sp. D3YE.R1. The sequence goes on along the minus strand of NZ_JBLTHW010000002.1, from coordinate 411,096 downwards.
CAAATAACATACTTTTGTCACAGCCTCTTTTTTTATATTTGCTGAGGCACTTTCTTCATATCTTTTACTTTATTTTTTAATGGAAGCATGCCTTCAATATGGCATTCAATACAGTCCCCGTCTTCAATAACAGCGGGTCCCGGCGTTCCTGTTAGAATGATATCACCTGGATGCAGCGTCATGACTTTTGAGAAAAATGAAACACAGTATGCGATGTCGTAAATCATATTAGACACTGTATTTTCATGATGTACGTCTCCGTTTAGCAATGTGCGCACTTGAAGTGATTTCACGTTTGATATGCTTTCTTTTGTGATAAATTCTGAGCCTATACTGCAAAATGTATCAAAGCTTTTCGCTCGCATTAAGTAGCGATGATTCGCCGCGTGAATATCAGCTGCGGTTACGTCAATGGCTGACGTATAACCTGCAATTACGTTTATGGCTTCATCTGGATCTATATCCTTACACGTTTCGCCGATTACCACCGCTAGTTCTGCTTCAGCCGTTGTTTTGTAGGACTGCTTTGGAATACGAATGCTGTCGTCTGGCCCAATAATGGCGGTTGCGGGTTTTAAAAAACTAACTGGATCAATGGCACGGTCGTAGTCTTTTAGTTTTTCTTCAGAAGCCGCATAATTAAATCCAATGCCTACTAATTTCGACGGATTACTAATGATAGGAGCTGTTTTTCTGCCCTGCAAGTGCAGTGCGGGAAAAGAGCTGTTCATACCAAATTTATTATGGGCATACCATGTTTCAAGGTGGCGAAGTTCTTTATATTGAATAAGATCCCAAATTGTTGTAGACCAGTTTGTTAAATATTTAGTATTGATATCTTCTATAAGCAGAATGCTGTCATTGTCTAAAATAGCTGCTTGTTCTTTCCCTTGCTCTATTATATTCACTAACTTCATAATACGCTCCTTACCGATGCTTGAATGATACGATCGCTGTTTTCTTTTACCCAATTTAATAATTTTTCATCTTGGTTGTATCCTGCAATAAAAGATAAGCCGATTGGCAAACCATCTAGTTCTCCTGCAGGTATCGTAACTTGGGGAAGACCGCTTAGGCCGGCAATACACGTCATTTGAAGTGTTCGCAATCTTCTGTTTTCTAACTCCGGTCCTTTTGCATCTTTTACAGGCGCGGGTCCTGGAGCAGTAGGAAGGACTAATATTCCGTCTTCTCCAAGCTGTGAGTACATAAAATAGCGAAGTTCACGACGCTTTTCTTCTATATAATTCATATTTAATAAGGTAAGAGTGCTGGCCCATTGAAAGCGGCTTCCGATATCTTCTCCAAACGTTGGATTTTCTTTTTGAATCCATTCTCCGTGCGTTTGCCAAATTTCTTTTCCCTGCAGCAAACGGAAGGTTTCCATATATGTAGAAAAACCCTGAGGGGCAATCGCTATCTCTTCTATAGTAGAGAAAGACTCCATTACGTGGTTGATAGACGGCGCAAGAGCTCGCATGCTTTGTTCATCCACGAGTTCCATCACGTCTGTTGCTACATAAAGTCTTGTAAAACCGCTAGCACGCGACGTTGAGTTCAATAAAACCGCTCCAACTCTTTGCAGGGTGTGACCGTCTCTAGCCATTACACCAACTGTATCAAAGCTTGGAGCAAGTGGAATTAGACCGTTTGTAGAAATGCGTCCGTGAGAAGGACGATATCCGAAAATACCGCAGTAGCTTGAAGGAATTCGAATCGATCCTCCCGTGTCTGTTCCAATCGCAAAATCAGTTATTCCCGCTGCCACTGCAACCGCTGATCCGCTCGAAGATCCTCCCGGAATTCGATCTGCGCTTTTTGGGTTTACCGGCGTTCCGTAATGCGTGTTTTCTCCATTTAATCCGTACATAAGCTCGTCCGTGTGCGTAACTCCCTTCAGTGCCGCTCCTTCTTTTAAAAGAGCAGCTACTACATCTGCATGTTCGCTTGCAGGCTGATGCGTGGCGAGCCAATCTGGATTTCCTGCACTTGATATATGTCCTTGTACATCAAATACGTCTTTTAACGCAAAACTCAAGTTATTTAACATTCCCGTTCCCGTTGGAGGTACGTAAAGATCACTGTCTACAAATGCATCCCACGTATCTTTCATTCAACCATCTCCTCATTTCTTATATCTGTTTAGAATATAAAATTTGGAATAAGCTGGTCAATGAATGTGTCAGGTCTGTTAACACTAATATTACATAAATCCCCCAGCTTCTCTTTTCCTATAGAAACTAGCCGTTTCATTTCCCTTTTAGCACGTTTGCGAGTAAAGTAGAAACATATCATTTTACGAAAAGGACTATCGCGATGGAACAATCTACTACGCTTTTCTTATTTATTTTATTAGCTTTTGTGCTAACAAGAGGCATTCCATTTATAGGTTCATTTGCTCCTAGCATTAATCAGCTGCTTCGGCATATTGGACGTTATTTTTCAAATTTAAATACGATGTTTCATGAAGATGGCCATGCGTTAATGGGGCTTATTGTCGGAAAAGGCGTCAATCGCATTGAGCTTTACACCAATAATGAAGGTGTAGCTGTGACTGCCACCTACGCGGGATCCCGTGGATGGCTGCCGCGCGTCATTATTGCCTTAGCCGGCTACCCGTTCAGCTCAGCAATGGCTTATTTGTTTTTCTACCTGCTCGTTCACAACCACTACGACTGGCTTTTTTACGGGTTAGGAAGTGTTGTTGTTATTAATTTGCTGCTTTGGGTACGTAACGGCTACGGAATTGTATGGCTATTTTCTATCGTTTTGATCCTCGGAGGCATCTATTATCTGCAAGATCCACAGCTTATACGTTACAGCATGATGTTTGTTGGTGCACTGTTACTTGTAGAATCTCTATTTTCCGCCTTTATTATTTTTGTGTTAAGCATCAAATATCCACACGATGCGGGTGACGCTACGAGTTTAAAGCAGCTTACCCATCTTTCAGCACGCTTTTGGGGTTTTTTATTTTTCCTACAGGCCGTGTATGTGGCTTATTTGATTTTTCACCTGATTTATTAGAGAAAGACGCAGTGGAAACAATATAATCAATCCTCCGCAACCTTGTATATTTAAACAAAGAATGCTTCTCGTTTTATGAGATAGCATTCTTTGTTTACGTTTTTCTTGTAACGAATTTCTACCTAAAAGCACCTTCATAACAGTAACCTGACTTTTTAATGTTTTTGTCTAAAACAAAAAAGCACCTTCTAAGTAGAAAGACGCTTTATTATAGCTACCTTTTTAAAGTTTTAATCAACGATCATTGAATGCCTTGTAAAATTACCAAAAACCAGGTTTAACTATATTACTCTTTCAATATTTTTTCTAATTTTTAACTTTTGAATAAAATAAAGCACGAAATAATGTATGAAACTTTTTTTGATAAAATTTAATATACCCTTTAAAGATACTATATTTTTTATGTTTTATTGAAGGTGGATAAAGATTAGTTATCTCCGATTTATTTGGAAAAAGCCATCTCTTAAAAAAGATCATAGAATGCTCAAACCGGTCATACTCAGACAAATGTACCCGAATAAGATTTTTAAATCCTTTTACGCTTTGTCTGTCTCCATAACGTATTTCTTGATAATCCCACCATATTTTTGATTTTTTATTAAAAGGAAGGTTATTAATTTGATCGAGATGTGGAAATTGATTATAAACAACCGTTAATGTACTTGTTAATCGTTTTAGAGTTTGATCGTTTTTTGCTATTTTAAATAATGCATTGTAATCAATTTTATGATTTAAGACATGTATAGTTTGTATAATATCGATAAAATATTTTAAAGAATCCATTCCATGCTTCCAGCCGTGAAGACAAATCATATAAAAGGTATGTACTTCAGACAGTTGTTTTATATGTTTGTAACCTTCTAAAGGAGCAGAGTGCTGCCAAAATTGCTCAATCTCTAGTGAGGAACTCTCCTCTTTAAGAAGATCCCAATGAAGTTCAATAGCTAACGGAACAGGTGAATGAGGAATCACTTTACCAAACGAACGATGAAAGTGATGAGATGAGTATTCTCCTTCTGTATCGTATTCTAACTCTTCAATACACCTTATCGCTTTTTCCATATCCTCTTTGCGAATTAATATATCAATGTCCGTTGTCCTTCTTGCACTGAAATGACCAAAATATGTTTCGTTAAATAAAATTCCTTTTAATGGGATAGCACAGATATCATTAGCTTCGAACGTATCCAAAATAAGCTTTAGCTGATTTTTAATATAAAGGTTGTTATACAAAACAGCTTGATATTCTGCCTTTAGTTGATTTCGAAAATATGTTGGCGTTTGCTCCATTCTCCCTTGCTGTTTTAACAAAGAATATATCGTTGCTGATAAGTGAAAGTATTCGATATCTTCTAATATAGCGCTATAATCATCCGGATTTTCTGGCAATGGACGGCTTTGATCATATAATGATTGAATAAACTCAATGAACATTAGGGAAGTCCTCCTAATTTATTTGTCTTTACAGCATGATGGCTTTTTCTTCGTTACTAGAAAGCTGTGATGTGTTGACATTAGCAAGGTCTCGGTATAAGCCTGGCTGATGAATCAGCTCTTCATGCTTTCCTGATTGAATCAGTTTTCCATTATCAATGACAATAATAGAATCAACATTTTGAATAGTAGATAAACGATGAGCAATTACAATAGTTGTCCTATTTTTCATAATTCCTTGGAGCGCTTCTTTAACCAAGTATTCTGTTTCATTGTCTAGTGCAGATGTTGCTTCATCAAGCAATAAAATAGGTGCATTCTTTAAAATAGCGCGAGCAATTGCAATCCTTTGCTTTTGCCCTCCGGATAACGTTACCCCTTTTTCACCTATTTTGGTCTCATATCCATGAGGAAGTGATAGAATGAAGTCATGAATATGAGCAGCTCTTGCAGCTGTGACTAGCTCTTCTTCAGTTGTCTGAGGGTTAGCTAAAAGCAGATTTTCTCTTATAGTACCAGTAAACAGAAAAGTTTCTTGTGGGACATATGCAATTAAATTCTGCAGTTCGGATGCATTAAGAGTACCAATCGGCGTTTGATCCACATAAATTTTTCCTGCTTGAGGTTTATAAAAACCTTGTAACAAGTTAAATAGAGTAGATTTCCCTGCACCGCTCGCTCCTACGATCGCTATGCTTTTTCCTGCAGGTATTTGTAGATTAAAATTTTCAAAGATATACCTTTCTCCGTCATAGCTAAAGGTCATATTCTGAAAACAAATAGCTTTTTGCTTTGGCTTCTTTTGAGAAAACTCAGGAAAATCAGTAGTTTCATATTGTGCTTTTAGTATATGAGCTATTCTTTCAACTGCTGATATAGACCGTTGAAATGCAGCCCACTGCCCTGCGAGTCCATTCAATGGATAAATTAGACGGTTGCTAAGACTTACAAACGCTAGAAGGGAACCCACTGTTAACATCCCTTTTGAAACGATTAAAGCCCCGAAGCATAGAGTGACTAGAAAGGCTATTAATGCAATAGCTTCGCCTCCTGCATAAAATAACCCCTTCATTTTTCCATTATACAAATCCAATGCTAAAGCTTGCTGATTTTGCTGACGGTATTTACTAAAGAAAGATCGTTCTAATAAAAAAGATCGAATGACAATAAACCCTTGAAAGATTTCAGATAAACTACTGGTCATTTCACTGTTTAGCTTCAAAATTTCCCTGCTGCTGTTGCGTAATAAAAAGCCAAAAACACCACCTGCAATCACAGCAATAGGTATAATAAATAAACCCACAAATGAAAGCAATAGACTAATATGGGCTAGATAAAGAAAGATCGCAATAAATAATAACGGCAACTTTATAAGGTTGATAAGATTTCGCCCAATCATTCCATCTATGCTGTTAATATCATTGGTAAAATGAGAAATAAATTCTCCAGAGTGGGTTGTATGAATTTTATGAACGGGAGAAAGTAACAGTTGCCTTAGCAGCTGCTCTTTTAAATCTCGTTTAATAGAAGATGTTGCAACCGCTTCAATATATGTATCGTAATAGATTGTAAGAAAGCTTATAAGTATTAGACCAAAAGCAAGTGGCAGCAAGTGCTTAACGCGGGTAAAGTCTCCTTGAACGGCAGCATCTGATAGATGTCCAAGAAACCATGCGGAGGCAAGAGTAATTAAAATGTCCGTCAATAAAAAAAGCATTAGCCCTGCGTAAGCTTTCCAATGTTTTCTAAGCAAAGGGTATACAATTGAAAAAGCGCTTATCATTTCCTCTTTGTCAAAATACCGCTTTATATCAGCTCGATTTAATTTCATCATAACACTCCAAAAATAAGCGATTAGCTTAATTAACTATTTTTTGATTAATATATTTTTTTAAGAAACGGGAGCTAAAAGGAAAAAAAAGCATTAACCAGCACCATATATAGTCAAAAGGAGCAGCCATATAAACTTTTTTTTGTTTTTTTCGGGAGATTGCCGTCAATTTCCCAATAACTTGTTCTCTCGTTACAGGCTCATCACAGCAAAGATTAGTATCTCCTTTAAATATATAGTGCAGCTGCTCGTTCTTGTATCTTGTTTTAATTAATCGATGAGCAATCAATTGCCCGCTTTTCGTATGAAAGAGACCAATATCACCTTTTTTTAAAACAGGTGCTTTTTCAAAGGTGCAAAGGTCATTTTGGCGAATGCAAGGGTACATGCTGAACCCCTCAGAAGGAAAATGGACATACCCTTTTTTTTCTATAACATTCTTCAACAATACTACGCTTTCTTGGTTAATTGGCATAATCAATCAATCCATATTTTATCAACTCAGAGAGAAAGCTTTCCATATCTTCAAACGAAAGCTCGTCTTCTACTTGATAATCCGTTTGCAAAGATTTGATAAGTGAAGGAATGGTACAAGGGTTTTCGAGTAAAGACCAGCAGCAACCTCCCAATTCGTTAATTTTTGTTACCGTATATGCTTCCGTGTTTAAAATTACCCATTCACTGTCAAGTTGAACGGCCTCCATATCTTGATTTCGAATAAACTGCTTCATTAGGATATCAACTCCCAAAACGTATTATTTTTTTGAAAATAAAGATCATATACAGGTACATAATCTAATACCTCTTTTATCATTTGAACAATTTTTTTTGTTTCTTCGCGGTCTTTATTCCAATAAAAGACTTTATCCATTATTTGAAGTAAAGCACTTGCTTTTCCCAACTTTGTTCTCTCATTGTTTAAAGCTTGATGCAGCAGCTGAATACTTGCTAATGGAATAGTTCCTTTAATAGATGGAGCTGAGAGCTCACTCCGAAACGGAGAATTAAACACAGTAATTTGATTTTCTTCTACCTTTACAAGAGTTGCTTCATCAGAAAGAATGGGTCTTGGAGCGGACAATTGTGCACAAGTTGATTTTCCTGCTCCGGATTGGCCAGCAAATAAATGAGCCTTTCCTTTTTCAGTAGCACATGAGGAATGAATAAGCAGCCCCCAGTTGTGATAAACAATATAAGAACTATAAAAATTCATAAGCGCATGCTTTAAAGCTAATTCATCATAAATTTGAATTTGAGCCTTTCCCTCGCTCAAATTTGCTTGAATTCTATAATCAGCTCTTTGAAAAGATATAGTATCTGCCTCTTGTTCGACTTCTACTTGATAGTCTACAAAAGGAATTCCATATCCACTTTCTATGTGTATAACCATATCTGGGCATTCAATTTTAGAAAAAAAAGGCTCGTAGTTTTTTTGAATTAAATTCAAAATCTGAAATGAATGACACACAATTAAAGCTTGATGCTCTCCAATTCTCATTGTAACTTTTTCCATAATATGCTCCTTCAATTTTTAAATAGAGAAAAACAAGTAAATGTTAGGCATCTCTTCAATCATCTATATGTAGCATTCAACATTGATTTAAAAATAATAGATTTTGTTAAGATGCCTAACAAGTGGGTTTAGAACCTCTTTGTATATCCTTTTTTATGGTCTATTTGGATTGTTTGGTGGGAAATTAACACCTCCATTACCATGTCCAGGGTGGTCCTGGTTACCTTGTCCAGGATTCCAGCTTTGAGCAGTTTCAAATCTAATAGGCTGATGATCCATAACCATTGGGCGCTTAGATGATACCCCTGGTTGTTTTTTTGTCATTTTCATAGTGTAGTCCTCCTTTCAATTCGTCATATTATTCAGATTATATATAATAATTTGAGGGTTCTTTTTTAACTCCTTGATCTCGAGAATTAAAGATATTACTATATTTCAACTCCCAGAAGCAAAGTGATAAGGTTTCCCCTCAACTATTACCCAAGTAACTAGAAAAACACTTCACAAAAAGTAATTTGTTTCACATGAATTTCACGCTTCTACATATTCTTTTTTAAATTTTCATATGTCCTTTAGACAAGGGGATCAAAGACAGTTGTGACACTACTCGCTTTCCTTTAATAATTCGTAATAACGTTCATTATAAAGAACAAAATTCCTAAAGATATCCCTTACTAGTCATTTAAACCTATTAAAACCAGGCTCATAATACTTAATAACTAGTTGTTTTCTATTATAAAGAACAAAACACAAATAGTAAACCTTTATTAAGAACAAAAAGATATAAATTTTTACAAAATTCGTACCTTTATTAAGAACATCACTTTTTTATTTATCTTTGCTTATTATTGGAATAGAATCAAATTTATGTGGTAGATGAGTAAAAGTAGTAAACGGTCGTATATGTATCTAGCAACTATAAATATATAAATTTTCAACCTAGTTGGTTACGCTTATCATGTATAACAAACACCCCTTCTCGTAGACATAAGTACACTTAAAACAATTAGGGGTTAAAAGGTTCTAAGCTGGTTAGTTGAAAGCAAATATATAATAATTTATACACTATTGTTAAATAGTGGTTTACGAGTTCCCTAAATGAGGTATATATTGGGTACTATGAAGTCGTAAAGAGGTGTGGGATACTTGTCATTATTTTTAAAGTGGAAGCAAAAGAAGCAGGAAAAAGAAGCAGAGCGTGTTCTTGAGGAATCAATCTCAAAAAGAAAAGACTACTGGAACACAATTGGACATATAGACGGAGACGTATTAACTCATTTGTTAAATCCCATGTTTTTTGGCGGGCCTGCTTGGCCATCTGGACGTCAAACATTTATTCGTGTTCAAAAAACAGAGACGGTTATTTTAGCAAGCGACGGCTTGTCCGATCCGTTTCAACTCCCTGAAGAAAAGAGCCAAAGACAAGGAAAAGGATTAGAATTCTATATCGAATGCGATGATGAATCTCTGCGCGGACCTTTATCGGATATCCAGGATCACTGGGCATTTGACCTTCTTTATCAAATGAGTCAAAATGCCGCCGCTCATCCTAATATGCTAGAACTATTCATGAAACATGATGTTCTTTCAATTGAATTTACGGATTTGGACGTACCGCCTCATTTTGTAAATAAAAATGGAGATATTGGTGTATTGCTAGGAGTTCAGTCTCCTTCTGTTTCAGCTAGCCTCTCTTTACCTTACGAATCTATTAAACTGATTAGCATGAAGCTTCTTACACCAAACGAATTAGAATATGTGCGCGAACAAGGAGCGCAAGGTCGCAGGCAGCTCGCTGAAACATTTCAGCTGTCAAAAAGCTATCATATTACCATGACTAAAAGAGAGTCTCTTATTTAAAAGAGGTTCTTTTTTGATTTCTGCTATTGAAATAGAGCCCTGTAGCATATAATCCTTATTTACATGCAACTCAAGTTCACATACTTTGTTAAAGCTGCTTTTCATATGAGCGTACTATTTTTGATTCATGGTATATTTTGCTATAGTAAAAAAGAAGATATAAAAAAGGAGATGGACGTTAGACATGGCAGAAAAAGTGCAGATTGGAAAATCCGAATTATATGTTAATCCTATTGGACTTGGAACAAACGCTGTAGGAGGACACAACTTATATCCTAACCTAAACGAAGAAGTCGGCAAAGACCTTGTTCATAAGGCGCTAGATAATGGCATAAACCTACTTGATACAGCGTTCATTTATGGTCCTAAACGTTCTGAAGAATTAATTGGTGAAGTACTAAAAGAACGCGGAAATCGTGAAGAAGCGGTTATCGCTACAAAAGGGGCACATAAAATTGTTGGAGATGAGGTACTGCTAGACAATTCTCCTGCGTTTTTAAAACAGTCGGTTGAAGATAGCTTAAAACGCCTTCAAACAGATTATATCGATTTATATTATATTCACTTTCCAGATAAAAACACACCTAAAGACGAAGCGGTCGGTGCGTTAAAAGAATTAAAAGATGAAGGAAAGATCCGTTCTATTGGGGTATCAAACTTCACATTAGATCAGTTAAAAGAAGCAAATAAAGATGGTTATGTAGACGTAGTACAAGGGCAATATAACTTAATTCAGCGAGAAGCAGAAAACGATATTTTACCTTATACGGCTGCAAACCGCATTTCATTTATTCCATACTTCCCGCTAGCTGCTGGTTTACTTGCTGGGAAATACGATAAAAATACAAAGTTTAATGACCTGCGCGAAGATATGCCTCATTTTATCGGCGAAGCATTTCAGCAAAACCTAGAAAAAGTAGAGCGTCTTCGTCAAATCTCTAGCGCAAAAGGTGTAGAAGTAGCCCATCTTGTTCTGGCTTGGTACTTAACGCGCGATTCAATTGATGTATTAATTCCAGGAGCAAAACGCGCTGAGCAAGTACTTGATAACTTAAAAACATTAGATGTTCAGCTTACTTCTTCTGAAATTAAAGACATTGATCATATTTTTAAATAATATAAAAAGAGGCTCGGACAAAATAGCTGAAGGGAAATCCGAACAATCAATCGAAACGATTGATTGTTCGGTTTTTTTATTGTTATGGTGAACGTAAGTTTCATATGTTTAGCTGCTTCTAGCTGTTGATTGGATTAATGTAGTTATGTCTTATCTCTTTTTCCTATACAATTCCGCTGGCTAATAGAACAAAAGCTGTAAAGAAGAATCCCAGCTGTACAAAGCTTGTTATGTACTCTTTCGTTTCTTGTTTATATGTCCATTCATCTATACTTTTCAATAAAATATTCACGACTAAAAATAGGAACGATACGATATAAGGCTCGACAAACATAAAGATCATATCGAGTAACAGACAAAGAACAAAAGCTATCGTCACATATTTATCCCACCGGTCTAAAGCTAGACTTGCATACTCATATTTGCCCCAAAATTTGCTGCGAGGGATATCAAGCACTTTTCTTACGATAAAGTCTGCTAATACCGCTGCTGCTACAAGTATTATTAATATATACATCGCCACTCTCCCTTCCTTTTTATGGTATCATTTCAGCTCGTTTCTGTTAAGGTCTCAGCTACAAAGTGCTTAAACTGCTTTGTTTCTTCCGTTTCACCTTTTGTTACGATATACGTATGTGAAGAAGGCCGGATAATTTTTTGCTGTGAAATCACGCTTAACGTTTGATTGTCAATTTCCTTTTTCACCATAGAAAATGGCAAATAAGATACGCCTAGACCTTCTTCAATAAAGCGCTTTGTAATTTCTACTTGCGTCACAGGAAGCAGCTGAATATGAGGATAACAAGCCTTGATTTGAAGGAGTAAATCTTCCCAATAAACAGGATGATTATTCGTAAGCAGCCGGTAGGAAGATAACAGCTCCTGTTCCGTACGTGCCTCTGCAGAAAATGGTGCAACTAAGACTGCTTTTTCTTTATGAATTAATTCATATAAAACGTCTGCCTGACCTGGAAGCATCCTTGTTAATCCAATATCTGACCTTCTGTCGCTGATGTCTTTTCCCACTTGAAACGAATTTGTGATATTAACCGTTACTTCAATATGGGGATATCTCTCTACAAATTGTTTGATAAGGCTTGGTAAAACAGATGCTGCTATTTGAGGGGCAGCGGATATAGTCAGTTTTCGGTTATATCCTTGCTTCCATAACTTAAAATTCCCTACTCCTTCTTCGTATGCCCTCACCATTTTTTGAGCATGAGGCAAAAAAAAGCGTCCGGCCTCAGTCAGCGCGATATATTTACCTTTTTTTTCAAAAAGCTCAGCGCCTAGCTCTTGCTGCAGTCGCTGAATATGCTTTGATACAGCAGGCTGCGTTAAAAATAAATCTTCAGACGCTTGCCTGAAATTTTCATAAGACGCCGCTATGATGAATGTTTTTAACCATTTGATCTCCATTTTCTTCTCTCCATCTCTTTCTATTCATAACAAACTGGAATCAATACTGCTTATTTTTGTTTATTTTCTTTTCTACCAAAATTCTATACGATATATGTATCTCAATATTACCAAATAAAGGAGCTGTAAAAATGAAAAATAACGTGAAAGAAAAATTTAACGCCCATGCTTCTCAGTATGATGAGCAGCGCCGCAAACTTATTCCTTGTTTTTTTGATTTTTATTCCATTCCCGTTTCTCTTCTTCACTTTTCAAACAAGCCGCTTCGCGTACTTGATATCGGAGCAGGTACAGGGTTGTTTTCTTCTTTTGTTAAAGAAAAATACCCAGATGCGCATTTCACGTTGATTGACGTCTCAGATCAAATGCTTGAAAAAGCAAAGGAACGCTTTAAAAATGAACAGCATATGGAATTTATTGTATCAGATATAACAAGCTACGAATTTGAGCACTCATTCGACATTGTGATTTCTTCACTTGCTATTCATCATTTAGAAGACGAACAAAAGCAAAAGCTGTATGGGCAAATTTATAATTTGCTGCATACAGGAGGGATATTTATTAATGCCGATCAAGTATTAGGCCATTCTTCTATTATTGAAGAGTTATATAAAAAAGACTGGAGTGAAAGAATTGCCGCAAGCGGATTAACTCATGAGCAAATTGAAGCTGCTCATGAACGTACGAAGTTAGATAAAATGGCAACTTTACATGATCAGTTAAATTGGCTAACAGCAAGCGGGTTTAGCACGGTGGATTGCATCTATAAATTTTTTAATTTTGTTGTGATGTATGCTCAAAAATAACGGTTTAAAAACTACTTGTCTCTTTGCAAGTAGTTTTTTACTTTTTTCCTCCCTATATTCGAATAAGAATATTTATCTATTTCCACAAAACTACGCATACTTCTTTTCCAATTTCGTATATCTAATAATAGCTTCGTTCTCCTGAACTTTTGAATTTTTTTGTACATAAAACCCATATAAAGTATTTTTATACTATTTTATGTCTTTTTATGGTATAAAAAATACAAATATGTTACAATATGATTACAAAATAATCTGTATAACGCTTTCATTTCTTTACACGAAAATGAAGAACTGGAAAGGATGTGCTGCTTATGTAAATATGAATACGCTAGATTAGTAAACTTATATTCTTAAAGTTGTACAAAGTATCAAGAAAAACTTAGTTATTCTTATTATTATAAATTCCCGCTAGTAAAGTCTTTCTACTTAATGATTTCCTTATTAAGCTTATACATACAGGTATAGAAAATTCAGCTATTCGTCTTTTATTTTATTAGTGAAGAATTTATAGCACTGCCGCATCATACGTTTTTCATTAATGCAGCCTAAGGAGGCGCAGCACATGGCAAATAGAATATCAAGAACAACAATCGTACTCATAGCGGCTATTTTAGCTCTAGCCTGCTTGTTTGTAGGAGTTCCAAAAACAGAAGCTGCTTCAACACCATCTCATTTAATTATCATTAACAAAGCAACAAATAAACTCGCTTATTACCAAAATGGTTCACTTGTCCGAACGTTTTCAGTAGCAACAGGACGCACGCAGTCTCTTACACCAGAGGGCCATTTTAAAGTAGTGAATAAAATTGTCAATCGCCCTTATTACTCAGGGAACATTCCTGGTGGAGACCCTAGAAATCCTCTTGGCAACCGCTGGCTGGGTCTAAATGCGAGAGGTACATACGGCACGACGTATGCTATTCATGGAAATAATAATCCTGCTTCCATTGGCAAATATGTAAGCAGCGGATGCGTTCGTATGTACGATGAAGAAGTGGCATGGTTATTTAGTAAAGTGACCGTCGGTACACCGGTTGTGATTACAACTTCTTCTAAATCATTTAATGACATTGCAGCAGCAAACGGGTACAACGTTTCTGGAAACTCAGGTTCTACTCCAGCTCCTTCTACAGGAACTGTTTTAAAGAAAGGCAGTAAAGGAAATGCAGTTAAAGAACTTCAACAGAAGCTAACTTCACTTGGCTATAACACAAAAGGTACGGACGGTGTTTTCGGTGCCAATACAGATTCAGCTGTGCGTAAGTTCCAAAAAGACCATGGCTTAACGGCTGACGGTATTGTTGGGCCAGCGACGTATAAAGCTTTAGGAAACCCTGGAACCAACCCGACACCAACAAATCCAACAAATCCGACAAATCCAACAAATCCAAAGCCAACAAATCCAAAGCCAACAAATCCACCAGCGGATACAACAATTAACACAAAACAAACGCTAAAAAAAGGAAGCAAAGGCAGCAATGTTCAAGCTCTTCAAAAGAAATTAACGGCGCTTGGCTATGATACAAAAGGCACGGACGGTATTTTCGGCGCCAATACAGAAGCCGCTGTGCGTAAGTTTCAAAAAGACAATAAGCTAGCAGTTGACGGCGTTGCCGGACCTAATACTTTAACTGCTATTTCTAAACGCTAATAGAGCCTGAAATCAGGCTCTGTTTTTTATTTATAAACTTCTTTTTACATTAACTTCTTAATGAACCATTACCCCGTCTTTCTTTTCTATCACATACTTAATTAATTGATAAACGGTTCTCATAAGAATTTGCTGCTGATAGATATCGTTTTTGGCAGGGATTACACTTTCTATTACCCTGCTATATTTATACGGTTGATCGTCTTCTTTTTCTTTATAAAGAGCGAGCCAGTCCTTACGGGCATTTTCAAGCAGCTGTTCGTTGAAATATGAATACACAACGCTTGCAAACTCACCTGCCAATTCTTGAATAACCTGCTGTCGTTCCGTGACAGAATGATAGGTACTTGACCATCCAGACGGCTGGCTTAAAAAATGCTCATACACAGATGAAATAACGGCTGAGGCAATAGCTGGTACCGGTCCTTCATGCTCTCCTAAAGCAATCTTCAAACACGCTTCTCTATCCATATAAGGAATGTTCAGCGACTCCATCGCTTCGTAAAAAGCCTGGGAAACGGTCAAATTTAAATAAATAGGATGCAGCTCATGCTGTTTTTTTCTCACTCCTGATACTAAAGCTGAACTTAAGTCTTTATATAGGACGTGACTCTCTTTAGCTTCCTCGTGTACACGTTCCCAAATAGACGTTTTGCCTACTGTTAAATAGTAGTGAAGCTGCTTTTTCATAAGAGGTGAAACGCTTTTAAGCGCATAATCTATCATTTTAGCCATGGCATGTTTTTTAGCATAATCCGTACGGCAGCTTGGAGAGGTCAGCAAATCTCCGTGTGTAACACAAACGTTTACTTTAGCGCCGTGACCATGTACAATGAGCTGCTGAAGAAATTGAATATCTAATTCTTTAAGCCCATGATGTACGTATAAAATAGAAGCTGCTTGTTTAAAAGAATCGTGGATAGTGCTCGTATATTCAAAACACGGATGCTCGCAAATTGCTACCCCTTTTTTAAAAGAAAAAGGGCCGCAAACTTCAATTCTACGAAACAATGGATAAATAAGACGTCCGTTATTTTCTTCTTCTTCATTTGTTAGGGGACCAAAGGAAGACAGCTCTTTTGCTGTGAGACGACAGGATATTGGCCAGTCGTCTTCTCCTACTTCCCACGTTCCTTCCTTATATTCTTTCAGCCGTGATTCAATTACTAGAAGCATTTGCTCGATGATTTTTCTACATTCAAGCCGCTTGTGCCATACCTCTGCAAAATCTCTTCCTTCTTGATCAACAGCGTCTTTTACTATTTCACTTTCTCGTTTAATTGCATCTACAAATTGTTTGAATGAACTATTTTCATCGCTCATTCTTAAAGGAACATCATCATTAAAGTAACGGGCTTTGTATGGGATATCCCCTAAAAGAGCGCGCAGATTAAAAGAGGAATCTCCGTGTAATAACTCAAAGACCAAGTCATAATCCGTGCCTCCTTCAGCATACACTTCAGCGCTTCTTAGTAGGATATTCTCCAATTTTCTTTGCACTTCACTTCGCGTAAAAAAACAGACAGCAGCTTCATAGTGTTGGGAATCCTTCACCTTATACGTAGCAGAATAAGCGCCTTTACTTCCTATTCCTAGAAAGCCACATTCTTTTTTTATACCGAGAAGCTGGCTGATTAAGGCTGTTTTGCCGCTTCCTTGTTCTCCGATTACATGAATGTACTCATACTCGCTGTCAATTTGTTCGCTCGTTCTTTTTTCAATATCGTTATAAAAAGCATTCACTACTCGTTCATCATATCTTGCTTTTGCTCTGCCTTTTGCAGTACTTGTCCAAAAATCCTGCACTCTCAGCAGTTCATTCATCTCTTCAACCAGAATGTCAATTTCATCGTGTTGCTCTGTATACATAAACCGTTTAACAAACGGGTGCGATCTTCCTCTTTCATCTTTTTTAAACGGATGCTGAAACATAATTGACCAGCCTTTTCGCATAGGAGACTGACAGGCTTTTGCACGAAAAACTTTCATTCATTTCCCCTTCTTTCCCTAACATTGTCCTATTTGAAATGTATGGCTTTTAAAGGGGGGATATGTCTATCATTTTCCTCTTTTTAGAAGGATTTTTCCTGCATTTATCGAAGTAATTAATTGAGGTGATGGGAGAATGTTGACAAAAATTGTGAAATGCAGCATACCGACTGATAAAAAAGCATCTTTTTCATATACGCAACAGCATTGGGCTGCTCTTGCACACGTGAATGGTTTCATTGGCCAATTAGGGGGTTGGAACGTGGAAGATGAAACAGATGCTTGTATTCTAGCTCTGTGGGAAGATGGAACAACTTATCAAGAATTCATGAAGCATACTCATGATTCTATTTTTTATAAAAGCAAGCAGGATCAAACATATACGAATTTGGACGTTTCAACATCAGATCCGTCCTACTTCATCGGAGCACGCTACAATTATTATAGAAGCAGCGCCATTGAAAGCCGTTATTTAGTAAAGACGGAAATTGAAGTCGATTTTTACGACAAAGAAGATATCCATGAGATGGTAAAAAGCTTGATAAATCTTTCTTATCGCTGTTTATCTCACGTTGTATCACCAATCGAGCATAGCAAGCTTGTCATCTTTTCATTATATGGCTCTGCTTGTCCGCAAAAAACGATTGATACTTTCGTTCATCCAAATGTACTGAATGCGTCTCAATACATATATCAATTAGAGAAAAATTGGAACTTTCTTTCCAATTAAAAAATAGAAGCCTAGGCCAGACGCCAAAGCTTCTATTTTTTTATGATATGAACATCTTGATTTCGTACGGTAATGACTTCCTCCGTCATTCCTACAAACAAACCGCTTTCCACTACGCCTGGAATCATTGTAAGCTGTTTTTCCAGCACAGCGGGATTTTCAATTTCTGAAAAATGGCAGTCTAGAATGTAATTTCCGTTATCGGTGATAAACGGCGTATGATCATCTAAAAGCCTAAGCTGCGGTACACAGCCTGCGCTGCGAATATGCTTCGCGGTCATTTCCCAGCCAAAACGTATCACTTCAACAGGAAGAGGAAAAGCTCCTAGCGTCTTCACTATTTTCTTAGAATCCGCAATCACGATAAAACGCTTCGCTGCGTACGCAATCATTTTTTCTCGAAGCAGCGCTCCCCCTCCTCCTTTAATTAAAGAAAGCTCGCTATCCACTTCATCCGCTCCGTCAATTGCTATATCAATATATTCAACATCCGCTAAGGTAACAATAGGAATTCCTAGTTTCCTTGCCAGTTCTTCTGTTTTTTGAGAAGTAGGAACCGCTTTGATGTTTAATCCATTTTTTACTCGTTCACCTAGTTTTACAATTGTATAATAAGCTGTTGAACCTGTCCCTAGCCCTACAATCATTCCATCTTCAACAAATTGTGCTGCTTTTTCACCAACTGCTTGTTTTTCAATCATACGAAGGCCTCCTTACTCATATTGTACCCGTTTACATAAAAAAGCAAAAGCATTATGAACCCTTACGAAAAAACTCAGCTGACTATTCAGCTGAGTTTTTTTGAAACCGTGTATTTAGAAGAATTTTTTCTACCCAATACTGCTGTTTTGTACTGTTTGTCTGTTCATTGCTTTTTAGTTCAAACGTATAGTAAATATACCTGCTTGAATAATCATCATTCACATAAGCATGATAAATGCTATACTTTCCATCTCTTGTTTGTTTTTTCACATAAATCGTTGCATTTTTACCTTTTAACATGTAATCAGGCTGAAACGCATCCATTTTTTTTTGAGCTTCTTTGCTTTTTTTCTTAGAAAATAAAGCCGTTATTTTCCCAGCATTGTATGAATCATTTTCCTTCGTTGATGCTGTCCATACTTCACGTTCATCTTCACTGCTTTTATAAGAAGATTTATGAATAACATACTGAAGCGGAAACCACATCCTATATTGATTGGTATCCGAAGTAAATAGTTCAAATCCATTGTCTGTTTGTTCATGATCGACCAAAAACGTACTCGTAAACTTATCTGCCTGCGCTTCACTTTTAAATTTCCCGCTTTGAAACAGCCAAATTCCTACGGCAATGACCAATGCTCCAGCTACTGATGCGGCTTTTTTTCGATCCATTGTTTCCACACACCTTTTAATACCCCTTTAACTTTCGATAATACCATATTGATGTTTACATCGTCATAAGGAGAAATAACCAAAGGATTATCAGAGCGCACATGCTAATTTAACTAGAAAAATAAACTTTTTTACAATAGTAAATTGGATAACAAGCGCTGGGCTAACAGCCGGTTTGCTTTGCCCGGCTCTATCGTATACGTTATTAATTCCTGCTTTTCAGCTTCCGCTTTTATCAAACATTCACCCTTTGGAGAAAGAAGAGAAGTCGTGCTTTTTTGGTTCTCTAAGGCATAATTCACACTTGCAAAGTAAATACCATTCTCCGTACTTCTTGCAATCATTGCATAATCATAAAACTTCGGATCTGGTACTTCACCAGTAAACTGTGGATGAAACACAATGCTTGCTCCTCTTACAGCAGCCCATCGAACAGTTTCAGGATAGCGCCATCCCTCGTGGCAAATAACAATACCGAATTTCACGCCGTTTATTTCAAACAACTGGCGGCCATTTCCAGGCTTATAACCAAATTGATCTTCTGCTGGATCAATTTGATTTTTAGTTTGATACCCTAATTCTTTTCCATTTTCATCAATTACAAAAGCAGTTAAATGCATACCAAGTTCGTCATGCCATTCCAGTGGTAAAATTACGTTGAGCTTTAACTGTTTGGCAAGCAACTTAACTTTATAAAGCGCATTTTGTTGAATTTCGTGATTGTATGTCTCAACTTCAAAACCCACTCCTCTAAGTCCTGGCACAATTGATTCTGGAAAACATACAAGGTTACATCCTTCTTCTGCTGCTTGTTTCATACAATTTTCTACCGTTTCTACACTCTCTGCGGCTGACTTTGGAAATCTCACTTGCGCTAACCCAATTTTCATTCATTGCTCCTCCACTTCCAACATCATAAAAAACTCATGCTACTAGCGTAACATGAGTTTTTTATCTTTAGGTAAATAATTTAATTAGCATGCTGAGAAGAATACCTACTGCACTAAAGTCCGAATCTCCAAATGTTGTGCCTTTAAAACCTAACGACGCGAGAACAGGCAGTAAAATAGCCGGTAAAAAACTAATTAAGATTCCATTGGCAAATGACCCGACCACTGCTCCTCTTCTTCCACCCGTTGCATTTCCAAACACTCCCGCGGCGGCTCCGGTAAAAAAGTGTGGAACGAGGCCTGGCACGATAATACTTAGCCCAAATAAAGGCAAAAAGAACATTGAAATAAGGCCTGCGATAAAGCTTGAGAAGAATCCGATCACCACTGCATTAGGAGCAAAAGGAAACACTGTTGGACAATCTAAAGCTGGAATGGCATTTGGTACCGCTTTGTCTGCAATTCCTTTAAATGCGGGTACAATCTCTGCTAAAAGCATACGAACACCCGCCAGCACGACATATACACCTGCTGCAAACGTGATAGCTTGAATGAGCGAGTACACAATAAAGTTTTGACCCCCGCTTAATTTTGTTTCAATAAATGCAGGTCCAGCAAAAAGCGCAACAACAATAAATAAAACGGTCATAGTGAGCGAGACAGAAACGGACGTATCTCGAAGAAATCCTAAGGACTGAGGAACTTTAATTTCTTCTGTAGTTTTTTCCCGATTCCCTACTCGCTTGCCGACAAACCCTGCTACCAAGTAGCCTAGGGAACCAAAATGACCAACGGCAATATCATTTGATCCTGTAATTTCACGCACATAAGGCTGAAGAAGTGCAGGGAATAAAACCATTAAGATACCTAATAATAGCGCACCGATAAAAATCAGAGGTGCTCCTGTTAACCCGCCTGTAGATAAGATAGCTGCAATCAAACAAGCCATAAACATGGTATGATGCCCCGTTAAAAAGATATACTTAAATTTCGTGATACGCGCGATAATGATATTTACAATCATACCTAAGAGCATAATCATCGCTGTTTCTGTACCAAACGTTTGTTGAGCTACAGCTACAATTGCTTCATTATTAGGAATGATGCCCTCAACGGAGAACGCTTTATTAAACATTTTTCCAAACGCTTCAAGTGAAGCAATTAATATGTTAGCTCCTGCTCCTAGTATAAGAAAGCCCATAATCGTTTTTAAAGTGCCGGATACAATATCTGCACTTTTTTTCTTTTGAAGCAACAAACCGATTAGGGCAAACAATCCTACTAGAATAGCAGGTGTTCCTAATATATCTTTCATAATTAAATCAAACATGGCTTACGCCTCCACGAAGTATTTTTGCAGTGCTCCTTTAATTTCCGCTTGATTTAAAATGTTTTGCAGCGCCACGACCGTTCGAGTACCATCATCCAATTGATTCACAATATCTGCAGATCCTAAATAGATATCTGCCTGCTCCGTTTTACTAGTTGTTAAATCCGTATGAGATACCTGTGCTTCAACACCAAGTTCTACTAAAATTTTCTTTACATTCATTTCCACAATAAAACTGCTTCCTAAACCGTTTCCGCATACAACTAAAATCTTTTTCATTTTTCATCTCTCCTTTTAATTTGAGTAAGCTTCAATTAACGCAAGCATTTCTTGTTTTGTTTTCATTGCAATAAGCTTGTCAATATTATCGTTTTCAGATAGCATCATCGAAAGCTGAGACAGTGCTTTTAAGTGGGTTTCATTATCAGTAGCAGCAAGTACAATAATCAGCTGCGCTCCGTGCTGCTTTTCAGTAGAAAAATAGACGGGCTCCTTTAAGCGAAGCATGCTCATCCCCACACGATTCACGCCTTCTTCTGGCCTTGCGTGAGGAAGCGCAACTTTTGGCGCAATAACAATATAAGGGCCTAACTGTTCTACACTTTTAATCATTGCCTCTACATAAGAAGGTTCAATATATTCGTAGTTCAGCAAAGGCTTGGCAGCCAGCCTAACAGCTGCTTTCCAGTCATCTGCTGAATTTGTAAGCTGCAAGAATGGCTCCTGCAATACTTCATGCAACATTGGCTTTCTATCCTCTCTTACCATTTTTTTAGATTGCTGTATAACGAGTTTTAAATTAGCTAACAGAGCTTTTTCATCTTGTATATTTGCATGCTGCTTGATAATACCCATGATGGCTTGAGTCGTTAGCTGAGAGGAAGCTGGTTCAACCAAATCGATTAATCTCCGCTTTTCATCATCTGTTAAAATAGGATTCACAAGCATCACATTCATTCGCTTTTTTAACGGCGCAGTTGTAATAACTAAATCATAGCTTTCCTTAAATTGTTCATAGTCCCTTACCGTCATCGGCCCTATCAATTCAGCGTCTGTTAGCAGTTGTTCAAGCTGATACTGAAGCATGCGAGACGTTCCAATTCCATTGGCACAAACAATAACAATACGCTTTTGTTTTTGCCTTCCCGCTCTTTTTTTCATCCATCCTCCAAAATGAAGAGCAAAATAAGAAATTTCGTCTTCGTTAATACGTGTTTGAAGGCTTTTTTCCAAAGAAAACAACGCTTTTTTTGTCAGTTCCACTATATCCTGATATTTTGTTTGAATAGCTGAAAGCATAGGATTAGGAAGATGAATATTATAGAGAAGCCTGTAATAAGCCGTCTTCAAATGAATATATAAATTTTGTTCAAGCCGGTTTCGATCTTCAAATACTACACAAGCATAGGCTTGAAACCGCGATACCATTTCTTTTACAATGCTTCTCATCCAATCCTCACTATCTGCTTGATTTACTACATTTACTTTTGCACTTAGTAAGACAGTGGCAAGATAGTGCTTTTCTTGTGATGGAAGCCCAAATCCTAAAACGCTTTCAATTCCTTGCAGCGCTTTATATTGCCTGGTTTTTTCTAATTCGTCTTTTCTAGTAATCAAGGAGTCTACGTAGCGCTTGCTTTGAATGCGCTGAATACAGCATGTAAGCATATACGCTAATTGCGTCAGCATCTTGTCTGTAAACGCCATCCCCAGTTTATCTTCACACTCCACAAGCCAGTTATAAATCATTGAATATTCGTAATCTGCTTTCATGACCCTTTTCAGCAATTTTTCTTGGTGTTGACTTATTAATTCCGTGATGTGTATATAAAGCAAATTTCGAATGTCGCTTTCAGATCCCTTTACTTCGTACCCATCTTTATAGCTGTACGTCAAAGATATGCCTTTCTTCGCCCACTTGTTTTTTAAGTCTTTAATGTCTTGCAGCACAGTATTACGGCTAACTTCTGTTTCTTCCATTAGCTGCTGAGTTCCGATTTTTCCGCCTCGAAGTATACACATCAAAGCAACGTATATTTGCCGGTCCTCAACTGATAAATAAGCAGATGGCATAACATGAGAAAATTGTTTAGCAACTTGATCCTTTGCTTGATCGTTTAGAAAAAAACCTTTTCCATATGTGTACTGAACAAACTCTAATTCTTGCTGACACAGCCAATCGTTAATTTTCTCAATATCGTAATAGATGGTACGTCTTGACACTTGAAACTGTTTCATTAACTCTTGTACTGGTATAAATGTTGCAGCTTGAAGCAAAACTTGCAATACGGCCGTACTGCGTTTGTCTAACACATGAATCACCTTCAGTCCAATTCGTGCACAAATTGAAATACTTACTACGCTTTATGCTTTTACTATACTACGGGTCTCGCAAAATGATTAGACCGAATTCACCCACATACATTGTGCAAAAAATGTACTCAACAAAAAAAGAAGTGCTGTATGCACTTCTTTTAGGGGTTAATCTTTAGTCTGCTGTACCTTAGCTTCTTCAATCGCTTTTTTTAAATGGCCGTCATGTTTAACAAGCAGCCGGTGCACTTCATCACCTTCTATAGAAGTAAGAAGCGCAAGGATAGCAGCTTTTGGCGTTTTGTAGGTTTGTAAACTTTCCGCTGCCTCTTCTGATGAGACACCTGTTAGTTCTGCAATAATATTTTTAGCACGCTGTACGAGTTTATCATTGGTCGGCTGTACGTCTACCATTAGATTGCTGTAGACTTTACCAATTTGAATCATAGAAGCAGTCGTCAGCATATTAAGAACAAGCTTTTGAGCAGTTCCGGCTTTCATTCTTGTAGAACCTGTTACAACTTCCGGCCCTGATTCTGCTACTATTGCATATTGTGCTTCTTGTTCCATAGCTGATTGAGGAGAATTTACAACGCAGCCGGTTACTGTCCCCAGGCTGTTTGCATACGCAAGCGCTGAGAGTGTATAAGGAGTTCTTCCACTTGCAGCTATACCTACAAGAATATCTTTATTTGATAAATTAATCGCTTTCAAATCTTCTATCGCTTGTTTCTTATTATCTTCTGCTCCTTCTAACGCATGCCGAAGCGCTTTGTCTCCTCCGGCTATAATACCAATTACTTGTTCGGCAGGTGTACCGAATGTTGGTACACATTCCGATGCATCTAACACGCCCAGGCGTCCGCTTGTACCTGCTCCGATATAGATAAGACGGCCGCCTTGTTTAAAAGCGCTGACAATTTCATCTACTAACAAGGCAATAACAGGAAGCACCTGATTGATTGCATGAGGCACTTGATGATCTTCTTCATTAATTTTTTTCACAATTTCCAGGCTTGATAATTCATCAATGTTTAAGGTTTGCGGATTGCGTTTTTCTGTTAAGATATGATTCAAGTTCACTGTGATCCCCTGCCTTTTCCACCATCATTTTTTCTCTATTTATACTTCTTCATGAACAAACGATAAGCCCCTTTAGCAGATGATACTTGCTGCATTGCCCACTGGATATGCTTTATTTCTTTTTCACATGCTTCCTTATAAACATTAAATACTTCTGGAACTTCTGTTAAAATGCTGCCTTTGCATGCCAGCAAGCAGCTCCCTTCAAACTGCTGTTTCTTATACAAACGCAGCGTCATGTTTGCAAGGTTCTTTCCAGCTTGCTGAAGAATGTCACTTGCTTCTTGTTTATGATTTCTCGCTTGATTTACAACAAGCAGAGTGAGTGAAGCAACTTCTGATTTAGGAGATGAATAGACAAACTTTTTTATATCGTGTATGGTATCTGCTTTTACATGTTGCAAGATTGTCTGACTAAGGCTGCTGTAAGGACGGTTTTGATCATGCTCTTTCGTCAGCAATATAAGTGCTTGAAGACCAATCCAATATCCGCTTCC
Source organism: Priestia sp. D3YE.R1 (assembly GCF_049199565.1). NCBI lineage: Bacteria > Bacillati > Bacillota > Bacilli > Caryophanales > Bacillaceae > Priestia > Priestia sp. D3YE.R1. The sequence goes on along the minus strand of NZ_JBLTHW010000002.1, from coordinate 386,229 downwards.
TTCATCTCCAAGAAGATGTCCCCACCCTCCGCCGTATTCGTACACTCCGTCTTTTTTTCCAATGCCGACAGCTCCAGTTCCTGCAATGGTTAAAATGCCGTCTTTTCCACTTAAAAGTGCTTCATGTGCAATCATGGCGTCATCATATACCCCTACTTCTACCTGATAACGATTATAAAAATACTTTTTTATTTCTTCTTTAGATAATGCTTTACTTCCAGCAAGTCCTAGTGAAATCCCTTTACATGTATGACCAGCAAGCGTCGTTTTGCACGCCGTAATACATTCATCAATATGAGTAATAGCCGTATCGTAATGAATAAGCAAATTGCCGTAACCGCTTTTTGAAACAGCAAGCTCTTGACCGTCTAAGCTGTACGCAACGGCTTCTGTTTTTGTTCCGCCACCGTCGATACCGATAATATAGTCCATTTCATCACCGCTCATAAAAAGCAAATTTATCCCATGGCTGCAGTTCATTTAATAAGAAAATTTCCTCTTCTGCAATGCGCCCTACTACGTTAGTTTTCCCTGAGTTTTCCATGTCTAACAGCGCAATTTGCAGCTCCCCTTTGTACTGTCCGTAGAGCTCATTTTCTATTAAAATATCGCCTCTTCGAATGGAAGGAGTATGCGTAGGCTTGAATTCTTCTTTTTTATATTTTACTCGGCTTTGCGTAGAGCGAATTAAATAATCGGATACGTCTCCTCGGTAAAAATGAAACTCTTCCAGCACAATTTTCTTTTCAAGCTCAGTAATCGTATCATACAGAGTCACATTAAAGGTAAAGCGCTCTTGCTGGACAACATCGCGCAGCGACTTCATTTCTTCTTCCGATGCATACGCATTGGCGATAATTGCACAATCAATTAACTCCGTTTTAAAAAGATGCTTAGCCTGCACATCAATCGGAAGCGTGCGGTGCATCTCAAGCGTACAAAGCCCTTCAGTAACAGGCCACGGTCCAAAAGTAGCGCTTGGTGAATTAATAAAAGCAGCGGTTTCTAGATTATGTTCTTTAAACAATGCTGAACACTTCATAAAGTGATCATACGACAATCCTGCGTACCGATGAGGATAGAAATTATGCGATCCCAATAGCTGTTTTCGATTTGGCCGGTAACTTAAAATATTATCGACATACTTTGTTGCATTGCTCATATTAATTTCAATTTTTAAGCCGTATGGATTAAAGGTCATAATAGACTCTTCATTTCCCGTATAACCTAAATCAAGACGAATAGCATAAGCTCCTAGTTCGTGAAAAAAAGATAAGTCATCATAAGAAATGCCAAGCGCTCCAAATACGCGAGGAGCGATATCCACTACTACTTCCATCTCTAGCTCATTGGCAAACTCAATGATTTCTTTAAAATTTGCCATTACTTTTTTCTGATCGCCTTCAACAGAAAGCAAGCACGTAAAAATGCGGGTAAATCCGTATTGATGCGCAAGTGCTATATACGCTTTATCTTTTTCCACAGTCGAATGTTCCGGGTAAATCGCAATACCTAGCTTTTTCATTGATTTTCGCCTTCTTTTTTAAATTTTTTAATAAGCTTAATCATATGTTCAATTAATTTTTGCTCTGAAATAGCCGTCATTAAATGATCTTGTGCGTGAATTAAAAGCAGCGACTTTTCAATTGTTTTTCCGGTCAATTCACGTTGAATAAGCGTCGTTTGCGTTTTATGAGCATGACTGAGCTCTTCTTGAGACTGCTTTAAAAGTTCGTCAGCTTTATTAAAATCATAATCTTCAGCTGCTTCTAACGCTTCGTATGCCAGTGATCTAGCATTTCCTCCGTATGCAATAAGTTCAAAAATTTCATTTTCCATATTTGCTGCTTCTGTCATTTCTTCCATCCCCTTTTTTATAGTGGCACAGGCGTAATGTTTCCTAATATTACAGGAGACAAGGCGCCGGTTGCGCTTGGTACATTGCTTGGATAACCTAAAAGTGTTTCATTTGCGAGCACCGCAAAAGCTACGGCTTCTTTTGCTTCTGAAGACATTCCTATTTCTTCTTGGGTATACACACGGCACCGCTTTCCTAGCTTGGTTTTAATCATATCCATCAGCGTATTGTTATAGCTTCCTCCTCCTCCAATAATCACTTCGTCAATAGAATAGGCAGGAAAAATAAATGTCTCATAGTGATGTACAATGGATGATGCCGTGAACATAGTAATCGTAGCCAGCAAATCTTCTTTTTTATGTTTGCTATATTTCTCTAGCAGTCTCCTTGTGTACTGTGTACCGAACAGTTCTCTTCCCGTCGATTTAGGAGGAGAAAGCTTCATGTAATCATGATTCATACAGTCTTCTAAAAGCTCTGAAATAATAGTTCCGCCAGCTGCTAAACGCCCATTTCCATCAAATGAAACATTAAAAAGCTGCTGACACGCTTCATCTATCATCATATTTCCCGGCCCCGTATCAAAAGCTACTACGGGTATAGGAGAGTGTTTTGGCGGAATCAACGTTACATTCCCAATGCCTCCAATGTTTTGAAGCAGCCTTGTACGGTCACTGTGGCCATACAAAATCCGTTCCGTATGAGGAACTAACGGAGCACCTTGCCCGCCCGCTGCCATGTCCATCACCCTGAAGTTTGCCACTACCTTCGTTTTGGTTTCATAGGCAATAACAGCGGGCTCTCCAATTTGCAGGGTAGACATTGCTGTATTTCCTGAAGCATAAGGCTGGTGGTAAATGGTTTGCCCATGCGATCCGATGACATCTACATGTTCAAGAGAAAAACCGGCTTCTTGGCACACTCTTTTCACTGCATCTGCAAATGCATAGCCCAGTTTAAAATTTAAGCTACAGATCAGCTGCACATTTGAAGATTCAACAGAAATGGCCTGTTCAATTTCCTTTTTTAACTGAGAAGAAAACGGCATAGTAATGAAATGAAGAAGCGTAACTTTACTTTCATAGCCGCTTCCTTCAATTTGAACAAGAGCCGCATCAATTCCATCAAGTGACGTTCCTGACATAAGTCCCACAGCATACATACTACGCATTCACTTCCTTAAAAAAAGCGGGTAAATACTTGCGATGAGCTTGAAGCAGTTCATCTAAGACCGCCTTAGCCAGTTCGTCACTTGAAACAAGCGGATTAATGGTCAGGGCAACAAGTGCTTTTTCATAAGATCCTGTAACGGCAGCTTCTGCTCCTACTCGTTCAAACGATTTAATTTGCTGCACAAGTCCGTTCACTTCTACAGGAAGTTCACCAACAGCAAGCGGTACCGGTCCTTGTTTTGTTATGATACAGTTTAATTCAACCGCTGATTCATTCGGCAGTGAAGAAATCGCGCCGTTGTTTTTTACATTTACTGTTTGAATATCACCTTTATCGTTGTAAATGGATGAAATTAAATTACATGCGGCATCGCTGTAATAGGCTCCTCCTCGTTTTTCCAGCTGCGGAGGCTTCATTTCTAGATTTGGATTTTTGTAGAGTTCGAAAAGCTCTGCTTCTAATACTTTGACCACTTCAGCGCGCGTGGCACCTGACTGAAAGGCCAGAAGCTCTTCTGCTAATATTTCTTTTGTTTTATAGTAGTAGCGGTGATAAGGACATAAAATCACGCCGAGAGCTTCCAAAAAATCCGGTTGCCACGGAATAGGAGCTATGTTTTTCATTGTTACTTGGGACTTTGGATCACTTAATCGGCGAATAACTTCTTGCGTTACTTTCTTTCCTTTGACATACACATGCAGTCCATATACCAAGTGATTTAATCCTGCAAATTCAATGTACACATCTTCTTTTTCTATTTGAAGCAAGCTGGCAATCGAGTTTGTCATATGTACAGGCAGGTTGCAAACTCCTACTATTTTAGAATGCTTTCCGTAGCGAAGCAGCGCCTCCGTTACCATACCTGCAGGGTTCGTAAAATTAATAAGCCAGGCGTTTGGACAAATTTCGTGTATTTCCTCGGCAATTTTCAACAAAACCGGGATTGTTCGCAAGCCCTTGAATAATCCTCCCGCCCCGTTTGTCTCTTGACCAATCATTCCGTACTTAAGAGGGATACGCTCATCTTGAATACGCGCATCAAGCTGACCTACTCTAAGCTGTGTTGTTACAAAATCAGCATTTATTAATGCCTTTTTTCGATCAAGCGTTAAATGAATTTTCATATCAACACCTGCTTTTTTGACCATTCTCCTTGCGAGTGCTCCTACAATTTCAAGCTTCTCTTTTCCTTCTTCAACATCTACAAGCCATAGCTCTCGAATCGGAAGCTCATCATATCGTTTAATAAACCCTTCGACCAATTCAGGTGTATAGCTTGATCCTCCCCCTATTGTCACCACTTTCATTTTTTGCCCCTCCTTGTTAAAAAACGGCTAAATATGTAACGGCTGTGCACCCTGCTCCAAGCAAAACAAAGCGGGTACAAACGGCAGTTTTAGATAAAGCTGCGGTTGAAAGCCGAACGGAAATAAATGTTGTAAGCAGCGCTGCTGATAGACTTGTAATGACAAATAAACTATGCTGTGCTGATAAACCAGCATACTGCAGCAAAGGTGTAAAAATAACGTTGCAAAGAACCATGGTTAGCAGAAATAAAAACACGGTTTTATATCGAAACCGAACAAACATTGATCTCCACTCCTATTAAAGAGATAGAAGCCAAACAAGTTGGCTTCTCTTTTTTTACATTTGAACTGAACTATCGGATGGTGCAACCGTTGCTTCATCGCTTTTTTCCATTTCAACCATCTTTCGGTCGTACATTTTAAAGAACGGGAGATAAATGACAACAGAAATAGCAATATTAATAACGACTAGCACAACCGCCCGCCAGTCCCCCCCTGTCGACAGATAAGCTCCAATTGGCGCTGGAAGCGTCCAAGGAACCATTACGTAGGTTGGAGTAATAAGGCCTGTCGCCGTTGCTGCGTATGAAATGATTGTTGTAATAATCGGGATAATGATAAATGGAATAATTAAAATAGGATTTAAGACAATTGGCAGACCGAAAATAATTGGCTCGTTAATATTAAAAACCGCTGGAATAAAAGATGTTCTAGAAAGCGCTTTCGAATATTTAGATTTTGAGAAAAACAGCATCGCTAAAGCAAGGCCCAGCGTCGCTCCAGATCCTCCGATCCACACAAACCACTGAAAGAACGTTTCGGGTGCAATATATGGAAGCGTTGAAGCTCCGTCTGCTACCGCTTCAGCATTTTTCGCTAAATACACTTCCCATACAGGCCGTGCCACTGTCCCAACAACAGAGACGCCGTGGATTCCAAATGACCAGAAAAACGTAATTAAGAAAACCGGTATTAACACTCCTGCTAAACTATCTCCAGCTTCTACAAGCGGAGCAACTAGTTTATCAACTAAATGGTGAAGATCGATACCTAAAACAATGGTAATAATCGTCATAAGTACAACAACAATTGCAACCGGAATGAGCGCTTCAAAAGACCGTGATACCGAAGGCGGCACTTGTTCCGGCATTTTAATGGTGACATTTTTTGCTTTACAAAACCTGAGAATCTCCACCGACAAAATCGATACAATCATCGTTACAAATAAACCGTGACCTCCAAGGTTTGTCATTGGAAGCATAAACCCTTCTTCTTCAATCAGCTTTGGAGTCACCGTAAGAAGTAGTGCAGCTACTGCAATTTGCGCTCCTGACAGCGGATCGAGATTATAGCTTTTGGACAAGTTGTACCCTATCCCAAAAGCTATATATAAAGACATAATAAACATCGTGACTCGATACGGTATTAAAATATTGGCGCTGTTATCAGCTGCCCATTTTGCAATTGTGCTGTCTTGCGGCACAGGCGGAAATGCTAGAATCAAGAAAAAACTTCCGATAATGATAAACGGCAAAGCGGAAATAACGCCATCACGAATGGCTTGAAGATGCCGCTGTTCTGATAGCCTGGCCATAGGTCCTGATAAATTGTTCTCTAAAAACGACACAAATTTGCTCATATACCCTTTCCCCCTCCATGTTCTCCCCTTGTGTAATAAACCCCTTTTCTATTTAAAAAGCAGGAATACACCTGCTTTCCTCAGCTAACGAGCTGTTGAACCGTTTTATAAAGCGTCGGACCTCCAAGCGGCGTATAAGCCTGCGGCGGAATCGGCCCGCACGGAACAGAAGCTTTATCCGCTTCCGCTTTCACTGCGTTAAACCGGTGGCGAATCTGCGGTGCAACCATTACAACATCCCAGCCTTTTTGAATTTCTTCTGCCACTTCATTTGTCCCAATTGCCAGCACTTCCATATCCGTTCCGTGCTTTTGTGCTTCCGTTTTTAACGCTTTTACCACAATCGCACTTGACATTCCTCCAGAACATACAAACAATACCTTCATTTTCTCGTTTCCCCCTACCTCTTTATTTTTTGAATTACATTATGTGTATCGATTATGCGTTCAAATACTTGATTGCCTTTTTGAATACATAACCGTATAAACATCGCATCTACAACGGCTAACTGAGCAATACGAGCGCTCATCGTTCCAATTCGGATATGCTGTTCTTCTACTGAAATAGTCAGCAGAATATCAGCTAATTTAGAAGCTGGCGATGACCCGTGCTGCGTTAGCAAAATAACGACTGCTCCTTTATCTTTGGCTATTTGCATCAGCTCCACTACTTCTTTTGTTTGACCGGAAGTCGATACTACAAACAGCACATCCTCTTTTGTCATGTTTGTAGCCATCACCATTTGAACATGACTATCTAATGAAAACAGCGCTGAAATATCAATTCGAAGCAGTTTATACTGCGCATCTAGCGCAACTACAGATGATCCCCCTGCTCCGTATAAAAACACTCGCTTCGCTCCATGAATAGCTTCCGCAGCTGCATCAATTGCAGAAGAACTCACTAATCGACTCGTATTCATAAGTGCACTCATACTTTTGCTCATGACTTTTTCAAGCACGGCTTCGGTCTCGTCTTCGAAATTAACCGGAAGATTGGGCAGCTGCTCGTTATTCACCTTATGGGCATCTTTTGCTAATTCAATCTTTAATTCTTTAAAACTATTGATTCCTACACGCTGACAAAAGCGGATAATCGTAGCCTCGCTGCACTGACACTGCTTAGCTAGCTGTTTGGTCGTTAAGTTCAACGTGGTCGTAGGATTTTCTAACACGTAATCAGCTACTCTTCCTTCAGCAGGACTGTAATGATTCATTTGTGCATCGATTAAAGTAAGTACGGAAAATTGGCGCATGAATTCCTCCATCGTTAAGTAACGTATTTCTAAAATATTCTTTAAATTACCATTATTATATTTTTTCTGAAGTTTAATTTCAATATTTTTCTGATATTTTTAAAACTTTATTTTATTTTTCAGAATATTTTATTAAAATCTATTGTGAATATAACGACCGCATGCTATATTATGAAAGAAATTTTATCTCAACCCAAAAAGAAGGAGGAACGAATATGCATATTAAAAAATGGATTGGAGGCGTCCTGTTTTTGCTGCTGTTTTGTTCGAGCGCGTTACCTGCTAAAGCAGACGTACCTACCACGTATCAAAAGCGGGAGCTTCGAGCCGCTTGGATTGCAAGCGTATACAATATTGACTGGCCTTCTCAGCCTGGTCTTCCGGTTGAGCAGCAGAAAAAAGAGTTTGCCTATTTGCTAGATGAAGTCAAAAAAATGGGGATGAATGCTGTGGTCGTTCAAATTAAACCTACCGCTGATTCCTTTTATCCGTCGAAATATGGCCCGTGGTCAGAATATTTAACGGGTACACAAGGAAAAGATCCCGGCTACGATCCTCTAGCTTTTATGGTGGAGGAAGCACATAAGCGCAACTTAGAATTCCACGCATGGTTTAACCCTTACCGCATTACCATGAATCATACTGATTTAAACAAACTTGCCGATAATCATCCTGCCAAACAACATCCTGATTGGGTCGTCTCCTACGGAAAACAACTCTACTACAACCCAGGTATTCCAGAAGTGAAAAATTTTATTATTGAAGAAGTGCTCGAAGTCGTAAGAAACTATGATATTGATGCTGTTCATATGGACGATTATTTTTATCCTTATAAAATTGCAGGGCAAACGTTCCCAGACCAAAAAACATATGAAACCTACGGTGCTCAAACATTTTCGAATATTGAAGACTGGCGACGTGACAATGTTAATCAGCTTGTTCGAGATTTAAATACGTCTATTAAAAGAACAAAATCATACGTAAAATTTGGTATCAGTCCGTTCGGCGTATGGAGAAACATTGCTAATGATCCAACTGGCTCTAAGACTACTGCTGGACAAACAAACTACGATGATTTGTATGCCGATACGCGTACGTGGATTCAAAATGGATACATTGATTACATCACTCCGCAAATTTATTGGAATATCGGATTTGAACCCGCTGCCTACGATACGCTGCTCAACTGGTGGAGAGATGAAGTTCACGGAAAGCCAGTCCACCTTTATATTGGACAAGCTGCTTACAAAATTAATAACAACGCGGTAGAGGCATGGTCTGATCCCGATGAGTATCCAAGGCAAATTGCCCTGAATCACCAATTTCCAGAAGTACACGGGAGCATGCATTTTAGCCTGAAAGATTTGAACCGAAACCCACTAGGAATAAAAGACAAGCTGCAAAACGATATTTATAAACATCCTGCTCTTATTCCGTCAATGCCTTGGCTTGATGATACGGCCCCAAAAGCACCAAAATTAAAAAACGCGGGCCCTCATACAAAAGAAGCGGCGTTTGAAATTCGAGATCATCAGCAGAATGATTCCGCATATTATGCCATTTATCGCTTCCAGGGCAATAAACGAGGCGAAATCCACAACGCAGAAAACTTGCTGACGACCGTTCGGAAAACAGGAGAAACACAATTGTTTGCAGATCAAAGCGCACTCAAAAATCAAACATACACATATGTTGTAACCTCTGTTGACCGTTTGCATAACGAAAGTGCTGTTTCCCGCACGCTTACTGTAAAAGCATCTCATTAAAAAAGGTTCTATAGCAAAATGTATGGTAGGATAAAGAAATCAAATGATGCTTTATCAAGCCATTCTGTTATAGAAAGTAGTGAAAAAAAGATGGAACCAAACTATGACCGCGCCTTTGGCGTATATGGAATTTGTATGCGAGATAACAAGCTGCTTGTTATCAGAAAAAATAGAGGGCCGTATATTCATCGCTTTGATTTGCCAGGCGGACAGCTAGAACACGGTGAAACATTAACAGATGCGATGAAAAGAGAATTTAGTGAAGAAACGGGCTTTAAAATTACTATTATTTCTCAAGCGGGTACAACGGATTTTCAGTATCCCTGTAAGTGGAAAGAATTTACCCATGTACATCACATTGCCGTTTTTTATCACGTAGACATTGCCGGCGGTGAGCTTCTTTCCAACCCGGTCCAGTTTGAAGGACAAGATTCTTTGGAAGCATTGTGGATCGCACCGCAAGATCTTAACATCAATAATGCTTCTCCTCTTGTTCTAAAAGCAGTGGAATCTTTAAGCTTATTATCATGGCCTTATGAATCTCAGATTTATGATGAATGGGAACTTAAAACCTCCGAACGATAATGATGATAGTGACTAAACATTACTGCTGAATATCGCAGGCTTAGCTTCTGTTTAGGTCAAAATCAGAAAATATGTTTAATTTCTTTCTAATGGTGGAACAGACAAGTAACACTACTTAATCACTAATAGAAAGGAAGATTAACATGAGTAAAGGTTTAGGAGATAAAGTTAAAGGAAACGTATCAAAAGCTAAAGGTGAAGTAAAAGATCAAGTTGGAAATGCAACGAATAACCGCGACCTTCAGCGTGAAGGAAAAGCTGAGAAAACAAAAGGAAATGCTCAAAAAGCAGTAGGCGAAACAAAAGATACATTTAGCAATAAATAAAAAAAGGACGAGCTTATGCTCGTTCTTTTTTTATTTAATAAGCTGATTTAAGCTTTTAATGATTACGTTTGGCTGCAATTCTTTATGTTCAGCTACATTTCCTTTTCGGTTGACCCAAGCCGTTGCGAACCCGTAGTTTTTAGCACCGGCAATATCCCATGTATTCGATGACAAAAATAATACTTCTTCTCTTTTTGCGTTCATTTTGTTTTTTGCATAGTGATAGCTTGCCATCGTAGGCTTGTACTGTTTGATTTCGTCTACGGAAATAACGTCTTCAAATAAATGATTCATGTTGTGATAAGAAACAAGCGGATCAATCATGTGCTTAGGACCATTCGTAAAAATAGCCAGACGATAGCCTTTTTCTTTTAAATAGGCGAGCACCTCTTTGACCTCATCGTAGACATTCAGCTTCATATAAGCACTCATCAGCATTTTTTCTTCGTGTTCCGTCAAATCAATATCATTTGCTTCTGCTGCATATTTCAGGGATTGATTTGTTAATGTATAAAAGTCAACGTATCTTCCCATCAGCTGATATTGCATTGCATATTCAATTTGCTTCAAACGCCATAAATGGCTAATACTTTCTCCTCGTTCCGGATACAGCTTATCACACGTTTCAATAACGGTATGTACATCAAACAGTGTTCCATATGCATCAAACAAAATTGTTTTAAATTTCATCTGCGTTCGCCTCCTTCTTTCATTTTACCCACTCGTAAAAAAACATAACGTTTTTTCTGTTAAAAAAGAGGCATATTACCAGCTGAGGTATACTCATTTCTTATGAAGATAAAAAAACAGCAGGCTCTCCTACTGTTTATAATCCCACACGACTTTCCATTCTCCTTTTTCACGAACAGCATACACTTTCTGCACCAAATCAAAGTTTCCATATTTCCCTTTATACGTTTGGATAACGGTCATTTCGTAAACAACAGGAAACGCTTTACGATCATTTTCCATCTTCCAGCTCTTTCTTTTTTCAACATCTTCAATGGAATACGTAAAGGTGTCTACCCCAAAATGATTGAGAAATACGTGTGCACGATCTTGTATGTATGCACCTTTTGTCCACTTCTTTTTCATGGATGAATGAAAAAGGTTCCATGATTCCGAAAAGTTCCCTTCCTGTTCTAGCGTATAAAATTCTTTTACGGCAGATTTGGCTTGATGACTCGGAGAAAAGAATGTAAATTGAAACATCCAAATTCCCAGCGCAATAACAGAAAGAAACACAGCTACTCCTAAACTTCGCTTCAAAAGCAGTGTTTTTTTTCGATACAAGTAAAAAGCCCCTTTATCAAAAATGCAGTATACAACAGCTTATTCGATATCGAGGCTTTTTAGTATTGCTGAACTAAACTTATGGGGCATATCCTCAAAAAAAAGAGATTGAGACATAACTACATACATGAAATCTACGTTCACTTAACCATAAAAGATCCGAACGTTTCATCGTTCGGATCTTCCTTCAACTAAAATACATTTGTCTCAGCCTTTTTCGTCGCTATACAATGTGAAAAGCCATTTGCATGGCTGCTAAAAAGCCTACGAACACAAGGCCGGTCACGAGACCCTCTTTCCAATCTGGGCGGTCCCCTCGAACAAATTTAGCAATATCATACGATAGCATTGCTGCTAAAAAAATCGATAAGACAATATACAGCGGCTCCATCTTTTATCACCCACTATTTCTTTTCTTCAGTGTAACAACTTTTTCATAAGTATGCATGTAAGAAAAACAGCTTAAAATTCTTGACGAATGTGTGAAATTTCTCTTTTTTATGCATAAACTACTTAAAAGCGCGAAAGGAAGATGCCGTTTGTCTGCTTTTAATCCTCAGCAATTTAGCGTTACATACCGGCAAGGAAGCACGCCCACTTTCCCTTTTATTGGGCGCCGCTATACGCTCACTCATTCTGAACAAACAGATGATTTATTTCTTTGGATCGATGAAAAGTTTGCTGTTGATCAATTAAATGAGCAGCGAAATGAGCTTTTTGCCGAATGGCTCCACAAAGACGGTGTTGATACGCTGTATGTATACGTATTTATTGGAAATGAACAGACGGAAAAGTCTGTGCAAGCCATTCGTTATGCTATTTTCAAACAAGAAATGCCTTACTTGCTAAAAGCATTGCGCTACGGTGATGCCACGTTTTTCAACGCTCACCCTGCTTTAGATCGTTCCCCCATTTACGTACATTTTCATTCCAGCGACAAAGAATTTCATTCCATTCGATATTTTCAAACGCCTTCTCACTATGCCTAAGCATATGAGAAGGGGCCTTTGCTCCGTTAATCTCCTGTTTTCCAAACTCCATTTCTTCTAGGGTCTCCCGCTCCTTCCATTTGTTTATCTTGAAAATTAATGGTTAATGCTTGGATACCTCCATAAAAGACGTTGCTTTCCTTTGTTTCTATTCGAAACGCAGAAGGAATATTTTTTGTATTTAAATCAGGCTCTACATAAATAGTCGAATCGTCAAAAATAAATCTCGGTTCATTTACAGCTTCTTGAAGCGGTTCATTCCCTTCAAGGTTTTTAGAAAGTACCTGAGTTAAAATTTGAGGAATCCGTGTTCCGCCCGGAGAACCTATTCCCATCGCCCACTCGCCTTTTTCTCTTATAATAGTTGGAGCCGTAAAAGTTCTTGCTCTTTTTCCTGGCTCACGATTATTCGGTTCTTTGCTTCCAAACGTATCAGCATTGTTATTAAGAAAAAAGCCGTCAACTTGTTCACCTGTACCAAAGAAGTTACTTAACGTATTGGTTGTTGATACAACGGTTCCTTCTGAATCAATAACTACAAAATGTGTTGTACTTTCGTGTTCTTCATCGCCTTCACCTGAAGAACGTGTCGGGTGATTGACCAGGTTTGTTATATAATCATCACTAACTAACTCACTTGAGTTTTGATGATGAAAGTCAGGATCTCCGATTTGTTTTAATCGGTCTGAGTAAGCTGCTTTTTTAATTCTGTTCATCGTTTCGTAATAGTCTTTGTCAGGCATTGTTTCAAGATTTTCTGTCTCTGCCATTTTTAACATTTGAATAAGTGTAATTCCAGAAAAAGGCGGAGGCGCTGAAATCACTTCTGTTCCATTGTAAGTAGACACGACAGGCTTAGTTTCTGTTACTTGATAGGAAGATAGGTCTTTTTTAGAAATAGGCGTTGCATCAGCAAGATCTTGTGCCACATCTCCTTTATAAAATGCAGATGCACCTTCTCGCTGAATCTTAATTAACGTTTTAGCCAACACTGGCTGCGTCAGCTTTTCTCCTTCTTCAATTGCTTCTCCCTTCGGATAAAATGCGGATAGATCATCCACATCCATCCTTCCTCGAGAATAATACAATCGAGAAGATAAAAGAGAGTCTACTTCAAACCCTTTTTCAGCGTATTCAACAGCCGGCTGAATTAAATCACTCATTGATTTTGTGCCATACTTCTGCTGAATATATTCCATACCAGCGACAAATCCCGGCACGCCGTTTTTACCGCTCATAGAAGTTGGAGCGGTTTCCCGGTAATCGATAAAGGTAGCAGGCTGATCTTTTTTGGCGATCAGCATACCTCCGCCTCCGCCAATTCCAGATCCAAAAGGTTCGACTACGTTCAGGGCATACGAAATAGCAATAGCCGCATCTACTGCATTCCCGCCTTCTTTTAATACGTCCATCCCTACATTTGCTGCCAGAGAATTAGATGAACTCACACCATAAGAATGATCATTATTTTTTTTAAGCAGCTTTTTAGGACTAAGATCTGTACTCGATTGACTCATAAAAAAAGCGGCTATAACGCAAATTAATAATAAAAAAGCAATAATATTAAACAACAGTAATTTCTTATTCACATCTTACCCTCCATTTTTACTTATCTGTATATTTTGTGAAGCGCTTTCATTTTTATCCATACATTAAATTGCACACAAAAAAGACATCGTCCTAGACGATGCCTTTTTTGTTACTGCATAAGATTTATTTTCCAGCGGCTGCCGCAGCATCATTTACTGCATCTGTAGCAGCTGATTTTGTTTGTTCAATCATTTTTACGTTATTTTCAATTTTTTGCTGTTCATCTGTTGAAAGAGTAGCCGGATGCTTCAAAGCTCCAAGTCCTGCTACTACTCCTGCTACAATAGCAATTGGTCCTACAATCCCTACGATACGTTTTGCGATCATTTTCTATTCCTCCAATTAAGTTAGTCTGTACTTTTTTCCCATAAACCGTGGCGGCGCGGATCAGCGTCACCTTGAATCTTATTTTTCTTTAAGTCTTTCACAAGAGCTTGAACGCCTCCGTAAAACATCGCGTTATCATTGTTTTTTAAGTCATAGCCGTACGTTTTTAAACCATCCTTCGTTGACTGTTTAAGCTTGGCTTCTGAATAAAACTTATGAGAATCAAAAATGACACGCTTGTTTTCTACTGCGTTTTTAATGGAGTCTTTGTTTTCGAAATAATCCCCAATTACTTGCGTTAACACTTGAGGAATGCGATTTCCTCCCGGTGTGCCAATGGACATTACCCATTCATCACCTTCACGAATAATGGTAGGGGCTGTAAATGTTCTTGGACGCTTGCCAGGTTGACGCTTATTAATTCCTTCCCCAAACGTATTGAGCGTATTATTTAAAAAGAACCCATCTACATATTCACCGCTGCCGAAGAAATTACTCAGCGTATTCGTTGTTGATACAACGGTTCCTTCACCGTCCATCACAACAAAATGAGTGGTACTTTCATGTTCTTCGACGTCGCTTACTTTGGTGTGATCTGTTTCAGTATTATTTAATTTATTACGAAGTAAATGCACGTAATGATCGTCGATCCAATCATTTGGCGTTTCTTTTATAAAAGCCGGATCGGCAATTTTTTTCAAGCGGTCTTGATAAGCTACTTTTGAAATTTGACCAAGAAAATGATAATAAAGACTAGGATGCGATTCCTTCAGCTTCCAAATATCTTCTTGATCCGTCATTTTTAACATTTGAATGAGCGTAGCACCAGCAAAAGGAGGAGGTGCTGAAATAATTTGATGACCTTTATAATTAGTTGATAGAGGTTTGCGCTCAACAGGCGCATACTTTCGCAAGTCTTTGTGACTTACTTTCGTTTCTTCTGTAATATCGTCTGCAATTTTCCCTCTATAAAAAGCATTTGGCCCTTCTTCCTTAATCTTTTGCAACGTGTTCGCTAATTCATGCTGTTTGACAATTTCACCTGTGTTAATGGCGTCCTTATCTGGATAAAAGCTAGGAATTTCATCTTCATTCACATTTCCTTTGTATGAAACCAGCCTATCGTGCAAATCTTTGTCCACTTTGTACCCATTTTCGGCATAGTTAATGGCCGGGTCGATTAGTTTGCTCATCGACAGAGATCCGTAGTGATGCTGAATATAATCCATACCAGCGACGAACCCTGGTACGCCAATCTCATCTTCTTTATCATTCTTAGGTGCAATTTCTCGGTAGTCAATAAATGTTGGAGAGGCATCTGCTGGATCAATCAGCATTCCTCCGCCTCCCCCAAGTCCTGATCCGTACGGTTCCACAACACCAAGCGTGTAGGAAATGGCAATAGCTGCATCAACTGCTGTACCGCCTTGTTTAAGAATTTCCATACCTACTTTTGTGGCGCGAGGATCTGAAGTACTTACTGCATATTCTTGTTTTGGAAACATAAATTGATAAACACATACACCTACTATGAGTGAAAAGATGACAATGGAAACAATAATCGTATTACGTTTATTTATCATCTTTTACCTCCTCTGTGTATGACGGGCTATTAGTTAGCTTGTGCTTCTTTCTTTTTGCGTTCCTCTGCATGTTTTATAATGCGAGAATGATCTAAGTTTAATTCAAACTTGTTTCGTTCTTTTTCTAACAGTTCAGGGTTTGAAGAAAACTTGTTTAAATCGTTATAAATACGCTTCATGCGCCAAGGGTTATCTGTTGGGGTTGGTGTACCTGCTTTAATAACCATTGGAATAACATCAATTTTAGCTTGGCCCTGCTTGTTTAAATGATACTGAACCATCGCTGTATTTTTCGTACTTGACCACCCTTGGTCAAAAATAAAGTTTCCTAAGCTATAGAAAATAACCGAACCTTTATATACGTCATATGACTGTAGAACGTGCGGATGGTGACCGATGATAATGTCCGCACCAGCGTCTACCATCGCTTTTGCTAGTCCTTCTTGACGAGGACTTGGCTGTGCATCGTATTCCTCACCCCAGTGGGCATTTACTACAACTAAATCAGCATTTGCTTTCGCTTGCTGAATCGTGCTGAAAATAAGATCCGGATCTGCTTTTAAAATACCTGGGTTGTTTTTTCCAGCCGACATTCCGTCTGAATATACATCCGTAAAGCCTACGGTTGCAATGCGGATGCCGTCAGCATCTTTATACGAAATATGCTTTGCTTCTTCAGAGTTACGGCCAGCACCAACAAAATCTAATTTGTTTGCTTCAAAAGTAGAGATCGTATCTTCTAACCCTTTTGCACTGTAGTCCATTGAATGGTTGTTCGCTAAGTTTAATACGTCGAAACCTGCATTTTTAACGGTCGCTAGATCAGCAGGCTTACTATATAAATGAATACCTTTTTCCATTGCTTTATATGAATCTACGTCGTTTGTTAAAATCGGCGTTTCGTAGTTCCCGCTTACGTAATCCGAATTTTTAAAGAACGGCTCCACGTTGCGGAATACAAAATCTTCTCCGTAGCGTTCAGTTACTTCTCTTACATGGCGACCCATCATAATGTCTCCGACCATAGTCATCGTTAAATCATTATTGGCCTCTGGATTAGCCGTCTCAGGGTTCTCAAGAGCATCCGAACGCTCCATCCATCCTGAAAGAGCTAAAATTACGATTAAAATTGGCGTTAAGATAAGAGCTTGCTTGCCTGTTGTAGGCTTTGTTTTCTTTATAAACATCAATACTTTTTCTTGAAAGTTTAATTTTTTCTCTTTCAACGCTTTCACCTTCCTTTACCAGCTGCGGTTTGTTTGTGTATTAAAATAAATAATAAACTTGCATAATTCCAAATGTTACACCACTTAATAAAACCGTTGTTCCAACTGTTAAAGGAAGACCTTGCTTTTGCATTGTATTTGCAATTAAGCCCGGTACAATGATACCAATTCCGCGTAATTCAAACACTTCAAACGGCAAGATCGGGAAGAAATAATCAAATGCAACTTTAATCACAATACCCGTAATTAACATCGCTGTAAATTTGCGACGTCCATATAAAATAACTACTTTTGAGATTCCGTACACGACGATAACGTACGTTAAAATACTAATTAAGAAAATCATTAAAATGGTAATTGGCTGATCAAATACAAGAGCTAAATACCCTGGTACGATAAGACCGGCTGGCAATACGCCCGTTTTTTCTGTAAAAATTAAGCTTAGTGTAACCCCTAACACAAGGGCAATATATAAATCTGATCCGAACATGAAATGGCCTCCTAGATTAAACTGCTTTTCTCATCTTTTTCATTTCAATAATAGCTTCAACAAGCGGCTCGGCTGAACCGTGGATATTTCCTACACCGTATACAATACGATCTTTTAAATAAGGCTTCATGCGCTCTAAAATTTCTTCTGTAGAAGCGCCTTCCATATCCCAGAATTCTTTTGTTGGCAATTCGCCTCTTTGGTGTGCAGCAGCGATTGGTGAGGTCGTCTGACCAATTGCAATCATTACGTCCGCTTCAATGTATGGCATTACATCTTCAGCAAATTGCTCCGTGCGATCTACACGGTCCGGACGGCAGTTCATAATGACAATAGGAAGCTTTTCACTATAGTTCATTGAATCTACACGTTCCCAAATACGAAGCGTGGAAGAAGCGTCGTTGGCAGCAAATCCATTTACTAAAAATGCTGGATTTTTTTCATCGCCAAACGTTGTAATTCTCATAGCTCCTGGATCAGGCTGAGCATTTAACATTCCTCTCATCGCTGTTTCAGCATCGATACCAAGTGCTTCTGCTACTGCTAAACCGATGGAAGCATTATCAGGGAAAACCATATAATCAAATTCGCGTAAATACGCTTCAGATACTTTATCATTGTCAGCTACAATCACCTTTGTGTTGCGCTCTGCAGCTATTTTTTTATAGTATTCCAAATATGGACCTTCAATTGTAACAAGGTGGCCATCATAAGGAATAGTAGCAGTGAACGCTTGAGCAACTTCATCTAGAGTTGGACCCATTACATCCATGTGATCTTCTAGTACGTTTACAATAACGCCTACCTTGGCTTGAATCAGCTGATTTTGGAATGTGATTTGATAATCAGGCTGTACCGCCATACATTCACAAATAAGAGCTTCCGCGCCAATATCGGCAACTTCATTTACCACTCGTCGCTGTTCTCCAATGTTCGGACCTTCTTTACGACGAATAATTGGTTCTTCTTCACTTGTATGCCAGTAGATCATACGCGCTTGTGTTCCTGTCGTTTTCCCTACTGTTTTGTAACCTGCTTCTTTTACAATACCTGTAATCAATCGTGTAACAGTGGATTTTCCGCGAATACCATTAACATTCACTCGTACAGGAATTGAATGCAGCTTGCGTAAATGTCTGCGATACTCCCAAACGCCATACCCTACTAAAAATAGGCAGCATAGGATAATTAAGATCATGTTTCATTCTTCTCCTTCCAAACTTCTCCTGTTGGATACGTTATGAACGCTTTTGATTCATAATGATAGATATACGATTTCATAGTTTCACTCCCTTTATATATGTATGGGAGCTAATCAATTAACAGCGCTAGCATGCTGCTAAAACACCTGCTTTGAAAAATGGACTCGAGTACCAATTTCAACAGCTCTAAAACTATCATCTGCGCTCATTAGTGGTCAATAGCTCAAATGTTATATATTCTTACAATTCCGATTGTCTATTTACAGAATTAAAAACTCATCGTTTTATTTAAAATTCACAGAATAGGTCTAAAGTTTATTTACCTAGAAAAATCCCATCTATACCTTTTTTTACCATAACAACAGGAATATTTTATACACCACTCTTACAATTAACACACGGAAATATTACGTAATTAAAAATTTCTTAACTTTAGAAAACGTTTTGTAATATAAAGGTAGAATAAAAAATATTTTATCCCATTAATTCCTTTTTATGGATATACCAATTGTATTTGTCTAACAACCGTACTTGTAAGGATGATAGATAGATATAAAAGTAAGAAAAATACATTTACTTACCATTTTATGCTTACATTTAACTTACTTAAATAGAAAGGACATTAAATATTTTTTTCTAATTATATAAGTATTTAGCCTCCATATGCGTCTAGTTCTTTTGTTGTTGTTTTATAGATTTCCTTTATTTAATATTCAATTCAGTAAATCTAAATCGCTTGACTATGGCCTCTTTTCCTATTTTTATTTCAATATTTTCTGAATCTTTCTACCGATAAAGGCAGCTTTCGTCCGATAAGATTGCCTATAAAAATGCATGATTTCTCACTTTTTTGGCATATGATGTTATCATAAAAAGAAGAAGTATCATCAAAAGGAGGAAAACAATGGTTGATACAATCCTTTATTTTCTATTTTCGTTTTGCTATATTGTCCTGTTTTTCTTTAGCATATATGTAGTAAGAAAAAACACTTCGCCGTTTTACATGCTTTTTCTTCCTTTAGTAATAGCTGGACTAATTTACGATAATATAATGATTGGGATTGGTTCATTTATCGGTGAAGGCGATACTTTACGTTCACTCAGCATGCTTCGCTTTTGGTTTCACGCTTTATTTACTCCTACTTTGGTGCTCTTTGCGTATGGCGTAGCGAAATACTCGACGATTACATGGGCTAAAAAACCTGTTGCCGGCATTCTTTTTTTGCTGACTACGTTTGCCTTAATTAGCTATGAAATAATCGAGACGATTACTCAGCGTATGGAAGTTATACGTGAATATGGCATTGTTCGCTATACATTAGTGGGATCATCCGGTCCCCCTCTTATGGTTCTCATTGTGGCGATTATTTTGCTTTTTGTTGGAATTTCCTTATTTCGCAAGACCAGGTGGAGCAGCATGATGATTGGAGTAGCCGTGATGATTGTAGGAAGTGCCGTGTCAATTCCTATACCAAGCACAGCCGTAACAAATACGTTTGAGCTTATTTTTATCTTCTCTTTATTTTTAACTCAGCGTCATTTAGTGAAAATACATTAAAAAGAAGCGATTTCCTTGCTTCTTTTTTTTATATTTGATATCTTTTACCTAACGACCGTTAGTTAGATTGAGGAGGAGCTTTTTTTGAGTGAATTATCAACTGTAGAAAAAATTAGAGCTGCAGCAATGGAGCTCTTTGGAAAGAAAGGCTATACAGAAACATCGCTTGCTGATATTTCATCAAAAGTAGGCATAAAAAAACCTTCCCTGTACGCTCATTTTAAGAACAAAGACGACTTATTTTTACTAACCGTGCATGATTTAATGAATTTATTTTTAACAAAGTTATCTGTTATATACGAACAGCATAAAACAAAGTCTGCTAAAGAACAGCTTTACTGCTTTGTTGTAGATTTCTGCACGATGATTGAAAAAGATTCTTTTGGCCAGATGTACCGTCGTCTTATTTTGTTTCCGCCTGAACATTTGCAGTCGGAAGTAAAAGCTATTTTCTTAAGAAGCGAACGATTGTCTGATCAAATCCTGCATGCTATTTTTACACAGGGAATGGCTGAAGGCGAAATAATTGAACGTCCCATTGATTTGTATATCAATAGCTTTTATTGTTTAACCGACGGACTGTTCATTCAGCGCTTTTATTATGAACCAGAGTATTATGACCAAAAAATCCACGATGCTTGGACAATATTTTGGGAAGGCATACGTGCTAAATAGGCCCTGTAAAAAGGGCTTATTATTATGCAAGGAGGAATTAAAATGGCATGGATTTATCTTATTATCGCTGGTTTACTCGAGATTGTATGGGCAATCGGCTTAAAATATTCACACGGATTTACTGAATTAACTCCAACAATCATTACGATCGTCACAATTGTCATCAGCTTTTATTTCTTTTCAAATGCCTTAAAACAAATTGCTGTCGGAACAGCTTATGCAGTGTTCACTGGTATAGGAGCTGCTGGCACAGCGATACTAGGAATGACCGTTTTAGACGAAGGTGCAAATATTGGAAAGATTTTATTTTTAGGATTAATGATCTTTGGAATCATCGGTTTAAAGTTAATTTCTACTGAAGGAACAGAAAGAGAGGAATCTTAACATGGCTTGGATTGCATTAATAGCTGCCGGTTTTTGCGAAGTGGGATTTGTAATTTTCTTGAAACTTTCAGATGGATTTAAGCGATTGTTTCCTTCGATTGGATTTATCCTTTTCGGTGCAGGAAGTTTTTATTTTCTCTCCTTAGCGTTAAAGGAAATACCTCTTGGAACAGCTTACGGTATATGGACGGGAGTAGGAGCTGCCGGAAGCGTACTTCTTGGCATGCTTTTCTTTCGCGAAGCAAAAGATATGCGTCGAATTCTATTTATTTTTTGTATTGTAGCAGGTGTAATCGGCCTTAAAATCACCGGATAAGGGTGTACTACTTCCCCTCTTTTCGTGCTATACTAAACTTGTAAACACTTTCAAAAAATAGGAGACGATGACAATGAACCTTGGGTTTGGAGAAATTGCCTTAATTGTATTTGTCGCTCTATTGCTTTTTGGTCCAAAGAAACTGCCGGAATTAGGCAAAGCTGCTGGAAAAACGTTAAAAGAGTTTAAAAACGCTACAAAAGGAATTATGGAAGAAGACGAAAAAGAAAAAGCCCCTCCTAAATAAGAGGCTTATATCTCTTTTAAAAGCTGACTCAAACGTTTGAGTCAGCTTCTTTGTGGTGAGAATATACTGAAATTTGATTTCGACCCGTACGCTTTGCTTCATATAAAGCCTGATCTGCTTGATGAACAATTGAAATGGGCTGTATGTTTTCGGATGGAACGACTGTCATTATTCCAACGCTGATTGTGACACACTTAAACACTTCAGAAGCCTGGTGGACAATTCCACGCTCCTCCACTTGCTGTCTAATAGCTTCTGCCATTTTATCGCTTCATATTGATTAGCTCGAGGAAGCAATATACCAAACTCTTCTCCTCCGTATCTTGCGACAAAAGCCGATTCGTCAAAGACAATGCTTTTAGCGATCTTCGCTACTTCTTTTAAGCATTCGTCTCCTTGAATATGGCCATAGGTATCGTTATACGCTTTAAAATAATCAATATCAAATAAAAGAAAAGAAAGAGGCTCTTTTTCTTTCCGTGCGTATTTCCACTCCATTTCCAGCTGTTTATCAAGAGATCGGCGGTTGTTCAGACCTGTTAGGCCATCTTTCATGGACAGCATTTCAAGCTTTTTATTGGCTTTGCGAAGATCACACTCAGCCTTCTTTTTCTCCGTAATATCTCGATATTCCCAATAGTGGCCAATATACACATGACCTTCATAGATTGGAATGTAGTCACGCGCATAAATTTTACCCTTGATAAAGGTAATTTCTTCATCTACTATTGACTCTTTTGAATAGACGGTGCTTTCTACCGTTTTTAAAAACCTAGCAGGATCTTTCAACATAGGAGCGTGAGGTAAAAACAGCTGATTACTTTCCAGTCCAACGTATTGTTTAGGAAAACCGGGTATATCAAACATGTCACAAAAAGTTTGATTAATAACGGCTACTTCGCGCTCTGGCGTTTCAATCATGGTGCCTGTCTTTGCATTTTGAACCATAACCGAAAACATTTTAGACAGGTTTTTATGCTGATTTGTCGTTACTCGAGATACATATATATACCTACCTACCAGATATACTAAACACCCACCTATACAAGAAGCAGGCAGTAAATAGATGATAATTGTAGCAGCGTGCTTGATATCTTTAAAAAGAAAGGATAATGAGAAAAATACGCAAAGCCAGCTCATAAAATTCATTAATTAAAAACGAATAAATGGACGATAAGGTAAGCGAACCGTCCATCCAGACAGCAAAGCCATTACGATAATTGTAGCAGCACCTATTATTCCGCTTGCCGTAATTCCAAACAAAAGCAAACGCATTATCCCTATAATACAAGCTGCAATGATAGCCGGTACCATTCCTGCATAAAGACAAACAATTGTCACCGCTAAAAAGCGAAGGTCCAGAATCATAGTAGAATCTATTTGAATTGTATATATCATTAAAATGCTGCCTAATAGTCCGTAAGAAATTAAGCAATACATTTTATACCGTTTTATTCCTTCTACTCTATAAATGATTTGCTCTCGAACTATACTTGCAGCAAACATGAAAGAAATAATTAATGTGATATTAAAGAGAAGTTGACTCAATCTATTCTTCTTCACCTCTTTCCAAAAGCTAAAACAAAAAACAATAGGCTTCTTAGCTTACATATTATTTACGGCCGCTTTTTTATAAGTAGTATTGTTTGATTTATCGAACAGCACTATTTTTTCCTTCATTAAGTAAAACTCTTCTATACTCTGTTTGCTGCCGACAATCCTCACTATATAAAGAGCGATTACCTTCCTTTTATACAAGAAATTCTACTTGTTAGTATACTGCTAAACTCTATTTGTACACATCACCTTTTACCTTTTTTAAAATATTTATCCATTTTCTATTTTTTGTACTTTCCCCTGAAAGGTAAGTAGTCGAACTGCAACAAAAATAAAAAAAGAGCGTCGATACAACGAGCGCTCTTTTTTATTTATGGCGTAAAAATTCCCAAAGCCCTGGCGTTTTGGAAAAATCAAACATTTTAACAGCGGAAAGAATTTTAATCTTTAAATCCTGCTTTACGTCTTCTCTCTCATGCAGCGAAAAACTTTGGACAGCTTTATTTAGTTTTGGTTCCAGCTTTTTTAGTAAACGCCTTGACGCCTCTTCATCTCCAGCTTTCACTTTATTTACAAGCTCATATAGAGTTTCCATTTCTTCACTTCTTTCTTAAGTCAGTTGTTAATTCTTCCACTTTTTCTTCAAGTCGCTTTATATTGTTTTCTACACGCAGTAATAAATAAAAAGAAAGGACAGCGGGAAACCCTACGTTTCCAACAAGTTGAAGCCACTGAGGATCAAACATATCTATCACTCACCTTCATAATTTTTTTTAACTTGCCTAGCGCACGTTGGTAATGGTTAGAAACCGCTTGCTGAGAAATAGAAAAATAAGCAGCGATTTCTTTATGAGTCCAGCGTTCAACAATAATCAAGTGCAGCATACACTGCTGCTTGGCCGTTAATTGGCGAAATGCATGATGAAGAATACGATTTTCAAGTTGATTTCCTAAAAATTCATGCTCCCATACAGCTCCGTCCTGTACTCCTAGCATATCTTCAACTGTTCGATTTCCATCTAGCGCAGCAGGCTGCTGCAGGCGAAGAGGAATATACGAACGCTCTTTTTCTTTTACACGCATAACATCTCTGGAATAATGGCTGCAAAGCTTGTTAATATAATGAAGCAATCTAACTTCGCTATAAAACTGATGAAATTCTTTGTTTAGAAGTCTTTGTTCTTTTGTATCATTTTTAACGACCGCTTTTTGTAATCGCTCGTAGCGTTCTGGTGTCAAAAATGTATTCATTATATGAGTCTGAAGAGTTGCGCTGTGGTTTGTAAGAAATGTATGAAAGATGCATTCTTTGTCGTGCCGCTTTTCTTGCTGCGAATAGAGCTGAGTCATTGTGCAAATCTCCTCCTTTTTTTCTTATACTTATTAAAAAGGGAGAAAAGAGTAAAATAACAACACCAAAAACGAACGTTTGTTCTTATATAAATTTAACTATATTAGGTTTTTTATGTCAATGTGATGAAATACTCATTAATAATTAAAACGACTCAGTAAAAATAAAAAAAGAGATTGAGACATAACGAAATGGATCCAATCTAAAGACGAACAAATAGGATACATGAGCTGGACTGCTTATTACACCGCAGTTGATTTCCGTGCAAGGCGTCGCTTTCCGCGGGCGGCCGCTGAGCCTCCTCGTCGCTGGCGCTCCTGCGGGGTCTCGCCTATTCCGCTTTTCCCGCAGGAGTCTTCGCCTTGCCCTCCAATCAACTGCTAGAAGGAACGAAACAGATGCAATCTACGTTCTGCATAACAAAAAAACGAACCACCAATCAAACATGTTGATCAGTGGTTCGTTTTTCACTTCGGCTAAAATATTTTATCTAGGGCCTTTTTATTTCTTCATGTATAGATTATTCTTCTCCTAAAACGCGGTTGATACGTTTGCGAAGCATCGGCATTCCATTTCCACCCGCTTGAAAATGACGAAGCTGACCTTCTTTATCAAATACATAATATGCTGGTACATATTTATTTTCAAAAGCGTCTGTTAACTTATGCTCACTGTCTACGTAAATTGGCTGAGTAATATCGTGTCCCATTGCCATTGCCTCAATAACACCCATATCTAAATCATCTTCCGAACGAGGCATATGAACCGCTACAACATTCAATTGATCATCATACTCATCACGAAGATCATTAACTTCAGGCATTGCTTCTTTACATAAATGGCAGCTTACTGACCAAAAGTGAATAAGCGTTGCTTTATCACCTACTAAATCTTCCTTTGTTACTTCGTCGTTAATCCAAGATGTTGCTCCAGTTAATTCAGGCATTTGTTCACGTAATTTCATGTTAAAATCCTCCTCTACATTAATTAAACTGAATATTCTGTATTTTATAGTTAGAAAACTATCTTTTCTATTTTAATGGCAGCAGTAGAGGAATTTCGCCTCTACTCCACCGCTATTTATTAAAGTGTTTTTTGACCTGGTTTCCAGTTAGCTGGGCAAAGTCCGCCAGTTTGAAGAGCTTGAAGTACACGTAATGTTTCTTCTACGCTGCGGCCGATGTTGTTATGATTTACAACTGCGTATTGTAATTCACCTTCTGGATTAATAATAAATAATCCGCGAAGCGCTACGCCTTCTTCTTCAATTAACACGCCGTAATCACGTGCTACTGCATGAGTTGGATCTGCAGCTAATGGATAATTCAAATCTCCAAGTCCATTATCTTTACGATCTGTGTTAATCCAAGCTAAGTGAGTATGAATTGTATCTGTAGAAACACCTACCACTTCAGCATCTAGATCTTCAAACTCTTCGTAGTGATCTGATAGCGCTGTAATTTCTGTCGGACATACGAATGTAAAATCCATTGGATAGAAGAACAATACTGTCCATTTACCGTTTTTCATATTTTCTTCTAAACTTACTTTTCCAAATTCCTTATTTGCAAGTACAGCTTCCATTTCGAAGCGTGGTGCTTGTTTTCCTACCATACGTTCTGCCATGTCAAAATCTCTCCTTGTACGATGTATTTCACAAGCTTATGCTTGTATGTATTATTTTTAATGCAATCAATGACACCTTCTATTTGATAACGATTATTAGTATTATTACAAACTAGTAATGACTATTGATTACATTCTTTATTATACACGAGCTATTATTATAGTCAATACTTTTTTATAATCATTTTAATCTAGGATTAATTATCGAATGTTTTCCACTCTTTTTTATTCTTTTCCTTGATTAATCCTATGTATGCAGGGATGAATAAAGATAGAAGATACTAAAAAACTTCCCTTATTTCAACATATTTGCTTTTAAAGTATGCTGCAGCAAGATGTCGAATCTCAATTATGCTCTTTATAATCACAATAAAAGAGAATGAGACGTAACCATAAAAAAATCCGAACAAGCTTGATTCTCCATCAAGAATCAAGCTCGTTCGGATCTTCCTTCAACTAAACTATTTTTGTCTCAGCCTCTTTTATTTATTTCTTATCATTTGGATATACAAGACCGATTTGCTCTCGCACTTTATCCATCACGTGCATTGTTAGATATGAATTTTCATAAGAATTTGTGTCCGATTCCATCTTTCCTTGCTTTAACAGCTCTACGAATTCATTTATTTCATAGTACATAGCAGGATAAGGCTGATCGACCGTTAACTCTTCTACCTGTCCGTCATTGTATCGAATTTCTACCTTTTCAGCGGTATGTATTTTGTCAATAATCATACTGCCTTTTTCTCCTTGAATTTCACTTGGTAAATGCGAATTTGTAATTTTAGAATACATGATGACCGCGTCGCGATCTTCGTACTCTAAAGCAACTGATCCTTCTCCATCTACTCCAGATTCTAGCATAAATGCCGTTGCCTTTATTTTATGAGGCGCTCCAAACAACGTAATCAGAGGATACAGACAATATACACCTAAATCCATCAGTGAACCGTTGGCAAGCTCTGGCTTAAAGGCATTAAGCACGATACCTTCTTTGTATTTATCGTAACGAGAAGAATACTGACAGTAAGATGCCACGTATTTCCGAATTGGACCAATTTTATGTAAGTTCTCTTGAATCACGTTGAAGTTAGGAAGAAGTGTTGATTTCATCGCTTCCATTAGTAATACATTGTGATTCTTGGCTGCTTGAATCATGCGAGTTACTTCTGCTGCATTGGCTGCGAGCGGTTTTTCACACAGTACATGCTTGTTATTTTTCAAAAATAAGATAGCCTGTTCCGCATGATAAGCATTTGGAGTAGCAATATACACTGCATCAATTTCAGCACTCGCTGCCATTTCCTCTAAATCAGTAAATATATGAGGAATATCATATTTACCTGCAAATTCTTCTGCTTTTTCAATGGTTCGAGAATAAACGGCTGCAAGCTGAAAGTCGTCTACATACTGAGCTGATTCTAACAGTCGATCTGTTATCCAGTTTGTTCCTATTACGCCAAAACGAATCATCTTTTCATCTCCTTTTTATCATCTATGTTGTATTGTATCGTTTTTAAAAAGAAAAACGAAGAAATAATAAAAAATCTATACCATTTTCCATTGCTTTATATCTATTTTGTTCTATATAAAAAAAACAGCTCACAACAAATGTAAGCTGTTTTTTTATATGACTCAAACGTAAGCTTATGCTTTCTCACCCACTACAGCAAAACGTTCGTTTACATAGTTTTTATTCTCTAACTCATCTATTAAAGCAATCGCATAATCAGCATAGCTAATATAGCTTTCATTTTGACTATTTGTGATCACGTGATCTTTTCCTAATTGATAGGCTCCAGTGCGAGCACCTTCTGGGTCAAAAAAAGCGGCTGGGCTTAAATAAGTCCAATCTATAGTTGATTTTTCTAGTTCTTTTAAACCTTTGCCCATATTTGAAGCCGTTGGATAATAAGCTGCTGGAAAACCTTCTGTGCTCATTAAAGGCGTTGTTTTTTCTGCATCTACAAATAAACTTCCTGCTCCGCCCACTACTGCGAGTCGCGTTTGAACACCTTGAAATGCTTTAATAAGTGATTGTATAGACTCAACGTGCATCTGTTCACTTCCGGGAGGTGCATTAAATGCGTCTACCACAGCATCGAACTGTTCAATGTCTTTTGAAGTAATGACAAAAATATCTTTTTCAATTACGTTTGTTTGATTTTTTAGTTTAGAAGCATTTCGAACAATGGCTGTTACTTCATGTCCTCTCTGTTTTGCTTCTTCCATAATTAATTGACCTGCTTTTCCTGTTGCTCCAATAACGCCAATTTTCATTTTTATTCTCTCCTTTTATTTTAGTTGTAACCACAATAGTTACACATAGCACAAAAAAATTGAGCTTTTATAGCACTGCTATTTCTTTTCGGCTCGTTGTAACCATTATAGTTACACACTATTCAATTTGTCAACCTCACTATTCATTTTTTTACGAGATAAAAGATTTTAGGGATCGCTAAAAAATCCACAAAACAATAGCTTATTTACTATTTCAAAATATATCCATATTTTCAACTTATTTTTATCTCAGAGTACTTTTTTATGAAAAAAGGTTTCTTTTTTATAAAAAAGTGTTATACTAGGTATATTATTTCTTGTTCGGTGTTAACAAATAGAAAGACTTTCTTTAAAGTGATTCTTATTGAAATTGAGCAGAGATAGTAATATATTCGTGGATTTTCCACACAGGAGGTACTACAATGGTACAAGGTAAAGTAAAATGGTTTAATGCAGAAAAAGGTTTTGGATTCATCGAAGTAGAAGGACAAGACGACGTATTCGTACACTTCTCAGCTATCCAAGGCGAAGGTTTCAAATCACTTGAAGAAGGTCAAGAAGTTACATTTGAAATCGAAGATGGAGCTCGTGGACCACAAGCTGCTAACGTTCAAAAGTAATTGATTAAGAAGCTGTCACTTTAGTGACAGCTTCTTTTTATGTCTATTTAACCAATTAAAATTTGATTTTCCTGCCAAAGATTAGTCAAGTTCGTATCAGCAAGCCGCTGATGCGTCTCTTTTACGCTAAGCCAGCGATGCTTGTTGAAAACAAAGCGAGTTTCAGGAAGTTCAGTCCATATTTCCTGTACAGACTGCACATTTAATAGAACAAAGTTTGCTTCGTTTCCTTCTTCCACTCCATACTTTTCTTTTCCAATCAGCCGGGCTGGTATACTTGTAATCATTCGGAGCAACTGCCGCTGATCATCCGGACTTCCCATATGTGCAGCATAGGCAGTTAGTAACCCTACTTGCAGCAAGTCTGCTTTTCCAAACGGATGAAAGGGGTCGTTCACGTTATCAGATGCAGTAGCAATCGGAATCGCTGCTTTTTGTATGTCGCGAATACGCGTTACGCCTCGTCTTACAATTCCTTTATCTTCTCTTCCCTGTAAATATAAATTAGAAGCAGGTAATGTGACAACTCCAATTTTAGCCTGTTTCAAAAGGTTTAAGATTTCTTTCACTTTTGCATCCTTCATTCCTGCAAGCGAACAAAGATGCCCCACTACCACTTTTCCTTCCATATTCAATTCAATTGTTCTATGAGCAATATTAATTATTGTATCAACAGACGGATCATCGCTTTCATCCACATGTAAGTCAAGAGGTTTATTATAGGCTTGAGCGAGCGAAAACAGAGCATCAATCTCTTTTTCTGGATTTCTAGCTAAATGAGGACAGCCTCCAATCGCATCAATTTCAAGATCGAATGCTCGTTCAATTTTATTCATCTTATGCATATCATCAATGTCTAGGTTAGAGAATAGCGGAACAACCTGCACGTCCATATACGGGTTTAATTCATCTCTCACTTCGACAGCCGCTTGTAAACTTCGAAATAAACTATCTTCTTCCATGCTGCAGTCAAAATCAATATGCGTTCGAATCGTAGTCGTACCGTTAGCTAATGCCTGCAAAGCAGTTTTTAACATTCGCTGCTTAATTTCTTCTTCTGGAAATGCAGGCAGGCTGCTGCTGTAGTTTTTGATGGCTTCTTGAAGAGTTCCAGATAGATTGGGCACTTGAGGAAGCGAATGAGCTTTGTCTAAATGCATATGCATATCTACAAATCCTGGTAATAGCACACGACCCTGTGCATCAAGTGAGCTTTCTTTTCCTAACACGGCCGCGTGCAGCGGAAAAAACTCGTCACCTTCAAGATAACCGTTTTGTAAAACGATAGAAGTATACATTCCATTTGAAATTTTCACTTCAAAAAGAGCGTGATCGTGCATAATTGGCAAACGAACATTAATTAAGTGAAGCAACATAATTCCCTCCTCAATTTTTCAACTTCTTCATTTTTCATAGACCGCTTTATCTTCTCTATCATTTATTGTTTAAAGCATTAATTCGCCAAATTTCGCAAATCACCTTCTCTTTAGAGACCTTTATTTACAGAGAAAAAAGCAAGAACAAAAAAAGAGCAGCGTCCCCACGCTGCTCATCAAAGAAAAAATGCTAGAAAATAGATAGAATGTACTTCCCATGGTTAAATGAGGGCTTACAGATAAAGCTTCAGTGAGTGATTTCATGCTTTGCATCGCTATTCTCCCCAGAAAGCAATGCAGATACAAACAAGAAACTTCCATCACTCGCTCATACTGTAAATAGACACATAAGAAAAAGCCCAAACAAAGGCAGGTCTCTCAAATACAATGAGCAAAAACCTACCCGCCTGGGCTTTTATCCCTTCGGTGTCATATCCACTTCTTTTCAAAAATGAATATGTGAATCGCTTGGACCAAACTTTCTACTAACGTAAAAATGGGAACCTAGATTCACTTTTTACTCATAGTCCTATCATTTACGGTGATAAGGTAGAAACGTCTGAGCCATATTCTCAAACATATATGAGTGAACCGTATTTAGCTTTTTCTTGTCTACAAATATACTATAGGTCTTTCTACAAGTCAACTATAAACGAATAATCTTTTCAATAAAATTATATATAGTTCGCCTTTTACAAAAGTTTACTTTTCAAAAAAGTTTGTTAAACTATCTAACACAGTAGTTGCATCTTCCTATAATTCTGCTTATACTTCGAACTACTTGCATTATCTATAAAGGTCTTCACTCTGTTGAAGACAAAAAGCGATCTAGGGTTCCGTTTAACACATGTTAAAGGCTGGTCCGAGAGAGAGCGTACGGAACGGTCCGTATACACGGAAGGATAAAAGCCTGGGAGAATGACATCATTCTCTCAGGCTTTTCTTTTTAAGGAAGTGCTTATTTAGGCCGGTCCTTTTTTATGTACTTTTTCTCTTTTTCATCCACCAGCCTGCACCCACCATTACTCCCAGTATAAGAATAACAAATATTAAACGATCAACATCATGCAAATATTTTTGGATTTTTTCAATATCTCCAAGTCCTCCTACATAGAGCAAAAAAACAAACCACGGAAAAATACCTAAGGTGCTGTATAAAACAAAGTCCCTAGATTTGATTTTACTAAGGCCTGCCAAATAGGTTATATAGTTTGCGATACTGATGGGACGAGAAATCGTAATACTCCATTTTCCATATTTATGAAACCATTTTTGGGCACGCTTTATATTTTTTTCACCAAACCAGCGCTTGGTAATAGATTCAAACCTGTATCCCATAACGAACGGAATATAGTTGAATGCGATATAAATAACGGTATTGACAGCTGAAACAATAAGGATTTTCCATATTGAAAGCTGCAGCACCGAGCCAATGAGCAAAATCGATAACGTACACGGAAAAGGAATTGCCGCAGCTTCGATTGCTGTAGCAATAAAGATGCCCACTATGCCTAAATTTTGTACAAAATCAATAAACCCTTGCACCTTTTTTCTCCTTTCAATCATACAAATTTCACGTTCTTTCATCATAACTCAAACTATTCAAAATTTCACGATTTCAAAGCAATTTTACTAGTAAAAAAAGCTCATACGCACCCGTTTGCTATATTTGATTATCTTCTATCATATGCAGTTCATAAATGAAGTAATGCAAAAAAAGAAAATAGCAGAAAAAAACTCTTTTATTAGTTGTAATAAAAGAGTCTTTTCTGTCTTGCTATCATTTAATTTTAGCAATAATTTTCCCTTTCACATGGCGTTTTGAAAGCTCTTCTAATGCACTTGGCACTTCTTTTAACGAGATGATGCGCTCAATCATCGGAGCTACTTTCTTCTCTGCTACTAATGCTAAAAGCTCATCGCCCATTTTTGCTAAATCCGCTTGTGCAATCATGTCATCGATGTGGTGTGCAGCATTTAAAGCTACTTCATGATAAGAAATCACCTTTGTAAAAGGCTTTACTTTTGTATAATCAGGTGCACCAGCAATATGTGCTAAATGTCCTCTATAGGCAATCATATCTAAAGAATCAGTTGCGTTCTTTGCGCTCACCGTGTCAAGCACAGCATCTACGCCGCGGCCATTTGTCAGCTCCAATACTTTTTCTACGACGTTTTCCTCGCGATAATCAATTACATAATCAGCTCCTAACGACTTCACATATTCATGGTTATGTGCTGAAGCTGTTGAGAAAACGATTTTTCCAGCGTTTTTAGCAAGCTGCACGCCAAAGCCGCCTACGCCTCCAGCTCCTCCGTGAATTAAAATGGTTTGAATATGGTTCATTGGAAGTTTACGAAATAGTGCTTCATACGCCGTGTAACCTGCAGTAGGTAAAGCAGCAGCTTCTTCAAATGTAACAGCATCAGGAATGCGCGAAATTGAATGAGCAGTTGTAACCGCATATTCAGCATATCCGCCTTTTTTCATAAAGTCCCCGTGATAGACAACGCGGTCTCCTTTTTTCCAGTCAACTACTCCTTCTCCAATTTCATCAATTGTCCCAGCTACATCTAAACCTAGAATGTGAGGATATGTCCAATGAGGGTTTCCGTTAATAGCCGTTTTATAATCAACTGGATTAAGCCCCACTGCGTGAACTTCAACTACTACTTCTCCTTTATTCGGAAGAGGTTTTTCCACTTCTTCTACTTTCATTTCTGTCCATTTATTTTTATCTTGCAATAATAATGCTTTCATAGTTTAACTCTCCTTTTAAATCATTTAGCTAGCGGTGCTTTTATTATTTTATCTAAAAATGATTTGCTTACTATTTTTATTTTAAAGAGAACTTGTCTATAATACAAATTAGAAAATAATTAGATATCCATAAATAAATTTATAAGAAAGGGTAGCGTAAATGATTGATTTTGAATGGTACCGCAGCTTTATTAGCATTTATAAATATCGATCCGTCTCTGAAGCGGCCAGAGCAAGGATCTTAACGCAGCCGGCCATGAGTCAGCACTTAGCTGCTTTAGAAGCTGAAATAGGCGAAGATTTATTTATCCGGGCACCGAGAAAGATGATTCCAACTGAAAAAGGCAAAGAACTGTACACGCGTATTGTCCCGTTAATTGAAAGTCTAGAAGCTGCTTCACTCCAATTAAAAATGAGCGCATCATCTCCCGACGCGCTGCCAGTCGTAAAAATTGGTTCTCCCGTAGAGTATTTTACGGAACAAGCTTTAGAAAGAATAAAAGATGCAGGTATCCGCTGCTACAGCCAGTTTGGTATTGCTTCTGTTTTACTGGAAAAGATACAAAACGACGAAATTGATATTGCTATTACAACCCAAAGATTGCAAATACCAGGAGTCGAATATACGGTCATTGAAGAAGAAGAGTTTGTCTTAACTGTCCCTCCTTCTTTTGAAATGACACCCAGTGAAGACATAGAGGATTTTTTATACAATCAGCGGTGGATTAGCTATGGCCTTGAACTTCCTATTATTAGGCGTTTTTGGCGGCAGCATTTTAAAAAACGGCCTGAAATTCAGCCTCATCATGTGCTTCCAAATCTTCAAACGGTGTTAAAAGCCATTCAGCATCACATGGGAATCAGCCTGCTTCCCCGCTATTTGATTCAAGAAGCGCTCCGAGAAAAAAAGGTGAAAATCGAACTTGAACATTTAGCGGTAAAAAATCAGATCTTTCTTGCTTATAAACTTAAGCATCGAGATCATCCAGTCATTCAAAAAACGATACGCTCGTTAAAAAAGAAGAGGTTGAGAAATAACGACATGAATCCATTCTAAAGACGAACAAATAGGATAACATGAGCGGAACCGCTTGTGACACCGCAGTTGATTTCCATGCAAGGCTTCGCTTTCCGCGGGCGGCCGCTGAGCCTCCTCGTCGCTTACGCTCCTGCGGGGTCTCACCTGTTCCGCTTTTCCCGCAGGAGTCTTTGCCTTGCCCTCCAATCAACTGCTAGAAGGAACGAAAACAGATGAAACCTCCGTTCACCATAGCAAAAAAAAAAACGAACCACTAATCAAACATCTTGATTAGTGGTTCGTCTTTCACCTCGTCTAAAATCATTTTGTTCCAGTCTCTTCTTTTTTTGACAGTTGCTGTGCTGAATCTACTCCTACTAAATCTAAAAAGAAAATAAAAATAGGAATACCAAGGATCAGCCCCCATACGCCCAAGAAATGTTCACCAAATACTAAAATGATAAACGTAATGAACGTTGGCAAATTGGTTTTAGATGACATAAGCTTTGGATTTAATACATAGCTTTCAAGTGCGTGAAGTACTACCACCATAATTAATACAGATAGTACTTTTACACCGCCTCCTAAACTGTAAGCGATTGTACAAAGCGGAATGAGTGAAACAAATACTCCAAGAACCGGCACTAGCCCTAGTAGAAAGACCATAACGCCAAGTGCAAGCAAATTAGGAAACCCTAACACCCACAGCGCAATAACGGATAAAATGCTGTTCACAAAAGCGATAATAAACTGAACTTCTATTACCTTGCCGAAGGAATTAACAAATTTTCTTCCCAAATAGCCAGCTTCTTGAAAAAACCAGCCCAGCCTAGATTGTTCCAACTGGACAAATAATCGGTGAATCCGCGACTTTTCAAGTAAAAAGAATAAGCTTAACAAGAGTGCTAAGAAAACTTGTGCACTTACTTTTCCAATATTGGATAAATAGCTGTATACTAAATCAATATTCTGCTGAATATTTTCTGGTGATTTGAATCTCTTTAGATTATCGATAATATAGGTGACGAATGTATTATCAGGGGGATGCTTGTAAAAATACATCAGCTTCTGTACAAGCTCGGTAACTTGCGTCATAATAACCGGGATATATACATATCCTACAATACCGAGGGCCCCAATCAGTGCGATATAGATGACGATGAGTATAAGCGTTGAATTAAGCGGAAGCTTTCTTCTTAACGTTTGTTGAAAACGACCAATTAAAAAGGTAAAAATAAACGTAAATAACAGCAGCTGAAGCATACTTCTAATGCTGACAAGTAAAACTGTAATGATAATAAGCGTAATGATGCGAACAGTAAGTTTGTTGTGAAGCCAACTTCTTGCAATATTCATGAAACCTTCAATTCTCCTATCTCTCTTTTTCCCAAGTCATTTGTATACATATAAATAAAACGGATACGCTAGACGCTCATATCCGTTTTCGCTATATATAGTGTATCATTTAATATTCAAATTTTACTATATTTCGGCGCTTTTTAGTATGTCTTTATTTTTTCTTCGCTATTCTTTTTCGTTTTCCCATACGTTATGATAAATTAGCTTGTCTAAATCCCTTCTTTTTTCCCAGTTAGCTTGTTCTAAGATTGGTTTCTCAGGGTATTTATCTGTATAGCCAATTGACATGAGCGCTACAGGATCAATATGAGGAGGAATATGTAAAATGTCGCGCACATCATTTTTCTTATAAAAACTTACCCACCCCATTGCCAGTCCTTCTGCATATGAAGCAAGCCACATATTTTGAATCGCACATGCAGTGGACATCATATCGGTTTCTGGAATTGAGTTTCTTCCGAGAACATGAGAGCCACCTCTTGTTGGATCACACGTTACGCAAATAGTTAACGGCGCTTCTTTTAATCCTTGAATTTTTAGCTCTAAAAAATCTTCTTTCTTTTCACCTTCATAATGAATAGCCAGTGCTCTTCTCTCTTTATCCGCTGCCCAGGCAAGTTTATTTTTCACTTCTGTATCAGATACTAATATAAAATTCCAAGGCTGCATAAACCCGACGGAAGGCCCGCTGTGAGCAGCCTGTAAAATGTTATAAACCGTTTCATTAGGAATCTCATCAGACAAAAATGTTCGTACATCTCTTCTTCCGTAAATCGCTTTGTATACCGCTTGCTTTTCGTCGTTTGTAAACGAGTTCATCTTTTTCAACCTCCATTAAACTCTCTTTTTAACTATTTTTCTAAAAAAACATTAAAAAAATGTGATCCAAACTTTCTGTTTTCTCGTATTACTATATGAATCTATCATAAAGGAGGTTGCAAACATGTTCAACGACGTTTTAATGAACTTATTTAATGCGGTAAGCAGCATCATTAACACAATTGGATAATTTGATTGTACATATTTAGTAAGAGAGGAGGCATATTCCATGCTTAACGAGGTACTTATGAACTTTTTTAACGCAGTAAGCAGTATCATCAACACAATCGGATAAAAAAAGCACAAAGAAAAGGGTAACTGCCATTACCACCGTCTTTATGCTTTACTAGTTCAAAATCATATATTTTACAATAAAAAGAACTCTTTGATCAGGAGTTCTTTTTACTTATCCTAACATGTTCCTTTTTATTTGTATATATGCCTTGCTATTTCAACAGATTCACTTATATGTTGCAAGCATACACATAGGTCTGCAGCTCGTAGTGCAGTTCTTTTAAGTCTTCAGCTGCTTGAGTCAATAACTTCTTTCGCTGAGCTGTATACACATCTAAAATCGCTCTTTCTACTTTTACCTTTTCTTCATATAAAATATCTAACTTATCTTCATTTCCTTCAAGGGAAATAGGCTTTAACATAGCAAATTGATAAATGGGTTGTCCATAATCCAATTTTGTTAAAATAGAACCTACTAATACATCCTGCGAGCATTCATATACGAAGTTTAACAGCGTACTTAATTCTTCTAGACGAGAAATATCCAGCTCTGCATTTTCATTGATCACAGTCCCTATATATTGAAAGCACTCTTCTTCTAACTCATTATAAATAGTTGTGATGCGGTGCAGTACTTCATTCAACTTCATAAAGTTCCCCCTTCACACACGCTTCTTGATACAACCATATGACAAAACTTGGTGTTTTATACTAACGAAAAAGCGAGGAATATAAACCTCGCTTTTTCTTTTTATCGATACATACTAGCAATGTCTTCAATAAACATAAGCGGTTCTTCTTCTGTTAGTTGTTTAATTGGAGAATAATCCTCTCCCCCAAAACTTTGATCTATGTCTTCAATAAACGAAGAAACTTCTTCCGACTCTTCACGATTAGCCGGCACTTCGTATTTCTGTAATTCTGTACGGTGCACGACGGATAAAATATGGCGAGGAAATTGCTGCTTCGTTTTTCCAAAACAATATACCGGCTTGTGTTTCAAAAAGCGTTCTACCTCCTCTTGCCGGTTATAAATGCTTCCATGATCACCCCAAGCTACCACAACCAGTTCAGCATCTTCCACTGCCTTTTGAATATATTCACCTGTTCTTGTTCCAACAGCTTCTTCTTTTGAAAGCATGCGTAAAAACGAAACATGGTCGGTTTGATAGCTGAATAAATAAACGATTTCTAAAACTCCAAATCCCCACTTTTGCGCCAGTTCTATGCATTTGGATACAGCCGTATCGTCGCTGTATTCATACGTATTTTCTGGAAATGATAAAATAAACGTAAGTTTACGTTCGTTTACTTCACTCCATTTGCATAATAGAGAGTATTTGTATGTGCCTGTTTCATCAAAAATAACTTCTTTTTTCACTGCTTCCATCCCCCTGCCTTCTTACAATCTTGTTACTTATCTATTGCAAATGAGCTAAGCAGTAATCGTAACCTTGACTGTTAAAAGTTTTATTTTATATGTATTTCAAAATCATGCCTTCATGACAACTTTTCTGCCATTTTTTCAAAAAGCAATTTTTTCTTCTATACATGCTTTTTACAGCTAGTGAACATTCACATATACATCTTTCCTCTTTTCGGACCTCCAGTCAAAATAGATAAAATCAAAAGAATGGTCTATAATAAAGAAATAACCAATGACTTTTTCACTCATGTTTTTGACCGTTACGGATTTTTTCTCAGCAGGTATGTTCAAAACTGATCCTCTGAGAAAACAGAAGATAAATTTGTGTAAAGAAAGGATTTTGTAAATGGCTACTACACACACATTTACAAGAGGAGAAGAAATTGCAAATGCGATTACACACGGCGTTGGAGCCGTACTCAGCATTGTTGGATTAACGCTTTTAATCGTACTTTCTTCGTTAGAAGGAACGCCTTGGCATGTTATCAGTTTTACTATTTACGGAGTAACCATGCTGCTTCTCTATGTCTCCTCTACGCTTGTCCATAGCTTTCCGGAAGGTAAGGTAAAAGATCTTTTTGAAATATTCGACCACTCTTCTATTTATTTGTTTATTGCCGGGACTTACACTCCATTTTTATTTATCGCAGTAAAAGGAACCACCGGCTGGACACTTTTTGGAATTGTATGGGGCATCGCTCTTGCAGGAATTGTATTCAAAGCTTTTTTTGTGAAGAAATTCCTTTTTATTTCCACCATTCTTTACGTATTTATGGGATGGATGATTGTATTTGCGTGGGATTCGTTAACTCAAAACATTGCCCATCAAGGAATTGTCCTTCTCGTAGTTGGAGGCGTGCTGTATACAATCGGAGCCGTTTTTTACGTATGGCGAGGATTTCGTTTTCATCATATGATTTGGCATATGTTTGTTCTTGGCGGAACCGTACTCCATTTTTTAGCAATCATTTTATATGTATTGCCTATAACCAACTAAAAAAGAGCCAGAAGGCTCTTTTTTAGTTGGTTATCGAATTCCTTACCACAGTTTTGCCATTTGAGTTACAAGCGTATAGACTCCTAGCACAGCCATAATAACGACCACAAAACCGCCAAAAACGGCAAGCCAAGTCGGATGCTTGTAATCACCTACTATCTTCTTTTTATACGCCGCTATAAGCATCGTTCCGAGTGTAATAGGTAAGATTAACCCATTTAGTGCTCCAGCTAAAATAAGCAGCGTGACCGGCTGACCAATCGTTAAGAAGATCAGAGTTGAAATCGTAATAAATGCAATGATAATCCAGTTTTCATATTTCTCAATCCTTTTACTGAAGGATTTAATAAAGGAAACCGATGTATATGCCGAACCAATAACTGAAGTGATAGCCGCCGCCGCCATGACGATACCGAATAATTTATAGCCAATATCCCCTGCAGCTAACTGAAAAACAGAGGCAGGTGGATTATCAGGATTCAGCTTTAGTCCTTGACTCAACACACCTAGCGTGGCTAAAAATAGAAAAATTCGAATGATCGAAGCAATCGTAATACCGGATACTGCTCCTCTGGTTACTTCAGGAATCGAGGCTTTTCCTTTGATTCCTGCATCTAATAAACGGTGACCTCCTGCAAATGTGATATACCCTCCTACTGTTCCTCCTACAAGAGTAACAATCGCCATTACGTCAATGTTATCCGGCCAAAATGTTTTAGATACCGCTTCTCCTAATGGCGGAGCGGAAGAAACCGCAACATACACCATTAAAATAATTAATATTCCGCCCATTAATTGAGCAAAGCGATCCATTAATTTTCCGGCTTCTTTGACTAAAAAGATTGCAATAGAAATGATAGCTGTAATGACTGCACCCGCTTTAGGAGAAATGCCAAATAGCGCATTGAAGCCAAGACCCGCCCCTCCTACGTTTCCAATATTAAATGCTAAGCCTCCGATTACAATTAAAATAGCGATAAATAAGCCGAGACCTGGCAAAACACTGTTAGCGATATCCTGTGCTCTTTTTTCTGAAACGGCAATAATACGCCATACGTTTAGCTGAACGCCAATGTCTAATACAATTGACAGTAAAATGACAAAACCAAAACTTGCGGCGAGAGCTTGTGTAAAGACCGTTGTTTGAGTTAAAAACCCTGGGCCCACTGCTGAAGTAGCCATTAAAAATGCTGCTCCGAGCAGCACGCTCCAGTTGCGTTCTTTTTTCATGATGTCACCTCATTGTGGTTGAATAATGATTTGTTCTTCTTTTAGCTTGTCACAAATAGCTTTGGCAAATTCAACAGCATGTGCACCGTCTCCATGAATACAAACGGTATCTGCTTGAATGGGAATCTCTTCATTTTGCACAGTGAGCACTTTTTTTTCTTTGACCATTTTAATTACTTGAGAAATAGCCGCTCCTTCATCTTGAATCACGGCGTTTTCAACGTTTCTGGGCGTCAGCATGCCGTTATGTTGATAGGTTCGATCTGCAAATACTTCCTGAGACGTACGCAAGCCCATTTCGTTTCCGGCTTTAATCGATTCACTTCCAGCCAGACCATATAGGATAGCTTCCTCACTGACATTATACACAGCTTCAGCAACAGCTTTAGCTATGTCTCGATCCCCTGCAGCCATATTATATAAAGCACCATGAGGTTTCACATGATGAAGGATTCCTCCTTCTGCACGTATAAAAGCTGAAAGGGCCCCCATTTGATATACCATTAAATCATAAGCTTCTCGAGGCGTAATTTTCATATATCTACGTCCAAATCCAGCTAAATCTTGCAATCCGGGATGCGCGCCAATCGCCACATTTTCACTCAAAGCCAGCTTTACTGTTTCTCTCATAACCGAAGGATCTCCGGCATGGAAGCCACAAGCAATGTTTGCTGACGTTACATAGCGCAAAATCTCTTTATCATTTCCTAATTTATAGTTCCCAAAACTCTCCCCTAAGTCACAGTTCAAATCAACGGTAGTCATTTTTCTTCCCCCTTATATTTTCATTCGAAGTGCTCTTTTAATATGATTTATTTTCTTTTCCTGCTCCATATATAAATGCTGAGCTTCATCCAGTGAAACGAATTGAAAAGAAACCTTTTTCCCTGGAGAAACTTGCGCCAGCGCCGAAAAATCGGCAGTTGCTACCTGCCCGATTCTAGGATATCCTCCTGTCGTTTGATGATCTGCTAATAAAACAATGGGC
The DNA here is from genome assembly GCF_049199565.1 of Priestia sp. D3YE.R1. Classification (NCBI taxonomy): domain Bacteria; kingdom Bacillati; phylum Bacillota; class Bacilli; order Caryophanales; family Bacillaceae; genus Priestia; species Priestia sp. D3YE.R1. The sequence goes on along the minus strand of NZ_JBLTHW010000002.1, from coordinate 344,798 downwards.
TGTCCTTCTTTTGGTACTTGAATTGTACCGAACGTCACAGCGCTAGAAAGCAGCTCTTTTTCCTTCTCAAGATCTAATTTCTTCCCTTTTAGCCTATAGCCCATTCGGTCAGATTGCGGCGTAACGTCAAATTCTTGATTAAAGAAATGTTGTTGACTTTCTTTCGTAAACCAATCAAATTCCGCACCTTTCATCGTGCGGATAACAGGCGTCTCGTATGAAGGAAGAAGTTTAGGGTGAATTGTCCAAAAAGCCTGCTGAAAAGAGCGGTCCGTTTGCTTTTTCACCAGTTTCTTTATAATTGCTTCCCCTCTTTCTGTAGGAGGATGGCTTAATACTTCATCTCCTGACTGTAATGCTTTACCGTGCAGCCCGCCTATCCGAGCGCGAAGTGAAGTAGATGTACTTCCCATAACTGCAGGAACATTAAAAGCACCGGAAACCGCTAAATAAGAACGGCACCCTAAAGCCGGAATACCAAACTGCAGCACGCTCCCTTTTTTTACATATAAAGGTCGCCACATCTTTACGGCTTCATCATTAACAGTTGGCGATAAATCCCCTCCTGTCAGAGCAATCAAAGCATCTTGCTGAAATTCAATTTTTGGTCCCATTAACGTAATTTCAATAACCGGCTGATTTTCTTGATTTCCTACTAATAAGTTGGCAATCCTTAAAGCAACTTTGTCCATTGCCCCGCTGACAATCATGCCGTCCTTTTGATATCCATGTCTGCCGATATCTTGAATTGTTGTTAATAAACCGGGACGTATCACTTTAATACTCATCTTCATCCACCTCCTTTTGTGCTTCATATTCCGTTTCAGAAATGGAAACAAATCGGACACGATCACCTGCTTGAAGCAAGCTTGGCGAGTCTTTTTCTGGGTTAAATAGTGTAAGAGGAGTGCGCCCGATTAACTGCCATCCCCCAGGTGTCTCAATTGGGTACACGCCTGTTTGCATTCCTGCGATGCCAACTGACCCTTTTGGGATGCTGTTTCTCGGTGATTCTTTTCTTGGAGTAGCAATTTCTTTGCTCATCCCTCCCAAGTAAGGAAAACCAGGAGCAAAGCCTATCATATACACCAAATATTCTCCGTTTGTATGAATGGAGATAACTTCATCAGGCATTAATGAATGAAAAGCAGCTACTCTCTCTAAGTCGGGGCCGTACTTTCCTCCATAACACACCGGAATTTCAATTTGTCTAGCGACCGCTTCAGATTTTTCTTCCTGGCGGAAAAGCAGTTCTTCAATATATGTAGATATTGCCGTGTAAGGATTTCTTCTTCCTTTTTCACTCATTGTCCAAGGATCATAATAGATTGTAACTGTTGTAAAAGCCGGCACATATTCAATCATTCCCTTACATAATGATTGCTCTAGCACCTCAGTAAATTGCTGAATACGTTTATGTATGCCGAAATTAATTTCGTCTCCAAATGAAACGACAATGCCGCTGTCACCAAGAGGATAAAGTCGATAATCGCTACTCATTCCGTCTCCTCCTTTTTCCTTAGTATTGTTTGAGCAGCTCTCTTTAATGCTGTAGTTAGATATATTCATTAGAATTACTAATGGAATTTCTGTTCTTAAATAACAAATCCTTATATATCTAATAAAAAAAAGGACAATAAATCTGTATCCTGTATGGATAATATTATACAAATATAAAATAATCTTATGTTTTACTAAAACAAACTCCAAAGAAAAATTCAACCCTTTAAAAATTTTATCCCCAAAAGGATCACGTTTTTTCAGTTTTCCCATAAAAAAACTGCCTTGTTTTTTATACCAAAGCAGTTTTTTTGTAAACATCTACAAAAAAGGAAAAACTCATGGGCAGTGAACCATTATATACCTCTGCGAGCAAAATCCACAAAACGAAACTTATCAAGACGATGACGTGATTCCGTATATTGAAAAAGGCTAGCATCTTCTAAATACACATAGTTTCTTACTACCACAATATGCTCATAGTCTTTTAAATCTAAGTAACACTTATCTTCGTCCGTCACCTCGTCAACGGAAATTTCTTTTTTAGCAAAGCTTATTTTTAGCCCAAGATCTTTTTCTAAGTATTCATAAATAGAGCCTTTGCATATATCTTTTGTGAGGTGAGGAACATACTTTTTATGAAAAAAATCTTTATCTAAAATAATTTTTTCTCCATCGATTTCACGCGCTCGAACTACTTTCCATATGAGATCTTTTTTCGTCGCCCCAAGCTGTGTGCACAGATCTTGATCGGCTTTGACTAATTCAAATTCTTTTACAATAGTAGTCGATGTATGTCCTAGCTTTTCCGCCACTTCTTTGAAGCTAACAAGTCCTGATACTGGAAAATCAAAGCGTGATACGTCTAATACAAAAGAACCTTTTCCTTTCATTTTTTGAATGTACCCATTTTGTGAAAGTAAATTTAACGCTTTCCGTATTGTTTCACGAGACGTTTGATACTGTTCAACAAGCTCATTTTCAGAAGGAAGTTTTGTGTTAGGACGCCAGTCACCACGTTTAATTTTATCGACTAACTGTTCGTAAATGCTGATAAATTTATTTTCTTTCAATTGCCATCACCTATTTTACTTTCTATATATACCCAATTGTATAAAAAGAACGATAGATTGTCACCCATCGTTCTTTTGACTTTTTTCTTTATTTTTTTAAATGATACACGATTGATTCATACGGCCGAAGCAAGACTTGCTTGAATTCCTTCGATGAATCTTCGTAGTTAGACAGCAATATTTCACTATGATATCCTTCAAAAGTTATATCTTCCGGCAGTTCAAATGCTGTTTCGCTGCCGTAGAAATTATTTATCACCAACAGCTTTTCATCTGCTCCATTTCTGATATAAGCGAAAATCTGCTCGTCTTCTCCAAGAATTAATTCATAGTTTCCATAGGTGATAATCTCGTACTGTTTGCGCAGTGCAATAAGCTTTTGATAAAAATAAAAAATTGAACCTTCATCATCTAGCGCTTTTTCTACATTAATTTCACGGTAGTTATCGCCCGGATTAATCCATGGCTTTCCTTTTGTAAAACCTGCATTTGGCTCATCGCTCCATTGCACCGGTGTACGGGAATTATCTCTTGATTTATGTTTTAAAATCTCTAAAATTTCATTTTCGTCCATTCCTTGTGCACGTTTTATCTCATACACATTTAGTGACTCCACATCTCTATATTCATCAATAGAGGAAAATTTCGGATTTGTCATCCCTATTTCTTCCCCTTGATAGATATAAGGTGTTCCCTGCATCAGATGAATCGTTGCAGCGAGCATTTTAGCAGATTTATTATGATAGAGTTCGTCGTTTCCATAGCGTGAAACAACGCGAGGCTGATCATGGTTGCACCAAAATAATGCATTCCATCCCCCTCCTTTATTCATTTCCGTTTGCCAAATTGATAGAATCTCTTTTAATTTAATAAAATCAAAATCTGCTAGCGCCCACTTTTCACCATTTGGGTAATCGACTTTCAAATGATGAAAATTAAACGTCATGCTAAGCTCGTGCCGGTCGGGATGAGAGTACTTAATACAGTGGTCAACGGTCGTTGACGACATTTCCCCAACGGTCATGCTATCGTATTTTGAAAAAACTTCTTGATTCATTTCTCGCATATACTCATGAACGCGAGGACCGTCGGTATAAAATTTCCGGCCATCTCCTGGAGCGATAGAACCATCATCATCTAAAAAGCGCTGATCTTTTGAAATTAAGTTAATAACGTCCAGACGAAATCCATCTACTCCTTTTTCAAACCAAAACGTCATCATATCATACACACTGCGGCGTACACGCTCATTTTCCCAGTTCAAATCCGCTTGTGTGACATCAAACAAATGCAGATACGATTGTTCTGTCAGCTTATCATGCTCCCACGCCGAACCTCCAAATTTCGAAACCCAATTTGTCGGAGCACTTCCATCTTCTTTTTGATCTTTCCAAATATAAAAATCTCTGTAGGGGTTATCTTTCGATTTTTTAGCTTCTTGAAACCATTCATGTTCAGTTGACGTATGATTAACGACAATATCCATGATGATTTTAAGATCCCGCTTATGCGCTTCTGCTACTAAACGGTCGAAGTCCTCCATTGTTCCGTATTCTTCTTGAATAACAAAATAATCACTTATATCATATCCGTTATCCCGCTGCGGTGATTTATAAATTGGCGTTAGCCACACAACATCTACCCCGAGTTTTTTCAAATAATCTAGCTTTTCAATAATGCCAGCTATATCACCTACGCCGTTTCCAGTCGTATCATAAAAACTTTTTGGATAAATTTGATAAACAACAGATTTTTTCCACCAAGGTTCTTGCATTTTTAACACCACCATTTAATTCTTAGAATTGTGTTGAAGCGAGTGTGTACCCGCGACCGTTGATGTAACGGTTGATTTTTTCTGAAGCTTTCCGAGCGTTAACGTTAAAAGAAACGGCACAACGATTACGATTACCATTCCAATAATAAAAGGCGGCCAGCTCTGTGGAACAATTGATAATGGAGCTGGTATACCCCCAATTCCTACCGACGCTGCTTTCACTCCGGCTACAGATATGACGACACCGGCAATAGCTGAACCAATTACTGCAGAAATAAAAGCAAATCTAAAGCGCAAATTCACACCAAACATTGCAGGTTCCGTAATGCCCAGCCACGCTGAAACCCCTGACGTTAAAGATAATCCTTTTAATTTCTCATCATCTTTTGAAAGAACCATTATCGCGAAAGCCGCAGAGCCTTGTGCAATATTCGATAATGCTACCATTGGCCATAAGAACGTACTTCCTACGCTTCCAATCAGCTGTAAATCTACGGCCAAAAATGTATGGTGCATACCTGTAATAACAAGAGGAGCATATAAGCCTCCGTATACAAGCCCTCCAATAAATGGAGCCGTTTTAAATAGCCATACAACTGCATCTGTAATAACATTTCCTATTGCGAATGTAATCGGACCAATTACAATAAAAGCGAGAAACCCTGTGACTAAAAGAGCAACAGGTGCTACAACTAAAAGTTGAAAACCATCCGGTATGCGTTTTCGTAAGAATAATTCGATTTTTGCCAGGACGAATGAAGCGACTAATACAGGTAAAACCTGTCCTTGATAGCCGACTTTCTCAACGTGCAGGCCAAATAAATTCCACGTATCGATACTTCCTTTTTTTAATGCTTCTCCGTAAGACCAAGCATTTAGCAAATCAGGGTGTACAAGCATGAGCCCAAGGACAATTCCAAATAAAGGACTTCCTCCAAAACGCGTAACAGCTGACCACCCAATAAGAGCTGGCAAAAAGGCAAAAGCCGTATTCGCAATTAAATTAATCATGCTTGCGAAGTCTTTCCACTGTGTATGAACATCTACGATTGATTTATCATCGTAAAAAATTCCGGCTCCTGTTAGCACATTATTGATTCCCATCAATAAACCCGCGGTTACGATGGCCGGTAAAATAGGAATAAAAATGTCAGCTAATGTTTTTATTGCACGCTGCAGCGGATTTAAGTTTTTAGCCGCTTCGTTTTTCACTTCTTCTTTTGACAGTTCTCCTATCCCTGTAAGCGCCACCATTTCTTTGTATACTTTATCAACCGTGCCTTGACCAATAACAACTTGAAACTGGCCGTTTGTAGAAAAAGATCCTTTTACTAGTTCGTGCTCATCTAGCATATGTTGATTGACTTTACCTTCATCTTTTAAAACAAGTCGAAGACGCGTTACACAATGCGTTGCAGCAGAGATATTTTCTTTTCCCCCAACGGCTTCTACAATGCGCTCCACAGATTCTCGATTCATGTCTTTTCCCCCTTGTTTCCGTTTTCATTTTATTCCTGTATTTCCTATCCCCCATATAAATCTCACCGCAAACTTGTATATACAAGTTTTATGTTTTTATTCTAACCTGTATATACAGGTTCGTCAACAAAAATAAAATTACTTCTTTTTCATTTCATGATATAGTCAAAAAGCAAAGTGTGAGGAAGGAGACATTACAATGCTGCAAGTAAGATTAATGGGAAAACAGGAAGAAATTAATGAAGCGATCAAACAGTTTGAACAGAACTACCATATAGAACATCAGTCCAAAGAATATACGCGAAGCGCTAATCCAAAGTATGAGCGCAAAAAAGATACTCGGGTTTACCTTTCAATGCACCCTAAAAAATAATTTTCGATTTATTTCAGAGAAGAATAGTAGCTTTTACAAACTAAAGGATTTATATTATAATTTCAGTATTTACTATAACATCCGATTTGTATTTAAAAATCAGAAAGAGGCTTAAAAATGGCATATAACGACATATCTCTTAGAGAGAAAAGTATTGTGTTTATCGGCTTTATGGGGGTAGGAAAAACAACTATTGGAGAAATGGTTGCCAAAAAATTGTATAGAGATTTTGTTGATATAGATCAAGAAATCGAAAAAGAATTTAATATGCCTACTTCTCAGATTTTTAAAGAGCACGGTGAAACTTTCTTCAGACAAAAAGAAAAAGAAGTAATAAGTCGACTTTCACAGCAGCGCTTAAAAATCATTTCTTTAGGGGGAGGCGCTTTTTTACAAGAAGAAATTCAAGAGATTTGTTTATCTAACTGCATCGTATTCTTTTTAGATTTATCTTGGGATTCTTGGAAAGAACGCATTAGTTTGATTATTGATAGCCGTCCTGTTTTACAGGGAAGAAGCTTAGAAGATATTGAAAAACTATTTTACGACCGTCAAGCTATCTATTCAAACCACCATTCGAAAGTTGAAACTGATAATTTAGATATCGAAGAAGTAGCTAACTATATCGTTGATTCATTAAAAACAGCTTGGGATATTTATCAACCTTAATGAAATAAAGGTTTGTTCCCTTAACAAGCCTTTACAAAAAAGACGTAGCTTAATGCTACGTCTTTTTTCATTCCTAATGGGAACTCATATAAAAATTGATAAAAAAGGCGATGGTGATTACATACATCATCCAATGAATTTCGCGATGGCGTCCTGTAAACAGTTTAATCGCTGTGTATGAAATGAAGCCGAATGCTAACCCTTCTGCAATGCTGTAGGTTAACGGCATCATGACAATTGTTAAGAAAGCGGGAACAACCTCAGTAAAATCGTCGAAGTTAACGTTTCGAATGTCACTTAGCATAAGCGAACCAATAATAATAAGTGCTGGAGCAGTAGCAACGCTTGGGATAAATTGAATGAGCGGTGCAAAAAACAAGGTAAATATAAATAAGATGGCAACCGTTAATGCCTTTAAGCCGGTACGTCCTCCTTCTGCAATGCCTGTTGCATTTTCAATATACGTATTTAGCGCTGTGCTTCCAAAAATAGCACTCGCCATTGTACCGATTGAATCCGCTGCAAGCGCGCGATTTAAACCTGGAATTTTACCGTTTTTATCTACTAAGTTTGCTTTTTTAGATAGTCCAATCAATGTCGCTAGCGTATCAAATAATTCTACGATGGTGAAAGAAAATACAACTGAAAAAATGCCGTAGGCAACTGCACCTTTTAAATCCATTTGAAAAAATGTTTCCCCAACGCTTGGCGGCGTAGCTGAGAAGACGTCTTTCACCGAATGAGGAACTGCTTGTACTCCTACAATCATCGCTAATATTGTCGTAGCAAAAATACTTATAATAAGAGCACCTTTTACATTTTTAGCCATCAGTACAGCTGCTAATATCAGCCCAAAAATAGCAAGTAAGGGGCCTTTATCCATGACATTTCCAAGCCCTACAAAAGTAGACTCGTTTGCCACAACTAATCCAGCGTTTTTCAAACCGATAAACGCAACAAAAAGACCAATTCCAACTGCTATGGAAGACTTTAATACGTTCGGAATGGCATCAATAATCTTTCCCCGTATTCCTGTTACTGTTAAAACAAAAAATAAGACCCCGGATATAAAAACTGCTCCAAGTGCCGTTTGCCATGACAACCCTTGCCCTAATACTACTGAATACGTAAAAAACGCATTTAAACCCATCCCTGGACCGGTTACAATCGGAAAATTTGCCCACAGAGCCATCAGTAACGTACTAAATACAATGGCATAAATGGTAGCTGCAAGAGCCGCTTCTCGAGGAATACCCGCGTCAGACATGATAATGGGATTGACGATTACCATATAACTGACCGTCATAAAAGTTGTAAGTCCTGCTAGTATTTCTTGTTTTGGTGTTGTGTTGCGCTCTGATAGTTTAAACAAGCGCTCTAATATTCCGTTACGCTCCAACACGCGCGCCTCCCTACTTCTAAAAAAAAATAAAAACCCTACCTATTCAAATGTCCTAAAAAGGACACGATTTAGGAGGATTTTACGTTTCAAAGTAAAATCTTTTGTCCTATTATAGTCTTAATTTGTAGATATGCAAAGGTGGAAAACGCTATCATTATAAAAATTTTTATCTTCCGTTAGTTTGGAATTTTGAAAATTTATTTCTTCTATCCCTTTAGTCTGTGCGACAGTACTCTTTTTACTCATTTATCCAAAAAAGAGATTGAGACATAATTAAATAAATCCATTCTAAAGACAAATAAATCGAATAAACAATATAGTCTGCTATTACACCGCTGTTAATTTCCGCACAAGGCTTCGCTTTCCGCGGGCGGCCGATGAGCCTCCTCGTTGCTTGCGCTCCTGGGGGGTCTCATCTGTTCCGCTTTTCGCGCAGGAGTCTACGCCTTGTCCTCCAATCAACAGCTAGAAGCAACTAAACAGATGAAACCTACGTTCACCTTGACAACAAAAAACTCGAATTATTAATCAATAACTCCGATTAATAATTCGAGTTTTACTCTTGTTAAAATACTTTTATTCCAGCCTCTTCTTTGTTTTACATCTTATGAAATCAAAAGTGGAATTCTTTTTAAAAGACGATCAATCGAACGATTTGCCTCTTTTAGCACGATTCCCTGGTCAATTGTTTTTAGCACGCGATTTTCCATCACAATTTCTCCATCAACCATCGTTAGTTCTACATCTCCTCGCGTTGCTGAATACACAACTCTGGAAATAGGGTCTACGCCGTAAGATGGAAAGGTATGAAGCTGATTTAAATTTAAAATAGCAAGATCCGCTTTTTTCCCAACCTCTAAACTTCCAATTTCTTTTTCAAGCCCAACTGCTTTAGCTCCGCCGATTGTAGCCATTTCTAGCACGTGCTTTGCATTCATCGCCGTTGGTCCGTACGAGGGTTTATGAATCGTAGCGGCCAGCCTCATTTCGTTGAACATATCCAAATTATTATTACAAGGAGCACCGTCAGCGCCAAGACTTAAAAATACGCCTTGCTCTAATAAACTAGGCACATCTGCGATTCCCGAGGCAAGCTTTAAGTTGGAGCCTGGGCAATGACTAACTTTTACTCCTTGATTCTTAATAATTTGCTTTTCTTGATCATTTAGCCACACACAGTGCGCTAAAATAAGGCGCTCATTGGCTAATCCTAAATGATCTAAGTACATGATATTTCTCATACCCGTTTCAGCTTCTACAATGCGAATTTCTTCTTGATTCTCAGAAGCATGAGTATGTACATGGACATTATAGGCAGCTGATAAATGGCTCACTTCACGCAGCAAATCTTCCGTACACGACAGCACAAATCTTGGGGAGAATGCGTATCGAATACGACCATTATTTGAATTATGCCATTTTTCAAGCAGCTCTACACTTTCTTTAATCGAGTCAGCCGTTGTCTCCTGCAGAGCTTTTGGTAGATCATCGCCTTTTTTATCCATCATTACTTTTCCTGCAAGAGCCCGGATTCCACTTTGAGATATAGCTTGAAAAGCAGAGTCCGTATGATGAACAGTTTCCATATCTACAATTGTTGTAGTTCCGCTTTGAATGAGTTCGCCGATCCCTAACAGTGCTGAATAATAGATAGATTCTTCATCATGCGAAGCTTCAAGCGGCCATATTTTCTTCTTTAGCCAGTCTAGCAGCTCTAGATCATCTGCTTGCCCTCTAAAAAGCGTTTGACATAAATGAATATGAGTATGTATAAAGCCCGGCACAATCGTTTTATTTACTGCGTCAATGACTTTATCTACCTTTTCCGGATGCAGGTTTTTCCCGATAGCTGCAATACGATTTCCAACAATATAAAGGTCACCGTAAATAATATCATTCTTCTCATTCATCGTAATAATCTCTGCATTTTTAATTAATGTGTGCGTCATACCTTCTTTCCCCTCTTTCATAACATCTATCTTTTTCTAGCTCAAGCCGAACACTAACGTCTTCAAGCAATCTTTCTTACACTAGCCTTATATATAATATGGTGTATGCTCTGAGTTGAATAAGTGTAGGTAACCTCATGGGCGATAGAGAGTTTGGGTAAAAAAAATTCCTAGCTGATTATACAGCTAGGAGGTTGGATTTATGATAAAATCCCAAGTCCCTTTTTCAAGAGGTTATACGAAATCGCAGGAGAATAATGTGATCTTGTATATATAATATGGTGTTTTCAATCTACATACCAGTTTTTTGTCAGAAGTTCTAACATTGTTTTTTTATTCTTTTTCATTATGTGACTTTTCTTAACACCCTTAATTTTCATGTTATGCAATTTATTTTCGTTTCTTCTATGTAATATTTCCTAAAAATAAAGAATCTATCTTCTGTTTCTATACAAAACAGAAAAGTTATTTTATGATTTGTATGATTAAAAAACTATAAATCTATATTTTAGGGGTGATTAACTTGGAAAAAATAAATGTTGGCTGTCGTTTTACGCTTTCTGTTATGAGCGATAACTTCATCGATATTATTTTAAGCGCAATAAACGAAGTGGATATGTCTAAATTACAGCGAAAAACGGACCGTGTTAGTACGTTTATTGAAGGAACTGCCAAAGACGTATTTGAAGTTGTTCAAGCCGTTTATAAAAGTGCTGGAAAATCAGAAAAGCATATTGTGCTGAATGCCACGTTTTCAGCAGGGCGTCACGAAGAATATTTCGAAGAAAGAAAAATAAAACCAAAAGAAAACGTGCCTTCAAACCAACAGCTTTGTGCTTCGTTCCCTGTATCCACTCAATTTTCTTTGTATCCATTAGATACGCCGCATTATGTAGACATCATCAAAAGCGGAATTGGCGCAGTTAAACAACAGGGAGTATTTGCCGAAACCGTGCCTTTTGCAACAGCTTTAGAAGGAGATGTGAACAAAGTATTCGCTTCTTTATACGAATGTTTTATGAAATCTGTACAGCAAGCTCGTGTCGTGATGACAGTTAATATGTCAGCACACAGCCCTTCTTCAAAACGATAAATTACTTCTTATCTATTTATAAAGATAGAGTACTAGAAAGGATTTATATAAATATGGCTACAAAAAGAACGTTTTTTTCTTTTTCCCTGATAGGTGCATTATTATGTCTATTAGTCGTACCAAACTCTGTTCAGGCTAGTGAAAAACCTGCTCATTTAACGGTTGCTTCTTACACGCAGTTCTTGAAAGCGCAAAGTGATAAAAGTTCACTGTATGAATTTTCGAAACTGTCGCGTCAACAAAAACAAAAAGTTGTACAATCACTAAGAGATCCATCTCTGTTAAAAATGGATATTGAAGAGAGCAGCGGCACGGTCGAAGCTGCAAGTACAGCAACATACGGAGCAAGAACGGCTTCACCTTTATTCAAAACAGCAGCTTATACGGCTTCTTATAAAGCGGCTGGATTTACAACAACAAAACTAACGGTGTATGTAGATTATTACACAAAAAGCTCCTCGGTAACTTCAGTCAAAAGTGTACGAGGTGTAGTCACAAAAAACGTAAACCCCCTTGTGTCTATTTCAAAAAAGAGCTCAAAATCTTGGGTACAAAATAATCGAGCCTACGGGCGAATTGACTGGCAGTGGAAAGTTGCAGCTAAAAATGCCGGAATCAAAAGACAAACCGCTTATGGCACGGCTTCTGGCGCTTCTGGCGGATCTACAGCTACAGTCAATTGATAATGAGGAATAAACGATGAAAAAAATGATGTGGTGGATTGTTGGTATTACAGCCGGGGTACTTTTACTAGGAATTCTGGTAGGTTATTTATCATTTTACAGCATATAAAAACAGCAGGTAATTCCGCCTGCTGTTTTTTATCTAAATGTCATCTTCTTGTCATAAAATTAAAACCTCCACTTACAGTGTCTAAGTGCCTGTAAGAAGAGGTTGGGATCACAATTGTTAGTAAACCTGGTCTCTTCTCATCTTTCAAGCACTGCTTGTGGGAGTTGGCACGGTTCTATATAGTCCGTTGCCGAGGTTTCAAAGGGCCTATCCCTCCACCTCTCTTGATAAGAAGTTTGTCGAATTTTGTTGATAATTGTTGATAAGATAAATATTATGTTACATGCTGCACAAACAGATGTCAACTACTTTTCAGAAAATTGTTTTCCCTCTAAAACTATGATATCGCTACCATTACTATGACAACTAGGTTACAAATATATAATTTTTTTATATTTTTTTATTACGCTTTTACAGCTGACTTTTTCTCAAAAGAAGTAATAGCCTCATCTAGCATACGAATGCCGTCATCTATCTGTTCTTTTGTTACAGTAAGCGGAGGTACCATGCGAATAACTTCACTTGCATTTCCGCAAAAATAAAATAACACGCCTTTTTCTAAAGCTAAGTCCAAAATCTCGAATAAGGCATCTCCATCTCCTTCTCCCGTATGCGGATTAACAATTTCAATTCCAATCATAAGTCCTAAACCACGGATATCCCCAATAACTGAATGTTTTTCCTTTAAAAGATGCAGCTTCTCTAACGCATAAGCGCCCATTTTTTTCGTATTATCCAGCAGCTGTTCTTCTTTCATCACTTCAAGAGTTGCAAGAGCTGCTGAACATCCAATAGGATTTCCTCCAAATGTTGTACTATGTGTGCCAAGAGGCCACTGCTTCATTAATTCTTGAGAAGCTACCGTTGCACTAAGGGGAATTCCAGAAGCAATTCCTTTTGCTATAGCCATAATATCTGGTACGACATCAAACGTTTGTCCAGCAAACCATTCACCGGTACGGCCAAACCCTGTTTGCACTTCATCGAAAATAAGTAATATTCCGTGACGATCACAAATCTCTCTTAACTTCTTCATCCAACTTTTCGGAGGGATAATATAGCCGCCTTCTCCTAATACTGGTTCCAAAATAACAGCAGCCACTTCTTCAGGCGTGACTTGGTGCTTAAAGAGTATTTCAAAATCTTTTTCAAGCTTTTCAGTAAAGTATACATCGCTGTCTAGCTCCGCAGGGCACTCTTTTGGATTGGCATATGGAATTTGATACGTCAGTCCCGAAGGCTGCTGAAATTGTCTATATTTGCTTTTCGATGTTGTAACACTTAAAGCTCCCATCGAGCGGCCATGAAAACACCCTAAAAAAGAAATAACATATGGACGCTTTGTGACATGTCTCGCTAATTTCAAGGCTCCTTCAATTGCTTCGGTGCCACTATTTCCAAAGAAAAAGCAGTCTAAATTGCCCGGCGTTACTTTTCCTAACTCATCGGCTAACTTTAATATCGATTCGTACATAATGACACCTGAAGGACCGTGCAATAATTGATCTGCTCCGTCTTTGATTGCTTTTACTACTTTCGGATGTCTGTGTCCTACATTTGTCGTAGCGATTCCGGAAGTAAAATCGAGATATTCTTTACCATCCAATCCATAATAATAGCAACCTTCTTCTTTCACAACGGGCAAATTCGGATGGTCTTTAGCCATCGTCGGTGCTAGCAATTCAGGCATTCTTTCAAATAAGTGACTCCAATCTTTTGACATGCTACATCCTCCTTGAAATTATACAAATCAATTAATCTTATTCCGAAATATAGTTACTTATTAAACAATATTAGGAAATTCAGTTATACTAAACGCTTTAATAGAATAGTAATAAAACTTATTTTACTATGCATTTTTATTAAAATCAATTGTATAAATATTTATATATAAAATTAATATGCGGGGTCTCATCCCTTCCATTTTTCCCGCAGGAGTCTTCGCCTTGCCCTTCAATCCACAGCTAGAATTACTTACATATATGAAACCTACGATCACCATCACCATAAAAAAATCCGAACGATTAATCGTTCGGATCTTCCCTCAACTAAAATACTACTGCCACAGCCTCTTTAAGTATATTTATTCAAGATGTTTGGCATCATTGATTGTTTCAAGACGCCATTTTCCACTTTCATAAGCAAAAGTTGTAATGGATGTATTTTGTAAAATAGTAGTCCCTGTTCCTTGTTCTCCGCTTGTTACATGATGAATGAATGTATTAATTGCCGCCCCGTGACTAACAACTGCTACTTTCTTTCCAATAGACTCCTTCATAATTTCCGTTAACCGCCGAACCATCCGTTCTTGAGCGGCTTCAAGCGTTTCAATACTATATAAAGGTTCTTCTCCCCAATTTGTCGCATAGTTTGGCACAAGCTCATGAAGCACTTCTACGTTCTTTGATTCTAGTTCTCCAAAAGAGCGCTCACGCAGCTGCTCACAAACCTCGACTTTCTCTACTTTAGCCGCTGCGGCAATTTCCCTAGCCGTCTCCTGCGCACGAAGCAAATCGCTTGTGTAGACTACGTCAATATGGATATCTCGAAAACGTTCCGCTACGCGTTTGGCTTGTTGCCTTCCTGTTTCATTGAGCAAAATATCAGCATGCCCTTGAATAAGTTTGTTTTTATTCCAATCTGTTTGGCCGTGTCTAATTAAGTAAAGCATCGTAATCCCCCTTTAATCCCGTTTTAAGAATTGATAAACAGCTTTATCAACCTCTGAGCTTTCATGCAAATCCGAATGTGCTTCATGAAACGTTTGGAGATGAATGTGTTCGGTAAACTCTTGCAGTCCGTATGCACTTTCTACTGTTACCACTCCATCTGTCTTATCTCCTACATCTCCTGCTCCTGAAAAAACGTCGATTTCTTTTGAGAAATCTTGACGACTTTCGTACAGCTTGTTTAACGCTATAGAGTGAAAAGCTAAATCACGAGCACCCATAGATTCAATATGATTGCGTGCATGAGGATACATCTCCATTAATTCCTGATAATCTAATCCTTGAATTGGCGAGCCTAACGTAACTAACTTTTGAATATATTGAGGGTTAGCCAAACTAACAGCTGCTGCTGTTACTCCTCCCATACTATGTCCAACTAAATCAACAGAAGATGCTTTATATGTATCACGTACATCTTGCATAATAGCTTCAATCCATTTTTGCTGCTGTGCAACACTGGCATCCGGCTTTTTAAAGACGATATGAATAAGCGGAAGTTTTCCCTCTTTTGCTTTCATAATGTGCTTCCACTGAATAGCTCCATCTTTTTGAACGACGCAGTAAGCTACTTTAGTTCCCCATCCGTTTTGTTCAAATCGTTTAATCATTTTCCCTAAGCTTTTTTGACTGCCTAAATAGCCATGAATAAATAAAACCGGCACATTTTTCGATTGGGCACCTCGTTTTATTTGTGGAGCAAAAATATAAAAACAAAGCGAAATAAATAATATGATACTAATCAATAAAATTAACAGCCGCAAGTTCTCACCCTCCGATCGTCTCGTCCATTACACTCATTAATAAAAAAATTTGGAGTAAATTTTATTCTGATACTTCCTGTAAGCTGCAGAACTTGTCATCTTTTTCTGGTCAACGAGCTGTTCAAAGCGCAAACGCTTTTCCGTAAGCATCTCTGTTAGCCTTTGTTCTTCATTAGCATCCGTGCATATAGAAATCAATTCTTCGATTGTAGCCATATCTCGTTTTAGCTCTTGTTCATCACTTATCATATTTGCATTTTTTAACATCCTATACGCTTGGCGCAGTTCTTTAGGTATATGTGATAAATCTTCTAACTTTAATGGTTTTCCTTCCCCAGGCAGCTTATCAAAGTCACCGTCTTTTATTGCTTGTCTAATTCTTTCTTCAGCAATTATATACGCAATATCCAAGGAAAGACCTCCTTTAAAAAAATATAAAATTCAATCTTACCTTCTATATAAAAGATGTATAACAAACACAGCTTTTATAACCGTATTTTTTATTATACTATGATTATAAAAATTGAACTACCTTCACTTCTTAGATAGACTATCCTCCCTTTGTGAAATAATCTCCAGAGCTTCACGCCTTTCACTATCAAACTTTCTTGAGCAGTTTCTTAACGAGCTGAAATTCAATAACCGATTCTGCATCAGGCTTTGTTATCTTATCTTACTATATTTATACAAAAAAGCCTCCTTACGCATGTAAGGAGGTGGAAAAAGGTAATTCTAAGGTCATCATGTTATGCCTACTTTCTATAGAACCACATTTTGATAGCGTTTTCAATATTTTTTTATTACTTTACTAATTTTCTTTTCGTTTAATGAGACTCCGTACGTATAACGAAGCCTCACCAAATTTCTACTCTTCTTTATCTGATGGAATCATAATTTCTCCTTCATGCTCTTGTTTTTTCAAAAGCAGCTGGAGAATCGTTTTGGATAATTTACTAGGCTGATAGGGTTTAATCAGAAACTCACACACCCCAAGCTCTAATCCTTTGCTTCTTTCGTCTAAAGCAGATGAGATTAAGATAGGAATTTTTTCTGTCTCTGTATTTTCTTTGAGATGTCTTAAAACATCCCAGCCGTCTAACTTATTTTCTCCTAGCATGATATCTAGAACAATCACTTCAGGCTTTTGCTGATGAATAGAGTTTAATGCGTCTTCTCCGTTGTTAAAATACCGAACGTGAAAACCGCTTTCTTTTAATTCTACCTGTAAAAGCGTCGCTAAACTTTTATCATCTTCTACAATCACTACGCTTTTACGATTATCATTCGCACTTATCGTCATTTCTTCATCGTACTGAACTTCATGTAGAAGCGGGAGAACAATCGTGAACGTTGTTCCTTTTTTCCATTCCGATTGTACAGTAATGTCTCCACCATGAACTTTTACAATTTCTTTTACAATTGCTAACCCTAAACCCGTTCCGCCAATTTTGCGCATATCGGAGTTATCTACCCTGTAGAATTTGGTAAACAATTGACCTAGCGCTTCACTCGGTATACCAATTCCTTCATCTTGAATATCAATATAAACAGCGTGTTCCTTTTGATACACTTTAACTGTAACGTTCCCTCCATCCGGCGAATATTTCACTGCATTGCTAATTACATTATTAAACAATTGCAGAAGCTTATCTTTATCTCCCATTACTGTAAAATGCTCTTGATCGGAAATCATATCAAATTCATGCTTACTTGTTTGGATTTTCTGGACTTCAATCACCTGCTTAATAAGCGGAAGAATGTCTTGATACTTTTTATCGTAGGTTTGTTTCCCCGCTTCCATTCTTTGGACGTCCAGAAAATCGTTGATTAAAGACGTTAACCGCTGTGCTTCCTGATAAATAGTAGTTAAATACTTCTTCTGTCTTTCTTCTTTTAATGTTTTGTTTAGCATAATCTCAGTGAACCCTAATACACTCGCTAAAGGCGTTCGCAGCTCGTGACTCACAGTGCTTACAAATTCCGACTTCATCTGATCAACTTCAAATTCTTTCGTAATATCACGATGAACGAACAATACGCCAAACATCTGACGGTTTCGATATACGTATTCGCTATAAACTTTTATAACCTTTCGCTTACCTTCCGTGTGCAGGTAATAAACAAAAGACTTTTCTACTTGCTCTCTCTTGCAAATGGCTTCAACGTATTGTCTTAGCTCCCCTATATTTTCAACTTTTTGAGAGAGGGCATCTAGCCATTGATCGCGAGAGAGCTGAAGAAGCCCGCTTTGATGCTCATATTGAAACAATTCGCTAATCTTCGTATTCACTTGTAGAATCGTACCGCTTGTATCTACAAGCTGCATTCCTTCTTGAATCGAATTTAAAATATCTTGAGATAGCAATCGGTCATGCTCAGACTCTTCGTAAATATAAATTTTTTCAAGAGCAATCGTGATTTGTTTGGCCAGTATTTCAAATGTCTGTAATTCATGTTCTGTGTATTCATCCGCGTAGCGGCTGTAAAACATATAGGCTAGCATATCTCCTTTTGAAGACAGCACCGGTACGATAACATCATACAAATAAAACGTTTGCTGATGATATAGGCGCTCATGTTCTATACACTCTCTTTTTACTACCATGCATTTTTTCGTCTTTTGCACATGATCAACATAATTATTATGAAGATTTGCCACCATCTGTTGAACACTTGATGAAGATAGACCAAATGAAGCATGTGTCTTTTCATCAGTTAGCATAATAAAACCGTGATCAGCTTTCATCACTCGGCTCATGTTTGTGACAGCACTCGTGAGAACTTCTTGCTTGTGAAGAGAATTGGTTAGTCCATGCACAAATAAATTGCGCAATTCTAACTCTCCTTCCCGTTCCTTTGTCAATTCTAATGCGTGCTGAAGTTCATCTTGCTGACTGTGCAACTCATCTTGCTGTGCAATCAGCTCCTCGTTTTGAGCCGTTAACTCCTGTTCATTATTTTGCAAAGTCGATACCATTTTGTAAAAAGCCTGAGATAGCATGCCGATTTCATCTTTTCTCTGTTCGTCAAAAGCTATAGGCATTTCTTTTCCAGCAGCAATTTCGCTTGCCGTATATGCTAGCTGACTCAGCGGCTTTACAAACTTATTTAGTAGTACCCTTGTAAGCAACAATAAAATGACCACTGTAAACGCTAAAAATAAAATAAAGAGCGTCTGACTTTTCTGCATGTCACTCGACGTAGCATCGTACTGTGTATTTAAGTCTTTAGTTAATTCACTTTGGTAGTCATCAAGTTCTTTTTGCATTTGTTCTATTGATTTAGAAGCAGTCTTCCGCTCAGGACTAGAGCGGACTCCTTCAATACCTTTTTTGTCGTAAATATTTTTAAAATAAGGAAGCGTTTGATTAAAATAAGTGTTTAACATCACCGTCGCTTCATTTACAAACGTACGCTCACGTCTATCTGCGGCTAGACCTGAAAGTCGATCGAGATTTTCTTCGATAATTTTTTGCTGACTTGCAGCCTGGTTATACATATCCTCTGAATCAAACGCAATAAAACCGCGAGCCTGTAAAAAAGCTCTGTTCATTGATTTATCAATTGTAGATAGCAGCTGTGCCTTTTCCCGTACTTGTGCCCTGTACTGGGCATAATCAGCTGTAATTTCTTTTTGCCGTACGACAAGTACAGTTGAACCCGCTGCAAAAGCAAGTAAAAGGATACTTGCTAAGAGGATGAACTGGGTTGAGATACTTTTTCGTTTTAGTTTATTGTTCATCTAAAATTTCCTCGACACGTTCGGCCAGTAATAGGGGACTAAACGGCTTAGACATAAAATACGCAGCCCCCGCTTCTAACACTCTGCTTTGATCAGCAGCTTGATTCTTAGCTGAAAGCATCAATACTTTTGTATGGCGCTTGTCTTTCATTTCTTTCAGCTGCTGAATGACTTCAAGCCCGGTGAACACGGGCATCATATAATCCAAAATAATTAAGTCAAAATCACGTTCTTTAATAAATTTCAAAGCTTCTTCGCCATTTTCTGCTTCCGTCACATCATGTCCTTCATCTTCAAGCGTATCTACCACTAACATACGAAGCACTTCTTCATCTTCCGCTAATAAAATTTTTGCCATTGTTATTCCTCCGCTTGTAGTCGTCCATACGTTTTTTGCAATATGAAGTAGGACGGCTTTATTCGTTCGTGAAAAGTTGGATACTCCCAATTTTTCCACTTGTATAAGTAAAAATCTTTTAATAAAAGTTCTCCTTTTTTCTGAGTTGGAAACGTATCTACCACGTCATTGTTCTTCCTATTAACAGCTACGACTCCCACTTGAATTCCTTTTATTTTTTCGCTGGATTCTAATCCTTTTTTAGACCAAATATCTCCCATTATTTCTTTTTGACTCGGGTCTTTTACATTTAAAAGCGCCCAAGGGATGCGAAGTTCAGCAATTCCATTTGATTCATTCACTTTAAAATCTGCTAACGAATCAAACGAAGAAGAGTTAGGGTCGCTGTTTCCTTCTTGGAGCTCCCCTGTTTCATAGGCCTCAAAAGGAATGTTTCTCTTATTTCCCCCCTCTCCAATCGCTAATTCTTTGTTAAGGGCGAGCCTAATTGGATTAAACATGCCGTTATCTTTTGTATCGGTTCCTTTTACCAATGGAATCATTTGAAGCTGATGAGCATACGAAAAATAATACGTATCGTAATAGCTGTCTATCCGCAAGTGACTGTCTTCTTTCCCGTTTAATTCTGCTACAAAATCAATTCCTTTTGTTTTTAAAGAAGGAATTTGAGGAATCTTTGATTGTCCCTGATTGTTAATCGTGTTAAACAAGAAATAAAGCTTTTGGTTTTCCAAATCTTTTGCACTCACGTGTAGATATAGATAACCTTCATCACTTGTAATGTTCAATGCTTTTAACTTCTTAGAGGGCTTATATACCGACTTGCTGTTCAGCTTTTTCCAATCATCTGATTTGCCGTCTACTTTGACTTTTAGCTTTGTTCCTGGATCAAAACTCAACAGGCCAAAATGCTGCTCTCCCGTTTGCAAATTCGTCCAAAATGGCCTGCGGTTCGGATTGTCGTACTCCATCGTATTCCACGTTCGCTTGAACCATTCATCTTGCCATGTAAAGACCATACCGCCAGCCATTTTCTCTTCCACAATATCTTCGTATAAGCGCGACAGAATTTTTCCTTGTTCTTGTTCCGTATGAAAGCCTTGATCCCAACCGTATACGTTTCTATGGGTAAGTCCTCGCGAAGCCGGAATGCCAAATTCAGCAACAAGAACGGGCATATGATGAACTTCTTTCATATTTTGCAAATAGCCTGCGTAGTTATTTTTCTCTCCTCGATGGTCTCTATAAGCGAGATAACGAGGTTCATAATTTAAGAAATCAGGATAGTACGGATAAATATGATAAGAGGCAAATAAGCCCGGCTCAAATTTTTTAGTTGTGTGAATTAAATTAGGATTAACAGACACTTTATCTTCGTCTTCAGAAGGCTCATATGGATGCGTCAATAAATCCGTCGTCACCCAGTTCGTAAAGCTCATAGGCCGCTGCCAATCATATTTATCCTGCTCATAGGAAATTGTCTTTTCCATGAGCTGCGCAAGCCATATTTCAAAAGGGTTGCCTTTTTCGGTATAGATGTACTCCCCTTTAAAATCTTTCATCCCTTTATGTTTTTCATTTGTCGAAAGGGCTACCGTTGGATCCCATTCAACTCCTATAATCCAGCCCAAAACATAAGGAGACACGTCTGCTGTATACGTTCCGCTAGCATGTCCCGTACGCTTTGGCAGCGTTGCATTTCCGTGAATAACGTTTACAATCCTTTTCATTTCAGCTTCGAATTCTTTTGTATTTTCCTTTGCAAAAGCATCTTGTGAATCATAGAAAACTTCTTCATTCACCCATACCCCATGAAAAAGATAAATGGGTTTCTTGGCTTTTTGGTTATACTCAGCAAGCGCTTCATAAAAGGCGGGAGGGTGAATAGTGTATACGCGGATTGAGTTTGCATTCATCTTTCCAATTTCTTTAAACCAGCGCAAATATTCTTCTTTCGAAATAGCAGTCTCACCAGGAAAATGACCTGGCTTACTAATGCCCATATTTACTCCTTTAATCAGCACATCTTGCCACTTGCCGTTTTGATAAACTTGCAAATAATCTTTTCCTACTTTCCCTGCTACTTTACGGTCAGCATCTTCATAGATTTCCATATTTTTATTAAAAGTAACAGAAGCAGGCTGTGATTCATTTTGCTGTTGATCTATGATCTTATTCATAAGAGGCAGGTAAACAGTCCAGTAAAAAGAAGACTCATCTTCTTTTCCGATTTTCTCTGTCCATTTCTTCCACACCGGGTAAAAAGAGGTTTGATAAATGGAAGGTACTTCTCCTTGATCTGCAAAATCTCCTGCAAAGTAATAAGTATCATATCGCTCTTTATTATGGTGAACGACTGCTGGTATAGACAAGGGAATACCATTTTCCTTTAGCTTGTTTTTCCCTTTCGAATCCAAGTGAAAGACAAACTGAGCCTGCACATCACTTTTTTGCTGCGGCGTAATTACGTCAAACCAATATTGATAAGCCGATTCATTCTGTAAATTCAATGTTTTCTTTCCTTGTTTTGTATATTGAAACCATACTGGGTTTTCTTTTAATTCTTTTTCCGTTATAATAACGAGCTTATTGGATTCATTAACAAACAGTAAGCCTTTGCCTGTAAGGTTCCACTCTTTGTTGTACTGCTTTTTGTAAGCACTTTTCACCCAAGCAGGAACTTCTTCACTGCCGAATTCCTCAAAATAGCGACCAATCCAGCCGGACCACGTCACATTGTACAATTCATACAGTTCTTTACGAACGTCTAAAGAAGTAGGGCTTCCAAATGTATTAAACTCTCCAATCAGCGTTTTTGTACGTCCATTCAGCGCTTTCTTAACGTAGCTTACGTCTTCAGAAGTCATGCCGCCATACACCAACTGAGAGCGATCTCCCCTTTTAGCTTTTACGCCTAAATCTTCTTTGTATACACCGTACGTGTCCGTGATATAAATCATATCTGCAGAGTTTGTTTTTGGCAGAGATTTGATGCTGTATGTTTTATTTCCATTCGGATAAAACCCTGCATAATCTTTTGAGATTTCATAAGGCTTCCCGTCTTTGCGTACTTTCGCTTGATTCAGCATCCACATTAAGCCCTGATGCTCCCGAAACGTTTGATCTGGCACTGTTTTATCAATGACAAGCAGATTCAAATCAGTTGGTTTCTTTAGCTGCCAAATAAGAAATGGCGAAGCTGTTACTACCATAACCAAAATAATGCCGCCGATTAATAACCATTTTTTCATTGTGAAACTCCTTTTCGCTGCATGTCTCCCCAGCCTTTTTTATTGCGAATAACATCCAACAATCCATGACAGCGCCATATAACAGTTAGAGGGCGATACCAAAAAGATTCAGTCAGGGAAAAGACAAACAGCTTAACGATATCAGATACTTTTGGATATTTGCGAAGACTCCACTCTTCTAGCAAAACGGCCGCCATCGAATAAAGAGAACCATATACAACCATTAAGAGAAAAAGCAAATAAGCAAACTCTACATAAATCCCGCCTACAACTAGGGAAATGACAATAAACAAATAGCCTAACATTTCCATGACCGGCCCGATTAGTTCAATAAACACAAAATAAGGCATGGAAATCATTCCGATACTTCCGTATTTCGGATTAAACAGCATCTCTTTATGCTTCCAGAGACTATCAAATAAACCCCGGTGCCAGCGGTTCCGCTGTCTTCGCAAATATTTGATTTCATCAGGAGCCTCTGTCCAGCATACTGGATCTGGAATATAAACAATTTGATTGTTGGTTTTTTTCTGTTTAATCAGTCGGTGCAGGCGAACAACAAGCTCCATGTCTTCACCGACTGTATGAGAATACCCCCCAGCTTCAATCACCCAGCGTTTAGAAAATACGCCAAATGCTCCTGACACAATAAGTAATAAATTATGGCGACTGAGACCAATGCGCCCCATAAGAAAGGCACGTAAATATTCAATAATCTGCATCACAACAAGCGGCTGCGTATCAAGTCCAATTGATACGACCGCACCGTTTTCGATTTTACATCCGTTTGCAATTCGAATACTTCCCCCTGAAGCAATTACTTCTCCGTCTGAATCAATAATTGGCTTCATAACTTTTAAAAAAGCGTCTCTTTCTAATACTGAATCGCCATCGATCGAACAAAAATAAGGGTAGTTGGATAAATTAATTCCTGCATTTAATGCATCTGACTTTCCCCCATTTTGTTTATCGACTACATATAAATAATCGTATAATTTAGAACGATATACAGCTTTTACTTCTTTCGTCTCCACTTGCTTTCTCACAACTCGATTCATTTTTACAAGAGAAAACTCTTCGATGAGCTTTTTTAGCGTATCATCTGAAGATCCGTCATTTACTACAATTACTTCATATTCTGGATATTCAATTCCAAGCAGCGAACGCACGCTTCCAATAATCCCGACAGATTCGTTATAAGCGGGAACTAATATAGATAACGGCGTTGTATAGCTGACCGCAAGCAAATCTTCATAAGGTTCTTCATCATTTAATTGATATTGCTTTCGCAGTTGAAAAGCAGAGATGATAAACATCATAAAATAAAAACAAAGCACAAAAATCATATAAGCAAATACAGCCCATCCACAAATGGACAATAAAAGATGCCAAACACTATTCCACAACCGTAATTCCTCCTTTTTCAAGCCATTCTGCTGCCATATCTTTCGAAAACTTGTCATCAGTCGTTTCGTATACATGAACTAAGTATTCTGTACCTGTTGGGATTTTCATCATTGACTGAGCAGCATTCGAACGCACAAGAAAATGAGAATCTTTTAGCGACTGCTCGAGAAGTGACAATCCCTTCTCATCTCTCGTTTTGCCTACTAGTTTTGTAGCCATCATTCTCTCTTGCCACATATCTGATTGAAGGTGTTTCGTGAGCTCCTCTATTTTTAATGGAAAAGATAAAGCGTTAAGTGATTTCAACGAACGAATTCGCAGTTCTTCTGATGAACTTTTCATGTGCACTTTTAAGAAATCTATATACTCTAATTTACGATTGATACCGATCATATCAATGAGTGGCAGCTGAATTTCTTCTTGCAGGTCTTCAAATTTATTAATAAATTGCTGAAACTGCTCACTGTTCATTGTTCCAAACAAAGAGCGGTACATAAATTCAGACAGCGGTTTAGAAGTATTCGTCATGTACATAACAAACTCAGGACGGTTTAGCTTAACTAAAATCTTTAAGATTTGATTTTTTTCAGCCGCTGTACTATTTTTCTTCTCATACATTTCTAGTAATTGGTCTGTTAGCGTACGTAGACCGAAGTCTTCAATAGCATAAAGGGCATTCATTCTGACACTCCACCTAGAATGATGCAGCTCTTTTTTATATTTGGGTGTAAAAACCTTCTCCGCATAGAGCGTGATGTTATTTAGAATGTCATCGCCTTGCACAGCTGCAGAAAAACCGCTCAATAGTTCCTCTACACCCGCCAGCTCTATTTTATTTTTAGGTTCTATCCGATGTTCTTCATCTTTTCTGTATAAATAAATAAAAAGAGATTCTTTCATACTGTCTTTATAGGATTCTACTTTTGCCCGAAAAGCGTTTAAACGTGCCTTTTGAATAAGTAAATAACTTAGAAAACTGACTAAAAGCAATAGCAATCCCCCAAATAAGACATATACCACTTGAATAGACATCGCCATTTATTTCACCTTCTTCATTAAATGACGTACGCGCGCTTCAAGCTCCATTAACTTAAATGGCTTTGTCATGTAATCGTCTGCCCCAAGTTCTAATGCTCTTTGAATATCTTGTTCGCTGTTTCGTGATGTAAGCATAATAACCGTGTACTGATCGTGACGTTTCTGCTGCCTTAATTTTTGCAGCACCTCTAAGCCATCCATTTTAGGCATCATTCCGTCTAAAATAACAAAGTAGTGATCGCTAGAGTGAATCCATTGAGACTCAAAAAATTCGATGCCATCTTTAAACACTTCTATTTTCACTTCATAGCGATCTCCTACATCAATCTTACTTAAAAGCTCTTTCAGCATCGTTCGAATGATAGAATCATCATCAATAATAGCCATACGAAGCGTTCGCTTTTTAACCAGCTTGCTTTGAGAAGAAGCTACAATTCTTTGACGTCCTGATTCCTTCGCTATATATAATGCTTCATCAGCTTGATGAAGCGCTTTTTCTAACGGCCATTCAGTGTTATGAACTTCTACAACTCCGCCGGAAAAGCTGCAATAAAACGAATCGCTTTGATGTGTGAACACTTTTTTCACAAAGAACTCCAATAATCTATTTAATACTGTTTCTGCCTCTTTTATATTGGTTTTTGGCAGTAAAAGAATAAATTCTTCGCCTCCATATCTAAAAATGTGATCTGTTGGACGAATTTCATGCTTCATATACTCTACAAATGCTTGCAGCACGCGGTCTCCCATAAGATGTCCATATTGATCATTTATTTTCTTAAAGAAATCTAAATCTAAAATCGCTAAACAAAAAGGATCTTTTAAGCGGTCGTAGCTGGATAGCTGCTGACTGTAGATTTCTTTTAAATACGTTCGGTTATAGGCTCCTGTTAATTCATCAAACATTAAATAGGAGTTAAACATCTGCTTTCGTTCAATATGGTGACCAATTCGAAGCAGACTTTCTTCCATATCGAGAGGTTTAACAAGGAAGTCATCGGCCCCTAATTTAAAAGCCTTCAAACGCGTCTCTCTATGATTATCAACGCTCATCATGACAATCGGAACGAACAGTTGCTTTGTTTTATCACGTAAAAATGAAAGAATGTCAAAGCCTGTACAGTCTTTCATATGTACATCAACAACAAAACAATCCGGCTTTAATTCGTAAAAAGCCGTAATGGCTTTTTCTTTAGACGCAGTTGCTAATACGTACCACCCTTGTTTTTCAAACTGTTCTTTTAAATACATCAGCATTGAAAGGTCGTCGTCAACAAGTAAAATATTAGCTGTTTGTTCACTGATTTCTATCAGTTTATTTATATCTTCTGCGGATTGAATTTCATCTTGATAACAAATTTTAATAATATCTAATAAAAAAGTATTCAACTCCGCGTAATCCCAGGTTTTTTTCTGTTTTTTTTCAACAGCTTCCATTAATTCGCGGGAACGATCTCCTAAATAATGCAGTCCAATAGTCGCAGACGTTCCAGAAATTGAATGCAAAAAGCGGTACACCTCTTCATGAAGTATTTCTTCATTTTGATCAGTCCACTCTTGCAGCTGCTTACGCACATTAGCTAATAATGCAATTTGATATTTATCCATCTTATACACCCTTTGTTCGATATAGTTAACACTTACCCCATATTAATCCATCCATTTTTTATAATATTTTGTAAGTAAATGAAATATTTTCTTACTTTTATTTTAAGTATGTTTTTTCTAAATGAAAAGCAATTCCTTTTTAACCATACTTTTCCTCTAATGATTTTACTTTAAAATGATTCTTTTTTCACTCATTATTTTCCCTTTCTAATAAGTAAAATGCCCTGTTATCTTCTTTATAAATAGATCTACAACCTTATTGACAAAATTAATGAGTCTTTGTTACCCTTATACACGTTGTGAAAAATTTAAAAGTGAATGTTAAGGAAAGCAGCCGTTTTGATGAATAATCAATCAAATCAGGTTCTTTCCTTTTTATATTTTTACTAAGGCAGATACTTTGCTAAATAAAGTTTCGCTTTATACACCGTGTCCTCTTTGTCATAGGCGCACTTAGACCGAAAACAGACGGAAAGGAGTATAAAATGTTTACTCAGCTTACAGAAAAAAACCAGAATGCAGAAGAACTAAAAGAAACACTTGATGATTTAGAGTTTCAGCTATTTCGCATGCAGGATAATTTAAAAGAAATTGCTAAAAAGTACGAAGTTATTGGTGTCGATCAGCCTGAAGATAATCAGTTAGTTATTGTATCGGCACAAAATGACGGAAGCGCATGTAAAATTATGCTAAATGAATGTACAAAAGCCTATAGAGGGGCTTGGGATTTTGCCATCGATGGCGTATATGAAGATAATCACACGATTTTTATCGGTGACATTAAAGGTCCCGCTAATAGGGGATATGGCTCTGTATGTATGAATTATTTAAAAGAAGTAGCGGTTGATCAAAATGTTCATGTTATTAAAGGCGATATTGCTGAGCGCGACTGGGATCATCTCGAAAGATTGATTCATTTTTATGAAAAACATAACTTTGAGGTAAATATTGATTATACAAATAAGTGCGGAGAGATTGAATGGACTCCAGCTTATCAATAAAAAACGAACAGACAGCGTCTGTTCGTTTTTTCATTTGATATATGCTAAGCTTTTTTTTATGCTGCTAAGAGGATTTTCTTTGCACTGATCTTGTTCAACAATCCACCATTTTACTCCTGCTCTATGTCCTTCTTGCATGACAGCCTTTACATCTACGCCTCCGGTACCAAGAGGAGCAAAAAATTGCTCACTGTCTGCTGTCATATCTTTTAAATGGATAAAAGGCGTACGATTTCGATAGTGCTTCATCCACTCAACTGGATCTTCGCCTGCTTTAGTGAGCCAATAAATGTCCAGCTCGACGTTTACCCCAGTTTCTTCTAGAATCGTTTGGAGAGCTGACTTTCCAGTTGACAATTTTTCCAGCTCAAAATCATGATGATGATAGCTAAACGACAGGCCTTCTTTTTTACAATAAGCATCAATGTAATTTAAAGAATCAATAAGTTCGAAATATCCTTTTTCAGTTTGTCGTTCAGGCATTAAATAAGGACAAACAATATGTGAATTTCCAACTTGCTGCTCAAAGTGAATCACTTGCTCTAAATTTGATTCTAATTGTTCAAGCGGCACGTGACTAGAAGCTGCCTTCAGCTGTAAATCCGTTAACCATGCTCTTACTTCTTGCGCTGTATATCCTTCGTACCCCGCAAACTCTACCCCTTGATACCCTAAAGCCGCTACTTTTTGAAGAGTTCCTTTAAAGTCTTTTTTCGTTTCTTCACGTAGCGTATAAAGCTGAACTCCTATAGGTATTTCTCCCATCTTCTCTCCCCCTGTTCATTAAGAAAGTGATTGAACTATGGCTAAATCAACAGCTAGAAGCAATTAACTACAATCAAATCTACGTTCATCCTAGAAAGGAAAAAATCCGAACGAATTTGATTCTCGATCAATAATAAGATTCGTTCGGATCCTCCTTTAACTAACATACTTTTTTCTCAACATCTGCTGCTTTTTATTTTACTGCACTTCCAAGCATTCCGGAAATAAAATGACGCTGAAGTGCTAGGAAGAAGACAATAATTGGAATGGTGGCAATCGTTACCCCCATCATTACTTGACCGTAATCAATGATCGATAATCCAATTAAGCTTGAAAGAGCAACCGGCAATGTAGCCATTTCGTTTGATGTAGTCGCAACTAAAGGCCACATAAAGTTATTCCACTGTGTCATAAATAAGAAAATAGCTGCTGCAGCCATCGCAGGCTTCATAGAAGGAAGCACAATGGTTAAAAAGATTCTCATCTCTCCAGCACCGTCCAAACGTGCTGCTTCAATCAGTTCCGTTGGAAAAGCTAAAAAGTTCTGACGTAATAAAAAGATAGCGAACGGAAAGCAAAGCTGGGGAACAATAAGAGCAAAATACGTATCAAGCAAATTAAAATTCGACATCAGCTGAAAAAGCGGAATGAGCGTTGCTTGATATGGAATCATCATGGACAATAAAAGCGTTGTAAAAATTGCGTTTCGTCCTTTAAATTCAAATTTAGATAGCGCATATGCAGCTGTAGAACAAACCATTAAAG
Source organism: Priestia sp. D3YE.R1 (assembly GCF_049199565.1). Classification (NCBI taxonomy): domain Bacteria; kingdom Bacillati; phylum Bacillota; class Bacilli; order Caryophanales; family Bacillaceae; genus Priestia; species Priestia sp. D3YE.R1. Next base: position 315,269 of record NZ_JBLTHW010000002.1, on the reverse strand, counting down.
CTACAATCACATACACGACTGAAACAAATACTGAGTTAAAAAAGACGCGCCCTAAATCAATTGAAGCATTTAAATTTTGTAGATTTGTCATAAATTGATCGCCAGGCTTCAGCGTTGGAGGGTTTGTAAACATTTTTCCTGATTCATTCGTAGCGCCGATAATCATCCAGTAAAACGGAAAAATAGAGATAATCGTGAACAGCCCAAGCATGCTGTATAATCCTATTTTACGCATGATGTTGCTTTTCTTTTTAACCTTAGGCATGGTAGCTACTGCGGTTGCTTCTACTCTCTCTAATACACTCATGATTTATCACCCGTAAATTTAAATTGGAAGAACGTTAAAATACCGACTAATAATACAACAACGTACGCAATGGCTGAAGCATATCCAAAATCAAAATATTTAAAGCCATTTTGATAAATATATAAGCCTAGCGTCATCGTGGAATCAGCAGGGCCGCCTTTTGTTAAGTTAAAAGGTTCGTCAAACAATTGAAGCGTGCCAATTGTTGATAAAATAGTAGCAAACAAGATAACGGGTTTTAATTGTGGAACCGTTACGTGGAAAAACTTTTGAATACGATTTGCCCCGTCTAAATCAGCTGCTTCGTAAACTTCATGAGATAAGCTTTGAAGAGCTGCTAGAAAAATAACCATATTATAACCTGTCCATCTCCAAGTCATCGCAACGATGATTGAGACTTTAGCCCAGAAAGGATCTCCCAGCCACTGAATGGCATCGATACCGAAAAACCCTAAAATAGTATTCATAATTCCTTCATCTTGAAGAATGATTGAAAACAAAATAGAATAGGCAACTAGCGACGTTACTGCAGGCAAGAAAAATGAAACTCGGAAAAAACCTTTTAGTCTTAAAAGCTGACTGTTTAACGCGTTAGCTAGTACAAGCGCTAATAAAATCATGACGGGTACTTGAACGATTAAAATAATCCCCGTATTTCCAAGCGCTTTCCAGAAAATATCATCTCCGAGCAAACGTGTATAGTTTGATAACCCGGTAAATACATACTTTCCGCCTTCCATACTCTGAAAGCTTAGAATAAACGATGAAAAAATAGGATAGATGGTAAACAGCGCGAACAGCAAAAGTGCTGGAGCAATAAATAAGTAAGGCAATGATTTATTTGTCTTCATGATGACCTCCTAGTACCGCAAGAAGAAGAGATAGAAGGCAATTTTCTAGAAATCACCTTCTATGCTTCTTGATTATTTTTGAATTCGGTTTTCTAAGCGTTTTTGAGCTGCTTCAAGCGAGTCTGTAACGCCCTTACCATTTGTTACCTCTGACACAGCTTTGACTGCTTCACTGTTTGCAACTGAGTAATTGCCTGTAAAATTAACCGGCTTAATATCTTTCATTTCATCTGCGAATGTTTTCCAAATCGTTTGATTGTTAAAGTACTCATCTTGTGCAGTGAATAATTTTGAAGAATATACGGTATTTAATGATGGGAATAATCCGCCCTTCATCGCTTCTTCTTGAACTTTATCCGTTGTTGAGAAATATTCCATAAATTTGTACGCTTCATCTGCTTTTTGGCTATTTGCTGAAATCACATAGTTGCTTCCGCCTAAGTTAGAAGCACGGTTGCCTCCTTCTTCAAACGAAGGTAATAAAAATACTCCCCATTTTCCTTTTAAATCTGGAGCCTGCTGTGTAATAGAACCAGATAGCCAAGCACCAGATGGTGAACTTGCTACTTTACCTTCTGCTAAAGCACTGATTGAAGCATCCCAGCCCACTGTATTTTTAACAATGCCTGCTTCTTTTAACTTCTTATTTAACTCCATCGCTTTTTTCGCTTCTTTAGAAGTTAAATTGAGCTTACCTTTGTTATTAAAATAGAACGTACCTTGCTGCGTCAGCGCCATTCGGAATAAGCCATCGTCATTATTAAAATCTAAACCTAGTAAATCAACGCCAACTTTTTCTTTAATCTTCTTACCAGCCGCAATGTAATCATCCCATGTTTTGATACTGTTTGGATCTACGCCTGCTTTTTCAAAGTAATCTGTGCGGTAGAAAACGCCTGTTGGACCTGCATCAAACGGGAAGCCGTACATGTCCCCATCCTTTGATAAAAGAGCTTTCTTAAACTCTGGAAATTTATCTTCTTGCTTATCAAATCCTTTTTTAGATAGGTTTAAAAATGCTTTTGGAAATGCATCCAAATATCCTTGGAAACGATCGTCTTCTACTAATACAATATCAGGAAGACCTTTTCCGCCAGCTTGCAATCCTGTTGTTAGTTTTGAATAAACGTCTTCACGTCCCATATCCACTACTTTTAATTTAAACCCTGGATTCTCTTTTTGGTATTCTGCTGCTGCTTTCTTTAATACTGGTACGTTAATATTCCAAGCCCATGCAACAACTTCTTTTCCACCGCTACCACTTGTTTCATTAGCAGACTTTCCTCCGCATCCTGCAAGTACTAGGGTTAAAATGAGTGCAAAACTGATTAAACTAAACCAACGTTTCAATGAATACCCCTCCTATAATCTCTTCTCCTAGTGTGGCAAGTTTTTTTGTAGACGCTCATGACTCTTTCTCAAGAAAATTATTGAAAAATAATTCTGTATATTGAAAGCGTATACAATTTACTTAATCTAAATTATATGAATGAATACCTTTTTCCTCAATGGTAAATATAAAAGGCAAAAACCTTACATTTTTGCCTTTTTCTAAATTGATTTTGTTATTATGGTTTCTATTAACTTTTTCGTTCATAAAAAAAAGCGAATGTACTGTTATTGTTGAAACAGAACACAATCGCTTCTTAAAAAAAATCCAATGTATACTATTTTTTTGCTACATAAGTAACACTTTCTTGCTTATTTGGGACGTTCTAAGGAAAATAATTGCCCCAATTTACTATAGTTAGAACCCGCAAGCCGGCTCACTGGCTTCACACGTTCTGCAGAAACGCGATCGTTTTCTATCACTTCTTCACTAATATGAAACATCACAACTTCACCGATAAACAAATCTGAGCTGTATGCCTCATCCGTTCCTAATGGAACAATTTGGTGAAGCTTACATTCCATTCGAATGCTGGCTTCTTGAATTCCAGGAACCTGCACTTTTTTGCTCGGTGCTAGTGTTAACCCTGTTTCCTCGACTTCACTCACGGAAGAAGGGTAAGAAGATGCCGCTTGATTCACCTGTTCCACTAAGTTTTCGTCTACAAGATGAACTACAAATTCTTTAGATACACTAATATTTTTGGCCGTATCTTTCGTCATTTGACCTTCACTTCTCGAAACCGAAACGGCAATCAGCGGAGGCTCTGCCGCAACTACATTAAAAAAACTAAACGGCGCGGCATTCACTACACCGTCATCATTTTGACTTGTTATAAACGCAATTGGCCGGGGAATGACAACACCTGTTAGCAAATGATAATTGTCTTTTGCACTTTGTACCGCTGGATTAACTATCTTCATTTTACCCACTCCTTTTCTTCCATTTACTTTATTGTATGGTAACGAAAAGAACATAGATTAGCTAGCAACTTGCTCACCAACACAATAAAAAGATCCGAACGATTGCTCGTTCGGATCTTTCTTCAACTAAACTGCTTTTGTCTCAGCCTATTTCGTTAATTTAACACCGTAATTTTCACTGTACGACGTCCGAATGCTTTTGCAGCTGACTCAGAAGGTACTAATACGTCAATTCGATATCCTTTAATCGCACCGCCCGTATCACCTGCTGTTGCCACTCCGTATCCTTCTACATATACTTTCGAACCTAATGGAATAACGGATGGGTCTACCGCAATAATTTTATGAGTGCCTGAACTTACATTTTGTCCAGTCGCTGTTACGCCGCTGCAGCCTGCACAATTAGCTGTATAAGCTGTTGCTTCTACATACATTTCTTTTCCAGAATGCTTTTGTGTGCTTTCTTCTTTTTTCGTTTCTTTTGCTTCTGAAGAAACGGCTGCTTTCTTCTCTGTAGCCGCAGCTGTTTTCACTTCTTGTTTCGGCTCTGTTTTTACTTCTTTCTTAGCTGTTGCTAATTCAGCTTGACGCTTTGCTTCTGCATCAGCCTCAGCCTTTTCAGCCGCCTGCTGTTTTGCCACTTGCTCAGCTTGCTTTTGAGCTGCTTCTTTTTCTTTTGCAATCTTATCTTGAATGCCTGTTAGTTCAGACTGAAGATTTGCTTTTTCTGAAGAAGCTGCATCAATTTCATTTACGACCGTACTGTATTTTTCTTGCATAGTTGTTAACGTTGCTGTTTGTTTCGCAACGTTTTTATCTAATTCAGCTTGTTTAGCCGCTAAGCTACTTTTTGCTGCTTCTAATACTTTTTCTTGCTTATCAATTTCTTTTTTATCTTTTTCAATTTGATCTAAGTCATTTTGATGCTGCTTTAAAATATCATTATCTGCTGACAATAAAGTTGTGACCGCACCCATACGTGCAACAAAATCTCCAAAGTTATCAGCATTCATTAATGTATCAATAACAACGCTTGTTTTATCGTCCTGCTGTAAAGCAACTAATCGATTTTCAATAATATCTTTACGACTTAACACTTTTTCCTGAAGCAACACGATCTCTTTTTTCTTTTTCTCAATCATTTTGTTCGCTTCTGAAATCTGCTTTTCAGTCGATGCTAACTCTTTTTTATTGCTAGAGATTACTGTATGTAATGAATTTAATTGTGACTGTATGTTTTGAACATCTGAATTGATAGACTGTTTCTCTTTCTCTTTTTGTTGAACAGCCTTTTCTGTTTCTTTAATTTTATTTTCAGTAGTCTGGAGCGCTTCTTCATTCGATTGGGCGTGAGTCTCTGTAATGCCGGTCATGAAGAAAATTCCTGTGACTGCTGCAAGAGTCATACGCTTAAAAATTTTCATAAAGTAATAGTCCCCTTTCCTCATAGACATAGTTATACCATAAAAAACTAGCTGTTTATGTTACAATACAGTTAAAAGTTTCCCATAATCTGTATAACCAAGAATCTCTTTCTGGGAATTTACCACCAAAATCCCTTGATAGAGAGGTTTACTGTTTATTAAAAAAGATATATTTTTGTCACAAAGGGGGCAAAATTACTCTTTAAAAATCGAAATAAACGCTTATTATTACAGCTATATTACAAATTTTTCACAGAAAATTATGTGTTTTACCGTCTTTTTTCGGTGTTTTTTACTTTTTATTACATAAATTCCACCTACATAATTCCTACACTATTTATAAAGTTGTGACTTTTTCACTTCTTTTTTACACTTTATATATATAAAAAGACGCCCATAAATCAAATGAGCGTCTTTTTTCTTCACACGTATAAAGCCATTATTTTTCAGAGGTTACTAGTTTTAAAGGCACTGGAATTTGCTTATCTACTTTTTTGCCTTGAAGAACATTTTTAGCAGACTTTACGGCAAGTTTACCAATTAAAACAGGCTGCTGGGCTACAGTTGCTCCTAGTTTCCCTTCTTTTACTGCTTTAATTGCATCATCGTTTCCATCAAACCCTACTACTAACACATCTTTTCCTGAGCTGTTAATCGCTTGAATAGCTCCTAATGCCATTTCATCATTGTGAGCAAATACGGCTTTGATACCAGGGTTTCCTTGAAGAACATTCTCCATAACGTTTAAGCCTTTTGTACGGTCAAAATCAGCTGACTGTTTAGCCGTAATATCTAGCTTTTGATCTGCAACGTTATGGAACCCTTTTCCTCGTTCACGAGTTGCTGAAGCTCCCGGCACGCCTTCAAGTTCTGCTACCTGAGCTTTTTCCCCTACTTTTTTCACAATGTAATCAGCAGCCATTTGACCGCCTTTTACATTATCTGAAGCTACCAGTGTTTCCACTTTTCCTTTTTCTGCTGAACGATCTAGCGTAATAACTGGAATGCCTACATTGTTAGCCGATTGTACAGCTGTTGAAATAGCAGCTGAATCCGTTGGGTTAATAAGCAGAATGTTAACACCTTGCTGCATTAAATCTTCCACATCGTTAATTTGTTTTGCTGAATCATTTTGAGCATCTACTACAACTACTTCCATGCCCAGTTTTTTTGCTTCTTTTTGTACCCCTTCTTTTAGCGAAACAAAGAACGGATTATTTAATGTAGAAACGGATAAACCAATTTTAATATCTTTTAAATTTTTACTTTCAGATGGCTTCGCCCACTCAGGAGGCTGAAGTGAACAAGCCCCTAACAGTAATAATGAAAATGATAATAGCACGAGCCAAATTTTCTTCATGTTTTTCCCTCCTAAGCTGACTTTTTGCGATCAATTAATACCGCGATTAAAATAACAATTCCTTTTACAACCATTTGGTAAAATGACGAAACGCCGAGTAAGTTCAAACCGTTGTTTAACGTTCCGATAATCAGCGCACCAATTAACGTTCCAACAATGCGTCCACGTCCTCCAGAAAGGCTTGTTCCCCCCAGTACTACTGCAGCGATAGCATCTAACTCATAAGACGTACCTGCCGTTGGCTGAGCAGAGTTCAAGCGAGAAGTCAAAATCGCTCCTGATAGCGCTGCCAATAATCCTGCTAATGAGTAAATCATAACCTTAACTTTCGGAACTTTGATTCCTGAAATAAATGCTGCTTTTTCATTTCCACCGATTGCATATGTTCTACGGCCAAACGGTGTTTTATGCAAAATCACCCATAGGACAGCAAATGCTAGTACCATCGTAATCGCTGGAACAGGAATGCCTAGGAAATAGCCTCGGCCAAATAATTGGAAGTAATAGTTTTCACCTAAGCCCGTAATCGGATTTCCATCTGTATAAACAAGCGTTAACCCTCTAAAAATTGTCATCGTCGCTAGCGTCGCAATAAACGGCGCCATTTTTCCTTTTGTAATAAGTAAGCCATTAATCATACCCATTACAGCTCCTAACACACATCCTATTAAAATAGCCAAAATAGGATCTACACCTGACACAATCATACCTGCCATTAACGCACTTGATAGAGCAAGTATAGAGCCAACCGATAAATCAATTCCACCTGTTAAAATAACAAATGTCATACCGAATGCAATTAAAGCATTAATGGCCACTTGACGCAGCAAGTTTAAAATATTTAAAGGTTCTAAAAAGCTTGGATTTAAAATCGATACAATGACAATAAGAATAAATAGACCTAGTAACGGACCTAGCTTTTGCATCACGTTATCAACGCGATTTTCTTTTATCGCTGTGTTTGCTTTCATTTTACTGACCTCCTGTTGCAAATGTCATAATTTTTTCTTGAGTTGCTTCTTCACTTGTCAGTTCACCTGTTATTTTTCCTTCATGCACAACCAAAATGCGATCGCTCATGCCGAGTACTTCCGGAAGCTCTGAAGACACCATGATAATAGCCACGCCTCTGTCTGTCAGTTCATTCATAAGCTGATAAATTTCACGCTTTGCCCCGACGTCAACTCCTCGCGTCGGTTCATCTAAAATCAACACTTTTGGTCCAATGCCAATCCACTTGGCAATAACTACTTTTTGCTGATTTCCTCCCGATAAGTTACCTGCACTCGTCTCAGACGACTCGGTTTTAATCGTTAAACGTTTAATAAGCAAATCTACAAATTGCTGCTCGCTTTTTTGTTCAATAAAGCCTTTTGGCGAAAAGCTGAATAGACTTGGAAGCGCAATATTTTCTCGAATAGAAAAATCCAGAACGAGCCCTTCTGTTTTACGATCTTCTGTAATGAACCCGAGACCTAATTTAATGGCTTGGTCAGGCTTTGTGATACTGACCCGTTTACCATTTAAGATAATTTCGCCTTTTTCTAACGGATCAAGCCCGAAGATAGCGCGCATAATTTCGGTTCTGCCAGCTCCCATTAGTCCCGCAACGCCGACAATTTCTCCTGATCGCACTGAAAAATGAACGTCTTGAAATACACCTTTTCTCTCCAAGCCTTTTGCTTCAAATACAACGTCTCCCTTAGGAGATGTCCTAGCAGGAAATCGATCCGTTAGCTCTCTTCCTACCATTTTGCGAACAACATCATCGAAGCTGGTTTCTGGAATCGGCTTTTTGTCTACCGTCTGTCCGTCACGCATGACCGTAATGGAATCACAAATAGCAAAAATCTCTTCCATACGATGTGAAATATAGACAATCGATACACCTTGTTTTCGCAGCGCATTAATTACGTCAAATAACTTTTGAATTTCTCTTTCAGTAAGCGCTGCGGTTGGCTCATCCATGATAATCACCTTTGCATTCGTCATCAGCGCTTTGGCTATCTCAATCATTTGCTGCTGTCCGACAGAACAAAGTCCCGCTTCTTGATCAAGCGGAATGGTCACAGCTAATTTTTCAAACTGTTTCTTTGCTAACGCTTTCATTTCTTTTGTTTTTAAAAAACCTAAAGGCGTTTTTAATTCTTTGCCGATAAACAAGTTCTCAAGCACCGTCATTTCAGGCCAAACGTTCAGCTCTTGATGAATAAAGGTAATTCCGTTTTGTTCTGCTTCTTTTGGATTTTGAAAATACGTCTCTTTGCCATCAATCAGAATCTGCCCTTCATCTTTTTTATGAAGGCCGGTTAAAATATTCATCAGCGTAGATTTCCCCGCTCCATTTTCCCCCATTAGTGCGTGAACTTCACCTTCATGTAATTCAAAATCCACGCCCCTTAGTACACGGTTTGCTCCAAAGGCTTTATGAATCCCTCTCATTGCAATATGCATGCTGTTCACCTCTTTTAAAAAATAACTCCCGCTTGTAAAATGCAGTTTGCATAAGGAGTTGCTTCTCCTGTACGAATCACAACTTTCGTTTTGCTTGTCAGCATTTTTAATTGTTCATGCGATACTTCTTCTACTAAGATGTTTTGCTTCTCCATCAGCTCGTAAGCCTTTTGATTTCTTTCTTTCATTTCAGAAGCAATCACTATTTTTTCTGTAGCCATATCTTCTAGCACAGCTATTACTACATCTTCAAAGCTAGGCACTCCTAGCTTTAAAGATAAATCAATTTTAGGCACGTCACTAGGAACAGGTAACCCTGCATCTGCAATGACAATAGTGTCTGTATGACCTAGATCTGTTAGTATTTTCGTAATATGACTGTTAATCATTCCGTGGCGTTTCATTTACAGACTCTCCTCCACTTCTTTTCGAGTAGGCATACCGCCTTGCGCACCAAATTTAGTGACGGATAGCGAAGCTGCGCGATTAGCAAACTGAATTCCTTTTTCAAAGCCCATTCCTTCGGCAAGTGCCACAGCAAGCGCTGCGTTAAATGTATCTCCTGCTCCTGTTGTATCAATCGTTTCTACTTGATAAGAAGGAACCAACACTTCTTTCTCGCCGTTAAAATAGCGTACACCTTGTTTTCCTTCTGTAATAAACAATTTATTTGGATACTGTTTTAATACTTCTTCTTTTTCTTTTCCTTCAAATAAAAGCTCTGCTTCATGTTCATTTGGAGTGATGTAAGAAACTTGTTCAATCACTTCTGCTTTTAATGGTCTTGCAGGCGCTGGATTTAATAAAAGCGGTACTTTAAGTTCCTGACAAAGCTGAGCAACATATTCAACCGTTTCTTCTGGAATTTCTTGCTGAATAAGTACGATATCAGCTTCTTTAATTTTTTCTTTTGCTTTTTCTACGTAGTCTGGAGTAATATAATCGTTTGCTCCTTTGACAACTACAATGCTGTTATCTCCTTCAGCGAGTATAATGTGAGCTGTTCCGCTGTCTGAATCTGTAACCGGTTTCACATTTTCCACGGATACACCGTTTGATTTGAAATTCTCCAGGATTGCTTTTCCATAATGATCCTCGCCCACACATCCAATCATACTCACATTCGCTCCAAGACGGGCTGCTGCAACAGCTTGATTCGCTCCTTTTCCTCCCGGAACGGTTTTAAATGATTCTCCTAACACTGTTTCTCCAGCTCCAGGACGAATATTTGATGTTACTACTAAATCCATTGATGAACTTCCAATCACAGTTACTTTAGCCATGTTCCTCAACCTTTCGTGTCGTATTTCGTTCAATAAACGTAACGGGTAGTTGTACTTGCTTTTGAATTAAAGGTTCTTTCTTAATGCATTTCATTAACAGACCTGCTGCTTGCTTGCCCATTTCATAAGCAGGCTGACGAATTGTAGACAGCGCTGGAAACGAAAAGCGGCTTTGCGGAATATCATCAAAACCAATCACTTGAAGATCATCAGGCACGCTTTTTTCTAATCGAAACGCCTCGTGTAAAACAGCTGTGGCTACAATGTCGTTACTTGCAATGATTCCGTCTGTTTCAGGATACTTTTGAAAGATTTCCTTTGCCCATTTCTGCGCATCGTCAAACGCTAGAGAATTTGTATTTAATACGTAAAAGTCTGCATCAGACTGACTCAAAACAGACAGAGAGCCTTGAAAACGTTCCTGAGCAGGCTTTACATTTACTGGACCTTTGATAAGGGTAATTCTTTTACTTCCTCTTTTGATTATTTCTTCTGCAGCAAGTTTCCCACCTTCAAAACCATCAGCATAAACAGATGGATACTGATCAGAACTTCTATCTAAAAACACGACGGGAAATGTAAGACCTTCATACAGTTTCTGAGCTAGACTTGTTGTTGCCGTAATCATTCCTACTACATGATTTTGCGTAAACGTTTGGAGATAGGTTAATTCTTTCTCTAACTGCTCATCACTATTGCCAAGAATTAAACGAAATCCATGGCTATGTACTTCATCTTCTATTCCACGTGCAAGCTGAGGGAAAAAAGGGTTTGTAATGTCGGGCAGCAAGAGACCAATCAAACGTGATTCACGTGTATAAAGCGAACGGGCTACTTCGTTAGGGCTGTAGTTTAATTTTTGAATTGTATTCATTACTCGCACACGCGTGTCTTCTTTTACATACCCTGTACTATTTAAAACGCGCGAAACGGTCGCAACGGACACACCTGCTTCTTTTGCTACATCACGAATCGTTACCACTTTATTTCCCTCCTTTCATATATGTAACCGTTTACACAAATAATATCATGGAAAAGTGAAGTTGACAATCTTTTTAACAAAAAAAATCACTTCATTAAGAAGTGATTTTTCTTTCATTAGATATTAGCGTCTAGTTTCTTAAATAATTTCAAAAATTGCTCTTGATCTTTCGGCTCATAGCAAGAAAAGAAATGAGCAATCATCTTTTGCACAATTTCATTTGCTTCTTCAATCACTTGTTCACCTTTAGCAGTTAACTCAATGTTTACCTTACGGCGATCCTCTTTAGAGTGATAGCGTGAAACTAACTCTAAATCTATTAAACGAGTAATAACAGGAGTAATCGCACTAGGCTTGACGCGCATCTCTTCTGCCAGCTTAGTTACCCCAATGTGACTGCATTTACCGATAATTAATAAGATATGATATTGAAAAGGTGTAATCCCTTGTGAAAGTAACCTTTCTTTTATCTCTGTCATTACCTTTTTGTTAAGGGATATCGAAATTCTCTGGACCTCTTCAATAAATGTGAGCTGTTCCATGTTTTGACGTCCCCTTTCTTATAATCAGGGAGTCGATGTTAACATGTCAGCCCCCTGCTGCACTCCAAGCGAAACCTAACCTGGGGAGAGCGGCTGGTTTCGTAGAATGCTTATAACCTATTTTCTATCTCTTTTATTCCGTACTATTATAATAGAAGAAACTCATTCATTATCGTTTTTCTTAAACGATCTTAAAGCCTTACGAAAAGCGTCATCATTCATAACATCACGTTCTTCTTTTGTAAAAACCGTGTCGTCTTTTTCGCCTTCTCTAAACTTTTGCAGCACTTGACGATACATATCATCGTTCATGACATCTTTTTCTCTCTTATGTCTAGATGTTCTTGTTTCCATCTTCGTCTGCGGCTCTTTTGGTTCTTCTTTTGGTGCTGCAGGTTTTTCTTCTGCTACTTTTTTCTCTGCTACTTTTGGCTCTTTAGGAGCATTTGAAGCAGCCGCTTCTTTTTTAGGTGGAACTGTACGCTGGCGCTTAGAAGATGATGCTTTGGCATTCATAGTAATAATTAGTACAACCAGAATCACAGCTACAACGATCAGTAAAATACCTAACATACCGTCACCTACTGTCCTTGTGTCATTCGTTTAGTCACTTGAACAACACGTTCTCCTAATGCTTTACCCAGCGCTTGGTCGTTCTCTGTTAATAATTCGTCACCTTCGATTGGACAAGTAATTCCAACACCGTAATAAGTACCGTAAAGCGCATTTTCTGGGATGTTACCTGGTAATCCAGCAATAATCATACCTTGATGAAGCATAGGTGTAATTAAATTTAAAAGCGTCGCTTCTAAGCCACCGTGCGTTGTAGCTGTTGTACAGAACACCGCACCTACTTTATTAATTAATTTACCTTCTGCCCATAGATAACCTAATTTATCGATCCACGTTTTTAACCCTGAACTAATTGTTCCAAAATGCCCTGGGCAGCCCCAAATAATAGCATCCATTTCAGGCAGTTCACGTACATCTGCATCTTCGACATGCTTTACATATACGGTTGCTTCTCCAGACAGCTCGGCCCCAGAAGCAATCGCTTTTGCTAATGCCTCTGTATGTCCGCCTTCACTATCATATACGATACAAATTTTCATCCTTTATCCCTCCGTTGCTTATGAGTTCATATCTTTTGGTGCCGGTAACATACGAATATCGTCTGTTGTTTCTTTTTCTGTCTCTTCTACTTCTACTACTGCATCTTTACGAACATCACGTAGGAAGAAACTTAAAACCAATCCAATAATGGCGATAATAACTGTCCAATAAAACGCGTCGTTAATTCCTTGTACAGTTGCTTGCGCTTGAACTTTTCCAGCTAATGTTGTTAAAGCTTGTTTTTGCGCTTCTGTTTGAGAAAGGTGAAGCGTTTGAGCAATCTTTTGAACAAATACCTGGAAGTTATTCATAAAGAATGGATCGGATGTAGTCATTGAACTGCTCATTTCATTCACATGATATGTTGTGCGATTTGTAAAGATTGTAGTCATTAAACTGATACCGATTGAACCACTCACCTGACGAAGCGTGTTCGCCATTGATGTACCATGACTGCTTAATTTTGCCGGCAGCTGATTTAAACCAGCCGTCATAATTGGCATCATCAATAATGACATACCGAATGCACGGATCATATAAATAATAACAATATGACTAAACGGTGTTTCAAGCGTTAATTTTGTAAATTCAAATGTTGTCACAACTGTAATCAGCATCCCAACAATCCCTAGTGGGCGCGGTCCTAATTTATCAAACAGCGTACCAGAAATTGGTGACATAACTAACATAACAAGTGCACCAGGCAAGATTAATAAACCTGAATCAAATGCTGAATAGCCACGAATATTTTGCAAGTAAATTGGCAACAAGAACATACCAGCATACATGCTAATTGTGATGGCAATACTAATGATATTAGATAATGAGAAAATACTGTATTTAAACACTCTCACATCAAGTAACGGACTCTTAAGTCGAAGCTGCTGCACGACAAAGATGATTAATAAGACAATACCGCCAATCATCGTTGACAATACAACTGAATCCGTCCAGCCATCGTTTCCAGCTTCACTGAAGCCGTATAGAAGTAAAGCCATACCTGCAAGGGATGTAAACACAGAAATTAGATCTACTTTTACATTTTGAGGTGGTTTAATATCTTTTAATTTAAAAGCTGCAATAATAAGTACGAGTGCACCTAGTGGCACCATTCCCGTAAATAAAATGTGCCAGTCATAGTTTTGAATAACCCATCCTGAAAGCGTCGGTCCAATTGCCGGAGCGAACATCATGGCTAAACCAAAGATACCCATTCCTTTCCCGCGCATATGAGGAGGGAAAATAAATACGATAATGGTCATAACTAGAGGTGCTAGCACTCCGCCTCCGACTGCTTGAACCAGACGTCCGATTAGCATAATCGAGAAAGTAGGCGCAATTCCGCAGATAAGTGCACCTATTGTAAAGCAGGCCATTGCAAATAAGAATAAGCGACGAACTCCAAAACGTTCAATTAAATAGGCTGATAATGGAATAAGTGCACCATTTACAAGCATATATCCTGTAAGCAACCACTGTGCGGTATTAGCCGTGACGCCAAACTCTGTAATCAGATGCGGAATCGCAACATTTAGCAGCGTTTGGTTTAAAATTGCTAAGAACAATCCAAGCATAAGTACGACTAGCAGCGGGATATGCTTTTTAACTGAGCTTTCCTCTGGTTGTATCGTGTTTGCTGACATCAGTTCCTTCCTCCTTTCTTCTCTTCTTAATCATGTACGTTCTTAGTTTTTAGAGATTTTAACTTCTGCGTTCATACCTGGTAGTACGTTTTCAGAGTAGTTAGAAATAGAGATTTTAACAGGAACTGTTTGTGATACTTTAGTATAGTTGCCGTCTGAATTAGAGCTTGGCATTAATGAGAAAATTGAGTTTGTTGCATAACCGATTTCTTCTACTTTTCCATCGATTGTTGTTTTAGTATCTCCGTCAACTGTTACATCAACGTCATCGCCAGCTTCAATATCTTTTAATTTGTCTTCTTTAATGTTTGCAATGATGAATAAGTTATTCATATCTACTTCGCTAGCAATTTGTTGACCAGCTTGAACCATTTGATTTTCTTTCACCTGTGTTTTGATGATTTTACCATCTTCTGGTACTGTAACTGTTTTTTCCCCATCTTCTGATTGGATTTTAGCTACCTCATCGTCTTTTGAAACATCTTTACCTTCTTCAATGTTCCAGCTTGCTACTTTACCTGCCGCTGGCGCTACTACTGTATAAAGGTCTCCGGACACTTTTGCATTGTCTGTGGATACATAATTAGATTTTTGAATATAATAGTATCCCCCACCAATAATTAAAGCTAATACTACAATAATTCCGATAAAGTTCATTAAAATTAAACGCCCTCTTGACATTTATTTTACCTCCTTAATATTTCATTCAGTTAAGTATTACGCTAGATAACTTTATCACAAAGATATTTAGTTGTAAATAACTTTGATTTTAATTTATTTTTAAAACTAAACATTTATGTTTCATAAAGTTTTCCCGACTGAATACTTTACTACATCTTTAACTGAAATACAACTTAAAAGTTTTGGTTTCTTTACAAGTACTTTACTTTACTTTAAAGTTAGATATATAAGCATAGGGTTATACACAAAAACAGCTCCTTTTTTTGGAACAAACTCCCTATATACATAAACCACAATAGGTAACTAGCAGCAATTGTTTAACACCTATAATGATAAAGAAAAGGTGATTATGATGGATCAGCAGTTAATAGATAAACTAGAAAAACTCGACCAAGTTAAAACCTCATTATTTGAACTCAAACGAAAGCTCTTGGAAGATAAAATCAGTGAGCAGCCCTATAATTTGACCATTACGAAATTTTTAATTCTAAAATTTATTGGAATCAGCTCTAAACGTATGGTAGCCGAAATTTCTTCAAACCTAAAGCTAACCTCTGGGGCTACTACCATTTTATTAAATCAATTAGAAGATGATGCACTCATTAAGCGCGTACGTGACCAAAAAGACCGCCGAATTGTATGGATATCCTTAACAGAGGCTGGCGAAACATTAGTGAACTATGTAATTGAGCAGCGAAATTTATTTTGGCAAGACATGCTTTTTGCTCTAACTCCTGAAGAACAGGATGAGTATCTCCGCATGCTTGAAAAAATGGAAAAACGAATTAGACAAACGGTAGATCGTTAATGATAAAAAGAGGCTGGGACATAACGAGATGAATTCAATCTAAAGACGAACCGTGAATCAAACATGTTGATTCACGGTTCGTTTTTCACTTGGACTCAAATACTTTTGTTCCAGCCTCTTTTTGTGACATGCTACCATTGAAGGGTTTAGAAACCTTTGTGTTTGCTGCCTTTAAAATTCAGGATTATTTTTCAAAAATCCCTTCCAAGCCTGTGCTGTAGCTTTCTCAATTTCTCCTTTGGAAGCATGAAGCCTCTTAGCGCTATCTCCATGGCCAATTTCGATTTCACCTTTTTTCAATTCTTCAAATATTGAATCAGCAAAGTCCTCAAGCGGCGCTCCAAATGTATGAAGTCCCGGTCCTCCTAAATCCGTGTTCACGGCTGGAGGAAGAATTTCTATCACTTCGGTATTTGTTTCCTCTACTTGATGTCTTAAACTAATCGTAAATGACCTTAACGCCGCTTTTGTTGCGCTGTAGATTGGCACCCATGCTCCAGGTGTTAAAGACAGTCCCGACGTTACGTTAATAACCGCAGCCCGTTCTTGTTGAACAAAATGAGGAATCAGTAGCGAAGTTAAATGAATAGGAGCACTTACATTACTCATTAGTTCTTTTTCGTAATACTTCCACTCTTCGTGCATGTGTAAAAGATTTACGCGCTGCTGAATGCCTGCATTATTTACAATAACATTTAATTTTGGGAACGTTTCAGTCGTCCATTTTACTAGCTCTACTCTACTTTCTTCTATTGATACGTCGCACACTTTTGTATGTAACGAAGGGAATCTTTCTTTTGCTTCTTGCAGCTTTGATTCCCTTCTTCCACAAATAATGACTTCGTTTCCTTCATTTAAAAAACGTTCTGCAAGCGCCAACCCAATTCCAGACGCTCCGCCCGTAATTAAAATAGTGTTTCCTGACATTTTCATTACTTTTCCTCCTCGTTCAGCCATCATATTTCCTTTTTAATAAACAAAGCGCTACTGCATGAATGACAATAGCGCTTTGTTTATTATTTATCTTACAAGACGTTTTAGTCTTGATTTAAAATTAAAAGTCAAAGTTATCCGGATCTGGACCTACGCGGTGATTTTGATTTAATGCGTTAATTTTTTCAACTTCTTCTGCATTTAATTCAAAATCAAATACGTCTGCATTTTGGACAATACGATGTTCTTTTGTTGACTTAGGAATCGTTACTACTTCGTTTTGTAAGTCCCAACGTAAGATAACTTGAGCAGTTGATTTTCCGTGTTTTTCGGCAATTTGAGTTAGCACTTCGTTATCAAGCAGCTCACCTTGTGCAAGCGGTGACCATGCTTCCACTTGGATTCCTTGTTTTTTGCAGTATTCACGCACTTCTGTTTGTGTTAAAAGTGGATGAAATTCGATTTGGTTTACCATCGGCTTAACTTCTGCATCTGCAATTAAGTCTTCTAGATGATGAACTTGGAAATTCGATACGCCGATTGCACGAATTTTCCCGTCTTTATAAAGCTTTTCAAGTGCTTTCCAAGTATCTTTATACTTACCTTCAACCGGCCAGTGAATTAAGTATAAATCTAAATATTCAAGACCTAGCTTGTTTAAGCTTGTTTCAAACGCTTGAAGAGTTGTGTCATATCCTTGATCTGCATTCCACACTTTTGATGTAACAAATAGTTCTTCGCGAGAAACACCTGATTCTTTAATTGCTTGTCCAACGCCTTCTTCATTTTCATAAATTTTAGCCGTATCAATGCTTTTATATCCAGCTTTGATTGCATATTTAACTGAGTCTACAACTTCTTGACCATCTTCTACTTTATAAACACCTAAACCTAACCAAGGCATTTTAACGCCATTTGCTAAGGTCGTCGTTGACTGTAAGTTTTCCATGTTGCTGTTCATCCCCTTTTTTGACTGTTGAATTATTCGTAAAGAGTAATTGCTTGTGAAATTTGTTCTGCGCATTGTTTAACAAGTGCAGCATGTTCTTCGTCTTTCTCTTGTGAAATACGAACGGATGGACCTGATAAAGCAATAGCTGCCATTATTTTTCCTTTTCTGAAAATAGGGGCTGCAATACAGCGAACGCCAGGCTCCCGTTCTTCATCATCGACAGCATATCCTCTTTCCTTACTTAAAGCCAAATCAGCTTCAAGCTCGTCCAGCTCGGTAATCGTTCGATCTGTATAAGCTTCAAGCGAAAGTTCGTGAAGAATAGATTTTTGCACGCTGTCCTCTTGATAAGCAAGAATACACTTCCCAATAGCATTTGCATGAAGCGGCTTTTTATTTCCTACTTCGGAATGCGTACGAGTGCTATATTGCCCGTTCACCACCTGAGTTGTAACCATTTGTTTATGATGGAGAATTCCCGCGTAAATGGTCTCATTGGTCTCTTCACTCAGCTTCTGCATAGCAGGAACAGAGAGCCAATTCATTTCATAATTCGTATGCATCGTATTTTGCACGAGTGCCAGCACCAGTTGCGGTGAAACCGTATAGCGGTTAGACGGGTTTCTTACAATAAATCCGTTTTGTTCAAGCGTGCTTACGAGACGATACATCGTACTCTTATTAAAACCGAGCGCTTCCATCATTTCTGGAATAGTCATATTCGGACGGTTTAAAAGCAAAGAGAAGATATCTAATCCTTTTTTTAAAGTTCCAACCTCGGACATGCCCTTCTTCCTCCTTTTATCCGAACAACAATTTTATTATAAAACAAAGCTCTTTATCGTATCAAATAAGGAAACTAAACCAAGTTATTTTCCCTATATGAGAGAATATATAACGTAATTGTTCTTCTTAATCTATTCCACTGTTTTTTCTATTTAAACATAAAAAAAGCCTTAACAATAGAATTTTTTTACAGTTTTTTAAATTAGCTTTGCTTTTCACTCGTTAACTTCTTCAAATCGCTTCAGCTGCTCCAGCTGATTTTCCTTTTTCATAATTTCTTTCTGGCGCTCGCCTAGTAAATCGAAATGAGGATAGCCGGATCGATTATCAATATACTTAGCGGGAATACCATACTTTTCTCCCCACTTAATCAGCTTATTTAAGTCACTGCAACCTACTTTTGTTACGGTAGTTGCATTTGGAAAACGCTCATCAAGCCAGTAATGAGTTAAAAATGCGATCTCTCCTCGCTTAACAGCTGCTTTCCATGCGTTTAGTTCCGGGCGCTTGATTCCAAATGCCATTATTTCACCTTTTCTCTTTTATATAAGTAGTCACATTATTTGTTTACTATAAAGAAAAAATATCATTCATATAGAAATCTTTCATAATATCTTGCCTATTTATAACCATCTCTAAATAATAGCGTACTTTCTCAACCCGTTTCCTGTCTAACATTATTGTGTGCTTATGATTTTATCATCATCTTCTTTTGCTTTTCAAAAGATCAAACAAAAAAATAACGTTTAAATAATGAAGAAAAGCCTTATATGTAAAAGAAACCAAGGATTAATTTCAACATTTCTGTTGCGAATGATTTTTCCTTTATATTGAATGTTGTTCGTTTTTTATTATGGCAGTATGCATTTAGTTTGAATCTTTAGTATATTAAAAAACTTCCAAAGTTACCATTCTCACAAAAAGACAGAATTTACTTTTTATTCCGAAAATAATATAATTCAAGTGATATGAAGCTTTTTGCTTCATCTATTTATTATCAAAGGGGGAATTCCGCTTGGCGATGAATGAAAATTCTTTAAAGAAGGTTAACAATGCTTCTTCCTCTCCTGATTACACAGAAATTGTACAGTCTGCTTCATTTCAAAAGCTTTTGAAACAAAAACGCAATTTTATTCTACCGCTCTCTCTGTTTTTTCTTGCTTTTTATTTTACCTTGCCTATCTTAACGGCTTACACAACCGTCTTAAACAAACCGGCTTTTGCTTCTATGACTTGGGCGTGGGTATTTGCTTTTGCACAGTTTGTGATGACCTGGGCCCTCTGCATTTTATACACAAAAAGAGCCTCGAAATTTGATGAACTTGTTGACACAATAAAAAAAGAAGCTGCAAATTGAATAGGGGGTTAAATGAATGAACGTACTAGCTTTTTCACTTTTTTTAGCCATTGTAGGTCTTACGCTAATTATTACGTATGCGGCATCCAAGCGGACAAAAACGACCAGTGACTTTTATACAGCAGATGGAAGTTTAACCGGCTGGCAAAACGGTATGGCGATTGCCGGAGATTATATGTCTGCTGCATCATTTTTAGGCATAGCTGGAATGGTAGCGCTTTCTGGATTTGACGGTTTTTTTTACAGCATCGGTTTTTTAGTTGCCTACCTCGTTGTGTTATACATTGTAGCTGAACCGCTTCGCAACTTAGGAAAGTACACGATGGCAGATATGATAGCGGCTCGTTTTAACGAAAAGAAAGTGCGTGGAGTTGCTGCGTTAAACACAATCACCATTTCCATTTTTTATATGATTGCGCAGCTTGTTGGAGCAGGAGCATTAATTCATTTATTGCTTGGTCTAGATTACGTGTACTCTGTCTTGATTGTCGGCGTCTTGATGACGGTTTACGTTGTATTTGGAGGGATGACAGCGACCAGCTGGGTGCAAATTGTCAAAGCCTTGCTTCTGATGATTGGTACGTTCATTATTTCCATTATCGTATTTTCAAAATTTGATTTTAGCTTAGCTAAAATGTTTTCTGAGATGAAAACCGCAACTCCTCTTGGTGACGGCTTTTTAAATCCAGGAAATAAATTCAAAAATCCGCTGGACATGATTTCGTTGAATTTAGCTCTTGTTCTTGGTACAGCAGGCCTGCCTCATATCCTTATTCGTTTCTTTACAGTAAAAGATGCCATCACCGCACGAAAGTCTGTTATTTATGCAACGTGGATCATTGGCGTTTTTTACATTATGACAATCTTTTTAGGGTTCGGCGCTGCTGCATTCGTAGGGTACGATGATATTATCAAAGCAAACGCAGCAGGAAACATGGCAGCTCCCCTTCTCGCTCAAGTTCTTGGCGGAGACTTTCTCTTTGCGTTTGTCTCAGCTGTAGCTTTTGCTACGATTTTAGCTGTTGTAGCTGGGCTGGTGCTCTCAGCAGCTTCAGCATTCGCGCATGACTTCTATAGTCATATTCTCCGTAAAGGAGCTGCAACTGAAAAAGAACAGGTAGTAGCTGCACGATGGGCTTCTATTGGGGTATCCATTCTATCTATTATTCTTGCATTATTTGCTCAAAACATGAACGTAGCATTTTTAGTTGCACTTGCCTTTGCAGTAGCAGCGAGCGCTAACTTGCCAATTATTCTACTTACCATTTTTTGGAAACGTTTCAATACAGCAGGAGCAGTCACTGGCATGCTGGTTGGCCTATTCAGCTCACTGTTTTTAGTTGCCATTAGTCCAAACGTGTGGGCACCTGAGCCTGGAGCTGCTATCTTTGTAGGTGAACCGCTCATCACGCTCACAAACCCTGGTATTATCTCTATTCCTCTAGGCTTCTTAGCTGCTTTTATAGGAACACTTCTTTCGTCTAAAAAAGCCGACGAAAAGAAATTTGATGAGATTTTAGTAAAAGCAAATACAGGTATGGGAATCGAAGAGCCTGTCAAACATTAATGCCAAAAAGCCTTGAAGCAGTCTGCTTCAAGGCTTTTTATTAGAATAAATCTTCTTGTAAGCCAATAGCGGCAATTTGTTCATTTCTAAACTTTACAGCTAACATATGCTCTTCTTCCCACGTACATTCAAAAAACAAACCAAGTTCTCTTGTATCATGAGGTGCTTCAGGAACAAAGATTTGAATACACTCAACTAAAAAACCAATGTCTTTTCGCTTTTTTACATTCGGAACTAATAAGTCTACCACGTCTTTTTCAACTTGAGTTCTGTATTCATCTCGCACCTGTTGATAATAATCAAAAAGAGCTTTTTCCGTCCTCTTTAACAATAATTCACTTTGAAGCCAAAATGCTTGAAAAGCCTCTTCTTGCCGTTTTTGAAATGGCTTCTCTTTATCTCCATCAATTGTCAGCAGCACGTGTTGTTTTTGTCCAAAGAAAGTGACCTGTTTTTTTCCAACCCAGGCCGAGTCATATAACAAAGATCCAAAAAGTGGATGATGTACTCGTAATGTTTGATTCATTGCATACCTGACCCTCTCAAAAAGTGGATTTCTGCTTGCATTGGCGTATAATAAATGGTGCTTGAAACAAACTTCTAAACTTATTCTATGTTACCATATTTTTTACAGAAAGGAGTGCCACAATGTGTGAATACAATTAAATCTTTGTACCCTTACTTAAAACCTTACAAATGGCTTGCGCTGTTTGCCCCGCTATTGATGGTAATTGAAGTGTTAGCTGACCTTCTGCAGCCTACTATTATGCAGCATATCATTGATTATGGCATTGCAAACAACAATCAAACATATGTTATCACCCGAAGTATCCTTATGCTCATGTTAGCAATCATTGGCTTAGCTGCTGGTATCGTCTGTGCCATCCTTAGCACAAAAGCAGCAGTAAATTTTTCTACCGATATTCGGAAATCGCTGTTTGAAAAGATTGAAAACCTTTCAAACAGCAACAGAGACAAACTAGGGACTGGTCACTTAATTACCGTCATGACAAACGATGTAACGAGTGTTCAAAACGCATTGAATATGACGCTAAAAGTATTAGTTAGAGGTCCTTTACTTTTTGCAGGAAGTATTGTGATCGTGTTATTAACAGCTCGTTCTTTGTTTCCTATTATCGTCGTGGTCGTCCCTATTTTATTTTTATGCATTTGGTTTGTGATCACGAAAGCTGGAAAACTTTTTAAAAAAGTTCAGCAAAGCGTTGATCGTGTAAACACAAAAGTCCAAGAAAATTTATCAGGGATGCGTGTAGTAAAAGCGTATGTAAGAGAAGCATATGAAATCAATCAGTTTAAAGAAGCAAACAGCTCCTTGACGCGAGCTAATATGAGTGCCGTTCAGCTTATTTCGCTTTTAATGCCCGTTATTTTATTTGTAGTAAATATCGGAATGGTAGCTACTCTATGGCTGGGTGGACTTCAAGTTGAAGCAGGGAAAATTGAAGCAGGTGTGATTTTAGCTTTTATTAATTACTTAACGATTATTTTAAACGGACTTATGTCAAGCAGCATGGTGCTGATGCAAATTACACGCGCATTCCCTTCAGCTGAACGAATCGATTCTGTTTTAAAAACAAAAATAGACATTCCTCCAGCAAACTCTGCTGCTCAAATTAACAGACTTAAAGGTGATCTATCGTTTCAAAATGTTACATATAGCTACAGTAAAAATGGCGAAAACGTATTAAAAGATATTTCATTTACTGCTAAACACGGGGAAACCATTGGCATTATCGGCTCTACTGGAAGCGGAAAATCGACGCTTGCAAAACTTATTTCGCGCTTATATGATCCTGATGGCGGTGAAATTTTTATAGATGGAAAAAATCTCACGAACTATGACGTAAAAGAGCTTCGCTCATCCATTGGGTTCATTCCTCAAAAAGCTACGCTGTTTACCGGAACGATTGATATGAATATTCGAATGGGAAAAGATCATGCTTCTTCCTCAGAAATTGAAGATGCTGCAGCTTTTGCATGCGCCACGGAGTTTATTGAAAAGCTCCCAGAAAAATATGAGTATCCTTTAACGAGAGGAGCTACCAATTTATCAGGAGGGCAAAAGCAGCGCCTTTCAATCGCCCGTGCATTTGTTAGAAAGCCTGCTATATTGGTCATTGATGATGCAACTTCGGCGTTGGATGCTGTCTCAGAAGCGCAGGTACTAACACATTTAAAAGAAGAGTTTTCGGATGCAACCGTCATTATTATTGCATCTAAAATTTCGTCTCTTCTTCACGCTGATCATATTATCGTCATGGATGAAGGCAAAATTGCTGAACAAGGGACTCATGAAGAATTGCTTCGTCACCGCTCTCTTTATTACGACATTTATCTTGCACAAGGCGGAAAAGAGGTGTTGCCTAGTGAATAATCAAGGTAAAAATCAAATGAGCTCTATTCGCGGCCCTAGAGGAATGATGAAAGGTCCTGTAGTGAAGCCAAAGAATGCGAAAAAAACACTGCACAGAATCTGGTCATATATGGGGAAACGAAAGCCTCCGCTTGTAGCTGCGATAATCTTAGTTATTGTGACTTCCCTGCTTAATTTATTAGGCCCTTATTTAATTGGGGTTATTATTGATGAGCATATTATTCCCAAAGATATCGGCGGAACGATACGAATGTCACTCACTCTTGCAGGAATTTACATTACGACATCTTTGTTAACATGGCTGCAAACCTATTTAATGGTAAACGTTTCGTTTACGACCATTGGAATGCTCCGCCAAGATTTATTTGCAAAGCTTCAGACTCTCTCCCTTCGCTTTTTTGACAAACGAGCTCACGGAGAGTTAATGAGCCGGGTTACTAATGATATTGATAATCTAAACAACGCTCTGAGTCAAAGTGTCATTCAGGCTCTGTCCTCTATTTTGTCTTTAGTGGGCATTACCATTGCGATGTTCTCGCTCAACTGGATTCTTGCTATTATCACGCTGATTGTTATTCCATTGATGGTTATAATCGTTCGACAAATATTAAAACGAAGCAGTGAAAATTTTGTCAAACGCCAAAAAGACTTAGGTGAACTAAACGGCTTTGTAGAAGAAGCAATCTCTGGAGGAGAAGTTGTTACGCTTTTTAGTAAGGAAAAAGATTTTTTAACTGTTTTTAATGAACGAAATGAACAGCTGAGAAGTTCAGCAACAAAAGCAGAAACATTTTCAGGCTTTTTAGGTCCTGTCACAAACTTTATTAACAACTTAGGCTTAGCACTAGTAATTGGAGCAGGAGCATTTATGGCGGTTCAAGGTAGCGTTACAGTGGGGATGATCGCTTCGTTTGTTAACTACTCCCGTCAGTTCTCTCGCCCAATCATTCAAATGGCAAACTTAGTAAACACCATTCTTTCGGCTATTGCCGGCGCAGAGCGCGTGTTTGCGATTATGGATGAGCAGCCAGACGTCACAAACAAACCAACCGCTCTTTCTGTTACAAAATTTGCAGGAGACGTTGCTTTTGAGAACGTATCATTTGGCTATACTGACGGAAAAATGATTTTAAAAAATGTTACACTTACAGCAAAAAAAGGTGAAATGGTTGCTTTGGTCGGTCCGACAGGTTCTGGTAAAACAACAATCATTAACTTACTCACACGATTTTATGACATCGCAAACGGAGACATTAAAATTGACGGCCTCTCCATCAGTGACTATAACATCCATGATTTACGAAACCGAATCGGCATTGTTCTTCAAGATACCTATTTATTTTCCGGTACGATTGCGGATAACATTCGATTTGGCAGGCTAGATGCCAGCGATGAAGAAGTTAAAAGCGCAGCAAAAATGGCAAATGCTCATTCTTTTATCAAGCACCTGCCGCAGCAATACGATACTGTGATTTCAGCCGGTGGAGGAAATTTAAGTGAAGGTCAAAAGCAGCTTTTATCGATTGCCCGGGCCATGCTCTCTGACTGTGATATTTTAATTTTAGACGAAGCTACTTCTAATATTGATACAAAAACAGAAATTGATATTCAAAAAGGAATGAGTAATCTATTAAAAGGAAAAACAAGCTTTGTGATTGCTCACCGCCTTAAAACAATTGAAAATGCAGATCAAATTCTTGTTTTAAAAGACGGACAAATTATTGAAGAAGGAAATCATCGCCAGCTGCTAGAGAAACAAGGTTTTTACCACAAGCTCTATACGCAGCAGTTTACGATTTAAAAGGCAAACACCTTCATGGTGTTTGCTTTTTTTGTTGTATTATTTATCTATCACGGCTACAATTTTCCCTTTTACCCGACGAGTCGCCAGTTCATCTAATGCTGCTGGCACTTCGTCTAGTGAAATGACTTTTTCCACGAGTGCATTTAGCTTATTTTCTTGTAAAAGCAAAAGCATTTTATTTCCCATTTCAGCAAGTTTTCGCTGTTCTTTTACGTTATTAGACTGATGTACACTTCCTAATGCAACTTGATGAAACGATAGTGGATGTGCAAACGAAATTGCATCGTTTACATTAGGCGGACCTGCGATAAATGCAATTTGACCGTTAAAAGCAAGAGCCTTCACCGACTCGTCTGCATTGGCACGTCCAACGGTATCCAAGACTAAATCTACACCGATTCCACCGGTAAGCTCCAACGTTTTTCTCACAAAGTCTTCTTTACGGTAGTCGATTACATAATCAGCACCTAAACTTTTTACAAACTCATGATTGGCAGAAGATGCGGTTGTGAGCACTGTAAGACCTGCATTTTTGGCAAGCTGAATGGCAAACCCGCCCACCCCTCCAGCACCTGCGTGAATTAAAATCGTTTGTCCTTTTGAAGCGTTCATTTTGTGAAACAATGCTTGATATGCTGTATACCCCGCACATGGAATAGCTGCAGCATCTTCAAATGAAACTCCTTGTGGAATAAGAGAAACTGTGTGAGCTGTTGTCACTCCGTATTGTGCAAATCCGCCTTTTTTTGATAAATCGCTATGATATACAACGCGGTCTCCAACTTTAACAGTTGTGACTTCTTCTCCCACTTCTTCGACAACGCCAGCTGAATCAAGTCCTAATACATGAGGATATGTCCAACTGGGATTACCGCCGTTTCCCGTTTTATAATCTACAGGGTTCAGGGCAGTAGCTTTAATTTTAACTAAAATTTCATCTTTAGCTGGATGCGGCATTTGGATATCTCCGACTTTCATCTCACTTACTTTCCCTTTGCCTTCTAGCAGTAAAGCTTTCATCAAGATCTCCCCTTTTACATTTCTTCCTTCAATTAAAAGTTCTTTTTCAGTATAATAAATACATGTTGTTTACAAAAGACGGCACTTTCATGTAACCAGGTACCTTCCCGGTAACCTAGGTCTATGGATATTAAATTATTATATCCATATTTCATATCTATTTATGAATGGAGGATTAACGGTGAAAGCACCCCACTATAATGTACCTGTTGAAGCAACGCTTGAGGTAATCGGCGGGAAATGGAAAGTTGTTATTTTATGCCTCTTAAAAGAAGGCGAAAAACGTTTTAGTGAACTTCAGCGAGCTATGCCTGCTATTACCAAAAAAATGCTGTCTCAACAGCTAAAAGAATTAGAAAAAGATGGTGTAGTTAATAGAAAAGTATACAATGAAGTTCCTCCTAAAGTAGAGTACTCACTCAGTGAAGAAGGCGAAACCTTACGAGAAATTTTAAATATGATGTGCGCATGGGGAGATAGAAGAATGGGAAACACGCCAAATTGCAGCTAAGTTCTCCTAGCAGCTCTGTTAAAACAACCGAATAGCTGCTGTGAGGAGCTATTCGGCTGTTTTATCTATTCTCCTACTCTTTCTTGCGAGTCGCCCGTGTGTAAGAACTTCTGACAACACTATAGAATTCTTTCGCATTTTCAGCTATGATGATGTCGAACGATGCAGCCAGAATTGTCGAAATAAAACTCAAGAATGATAGGTGATTCAATGATGCAATTAGGTTTAGATTTATCCCAAAAACAACTATTAAAATTGGCCATGACACCTGAATTACGTCAGTCTATCAACATTTTAAATTATTCTACGGCCGATTTAGTTCATTATCTTCATCAGCAAGTCAATGAAAATCCTGTAATTAAACTGTCTGCTGGCGACTCTCAGCAAAAAGATTCATTTTATACTCGAGAGCAGCGTTCATATTCAAAAGGTCATACCGATGACGAGTATAATCCGTTTAATTATATATCTGATCAAACTGTGACATTAGAGAGTCATTTATTAGAGCAGCTGTCTATGCTAAATCATTTACACTCACACCAAAAACACATCGTTCAATTTCTAATTGGAAACTTAAATAAAAACGGCTTTTTAGCAATTGAGCCAAAATTGGCAGCCGAACTGCTGAATGTTTCAATTAACGAAGTCAACGATATGATTCACGTTTTACAAAGCTTTGATCCAATTGGAGTGGGGGCTCAAAATTTTGTCGATTCCCTGCTTATTCAAATTAAGGCCAAAAGGTCAAAGCCTCCTCTTTTATACGACGTGGTAAAACATGATATTGAAGATATTGCTAACAAAAAATATCGGAACATTTCAAAAAAATACTCTATTTCGATGCGTGAAGTACAAGAAATTGTTGACTGCTTGCGGACATTAAATCCTCGTCCAGCAGGAGATTTCCACGTCCCGCTTACGAAGTACATCTCGCCTGATGTAACGGTACAGAAAGTTGACGGCCGCTATCATTTTATTCTTCATAGCGAGCTGCTTCCGCCCATCGAAATTAACAACACCTACCAAAAACTGGTTCATCGCTCTGCATGCGTAACAACCGATCGATACGTACAGGAAAAAATCCATGAAGCTACTTGGCTAATCAATAGTATTGAGCAGCGTAATGCGACGATTTACAACGTGTCCAAAGCCATTGTGGAACATCAGCAAGATTTTTTTGAAACGGGTATTTCGGGGCTAAAGCCGCTTACCTTAAAAGATATTGCTCAAAAAGTAGATTGTCACGAATCAACGGTAAGCCGTGCGACTAATGGAAAGTATATTCAAACGCCACGCGGGCTGTTTGAGTTAAAATACTTTTTCACCAATTCTTTAGAGCGAAATGATGGAGAACAAAGCAATTCTACTGCCTTTATAAAAGAAAAAATTAAAACATTAATTGCCGAAGAAAATAAATTAAAACCTCTTTCAGATCAAAAGCTCATGTCTCTTCTTTCCAGCGAAGGAATTCAAATTTCAAGAAGAACAGTCGCTAAATACCGTGAAGAAGCAGGAATTGAAAGTTCTTCTAAGCGGCGACGATTTTAATATTGCTTATTCTAAATTACAGCTTTATCACTACTAAAAAGAACCCGTTGATTTTACTCAACGGGTTCTTTTTATCGGTTTCCAATAAATAAAAGCCATATGATATTGATACGTATATTCATATGTGCCATTTATTTTCTTTACATGCTGTAAAATAATCTTCTCAGTTTCTAACTTGTCAACATCTTTAGAAAGCACCTTGGTCGAGTTCTTCTTGATGAGATCTTCGTACGTCTCATAAGTTACCGTTTTGGTTATAGGAACTAGCTTACAATCTGCATAAATGCCCAGTTCATATAAAATATTTAGTAAGTCAATATATTCCTTACGGCGCCATTTAATCTCGTAGCCAAGTTTTCTATGTAACTCTACGTAATGAGGCTTTTCTGGACCCGTTGACATTCCAATAACCGCCAAACGATTAGCCGAATCATTCATATTTAAGAGACCATCGACAATATTATGCATACGGTAAAAACAGTTTATTCCTACTACGGCATCATAGTTATCTGTTAGACGCTCATACTCCCATTTACCTTCTATGAAATTTAGATTAGAGCGGGCATTCGATTGCGTTTGTAAGTAGCGGATGATGCTTGGCGAACAATCCATACACGTAAGTTCTTTTACATAATCCGCTATAGCAAACGTATAATTTCCCCACCCAGGGCCAATTTCCACGACAGAGTCAGTTGGATTCAAAAAAGCAAGAAGTTCTTGCTGAAGCTGTTTCACTACAGGATCGTTTTCTGAATCAAAAGACATTTTTTCTAGATACTGCTGCCAAAATTCATCTTCAGCTCGGTCATTTATCATCCGTTCTGATATTGAGCCGTCCCATTCTTTCAGGCCTTCCTGCCACTTTTTCACGCGATCACTTTCATATACCGAAAATTTTGTAAGCTGCATGCATTCACGTTCCCCTCTTTTATACGTAAATCTATACTATCATAAAGAAAAAGAGAGTTCCTTTTTAAACTGGAACTCTCTTTTTCTATTTAATTAAATTATGCTGCTGACTCTTCTTCTGTATAGTGCTGTTCTTTTCTTGTGCTGATATAAAACATTATCAATGAAAGAACAGTGAAGATCGCTGCAAAGATTCCAAGTATGCCGGCTTGATGCCATACATAGCCAAAATCATCACCAATTGAAATAATTTCACGGAAGCCGCGAATTGCATAAGTCATAGGCAAGTATGGATTGATTGCCTGGAAGAATTCCGGCACAAGTGCTTTAGGGAATGTACCTGCACTGCCGCCAATTTGAAGCAGCAAAATAATAAACGCTAAATACTGTCCTACTTTTCCTAACGCTGTTGTTAAGAACAAAATCAGCGCAAAGAACGTTACACCTGTAATCATCGTAAAGATATAGAAGTGCCAAATGCTTGTTACGTTTAAATGTAAGCCCCATAAAAGAGCCGTAACGGCAATTGCTGCCTGTAATATACCTACGATCGTGATGACACTAAACTTACTCAAGAACCATGAAATACCTGAAGTTGGTCGAATAGACGGTTCTTTTAATGGATAAACAGATGAGAACATTAACGTTCCTGCAAACAAACCAATACATAAGATATATGGAGCCAATCCGACACCGTACTTATCTACATTGTTTTGTTTATCTGATTTTAAATCCGTTGGATTTGAAAACATGCTGTATGTTTTATCATCCGCTTTAACATCTTTTGCATCTTTTGCACCATCTGCTAAAGATGAATGAAGTTCGCTTGTTCCATCTGATAATTTAGATGAACCATCATATAATTTTGACGAACCATTCGTTAACTCTTTAGATCCATTTGCTAGTTTAGTTGCCCCGTTTTCGAGCTGCGTTAAACCATTTGCTAGCGCTGCGCTTCCTTGTTCAGACTTCTTAAGTCCATCCACCAGCTGCTGCTGACCGTCAGCAAGCTTTCCAGCTCCCGTATGAGCATTAGCAATACCGCTATTGAACTCTGCAAATTTGCTGTTGAACTGCTTTTCTCCGTCTGCTAGTTTAACAGCACCGTCGTATAATTGAGTTTGACCATTGTATAACTGAGTTTGGGCGTTGTATAACTGAGTTTGGCCATTGTACAGCTGACTTTGTCCGTCAGCAATTTTATTAATAGCGCTTTGAATATCTTCTCCGCCTTTAGACAGCTTTTGAAGCGCGGCTGATAACTCTTGCACTTTATCTACTTTTGCTTTTAACTGCTCTGCTTTTTGCTGCTGTTCATCCATAAACTGCTGAGACGTGAGTTTTTTAATTCCTGCAATCAGCGTTTGTTTTTGCTCATCAGGAATGGACTCATTGCTGTTAATGCTGTCAATGAGAGCTTGCTGCTGCTTTTCAAACTCTGCTTTTTTTGAATCAACCTGCTGTTTAATCTGCGTAATTTCTTGTTCCGCTTGATTAATTTGCTGCGTAACGCTGCTCACTTCAGCGTCCACTTGATTTAAGCCGCTTGTAAACTGCGGTAATTTTCCTTGAAGTGTCTTTGTTCCTTCATTAAGTTGCTTTGTAGCATCTTGGAGTTCTTTAGTCCCACCTTGCAGTTTTTCTGTTCCATCTTGTAGTTTTCCTAATCCAGTGCTAAGCTTTCCTGCACCTGTTTCAAGTTCTTTAGAAGCCGCGTACAGTTGCCCGCTTCCATTCTCTAACTTCCCTAAACCGCTGTTTAAGCTGCCTAAGTTTTCATTAATTGTGTCCGCACCGTTTAGTAGCTTGGCCGTACCAGCATTTAAATCTGTTGCGCCTTTTCGTGCATCTGCTAATCCATTTGCCAATTTAGCTGTACCGTCTTCAAACGTAACCGTGCTGTCTGCTAGTTTCTTCATATTATCTTTTAACGTTTTCGAGCCATCTTCTAGCTCACCTGCACCGTCACTTGCTTTTTGAAGACCGTCGGCTACTTGCTTAAAGCTGTCAAATACCGTTTCAGCATACTGCTTTGTGACCGCTTCTTTAATTTGATCATTGATTTTAGCTACTGCGTTTGAGCTAATTTGAGCGCCTGAATAGTTCTTTCCCGCATTTGTATGATAGATAAATTTCATTTTTTTAGGATCTTTATCCATTAATGTTGTTGCATTTTTAGAGAAATTCTTTGGAATTTCTAAAACTAAATAGTAGTCCTCATTTTTTAAGCCTTCTAACGCTTTTTCTTTGTTGGTAAATTTCCAGTCAAATTTATCGTTTTTCTTTAAATCATCAACAAAATCACGACCGACATTCAATTTCTTTCCATCTAACGTAGCACCTTTATCTTCATTTACCACTGCAACTGGAATTTGATCTGTTTTTCCATATGGATCCCAGTAAGCAGATAAAAAGATGACATTATAAAGTAATGGAACAAATAACAATCCGCAAATCACAACAATAGTCATTGGTTTGGAAAAGATTTTTTTCCATTCTCCTTTAATCATATTCATGTTTTCTAGCCTCCAATAATCCTTACTTCCGCCTGACTGTTTGACCGAAAAACATTTTCGGTCATTAAGTTCTGATTAATGTTACCATATTCACAAGAATAAGGTCAATCGTTATTCTGTAATTAAAAGCTGATTTTAGCAGAAAGTTTAAAATCAGCTTTTTAAGACAACGTTCACACTAAATATCAGGCTTAAATCATGAGCTTCATTCGCATCGTTCTTAATAAATGCCCGTCAAATTCATCATCAAATTCATCCACAAGCTGGAAACCTTTTGATTGATAAAATGCACGGCCTATTCCGTTTTCCCTTTCTACGTTAATGTAAACGATTTTTAATTCCTTCGACCGCTTCATTCCTTTTTCTAACAATTGCGAACCGATTCCTTTCCCTTGATAAGCAGGAAGTATATAGATAGACCCTAGTTCTATTTCCCCTCTGTTTTGTAGTCGGAAAAAGTTAGCATATCCTACGATTTTCTCATCAATAGTTGCTACATAAATGAACGAATTGCGCAAGCGCCACAGCAGCCTTTCATTGGAGTATGCTTCTGAAAGAAACCGATTCTGAACGCTTCTAGGAATAATTCCTTCATATGTATCATACCAGCTCATCTTTGCGACGTATTGAACAGACGTAATATCTTCTTTTCTCATTTTGCGAATGATTACCTCCACTCACATCCCTCCTGACAATTTGCTGCTAAAATCGTACATAATTTCACCTAAAAAATATAGTTATAAATATATATTTTTAATTGTAACGCTCTAGAAGCATTGATTGATTTTAGAACCTTATGTATAATCGAGATAGATACAAATTGAAAATGATTATCATTAACAGGAGTGCTGAATGATGAATTTAACTACCGTGAGTATTGGCGACAAAGTAAAAGTTAAAAACATTGAATTTTTAGATAGATCATTAGAACGCCGCCTTCTTTCTTTTGGAGTAAAAAAGGGCTGCGAACTATGCATGAAACAAAAAACCATTTTAGGGGGACCTTGTATTATTGAATGCCAAGGTCAAATGATTAGCATCCGAAAACGAGATGCGGCTAAAATTGAGGTTGAGACAGCATGAGTACAATTGCACTTTTAGGAAATCCAAACACAGGAAAAACTTCTTTATTCAATATATTAACAGATTCCTATGAATACGTAGGAAACTGGAGCGGTGTAACGGTTGAAAAGAAAGTTGGGTCTATTAAAAAGCAAAACAGCCAGCTGGTTGATTTGCCGGGTGTGTATGACTTCACTCCTCTTTCTTCAGATGAAGCAGTGGTAACTAACTTTTTGTTAACCGGAGAATTTAACAGCATGCTGAATATCGTAGACGCTTCTCAGTTTGAAAGAAGCATGCATCTTACTATTCAAGCATTGGAATATGGAAAGCCATTAGTAATCGGCTTAAATATGATTGATGTAGCGGAAAAACGCGGATTGACTTTTAATTTGGAGAAACTTAGCAAATCATTACATATTCCGGTTTCTGCAATTATTGCCCGCAATGGAAAAGGAATTAATGAGCTTCTCTCCACTTTGAAGCAAGATTTAAAAGCCCCGTTATTTCAATTAAATTATGGGGAAACCGCTGAACAAGCAATTCATATGATTCAAACAAAGGCGGATGTCAGCAGATGGATTGCCATTCAATTCTTAGCTGAAAATAGCGTAATCGAATCAACATTAAAAGGAAAAACCAGTTACTCAGAGCTGCTTGAGCTTCGAAAAGCAGCTGCACAAAAATTAAACAAGCCGCTTAGCGAGCATTTCTTCGACGTGCGTACAGCATTTATTGAGCGCATTTCCAGCGAGTGTATCGTAAAGGGCAGCGAAATGCCTCTAACCTTCACAGATCGAATCGATCGAATTGTGACGCATAAGTGGCTCGGCCTCCCTATTTTTCTTGGCTTAATGTACTTGATTTTTAATATTACGTTTACTTGGATTGGCATTCCTCTTTCTGATAAACTGGACGGTTTTTTTGGCGGAACGCTTAGTAAAGGCGCTGATTCTCTTCTAAATGCAGCTGGTGCTGCTCCATTTATTCATGATTTAATTGTGGATGGCATCATCGCAGGCGTAGGCGGCGTATTAGTATTTGTACCACAAATTTTTGTTCTGTTCTTTTTCATTTCACTGCTTGAAGATTCAGGATACATGGCTCGAATTGCTGTAGTAATGGATCGTATCATGGAATTTTTCGGTTTGAACGGTAAAGCATTCATCCCGATGATTATTAGCTTTGGATGTAACGTACCGGGGATCATGGCCGCACGTACAATTGAACAGCGAAAAGAACGCCTTATGACCATTTTAGTAAATCCATTTATGAGCTGCTCAGCACGTCTTCCTGTATACGCTTTGTTTGTAGGTGCGTTTTTTGTACAAAACGGAGCAGCTGTGGTGTTTTCTATGTACTTGCTTGGCATCATTTTAGCACTTGTTGTAACGAAAATTTTATCAGTAACGCTTCTTAAAGACGAACAATCAACTTTTATTGTTGAACTTCCTCCTTACCGCGTACCTCAAGCCAAAACTCTTTGGAGAAGCACGTGGGAAAAAGGCAGAAACTTTGTCCGAAAAGCAGGTACAGTTATTTTAGCTGGCTCTGTATTTATCTGGCTATCATCTTATGCTGGCCCTGGCGGTTTTGGAGTAGCTATGGAAAATAGCTTTATGGCTATTATTGGAGGCGCTATTGCTCCACTATTTATTCCATTAGGCTTTGCGACATGGCAGGCTGTAGCATCACTGATCACAGGCTTCCTAGCTAAAGAAGTAGTTGTTTCGACTATGAGCATCATTTATAAAGTACAGGAAGGACAGCTTGGAGACACAATGAAGACGTTCTTTACACCGCTAACAGCCTATACGTTTATGGTGTTTGTTCTTCTTTACGTTCCGTGTCTAGCAACCGTCGCTGTTATTCGACGAGAAACCGGCTCATTGAAATGGACGGCATTTGCTGTGGCCTATCCTTTAGTTGTCGCTTATCTCGTAGCTTTGCTTGTACACACGGTTGGAAAAATACTTGGGTTTTCTTAAAAGGAGTGACTAACATTGATTATTAATATTTTAATTGGGGTTTTAATATTTGGGTATGCCCTTTATCATATGACAAAATTCTTCCGCAAGAGCACTCAGGGAAAATGCGCAAGCTGCGGACAGCAATCTTCTTGCACGACGGATGATTGCGGTATTGATTGGGATAAAACAATTCAAGAAGCTCAAAATCAATCGTCTTAATACATTAAAAAAGCATCCTGATAGCGGGATGCTTTTTTAATGTTACGCAACTAGTTTTAAAATGAGATGAGAAAGAACTTCTTTTTCCTCTTCACTGCTGACTTTCCATAACTCATGAAGGACTTTTTCTTCTCGGTTTCGAGGTTCCTCATTTTTGGCTAAATAGCTAGCCACTTTTTTTGTAGCGGCCGTTAATTGTTCCTCATTTAACCCGAGCTTTTTACCGACATGGACTTTTTGACTTAAATAATCAGTAAACGTATCAAAGTTCTGCAAAATTGCTTCTTTTTTCTCCGTTCCTAAATTATCTGCCGTTTCTTCAATTTTATTCATGTCTTTTGTAGTTCCTTCATTCATTTGACTCACAGTTAACATCTCCTTTTTAGTGAATAGACTGGTATGTTCTTTCACGCTCAGCTTCTGGTTTTTCGTCTGGCGTCATCTTTTCCTTACTTATTTCAGAAGTTGCATCTTTCACTTTTTCACCAATTTGCTGTAAATCACTTTTAGCATCTTCTACCGTCGATTTTGCATCATGCGTAACGCTTTTCACATCTTCTGCTTGCTTAAAGAAATCTTCGTTTACACGCTCGTACAAATGTTTAGCGTCATTAATTGCGTCTTTTAGCAAATTTGATGCGTTTTTCATTTGCTGCACCATTTTTTCTTTTGTTTCTTGAGGGTTTTCTTTTACTTGATTAATCATATTTGCAGAAGAGTCCTTTAACGTAACGGCTCTTCTTTTAACAGACGAGCGAGTTTTATTATCAAGTAGTGTTATACACCCACCCACAACTGCTCCGACAACAACACCTTTTACCAGCTTGCTGCTGCAGCTTTTTCCCGTGCTAACAGCAGTAGGGCTATTAGCTGTCTGTGGATTGTTATTAATTCCTATATCGTTGTTAATGCCTGCGCTGTTGCTTACAGCAGGGTTTTGTAATTCAGATCGACTTCTTTCCATTTTTACTGCCTCCTTTAGCATTGTTATTGAGTGATTTCCCACTTTTTTTATATTTAAACAATTGAACACAAAAAACATGACTAAAGACCACCTTTTAGCTCGCACTAGTCAAGAATAACTATATAGTAAAAAAACTCCCCCTTTTGAATGGAAAAGCGCAAGCCGGATTTTTGTAAAAGGATTGTCAGCACCGGTATAATAAGAAGTACTTTAAAAGAAATCTTATACTATTGGTTATAGGGGTGAAGCAATTGAGCCAGCTTGATAAGGAATTTAACTGTGAGAAAGAATTAACACTTGCTATTATCGGCGGGAAATGGAAGATGCTGATACTATGGCATTTAGGACGTGAGGGAACTAAACGGTTTGGAGAACTAAAATCCCTTATTCCTGATATTACGCCGCGCATGCTGGTTAATCAGCTGCGGGAACTGGAAGAAGATCTGATTGTTAATCGTAAAGTTTATCCTGTCGTACCACCTAAAGTCGAATACTCACTTACGAAAGAAGGAGAAAGTTTAATGCCTATTTTGACAGCTATGTATGATTGGGGTAAAAATTACCGTGATACTGTGCTGATCAATCAAGAACAAAAGGCAGAAACGTTAATTAAATGATGGAAACTACTCCTTCTATTCCATAGTCTTTATTTTTTTATGCGGATGATATTACTCCATATCATCCGCATTTTTAATGAAAATTAAGCGGTTACAAGACTGATATGTCCATTAGTATACTTCTGTATACTATCATTCCCCACACTATTTGTGGGAAAAGTGCGTACTTTTAAGAACCTCAAACTGCGGGTACAATAACTACACCAGCTGCTTTTTATGTACAAAAGCACAAAAGGTATCTATAGATTTCTGTAAGGAGTGGAGTAGAATGGAATTACAATTAGCATTAGATCTTGTTAATATTTCTCAAGCAAAAGAGGTAGTAAAAGAAGTTGAAGAACATATTGATATCGTGGAAATCGGTACACCTGTTGTAATCAATGAAGGGCTTCGGGCCGTTAAAGAAATTAAAGAAGCATTTCCTAATTTAAAAGTATTAGCTGACCTAAAAATCATGGATGCAGCTGGTTATGAAGTACAGCAAGCTTCTCAAGCCGGAGCAGACATTATTACCATCTTAGGTGTGGCGGAAGATATGTCAATTAAAGGTGCAGTTGAAGAAGCAAAAAAACAAGGTAAAAAAATTCTAGTCGATATGATTGGGGTAAAAGATATTAAAGGACGCGCAAAAGAGCTAGACGAATTTGGTGTTGACTATATCTGTGTACACACAGGATACGACCTTCAAGCTGTTGGTCAAAACTCTTTTGAAGATTTAGTAACAATCAAAAGCGTTGTAAAAAATGCAAAAACTGCCGTTGCTGGCGGCATTAAATTAGAGTCTTTACCTGAAGTAGTAAAAGCACAGCCTGATCTTGTTATCGTTGGCGGAGGCATCACGAGCCATGACGACAAAAAATCAGTTGCTTCTCAAATGAAAGAGCTTATTACAAATTAAGGAGCTTTCTATGCAGACGAGCGAACATTTAAAAACGGTTATGAATGAGCTTTTACAAACAACAGCTCTAATCGCTGACGATGAAGCTGAACAGCTTGTAAATGGCATCATTTCATCTAAAAAAGTGTTTGTTACAGGAGCAGGCCGTTCAGGTCTTATGGGCAAGTCGTTTGCTATGCGTATGATGCATATGGGCATTGATGCTTATGTCATTGGAGAAACCGTGACTTCCACTTTCACGCAGGATGATTTATTAATCATCGGATCAGGTTCTGGCGAGACGAAGAGCTTGATTCCCATCGCTCAAAAAGCAAAAGAACTTGGAGGAAAAGTTGGAGTAGTCACGATTTCCCCCGATTCCGCCCTTGGCAAGCTGGCTGACTTTATCGTGAAGCTGCCCGGTGCTCCGAAGGATCAAGAACAAAGCAGTTATCAAACTGTACAGCCTATGGCGTCACTGTTTGAACAAACGCTTCTTCTTTTTTACGATGCGCTGATTCTTCGCTTCATGGAGAAGAAAGAACTTGATACTCATACGATGTACGGAAAGCATGCAAATTTAGAATAAAAAAGAGGCTAAGAAAAGGTTTTTAGCTTAAGTGAAAAAACGAACCATTAATCAAAATGTTTGATTGGTGGTTCGTTTTTTTTTGTTATGTTGAATATAGTTTCATCTATTTCGTTTCTTCTAGCAGTTGATTGGAGGGCAAGGTGAAGACTCCTGCGGGAAAAGCGGAACAGATGAGACCCCACAGGAGCGCAAGCGACGAGGAGGCTCAGCGGCCGCCCGCGGAAAGCGAAGCCTTGCACGGAGATCAACTGCGGTGTAATAAGCGGTTCAGCTCATGTATCCCATTTGTTCGTCTTTAAGCTAAATTCATTTGATTATGTCTCAACCCTCTTCTTGTTTTGGAATTTTCTATATAACTAAATGTACTTTATCGTTAACTCTTTTTAAAAATCCTATTCGAATTTTGCTGCATCTCCATAAAACGGCTGTTCTGCAACTTTAATCGATTCTGTTGGGCATCCTTCGTACGCTTCCATCATCTCATCTTGCTGATCTTCAGGAACTTCCTTTGTTCCTTCGTTGTTATCTAACACGGCATAAGCAAGACCTTCTGAATCATAATCATAAAGATCTGGTGCGCTCCCTCCACATGCTCCGCAAGCAATACATGTTTCCTTATCTACCATCGTAAAAGCCATAAAAAAACCTCCTTTACCTTTTCACTTTCTCGTTCAGAAAGTTACGTTCAGTATAAGAAGGTTCTTTTAAATTTGTCTTAAATTATTTTACTTGGATTCTCCGATATTCTCAAACATTTCATCTACATTTGGCTTTTTCTTAATTAATCCTGACTCTTTTAACCAGTCCACATTTGACTGCCATGATTCTTTCGTTTGACTGCCAAATCCTTGTTCAGATTTCATTTTTGGAAGTAAGATATTCAAACTTTTTGTTTCCACATCTTTTTCAAGCGGGAAGTTTGATTTATCTTGATTATCTAACAAAATTTGAAGTGATTCCTTTGGATGCTTCTCTGTGTACTCATACCCTTTTGCCGCAGCACGCCAAAACGCTTTAATCGTATCAGAATCTTTTGCCCATGTTTGATCCCCTGTAACGGCCACCAGCTCGTAGTAAGATGGCACGCCGTAATCTGAAGGATCAATATCAACCGTTTTGTATCCTTTTTTATGAAGTAATGGTACTTCGTGGTTAATATACGCACCTATTACAGCATCTACTTTTTTGCTAATCAGCGATGAATTTAACTCAAACCCTACGTCTACTAGTTTTACTTTATTCGGATCTCCTCCATCGCTTTTTACCATTTTCTTTAGAACAGATTCACTTAATGGTGTTCCGCTGTAGCCTACTACTTTTCCTTCTAAATCTTTAGGACGCTTAATACCGCTATCTTTCAATGCCACAACTCGGTTTAGCGGAGATCTTACAATCGCCCCTACCGACTTTACCGGCACATCTTCATTTGCTCGTGCCATTGCTACATCAGGCTGATAGTAAAGGCCGAGCGTGACTTTCCCTGCAGCTGCTAAATTAAGCGAGTCTGTTGGATTAGCAGGAAACTGTACTTTTACATTCAGTCCTTCTTTTTTGAAATATCCTTTTTCTTGTGCAGCGTAAATGAAGCTGTGCACTGCATTTGGATACCAATCAAGCATAATTGTAACGTCTTTTAATTTTTTACTGTCTCCAGCTTTATTTTCCTTGTTCTGACCGCAAGCAGCTAGCATCAAAACAAGCAGCAGGCTTAAGCCAATTACAAACCATTTTTTCATTCTGTTTTCCTCCACTTTAATGAACGTTTTTCGAAACCTACTACAATAATAAAGAATAAAATACCAAGCGCGGATAAAATCACAATTGGTGCAAATACACCAGCTGCATCAAACTGTGTCATCATGCGACGGCTGAAATATCCTAATCCTGCTTGCGCACCTAACCATTCCCCAATGGCAGCACCTATTATACTAAAGGTAACCGCTACTTTGAGCCCTGAATAAAAATGAGGCAGTGCAGAAGGAATGTTCAACTTAAAGAAAATATCTTTTTTTGTTGCTCCCATCGTTAACATGAGTTCTTTTAACTCTTTGTTTGTGGAACGAAGCCCGTCAAATGTGCTAACGGTAATGGGAAAAAACGTAATTAATACGGTCACAATCACTTTGCTCCAAATGGAATAGCCAAACCACAGCACAAATACAGGAGCAATGGCGATGGTCGGAATCATTTGTGACGCAATAATAAGCGGATAAAAAGCACGCTCAATAAGCGGGCTCCAATTCATCCATACAGCGAGCAGAACCCCTAGCACAACGGATATTACCAGCCCAATTACGACAATAGATAGCGTAGCTGGTAAATGCTTAAACAATAAATCCATTCGCAGTTCCCAAAGCTTCGTTAAAATACCGCTGGGCGTTGGTAAAATAAACGGATAGTTTACAATGCGTGCTCCAATTTCCCAAGCAGCCAGCAAAATGACTACTAAAATCACTGAAGCCCCGTACTTTTTCATGTGTTCACCTTCGATCTTAGCTGTTCAATTAAATAATCTTTCACATCAAGCACTCGCTGTTGATTCAAATCTTTTTGCGTTCGAGGTCTGCTAAGCGGCACTTGAATCTCTTCAAGATGACTTACCGGCTTGTCTGAAAAGATAAAAATACGATCTGACAGAAAAAGTGCTTCGTTGACGTCATGAGTGATAAATAAGATGCTATGTTTACGCTTTTGCCATTGTTCAAGCAGCCATTCCTGCATCGACAAACGCGTAATGGCATCAAGTGCACTAAAAGGCTCATCTAAAAGCAGCACGTTAGAACCGCTTAATACCGTCCGAAGAAAAGAAACGCGCTGTTTCATCCCTCCCGATAAATCACTTGGAAAACGGTTTTCATATCCTTTTAGGCCAAACTCTTCAAGCAGCTGAGACACTTGCCTATGAGCACTTGCTTTGGGCACATTGTGAAGCTCAAGCGGCAGCGCTGCATTGTCTAGAATCGTGCGCCACGGAAGAAGTAAATCTTGCTGCGGCATGTAGCCTACTTTTCCTAGTCGCTTTTCATAAGACTGTCCGTTAATCACGATATCGCCTTCACTCTGCTGTTCAAGGCCTGTAATAAGGCGAAACAACGTACTTTTTCCAGATCCGCTCGCTCCAACGATACTGACAAACTCTCCATCTTTCACGTCTAAGTTTAATGATTTTAAAATCGCTTGATCGCCGTTTTTGTACGTAAAACTGACGTTTTGAAAAGATAACACAGACTTATTCATGAATTGGCCACATCGCTTCGTTATAAGCCATATCCCAAAACATATACTCAAAACGCGTCGTATTTAAGAAAATTTCTTCAAGCTTTTCTAATTCCGCTTCTGATTTGTCTTCAGTAAGTGAGTCGAATAAATTAATGCACCATGTCGCTAGTTCCCCAAATTCTTCTGAGCTGTACATTTCAATCCACTCTCGATAAAACTCATTTTCAGCA
Organism: Priestia sp. D3YE.R1; assembly: GCF_049199565.1. Taxonomy (NCBI): domain Bacteria; kingdom Bacillati; phylum Bacillota; class Bacilli; order Caryophanales; family Bacillaceae; genus Priestia; species Priestia sp. D3YE.R1. The sequence continues at coordinate 273,460 of NZ_JBLTHW010000002.1, read as the reverse complement.
CCAGGCTTTTCACTGAGCTCTTTTCCTATTTCCCAGTAGCTCCACATACAAGGCAAAAGAGCCGCCACTAATTCAGCTAATGTTCCGCTTTGACCAACGTGCAGCATATAGTGTGTGTATGCAAGCGTTGTAGGAGATGGCTGCGCTTTTTCTAATTCTTTTTCGCTGATTTGAAATTTCTTGGCATACTCACGGTGCAAACTCATTTCTTCATTTAACGTAGAATCTAAAAGCGCAGCAAATTTCCCCATCGTTTGAAGATCGGTAGCTTTCATGGCTCCAATTGCAAATAATTTGGCATAATCAATTAGGTAAAGGTAATCTTGAATCATGTAAAAGCGAAACTTCTCCTTTTCAAGCGTTCCGTCTCCCATTCCCTGTACGAAGGGATGATTATGATTTTGACGCCAAATAGGCTGCAGCTTTTCGTATAGTCGTTCACTAAATTTCATGATGATCACTCCTTATGCGTATGCAGCCACGTATAAATGAACTGCACCATCACTTTTGTATATTGAACAAGCTGATTAATATCTAATTGTTCGTTCACAGCATGTGCATTTGCTAAATTTCCCGGACCGTAAATAGCTGCTGGGATTCCAGCATCAGCTAGCCATCCCCCGTCTGTTACGCTAGTTGACACATCAATTGGAGGCTTTTTTCCTTCCATTTGTTCATGAGTATGTGCAAGCAGCTGTACTCCTGCATGATTTTCATCAATTTCTAATGACGGGAAGATCTCTCCTCTGTCTTCAATCATCGATGTGCCTCCCCATTCAAAGGTTGGCAGATTATCTTTTAACCATGGATCCGCTTTTGCAATAGCTATAATATATTCTTCCACTTCTTTTGATACTTGGTCGTACGACTCATTTGGATAATAGTGAACGGTGATCCACAACCTGCATTCATCTGCAATAAAAGCAGCATGTCTTCCGCCTTCGATTACTGCTGGATTAATCGTATTTGTACCTGGTAAAAATCCTGGATAGCTCTTTGTAACAGCCCAGTGACGCTCCAATTCTTGCAGCCCTCCGATCACTTTTGCCATCTTTTCAATAGCGCTGGCGGCTAAGAGGCCTCCTCCAGCATGAATCATACTGCGGCGTGTACCGTCATGATAGGTTTTACTGCTTTTTATGGTAATCCATCCCGTGATCACTCCGCCTTGACCTTGAATATGTAAATCACTTGTATCCGCTACGAGCGCAAAATCAGCTGTATACCCTTTCTGACAGCATTGCAGCGTACCTGCCTCTCCTACTTCTTCTCCTACAACGGATTCAAAAATCAAGTCTCCCGGCAGCTCAATTCCTGCTTCTGTTAGAAGCTGAACGGCAAATAATGCTCCTGCCAAGCCGCCTTTCATATCAGCAACTCCGCGTCCGATGATTTTATTGTCTTTCACGACAGCTTCAAACGGATCTGTCTCCCATTTTTCATTTTCTTGTACCTCAGCTACATCCATATGCCCGTTAATAATTAGGCTTTGATAGTCAGCTGATTTTTTTCCTTTTAATGTGCCCACTACAATAGGATCGTTGGAATATAAGTCCCACATATCGATGGAAAAACCGCAGTTTTTAAGAAAATCCGCTACATACAGCTGCGCTTCATGAGAATTTCGTGCAGGAGGCGCTGGCGTTTTATATGAAACAAGCTTTTTTAATAACTGGATTAGCTCCCCTTTGCGCTCCTCTACCTGTTTGACAAGCAAATCAATTGTTTCTTCCATGTATGACACCTTCCTTTACGCATAAAAAAACACTTCTTTCGCAGGAAAGAAGTGTTTTTGTTTATATACAAAAAATTATTATAACGAGTTCGTAAGGAAATACCATACAAAACATCCATTACAATACCTCTTTCCTACGCTAGTATTACCTAGTTCAGGTTATAAGGGTTAAGACTTCTCGTCTCTCTCAGCTTAGAAAGCACCCCTAGTGGTGTTGTATCTCTATAAGATTATCTATTATTATATGTTTACCTGTAATAGTTTTATCATAGTAAAGCGTTTTATTCAATAGAAAGGTTCATGATTCAGCAATGAAAATAGTTTCCTTTTTAGTAAAATAAAGAGCACACACCTTTTTCAAGCAGTGTGTGCTTTTTATTTTACTAAACTTACTAGTTAGCTATCGGCTTCTTTAAAAATACACCGTTTTTCCATTTAGACAGTAATAAGCTCAAGTTTTTGTCCCGGTCTCACTAATGAAAGCAGCTCATGATCTTCCTCTATCACATACCCAATCACGTTAACATTAGCATTTGCAGGCAAATTGGTTTTAGCTATTTGAACCTCTCCTCTGTAACGTCCGTAGCCATCATTGTCCATTGTAATTGCTCCGATTCTGCGTTCTACGGTATGAAATGGCGGCACTGGCTTTACAGATCGAGTATCAACCAAACGCAGAACGTCTCTTGATACATCCGGACGCACGCTGTACGTTCCCTGAATATGAGGGGAACGAATGCGTAGCGGAATAATGCGTTTTTCTTGATATTGAACTAAACGCTTTAATAAACTTGAAGCGGCGTATGGATCTCCAATATAAACCTCCGTTACTCCGCATCCGTATAAATCTACTGCAGAGGTAAAAGGACATTTATTACGGTCTTTTTCTCTAGTAGGAAGACCTTGATAAATAGGGCCTCTTTTTTCGCCTTCTCCCGGAATATAAGCGCAGACTGGAATACGAAGTTCATTAAATAAATCTGTCTGCTGTTGAAAAAACGCTTCTTCAAGTCCTGTTTCAGGTCGCGGATAAAAATTATGCCATGCAAGCAGCTGATGATGATGAAGGCCTGCAGATAACAGCGCTTCTATTTCTTGTTTTAACAATGTACTGGCATTAACAGCAATATAAAATTCATTGGCAAGTGAAAGAGTTTCTTCTACACTGAAGCCATCGTCTAGTCTAATACCCGATACGCCAAGTGAAGATAGAGTCATAAAGCTTTTGATACCTAAATGAACCGGCGTATGCTTGGATACGTCTGCATACACGCTTATTCCACAATCTCTAGCCACATGAAGCAATTCTTTTGCCCGTTCAGCCAAATCTCCTTTTTCTTCTGGAATGTGAAGCGAAGTAAATGCGCGTGTGACGCCGCACTCGCTTGCTTTTATTAATCTTTTTTTGGCATCACTATCATTTAAATAAAACGAAATACCAATCATTCAAATTCCCTTGCCATTTCATCGTTAAATCCAAAGAAATAGGTACAAATAAAGCCTGCTGCGTAAGCAATAACTAATCCAAGTAAATAAAGAAGAATTTGATGCGCATGAACTAAAAACGTAAGCGGCAAACCTGATACTCCCACTGCTACAGTTGCAATATGGAAGTGCGCCTGAAACGCTCCGCCGATTCCAGCTCCAAGACAAGCGGTTAAGAATGGACGCCCTAAAGGAAGTGTGACTCCAAAAATAAGCGGCTCTCCGATTCCGAGCAGCCCTGAAGGAAGTGCACCTCCAATTGCTCGCTTTAAACGTTTTTTCTTTGTTTTGATATAAATAGCAAAAGCTGCACCGACCTGACCGGCTCCACCCATTGCTAGTATAGGAAGAAGCGGATCATCTCCAATTGAATTGATAAGCTCTAAATGAACAGGAGTAAGGCCTTGATGCAGTCCTGTAATGACGAGCGGCAAGAACGTCGCTCCTAAAACAAAGCCTGCTACAACTCCTCCAACCTCTAAAATTCCTAAAAGACCTTTTGTGATTCCATCGGAAATTAAGCCGCCGATTGGCATAAATACTACATACGTAATAATTCCTGTAATTAACACCGTAACGGTTGGTGTAATAATGATATCCAGTGACTGAGGGACAAATTTACGCACTCGTTTTTCCACTACGGCCATAAAGATTGCTGCAAGCAACACTCCTATTAAGCCACCCCGTCCCGGCAAAAGAGCTTCACCAAAAAGTTTAATATCAGCTACGGCAGGATTAATGACTAAAATGCCCGCTAAGCCTCCTAGAGCTGGCGAACCACCAAATTCTTTTGCAGCATTGATACCTACTAAAATACCAAGGTAAGCAAATAAGCCGCTTCCGATAACAGTTAAAAGAATAGCAATCTGTGAATCTGCCGGAAGCCACTTCGCTTGAACCGCTGCTTTTGTTACTCCGGTGATAAGTCCAGATGCTACGAGAGCAGGTATCAACGGAATAAAAATGCTTGCAATTCGGCGAAGCAAGAGCTTAAACGGAGTTGCATTTTTTTCTTTTAGCTCTGATTTCCGCTGTGCTGCACGATTTTCTAAGTTAATACCGCCGGATTCATCAATTAACTTTCCAAACTCCTCTGTTACTTTATTCACTTTGCCCGGACCAATAATGATTTGCAGCGTTTCTTCTTCCACTAATCCGAGCACGCCTTCCAGTTTTCGTATATCTGCCTTTTTCACAATTGAATCATCTTTTATAGTCACACGCAGCCGCGTCATACAATGTGTATACGCTTCAATATTGGATGCTCCCCCAAGCATCTCCAAAACAGCCTTTGCTAATTGATGATTATCTAAAGACATGTTAATCCCCCTTTGTATTTTCCTCTTAGATGGATACGCCACTGAGGAAACAGACCACAAAATCCCCTTTGTAATCGCTTTCTTTTTTTATTTCTTATCTTTCAAAAACTGAATGGCATCTCTTGTTTTGTCAATATACTCAATCGCCTGGTCATACTGCTGCGCTGCAATACTTAAAAATAACACATCAATCACGTAAAGCTGGGCTAAACGAGACGATGTAGCTGCGCTTCGAAACGGCGCTTCATGAGAATAAGACGTATACAAACAAATATCAGCTAAAGACGAAACGGTGGACTGTCCGTACTTGGTTAAGCTAATGGTCTTTACTCCGCGATTTTTAGCTAAAGATAAGACGTTGCTTACTTCAGGAGTCTCTCCTGAAAAAGAAATACCCACGACTACATCGTCTTTACTTGCATTTGCGATGAGTGTAGCTGCTAAATGGCTATCTGCAAAAGCCGTAGCATTTTTATTAATTCGAAGAAATTTTTGCTGAGCATCTATCGCAATAATATGTGAAGCACCAATTCCAAAAAAATGAATGTTTTTTGCTTCAATCAGCGCCAAAACAGCCCGCTCTACTTCTTTATAATTCACAAGCTCGGCCGTATCACTTAGACTTTGAATGCTGTTGCTTGCCGTTTTTTTGACAATAGATTGAATCGTTTCATTTGTTTCAATATCCCGGTATCCTTGTTCTGTATCTCTAGCTAAATCACCGGCTACTCTTACTTTTAATTCTTGAAAGCCGCTAACCCCGATAGATTTGCACAAACGAATAACGGCAGCACTGCTCGCATTCGCTAGTCTACCTAATTCCCCAGCCGTACTGTTTACCACAGTATGCGGATTGTTTAAAATATATTCAGCAATTTTCCGCTCCGAATCAGGAAGCTTAGCCACCGTGTTTTTTATCATTGTTAATCCACCTGTTGACATCGTTTTTCTCCTTTATACATAATGGTCAATCGCTTTTCTCACATAACCGTCCGCATCATTCAGTAATATCTTCGCGGTGTCATAATTTTCATTTGTTTTGATCATCACCACTGCTGTTTTCACCTCATTATTTGCTTCTTCAAGTGTTCGACTTGCTTGTTCATAGGAAACACCTGTAATTTTACAAATAATACCTATCGCTCGTTCCTTAAGCTTTTCATTACTTACATGAACATCTATCATTAAATTTTCATATGCTTTTCCTACTTTAATCATGGCCGCGGTAGAAATCATATTGAGAATCATTTTATGAGCGCTTGCTGCTTTTAACCTTGTGGAACCTGTCAGCACTTCTGGACCTACTACTACCTCGATGCTATGATCTGCTGCTTTTCCAATAAGAGAATTACCATTGCAAGACAGCGCCACCGTTTTAGCTTTTACAGATTTTGCATATTTCAATGCACCAATCACATAAGGCGTACGTCCGCTTGCAGCAATTCCAATGACTGTGTCTCGTTCATTTAAATGTATTTTTTGTAAATCTGCTGCTCCCAATTCTTCTTTATCTTCTGCACCTTCAACTGCTTTCACAAATGCTTTTTCTCCTCCAGCCATTAGTCCCTGTACCTGATTGGGATTGGTACTGAAAGTAGGCGGGCATTCAACAGCATCCAATACTCCCAGCCGTCCGCTTGTTCCTGCTCCGACATAAATAAGCCGCCCTTCCTTTTGAAACGATTCGCTTACAAACTCAACTGCTACCTCTACGTCTGGAAGTACTTCTTGCACAGCCAGCGCCACTTTTTGATCTTCTGTATTCATTATGTTTAAAATTTCTTTTGTACAAGCTGTATCTATCTTCATGGTCTGCTCGTTTTGGGACTCTGTTGTTAATAACGTAAGCTGTTCATTCATCTTTTCGGCTCCTTTTTCATCATGTAGTGAAGTTATGGTTATTATAATTCGTTTAAAATATAATTTCAATAATTTATTTTATTTTTTAAAATTATATTTTAAAACAACATAAAAAAGGATTTCAGGCATATAGCTGAAATCCTTTTTTATGTCTATTTATGATTGTTGAGCAAATGTTAACAGATACTCATCTTGCATTAAAACTTCGTAATCTTTTTCACCATTTCTTACGACGTGTACAGGGACTGTTTTTGCCGGAAGTAATTCAACTGGCTCACGATAGCGTTTTGCTACTCCGTCAATAAGTTCGTTTACTAACTGCTCGTTACTCAGCTCACCCGCCTGATATTTTTCTGCAAGTGGTGTCATAACTTCTGCTAATACACTTGCATCGTTAAACCCTTGAATTTCGACTTGTACGACGTACGCATCATCTTCATCACTATACGCTGCATCTTTAATGGTATATTTTGTAGATGAAAGAGCTTTTAGAAAAGCGCTGCTTACTTCGTTTAACTGCTCGTCGGTTATATTTGAGCTCAATGATGATAAAGCACCTTTAAAATTCGTTTCAAAAAACTCTACAAAGGAACTCTTTTGGAACTCCCCTTTTTCTTTTACCTGTTTCTTATCTTGCTGATTCGGATGTTTAGCAGCAAATTGATCTGTATTTTGATAAACAGTTGCTTGAATTAAAGCATCCACGTATTGTCCCGCTTCCTTCGCATAAGCAGCTTGCTTTTCTTTACTTGGCGTTTCGGTGCTGCTATCTGTAGAAGCAGCACCGGCTTTTGCTTCCACTTTTGGTTTTGTTACATTGTCTAATCGGTTATATGTATACGTATACGTTTGCTTAGACGTTGAATTTTCTGTTTTTCCGTCTACTTTAACTGAATACGACTGATTTTTTACTACTTTCTTTATTTGCTTCGTTTCTTTATCAATTGTCACAACAAGCGAAAAATCTTTTCCTTTAATTTGCTCAAGGTCTACAGCGGTATCGCTGCCTTGATTTGTTATTTTATAATAAGCTTTGGCATCACCTGCTACAATTTTTTGCTTTTTGTCTTTGTCTCCGTTAAATGTTAATACATACTCTTTGTCTTTCTCGGTGACGTCAAATTCATTTGGAAGATTTTTATCATATTTTTGATAGTAGCGTATTGGATTTTGTTGAAGCTCCATGGCGTTATTAATTAAAGCCGTAACGTACTTTTTTTCTTCTCCCTGTACTTTTGTGTTTTCTTCTCCAGCCACGGCTAACGTTTCAGCACCGTCATGATACATCTTCAATTCTTCGCCGTTCATTTTTGTGTTTACATAGCCTGCTTTATTTTTGAAATCAAACTCTTGTACTCCGTTTACTTGGTAATCAGAGGATCCTTCTTCTTTCCCCGTGACCTTCACTTGAACATTTTTCACCTTTTCTTGTGCTTCTTTTACGTCACCCGTTAATTCCTCTGAAGACGGCATCCCACATGCCGAAAGCAATAGAGCGAATGATAGTGCTAAGCCTGTATTCATTATTTTTTTCATATAAGAACTCCTTTTTAAATATTTTTCCAGAAATAAGAATCTATGTACTTAATAAATACACAATTTTACCATTTAAAAAACCCAACTTTACTAAATTACCATATTTACATTTAAATGGTAACCAACAAAAGAAGGAAATTGCACAATAAAAAAGTCACGAATCCGTGACTTTTCTAGCAACATTCATAACTTATTTTTGTTAACGTTTTCATTTCAATCTCTAATAATTCCATTACTTGTCCCTATCAGTACTTCTTTACCTTGTTGATTTCGATATACTGATTTAATTTTCACTTTTTGAAAGCCATCTGCTTTTTCTACTTCAGTTAATATGCATTCACAGGTAACTGTATCTCCCGCAAAAACTGGACGAAGAAATTCACTCACCATTTCTCTTGCAATGTAGTTTAAGTCTCCTCCTATTTTTGTCCCAATACTAGCAGTCATAAGTCCATGTACCATTAGCCGCCCTTTTTCGTCACGTTCTATATGATGTTTGCCCCGGTCTCCAGTCATCTCCGCAAACTGCATGATTTCTTCCTCTTGAAACGTTCTTTGCCACGTAAATGTATCTCCTGCTTTACATTCCATCTTATCCCTCCTCTTAAGATTATGACTTTACTTTTTAACTATATCACAGAAATGAATAGTCGTTCATTTCCACATCAAAAAAATAGCAGAATAAATATATCCTGCTATTTTTGACAAGTAGGACAGTAATAAAGCCTTCTAGAAGCAGCCTGCACTTTTAAGATAGGCGTGCCGTCAATTCGGCAAGCTTCTCCTTCACGATTAAAAACCCAGTGGCGGTATGCAGAGCGCTTTTGGCCTTTCTTTTTTAACGTTTCAGCAAGCTTTACATCATTTGTAATGCCGCCTGTTTTATAGGACTGTTTTACAAGAGAAATGGTTGCTTCAGCTGCCTTTTTAAGCTGTTCTTCCGTGCAGTCTACTGGACGAGCTGCAGGATTAATTCCCGCTACAAATAGAATTTCACTGCGCAAATAATTTCCAATCCCAGCTATAAAGCTTTGGTCTAACAGCAGCGACGCCCATTTTCTGCGGTAAAATGGTTTAGAATAAAAACGATCTAAAAGCTCAGCTGCCGTTACTTCTTCACTTAAGATATCAGGACCAACTCTTGATACGAAAGGATGAGCTGGAACTTCTTCATCACGCAATACTTCAATATCAGAAGCGCTATAAAGCAGCGCTGATTTTTTTTCATTATGAATCGCAAGACGCAGCTGTCTGTTTGTAGATGGATAATTGTAAGATGAACGAACATACCATTTTCCATAAAGCTGATTATGTGAGTAGATGGTATAGCCGTTGTCAAAACGAATAAGCATAGCCTTTCCTTTTGTATCTACTCTTTTAATGCGAGCTCCTGTTAATACTTCTTCATAGTGCTGCAAAGATGAAAAAGCAAACCATATCTCGCTGACGGGAAGACCGATAATCGCTTTTTCCACTTCGTCAGCTGCTCGTCTAATTTCTGGACCTTCTGGCATATAATGAAACTCCTTTCTTGCCTGACTTTCTTCATTTATTATTTCGGTTTTGTTTCTGCTTTGCAAGAAAGAAGCGGTTGAGTTCTTCTTTTCCTAAAAGAACCTTTAAATTATGCATGACGATTACTCTTATAGTAAAATGTTGATGGATAGTTCGTGTTTAACTTTAACCACACTGCTTTTGTCACAGCCTCATTTTTTAGATTCTCTCCACAATAAATAAAGAAAATACGGAGCGCCGATAATGCCAATGATTAATCCGGCCGGAATTTCAAGCGGAGGAGCAATTCCTCGCCCAATCAAATCTGCTGCTAGTACAAATAAAGCGCCAAGCAAAGCGGCTGTAGGAATTAGTTGTTTATGTCTCGGTCCCACTAACCGTTTGGCCACATGAGGAATAATAAGCCCTACAAATCCGATGGTGCCAACAACCGATACAACAGCAGCCGTCATTGCCACTGCACTTGCTAGTAATACTAGACGAATTAACTCTACTCTAGCCCCTAGTCCTCGAGCCACTTCATCACCTAAATGAATTAAATCTAATCGGGCAGCTAACAGCCAAATCAGCGGTAATAATATAATTATCCACGGAAGTAAACCAATTAATTGATCCCATGTTCTTCCCCATAAGCTGCCGCTCAGCCAAATCAGTGCTGCATTTACGTTTGGGTTCGCTTTTGAAATTAACAAGTGAATACCGGATGAACAAAAAGCGCTGACCGCTACACCTATTAATGCAAATCGAATAGGTTCTACTCCTTTTTTATAAGCAAGCAAATAGACGATTACAAAGACAAGCGAGCCTCCTGCAAACGCAGCGGCTGATAAAACAGACGGGCTTGCTAAAGGCAGTAAAATAGTGACTGCAACAGCAGCTAATCCTGATCCGCTTGAAAGACCTAATGTATCTGGACTAGCCAGCGGATTTCTCATAATAGACTGCACGACGACTCCGGACACAGCTAGACCGATTCCCGTTAAAATAGCCAGCAAAATACGAGGCAGGCGAAATTCTACCAAAATAGACGTCAAGTCAGGATCGCCAATGCCAATAAAAGACGTAATAATGTCTAGAGGAGGTATGTTAATGTCCCCTAAGCTAAGGCTTATCAAGCTCAGCGCTATAATTAAGACAGAAAGAATGATAAACAGGCCGACAGACTTGAATCGAGATGGCTGCTTTTTTGTTTTATTGACAGTCTGCATATATACTCATGCCTTCCTTTCTGTTTTTTTGCGTCTCGCTAAGTAAATAAAGTACGGCGTTCCAAGCAATGCTGTTACTGCACCTACAGGAGTCTCATACGGGTATGTAATAAATCGCGACAATACGTCTGCTAATAGTAATAAAGATGCACCAAGCAGCGCGCTCATTGGCAAAACAACTCGGTAATCTACGCCTATTAAATAGCGCACCATGTGAGGAACAACAAGCCCTACAAAGCCAATAGGACCCGCAATAGCCACTGAAACACCAGCTAATACAATCACGACAAATGCCGTGAACGCTCTAATGGCAAAGACTCGCTGCCCGAGTCCTCTAGCTACATCATCTCCTAAAGACAACAAAGAAGACGCTCTTCCCAAACCAAAGGCAACAAGCAGACCTACGATGCTGAAAGGAAGCAATACGTGAACATGTCCCCAATCCCGTCCAATAACTGAACCGGTGAGCCAGAACATAACGCCTTCTGTTTTGCTTTCATTAAAAATCAGCAGCGTTTGCGTGAGAGACATAAGCATACCTTGTATAGCAACACCTGTTAGAGCAAGTTTTACATCACTGTCGCCTCCTTTAATCAACGAACTCATGACGTAGACAATAACAGCAGCAAAGGTCCCTCCTAAGAACGCACCAAATACCCCGCCAATCATGCTTACACCCGGCACTAAAACCGTTAAAAATACCATTGCTGCTGAGGCCCCGGCATTAATACCAAAGATACCAGGAGAAGCTAATGGATTTCTAGTTAATGCTTGCATCAGCGCTCCGGCGACCGCCAAGTTAGCACCAACAAATGCCGTTACCAATAAGCGAGGCAGGCGGACAGTTTGAATAATAGATTGTTCTTTTGACCCGTCAAAATTTAGTAAAGCTTGCTTAATCGTTCCAAAAGAAATATGTATAGAACCGATGGAAATAGATAAAAACATTGAAATCAGTAAAAGAATAATAACCGCAAGGAAAATAGCTATTATACGAAGTGGAGATTTGTTTCTTTTGGATAAACCGTGAACAGCTTTCATAGTAGACTGCGCCTCCTTCCATTTGAAAGTTCAATAAAAAGAAAAAAACAACCCCGCTGGATTGTTCTTTTCCTCGTTATTATTTGCCTTCAAATAATAACTTTTCTGCTTCATCTGCAATACCATTTGCACCTTGTACACTTCGGCGAAGAGACCATTTAAATACATCAACTTCATACACTTGATTATTTTTAACCGCTTTTAGCTCTTTCCATAATGGCTGTTTCGCTAAAGGCGTATGACCTTTTTCATTTCGCATAACAATGAGTTTGTCCGGATCTGCTTTTACAAGCTGTTCCATTGTCATTTTTACACTGTACTCTTTTGTAGGATCTGTTAATGCATTTTTGAAGCCCAATTGCTCAAGAACACCCGTTGTAAAGAAATTTGAAGTTCTAGCATTAATATTACCATTTGCATCAGCGATAACAAGTACATTGCCCGGATTTTTTGGCGCTTTTGCTTTTAAATCCTTCATTTTTTGCTTATGCTCTTCTATCACTTTTTCAACTTTTGCTTTCTTGCCAACTGCTTCTCCTACTTTTAACTCTGTATTTAGTAAATCATCATAATTAGCATTTAAGTTTTTTAGTTCAATCGTTGGCGCAATTTTCGATAATTCTTTGTATACATTTTTATGGCGTTCTGAATCAGCGATAATCAAATCTGGCTTCAGCAGTTTAATCGATTCCAGGCTTGGCTGTGCTCGCGTGCCAACTGATTTGTATCCTTTGATTTCTTTTAGTACATCTTTATCAATAAGCTGTTCTGCTTTATCATCATCAGCTACTCCTACAGGTTTGATACCAGCATCTAACAATGCATCAATAAAACCTAACTCTAATACGACTACTCGCTTTGGATTTTCTTTTACCTTTGTCTCTCCAAGCTCATGTTTGATCACTCTTGTTTTTTCATTTTTTTCATCAGCTGAATTTTCCTTATTCGTGCTGCTGCAGCCGATAAGCATTCCGATTGCCAGCATTGTAATAAAAACCAGCAGTCCTATTTTTTTCTTATTCAAATGTCATTCCTCCTGCTTGTATCTTTATGTAGATAATTGACTCTTGAAACTGATAATCGTTATCATTATATCAGTTTTATCTATTTAAACAAGCTGATTCGTTATTTTTTAATTAAAAAATTGTATCTATTCTATAAAAAAGAAAGGACGCAGCAGGAGCGTCCTTTCTTTTTAATCTTCAATACAAAGATACTGAATCACTTCTTTTAAACTTTTCTCTTTCATCGATTCGATATGTAAGTGATATCTTTCGAATGACAGATGTTTAGTTAACGGATTTGGTACAATCACACAGCGCAAGCCTGCTGCCATGGCAGCTTTTGCTCCATTAGAAGAATCTTCAAATGCTAAAGCTTCAGAGGGTTCTACTCCTAGCTTTTCAATTGCATTTCGGTAAAGAGCCGGATCTGGCTTCACTTTTTCTACATCATCGCGCGTTTGAATGACTTCAAAATAGTGCAGCAAATCTAGCTCTTTTAAAAATGCTGTTACCCAGTCGCGATATGAGCTGCTTGCTAAACCAATTTTTAATCCAAGTTCTTTTGCTTCTGCCAGGTACTCTGCTACACCTTCTCGGGCTACTAATAATTTCATTTTTTCTTGATGACGTCTTAACGATTCTTGAGCCAGTTCCTCTTTCGTGAACTCATTGTTAAACTGCTGAAGCAAGTAATCGTAAAGTGCCGTAGCATCCGTTCCCACATAAGAAGCAAATGTTGCAATCGGCAGATCTACTCCCCTGTCTTCTAACATTTCGCGGTACACCTCGTACCACACTGATTCTGTATCAATAATTAATCCATCAAAATCAAACACAACTGCTTTAATCATAATTTACCTACCTTTTTCTATCTTATCGTCCTTACATAGTAACACGTTCAAAATACGTAATCCATAAATGTGGCTTCCTTAATAAGATAGGCTTAAATAGGTGGTTTCTATCCTTACTTTTCTCCAACTTTCATCAAAGGTGACATTTCTTCTGTTTCCTTAAACTCAATGGAAGACAGCTGCCTTCTAAAACCTTTCGTTGCATACACCAAATAAACTAAACCAGCAATCGCCCAGCCAATACCAAGTAAAAATGAATTGCGCTCCAAGTTAAGCCATAAGACGCCAATCGCCGCTGCTCCTAATAGTGGCATAACAATGTATGACCAAAAACCCTTAGCCGATCGGTGCTGCTTTTGATGAACAGCATAGTGCGCAATAACCGAAATATTAACAAAAGAAAACGCAATGAGTGCTCCAAAATTAATAAATGACGTAGCCGTTGCCAGACTGAAGAAAATGGCAGTTGCTGATACAACTCCGACTAATACAATATTTCGCGAAGGTGTACGCAGCTTAGGATGAACATAACCAAAAAATGACTGAGGTAAAATTCGATCGCGTCCCATTACGTATAATAAACGCGAAACGCTTGCATGCGATGACATGCCCGATGATAATGTGCCTGCGATTCCTCCAGCTAAAAAAACAATTTGAAACAGCGTACCGCTCACATACATAGCAATTTCAGGAGCGGCAGCGTCTGGATGCTTGAATCCTTCTAACGTTGGAAAAACCGCTTGAATAAAATAAGATGTGAGGGTAAACATGACTCCTCCAATTAACGCAACTAAAAAAATAGCTCGCGGAATCGTTTTTTTAGGATTGGGCGTTTCTTCTGATAACATAGCCACGGCATCAAATCCTAAATAGGAAAAACACATAAGTGTAGCTCCCGCTATGAGCCCTGATGACGTCATGTTTTGATTAAAAAAAGGCTTCATAGAAAAAAGAGTACCTTCCCCCATTCCGCCTAGCAAGGCTTTGATTGAAACAGCAACAAACAATACTAAAATCGTCATTTGAAATATAACAAGAAACGTATTAAAATTGGCGGTGAAATTAACACTTCGTAAATTTAGCAGCGTAACGATAATGACGAAGCTGACAACCCAAATCCACGATGGTACCGAAGGAAAAATAGATGATAAATAAATTTGAAAAATAAGTGCGTTAACCATCGGTAAAAAGAGATAATCCATTAGTGCAGACCAGCCAACCAAGAACCCTAAATGCGGATTGATTGTCTTTTGCGTATATGTATAAGCTGACCCTGCATTTGGAAACACTTGAATCATCTTTTTGTAGCTTACTGCCGTGAGAAGCATCCCGACAAGGGCTATGATATAAGACGTGGGAACGTGTCCATTCGTCATATCAGACGCAATCCCAAACGTATCAAACACTACCATCGGAGTCATATATCCGATCCCCATTAATACAATCTGCCATAATTTCAACGACCTTTTTAATGTTACTGTTTCATGTTTCATTTATCTTCCCCCTTCTTTTATTAAGAACATTCTGACAATTAAATCCATAAATGCCTGTATTTCATTTCTTTATATAAAAATGAATGACTTTCATTCATTTTTATATAAAGGGCTGTTACATTTACTATAGCAAATATATGATTTATTTCTTTAAGTAGGTAAGGGTTGCTAACAAACTATCTTTTTCTTTTATCATATTATGAAAGCGCTCTATTTTAAATAGCTATATGTTCCTAATCTCCTGCTATATCAACGCAGAAATACCCTCTGAATAAGAGGGATTTCTGCTTACAAACCGTTATTCAATCATCGTATCCAATGACTCTCTTTTCGTTTTCACTGCAACCAAACTAGCAAAATCATGAATGATTGTAGCTGCAAGCAAAGAGGTTATCTGCGTTGGATCATAAGAAGGCAGCACTTCTACCAAGTCAAATCCTACATAGTTAAATCCCGTCAGAGAACGGATCATTTGCAGTGTTTCTCTGCTGCTGAATCCGCCTACTTCAAGCGTTCCCGTTCCTGGTGCACAAGAAGGATCAACAAAATCAATATCAAATGTTAAAAAGCACGGCGTATCTCCAATCGCTGTCTTCATTTGCTCTAAAATCACTGAAAATCCCTTATGTTCAAGCTCTCCTGCTGTCACAACATGATAACCAAGGTCTTTGCTTTCTTGAACATCTCCCGGATGATTTAATGTTCCGCGGATACCAATTTGAAAAACCTTCTTTGGATCTACTAGTCCTTCTTCATATGCGCGTATAAAAGGAGATCCGTGCCAATATTTTTCATCATAATACGTATCCCATGTATCTGTATGGGAATCAAAATGAATCATAGCCACTGGACCATATCTTTTAGCAGCAGCACGAAGACTTGCCAAAGTAACCGAATGATCTCCTCCAATTCCAATCGGAACGATTCCTCTATCCATAAGAGCTCCTACCGCTTCTTCCATTAATTCGTAGCTTCTGTGAATATTATGAGGAATAACCGGCACATCACCGATGTCGATGGCATTTGTATCATCGAATGGATATACGTCGTGTACCGGGTGATAAGGAAACAGCGTCATGGAAGCTTGCCGAATGGCTTGAGGTGCAAAGCGTGCACCTACTCTGAAAGATGCTGCCGTATCAAACGGCATCCCTACTAACCCTACTTTTGCATTTTCTCTTTCCGCTGGAAGCCTCATAAATGAGCCTGTTGTACAAAATTCTGGTTTGACATCTGGGGACAATGGATATTTCATAATTTACTCCTCCGTTTCGATGATTTCAGTTAGTCGCTAGGCTTTTCCATTACTAAAATCATCGAAAGCAACACAGGAATAAGAAACGTTTGCCGACTCATATTCATTGCTCCTTGTTACATTTATTGGTGGTTCAGCTCATTTAACACTTTTTCAAATGTAGAAATAACTTGATCTACTTCTTCCGCTGAAATAGTTAACGGCGGCTCAATACGAATTGTTTTAGAGTTTACAAGTGTACCGGCTACTAGAATTCCTTCATCAAACATTCCCTTCGAAAGCGCGTAGCCAATTTCATCTTGGTGGAACTCAATTCCAATCATTAAACCTTGCCCTCTGATTTCAAGTACTTTATCTCCATGTTTTTCAGCAGCTTTCTTTAAACCAGCAAGGAAATATTCCCCTAGCTCTTTTGCACGGTTTGGCAGCTGCTCTTCGATCAATACGTTAATAGTAGCAATAGCCGCTGCGCAGGCAAGCGGGTTGCCTCCAAACGTTGTTGTGTGCATAAACGGATTATCAAAGAAGCTTGAAAACACTTTTTCTTTGGCTACAACCGCGCCAGCAGGCATAACTCCTCCTCCAAACGCTTTAGCAAGACATAAAATATCTGGTACAACATCGTATAATTCTGATGCAAACATTTCACCGGTACGTCCCATGCCTGTTTGAACTTCATCAAAAATTAAGATAGCGTCGTACTCATCACATAGTGCACGCACCTCTTTTAAATAATTTTCAGGAGGAAGAATAATGCCGCCTTCTCCTTGAATTGGTTCTAATAGAACAGCTGCTACATCTTCTCCTACAAGCGCGCACGTTTCAAATGTTTTGCGCATCATGTCAATATCACCAAACGGGACGTGACGGAAACCTGGAATTAACGGCAGAAATGGTTTACGGAACATCCCTTTTGCAGTACCTGATAAAGAACCTAGACTTTTTCCATGAAAAGAACGTGTTGTAGAAATAAACGTTGTTCGATCACTATACATTTTCGCTAATTTTAAAGCGGCTTCTACACTTTCTGTTCCGCTGTTTGTGAAAAAGGAATACTTCAAATCACCCGGTGTAATATCTGCTAAAATTTTAGCAAGCATTGCACGAAGTGGATCTAATAAGTCTTGGCTATGAAGCGCTTGACGCTGAAGCTGATCTTGAACAGCTTTGACTACTTTAGGATGACGGTGCCCCACGTTATAAATTCCAAATCCGCCCAAACAATCAATGTATTTTTTACCGTTTACATCAGTAAAACAAGAACCTTCATCTGACCATTCAACAGCTGCAAACTGCGTATCCACCGTTACTGTTTTACGATATTCTAAAAAGCCTGGGTTGACATGCTCGCGAAATCCGTCTACTGTTTCTTTCGTAATCCACTGTGCTTCTTCAGCTGACACTTCGCTTTTTTCAATAAGTCCTAGCACTTTGTTGATATATTCATTTACTTCACCGTATGCTTTGTTTACCTCTTGATTTTTCGTCACTGTATTCATTTTAATATCGCTCCTTCTCTACTTTTTAATTTTTAAACCAGCCGATTGGCTCTACTTGTAAGCTAATGTTAATTTGTTTTACTTCTTGAAATTCTTCCAGACCAAACGTGCCTAGTCCTCGGCCAATTCCGCTCTGCTTATATCCGCCCCAAGGCGCTTCATTAAACGTAAAATGGTACGTGTTTACCCAAGTGATACCCGCACGCAGCTTTTTAATCACCCGAAGAGCTTTTGCACCGTCTTTTGTAAACACGCTGCCTGCCAAACCATATTCCGTATCATTTGCAAGCTTAATAGCTTCTTTTTCATCTTTAAACGTTTGAATAACGACAACGGGCCCAAAGATTTCCTCTTGCACAATTTTCATATTTGACGTAACGCTACTAAAAACCGTAGGTTCTACAAAGAATCCTTTTTCCAATCCACTGCTGGTGATTCGATCGCCTCCGCATACAAGGTGGGCGCCTTCTTGCTTTCCAATTTCGATGTATTTTAATACTTTTTTCATATGTTCCTCACTTACAAGAGGACCCATTTCAATCTCTTGATCCATTCCATTTCCTACTTTAATTTTTTGAGCACGTTCTGCAAAACGTTCGATAAATCGCTCAGCAATGCTTTCTTCTACTAAAATACGAGAACCTGCAGCGCAAATTTGGCCGCTCCCTGCAAAAATTCCAAATAAAGCATAATCTACAGCTGTTTCAAAATCAGCGTCAGCAAATATAATGTTCGGTGACTTTCCTCCAAGTTCTAAAGAGACCTTCGTTACATTTTCTGCTGCTTGACGCATAATGTGTTTTCCAGTTACCGTTCCGCCTGTAAAAGAAATCTTATCAACACGATTATCTTGAATAAGCGTATTTCCCACAGTATCTCCGGCTCCCATAACAAGGTTTGCTACTCCTTTTGGTAATCCTACGCTTTCTAAGATCTCAAAAAGTTTTGTAGGAGTAACCGGTGTCACTTCAGAAGGTTTAAATACAATCGTATTTCCTGCAGCTAAAGCAGGTGCAATTTTCCACACGCTCATCAATAGCGGATAATTCCAAGGTACAATCAATCCGCACACGCCGATTGGTTCTTTTATAACCATTGCTTGCATAGGTGCAGGCACACTGTACGTTTGACCGTCTGGCTTTGTAATTAACCCAGCGTAATACCTAAAACAAGCAGCTGCATCTTCCACATCAGCCTCAGCTTCACGATATGGCTTTCCGTTATCCATTGTTTCTAATGCTGCTAGTTCTTCTTTCGCTTCCTCAAGCTTATCGGCAATTTTGAATAAGATGGCTGCTCTTTCAGATGCAGAAGTCTCAGACCAAATTCCGCTGTCAAAGGCTTCTCGTGCTGCTTCAATTGCTGCTTTCATATCTTCTGCGCTGCCTTCTGCAGCATATCCAATCACTTCACCTGTAGCTGGATTAACAGTAGAGCGCTGCTTCTCTGCTTTTCTCCACTCTCCGTTTATGTACATATTCAAGGTTAAAGTTTTAACAGCTGTACGATCCATAAGATACCTCCTTATTGAATAACGACTGATTGTCAGTCATTTCAAACGATTAAAAAACTTATAATTCTGATAATTGATTGTATGTTTTGAATGAATGTCAGTCATTTTAATAGGTGTAATATCAGCAGTGCTAATATTACACGGATGGCACAAGAGAACGCTTTAAGAACTGAAATAGTTCTTCCTTTGATTGCTGAAGTGTGACATCTTGCTCACGCCCGATATAAAAAAGTTCAGCAGCATTTTCAATCAAATTAATCATCGTCTTAGCTGTCCATTTAACGTTAAGCTGCTTGATGACTTCTTCCTTTCTAACAGCCTGATTTAATACCTCTTCAAACCAGTTGTAATAAGGTAAATAAATTGCTTCCCATGTTTCTAATGAATAGTCAAAAGCAAGCCCTGAATAACATAAAACAAGAACATCCCTATACTCATCTGTTGTTTTATACGTTTCGTCAATCATTACCTCTAATGTACTTAAAAAATCCGTTGCAGTTTTAGCTCGTTCTTTGATTTTTTCAAGTGACAAAGAAAGTAAGTTTTCTGCAATAGCCGGAACAAGAGCATTTTTAGATCTAAAATAAAGATAAAAAGTCCCTTGTGCTACGCCTGCACGCTTTACAATGTCTGAAATTGATGTTTTATCAAGTCCTTTTTCAGATATGACTTCAATCGCTGCCTGTAAAATTTTATCGTATTTTTCACTTGTGCTTGTAACCAAATCTTTCCCTCCACCTATAAAATGAATGACTTTCATTCATTTTACTATAAGAAGCTGAAATTATGCAAGATAAAATTTTCTGAATCTTTAAATTTAATCAAAAGTTCCTCCGTATGGTGCTTCAAAAATATTTTTTTATTGTATCAATTTTCTCTCACGTTTCTTCTATGTCTCACTGTTTTTTTCTTCTTTTTACAATTCAAGGTAAAAGCTGATGCAAAGCTCTTTAATCAATTATTAATGCCCGCATTTGTTTATTTGATTCCAGCCCTTTTCTTCTTTGGAATCGGTGTGGTGCCAGGTGTTATCTCATCTGTTATCTTTGCAATGCCTCCGACGTTTCGCTTCACGAACCTAGGTATTCGTGAAGTACCCGCTGACTTAGTAGAAGCAGCAAATGCCTACGGTTCAACAACAAAACAAAAATTATTTAAAGTACAGCTTCCATTAGCTACAAAAACAATTATGGCAGGAATTAACCAAAGCATCATGCTGTCTCTTTCAATGGTTGTTATCGCCTCTCTTGTAGGTGCTCCGGGACTTGGTGCGGAAGTATATCGTGCAGTTTCTCGACTTGAAGTCGGCACGGGCTTTGAAGCTGGAATTTCAATCGTTATTTTAGCGATTATTTTAGACCGTATTACAGAATATTTTGGAAATCGTTCAAACCAACGAGCATAAGTAAAAAAAGAAGCCAACTCACCGGAGTTGGCTTCTTTTTATTTATTTTTGTAACACGCTACAAAGATTGCTTCTCCTTGAAACGATTCAATTCTCTGCTGATTCGTTTTGATGTCGAAAAACTGTTTAAATCCGCTTGGTATATTCAGCATATATTGAGTAAGCTCACGCTTTGTCTCTTCCGGAACATTCATCATTCCACACCAGTCATCAAATAAAAAGCGCTTTGGAAAAGTTGTCAGCACTTCTGTACGGAATCCTTGCATTTCAAGCATAGAAAGCCACTCTGTTTTTTTATAAGCACGATAATGGCTTGGATCTCTTGTCTTTTCAACTCGATTATAAAACTCGTCATAAGCATTCACTTCCGGTGCTACATTATCAATGAGCAAGAACTGTCCGCCTGGCTTTAACACTCGGTATACCTCTTTGATGAACTGTTTAATATTAGGAAAATGGTGCGGTGCAATTCTGCACGTTACCGTATCAAACTCGTCATCTTGAAATGGCATATCCTCAGCATCTCCTTGAACAAACGATACATTTTCATAACCATTTTCTTTAATGAAGCCTTCAGCACTTTGCAACATTTGAGGAGTTAAGTCAAAAGCCGTTACTTCTTGAAAGACAGGTGCTAACTTATTTGCCACGTGTCCTCCTCCTGTCGCTACATCAAGCAGCTTTCCTCCTCTATTTTCTTCAGCAATTTCCGCTAAAACCGCTAAATCTTTGCCTTTTGCATGACCTTTACTTTTGACATACTTTCCGGCATTCCCCCCGAACTGACTGACCACCATTTCTTTATTACTCATCTATTCTCCCTCCATTTCTCTCTTTAAACCTCTCTCTTACTTTGCCTAGTGCATTCACATATTTATTATGAAACGTGTGAATGTATTCTTTTTCTTTCTCCCCACTGATGAAACAATCGAAACAGCGGAGGAAGAAGCAGCCAAATGGTTAAAATCCGAAGCACTTGGACTGCTACTACTAACGTCGAATCAGCCTGCAGTACAATGGATGTAGTGGCCATTTCTGCAATGCCTCCAGGAGCAAACGCTAAAATAGACGTGATAAGCTCAATTCCAGTTATTTTGGAGACTACTAGTGCACATACGAACATAGCGGCGATTAAGCCGATTGTATTAATAAGCGCAACAACTATAATTTTTTTTACGCCAATAAACATTTCTTTATGAAAGCGAGAACCAATGCTTGAAGCAATAAAAATTTGCGATAAAATCATCACAGAATGAGGCCAGTATGCTTGAAGGTTATAGCCCGCGTACGATGAAGCAGCTGTTTGAACAATCGCAACAGTAAGCATTCCTCCTACTAACCAAGGAGCAGGAAATTTTAGTTTTTTCCCTATATAATAGCCTACTACTGCTATAACGATTAAAACGCCTGTCCATAACAGTGAGCCCCATTGAAAAACACTTGGGGTAACTGACACTGCATGCCGTCCTGTATTACTTCCCCAATAGACCACAAATAAAGGAACAGCAAGCACAACTAAAAACACGCGCATCGTTTGAATGATGCTTACAACTGCCGTATTGGCTCCTACCTCTTCAGCCATGCCTGGCATTGCGCTCATTCCACCCGGAGTCGTACCGAAAAAGCTTGTTAATAAGTCGGTGGAACTGAACTTCCATAGCAAATAACCGGATAAAAGAGAAAAAACAACGGACAGCAAAAGCATAATCGTAATGGTGGACCAGTGAGCCTGAAACGTAGTCAACACAGATAAGTTAATCTTTTGACCTAATTCAATCCCTAAAATGCACTGTCCAGCGTACAGCCAATATTTTGGAATGCCTTTTTTGCTTGTTTGAGATAAAAAACGCGGCTTTCGAAAAGCTAGAATAGCTGCTAAAATGAGGGTCCCAAGCATCCAGCCAATGGATAAGCCTGTTAACGATAAAAGAAATCCTCCCACGCATGTTAATAAAATAAAAAATATAGATTGTAAAAAAATAATTCTTGCGTTCATATCTACTTCCTTCCTTCTACAAGGCTTTTCTTTCTTACACCGAACATTCTTCTTCTTAACTATAGTATAATTTTAGAGATAATTAAAATATCGAAATTTTATTATAAACCATTCATTTTTTTTATTCCTGGAGGGGTAGTATGGACGATCGAGATTGGCTTATTCTACAAGTGTTGTATCGAGAAAAAAACATTACAAAAGCAGCCAAGGAGCTGTTTATCTCTCAGCCTGCGCTTACGCATAGACTGCAGCAGATGGAAAAGGAATTTCATGTTCAGATCGTGAACAGAGGGCGCCGCGGAGTTCAGTTTACACCGCAGGGAGAATATTTAGTGAAGTGCGCAGAAGAAATGCTGCTTACGGTTCAAAAAATAAAAGAAAATGTGTTAAACATGGATGATCAATTAACCGGTACTTTACGTCTAGGAGTATCTAACTTTTTTACTGACTACAAACTCCCTGGGCTATTACGCTTATTTAAAGAGCGATTTCCCGACGTAGAATTCAAAGTCACGACCGGATGGAGCAGCGACATGGCTCATCTTCTTTATAAGCACGATGTTCATATTGCGTTTGTAAAAGGTGATTATAACTGGCAAGATCAGAAAGAGCTACTTTTTAAAGAAACCATTTGCATTGCGTCTGCACAGCCTGTCGACATAAACAATCTTCCCAATCTACCTCGAATTGATTATCATCAAGATCGGTTTTTAAAAACATCCGTTGATAACTGGTGGGCTGAAAATTACTCTCAGCCTCCCCTTGTCAGCATTGAAGTAGATAAAGCAGAAACATGTAAAAAGATGGTTGTAAACGGACTAGGCTATGCGATTTTGCCGAGTATGCTGCTTGATGATGCAGCAGAGATTTACAGATACACGTTAAAAACAAAAGATCAAGAGCCTTTAACGCGCAGTACATGGATGTTTTATCATGAGGATTCATTAAAAATTAACATCGTAAAAGCTTTTATTGAGTTCATTCAAAACTTGGATTTAAAAGATGTACACTGATAGAAAGAGGTTGAGACATACCGAAATGAATTTAATCTAAAGACGTACAAATGAGATATATGAACTGAACTGCTTTTGACGCCGCAGTTGATTTCCATGCAAGACTGCTAGAAGGAACGAAACAGATAAAACTATGCTCACCAAAACAAAAAAACGAACCACGAATCAAAAGTCTTGATCAATGGTTCGTTTTTCACTCCGTCTAAAATCCTTTTACCCCAACCTCTTTCTATTGTATTTATTCATCATTTGTTCCGCCCATTAAGTCAGAATACAGCTTGCTTTGCTGTTCAAGAAAAACTTTAGCACCGCTGCTGTTTTTATAAAAAGAGGTTAAATCGTTATCTTTAAGCAGCTGTTCCCATTCTTTTGTATGAACCATTTCATAAACTGCTTTATTCCAATATGCTACTTGTTCTTTCGTCATATTAGGCGGTCCCATTAGACCTCTCCAATGACTAAACGTTACGTCAATTCCCGCTTCTTTCCACGTTGGTATCTCTTTTAGCTCTTCTAGCCTTTTTGGAGAAGAAACGGCGAGTATTCTTACCTGCCCTTGTTCATACTGCTTTTTTACTTCTGATAAGGACATGGGTGCTACATCTAGCTGATGATGAACAAGCGCATCGATCACTTTATGACTGCTGTTGTAAACAAAAAACTCAAGCTTGGAAGAGTCTACGCCTGCTTTTTTATTGAGCTGCATGAACGATAAATGATCGTCGTTTCCTAATCGGGGTGATATTCCCACTTTCATACTGGATTCACTTTGATTTAACGTGCGTATGAGCTGTTTTAAATTGTATATAGGAGAGTTAGCAGGGACTACGATGACCTCCCATTCAGATGTTAAAATAGCGAGCGGAGTAAAGTCTTTATAGGTTAATTGACTTTGCCCTAGCAAATTATTTGTAATCAGCAAACTGGAATTCCCGGAAACAATATTTCCTTCTTTTCTCTGTTTAATATATTTCCACCCTTCTTCACCTTGCCCACCTATTTTATTACTAACAGAAACCGTTACCTTCACAATCTTCTTTTCCGTTAGCACTTGTTGAATGGCTCTTACTGTTGCATCTGCTCCTCCGCCTTTTGCACCGGCTGCCACAATTTCAATTTTTTCCATACCAGTGCGGTCTTTTTTAGAGGGAGAAGAACAGCTAACAAGCAATACACTTATAAACACTATCATGAGCTTTTTGATCATATATACCATCCTTCAAGGCTAATGCTACGCTAAATAGTACTTACGCTCCGGCCGTCCAATAATCCCATAATCATATTCAACGTGACATTCACCAGTTGATACTAGATACTCTAAATATCGTCTAGCTGTCGTTCTGGATACTCCCATTTGCTGCCCCATCTCTTCGATTGTAATTCCTTTGATGCTTTTTAAAATGTCTTTTGACTTTTGTAATGTGATACCATCAATACCTGAAGGAAGAGATTTATCCGCTTTTGGCTTTGTTCTGACATGTCCAAAGTACGCATCAATAAATGATTGATCAACTTCTTCATGCGTACTAAACAGTTCCTTTTTCTCTTGATATTGTTTAATAGCATTAATGAAGGATTCCATCATAACCGGCTTAATCAAATAATTAACGACGCCGTTTCTCAAACAGATTTCTACAATGTTTTTTTCTGTTGCAGCCGTTACAACGATAACGTCAACTTGTGGAAACTGCGCTCTAATCTTTGGCAGTAAATCCGTTCCCATTTCATCTGGCATATAGATATCTAAAAGGAGCAAATCTACTTTCTTCTCCTTTAGCATTTCAAGCGTCTCTTTTGCATTCAACGCTTTGCCTACAACTTCTACACCATCTACTTCTAATAAAAATCGCTCTTGAACTTGAGCAATTCGAAAATCGTCTTCTGCAATTGCGACTCGTAACATTTCGACTCTCCCCTTACTTCTCATGATTCAGTTTTTTGGAAGGTAAACTGAAAAAATGGCTCCTCCTTCTGGCTGATTATACACTTCAATAGATCCTCCAAGTTCATCTACCATTTTCTTTATATTTGCCAGTCCGTATCCTCTGTCTGTCCCTTTGGTTGAAAAACCTTTTGTAAAAATTTGATTTAGCACTTCTTCTGATATACCTGGTCCGTTATCCATCACTTCAATAATTAAATCATGACCAATATCGGTAATGAAAAACGACACTTCTTTTTCAGACTGTTGACTCACCGCTTCAAATGCATTATCAATTAAGTTCCCAATAATGATAATGAGATGAGAAATTTCAATATGTTCTGGGAGCGTATCCAGCGTACTCTCCGGATCAACCGAAAAATGAATTTTCTTTTCAGATGCTTTTCCAATCTTCCCAAGCAATATTGCTTGGACTTTGGAATCTAATATCTGATCAAATAGAATACGATTTTGCGTTTGGTGTACGGCTGATTCTTTTTGAATAAACTCAAATGCATCTTTATACTGCCCTAACTGCAGCAAACCTGACAAAACATACAGCTTATTCGTAAACTCATGCGTTTGAGCTCGTAAATCCTCTGAATACTTTCGTACTTCTGAAATTGTATTGATTAAGCTTTTTAATTCTGTTTTATCACGAAAACTAGCGACCACTCCTACAATTCGTTGATGTTCAATAATAGGTGTTAAGTTTAAGATAAACGTTTTTTCATTTAGAAAAATCTCTTGGTCGCTTCGTGCTATTCCCGTATCTAGCACTTCAATCATATTCGTATAAGGAAATACTTCAATGATATGATGATGTAAATATTCCGTCTGTAACCCTAGCATATTTTTAGCTGATGTATTCATCATCGTAATAAAGCCGTGATGATCAATAGCAATAATTCCTTCTTTTATCGAAAGTAAAATCGCATTTCGTTCACGGTATAAAGAAGCGATCTCATGGGGCTCAAGACCGAGAGTATCTTTTTTAATACTTTTAGCTAAAAAAATACCCCCAATCATACCAAGCAATAAAACAGCTAGTGAAAATAGGATAATTTGCTGAATACGCGTAATGAGCTGAGCATGAACATGAGACTTTAAAAACTCAACCGTCACCACTCCCACGACCTCCGTATACTTTCCATGACTGATGACAATAGGCGCTTTCCCCATAATAGCAGGACCTGTGGTTCCCTCTCCATCAAGCGTATAATATCCCCCGAATAATAGTGCTCTATCGTTAACCGCTTCTTTATTTTTCTTTCCTATCCATTTTTGATTAGAATGAGAATAGATGATTTGCCCGCGGTTTTGAACCACAATACTTGCTGCTCCGATTTGTTCCCTCACTTGCTCGGCAAGCGGCTGAATATAGCGACTCGGCTGTTTTTTTTGAAAAGCAGCTTTGACTTCCGGCATAAATGATATTGATTTGGCTGCTTGAAGAGCCAGCTGCTCGGCTTGCCTTTTAGATTCTACAAACTGCATGTAAGAGAAAATACTTGCTAAAAGAACAATAACAGTTATGATTAATGCCGCGGATAAACCTACGATTTTTGTTTGCAGCGATACTTGAAACCATTTTTTCATTTCATCGCACCTTTAGCCTTTACCTTATAGTTCTATTCCTCTTTTATTTTATCAAAATTTTTTGTATATCCGCTCCTTATTCCAAAAGCTTTTTAGACAAAAAAACTTATCAATCCCAAAAGCGGAATTGATAAGTTTTTAGGTTCATGATCTTTACAGCGTAATAACACCTGTAATAATAGCTACTAAAAGCATCACCATCGCTGTTCCAATCGTCCACTTTAAAGTAAAGCGCTGGAATTCACCAAGCTCGACCTTTGCCATCCCGACCAATAGATACGTAGAAGCAACTAAAGGACTTAATAAGTGAACGGGTTGACCAATCAATGAAGCGCGGCCAATTTCTGCAGCATCAATACCGTATGCTGAAGCTGCTTGAGCAATAATTGGTAAAATCCCATAGTAGTAAGCATCATTTGACATAAAGAACGTAAATGGCATACTTGTGATGGCTGTAATCACAGACATGTAAGGCCCTAACGCATCTGGAATTAATCCTACTAAGCTATTACCCATTGCATCTACCATTTTGGTACCTGATAAAATGCCTGTGAATACGCCTGCTGCGAATACAAGAGATACAACAGCGAGTACATTACCAGCATGTGCAGTGATACGCTCTTTTTGAACTTCTAAATTTGGATAGTTAATCATGATAGCGATTGCAAATCCAATCATAAATAGAATTTGAAGCGGCATAACTGCTGTGATAAGTCCTACTAATAGTAAAGCTGTTAAAGCAAAGTTTACCCATAAAAGCTTCGGACGCTTGTACTCGATTCCTTCAGCTGCTGCTGCTTCTGCGAAAGCTACTTGAGCATTTGTAACGTCTTGAATATCAATAACGCCTAAGCGCTGGCGCTCTTTTTTTCCGAAATAGTAAGCCGTGAATAATAACCAAGCAGCTCCGCCAATCATGGCTGGAATCAGTGGTGTAAACACCTGTGAAGCATCTAACTTCAATGCACTCATCACACGAGCAGTAGGTCCACCCCAAGGTGTTAAGTTCATAACTCCACTACCCATAATCGCGATACAGGCTAAAATCATTGGCTTCATGTTTAGCTTTTTATAAAGCGGAAGCATCGCTGAGAGCGTAATCATATATGTTGTTGTTCCGTCTCCGTCTAACGAGATAATAAGAACTAAAATAGCTGTACCAATTGTGATTTTTAGTGGATCACCTTTTACGATTTTTAAAATTCTTCCTACAACTGGATCAAACAAACCAGCGTCAATCATAATCCCAAAATATAAAATAGCAAACATTAACATAACACCTGTAGGTGCTAATTCTTTTACACCATTTAAAGCCATTTCTCCAATACCGCTTGTGAATCCCCCTATGATTGCAAACAATACTGGAATAACCATTAAAGCAATAAGCGGCGTTAATCGTTTTGTCATAATCAGAAACATAAATGTACAAACCATCAAAAACCCAAGAATAGCTAACATATTACCCCTCCTATTTCTGAATCCGCTTTCATAACAGTGGAAGCGATTCGTTTGTATGTATGACTCGCATATGTATGCCAGTTCGTCTATACGATTACAAAATCGCTTGTTCACTACTAAGTTGTACCTTAAAACTTTAAAATTTTCTGTTTTTTCTTAAAATAATCATAATTTACAGGAGGGTATAGTGTAAATAATTCGTACTATAAAAACTTTTAAAACTTTATGGGTAATTAAATCCTTTTTGTTCATTGGAAGGATAAAAGAAAGGAAGAGGAAAAAGATAGGGAAGTAAAAAACGGAGAGAGAGGAACTATTCTCGTGAATTATTCAATTTGAACTCTAAGAGAATACGCTCCGGGATGAGGAGTTTTATTCCATTGAGTAAGAGATTCCTCTAAAAATGGAATGTTTTTTAACTTCTTTGTTTGAAACTTTTCTATTTTTGAATATTTTTCTAAAGCATACGTATTCGCAAACATTTCTTGCGTTCGATTTCCTTCTTTTAAAAGCGTTCCATTTGTCATACGATCCACATGATGGCCTAATTCATGCAGAATGATAAAGGCAAATTGATGAGGCTTTTTGTTTTTTGTTGTATCGATAAAGACAATAGGACATTCCGTTACTGTATATTTAATATAGTCAATTTCAAACTGCAGTTTGCGCTTCTCTTTTGGAAGGTTATCATTAAATTGGCCATAGTACACACCTAACACGTCTTTTCCTTGCACCTTTACACTGCCTAAGCAATACACACCTTTTAGCCCATTCCAATCTTTTTCGTCTGTTACATTAGCAATTTCCTGCAGGGCGGCTTTTTGCTTCGCACTCATGACTCCATGAAACGTTACGCCATGAATTTGGATTTTTTCACTGCGCTTAAACATCTTCTTGCCTCCTTTGCTAAATTCCTTCTTCAGCATGTTATTTATTAATAAGTATATTCAGTCATTCACAATACATGGTTAAAAATTATGAAGTTAATGTCAAGATTCCCGTTTTGATGTTTTTTAACCCTGCGTATATGCTGCCTCGTTTATTTTCTATTTTTACTATATTACATATGTAGCCATTAATAAAATATCATTTTTTTATGATTTATCATTACTTTTTTTTATTTCTATTTTTACTTATCGATAACCTGGAGCCTGCGTATCATTTTTAAATTTAAAACCATTGCTATATAAAGAAAAGGATAGCAAAAAAACGAGTATATCGGCTTCCATTCGTTATAATAAAACACTTCTGTTTGGCCAGAAACGTATTCAAACAAAGTCGTAAGAATTACCCATACTGTAAGATATAAAGCTTTTCTAGACAAACTTTTGCTCTGCGGATAAAAATTCAAAA
Source organism: Priestia sp. D3YE.R1 (assembly GCF_049199565.1). Taxonomy (NCBI): domain Bacteria; kingdom Bacillati; phylum Bacillota; class Bacilli; order Caryophanales; family Bacillaceae; genus Priestia; species Priestia sp. D3YE.R1. Next base: position 243,401 of record NZ_JBLTHW010000002.1, on the reverse strand, counting down.
ATACACTATTCGTCGCAGGATAAATAAAAATAAAAATTAAAAGATATTCAAAATCTACTCCTTTTGTAAAAAATCCATAAAAATCATATTTAACATCAAGATATATATCTGCTACCGACCCTAAAAACATAACAAACAAAGACGTTGTGTATATTTCTATCCAGCTGATACGCTTTGGCATAACCAATACGCTCAGAATAGAGATTACCGTTGTAAGGATTAATAGCACCACACTTACGACCTCGTTTCCTATAGGAGATAGAAACAGCTTTCCCATTGGATATTAAATTCATTCTGAAGGCTACAAATTAACACTTCGCAAAAAAAAAGATGGAGACATAACGAAATCGAGCCAATCTAAGAACGAACAAATGAGATAAATGGGCTGGACTGCTTTTGACACCGCCGTTGATTTCCGTGCAAGATTTCGCCTCGCCTCTCCAATCAACAGCTAGAAGCAACTATATATAAAACCTACGTTCACCATCACAATAAAAAATCCGAACGAGCTGGATTCTCTGTCAAGAATCTCGCTTCATCGTTCGGATCTTTCTTCAACTAAACTACCTTTGCTTTAAGCTCTTTTTGTTAACGAAAGGAAATGACGCAAGAACCAAGCTCTTGCTGTCCCCATTTAAGTGAAAGCTCATCATGATGAGAAAGAGGACCTACTCCCTCAGGTGTACCTGTAAAAATAAGATCTCCTTTATCAAGACCAAAATGTTTTCCTGTGAAATCAATAATCGTTTGCAAGTCAAAAATCAAATCTTTGATATTTCCCAGCTGAACGCGTTCATTGTTTTTCACTAACGAAAAGTCTTTCTTCTTAGATGCTTCCACTCCTTCAAACGGAATAAAGTTTCCCACGACCGCTGAATGTTTGAATCCTTTTGCAAGCAGCCAAGGGTGCTTTTTTTGTTTTAATTCACTCTGCACGTCTCGAAGCGTCAAATCTAATCCAATCGTCATCTCGTCAACAAGTTCATCCACTGTTATGCCTTCTTTGTAAGATTGTCCAATATGAAGAATCAGTTCAGTTTCAAAGTGCACCTCTCCTTGGTCGCTAGGAAGAGTAATTGATTGTCCAGCTGCTTCAACAAGAGCGTGAGTAGGTTTGGAAAATAAAAAAGGTGATGTTGGAATATCATTATGTAATTCTTTTGCATGCAGTGCGTAGTTTCGCCCTACACAATAAATATTTTTAATATCTTTCACTTTCATCATCCCTTCTTTCGTTCAAATAAAGATTTTTTAACTTGTATTCTTTTATTTTACAAGAAAAAAAGATTGGGACATAATAAAATGAATCCAATCTAAAGACGGAAAATGGGGATAAATGAGCTGAACTGCTTGTGACACCCCTATTGATTTCTGTGCAACAGCTAGAAGGACCTGCACACACGAAACCTACGTTCACCGTGACCATAAAAAAACACGAACTATCTATTTTTGATAGATAGTTCGTGTTGAACGTTAGCGAAACAACTTTTCTCACATTCTCTTTCTTTCAATCCGTTATTTTCTAGCCCATTTTGTAATGCCCTTGATATCATCTGGAGTTGTACGGCAGCACCCTCCGATTAACTGAGCACCTGCTTCATACCAGCTGTGAGCGCTGCAGCCATAGGTTTCGCCTGCAGATGTCCCGTTCCATGTTTTAGATTCAGCATCATAATGCTCTCCTGAATTTGGATACACAACGACTGGCTTATCCGTTTGAGATTTAATTTCTTTAATAAGTGAAGAAATATATTGAGGCGGCGTACAGTTAACTCCAATAGCCGCTACTTGCTCATAGGAATCCAGATAGCGTGCACACTCCGAGATTAATGTTCCGCTGCTAATGTGCAGATCATCTTTTGCGCTAAACGTAATCCATGCGTACGCTCCTTCAAATTCTTCCAGCAGCCTCGCAATGGCTCTTGCTTCCATTACATTAGGAATGGTTTCACAAGCTAATACGTCCGCTCCTGCTTCAATTAATGTTTTCATACGAGGACGATGAAATTCCATTAACTCTTCTTCTGTTACGTCATACTGTCCAGTATATTCGGATCCGTTTGCTAAAAATGCTCCGTAAGGCCCTACCGAAGCGGCGACAATTGGTTTTGGACGATTAAGACGATTCTCTTCTTGCTGCCAAAATTCATCTCTTGCTTCAGCCGCAATTTTTACAGATGCTTGAATTAACTCGCGAGCCTCTGCTTCACTTAAACCACGTTTAGCAAAACCTTCAAACGTGCTTTGATAGCTTGCTGTAATGGCACAGTCAGCTCCCGCTGCAAAGTAGTCTTGGTGCACTCTCTTAATCAATTCCGGCTGCTCCATCAGCACTTTTGCAGACCATAAGCTGTCGTTTAAGTCACAGCCATATCTCTCCAGTTCAGTTGCCATTGCACCATCTAGTACAATCACAGGAAATGTATGTAAAATTTGTTGGATAGGATTCATTGTTTAATCTAGGGTTGTCCACTAGCAGTTAGCTTCGATTACCCTATCCTCCTTTCAGATAATTTAAAATATATGCAAAAAAGTCTAAAGGACTAGGCAACTTTTGTCAAGAAACCAAAGAAATGAAGAGAGGCTTATAACCAAGCATTTTTCAACCGCCTTATTCCTTCTTCTATTTCTTCTCTCTCCAAACTTCCAAAACCTAATAATAGATGAGTCTTTTGTTGAGGTAATTCGGTAAGCCAATAACGAGAAGTGCCGTAGACAGAGACATCTTGCTTTCGAGCTGCGTTAATTAACTGCTGTTCGTTCATATCGTTGTGCACGCGGACAAGTATATGCAAACCTGCATATTCTCCTGACACCGTGATGTTTTTGTTAAACTCCTTGTGTAAAGCCGTTAAAAGAGTACCGTGTTTGAGTTGATAAGCAGTTTTCACTCTTCTTAAATGCTTGCTCCACTCTCCGGTTTTCATCATCAGCCCGAGCGTCCGCTGATGAAGGGCTGGAACAGCTTGCTCGTATAATGAGAAACGTTCATGATATTCCTTTAGAAGCACTTCCGGTAATACAAGGTAGCTGATTCTTAAAGAAGGCATAAAAGATTTTGAAAATGTCCCTGTATAAATGACGCGCCCCTTAGAGTCTAAGCTTTGCAATGAAGGGATGGGAGAGCCTTTATAACGAAATTCTCCGTCATAATCATCTTCAATAACAAAACCATTGCAGTCATTCGCCCATTTAAGAAGCTCTATTCTTCTTGAAACAGGCATGATCATTCCGTATGGAAACTGATGAGATGGTGTGACATAAACAGCTCGTGCTTGGCTGTCATAAAGCTCTTGGATGTTTATGCCTTTGTTATTAAGCGACACGGGTTTTAAGGAAAATCCATGCTGTTTAAATACAAAGCTAGCCCCGTCATAGCAAGGATTCTCAAAGGCAATATCTCTGATGCTTGGCTTTAACACCTGCGCTAGTAAACTGAGCGAGTGCTGCGTACCTGCTCCGATAATAATTTGATGTTTCGAACAAACCACTCCTCTTGACTGATAAAGGTACATAGCAATTTCTTCTCGCAGTGATTCTTCTCCTTGACTTTCTTGGTACGTGAACAGCGCTTCTCTATAAGTTTGAAGACTTTCATTGTATCGTTTTTTCCACTCATTTAAAGGAAACAAACGGCTATCAACTTTTCCATACCGAAAATCATAGGTACACGACTTTGTTTCTGAGTGAGCGTGTAAAAATACAGTCGGCTTTTTATCTGTTTGCAGTAAATCAAACTGTGTATTCGTTACGTACAATCCACTTTTGGGCCTGCTTTCTACATATCCTTCAGCTAAAAGCTGCTGATAGGCCATATCTACAGTATTTCGACTTACGTTTAAGTAATCAGCAAGAGACCGGATAGAAGGCAGTTTGTCCTTTACTTTCACCCTTCCGGATACAATTTCTTTTTTTATATATTCATACAGCTGGTGATACAACGGCGTATCATCCTTGCGATTTAATAAAGGTGTGAACTCCACGCTAGCTCCTTTCATCTGTCCCTATCTTATTTTTAAAATCTGGCTCTTTTAGAAGGGATACATTTCTTTTACTATAAGTGTAGATCATCTGATTAAAAAGGAGAAGATTTAATGACTATTATTACAATTCGTCAAGCTAATGCTGCTGACATGGAAGCACTTATTTCATTAATGAACGAATACATTGTTGATTTTTACAAGCGCCCTCAGCCTGCCAAAAAGCAGCTGAGAAATTTAATTAACCACTTGTTTCACCATCCGGATGCTGGCGTTCAGTTTATCGCGACTCAAAATGACGAGGCAGTAGGTTTTTCAACGCTTTATTTTACATTTAGCACCACGCGTGTAAAACCTGTAGCGATTTTAAATGACTTGTACGTTACTGAAAAAGCAAGAGGACAAAAAATTGGGGAAAAGTTATTTTCGATTAGTCACCAGTATACGAAAGAACATCAGTATGCAGCTATGTCTTGGGAAACGGCTTATGATAATACAAGAGCCCAAACGCTGTACAGAAAAATGGGCGGAAATGTAACGAACGATGAGTGGATTCACTACGACATTTCAAACGATAGTTTATAATATTCTTCCATCCATAAAGTTTTAACACGTTCTTAACACTCCTTTCATAAATGTGTTTTATGATGAATACGACAAATAAATCAGTTTCTGTATGTATTTGTCACATTCTCTGTTAAAGTTTTCACAAAGTGTTCAAACTTTTAGTGAAAACGCTTTCTATTTTTGTGTATAATAAACATATGCAAATGAAAATGAATGTTACAGCTCGTTAATCATACACATTTTAAATATGGAAGGAGTTTTGAAAATGATTTTAAAAGCATTAAGAAAAAACGGGGCCGTTACAATTAACTATTATAAAAACGGTTTGCTTCAAACGTTTAAAGGAAAAGTACAGCGCCTAGATTTAACAGACCAAACGCTTTCATTAAAAGATGAACAGCAAAATACTTTCTCTATTCGCTTATCGGGAATTAAAGAAATTTATTGATGAATAGTTTACAGTAAAAAAGAACATGATGCTCATTCTGCTTTGCAGAAGTCATCATGTTCTTTTGATTTTAGCTTTATTTAGCTGATGTTTCTGTTTCTTCTTTCCCGTACATATATTTTGAAGGGTCGACTGTTTGGAAATCCTTCAGCTTGTGGAAACGAAGTAAGTCACCATAAAGCACTTGATCAGATAGCTCCAGTTCTTTCGCTACCTTCTGTTTATAAGCTTTCATTTGATTATTTTCTTTAAGCGCTTGGCCCGTTTTAGAATCATAATACGTTCCATCCACTAATGTATATTTCGGAGATACGTAGTTGCCATTACGGAACGCTACTACATCATCATGACCTTTAGAAAATAAATCTGTACCAAATTGGATAAACTCTTTGCTGTCAATCCCTACTAAATGAAGAAGAGTTGGCACAACATCAATTTCTCCACCGTACGTATGATTAACTCCGCCTTTTACTCCAGGAACGTGAATGAATAAAGGTACACGCTGCAGCTGAGCATTTTCATAAGGCGTAATTTCTTTTCCCATTACTTTTTCCATTGCTGCATTATGATTTTCAGAAATACCGTAGTGATCTCCATAAATCATAATCACAGAATTATCATAAAGGCCAGAAGCTTTCAGTTCTTGGAAGAAAGATTGCAATGATTCGTCTAAATAACGAGCCGTTTGGAAATAGCGGTCAACTGTCGCATCGCCCGTGTTAGCCGGCTGTATGCTTGCCTCATTGTTTCCAAGTAAAAATGGAAAATGGTTTGTTAACGTAATTAAATGCGCATAGAACGGCTGTGGTAAAGACTGCAGCATTGGAACAGATTCTTTAAAGAACGGTTTGTCTTTTAAGCCATAATTAATTTTATTTTCACCCGTCATATTGTAATAACTTGCATCAAAAAACTTATCCACACCGAACTGCTTGTAAATTTCGTTACGGTTCCAAAACGTCTTATAGTCTCCATGCAGCACAGCGCTCGTATAGCCAGCTTTTTGATCTAAAATAGCTGGTGCTGCCTGATACGTATTGCTTCCTTTCAGCACAAAGGCGGAACCTTGAGGAAGGCCGTATAGAGAGTTGTCCATCATTAGCTCAGCATCTGATGTTTTTCCTTGTCCTGTTTGATGAAAGAAGTTATCAAAATACGTAAAGTCATTTCCATGAGCCAACGAATTTAAGAACGGTGTCACTTCCTGGCCATTTAATTTGTAATCAATTAAAAAAGATTGAAATGATTCCAAATGGATTTTAATAATATTTTTCCCTTTAGCTTTTCCAAAATAAACGGGGTTAGGTTCCGCATAGTGACTGTTTTTAAAATTAACGACGTTCGTTAAATCATTGCTGCTTGCAAATGCTCGCTGTTTAGAGTTTTGAGCAGTCTGAACACCATCATACATCGTATAATTATAGGCGCCTAAATACTTTACTAAATAATTGCGGTCAAAAGTTCGAGATAGAAGCTGCGGGCGATCAATTTCTGCTAGTGTTAAGTTCACAGAAAAAACCATGAATCCTAAAGAAAGAATGGTTACAGCATTTTTAACCGATACTTTTTCATTATTCCAGTCAATCTTTTTACTAAAAAAGAAGAAAAAACAAATAATAAAATCAACAAAATAAAAAACATCATGTGCTTTTAATAAATCCATAATGCTTCCGCCCATACTTCCTGCATTACTTGTCTGCAATAGTGTAGGAAGCGTTACAAAATCGTTAAAAAAACGATAATAGAGAATGTTGCTGTATAACAGCAGCGTCATAATGAAACTGCCTGCAAGAATCCAAGCTCCTGCTTTCTTTCCTTTAAAAAACAAGCCGATTCCTAAAAAAATCAGCACTGAACTTACAGGGTTTATGAACAGCAGAATTTGCTGCATTACGCCGCTTACGCCTAAGTTAAATTCAGTTTTATAAGCCACGTACGACTTTATCCACATTAAAACAGCGGCTAATATGAAATAGTGCAGCGGCTTAGAAACGATTCGCTTCATTTTGATTTTCCTTTCTCGATTAGTTTATGAGTAGATTCACAAAGAACATATAGAAAACCTTTATCATTATACTCATAGAAAATGAAAATTAAATGAAATCCTAGCCTTCACAACTATAGATAGATTCTTTAAATTCATCTACTAGTTTACCTAATACCCACAAATAAATAAACTAAAATCACCTTTTTTATCATAAAACCCCTTCTCCCCTCATATAATGTATTCTGTTGCAACACCCGTACTGCAAACTTGTGCATTTTTTCACAATTTATCTACAAACTATCCTCATCTTGCTGTATAATAATAATTCTGCCTTGAGCATTCTCTACATTCGTATGTTTAAGCCACAGCTTTCTTTTCATAAAAGATGCACACATGAAAGGAGATGAATAAATGATTTTAAAAGCGTTAAAGAAAAACAAACATGTAACCGTGAATTATTACGAAAATGGCCTGCTTCAAACCTTCAAAGGAAAAATCCAAAATTTAAACCTAACCGACCAAACCCTCTCCCTACGAGACGAAAAACAAAACATTTTTTCCATTCGTTTGTCTGGCATTAAAGAAATTTATTAACAAAAAAGATCCTGAAGAATTCTTCTAGGATCTTTTTTGTATTTTTTATCCATAAATTATTGAAAAATAATCCAATTAATGTTAAATTAACTTTACATAATGTTAAATCAACTTAACAAATTTATTAAAAAGGCAGCGGGTGAACATATTGACTCTTATTAATCACGTAAAAGAGCTTAGAGCTAAACATGGATATACGCAAGGAGATTTAGCTGAAAAAGTTGGAGCCACTCGCCAAACCATCGCAGCTATTGAAAAGGGAAATTACGTTCCTTCCCTACTACTTGGTTTAACAATTTGTGATGTCTTTCAATTAAAAATGGAAGATGTTTTTACACTTCAAAAGGAGGAGAAAAATGTTGAGTAATGTTATTAAATCTTATTTTTTGAATGTAGTGTCTCTGCTATGCGTAGGGTGGTTTTTATATGATTTTTTAAGCCTAAATATTCAATTTAGTGAAGTTATGACCCACCCTGAACCCCCGTGGGAAATTACTATGTCTATAGGCTCTTTTGCTTCCTTAATTGTGCTTTTAATCGTCTCATTGTTTTACTACCGCGCGCGTAAAAAGACGAAGAACGTTTCGCCTTTATTATTTCCTTTTGAATTTGCAGAAGAAGATGAACGTGAAAAGATGATAACAGCAGAAGCTTGTAAAAAAGCCTTTGTTTTTCTCCTATTTTCTATTCCTATAGGTGCTATATTAATAGCTTTTTATCCGCTGTTACCTAATTCTTTTAGCTTCTATCCCATTGCCGTTCTTTTGCTTCTTTCTCTTGTACAGTTAACGGTTTATTACGTATCAATTAGTAAGATTTATCGCTGATTAAAAAAAGGTTGTTCTAAAAAGAACAACCTTTTTTTAATCTAATAATTCACTGAACTCCCTACAAAAATAATCCAACCTACATCTATTTCACTATTTTTTCATTTTTTCTGTCTATATTGAACTATAACAATTGAACGATGTATGTTACCTTCCACTGCAGTTTTTCTTCAGTGTTCAGTTGCAAAATAGGAAAGATAAAAGGAGCATATCAATGGCAGCTAATAAATGGACAAAATGGATGGTTGGTTTATCAAGCGTTGCTGCATTTACCACTTTTGTAGGACTTTCTCAAAAATATGATCAAACAAATTCAGCAGCTACAGCACTAAATAACGATACATCAGCCAGTAATTCATCGCAAACCCAAACGGAAGATGAGACGGACCTATTTCCAAATTCAGGACCTGACTCCAATACGGACAATGGAACTAACGGGCAAGATCAGTGGTCAAATGACAGTTCTAATGAGCAAAGTGATCAATGGTCAGACGATAATTCAAGCAGTCAAGATAATCAGTGGTCAGACGATGATTCGAGTAATCAGCAAGACCAGTGGTCAAATGATAATTCCCCCAATGGCCAGGATAACTGGGGGAATAATAATGATTCTTCTATGCAATCAAGACCTTCTTAAGGATGTGATGTAATGAGCTACTCATTTAAAGCGATGAATACCGAATTTAATGTATATCAGCTGGAAGCACCTGTAATTAAAAAAGTGGAGAGCTGGTGTTATCTTGTAGAAGAAACCCTAAGCCGCTTTCTTCCAACAAGCGAGCTTTCACAGCTTAATTCACTGAACGGAAGATTATTTTTACCGTCAAAAATGTTGTATGAAGCTGTAAAAACAGCCTCTTACTATTACAATGAGACAAACGGAATTTTCAACCCATTTCTGTATCATTCTATTCAAACTCTAGGATATGACCAAAGCTTTGAACAACTGCCTAACAACCAGCTTCCTCAAGAAGTAGCAGCTTTTGATGCTGTCAATCCTATCATGATTCATAAAGGAATGAGAAGTATTCAGCTTGCTTCTAATGTCGGTCTGGATTTAGGCGGAATCGCCAAAGGTTGGAGCATTCAGCAAATGGCGAATCAATTAAAGAAAAAAGGAACTTCACTTGGAGCAATCGATGGAGGCGGTGATATTGTAACGTGGGGGCCTGCTAGCAAGAACTGGTCCATTGCTCTGTCTCATCCATTCCATTCATCCAAAAATCTCATGAGCATTAAAGTAAAGAGTAACAGCGGCATTGCTACAAGCAGTGTGGGCAAGCGATTGTGGAAAGTCAACGGACACACTCACCATCATATTATTGACGGCAGAATTAGCAAGCCTAGTTCATCAGAGCTTCTGCAAGTAACGGTTGTTTCAGAAGACTTGACCGTTTCTGAAGTCTATGCAAAATGCATGCTTATTCTCGGATGGGACGCTGGATTAAGATTAGCTAAAATGCATCACCCTTCTTTAGAGGTAATTGCGGTTACAAAAGAAGGCAGGGTGTTAATCGAAAAACATGTGAAAGGTCAGGTATACCATTATGGCTACTCTCCTCGCGCAATTTAGTGCCCACTTTCTCGTTTGGAATACCATTCGGGCAGCCGGCTTAACTTCTTATTTACTAATGTTTGTATCAGTTGCCGCTGGCATTTCTCACAGCTTTTCGTTTTTTAAACCAAAACGAAAAAAACAGCTTTTGCTGGTTCATCAATCATCAGGGTGGTTCGGGTTATTATTTGGCATGATTCACGGACTTGTTTTATCATTTGATCAATCTATTCATTTTTCACTTTCTGACATTTTAATTCCGTTCACTTCCGATTACAAACCAATTAGCACAGGTCTCGGTACTATTTCACTCTACATTTTATTCGTACTAATTAGTACATCCGACTTTATAAAACAGCTTAGGAGAAAAACATGGAAAGCCATTCATTTTCTTGCTTTTTCAGGCTATTTGCTAGCACTGTATCACGGCATTTCTTCTGGAACAGATACACAGCAGCCGCTTATTCTCGGGATGTACAACATCACTGGCTGCATCGTTTTAATTTTGCTTTTTTTGCGAATTCAACACCAGTCAGCTCCTAAGAACCAAAAAAAAGCTCAGGAAAACTAAAAAACGCACTCTATTATAGAGTGCGTTTTTCCTTATCCGCGTCCTGCTTGGAATGATGGGTACTGTGTCATACCGCCGTCAGCAAAGAGCGTAATCCCTGTTACATAACTTGCCTCTGAAGAAGCTAGCCATGCAGCAACCGCTGCAATTTCTTCCGGCTCTCCGATGTATCCCATTGGAATCATGCTTTCTACATCTGCACGCTGCTCAGGATCAGCAAATTTCTCAGCGTTAATCGGTGTATTAATCGCTCCCGGTCCAATGTTATTTACACGAATACCTTTTGGAGCGTATTCTAATGCAAGTGTTTCAGTCATGAGCTTCATACCGCCTTTACTTGCCGCGTAATGAACAAATAATGGCCAAGGAATTTTCTCGTGAACACTTGACATGTTAATAACTGTTCCCTTAACATCATTTTCTACAAAATATTTAATCGCTTCACGGCTGCCTAAGAATGCTCCCGTTAAGTTCGTATCAATGACTTTATTCCAATCGCTTAAAGGCATTTCATGAGATGAAACCGGATTTTCTAACCCTGCGTTATTAATCATAACGTCGAGCTTTCCAAATTCTTTAATAGCAGATTGAACTAAATTGATAACGTCAGACTCAACTGTTACATCACCTTTGACAGCAATTGCTTCTCCGCCAACTTTTTTAATTTCTTCTAAAACGCTGTTAGCTTCCTCTTCTTTAGAACGATAATTCACAACTACTTTGGCTTTTTCTGTCGCAAAACGAATCGCCATTGCTTTTCCTAAACCTGTAGATGAGCCCGTTATGACAACTACTTTTCCTTCTAAATCTTTATACATTGTTAATACCCTCCTAGTTAGCTTTTGGCGAGCCCTAACATGACTCCTGCTATGATGATCAGTATAATTCCAATAATAATCCCAACTAACTGACGCTTCGTTTTCTTCTCACCTAAAATGATGATCCCGCCTAATGTTGAAATGACGATTCCCATTTGAGAAAGCGAAAAGCTTGTCGCTACGCCTACTTTAGGTTGCGAGATGAATAAAAACATATTACCAGCGGCCCAAATAAGACCTGGGATAATATTGCGAATTGCATATTTATTAAATGGCTTATGCTTAAACGTCAGCAATACTCCTCCAATAACCATACCAATTGCTTGAGGTAACAAAGCCGACCATCCGTCTACATTAAATAGACGGGCTACTACAACATAAACTAAATAACCAACGGTTGAAATTAATAAAATAACAATTCCTTTTTTGAAGTTTCCTTTTCCTTCTCCAGCCTCTTTCTCTTCTTTGCTTTGAAGTGATGTTAAAACAATCCCTACAATAATAAAGATAAGAGCGAGCACACCAAGAATGATTGAAGTTTTTGTAGACCACTCGTGAAACACAATTACTCCAAATAATGAAGTGGAAACTAACTGAAGCCCAGTTGAAATAGGCATTGTTTTAGAAACTCCAATTAAATCAATACTTTTCAGCTGATTACTTTGTCCAACTGCCCAAAATAGCCCCGATACAACTCCAACCCCAAAGATTAAAGGTGTAAGCGTAGGGTGTACAAAAATATAAATACCGATGGAGAAAATCAAAGCTCCTAATGTGGTTCCAAGCGTTTGGCTATAAGGTCCTCCGCCTAGTTTCACATTGAAAAGCACAATGCTTCCCCAAAATATGGCTGGTAAGACAGCTAACAATATGTCCATGTTTCAAAACCTTCCTGTGCTAAAATTAAATGTCAAAGTGCATATTCCCCAATTTTTCCGCCATTAATCCTTTCTCAGGGACATTTTATGAATTAATGACTGCACGAAATATTCTTTGGATAGCGAAAACTGTATACCTTAATTTGTTCTAGGAGAGAAAAAGATATACTTTCTAACGCAAAAAAACAGCTTTTCCAAATAAAAGCTGTTCTGTATGATTTAATTTATTTTTAACATATAGCGGTTAATAGGTCTCCCCACTCTGCCGTATTCAACTGATAATTTCAGCTCGTTTTCCTGTTCTAAAAACTCTAAATACCTTCTTGCCGTAACACGCGCAATTCCTACGCCGTCCGCCACTTCTTCAGCAGAAATCGGATGATTTTGTTTGGAAAGATATTGTTGTATCCTCCTTAACGTAACCGCATTTAGCCCTTTTGGAAGCAAATCGGATTTTTCTTCGAATTGCTGAAACAGCATAGAATCTAATTCAGACTGAGTAATATGTTCTTTTTGACTTATTTTAACTTGAAACGAACGATACTGCTCAAGCGCTTGCTTCATTCGTTCAAACTTGAACGGTTTCATAATATAATCCACCGCGCCGTACTGAAGAACTTTTCGTACGGTTTCAATATCACTTGCAGCCGTAACTGCTATCACGTCTGTTTTATAGCCATTTGATCGAATTTGCTGTAAGGTGGTTAGGCCATCTTGACTAGGCATGTACATATCAATAATCGTTAAATCAGGCTGATGCTGTTTAATGAGCTGTATACCTTCTAAACCATTCGAAGCTGCAGCGATAACGATGAATCCTTCAACTTGTTCAATAAATTGGCGGTTCACTTCTTGTACCATAGGATCGTCTTCTATGAGAAGCACCGTCCATTCTTTTTTATTCATTTCCCACTCCCCCTATAAAAAGAATGTAATGATAAAAGTCGTTCCAACATCTAATTCTGACTCTACTTCGATCTGACCGTTTCCTTTTTCAACAATTTGTTTTACTAAATGCAAACCAATTCCTCTATTTTCCTTTGCTTTGGTTGAAAAACCTTCATCAAAGATTCTGTCTACTTGATCTTCATTCATGCCACATCCGTTATCTTCAACTAATATAGAAAGAATGCCGTCATTTTGTTCCATACTTATATAGACCTTCCGTTCACGACGCTCCATATGCTGATACGAATCAAAAGCGTTCTCAATTAAGTTACCAATAATAATCACAAAATCATGATGATCTAAGTAAGGAGGAAATGAGTGAAGCTCGCTGTGGCGATCGATAGCTAACTCAATTCCAAGTTCTTTGGCACGGCTGACTTTACTCAACAGCAACCCCGATATACTTTCATCTTTAATATGTTTATGAAGAAATTGGGTGAGCTCTTCTTGCTGTTCAGACACTTGAAAAACGTACTGCAGAGCCTTGTCCTTATTTCCAAGTTGGATAAGTCCTGCAATCGTATGAAGTTTATTCATGTATTCATGGTTTTGAACTCTAAGAGCGCTTACAAATGATTTAACTCCTGTTAGCTCTTCAGCTAATTTTTTAACTTCTGTTCTGTCTTGAAAAATAGCGACCGCACCGACTGTGTGATTATTAACCTTAATCGGCACACGATTGCTTAAAATATTCAAATTTCGAACTTGAAGCTCTCGATTATAAACAGGCTGATTAAGCTGCAGAATTTCTGGCAGTCTTGTATCTGGAATCACATCATAGATCTTTTTTCCAATTACCTCATCGGGTACATCCATCATAATTTTCGCTTTATGATTAAAAATAGTGATGTTCTCCTCTTTATCAATGGCAATGACTCCTTCATGCATGGCATTAAAGGTCTCCGTTCGTTCTACGAACAAACGGGCAATTTCATGGGGTTCAAGCTCAAACATCTCTTTTTTAATACGAGATGCAAGCGCCCACGCTCCCCATCCTCCAAAAAAAAGAGCAAGACCTGAGATAAGAGAGATTTCTTTTTTTAAACTTAAAATGACCTCTGTAAATTTCGGAAGAAGATAGCCTGAGACAACCACTCCTACTTGTTCATGCTGATCGTTTACAACGGGCACAAAAGAGCGAATGACCATTCCGCCTTCTCCTTTTGCTTTATCGGTATAGGTATGTTCTGCAAACGCCTGTCCCTCATCATCTCCTTTAGAAATTTTTCCAATCATGCTTTGCAAAGGGTGAGACAAACGTTCATGATTCATATTCATAACCACTACATAATAAGCACCGTGAATAATGCGAATCGGCTCTACAATTTGATTAATGTTCTTGCTATCTTTTTCAATTTTTTCTCGAATTTCAGGCATTTCAGCAACTGTTCTCGAAGTGATTAAAGCCCTTTGCTCTAAATCATTTTCTTTTGACTGCACAAAATTATTAATCACGACAATACTTGCTAAAAACAACGAAAAGACCACGATAAAAAAGATTAACCCCGTCATTTTCGTTTGCATTGATAAGCGCATCATAGCGGAACACCTACTGCTGATTGAAGTTTATTTTAATTTTACCACGTTGAGAAATTGCGTGTTAGAATATTCGTAGAGAAAAATTATTGAATCGCGGGGTTGGACATTTTGAAGATGTTTATAGGGGCAAGTATCATTGTTAGCGTTTTCTTAATGATCTATGTTTTTTTGCAGTATACGGTTATAAATCAGGATAATGTGTATCATGATGATGAGCAAAAAGGATTAAATAAACAAATTGTGATTAATTTTAGCCATGTTGTAGCTGAAAACACTCCAAAAGGCTTAGCCGCTCAAAAATTTGCTGAAATCGTTAATCAAAAATCGGATGGTAAAGTTAAAATTGAAGTATATTCAAACGGTGTATTGTATTCAGACGACGAAGAACTTGCCGCCCTTCGCCGAAATGATGTACAAATGATTGCACCTTCCATTTCAAAGCTAAGCGACCTCTCCCCTACGTGGCAACTTTTTGATCTTCCCTTCATTTTCGATGATTACAGCGAGGCAAAACAAGTGTTTACGGGCAAAATCGGACAGGATTTGTTGAGTACGCTGCAAGAGAAAAACATTAAAGGGCTTGCTTTATGGAGCAACGGCTTTAAACAAATGACTAGCAATACAAAACCTTTGCTCCATCCAGCAGATTTTCAAGGTCAAACGTTTCGCATTATGCCAAGTGAAGTAATCAAAAAACAATTCGAACTTCTTGGCGCCAAGCCTCAGGCTGTCTCGTTTAATAAAGTATATCAATCCCTTGAACGACAGGAATTTGATGGTCAGGAAAACACCATTTCTAATATTTATTCAAAACGTTTGTACGAGCTGCAAAAATATATGACCATCAGCAACCATGGATACTTAGGCTATGCTGTTTTAATGGATGAAAAGTATTGGGACAGACTCCCTGAAGATGTAAAACAACTATTAAGTGATGCAATGGTAGAAACAACTAACTGGATTTGGAATCAATCAAAAATGATGAACGATAAACAGCTGCAGCAAATAAAAAATAAATCTGGCATGCGCGTTTATTACTTAAATGATACACAGAAAGCCGAATGGAAAAAGCAGTTTACCTCTCTTTATCAATCGTTTGAAAACAATGCAACAAAACAAACGCTTGATATCATTGAGCAAATAAAGAATATCGAAAGCCAAAAGTGATGACTATATGTTCATCACTTTTTTTGACCAAAATGACCAAAAAGAACATTATCACCAGAAATATAAATAGTTAAAATTATCAGTTAATATAAGGATAAGGATAATGTAAGCGTTAACAAAAACATTCTCGAAAGGAGCATTACGTATGAAATTAAGTTTTAAAAATCTAACTGTTCAAGTTGTTATCGGTATCCTTCTTGGTATTGCAATTGGCTTCATGTTTCCTGAATTTGGAGCTAAATTAAAAGTATTGGCTGATATCTTCATTAAATTAATTAAGATGGTGATTGCCCCAATTATTTTCTTAACAGTGGTCATCGGTATCGGAAGCATGGGAGATTTAAAGAAAGTGGGACGAATTGGAGGTAAAGCTCTTTTATACTTTGAGATTGTCACTACTTTTGCCTTAGCAATTGGAATTATCGTTGTAAACTTTATCAAACCAGGGGCTGGCTTTAATATCAACGGCGCAAGCGGAGCTGATGTTACTCAATATACGCAGCAAGCAGCTGAAGCGGAGCATGGCTTTATGGAGTTTATCATGGGAATTATTCCAGACAGCGTATTTGGCGCAATGGCAAATGGTGAATTATTGCCAATCTTATTCTTTGCCGTACTATTTGGAATGGCTACAGCTACACTTGGCGAAAAAGCGGCTCCTGTCATTACATTCTTTGAACGCTGTACAGATATTTTCTTTGGAATTGTTAATATGATTATGAAACTTTCACCTATTGCGGCGTTTGGAGCGATGGCTTATACGATCGGTAACTTTGGAATAGGCTCTCTTCAAAAACTCGGTTTCTTAATGGGATCTGTTTACATTACTATGTTCTTATTTATCGTATTTGTACTTGGAACCATTGCTAAGATTTATGGATTTAATATTTTTAAATTCATTGCTTTTATTAAGGAAGAAATTCTACTTGTATTAGGTACGTCTTCTTCGGAATCTGCACTGCCAAAAATGATGGACAAAATGGAGAAGTACGGATGTTCAAAATCTGTAGTAGGACTTGTCATTCCAACTGGCTACTCATTTAATCTAGATGGAACAGCAATCTACTTATCCATGGCTGCTATCTTTATCGCTCAAGCGTATGGAGTCGACCTGTCGTTAATGCAAGAGATTACGCTACTTGGTATTTTAATGCTAACGTCTAAAGGAGCTGCCGGAGTTACTGGCTCTGGATTTATTACACTAGCAGCTACGCTTGCTGCATTCCCGATGATTCCAGTTGAAGGAATCGCGCTGTTAATTGGTGTAGACCGCTTCATGTCGGAAGCTCGTGCCATTACGAACTTAATTGGAAATGGTGTAGCAACTGTAGTTGTATCAAAAATGGAAAATGAATTTCATCCTCCTGTAGAGACGATACAAGACGTTAATTCTGCACCTCCATTAGCTAAGTAATAAAAAAAGAGGTTGAGACATAGCGAGATGAATCCAATCTAAAGACGAATAAATGGGATACATGAGCTGAACCGCTTATGACACCGCAGTTGATTTCCGTACAAGACTTCGCTTTCCGCGGGCGGCCGATGAGCCTCCTCGTCGCGTACGCTCCTGCGGGGTCTCATCTGTTCCGCTTTTCCCGCAGGAGTCTCCGCCTTGTCCTCCAATCAACTGCTAGAAGGATCTAAACAAATGAAGCCTACGTTCACCCCCAACCAAAAAACGAACCACTAATCAAACATTTTGATTAGTGGTTCGTTTTTCACTTCATCTTAAACACTTTTGTCCCAACCTCTTTTTTAGGATTAATGCGTTTCTTTTTTAGAACGTCCGCTAAGTTTCCCAACGACAACAACTAAAATAGCTAACAAAATAGGAACAATTGTATGCAAATGCGGATTTAATCCTTCTAATACATGTCCTACCGCTTTGTCTTTAAAGATCATTTCACCAGCAGTATAGCCAAGAAGCGCTGCTCCGGCAATGATGATAATCGGGAATTTTTCCATGATTTTCATTAAAAGCTGACTTCCCCAAATGATTAACGGAATGCTGATAACAAGACCAAGGATAATGAGTAGAATACTGCCGTTAGCCGCACCCGCAACCGCCACTACGTTATCTAAACTCATAACAAGATCCGCTATAATAATTGTTTTAATAGCACCTGCTAGAGTTGAATTCGCTTTAATATCTCCGTCATCTTCACCTTTTAAAAGACTAATCGCAATCCATAGAAGAAGCAGGCCTCCGATGAAATTTAAAAATGGGATTGTTAATAAATATACAGCGACAAACGTTAGCCCTACACGTAATACAACCGCTCCTAATGTACCGAAAACAACCGCTTTGTTTCGATGCTCGTCCGGAAGATTCCGACAAGCTAAAGCAATCACGACTGCGTTATCGCCACTCAGTACAATGTTAATCAGTAAAATTTCTAAAAGATTTAAAATAAAACTCTGATCCATAAAAAAACTCCTTGATTGATTTTTATTAGTCTATTTCTCTATCTCTTATTTCATTACTAGAAATAGAGAACTAAAACTCTATCAATATAACCTATAACCCGTTCTTACCCTTTAATGAAAAGAAGTAGTTATTTCACTAACAGTATTTTATCACTAAAAAGAAATTTGAAATAGGTATTTGTAAAGGAAAAGTCAGTTCATTACAATAAATCAAACCTTATTCTTTATCTTTCATCTGTTTTTCACCATCATCCTCTACTATTAGTAGAAGGAGAGCATTTATAAAAAATAGAGTACTTTTTATAAATAATACAAGCCTCCAATGCTTCTTCGTTATTTTGTAGTTTTTCGTCAGCTACGATATAAGAAGGGAGAAAACAGGTATGATTTTAAAAGCATTAAAAACGAATAAATTACTAACTATTAACTACCAAAACAACGGTTTTGTTCAAACGGTCAAAGGTTATATTCAAAACTTAAACTTGCTCGAACAAACTCTGCTATTAAAAGATGAAAATCAGCATGTGCGATCACTTCGACTATCAAGTATTAAAAATATTTATTGATTGAAAAAAGATCCGAACGATTCATCGTTCGGATCTTCTTTAAGCTAAATAAAATACTTTTGTCCCAGCCTCTTTTTATTTAGCTCACTTTATAGCGTGCGATCACTTCTTTAATTGATTCATATACAATTTCAACCATTGTTTTTAATTCTTCCTCCGCCATTGAAAGAATAGGCATCATTGTAATCACAGGACCTAGCTCTCTAATAATTAAACCTTTTTGGCGAGCCGCTAAAATAATGTCTCCAACGACTTTTTTATCTTCAAAAATCGATTTTGTTTGACGGTCTTTCACAATCTCGATTCCTGCCATTAAACCTCGTTGTCTAATGTCTCCCACATTAGGCAGGTCATAAAGCTTTAATAGATAGCGTTTAAACACTTTTTCCTTTTCTTTTATACTACGGATTAATTCTCTTTCTTCTATCAGTTCAATATTTCTAAGCGCTACTGCACAGGCTAATTGATTTCCCGTATACGTATGGCCATGGAAGAACGTTTTATTTTCATCCGGATGAGCTAAAAAAGCATTAAATATCTTTTCGCTTGTTAACGTAGCAGCAAGCGGCATATATCCTCCTGTTATCCCTTTTCCTACACACATAATGTCTGGTACTACGTCTTCTTGTTCACATGCAAACATCGTTCCTGTTCGTCCAAACCCAACCGCTACTTCATCACAAATGAGCAATACCCCGTACGCTTTGCACAGCCGCTCTACTTGTTTTAAAAAGCCGGGAGGATGGGTAATAATACCCGCTGCTCCTTGCACAAGCGGTTCAATAATCAAGCCGGCTACTTCTTCTCCGTTGTTCTGCAAGAGCTTCTCTAGCTGTTGAATACAGTAAGCTGAAGCTTGCTCTTCGGTTTCGAACCCGTCCATACGGTAAGTGTAAGGAGAAGGTGTGGGAATTCGTTCAAACAGCAACGGCTTAAAGATACGATGAAATAAATCCATGCCTCCTACACTGACTGCCCCGATTGTATCTCCGTGATATGCCTCATTCAATGAGATAAATTTACTTTTGTTTTTGTACTTTACAGAGTCGAGATTTTGCCAATATTGATAGGCAATTTTCAACGCAATTTCAACAGCGGCGGAGCCTGTATCAGAGTAGAAGACTTTCGATAAGCTGCCAGGAGTAATTTCCGCTAGCTTTTTGGCTAACAAAATGGATGGAACGTTTGCCGATCCAAGCAGCGTAGAATGCGCTAATCTTTCCACTTGTATATGTAAAGCTGTATTTAATTCCGGATCATTATGTCCATGCACGTTGACCCATAGAGAAGCGTATCCATCTAAATATTTGTTTCCCTCTACATCATATAAATAGCTTCCTTCTCCTCTTTCAATAATAAGAGGATTCGATTGACGGTAAGCTTTCATTTGTGTAAACGGATGCCATACATATTCTTTATCCCATTTCTCCAGCTCAACTTTTTGATACGGCACAGTCAAACACCTCCTGAATATGTTGAATAACACTTTTTTGCCTCATGATTTTCTCAATATATGCATCTAACTCTTCATCGATATGTGTGAATACTGGAACGGTCATTAAAGATGATATTTGAAGCAGCTTTTCAATCGTTCGAACATTGTCGTTATGAATGATACTGCTGTGATTAAAACGATTAAAAATGAGTCCGTTGATTTTAAGGTGATGCTCACTTGCATATGAAAAGGTAGAAAGCGCATCATGAATAGCTCCTAATCCCGTCGTTCCAACAGCAATAACCGGCATTTGTGCATCTATGATCAAATCTTTTGTCATATAAAACGTTGTTTCCTCCTCAATTAAAGGTACGGCAAGACCTCCCGCTCCTTCCACGAGCACTACATCAAATTTCTTTTTTAATTCATTAATGCGTGTTAAGACGATTGAAGGCTCCACTTGCTTGTTGCTCAGTGCAATAGCCAAATGAGGAGACGTCTCCGGCTTTAACTGATAAATACCCGTATCTGCTACTCCAAGCCTTGTTTCAAACCAGTGAATATCTGGATAACCTCCAATTTCGTCTTGATAGCCGGTTTGAAATGGTTTGCAAATTGTCGTTTTTATTCCTAGACGACCAAGTACTTTATACAAAATACTTGTAACCAGGGTTTTTCCAATATCTGTTCCAGTTCCCGTAATAAAATACGCTTTGCCCATTTTCTTTTCTCTCCTTTTTTTCTATGTCTTCATTACCCTGCTTTAACCTGCTTTAATGACAAGCGACTAAATTGAGGCTGCATTCGGTGAATCAGCACTGAACATAAAATGCACAATAAAAGGTCTCCAGGCATTGGCAAAACAGCTCCAAAAAGAAGTGTATCCCTCAGTGAAAGAGGCTTTTCAATTATCCATTTCATTGCTCCGTAAAGCCAGAAGCAGCCGACTGCATACACAATAGCTAACGTAGATAAGTTAGCTGAAAAGATAGAAAAAGGTTTCTTTAAGTCATATTTTTGAATAAGGTAGCCGTTCATAAATGCCCCTGCAGCATAGCCAATTAAATAGCCAAACGTTGGTTTGAAGATATAGCCCAAACCTCCTCCTTCTGCAAAAACCGGAACACCGATTAACCCAATACCTATGTAGCATAGCTGACTATACAAACCTAAACGCGGACCTAACAGCGCACCGGCTAAATAAACAGGAACAATTTGAAGAGTAAACGGTATGTAGGGAATAGGAATTTTTATAAATGCACCGATCGCCGTTAAAGCTGCAAATAAGGAAACATACGCCATTGTTTTCGGTTTCATATTCACCCTCCTTTCTCTTTTCGCTGCTTTAAGTTTGCAATAATTTCTTTTTATTTGTCAACTTTATTTTATTTTAAGTTTACAAATAAACAATAAAAAAAGACGCAAAAACCTGGGCTTTTGCGTCTTTTTGATTTTATAAAATTACTTTTTTGTCGTCTTTAAGCTGCACTTCTTGACGGCTGATAGATAAATCAACTTTCTTTTTTACACGTGCATGATAATAAGCATAAAACAGCAGCGCTAGTGGAATACCGACATACAGTGCCATTCGCTGTTCTGCATCAAATGCCATGCTTCCCAATACAATTGTATTTAATACTAATGCGATTAAAGGCAGCATCGGGTAAAGAGGGACTTTAAATTTTAAATCCTCGATTTGTCCTCCTTGATTTATATATCTTTTTCTAAATGCAAGCAGTGATGCAGCAATCGTAATCCAGCCGATTTGTGCACCTAAACCCGCTGCAGAAATAAGCCATACAAATACTGTTTCTTGAGCAAAGAATCCTGAAAGTAAAGATAAAAGCGCAATGCCTAATGTTAAAAGCAAGGCATTCATCGGCACACCGCGTTTATTTACTTTCATAAAAGCTGAACTTGCCATGTTATCTTTTGATAATGAATACAGCATACGCGTTGCTGCATAAAGACCAGAGTTAGCAACAGATAGCAGTGCCGTTAGGATAACAAAGTTCATAATATCGGCTGCATATGGAATACCAATTTGATCAAACACAACAACAAATGGACTTTCCACTACGCCTGCTTTTTCAAGCGGAATCATACCCGCTAAAACAGCTACAGCTAATACAAAAAATACAAGTGTTCTCCATACCGTTTGTTTAATGGCTCTTGGTACAGTCTTGTCTGGGTTTTCACTTTCCCCAGCCGCTACACCAATAAGCTCCGTACCTTGGAACGAGAAGTTAACGGTAATCATCGTAATCAGCACGGCACTAATTCCGTGAGGGAACACGCCGTGAGACGTATAGTTAGAGAAAAACGGCGCGCTGTCTCCACTGCTTAATGGAAGAAAACCAAACATAGCAGCTCCACCAAGCACGATAAATAAAATAATAGCTAACACTTTAATGCTGGCAAACCAAAACTCCGCTTCACCAAACGCTTTAGCTGACAGTGCATTTAATGAGAATAATAAAAGCGCAAATATAGCACACCAAATCCATACCGGAGAATCAGGAAACCATCTTTGCATAAGCTGACCTGCTGACAAAAATTCTAATGCAACCGTTACAGCCCAGCCCAACCAATATAACCACCCAAAAGCAAAACCAACGCCAGGGCCAATAAATTTTGTTGTATATGTCTGAAACGAACCGGAAACTGGCATTGCTACTGCAAGCTCCCCTAAGCAAAGCATTGTTAAGTACATAATGAAGCCACCTACGATAAACGAAAGGATCGCTCCAATCGCTCCTGCTTGGCTAATCGTGTATCCTGTTCCTAAAAAGAAACCTGTACCGATAACTCCGCCGAGCGAAATCATAAACAAATGTCTGCTTTTCATCGTCTTTTTTAATTCATTTGTTTGCTGTTGTCCTTCTATCATATTAACGACATTTCCTTTCAACCTATTTATTACGAGATATTACCTAGAAAAAAATTAATAAACCTTTGTTTTATATGCATATTTACTTACATATTTATGCGGTGTTCTCAATTTAAATGAAACAGTCTTTTGTAATCTTAACATAATGCTGACTAGATTTAAAATGTTTTTCTGCAAAAGTAAAATGAATTTTTCTTGAATAGTGTGATTTTCTTTTACTGTTGATATTCATAACCGTTTTTCTTCAAATGAATAGATGATGCAATAAGAAAAAAGCTGTGCTTTCGAAGATGAAAGCACAGCTTTTTTTAACTTTTTACCAAACAAACAATCCAACAATCATAGCACTTAATAACGAAACAGCGATACCGCTCACAAGCAGTTTCCATACGTTCTTTCCGATAATCGTTGATTTACCTTCTGATAACGTAGAATTATACGTCCCATAAATCATACCTACCGTACTGAAGTTAGCAAAAGATGTTAAGAATGTTGTAGCAACTGCAATCGTATGCGGTGGAAGTGTATCTAGATTTTTCTTCAAATCCATCATCGCCACGAATTCATTTGTTGCTAGCTTGATACCCATCAGCTGAGCTACGTACATGGCATCATGCCCCGTTAGCCCTAGTAAGAATGCAAATGGACTAAAGATATAAGAGAAAATCTTTTGCACAGTCAAGCCGTCTACAATAACACCTAAAATACCGTTAAGCGCAGATGTAAGAGCTACATATCCAATAACCATCGCTAAAATAACAATTACCATGTTCATTCCGACTAACATACTGTTTGAAATGGTAGAGAAAAAGTCTTTTTTCTCCGACTTTGGCGGTACGTAAATCATATCTTCCTCTTTTGTAACATGAACTGGATTCAACAAGCTCACTAAAATAAGCGCATTTAAACAGTTCAGTGGAATTGCTGTAAACACGTACGTAGCGGGAACCATTGTTAAATAAGCACCGATAATAGATCCGCTAATACTGCTCATACTCATAATTCCAAACGTAAGCAAACGGTTGTCTTTTAACACAGAAAGTTGATTACGAATAACCGCCAATGCTTCCGTATTTCCTAAAAACATCATTTGAATAGCAAAAAAGCTTTCTAATTTAGGCAAACGTGAAACTTTCGAAATGACCCAGCCTACTTTATCAATAATCCACGTTAAAACACCAAAGTAAGATAAAATATCAAAAAATGTCACGACAAAGATGATAGGCAGTAATGCACTGAAGAAAAAGTCAACCGTTTCATTTCCCATTACGGATGGGAACGCAAAAGCAATTCCATCGTTAGCACAGGAAATTAGCCAAGTAAAGAACGAAGCAATTTTATTAATGATCCATGTTCCGATTGAAGTTCCTAACATAAACCAAGTAATGAGGACTTCAACGACCAACAGTGAAGCAATGGGACGCCACTTTATTTCTTTCTTTTTAGGAGAACATAAGAAGACAACACCCATTACTACAAAAACGCCTAATAAATTTAATAAAAAGTACATGCAAGCCACTCCCAGGTGTGTATTTGAAAACCAAAAAAAGCTCTTACTTTTCATAAATTCTGACAATAACAGAAAGTATGAAAAGTAAGAGCTTTGAAAGAAGGCTGTATCTAGATAATACGCCCTTCTTTTTGCTGCTTATATCCAAACTTTCTTGTAGTCTAGTTTTTTACGGTTACTAGGTAGAGACTATCAGACCATATTACTGATAATATACAAGATCGTAATCTTAGCTGTATTCAATTGATATGAACAAATTCTACCCTTTATTTTTTTAATAATCAACACTTTAAAAGTTTTTCGGAATAATAAAATTGGTATGAAAATTCTATTTATTTATTACTTCTTTTGAACTATTTAACCAAAAATTACACAAAAAAAGTGAATTTAATCGTTCTTTCAACTCAATTATTTTCCTATTTTTGAAGCAAAAAAATTGATTCTTTAATGATTATGTTTAAATATCCACTTCGCTTTTCATTTAATTCCTCAAAAAAATGTTTTGTTGTTACGACTTGAGACGTAGAAAAAAATAATCCTGCTGTTCGTTGAATTTAACCTCTTTTCAATTTACACTTTATGGTAGAAGAAAACAAATTTAATTTATGTAGAAAGCGGGTTATAATTTGAAAAAAATATTGGCTTTTATTTTAGTAATAGGTGGTATGGCAGTCCTCTTTTCTACTGCATTTGCACCTTCCTCTTGGTCGTTAAGCTCATTCAAGACGTCCAAGTCTGAAGCTGCGTTATCAAGTGATATTCAGCATATTCAAATTGACTCTCCAAGCATTAGTACAACTGTGGTTCCACAAGATCGTCAAGATATTAAAACAAAAGTAGAAGGCAAAGGAAAAGTGGATGTAAAACAAAATGGAGACACCCTAGTTGTCGCGTATCAAAAAAGTCCCTTTCAATGGCTTTCTATTTTTTCAAACACAAAAGTAACAATCTACATTCCTAAAGATTATCACCATAACCTTGCGCTTACGGTAGGTTCTGGGGACCTTCAAGTTGCTACGCATCCTGAACAAGCGCTTCAGCTGAAAGATGTTTCGATTAAAGTAGGTTCTGGAAATGCAAGCATTTCAAACTTGATGAGTACCTCTCTTCGTACAGATGTTAATTCTGGAGATTTACAGCTGAGTAATGTCGAGACCAAAACGGCTAAATTTGCTGTAGGCTCTGGGGAAATTAAAGGAACAAACTATAAAGGGAAACTTCAGGCGCGCATTGGATCTGGTGATCTCTATATGGATTTTAAAAAGCTAGAAGAAGCCGTTTCTGTAGATGTAGGATCTGGAGATGCCGTGCTGGTTCTTCCGAAAAGTGCTGGTTTTAAAGTGAATGGAAAAGTAAGCAGCGGTGACATTAACAATGACTTTAAGTTAAGCAATGCAACCGTAACGGAAGATGTATTAAAAGGAAAGCACGGAAATGGAAAATATTCGATCGATATAGCTGTTTCAAGCGGAGAATTAACCTTGGAATCAAAATAAAGAGGCTGGGACAAAAGTATTTTAACCCAATTGCAAAACAAACCATTAATCACCACGTTGATTAATGGTTTGTTTTTTGTTGTGGTGAACATCGTTTTATCTGTTTCGTTTTTTCTAGCAGATGATTGAAGGACAAGGCGAAGACTCCTGTGGTAAAAGCGGAACAGGTGAGCCCCCGCACGAGCGCAAGCGACGAGGAGACTCAGCGGCCGCCCGCGGATGCACAGAAATCAACTGCGGTGTCATAAGCAGTCCAACTCATGTATCTCATTTGTTCGTCTTTAGGTTCGGTTCATTTAGTCATGTCTCAATCTCTTTATTTATGGTCTCACTGCAATATACCATGCTACTCCTACGATTGATCCTATGAATACAACTCCGTAAATAATAGATAAATTCACTATACTTTTCTTTTTAGATTTCCCGTAATCTTCATCTACTTTCTTTGCAGCACTGATCGTACCTGCAAGGGCAGCAACGCCGATAATAATGACAAGAAGCAATGCTAATTTCATTCATTCTCTCCTCCATATTTCGGTGATTGAATAAGACTGAATACCAAGATGTTATTCATTTTAAGCAGCAAAATTTAATCAGAATATGAAAGCGTTATATCTTCTCTTTCTATCATAAAGCTAAATTATGTAAAATCAACCATCCAATCGGGCATTATTTTCCTCCACCACTTTACATACATAAAAAATTCCCGAGCTTCACTGCTCAGGAATTTTCACCTAATAGACATGACATTTTAGGGTTTTAAAATGACTTTAATGCAGTTATCTTGATGATCATTAAAGATTTTGTAGGCATTAGCCGCGTCTTCTAAAGCCACTTTATGAGTAATAATTTCTTTTGGATCGAATTCTCCTTTTACAATTTGATCATATAATTTCGGCATAACCGGAATGACAGGAGCTTGCCCCATTTTGAGAGTTACATTTCGAGAAAAAAATGCTCCTAACGGAAAACTGTTATAGTTGCTTCCGTATACCCCGGTGATTTGGACGGTTCCACATTTACGAACGGCTTTTGTCGCAATTTGAATAGGTCCGAGCGTTCCGCCTTGAAGCTTTAGTTTTTGTTCAATGTATTCAAGAGGCGACTTTTTGCCATCCATACCTACACAGTCGATCACCACATCAGCTCCGCCTTTTGTGATTTCTTTTAAATGCTCCCCCATATCTGGGTATTCTGTAAAATCAAAGGTTTCTACGGCATTCATTTTCTTTGCATGCTGCATTCGGTATGGAACATGATCTACTGCGATAACCCGTTTGGCACCTTTCATCCAAGCAAACTTTTGAGCCATTAACCCCACTGGCCCGCAGCCGAGTACGATAACGGTATCT
Source organism: Priestia sp. D3YE.R1 (assembly GCF_049199565.1). Classification (NCBI taxonomy): domain Bacteria; kingdom Bacillati; phylum Bacillota; class Bacilli; order Caryophanales; family Bacillaceae; genus Priestia; species Priestia sp. D3YE.R1. The sequence goes on along the minus strand of NZ_JBLTHW010000002.1, from coordinate 215,846 downwards.
CCTTTTTTAACACCCGCATGCTCTACACTCCAATAAGCAGTTGGAAGCACATCTGATAAAAAAAGAAGCGATTCATCTTCTAATTCGCACGATTCTGGAATCACAAACGGTGTGAAATTCCCAAACGGCACTTTTAAATATTCAGCTTGACCTCCTGGGTGATTTCCAAACTTTTCAGTATATCCAAAATAGCCCCCAGAATCATAATGTGGATTAGAATTATCACATTGGCTCGTTAAATCATCCTTACAGTACGCACACTGTCCGCACGCTACGTTAAACGGAATAATAACGCGATCTCCTTTTTTTACTTTTGTAACATCTGGCCCTACTTCTTCCACAATTCCCATCGGTTCATGACCAATAATATAACCGCGAGGCAATGGCATACTTCCTTGATATAAATGCAGATCAGAACCACAAATAGCGGTTGACGTTATTTTAATGACAATGTCATCTTTCTTCTCTAACTTCGCATCTTCTACTTCTGCTACTTTTACCTGATTAGGTCCTTGATACGTTACCGCTTTCATTTTTACCCTCCATTTTTAAAACCTTGATGCTACTTAAATTTATCTAAAGGCATGTATTCTATCCGGATAAATCAAGTAAAAATAAAAAAGCAGCGCTTACGCATCTGCTTTAATGATTATTAAAACTGAAAGACATGTTTTCCTACCAGTACATCTGCCATCTTTACAAAGCGCTTGATTTCTAATACGTCATGAACACGAACTATTTGAACGCCTTGTGCAATCCCAGCATATACAGTAGCTGCGGTTCCTTCCATTCTTTCCGTAGGAGGAGCATCGACTATTTGTCCAATAAATCCTTTGCGAGAAGTAGCAAGCAGCACCGGATAGCCCATATTCGTCAACTGATCTAGATGCTGAATTGCTTCTACATTATGGGCAGCCGTTTTTCCAAAGCCAACGCCTGGATCTAAAATAATTTGATCGTCGCGAACTCCTGCAGCTTTTGCAATGGAGATGCTTTCTCTTAAATCACTTATCATATCTGTGATCAGATTTGTATAGTTGGGCTCATGACGGTTATGCATTAAAATAATGGGAACATTATAATCAGCTGCCACTTGAGCCATTTTAGGATCAGCCTTTGCCCCCCATATATCGTTAATAATATGTGCTCCTGCTTCTAGCGCATGCTTCGCCACTTCCGATTTGTATGTATCTACGGAAATCGGCACCTCTACACGCTTCGCCACTTCAGAAATAACGGGCACAATCCTTTTAATCTCTTCTTCATCGCTAATTCTTGTATAACCAGGACGAGTTGATTCTCCTCCGATATCAATGATGTCTGCTCCTTGCTTTACCATTTCCTCAGCATGAGCAACTGCTTTATCTACATCGTAGTATTTTCCGCCGTCTGAAAATGAATCTGGGTTTACGTTTAAAATCCCCATAATAAGCGTACGGTTCGCATAATTCAGCTTATACTTTCCACATTTAATGACGGATTGAGACGTTAAAGTTGACACTATCCTCAGCCCCTTCGTAATTTGCAAATTAATGTATATTTATAAATATCATGTATTTTGAGAATGTCATACCGTTCGTAATTATATCAAAAGTCACCGGTCCTATGTGATTTTTCTTGGAGTTTCTTTCTTCTATAGTGTGAGATAAACATTAAAAGTGAATACACAGATAACATTAAAAATCTCTGTCGCGCTTATCTACAGGGTCTTTTTTCCTCTTCTCACATCTTTTGTGAGTCTTTTTATTCAAAAAGAAAGGATTCGCATAAAAAGCGTTTAATTTATAGCAATAGTTGGGAATTTATAAGTGAGTAACTTCCATTTTTATGGAATTCATTTTAAGGAGGATGACTATGACTCAACAACCGTTACAAGTCAAATTAATTCCTTATACAATTGAGTCGATTATCGATTCAACAAACGAAACGCCTAAAGGAGTAAGCTTAATTCAAGCGCCTGCTATTTGGGAACAAAGCAATCAAGGAGAAGGCATTGTAATTGCAGTTATCGACACTGGTGTTGACACAAATCATCCTGACTTAAAAGATTGTATTATCGGAGGAAGAAACTTCACTACGGATTATGACGGAGATTCTTCTGTATTTGAAGATAATAATGGGCACGGCACTCACGTGTCTGGTACCATTGCTGCTGCGCTCAACAATGAAGGGGTCGTAGGGGTGGCACCCAAAGCAAAAATTCTAAGCTTAAAAGTACTTACCGGTGAAGGATCAGGAAATTATGAATGGATTATTGACGCTATTAACTACGCCGTCGAATGGCGCGGTCCTAACAATGAGCGAGCACGAGTTATTTCCATGTCACTCGGGGGACCACAAGACGTTCCAGAACTGCACGAAGCTGTTCAAAATGCTGTGAATAAAGATGTTTCTGTCGTTGTTGCGGCTGGAAATGAAGGTGACGACCGCGAAGAAACCTTTGAATATTCATATCCCGGAAGTTACAACGAAGTTATTCAAGTAGGAGCAGTGGACAGCAGCTTAAATCTTGCTCCTTTTACCAATGTCAATGAAGAAGTGGATTTAGTGGCACCGGGTGTTAACATCATCTCTACTTTTTTAGAAGGTAAATATGCGACTCTTTCAGGAACTTCAATGGCAACTCCCCACGTCGCCGGAGCTTTAGCTCTATTAATTAACTTATGTGAGAAAGAATTTGGCCGCTCTTTAATTGAAGCTGAAATCTATGCTCAACTTGTGAAAAGGACGCTCCCTCTTGGATACCGGAAAAGCTCTGAAGGAAACGGATTTCTCATGCTCGATTTGGTAGAGAAAATACATGATATTATTAACGTAGCACGTATCAATCCTAGTAAGTAATAAATAAGAAAAACGAGAAATCTTCTTAATTCTCTTTAACTTGAAATAAAGACATGCGAACGCATGTCTTTATTCATATCGTAATGCTTCGATTGGATCTAGCTTGGCCGCTTTGTTTGCAGGAAGCATGCCGAATACAATGCCAATCGTCATGGAGAACAACACTCCTCCAAGTACTACTTGCCACGAAATTAATGACGGCCAGCCAGCAAATAACGAAACAAGAGCTGCTCCGCCCGCGCCGAGACCAATTCCAAGCAAGCCACCAATTAACGTGAGGGTAATGGATTCAATCAAAAACTGAGTTAGAATTTGTCTTTTAGATGCTCCCAGTGCTTTTCGAATACCAATTTCTCTTGTACGTTCCGTTACAGAAACCAGCATAATATTCATAACGCCAATCCCACCAACAAGCAGGGAAATGCCTGCAATCGATCCAATAATCGTTGTCATAATTCGCGTTACATTTCCAATGCTATCTGCTATTTCTTCTAAGTTCTGCACTTGGTAAGCATCTTCCGCATCATGCAAATTATTTAACAAATCCGTTGCGTCATTGCCTACTTTTTTTAGTTGATCAGAGCTTTTTGCTTGAACGCTAAGGTTTGTATAGTCAAGCTTACCGAAGCTTGATTTATACGTATTATCTGGAATATAAATAGTTGGCATTTCAAATGCTAAAAAGCCCGTTGGCTTTTTTGTCACACCAATAATTTTAATAGGCTGTCCTTGAACCCATACTACTTGTCCAAGGGCTTCCTTTTTATCAAACAGCTCTTTTTTCATATCGTTTGTGATCACACCTACTCGATTACCTGATAAAAAGTCAGAGCTGTCTAACATTCTTCCTTTTGAAACCTCCAGCTGATTAACTTCAATATACCCTTCATTAATTGCATTAACAGTCGTATCTGATTCCTTGTCTCTATATCTTATTCCCATTCCCATTGAGCTAGAAGCCACCACATTCTTCACGCCGGGAATAGTCGAAAGAGCTTTAATATCATCCTCTGTAAAGATGGGCTCCCCCATCATTGAAAGGTCATCAACTTGCATCTCGTCTTCAGGAGGCTGATAGTAGACATCAACTGTATTGCTTGCTCCTGTTATTTCCGACTTAATCATCTGTTCTCCGCCTTGACCAATGGCTACAACGATAATAACAGCCGCTACGCCAATGATAATACCAAGCATCGTCAAAATAGAGCGCATTTTATGAGCAAGAACCGAAGAGAGAGCCATACGAATATTTTCTATTAAACTCATAAGCTATCGTTCTCCTTATCGCTATGACTTAGCACTTTACCGTCACGAACGATAACTGTACGCGATGTGTATTCTGCCACTTCAGGTTCATGGGTAATGACTACAACCGTTGTACCATCTGCATTAAGCTGAGAAAATTGGTCCATAATATCAGCACTTGTTTTTGTATCTAGAGCTCCTGTAGGTTCATCTGCTAAAATAAGCGTCGGATTATTTACAATAGAACGAGCAATAGCAACGCGCTGCTTTTGCCCGCCGGATAGCTCGCTCGGTAAATGTTTCATCCGTTCACTCAGCCCTACTTTTTCAAGTGCAGCTTCTGCTCTGGCTCTTCTTTCCTTACGCGTGACGCCGGCGTATACCATTGGAAGCTCTACGTTTTCTACCGCTGTTAAACGCGGCAACAGCTGAAATTGCTGAAAAACAAAACCGATATGAATATTTCTTACTTTTGCCAGCTGCTCATCACTGTAAGTGGAGATTTCTTGTTCATTTAATAAGTAGGAGCCTGAAGAAGCGCGGTCTAAACACCCGATAATGTTCATTAGCGTTGATTTACCGGAGCCAGAAGGACCCATAATTGCAACAAACTCACCGTCATAAATCTTCAAATTAATATCTTTTAAAATCGGCACTTCCTCTTTGCCCAGATGATAACTTTTATGAATATTTACAAGTTCAATCATTGAACAGTCACTTCCGCACCGTCAGTTAAGTCCTTTGAAGGATTTGTAATGACTTTGTCTTTAGAAGAAACGCCGCTTTTGATCTCAATAAATTTATTTGTGGTTTCTCCAATCTTTACTTCCTTACGAACCGCCTTTTTATCTTTCACTACGTATACATATTTTTCTCCGTCTTCATTTACAACTGCTTTTATCGGCAGTGATGAAGCTTTTTTGCTGCTTGTTTCAATTTCAAGCAGCAGCTTAAATCCCGGCTTAATCATCGTGATATCTTGGTCATCTACTTTTACTTCAACCGGATATTGATTAGCCGCATCATTGCCGGCTTCTGCTGATGCCTGCTGCTGAGGTAGATAGTCAATTTGTTTTACGCTCCCTGCCCATTTTTTATCAGGCAAAACATCCGATGTAATTTTGACAGCTTGACCGGTTTTAATTTTTAATGCATCGTACTCAGACAGCACACCAGTAGCTAAGTATTCATCGGTATTACCAATATGTATAAGCGGTTTTTGAACATCACTTGTGTTATTAACCGCTTCTTTATCTACTTCTAGCACCGTCCCATTAATATCACTCGCTACATCTAAATTACGTTCTTTTTTAGCAATTGATTTGGCTTCTAGTTTGTTTCGTTCTAAATCAATTTTAGCCGTTTCTAAATCGAGATTGAGCTGCGTACGCTCTGTGTCGATTTGATCTCTCGCTTCTTGTTTACTCATTTCTTTTTCTAATTCTTTTCGTTTTTTATTTAAATTTGAGATTTGTTTGCTTACGGAATCCATTTGCAGCTGACTGGATTTTTTTTCTAACTTATTTTGCTCTTGCTCTAAATCAAGCGCATCGCTTTCATACGTTACAAGCGAGGTTCCCTGCTGTACACGAGAGCCTTCTGTTACGTGAAATCGTTCAACCTCGCCTTTTTCAGCATCAAAATAGACATATTGTTCATCAGCAAGCTTTAACGTACCCGGAACCATAACTGTATTTCTTAACTTTTTTTCCTTTATATTTGCTACATGAACATTGACTGCTTTTCCACTTACACTTTGTGCACGATATACGTTAATCCCAATCACCGCAACAATAACAACTGCTACAGCTGTAATAATTATTCCTTTTTTCATTTACAACCCTGCTCCTTTAAGCGCTTCTGAAACAGCTCCTCCAACTCCTGAAATAGCCGCTCCTAAGATGAATAAAATAATCACTGTAATAATAGAAACAGCTTTTGATACATTTGCCACTTTTTGTAGTCCCACTGCTGTTAGAATAAGTCCCCAGATAGAAAAGATTTCAATGGAATTAAATACTCCTCCCATAGCACCTTTAGCATCAACCATTCCATTTAGCGAAGTCACATTCGCTGAAGTGTGTGCTAGTGCAGCGACTCCTGTATTAATTAGCTGACCGATTGCTGTAATGAACGTAACAAATAAATTCAAGCTAAACATTTGACGGTACGTTGTTTTTCCAGTTCCTAACTTTGCAATTAAAAACAGAATCAAACTTGTGAATGCCAGTGTAGCAACTACTGCAATAACTCCTCCAATCGCTCCGCCAATCATACTAAATGTTGAATTCACTTCAATGCCAGCTTCTTTTTGCTGTTGCAGCGCCTCTTGTGCCTGAGGAGTATAGACAGCTAGAATCGTTGTTGCAGCTGTTAAGATGAGGATAAGTAAAAGAGGTCCCCAGATGACCGGATTGCTTTTCATTTTCTCAAACTGTACAACCGGACTCGTAATAAAACCAAAAACAGAAGGCTTTCCTTTCTCTTGAACTTCCGAAGATACATTGACTTCTGTACTCATAATCAAACTCCTTTTATTTTGTTTCGTTATTAGCTCTTAAGACCCGTCTTTTACTACTTTTTAAAGTCTTCTAGCAAAATCGGCTCTCTACGAAACTCTCAAACACCTAATATTCTAACATAATTATACAAATTAATTTACATTTTTCTTACATTTTATATTTTTTATGGTATTTTTAACAATTAAAGAGATGTCTTAATGCTGAATTACAGTATTAATCTTATTTATATTTTCTAAATATTCTAATTATCATTTGACATCATTCAATAGAATTCGTATATTATGATTAAAGTTTATTATTCCTATGTTTTTTATAAGTTTTAAATCTAAGGAGGAGTTTCAATGTCTGCTAAGAAACCATTTCGTCCTGAAACACAAGCCATCCATTCTGGCCAACAGCTTGACCCGGCTACTTTTTCGCGTGCCGTACCTATTTATCAAACAAGCTCATTTGGATTTAAAGATACGGAGCATGCTGCGTCTTTATTTAATTTAAGTGAACAAGGCTATATCTACACTCGTATTGTAAACCCTACTACGGACGTTTTTGAACAGCGAATTGCTGAGTTAGAAGGCGGAGTAGGTGCTCTAGGAGTAGCTTCGGGTCAGTCAGCTACTACCTTTTCCATTTTGAATATCGCTTCTGCAGGAGATGAAATTGTATCAGCAAGCAGTTTATACGGGGGAACATATAACCTCTTTTCGTCTACGCTTCCTAAACTGGGCATTACCGTCAAATTTGTAAACGCCGATAATCCAGAAAATTTTAGAAGTGCAATCACTTCCAAAACAAAGGCAATTTATGCTGAATCCGTTGGAAATCCGCAGGGAAATGTGCTAGACATCGAGGCAGTTGCAGACATTGCCCACGAACATGGAATTCCTCTTATTATTGATAATACGGTTCCAAGCCCTTACCTTCTTCGTCCCATCGATTTTGGAGCAGATATTGTCGTTCATTCTGCTACTAAGTTTCTTGGAGGACATGGAACAGCAATTGGCGGTGTTATCGTAGACAGTGGAAAATTTGATTGGAAAGCGAGCGGGAAATTTCCAGACTTAACAACTCCAGATCCAAGTTACCATGGCCTCGTATACACAGAAGCTGCCGGTGAAGCTGCTTATATTACAAAAGCGCGCGTTCAGCTTTTACGAGATATTGGAGCTGCTTTATCACCTTTTAATTCCTTTTTACTCCTTCAAGGGGTAGAAACACTCCATTTGCGATTAGAGCGTCACAGCGAAAACGCATTAAAGGTAGCGAAATTTTTAGAGCAGCATGAATTAGTAGAATGGGTAAATTATGCGGGGCTTCCTTCCCACCCTTCCTATTCTTTGGCACAAAAATATTTGCCTAAAGGACAAGGAGCAATTTTAACCTTTGGTGTAAGGGGAGGAAAAAACACTGCGGCTAAGTTAATTGATTCGGTTCAGTTATTTTCTCATGTAGCCAATATTGGCGACTCTAAATCACTCATTATTCACCCGGCAAGCACCACTCATCAACAGCTATCTGAAGACGAACAAAAAGCTTCGGGTGTGACGCCAGAACTCATTCGTCTATCGGTTGGGACAGAAGCAATCGACGACCTTCTTGAAGATTTAGATTATGCCTTAAAAGCCAGCCAAAAAGTGAATACAACTGTTTAAAAGCTGTGATTTTTCACAGCTTTTTTTATATCAACCAATAACTTTTTATACTTTCGCTTATGCTACAATAAACAAAACGAATGAAAAAGGAGTTACTATGAACACGTTCAATTCAATATCCGCCATTACATTTACAGACGTTCATAAAACATTTAAGGATAAAGAACATAGTGTTTTAAAAGGCATATCGGGTACAGTGATGCAAGGCTCGCTCGTCATGATGGTAGGACCATCAGGATCCGGAAAAAGCACCCTTCTTTCCATGTGCAATTTACTTTCTGCACCTGATGAAGGAAGTATTGAAGTATATGGAAAAGACATTAGCAAATGGAATATTTCTGATTTACGAAAAAAAGTGGGCATCGCTTTTCAATCAGCCCCTGTTATTGATGGAACAGTGCGAGATAATATGATGCTTGTTCAAAAACTGCACGGCAAACAGGATATTATGCCTGAAGAACTCTGTGCCTTAACCGGCCTTTCCCCTGACTTGTTAGAGCAGGATGCAAGAGATTTATCCGGTGGTCAAAGACAAAGGTTATCATTAGCCCGCACGCTGTCGAACGGATCTGACCTTTTACTTTTAGACGAAATCACTTCCGCTTTGGATGCCACTTCTGCTCATGAAATTGAACAGCTTATTTCTCATTTACATAAAGAACAGAATAAAACGATTATTTGGGTTACCCATAACTTAGATCAAGCCAAACGTTTAGGAGAGGAAGTCTGGCTTTTAATGAACGGAGTGATTATAGAAAAAGCGAAGACGGAGACTTTTTTTCATGCTCCTGTAAAAGCTGAAACAAAACAATTTATTGAAGGAGCCTTTCTATGAGTTCACTTTCACTGATTTTTACCATCGTTTTCGTTTTTATTGCTCTTTTTTTATCAAAATCTTTTCGTATAGGACTCGAAAAAGATATTATCATTGCCAGTATTCGAGCAGCCGTTCAGCTGTTAGTGATAGGATATGTTTTATCGTTTATTTTTGACGCGAATCACCCTGCTTTTATGATTCTCATTTTATTCGTTATGCTGACGGTCGCTTCCCAAAATGTTGTCAAGAAAAAAAAGCAGGGATTTAAAGCTTTCTTTCGTGTATTTGTCACTCTTTTTATTGTAGAAATCCTGACCCAAAGCGTTATGCTGGGCCTACATATTATCCCTGCTACTCCGCGATACGTCATTCCTGTCAGCGGTATGATTATTGGAAATTCGATGATTTTGGCCAATTTATTTTTAAATCGGTTAGACGCTGAAGTAAATAGAAGGCGAGATGAAATTCAATTGATTCTGGCACTTGGCGGCACTCCTAAACAAGCTATTCATAGTATTTTAAATGCTGCAATCAAAGCTAGCATGATTCCTACTGTAGAAAGTCAAAAAACAATTGGACTCGTTCAGCTTCCCGGCATGATGACAGGCCAAATTATTGGAGGGGCAGATCCGATACAAGCAGTCAAATTCCAGCTGCTCATCGTTTTCACTATTCTAGCGTCTGCTACGCTTTCCTGCGTCATCTTAAGCCGTTTAACATACCCTACCCTTTTTAATAGCTATCAACAGCTTATCCGTGAGCATACATAAAAAAGAAGAAAGGAGACTCCTTTCTTCTTTTTATTGAGCAGCTTTTTTTAATCTTGTTCCTACGTCACTTCCAAAGGTCACTCCTAAATCACCGAGCCATCTTCTATAGGCAATACTCAGTCGGTCCGGATTCAAATGAAGCTCTGCTTGTAAGTCAAGCGGCAGCTCTTCTGGTTTTTGACTTTCTACAATGCTCGTATCTTGTTCAATAATAAGCTGCTGAAAATCACGGAAATATTGATCAGGTGCATCAAACGAATAGTTTCTAGAAACCAATGCAAACACGGTCGACTTTCTTTCATCTTCAGGTAAAACCGCAAACAGCATCGAAAAGATTTCACCCGTTTCGTAGTTCACTTTTTTCAACCTCGCAACGGTAGGACGAAGAATTTCAAAAGTATAATAAATAGTCGCAAAGTTACCCGTACCATCTGCATCTGCGTACACAGCGATTTCATCAGAAACGTATCGATTATCTTTCCAATGTACCTTATAATCAGGAATTTCCGCGTAGTCCGAGTGTCCAAGGCTTCCTTCGTGAACAAAAGCCAAATGGCTTACATCTAAAAAGTTTTCTACGACACGAGGAGCTGCTGCCTGCAGAGTATGAGGGTTGGCGCAAACCGTTTTAAATCCGGGGTTAAGGTATTCGTCATACTGAGGAAGAGGAGTATCACCTGCATCGCTGTTCATCTTCACCCATATAATCCCGTACTTTTCAACGCAGTCATATACCTGTGCTTTTGCTTTTGAAGGAATAGCTCTTCCCGGCGGCTGTTGAGGAATTTTCACACAAGCCCCGGTATCATCGTATTTCCATCCGTGATAAGGGCACACAATACAATCATCTATTACTTTTCCAAGAGATAACGCTGCACCGCGATGGATGCACAAATCTTTAAATGCTTTAATAGCATTAGTTGTGCGAAAAAGCGCAACTCGCTCTTCTAAAATCGTTACTTGCAAGGGCTGATCTGTTAAATCATGTGAATAAGCTGCAGGCAGCCATTCCTTAGCCAATACTAAATCTTTAATCATCTGCATCGCCTCCGTACGATAAGTAAATTTATTTCTTGTTTATAAAAAAAACCGCAGAAATAGAAGGGGGTCTTCTAATTCCGCAGCTTTTTCGTTCCGTAAAACAGACTATAAGCGCGCGAAGATTCTACATAATTGCAGATAGAGCGACCTTAGCACTTCATCTACAATGACAATACGTATTCATCGCTATTTTTTTAATCTCACTACGGGGACATTCACTTAAGTATCTATACATGTTAAATAAAGAATGGTTACCCGTTAAAAGCTTTTTTGTCCACTGATTTGTCTTGTTTTTACTTTATCAATTTCCCACTGAAAAATCTCTTGCTTTGTAAGCAGCTCTAACATAGTTTTTTCGGTTAAACGAATAAAAGCTGCGGTTTCTAAAACCGCAGCTTGTTTTATTATGAGCTCATATAACTGGCTGTATATTTTTTCGTCTGTTTTTGTATTTCTTGATTTAAATGCTTGAAAAACGAGAGCGTTTCTTCATAATCCGTCGCTTTTTCATGAAACTTCAATGTTAGGCTTTCTTCAAACAACGTTTCTCCTTGATGACCGACCGCTTTCAGCTGAACATCTGTAACGATACCTTGGGAAATCGAACATAATAAATAATTAAAGCAATGAACCGGCACGATATGCATCAGGTGAAAATCGTCGATGGTTCTATCACTTTTTGTTTTCTTAAATTCTATGATGAGTTCTTCTGGATCAATAGACACGTTTACATGCTGCTTGGACAAACAAGTAGGATTCATTTTCTGTGTATACTCACAAAATTCCAGTCCAATAAATACAGAATTCTCGGAGTCAGCTTCCATGAAGATTTGTGAATTTTTTACCATTATCCTCGTCCTCCATATTCAATCTAGTTATCCCACCACTCGCACTCGTTTGTAGAATATTACCAGTTCTTCTCTATTTTATCACTGATTTTTCTCAGTGCCTATTTAACAGACGGAAGTTCTCTTTAAAAGAGAGGGAACTGACAGGCAGTTCTTTATGTGAGAAAAATAAACAAAAGACACCTCTTTTGTTTTCTTGAGGTGTCTTTTGGTATCATCAGCCTGTGTTACGCAACCCTGCTGCAATGCCGTTAATCGTTAATAATGCTTCTTTTAAAAGTTCTTCATTTAACGTTTCAGCTTCATCTTCACGCAGCTTGGAAATAACCTTAACTTGCAAGAAGGTTAGAGGGTCCACATACGGATTTCGTAATTTAATAGATTCTTTAATCGTAGGAAGATGATCCATTAATTCTTTTTGCCCCGTGATTTGAAGAATCATTTCTTTCGTAACATTATACTCTTTTTTAATAGCGGTAAAAATCCGTTCTGAAATAACCGGGTCTTGTACCATTTCCGTATATTCTTTTGCTGCCATTAAATCTGCTTTTGTTAAGGCCATTTGCAGGTTATCGACTGTCGAGCGGAAAAACGGCCATTCTTTATACATTTGCTGAAGAAGCTGTATATCTCCGGATTTCTCTACTAAATGCTGCAAGCCCGTACCTGCAGCGTACCAGGCTGGAAGCAGCTGTCTGCTTTGCGTCCATGCAAATACCCACGGAATTGCTCGCAAGTCTTCAAAGCGATCACTTCCTTTTCGACTCATTGGACGTGACCCAATATTTAAAGCCCCCAGCTCAGGAAGAGGTGTAGCTTGTTTAAAGTAGGTTAAAAAGTCTGGGTCTTTGAAAACAAGCTCTTGATACTTACGTAATGAAGCAGTTGAAATCTCGTCCATTGTTTCTTCCCATTCATGTGTACGAATATCACATTGTTCAGCTTCTTGAGAAACATTTGCTGCCGCTGTAAGAAGAGCTGAGACCGCTTGCTCAAGGCTTCGGTAAGCAATGTCATATAAAGAGTATCTAGAAGAAAGAACTTCTCCTTGCTCTGTAATTTTAACACCGTCTCCTAGTGTCTCAACAGGCTGAGATAAAATGCTTCGGTTTAACGGGCCACCTCCTCGGCCTAGTGAGCCGCCTCGACCGTGGAAAAACTTCAGACGAACTTGATATTTCCTCGCCATATCGTGAATTTCCTGCTGCGCTTTGTAGAGCTTCCAGTTAGCAGTAAGCGTTCCTCCATCTTTGCTTCCATCTGAGTAGCCAAGCATGATTTCCTGCAAATCCTGCTGTTTTCTTAAGTGCTCTCGATAAAAGTCTAATTGAAATAGCTGTTCCATAATCTTAGGACCTGCTGTGAGATCATCGATCGTTTCAAGCAGCGGAGCTATATTTAACTTGCTTTCAATACGGCCATCTGCATGAAGGCGATAAATACCCGCTTCTTTAGCCAGTACCATGACTTCTAACAAATCACTTGCAGACTGCGTCATACTGATTAAGTAGACTTCAATGGATCTTTCTCCAAACTCTTTATGTGCTCGATGTATCATGTTAAATACTTCAATTACTTGCTGCGTTTCTTTAGAGTAATTCTCTACAAACGATAGCACAGGTCTTGGGTCTTGAAGAACTTTCCCTAGCAGCTCAACTTTTTTCTCTTCTGTTAACGCTGAATAATCTTCAGCTAAAGAAACGGCATGGAAAATTTCTTTGATTGCCGCTTCATGTTCTCCGCTGTGATTACGGATGTCAAGCGTTGCTAAATGAAATCCAAACAGCTCAACTTGACGAATTAATTTACACAAGCTTTTTAACTGATAATCTTGAGGCTGGTGCTTTTGCAAACTGTCTTTGATGAGAAACAAATCTTGTAAAAGTTCTTCCGACCTTTGATAACCTGCTTCCGACTCTCCAACTAAATTTAATTTATGAAGCATAATCGTAAGCTTGCAGCGATATACTTCGTGTTTGATTCTCCATCGCTTTTTCTCAGGCAGCAGCGATATTTCTTGATTAATAGAATCAAGAAGATGATCTGAAACTGCGACTCTTTTTGTAGACTGACTTAACCTTTGTCTCAATTGAGTAAGCGACTCTTTATATTTACGAATAGCTAACTTCCTTTGTTTGACAAGCGTTTGCCACGTTACTTTAGGAGTTACGTTGGGGTTTCCATCTCGGTCTCCGCCAATCCATGAACCAAATCGAAGAATATTAGGCACTTTCCAACTTTCTTCGGGGTAATTCTCCTGCAATGAATTTTCCAATTCCTGATGAAGTTGAGGAAGCACTTCAAATAACGTTTCATCAAAATAATATAATCCATTGGAGACTTCATCCATGACGGTTGGCTTGCGATCTCGCAGTTCATTTGTTTGCCATAAAATTAACACTTCGCTAAACAGTCTTTCTTCAATTTCTGTACGCTCACGTTTTGTTAACGTTGGATTATCCAAGTTTTTCAGAAGCTCAGCCATTCGTTTATGAATATCAAGGACACTTCGTCTAGTGGCTTCTGTTGGATGTGCCGTGATGATAAGCTCAAGAGATAAAGTTTGAAGCAACTTAGCTATTACGTCTGGCGCCACGCCATTATTTTTAAGCGAAACAACGGCGCTTTCCAATGAACCCGGCTGCATAATAGAATCTTCTTGCTGCTGATATTCGCGTCTGCGACGAATTCGATGATTTTGCTCTGCAATATTAACTAAATGAAAATAAACGGCAAACGCCCGAATAACCTGCGCGCGCATCGGCTGTTCAAGAGTAACGATTTCATTTTTTATTTCTTTATAGATGGCTTCATCTTTGTTTTCTCTAAGTGATTTTGCCACTTCGCGTATTTTTTCTACTTTGTTGAGCAGTTCTTCTCCACCTTGGTGAACCAGAACTTTCCCTAACAATTGACCGAGAAATTTTACATCACGGCGCAGGGCAGTGCTGCTGTTTTGTCTTTCTGCTGCTTCTACTGTTACCATTAGACACGACACCTTTCTTTATAAATGTTGTACTTTTTAAACTTTTTAGAAAATTATATTAAATTCATATTACCATGAACGAAAATAAATTTCATATAATTTTGTTTCCTCCTCTCGGTTAGGAGGAAAAATTCATCAAATATAAAAAGAGGTTGAGACATAATTAAATGAATCCAATCCTAAGACGAACAAATGGGATACATAAGCTGAACCGCAGTTGGTTTCCGTGCAAGACTTCGCCTCGCCTTCCAATCGACTGCTAGAAGGAACAAAACAGATAAAACCTACGTTCACCATAACAAAAAAAAACGAACCACTAATCAAACATGTTGATCAATGGTTCGTTTTTCACTTCAGCTAAAATATTTTTCAGCCTCTCTTTTATGCTACCAAGGTTGTCCTAAATCCAATACTGAGGCTAGTTCATTGCTTTTTTTACGCACTTGTTTACGCGTGGCAGCGCGATCTGCCCCCGTTTGAAACAGGTATTTTTCTTCTTCTGTTTCTGGAATAAGCTCGGGTACTGTGCGGGGCTTTCCATCATCATCCATTGCCACAAAAGTTAAAAATGACGTAGCTGCAATTTGACGCTCCCCGGTTTTTAAATTTTCTTTAATCACTTTCACAAACACTTCCATGGATGAACGGCCTGTCCATGATACGTATGACTCCAAACATACAGAATCCTGAGGCGTAATAGGGTGCAGGAAGTGAATAGAGTCTGCCGAAGCCGTCACACACTCTGTACGACTGTGACGATAAGCTGAAATGGACGCAATCATATCAATATCACTCATTAATTTTCCGCCAAATAACGTATTGTGATTATTAATATCATTAGGGAAAATGCGGCTCGTTCGAACGGCCTTTGTATCTTTACAATAATTTGCTTTCATTAGTAAGAACCTCCATTGATGCCTATCATAATAAGAATAAAAGAATGAATGAAACTATACTAGCATATTTTGATAAATTTAGCTTTACAAAAAACTCGTTGATTTATTTACAGAAAACAAAAAAGAGAAGAAAAATTCTTCTCTTTTTTGTCTATCGAATGTAGCTTGATCCAAACGTTTTACCTAAAGAGTCACTGTATAGGTCACTTGACTTCACAGTCCATTTCCCATCTTCTTTCACCATAAAAATTCGTAGGGGACGACTTCCTTCTTTCGTTTCTAATTCATTTACAATATCTTTGAACTTAGAAGCCGCAAACTCTTCAGAGTGTTTTGTATCGTAATCTTTCGTTTCATCTGTATATGCTCGCTTAAGCTGCGATACGTATGAATATAAGTCTGATAAATTAACAGTAGTGTACTCCACTTCTACTACAGCTTTATTATTTGCATTCGCAATCACACTTGTCTTTACACTTGCTTTTTCTTTTAAGACGTCTTTATACATGTTAAAAAAATCTTTTTTTGCTTTGTCGGTTAAACTGTTAGAAAACGCGCCTTTTAATTCCTCGTTAAACGCTTTTTTCTGTTCTTCTATGACAGCTGTTTTATCGGCTGTTACATATTTATCATAATCTACATTTTCTTTGTTTAAGTAAAGAACTTCCGTGTAAGCTTGCAGAGCTTTTTCTGGGTCTTGCAGCTTATTATAGCTTTTCGCGTATTTCTTCGTATCAAGTGTTAATGTTACTTCGTCAATTTCTTCATCATAATCAGAGGATGTTGGCTGAAGCCCAATTTTGTACTTTTTATCTTTTTTAACTTCAAAGACAAACGTTAATTTTTTTTGCTTTCCAGCGCCAATCTTGTCAGATGAACTGCTTTCTAGTCCAAGTTCCCGACTGTTCACTCCCGTTTTTGGAGATAATTGTTCATCTCCTTCATATAAATACACACCGTCGTAATCCGATAAGGATATACTGTTTTTGGATACATTTTTCACTTTCAAATCGACTTTCAACAGCCCTTTTTCTTCACTTGTAGCTCCTTCATCACTGTCTACTAAAATATAAGAAGCGCTGTCAATAGATGCTTCAATCACCTTATTTTTAGCCGAAGTGGATCCTCCCGTTTCCTTAGAACTGTTACAAGCCGCTAATACTAGCATAAGTACAAAAACCAAAGCTAAAACATTCATTTTTTTCACAGCTGCCCAATCCCCTTTATTTTGTTTTTTTAGAACTTTATCCCAAATAAAGGTTCCCTCTGTGTAAATCCTTAAACCTTAAAATCTATATTTTTTACAATATTTTGATAAAAACTAAGTCTAAATTCTCCATAAATAAAAAAACACGAGCACCCGCTCGTGCTCGTATTTTTTATTTAGATTGAAAATTCTCTTGATTGATTTGTTCAGCTTCTTTCATATATCGGTTAGGTTTTCCACTTTTAATTCCCCAGTAATAAAAAGCTAACGATACGCAAGCAATCACTAGCATATCCCATCCAAAAGGCAAAATATTTTTGCCTCCGAATTTTTCGCTTCCTATGTAGGAAATAAAAATCATGCACGCTAAATAGATAAGCATCCAAGCCCCGGTTAAAAATTCTTTTTTAAAGCCCACCCATTTATTTTTCGCTTGGTAATAAAAATAAACTGGCAGGCCAATTGCCATAATAAAGATCACTTCACCTGTAAGTGGCCACCTTGCCCAGTAAAGCGTCAAAGAAGCAAAAACAAAGCCGCATGGCGCAATAACTGATGCCCCTTTTAAATAAAACGGACGGTAAAAGTGTGAAGCCGTTTTTCTTAATGTTATAAGCGCTACAGGGCCCATAATATAAGAGATAAGCGTCGCTACTGAGATCACTTCTGCTAAGACACCCCATCCTCTAAATAAAAAGAGAAACAAAAAGCAAGCTGCTAAATTTAGCCACATAGCTGGGCGCGGGACATTGTAAAGTGGATGAAGAGTACCAAATATCTTTGGCAAATATCCATTTTGCTGCATCCCGTATAACATTCTAGAAGTAGTTGCCGTATACGTAGCACCTGTGCCTGAAGGAGAAACAAATGCATCTGCGTATAACACAATTGTTAGCCAGTTAATTCCAAGCGCAATCGCTAAATCAGCAAAAGGAGAATTAAAATTCAAATGATTCCATCCATCCGCAATTGATGACGGACTTACTGCTCCGATAAAAACAATTTGTAATATAATATATACAATTCCAGCAATAAAAATTGAACCAATTACAGCTATCGGAATCGATTTATTAGGTGATTTTGCTTCTCCTGCCATATTTACAGGACTTTGAAACCCATTAAATGCAAACACAATACCTGATGTTGCCACTGCCGTTAAAACACTGGCCCACCCATAAGGGGCAACTCCATGCTCACTTGAAAAGTTCCCGCTATGAAAACCAGCAAAAAATAAAGCCCCTGCCGTTAAACCAGGAATAATTAATTTAACAATCGTAATAAATGAGTTTGCTTTAGCAAAGAGGTTTACCGTCCAATAGTTCACAAAAAAGTAAACGAACAATAACAGAGACGCAACTGCCAACCCCTTGGACGTTAAAATGCCATTGTCTACTAATTCATGAGTCCAGCGCGCCCATTTCCACGGCCAAGTACTCATATATTGCACAGATGCAATAGCCTCCACTGTTATCGTTGAAGCAATTGAAATCCAGTTAGCCCAAGCAGCCAAAAACCCAATAAATGATCCGTGTGAATACTGAGGATATTTAACCATTCCCCCTGCTTGTGGAAACATCGCGCCCAGTTCCGCATATGACAGGGCAATGGTCAAAATAACCACCATTCCAATAACCCATGAAAAAATAGCCGCGGGTCCCGCAATTTGAGCTGCCTTCCATGCGCCAAACAGCCATCCTGAACCGATAATCGAACCTATGCCTGTCATGGTTAAAGCAAATGTTCCCATCTTCCTTTGCATATTGCTCATCCAAATCTACTCCTCTTCCCTAGGAAAATAAAAAAAACACTTGCGAAATTTTCTCAAGTGTTTGCCCAGGCGCGCGGCTTATACGCTATATGCTCCCCCATGGTCATCCATGTTGCGCCAGTCACATATAGGAATATATTTTTTATCAGTATATAACATTCATTACTATTACTCAATACACAAAAATGTTTACATTAGTTTTTAAAAATAATAAATTATTCGTAAAATTCAAAATTAATCTCCTAAAAACCTCTTTTTAATTACAAAAAAGAACTGAAACCCTAACTTTACTTATCATTTGATTCTTTTAACTCATAAGCAAATCCCCTTCCTTAAATTATTCCAATATATATTATTCATTTACAAAATACGAATTAACATCTATATATCCATAGAATTCTTGCACTAGACCCTTTACTTATATACAATATGAAGAAAAGATACTAAAGTGAAGTTCCCACCACTTAGCTGCGCTTGAAGTGGGAGACTTCTTTTAGGAAAACGTTAACACCTACATATCATGCACTTCGCAACGAATGAAGTACTTCGAGCAAACTTCTCTGTTTACGCAAGCAAAAAACAGGGAAAATTACGAAAAAAGATTGTTAGAGGGATGCTTATGAATTATGCAAATGTAAAAGTTCTTTATTTTGATGACGACGGAACCATTCCAAATCACCCTCGTCTTCCAGTTTTGTTGTATGAACACGTATTTATTAGTAAGAAAGAGAAAGTAGAGAGCATTTTTAATTCTCACAACTGGAAAAACAGCTGGGTAGGCGGCATATATGATTTTCACCATTACCACAGTAATTCTCATGAAGCACTAGGTGTAATTAGCGGATCTGCACGTTTAAAACTAGGTGGACATATGGGAGAAAATATCGTGGTTCATGCTGGGGATGTACTCGTACTCCCTGCAGGTACAGGGCATATGCGTCTGCAGTCAACTGCTGATTTTAAAGTGGTTGGAGCTTATCCAGAGGGCATGGATTACAACTTACGAACAGGAAAACAAACCGATCGCCCTCACGTATTTGATGAAATTGCACAAGTACCTATTCCTACAACGGATCCTGTTTATGGCGACAAAGGACCATTGACAGAGTGGTGGAACTAGACAAGCACTTATTGTCTAGTTTTTTTATTTGCTCGTTTTTATAGCTTCCATAAATCTTTATTTGAACATACAAATTCTTTTTCTTTGATGCAATAGTAATATACTTTATCTCATCGAGAAAACTAACTTTCTTCTTTTCCATTCTTTTTTTGCTTCAAAGGCAACTGTGCTTAGGTTCTCCCCTGCTTTTTCTTCCCTAATCATTTCAAATATCTTCTTCTCATCATGCTCTTTTTTTGTTTTTCTAAAAAAATTTTCATAATTTATAACGAAATTTTCAAAAAACTTATTGCTTTACTATGTCAGACTTGCTATCATAGTGAACATTGTTAGATAAATTTTATAGGAGGAGTAAAAATTGAACAGAAAATTCATAATATTTATTTTATTCATCATTCCGTTTATTGCTCAATTCGCTTTTTTACCTTTTGTAAATAACATTCATCCAATTATTTTTGGATTACCTATTTTGCATTTATGGTTATTTTTATGGGTCTTCTTAACGCCTGTGTGTACATTTATCATTTATCGTTTACAAAAATCTTGGGGGGACATTGAATAATGCAAGGAAATTTAACCGCACTTTTAATCACATCAGCAATTGTTCTTGTCGTTATCGCCATTGGCTTTATAGCAGGACGTGACAAATCATCTAGAAGCTCCGTTGAAGAGTGGGCTGTAGGGGGAAGACGTTTTGGAAGCCTGCTCGTCTGGCTTTTAGTAGGAGCAGATTTATATACTGCTTATACATTCCTAGGTCTTACAAGTACAGCTTATCAAGGAGGAAGCATCGCATTTTTTGCCATTCCTTACTCTGTTTTAGCTTTTTTAATTTCATACTTTTTTCTTCCAAAACTTTGGACTGTTGCTAAAAAGCACAAACTTACGACGCTTGCTGATTATGCAAGAGAACGTTTTAGCAGTAAATTTCTCTCCTCTTTAATTGCCATAGTAGGTGTATTGATGCTCATTCCATATATCGATCTTCAGCTTAGCGGTATTCAAGATACTCTTCGCGTTGCAGGAACTGGCTACATTAACGTAAAAGCTGTCGTTATTCTTTCGTTCTTTCTTGTGGCTCTTTATACCTTTTTCAGCGGAATTAAAGGTCCCACTTATACGGCAATTATTAAAGATATTTTAGTATGGGCGATTATGTTATTCATGGTTGTTTCTCTGCCAATTATGCATTTTGGAAGCTGGGGCAACATGATTGACAATGTTGCAAAGGATGCACCTCAGCTATTAACGATCCCAACACAAGGACCTAAAGGCATTCCATGGTTTATTACAGCATCACTCGTATCTGCTTTAGCTTTATTCATGTGGGCCCACGCTGCTACAGGTGTTTTCACTGCTAAAAGTGCAGATTCGCTTCGTAAAAATGCTGTTTTCTTACCTCTTTACAATATTGTTTTAATTCTAGTCATCTTCTTAGGGTTTATTGCTTATCAAGTATTGCCTCAAGATACAACGGATCCTAGATTAGCATTATTAACCTTAATTCAATATTCATATGGCGGCATTGGCCAAGGGTTAGCTTATGCAACGATTGCTCTTGCTTCATTAATTCCATGTTCTATCATGGCTATCGGAGCGTCTAACTTATTTGCAAATAATATATTTAGAGATTTAATTAATCCAAATGTACAGGGTAAAACATTAACAATGGTTACTCGTTCTATGGTTTTTGTTGTTATTGGACTGGCACTTTTATTCGGTTTATTATTCCCTCAAGCACTTGTTTCCCTACAGTTACTAGGGGTATCCGGCATGGTACAAATCTTCCCGGCTATCGTGATCAGCCTGTTTTGGAGAAATCAATCGAAAGAAAGTACGATTGCTGGATTAGTAGTAGGGCTGGTTGTAACGTTTACCGTCCATGCCACAGGAAATTCATTTGGTCTTTATGAAGGGTTCTGGGGATTATTATCTAACGTACTCGTAGTTGTTATTTTAAATCCAATCTTTGCTGCAAAAACCAAAGCAGCAACAAATGGCGTGAAAGAAACATTATTTTCTAAAGGCACTACGCAAACTGAATTAAAGAAAAACGCATAAAAAAAGTTCAGCCAATTGGCTGAACTTTTTTTAGATAATATTCTCTTTTCCAGAAGGGGAGGAAGTCGATTCTCTCTCCCAACATTCAATATTTTGATTGTTTTCTAACGCATCTTTATAAAAGACTGGATTTTTTCCTGCCTTTTTCTGCTGAGTATAGTCATGCAAGGCAGAAAACGCCACTTTCGATAATAGAAAAATAGCAATTAAGTTTACCACTACCATCATCCCCATAAATAAGTCTGCCAAATTCCATACAAGCTGAAGCTGAGCGACCGATCCAAAAATAACCATCGCTAAAACACCTATACGATAAGACCAAAGCCACATCTTATTTGAATTTAAAAATTCAATATTCGTTTCTCCATAATAGTAATTGCCAATTAACGTACTAAAAGCAAATAGAAATACCATAATAGCTAAAAACCCTGACGCCCAAGAACCGATATGTGTACTAAGAGAAGCTTGCGTTAATTCAATGCCGCTTAGTCCCTGCTTATAGGCGGGGGATAAGAGAACGATAAATGCTGTGCTTGTACAAATCACGAGTGTGTCCGTCAAGACACCAAATGCTTGGATAAGACCTTGTTTCACTGGGTGACTCGTCACGGCAGTTGCCGCCGCGTTGGGAGCACTTCCCATCCCTGCTTCATTGGAAAACAGTCCGCGCTTTACTCCGTTGATTAACGTTGCACCAATTGATCCCCCAAGCGCCTGTTCAAATCCAAATGCATTTTTCACAATTAGAGATAGAACCGCAGGCATTTGATCAATATTTTTAAAGATAATGAACAGAGCCATTCCAATGTATAAAACGGCTAATACAACAACGATGTATTCCGATATCTTGGCGATGCGTTTGATCCCGCCAAAAATAATTACCGCAAATATAACTGTCATAACAATCCCAATCAATAAGCGGCTCGTTCCGAAAGAGTTCTCAAATGCCAGCGTAATCGTATTAGACTGCACAGCGTTAAACACCAGGCCAAATGATAGTGTAATGAGTACAGCAAATAGTCCGCCCATCCATCTTTTATTTAACCCTTTTTCCATATAATAAGCGGGTCCTCCTCGAAATCCGTTTGACCCTTTTACTTTATAGATTTGAGCGAGTGTACTTTCTACAAAACTTGATACTGAGCCGATAATGGCAATAATCCACATCCAAAATACAGCACCCGGACCACCAAGAGCAATAGCAATCGCTATGCCGGTAATATTTCCTGTTCCTACTCGAGCTGCCATGCTTATGCAGAAAGCTTGAAACGGGGAGACTCCCCCATCTTTAGCCGCTCGTCCTTCTTTCAAAACAAGTACCATTTCTTTCAACATGCGAAACTGCAAAAAACGGGAGCGAACCGTAAAATAAATACCGATTGATACAAGTAAAATAATTAATAAATTCGACCAAAAAAAATCATTGATGACACTAATTACACTTTCGATTGCTTGTTGCACGCCTATCACCTCATTAAAAAATTTGGTAGAACAAATGCAAAACATGAAAGTTTTTTCTCTTGGTGTTTATATTATTGAAGCGAGTGAAGAGTACGTAAATAGACTAAAAAATACTCAAATCCCATTCTTTTGCGATTTTTTTTAGCAGCGTAACGCCTTTTACGCTATTTCCATACTCATCAATAGCTGGACTGTAAATTCCGATACCGCATCCGTCAGGAAATGGAGACTGCTTTTTCGTATTAGGTGGCACCAATGACATGATTCCTCCTGATACACCGCTTTTAGCTGGCATACCAACAAATGCCGCAAACTTTCCTGAGGCATTATACATACCGCACGTAAGCATGAGCGCTTTTGTTAATTTAGCTACTTCTTTTGGAATTACTTGTTTGTGAAACACTGGATGATATCCGTCTAATGACAGAATTAATCCGATCAGCGCAATATCTTCAGTCGTTACTTCAATTGAGCACTGCTTTAAGTAAACCTCTAGAACTTCTTCTACTTCTCCTTGTAAGTAGTTTGTTTCTTTTAAATAGTAGGCAAGCGCACGATTTCGATGAGACGTTTGCCATTCTGATTCAAAGACGGTTTCATTAATGAGCGGTGTTTTCCCGGTAAGCATTGTTATCACATCAAACAAATAGCTTAATTTTTCTTTTGCCGTCTCCCCAGATAAAAGAGATGAAACCGTTAAAGCACCGGCGTTAATCATAGGATTGAACGGCTTTCCTGGTTTATGCATTTCCAGTCTTATAATAGAATTAAATGCATCTCCAGTCGGCTCTACATCCACTCTCTCTAGTACATAAGGAATGCCGCAGCATAAGCAAGCTGCTATAAAGCTAATGACTTTAGAAATACTTTGAAGAGTAAATACCGCTTCATAATCCCCAGACTGGATAACTGTTCCGTCAGCACCAATCAAACAAATACCTAATTGAGACGAGTCCATATCTTTCAGAGCGGGGATATAATCAGCCGTTTTTCCTTCTGACGAAAATTCTTTTATTTGTTGCACCCACTCATGTAACCGATCTTTTGCAGTGAGCTGTAAGTGAGACATTTCCTGTTCTATTTCTCTTTTCATTAAAATCACCTCATCACTTCATTAACTTTTTATTTTAAAGCGCTTTCATAAAGCGCGATTTCATTTTCATTTTTAATGTACAATGCAACCTACGAGAGCATACAAAAACCTACAAAATTTTTTGGAATTATATTTTTATCTTTGGCACTCTTCTCCATTGTGCTGGACGCTGTCACAATGTATACTAATTCACGAATCACTTCAGGAGGTGTAATTATCTGAATTTTAAATCTTTCATTCGAAAAGATCCGTACATTTTATTGCTCATGCTCATTACTGTTCCGCTGGCAGGAGAGCTAAAATTTTATCCGTTAAATGAAACATTTCGAATTACATTTGGAGCTCCTACATTTTTCTTTTTCCTATTGCTTTTAAAACGAAAAACCGTTTTATCCGGCGGCTTGTTAACTGCTTTAAGCGTCGTTCTCTTTCGCATCATGCTCGATTATATCACTCTCGATCATTTTCAATTTGCGGCTTCTGCACATACGCATTACCCTACGTTTTTCTTTTACTTTACGTATGCACTTTTATTTTTTATTTTTAAAGTAAGCCGCATGAACTATAGTGCTATTGTGATTGGATTGATTGGACTCATCATTGAAATAGCTGCTGATATAGTCGAACTAACTGCGCAGTATATCGTTTTGCACACAACCATTCATGTTGATTCATTATCCGATATGGCCGTTATTGCTTTTGCTCACAGCTTCATTGTGCTTAGCTTTTTTAATATGATGACAATTTATGAATCACAGTCACGAGAACGTCAAATTCGCAAACAAAATGAGCACATGCTAATGCTTATTACAAGCCTTTATGAAGAAACTGTTCATTTAAAAAAGACCCTTCATAATACAGAAGTGATTACAAAAGCTTCGTACGATTTATACCGTGTATTAAATCAGCAGGAAAAAGATCATTCTGTGCTAAATCAATCGCTCAGCAAAAAAGCGCTTCGGATTGCAGGAGATATTCACGAAGTAAAAAAAGACAATCAGCGTATTTTTGCGGGCTTATCTAAAACAATTTCAAATGAAAGCTTTCAAAATTATATGAAAACAGAGGAATTAATCGAGCTGATCGTACGCATCAACAAAAAATATGCCGATTCTCTTCACAAACAAATTAGCTTTTTTTCTTCTGTCACCGGGGAACATTTCAGCTACCACGTTTACACTATTTTATCGATCATTAATAATTTGGTAGCAAACGCAGTGGAGGCGATTAAAAATGAGGGAATGATTGTTTTATCCGTACATAGACAAGCTGAACATGTAGAATTTCATGTACAAGATGATGGTCCTGGCGTGCCTTTGAAGTACGAAAAAGCTATTTTCGAACCTGGCTTCACCTCAAAATATGATCAATTTGGAAACCCCTCTACTGGAATTGGCCTTTCTTACGTAAGAGATATTGTGCAAGAACTTGGAGGTACGATTGAAGCTAAATATGGAGATAACGGGATGATTTTTATCATTCAAATACCTCTTTGTAGTCTAATTCAGAAAGGATGAGTTTATGCGATTTTGTATTACAGATGATGATTCAGCCATTCGTTCAACGCTCAGTCAGCTGATTGAAGATGAGGATTTAGGAGAAGTTGTAGAAGAAGTCGTAGACGGAAGCTTTTTAGATGCCTCTACGTTAAATTTAAAGCAAATTGATATTTTATTTATTGATTTACTTATGCCAGGACGAGACGGAATCGAAACGATCCGTCATTTAAAAGATTCATTTAAAGGAAAAATGATTATGATTTCACAGGTAGAGTCCAAAGAATTGATAGGAGAAGCCTATTCATTAGGAATTGAATACTATATTACAAAACCAATTAATCGAATTGAAATTTTAACGGTTATTCGAAAAGTAATTGAACGAATCTCTCTTGAGAAATCAATCGATGATATTAAAACCTCCTTGAATAGTTTAGCGACAGCTCATCACGCTTCCCCTTCAAGTCAGCCGATAACGAAACAAGCTCATCTATACGATGTAGGGAAATTCTTATTAGCCGAATTAGGTATTGTAGGAGAAAATGGTGCAAAAGATTTACTGGATATTTTACAGTTTCTGTACACTTATGACCAAAGAGAAAGTGTGGAAAAACATTTCCCTTCTCTAAAAAATATTTTTGTGAATGTCGCTGAGAAAAAATTGGGCGCTCACGCGTCTTCCATTGAAATTAATCGTGAAACCAAGGCTTGTGAACAGCGAATAAGACGAGCAGTTACTCACTCACTGAATCACTTTGCTTCTATTGGATTAACAGATTTTTCAAATCCAAAGTTTGAAAATTACGCTTCTAAGTTTTTTGACTTTACAGCCGTTCGCAAAAAAATGAAAGAATTGCAAGGAGATTCTAAAATTTTGCCGATTCGCATTAACACCAAAAAGTTTATTCAAATATTCTTTTTGGAAGCCAAGCGTTTGTTAAATCAGGAAAAAAGCTGGTATTGACAGAAAAGACGGAAAAGGTGCAGATCCCTCTTTCCGTCTTTTATATTAATTGATTCAGTTTCACTAAGGCAGGCCCATATATAGTACGCAGAAGCAGCGTCTCTTCGCCTTTTGCATATTCCGTTAGAGAAAAGGCTCCTTTTTCTGTTTCTACCTGTACATCTACAGAAACTGAGCACCTCTTTAGCTCACTGACTATCATTTCCGCTTGTTTCACCGACAAATATGAAGAAAGGCGAATAAGTACATCTAAATCACTGGTTGTCGTGACAACTTCTTCACCGCTTGCAAGCTCAAACCCCACACTGCCGGTTGGTCCCCACGCAAATTCCCCAAAAATAATAGCCACCTCTTCTAAAGCGCGTATAGCTGGCATGTTTCTGGACTGGCCGTTTTGAAAAAGTGAAACGAGATTTTCCGGCCTAATTGTTTGTTTAATGGCCTCCTCAGATAAAAAAGCACCAAAACGCTGATTTCTTCGTTCTCCTCTTACTCCAACAGGTATCAGTTTATCTCGGTAAACAGCACGCCTTACAACTACAAACGGAGCTTTCGCTAAAGAATGCTCCACCCACTCGGGGATAGGTGTATAACTGATAAGCTTTGCTTCCTCTTTTAACTGAAGCAAATCATGAGCTATATATTCCATTGTTTTTCCAACTCACCTCTTACTAATAAAGAAGCTTTTCGCCCTGCTTTTCTTGCTTGCTCACTGTGCAGCCGGCTGCTTAAATCGTATACACCTTCACGGCGTACATCTTCTACTGCTCCAGTCAAAATATCTTGAATCGTTTGAACGTCGCGCTCTGTGGGCTGCTCTGCTTGAATACCGCTAATCAGCTCATATAAAGCACCAAGTGAAGCAAATGACTCAATATCATAGGCCATGGAAGGGACTTTCTTTGAAGCTTCTTCAAGTTCTTTGATGCTTCTTTTGGTAATGCGTGCAGCCGACTGTTTGGACATGGCGTGAACATTCACTCCTTCATCTTTCAAAGCCAATATCCGATTTGATTGGTATCCATGAGCCAAAAACGCTCCTGAAATTGCTTTTCCGACAATTAACGTAATAACCGGATGACCTGCTAAGCGCGCTGCTGCATAAGCATCAGCCGCAGCACCGCAAGCATAGTGAATACCTAGAAGTTCTTCATGATATCCATAGGCTTGACTCGGCACATCCACAATGGCAATTATAGGACGCGGAGATTGATTTCGATCTTCTTTTATGACTTCACGAACGTGCTTGGCAATTGCCCATCCTTCATCTAGTCCTACTTCGCCTTTTCGTGCACGTAAGAAACGATTATAAGGATTAGGCACAACCGATATATATCGGACCTTTTCTCTTCCTAGTAGTGCGTCTTTATAAAGAACGGAAGGAATTTCAAAATCTGCTTCTTCATCATTTATTAAAGCGTTAATCCACACGCGACCGCGGCTGTTGGGCATGCTACCTGGAACTTCGTTCAACGAGTAAGAGACTGTTAAAGGGATATGTTCATTTTTTGTTACTTTATACAATTCTTGAAATTGATCAGGAGCCATTTTTTCTGAAGGATCAACCTTACTAAGCAAATGTCTGTAAAAATCTACTTGTTCTGTTTTACTAGCTACTTTTTCTTTTTTGTGAAACGTCTCTTGAACCGCCCGTTGAATAGCAGTAACATCATCCTGTGCTAAGGCATCTGCAAACCCCGTTTCATAGCGTTGAATACCGCCAATCGTTTTCCAGATTAAGCTTCGGTCTCTTGCATCAAACTCTTCAACTCCCGCTTCTTGTTCAATCACTTCGGGGCCGTTAAGACCAAACCTTGCTTCTTTTGTCATAATGAGATAACTAAAGAGTGAAGCAGTGATAGACATCCCTCCAAAGCAGCCTACATTTCCTGAAATAACGCCGACAACAGGCGTATGCTCACGCAGAGCAACTACAGCTGAGCCAATTTCAGATATGGACAAAAGTCCATAATTCGCTTCTTGCAGCCTTACCCCTCCTGTATCGAATAGAAAAACAGGTCTAACAGGAACACCTTTTTTGTGATTATTAAGGGCTAATTCTAAAGCTCCTGCAATTTTAGCTCCCGATACTTCACCGATGCCTCCTCCTTGAAACCCTCCTTCTATTGAAATGACAACTGCTGGCTCCCCTGCTATGAGCCCACCTGCTATGATGACACCGTCATCGCTTTGAGGAACAATATCTTGCTTAGGTAAATGAGGCGACTCGATCCCGTCAAAAGGGCCGAGCAGCTCACGGAATGTACCTTGATCTAAGATTGCCTGCGCTCGTTCTCTTCCATTTAACTCAATAAAGCTTTGATTACTTACTCCCATTTTCACTCACCTCCAAAGCTTGTGCAAGACGCAAAGCGACTACACCAGGCGTAGCACCAAAATCATTAATTACAATTTTCGCTTGAATCGTATGATCACTAAAGAACCGGTCTAATACGGCTTTCCAGGTTTCACTAAACCCTTCACTTCCTGTTCGTACTGATACGTGAGCCTGTTCTTCATCAGAAGGAACCATTAAAATTTCTAAATCCCCTGAACCAACAACGCCTACATGTGCGCGCTGAGTTAACTTTCGATCGGCTTTGTATTTAAACACTAACGTTTCCATTGGCCACTCCTCCCTGCAGACGTTTACGATTTTTTAAAAAGAGATATTCGATCTAAAAATAATACAGCAGCCAGCAAATCTGCACTTCCACCTGGAGAAGCGTTAGATGATAGAAGAATAGTATCTAACGCTTCTAGCCGCTGTTTTCCTATTGATGTAGATACCCCTCCAACTTCTAATACATTGGATGCCGCCATTTTAACCTCCTCTAACACAACCGGACCCGCACGATGCAAAATACACGTATCATCAAGATTGGCTATTAGTGTTACTAAAGTATCAATCCTCGCTGATGTTTCATGTATGCCTAGCTTGCGAGCCTTATGTAAAGCAGGCAAGCCTATATGAATCACGCGTGGAAATCCTTGCTTCGCCTCTCCAGCTGCTCCTTTTGCGCCATACTGTTTTTTCACACGGAGTCCATTAGATGAATGCAGAGGACAAAAACGATCTGCATAACGAGCAATTTGTCCTGCAGCTTCTGTAATGGATGCAGGTGATGCTTGAATGCCGCAAACCGCTGTTGCAGAAGCAAGTAGACCTAATGCCCAAATAGCTCCT
Organism: Priestia sp. D3YE.R1; assembly: GCF_049199565.1. Classification (NCBI taxonomy): domain Bacteria; kingdom Bacillati; phylum Bacillota; class Bacilli; order Caryophanales; family Bacillaceae; genus Priestia; species Priestia sp. D3YE.R1. The sequence continues at coordinate 185,874 of NZ_JBLTHW010000002.1, read as the reverse complement.
TTGTGTGTATTAACACCATCCGTAGCCGCGTACATAATTTGTTCGCCTTCGCGTCCAATTCGAGCAATTTCTTCCCTTAGCAACTGACTTGGCTGCTTTCCTTGACTATATAATGCAATCTGTGAAAAGGTCGGTTGTAAAGCATAAGCAGAAGTTAACAGCGTTTCAATATCCATATCTTGATGAGATCCAGTTGTTACTGCATCTACAAGCCCAGGCTTAGGTGTAAGCACCGCCTCATCAACCAGAGCAGTAACTGCCATTTTAGCTATTAGACATGAGTAAAACACAGCTGGTCTTGGCTCTTCTTGAATACTCTGAATACGCATATTCCTTACCAGCTCCTAAATTTAGCAGGGGGATTGTACAAGCCACCTGACCATTCTACTAAATCTTCTACACTTCTCGCCGCCAATAATGAACGCTTTGCTTCCGTACGGCGAATCTGTAAATCTTCCGGAAAAGCCACTAGGCCATCTCTGCGCATTCTTTCTACTTTATTTTGGTTATGCCGTAACCCTATAGGCGTTACCCCTGCTACGGCTTCAAGCGCTGCTTTTCTTTCTTCCAAGCTTTGTGCTTTATATAAATAAGCAATTCCTTCTTCGGTCACGACATGTGTCACATCATCCCCGTAAATCATAACAGGAGCGGTAGCTAAATTTGCCTGTTTAGCTACATTTATTGCATCCAAAGATTCAACAAAAACAGGCTCATTTCCCGATTGAAAGGTTTCAACCATTTGAACAACTAGCTTTCTGCCTCTTGCTAGTTCGTGCTGCTCGTTTATCATATCCAACCAAGCAGGCGTAGAATGTCGGCGGCCTCTAGGATCATGCCCTATGTTAGGCGCTCCGCCAAATCCTGACAAACGTCCGGATGTGACGGTAGAAGAATTTCCTTCTCCATCTATTTGCAAAGTGGATCCTACAAAAGCATCTACCGCATATTGACCAGCCACTTGACACATCGCACGGTTTGAACGCAGACTGCCGTCGCGTCCTGTAAAAAACACATCTGGACGCGCTGCTGTGTATTGTTCCATTCCTACTTCTCCGCCAAAGCAGTGTACGCTCTCAATCCATCCGCTTTCAATCGCCGGAATTAACGTAGGGTGAGGGTTCAGAGCCCAGTTCTTGCATATTTTTCCTTTCAGTCCTAACTTTTCTCCATAAGTAGGCAGCAAAAGCTCAATTGCAGCTGTATTAAAGCCAATGCCATGATTTAATGATTGTACGCTGTGGCGCTCATAGATACCTCGAATCGTCATCATAGCCATTAAAATTTGGAGCTCTGTAATATGACGAGGATCTCGCGTAAATAAAGCTTCCAATTGATAAGGCTGATCCGCCACGACGACACAATCAATCCAAGAAGCCGGAATATCAACTCGCGGAAGTTCTTCAACAAGTTCATTTACCTGCACAATGACAATTCCGTCTTTAAACGCTGTTGCCTCAATAATCGTCGGCGTTTCTTCCGTATTTGCTCCTGTATATAAGTTACCTTGTGCATCCGCTTTATCGGCAGCCACTAATGCAATATTGGGAATTAAATCAATGAAAAGACGTCCGTAAAGCTCTAGATATGTATGAATTTCCCCCATTTTCAACGTGCCATCTTCAATCATTTGAGATACGCGAAGACTTTGAGCACCTGCGTACGAAAAATCAATTTTTTCAGCAATTCCTTTCTCGAATATGTCGAGATGTTCCGGCCGTGAAATACTAGACATAATCATATGAAGGCCGTTTATTTTATCAGCGCTTACTTCATTCAGCGCCTTTGATAAAAAAGATGCTTGCTTTTGATTGTCTCCTTCAAGCACTACTTTATCTCCGGGTGATATAAGCAATTCTAACGCTTCAATAATGTGTGCATTAACCAATAACTTTCCTTTAAGAAGATGGTCTATTTTCGCAAGGCGGGCTGCTTTTTGATTTCGGCGAGTTGTCCATGATTTTGAAGTTTTTTTTATGCCACTCATGTTCTAGCTCCTTTCTTCTATTCCTAAATTAAGGCGCTTACATTTTTTCTTTTTCCATTAGAATTAACACAGATTTCATGGTAGATTCGGCTGCAGAAATAGCCCTTGCTTCCGGAAAGCTCTTAGCAGTCAAATCCGTTAGTACTCTTCCGGGAGCCATTTCAATGTATAATCTTGTACCCATTTCATACATAACTTCCGTAGCATCATGCCAACGAACGGGCAGGGCAACACTCGCTGCCAGATCTTCCTTAATATCAGCAGCTTTCCATAATTTCCGAGCTTTACAATTACCTATAAAAGGAACGACCGGGGCTTTTCCTTTCACTTCCGTTATTATTTTTCGTAATTCGCTCGAAACTCCTTCCATAAGAGGACAGTGAGAAGGCACCGTTACATGAAGCATTTTAGTTTTTCTAGCCCCTTTTTTAGATGCTTTTTCAAGAACTTTCTCAATTGCTTTTAAGGTGCCAGAAATCGTTATTTGATCAGGAGCATTTAGATTCGCTACGTAAACAGGAGCTGCATCAGTTGATATTTCATGTACAATAGAGAGAAGCTGATGTTCGCGCAGTCCCATTACAACCCCCATACCATAACCATCAGGATAAGCATTTTCCATCAGTTCCCCTCTTTTTTTCACAAGAAGAAGAGCTTCTTTAAAAGATAACACTTCAGATGTAACTGCTGCTCCAAACGCCCCTATTGAATGCCCTCCTACCACGTCTGGCGAGTATCCTTTGTTTTTAAAAGACCTAGCCGTAGCCACCCCTGCAATAAAAAGACATATTTGAACGTTTTTATTATATTTTAATTTTTCTGACGAATCTAACGATAACACGTCTTGATTTAAAGCCTCACTTGCTTCTTCAAACGTAGTCGCTAATCCCCATTTATTTTTTATATCATGAAGCATACCAGCATATTGTGCGCCTTGTCCTGGAAATAAAAATGCAACACTCATCGTATTTCTCCTTTCGACTTTATATCATCCAAGGAGATAATGGATAATTTTATTATAAAGAACATAGGATCAATAACTCTAATACATATTTCTTATATATCCTATAACTTAAAATCTATATAAAAAGAGATTGAGACATAATGAATCAATGGAATCTAAAGATGAACTAATTGGATAAAGGAGCTTATATGGCCCGCTTGTTCCATCGCGGTTGATTTCCATGCAAGACTTTGCTTTCCGCGGGCGGCCGGTGAGCCTGTCGCTAAGCTCCTGCGGGGTCTCACCTATTCCGCTTTTCCCGCAGGAGTCTTCGTCTTGTCCTCCAATCAACCGCTAGAAGCAACTACATACATAAAATCTACGTTCATCCTACCCATAAAAAAATCCGAACGAGTTAGATTCTCCATTAAGAATCTCGATTCATCGTTCGGATTTTCCTTTAACTAAACTACTTTTGTCCCAGCCTCTTTTTGTTTGCTACATATGAGACGGCAAACGCGGAAGCACTTCTTCTCCTTTTATAGCTAAGAGATCATCGCAAAAGGCTATGATCTCTTGTTTTATTTTGCTTTTGCTTCTATTGAGCGGCTCCATGCGGTTAATAAGACCGCTCCTAAAACCATCACTCCCCCAATCCAAGGAGTATGAACAAGACCAATGGAATCAACAATCAGGCCGCCTACAAAAGAACCAATAGCAATTCCAACATTAAATGCAGCAATATTAAGCGCAGAGGCTACGTTCACTGCTGAAGGGACATACTTTTCAGCTAAGTTCACGACCAGCACTTGCAGTCCAGGTACGTTCATAAATGCCAATAAGCCCATGGCAAAAATCGTAATTGTTCCCGCTACTTTAAACGATGCAGTAAACGATAAAATAACTAAGATAACTGCTTGAATTAAAAACATCCAAAATAATGCTTTTAACGGGTTTTTATTCGCAGCTTTTCCTCCGACCGTATTTCCGATGGCTACTGCTACACCATATACCAGTAGCAAGATACTAACCGCGCTTGGTGCGTACCCTGTTAGCTTTTCAAGAATAGGTGCTAAATACGTATAAGCTACAAACGTCCCGCCATATCCTAAGGCGGTAATAGCAAACGATAGTAAAAGCGGCCCGTTTTTCAAAATTTCCAATTGATCACTAAATTTTGCCGGCGGCGCTTCTTTTAAGTCTTTAGGCACTAAAAGAGCACTTGCAATAATGGCAATAACTCCAAGTAACGCTACTCCCCAAAATGTTGCTCTCCAGCCGAAAGCTTGTCCGATAAATGTACCAAGCGGAACACCAGTAACAGTTGCTACTGTCAAACCTGTAAACATTAAAGCAATGGCACTTGCCCGCTTATCTTCCGGCACCAAATCAGCAGCAATAGTCGCACCGATAGAAAAGAAAATACCGTGTGAAAATGCAGTGATAATTCGTGCTATAAGCAGCAGTCCAAAGCTTGTTGACAAAGCTGCTACTGAGTTTCCTACGATAAAAATAACCATTAATAGCATCAGCAATGATTTTCTGCTCATTTTACTTGTTAAAGCTGTTAATACGGGAGCTCCAAATGCAACTCCCATTGCGTATCCTGAAATTAATAACCCTGCTAGTGTAATGGAAATATTTAAATCATCTGCAAGCGATGATAATAAACCTACTGGAACAAACTCAGTTGTCCCGATTCCAAAGGCGCTAATAGCTAGCGCTAATAGCGGCAAAGCACCGCTTTTTTTACTTTGTTGTGTTTGTGAAAGTGTATTCACTTCTTAACGCCTCCTGTTCGTTATAATAATTTTTCTATAATAGCTTCTCTTACAGCTGATTAGCGCAGGTACCCTTCATATATTCGCTAACCGGCCATCAACAATTGTTATTATGAGCGATGTAAAACCAAAGAAAAAGTACGCACTTTCAAGTGATATAGGTACCTGGAGGTTACAATAAGCGTAAATACTAAAGTCATGAACTATTGGGTATTCTAAAAAAATGCTTACACCTAGAAAATTTTGCTCTATAGTGGTATGATAAACATCAGAAAAAATGCGAAACCATGCATTTAACCGTTATCTCTAGAACAAGGAGAGTTGTTAACGTGAAAAAATATAATATTCCAGTGGAAGCGGCACTAGAAGTCATTGGAGGCAAGTGGAAAGTCGTTATTCTTTGCCACTTAATTAAAGGGACAAAGCGCCCTGGAGAATTAAAAAGGATTATGCCGCGCGTTACACAAAAAGTATTAACGCAGCAGCTTCGCGAACTTGAAGCAGACGGCATCATTGTTAGAAAAATGTACAATGAAATGCCGCCTCGAGTAGAATATTCTTTAACAGATTACGGATGGTCTTTAAAAAGCATTCTTGATTCATTATGCTCTTGGGGAGAACATCATATTGAAAAAACGTATCCTGATAAAGAAGCTGTACTTATGCAGCCTGTAGAAGAAGTCACTGTTTCTAATTAAAAAAAGCTGACTAGATAGTCAGCTTTTTCATTGCCTTACTTTCTTTGTTTTTTCAGACGATGTACGTATTCAGGAGGAGCTCATATGACAGAACAACTTAAAAAGAAAATTAGTCTTCAAGATGCTATCAAACAGCAGCTTGCTAATAAGAAAAATCAATCTTCAAGTAAAGCTCAAAATAGCAGCACGAATCAAGCAACCAAAAAACTGACGAGTCAACAAACAAAAAAAACGAATAATCAGCGAAAGAGAACAGGTGTATAATGAACGGACAAAATAGAAAAGACGTAGCCCCTGGAATTGAAGTCGACATTGTTTTAAAAGCAGATCAGCGTTCTGGGAAACTTACACATGGAACGGTCAAAGACATTCTGACCAATTCAAGCTTTCACCCACACGGCATCAAAGTCCGTTTAACAGATGGACAAGTCGGACGCATAAAAGAAATTTATCCAAATTAAAAAAGCATGTATTCTACATGCTTTTTTAATTTACACTTCAAATAAATCTACTTATCATTTCCTACTTTTGTTAAAATAAAGAAGCACTGTCGTCTCCTTTCTTTCCCTTGAGAATTCACGCAAGGAAGAAAAAGGTGGTGGATAGTCTGAGACAAATCCTCAAGTCATTTTTCCTAGATGCTGAGAATGTTCAGCTCCTAACGGCTTACGTAGAGCTTTTAGGAGCCATAGTCGCTCTTATTTTGCTATTTTTCCAGTAGTAAAATAAGTAATCACCGATAAGTATCGTCTAAAAGGTTCTTCATCCATAAGGCCCGTGTGCTGATTGTCTTTAGGGAATGGTGTTTGGCGGCACTTCCCTATAGTAAAAAGACCGCTTCCTTGCAGAAATGGACAAGGTGTAATCAACTACGGTCGATTATGGGTGCGGGACCTTTTTCTTTATTAGTCTATGTCTTTTTTTCACTTCCCATACACAAAAATAAAAAAACCTCCGAGTTGGCGGTCTCGAAGGTTTTTTCTAGTGAATCGTTTTCGACAAATCCTCATCCGGGCTAACAAGGTTCAGATCTAATAAGGTTATGTGATGAATTTCTTCACCTTACAAGTTAAACTTGTCAAAGCTAAAAATTCATTCGCTTGTTAAGAATAACTGAACGTGCGCTCCGAATTATCATTTTTCCTAGCCTTAGTATATCATATTAGTTGAAAACAGGTAAAAAAAGTGTTCGACAAAGCTTGGCAGCAGCTCTTCACCTATTTCATATTTTTCAAAACAAAAAACATTTTACAAATATGAAGGAATTTCATACTATTAGATAAAAGATAGAAGTATTCTGACTTGGAGAGGATTTCAAATGAAGCAACCTCAGTTAGAAAAAGAAATTCGAGCCTTACAATCAGATATTTACCAATTAGCTAAGAAAACAAGCAGCTATTCTCACGGTGAGATTTTAAAATTAAGTCAAAAGCTAGATCAAAAAATTATTAGTTACCAAAAGCTTTTTAACCATACCAAATAAGAGCCGCGTAGGACTTTCACTTGCTATCCCTCAAGTACCATAAACCTACAAATAAAACAGATATGTTTTATTCGAAATAGGTACATCTCTGCTTCCCTAATTAATAGGGAAGTTTTTTATTTAGAAAATTAAAACCTTCTCTTTCCTTTGGTTAGTTGTCATACAAATTGGGTATTCAATCAGTAGGCCTTAAAACCTATCTAAGAAATATAAAGGAGAGAATGCATGATGAGTAATGGTGATACTACCGACACAAAAAAAGGCGCCGATTTACTAGTAGAAAGTTTGGCAAGTCAGAATGTGCCTTATATATTTGGCATTCCAGGAGCCAAAATTGATGGCGTATTTGATGTTTTGAAAGAAAAAGGACCAGAAGTAATTGTGTGCCGCCATGAACAAAATGCTGCGTTTATGGCAGCTGCTATGGGAAGATTGACAGGTACGCCGGGCGTTTGCCTTGTCACATCAGGTCCAGGTGCTGCTAATTTAGCCACTGGCCTTGTCACTGCTACTTCTGAAGGTGATCCAGTGGTAGCCCTAGCAGGAGCCGTTCCAAGAGCAGATCGATTAAAAAAGACGCATCAATCAATGGATAATGAAGGACTATTTAAATCTATAGCCAAATTCAGCGTTGAGGTAGAAGACGCTGCAAACGTTCCGGAAGTGATAACAGACGCCTTTCGCGAAGCTGTTTCTTCTCCTTCAGGAGCATCTTTTGTCAGCTTGCCGCAGGATGTAATGGATAGCGAAACATCAGCTTCCACTCTACCGGTTTTAAAAGCTCCTAGGATTGGCGCTGCTAATTTAGACGCTGTTGCCCAAGCTATACACACTATTCGCACAGCAAAGCTACCTGTTTTGCTTTTAGGTATGAGAGCAAGTAAATCTAAAGCAGTGGAATCAATCCGTCAGCTTGTAGCAGAACATGCCCTTCCTGTTGTAGAAACGTTCCAAGGTGCGGGAGCTGTTTCACGAGAGCTTGAAACTCATTTTTTTGGACGAGTAGGTCTTTTTCGCAATCAGCCTGGAGACGTCTTATTAAAGCATGCTGACGTCGTCTTAACAATTGGATATGACCCAGTTGAATACCCTCCTTCTCTCTGGAACTCAGAAAGTCAAAGAAGTATTATTCATTTAGATGATTTACAAGCACAAGCTGACCATCATTACCAGCCAGAAATTGAGTTAGTAGGAGATATTCCAAGCACAATTGACATACTAGCGGATAAACTCCCACATTTAATACGTTCAAAAGAAAGTGCTTCTTTTTTAAAAACGCTAAAAAGCAAACTAGAACAACCTGACGATCAGTACGAGTTTTCTAATGACACTCACCTTCATCCCCTACAGTTAATTGAAACTCTGCAGGACTTTGTTGAAGATGATACTACCATCACATGTGACGTTGGTTCGCATTACATATGGATGGCTCGTTATTTTCGTTCCTATGAACCTCAGCATTTACTATTCAGCAATGGCATGCAGACGCTAGGTGTTGCTTTACCTTGGGCTATTTCAGCTGCGCTCGTTCGCCCCCATAAAAAAGTTCTGTCCATGTCTGGAGACGGCGGTTTTTTATTTTCAGCTATGGAACTCGAGACAGCCGTTCGGTTAAACTTACCGATTGTTCACATTATCTGGAACGACCAATCCTACGATATGGTTGGCTTTCAACAGCAAATTAAATATGGCCGAAAATCTGCAGTAGAGTTTGGCAGTGTAGACTTTGTTACACTTGCTGAAAGTTTTGGTGCCAAAGGATTTAGAGTTAACTCTCCAGAAGAATTTTCGGACACTCTAGCAAACGCTTTTCACGAACAAGGCCCCGTTATCATTGATGTTCCTGTAGATTATAAAGATAATGAAAAATTAAATACACACCTACTGCCAGATCAAATTAACTGAAAGGACTGAGTAAAGAATGAGCAATAAAGAAAAATTAACGATTCACCAAACTTCCACTATGATTGCTTTATTAGACGGCGTGTTTGACGGTGTTGTCACATACAAGGAATTAGCTAAAAAAGGTGATTTCGGCATCGGTACGTTTAATCAATTGGACGGTGAAATGATTGCCTTTGACGGAGAATTTTATCATATTGCTGATGGGAAAGCCGCACCTATTAGTGAAGATGTAAAAACACCATTTGCCATTATGACAACCTTTTATGAAGATATCTCTTACCGTGTAGAAAAGGAAATGAATCGTGAACAACTAGAAACCTTAATGAACGAGCTTATTCCAAGCCCGAATCTATTCTATGCAGTTCGCATTGACGGGAAGTTTAAAGAAGTAAAAACCCGCACGGTTGCAAAGCAAGAGAAACCCTACCCCTCTATGGTAGATGCGGCGGCTGATCAGCCTACATTTACATCTTCAGATGTAAATGGAACACTAGCAGGTTTTTACACGCCAGAATATTCTTCAGGCATCGGTGTTCCCGGCTACCACCTGCACTTTATTGATGAATATAAAAACGAAGGGGGCCATGTTTTAGACGTCTCAGTTCAGGATGTTACCATTCAAATTTGCAAAAAAACGAAATTAAATCTCAATTTATCGGAAACAAGTGAATTTTTAGATGCTAATTTAGAAGACCATGATGTAGAAGAAGAAATTGCGACGGCTGAATAAACAACGATACTTTTACTGATAAAAACTCTCATCGCTGCGCATGACGATGAGAGTTTTTTATTTAATCGAGTTCAGGCTGCTTTTCTAGCACAACACAGAAACCTTCCGCCTATAAGTAAAAGGAGCCCGTGTCTTTTAAAATATAGAAAAATGGTATTTCAGTCTCTTTTAGACATCTAGCCATTCGATCCTTAAAGTTATCTAATTTAATTATGTTTTTTGCTTCTTCTAATGTAAAATATCCCACATCCTGCGTTTCATTAGAGACAGAAATTTCCCCGCTAATCGCTTTTCCTTTTAATAAAATAACAGTAGTAGACCTTTTAACATCTTGTTCTACTCCAAGAAAGTTGGTCACTTCAATAACAATTCCAGATTCCTCTTTAACTTCTCGTATACCCGCCTCTTTTATCGATTCACCTGCTTCTACAAAACCTCCAGGAAATTCCCATCCCCGTCTATAGTTTTTGACTAGAAGTACGTGATGATCTTGATTGATTACCATAACTGCTACAGCTAATTTTTGATTCAACTCTTTCTCACTCTCCTTTTAAAGCTTTAAGATATTGTTCAAGAAGGTGAAGAAATCTTTCTATATCTCTATATGTGATATCACCAATATTTGCTATTCGAAACGTTTCTAATTTATCAACTTTACCAGGATAAATGGTAAATCCTTGTTTATAAAAAAAATCATGCATAATATCAAAATTATATTTTTTATCGGAAGGCTCGATGATAGAAGTAATAATTTTAGAATGATGTGTTTCCGGAACCAAATAAGTTAACCCAAGCCGAGTAATTCCATCAGTTAAAGTAGTCCATGATTTTGAGTAGCGTTCATATCGTTTCTCAATTCCTTCCCACTGAGTTTCTATAATTGCCTGCTTTAAGGCATACATAGTCTGAACAGGAGGAGTAAAACGCATTTGTTTATTCATTTGGAAATAGCGGTACTGATCATATAAATGAAGATAAAGGTTACGAGGCTTCATTTGCTCCGTTTTTTCTAACCGGTCTTTATTTGCTATAACAAACGACACCCCTGCCATTCCTTGAAGGTTCTTATTTGCACTTGCGGCCAGATAGCTTATATTCATTTTTTTCATGTCAATCGGAACAGCTGCATACGAACTCATTGCATCCACAATCATCTCGATATTTTTCACTGCACAAAATTCTCCAATTTGTTCAATATCATTAAGAAGCCCTGTTGACGTTTCACAGTGAACAAGTGCCAGATAAGAAACGTTCATTGAAATCTTTTTTATGAAAATTTCTAAGTCGTTCATATCAATAGCCTGCTCGGCGGAGCTTTTATATTCTGCATAATTCAGCCCATAAATCTCAGCGATTTTACACATTCTCTCACCGTATGGACCGTTATTGATAATAACCACAGTACCGTTATCAATTACTGAACTTAAAATCGATTCCACTGCCGCTGTTCCAGATCCGCCGAATAATACCGTAGTATACTTCTCTGGATTCCCAACAAATTTTGTTAGTTCAGCAGAGATAAATTCCATCGTCTCCCCAAATTCTTTTTCTCTCGGGCAAATGTCCTCCACTATTTGAGCATATTTGACGGTGTCTGTGGTAGTTGCCGGTCCCGGGTTTAGAAGTATATTTCTCTTAACAGCGTGTGGAATACCTTCTCGAGCTTTAATAACCGGATAAACAATAGTAGTTGCTCTTGCCCAGTGATCTTCATCGTCCACTTCACACCATGCCAAATTGTCCAGTTTATGAATATACACATTTGTTTTTTCAGAAATTTTAACGAGGCCATATTCATAATCAATCGTTTGATTAAACTGAAATAGCGTATTTGCTTCATCACAAAGTCTCTGAAATGTAGCATAAGAGAGTTTGGTTAAACCAACTAGTTCTGCATAGATACTATTCAACTCTTCTTTTTGTTTTGACATATTCTTAAGGCTATTATTTTCATCGGCTTCGATATACACTTCATCACCAGCACCGTTCAATTTACTCGCTAGTATGACATCTGATCTCGAATGGTTTACTAATGTTTTCAATGCACTCTTTTCATAAATTACATCTGATTCCAATAGTAAAAAATCTTCTTTAATATAATTTTTAAATTGATACAGCGTAAACAGACTTCCTGTTGTTTCGTATCTAGAATTATAAACACATTTTATTTGAGGGTATCTAACCATTAACTTTTCATATTCTTCTTTCATATAACCTGTTCCAATAAAAATCGTCTCAACTCCCGCTTCTATTAACTTCGAAATGGAATGTTCAATAATCGATTTTTCATCAATCATCAAAAAACCTTTAGGGCGATTTCCAGCTCTTTTACGAATCCTGCTCCCCATCCCTGCAGCTAGAATAACAGCTGTTTTAATCATCTAAAAACACCTGCAGTCTTTCTCTGACTTCATAAGGCTTCATTTCAGGACGCCCCAGGTTCTTTTTAGATCCTTTCGCTATTTTAAGATATAAAAACGTTAATTTTTTATCGTTTTTCCACTGTTTTATATGCGTCTCTAACTCATTTAAGTTATGAACATGAATGGAATTTTGATACCCACAGGAAGAAGCAATATCTACAAAATTAATGTTATGAGAGACCGTATGTTGTCCCCCTGTAGAATCATGGGTTTGATTGTCTAAAAGAATGTGTAATAAATTTGCCGGACAATAGTAGCCGTTGGTTGCTAGATTTCCCATGCGCATAAGCAAAGCTCCGTCTCCATCAATCGTAATGATGTTCTTTTCATTTCTGCTTAAAGCTAAGCCCAAACCAATGGAACTAACGCACCCCATAGATCCAACCATATAAAAATTATTTCTTGCGTCTTCTATTTCGTAAAGCTCTCTTCCAGTTTTCCCTGTAGCGGCCACCTGAATGGTATCATTGTCTTTTAGTGAATTAACTACTTGTAATGCCTCATATCTTGAAGGTAACTCGTCGGTTGTTATCTGTTCACTTTTCATTTTAGGAGTAACGTTATTCATTGATTTTTCTAAAAGCTTAACTGGCTCAAACGTTCCTTTTTTCACAATAAAGAAGTAGCTTTCATTATTTTCAACAGCTTGATTAGCCCGCTGCAATTGTTTTTTGACTTCCGCAAAATCAGAAGATAAATATTCCCATTTTATTTTCATCGTATTTAGCAGGGCAGGAGTAATTTCTCCCATTAATTCATGCTGCGGTTCATCCGGAAATCCAGGTTCTCCGCGAAAACTGACAAATCCAAGAATAGGAATTTTAAACGGATGAATAAGAGAGGTTAAAGGGGAAACAGCATTTGCTAATCCGGAGTTCTGCATTAAAACAACCGCTTTGTTACCAGCGATTGATGCACCAGCAGCAATCGCTACCGCTTCTCCTTCGTTTGCTGCTGCTACATATTCACATTCGTTGATAGCGTAGTTAATAAGATGTTTAAGATAGGAACAAGGAACCCCGCTATAAAATTGAAAACCTAGTTTTTTTAATTGAGTTCCAAATACGGACGTACTAATCATTTTTCCCACCATCTTTTTGAATCTTTGTATACGTTTCCGTATCTATCCATGACCCCATCGTATATTTAACAGCAACCGGATGAATTAGATTAATATAATTAAAGAAATCAGAGAACGTGAGCTGAGCGAAATCTTTTCTTTGTGCCAGTTCTTCTAAAGCTCTTTTTACAATCTCAGTGCCTTTTCCGGAAACTTTCCAAAGACCAATGAATTCACCATGAATGTTTTTAGAGTTTGGATTGCACGACATTTGAATCAAGTCTACTGTTTTGGAATACAGCTGTTTGGAATAGGGAAGTTTAGCGGTTACATAAGATGTTTGATTTCCTTTTAACTCGTAATCAGCTCCTGCTACGATAGTGATATCGCCACTTTCATGAATTAACTCCTCAAAAATATGTGTTTTATACACGATGTTACTATCGCTTATTAAAGTAGCCGTTCCTAGCTTATCCCTCGCAGCATAAAGATGATATAATTCTCCTTTATGAGGAAACTCCTTGTCTTCCATAGCTTTGTTACGATCTACTTTTATACTATTTGTCACGCCGACTTTTTTTAACTGATTTATCTGCTCAGTTATTAAAGCGTCATTTGCTGATTCTTTTACCAAAATCATAGCGTTCGTGCTATGATTGGCAGAGCTTAAATAAAGTTTCTCTGCCATATCGAGCTCTTCAGCTTTTTGAAGGCGAAAAACTTCCTCAAGCGGAGAGACATTTTTTTCTACGTTAATCAAACTTTTATCGGAATAAATCTGAGCAGACGTTTTCTGCATAGCTGTAATGGAAGATCTTAAGTTATGGTTAGCCCAAATGCTCAAGCTAATTCCTAAATCACTAAATTTATCAGTTGGAACCGAATAGTATTTGGTTGGAACAATAATAACTGGAAGTCTGTTTCCCCACTCTTTCATAAAAGCTTCGATCTCTGTCATATCTGACCTTTTACTATGAATCAAAACGGCGTCGGTTCCCGCTTGGCGATAAGCTTCTGCACGCTTTAAAGCTTCTTTCAGCCCCCACCCTGCAATAAAAGCTTCTACGCGCGATACCACCACAAAATCTTCATCTTTTTGACTATCTTTCATTGCTTTAATTTTGCCGCAAAATTCATTAATATCTGCAAGCGGCTGTGCTTCACCTTTAATAAATGAGTTTGTTTTTGGAAACAATTTATCTTCAATACACACGCCTGGAATGTCTCGCTGCTCCAATTTCTTAACCAATCTTCTTGCATTATTAAAATTCCCATAGCCTGTATCGCCATCAAGAAGAATTGGAACGGATGTTGCGTCACTCATAAACTCTAAGACGTCTAATACCTGTGTCCATGAAGCCTCGTTATTATCTCTTACACCCAGTGCTGCAGATAAGGACAGGCCACTGGCCCATATCCCTTTGAATCCGGCTTCTTCTACAATCCTTGCAGATAGCGCACTGTGAGCTTCCATAATAAACTCTAGCTGTTTACTTTCTATCAACTCTCTTAGCTGTTTAGTCTTCTTCATTTCTATCCTCCTTTTACTCTTCGTTATCTGGAATGAGTTTATTTCTTAATTGTTTAAAAGTAGGTTTTTTCATAACACGATGCGTTACTTTTAATAGAAGTATTGTATTTTCATTTAAATAAGGAGCTAAAACATCGTATACTTCGTCGCCGGTATTACAGAAATAGACTTTATTAGGATCCATTCCATATTTTAAAGCTCCTGTTCCGATAGCTTTTGCCTCATCTCCTACTACAACCAGAATGTCAATTTTTGATTCCGCTGCTTTTTTTCCCATCTCTTCGTATTGTTTAATTGCATGAGGCCCTTCTCCCAGCTGAGGCATGTAGCCTAATAAAGCGATAGATCGTTTCTCTTTTGACATATCACCAAGAACTTTAAGAGCTGTAGCCATCGATAAAGGTGAAGAGTTCCATGTATCATTAATTACCGTACATTCATTCATTCCTCTTTTAAATTCCAAATGTTCTTCTACTTGTTCAAATAAGCTAAGTCTTTGTATGGCAACGGAAATATCAACGCCTACATAAAATACAGCAGCAATGGCAGCAAGTGCATTATAAACATTATGTTCACCATATCCAGGGATAAAGGCATTGTACTCTTTGTTTTTGTGCTTTAAAGTAAAGGCCATTCCTCCATTAGCATATTTAATATTCTTTGCTTGAAATTGGGAACCATCATTTTTACCTACATATACAACGCCTTTAAAAGGACTCACATCAACCACTTTCTTAATATTTTCGTCATCTGCGTTTAAAATCAAAATGCCGCTATTTGGATCTAAGCCTTCGACAATTTCAGCTTTTGCTTTCATATATTCTTCAGGTGTTTCACAATCAGCGAGATGGTGCACGCCTATATTTAATAGAATTCGTATTTGCGGCTGAAAGTAGCGGCACGCAACTTTTAGATAACCTGGATAAGCGACCGGCATCTCAAAAACAGCTACCTCCGTCGTATCATCAATACCTGTTAAATAACGTAGATTTACAGACATAGAATTCATACTCATCCACGTAGCTTTCACTTTATAATCTTCAATTAATATTTGTCGGATCATCTCTTTCGTGGTCGTTTTCCCACAAGTTCCTGTAACACCAATAACAGGAAGATCAAAGAGCCCTCGGTAGTATTCAATAAATTTCCAATAAGCATCTTCTAATTGAGCTGTTTTAACAAGAATAATATTTTCCTCTAAGTTCGTGCACAGCTCGGGTTGGTCTGTTATAACGACAATTGAATGATTTTCTTTCCAATACTTCCCTCTAATCGGTTCTCTATCTAAATGAAAGATGAGTGTATGATCCTCTATATCTCTTTTAGCGTAGTTTATAGCATGTTTAATAACGGGATTTCCTGATCCATAACAAAGGTCTCCCCCCGTTTGTTTAAGGATTTCATTTAATGTGAAGTTCTTCATGTTAAATCCTCCTTTTCTTCTTCGTAACCCGCCAGTGAAGATGCATAATTGAGTAGACGAATCCCCGCCAAAGTACGAAGCTTATAGGCTCTAATTTGTGAGAATAGACTATCTGGTTTTGCATTTATTTCGAGTAACTTTATGGAACCGTACTGATCTATACATAAATCTACTGCCAGCTCTCCAAAAGGACCCACTTTCTCCTCTACTGTTGCAACAATATTTTTAGATATTTTAGCTAATTGGTTTATAACGAACCTTCTGTCTGTTGGATCAGGGTATAAACTATTCAATATTTTACTGAGGCGCATATTCGTTTCAGAATCTTCCGTTAGCACATCTTCACCGGTGAGGCGCGCAACCATACCCGTTCGAAGCCAAATTTGTTTTTCATTTTTTTGCATATAAACCCGTATTTCTAAATTTTTATCTTTATGCTGCTTTCTGCGAATTCCTTCTTGAACAAGATAAGGATTGTTTTTCATCAAAGGGGAGAGCAAAGTAAATAGTTCTTCCATATTACTGAATTGATGAAGCTCTTTTTTATTAAGATCAAACCAAAAGATACCTGTTGGTCGGCGAACGATGCGCATGACTCCTTTACTTAAGGCTCCGCCAAGCGGTTTTAAATAAACTTCTCCGTAGCTATCAAGCATTTTTGCAATGTCAGCAGGTTTTTTTACTAGACGTGACTCCGGAAGAAACTCTTCGTATTCTTTCATAAGAAGTTGATATGTTGCCCACTTATCTCCCGTAAGCTGAAACAAATTTGAAGAATTAATAAAAGGAATTTTATAAATCGCCTGAAGTTTTGCTCTTACTTCATCTATTAAAATATTTTTTCTACCATCTATGAAATAACGATCATAAATAACAGCAGGAAAAGGAAAAAGCCCTTCACCATTAATGGTTGTTCCTTTAACCAGTTTTTTCTCCCAATCAATATCTTCGGGTTCAAACACATATACAAGCATTCGCTTTTCATTTGCTAAGCGACATAAATGGTGGAAATAAGTTGTTTGTCTTTCAAAAGGACGATTAGCAAGAATGCCAATGATAGGACCTAAAGTTATGATGCCTTCTGAAGCTGATAGCTTGGGGCACCAATCTTTTGGGAGAGATAGTTTATGACGGAGAGATTTAGAGAGTTGAACCATATTTGAATGGCGAAATGAAAAAGGATAAGAATGAACAGTTGCGGTTGATATTGCCTTTCCTGCACTAACAATCGTAGACTGCCCCTCTGTGAGGCCGTATTTTAAACGGAGCTTTTTGGGGATTTGGATAATATATCCGCGATCATAGATTTCTTCAGAAATCTTTACATTCCAATTTCCTCGAATATCGTTTGATTCATCACAAGGAATTTCTTTTTCGATCATTTCAAATAGAAAAGATAGTTCATTTTGATAGTGTGGATAGCTAGATGTTTTCATAAGATTCGCCTTGATATCTTTCCACATCCGCTTAAGAAAGATTTTATTCCCTTGATAGTAGGCACGCTGCGTAAGTGGATGAAATAAAAATTCGCTTTTTAATTCATGATGATGGGTAGCAACTAGCTGAGCAAGAGCTAAAGTAGAGAGAGTAATTCTAGGGTCGATAATCCAAGAACTTAACGTTAAATACTCAAATCCATACGGTTTTTCACGATAGCGTCCAATACCTCCATGGTTAGTTTTCCTTCTAAGTTTAGCAGTCTTAGATTCTTCTATCAGCGCTACTGGAATAGCAAGGTAGTGGTCAAGAGCTCTTAATAAAGATAAAGAAAGCGGGATGCCAAAATGGATATGCCCTCCACATTGATACCCTGAAAATGGCATGCTTCCTGCCCGAAAATGAACGTTTTTATATGGTACCTGTGCAGATGCTTTTTCTATTAATTTTTGGATATTCTCAAATAGCTCTGTTGATGAATTCGCTTTTTCAGGCCTAACTTCTACTAATGCATACTCGCCGCTATCTTGCTCTATTTGCCTTTCATCACAACCTACCGGACCTTCAACAGAAAAGAAAGTAGAAGCTGGTAGAAGCTCTCCATCGCAACTTAACATAAACTCAACATCAGCACCCATGCTAAAAGGAACAGCAGGCTTTAGCGGGTTTTCTATCCAATCGCTTTCTGATGAGTTAATATCTGTGACGATACACTCTCCATTTTCTAATACACCCATTTTAACAAAGCCGCTTTTAGCTCCTGTTACGTAGAGCGCTCGAATGGCTACGTTCATCAGCATTTCCGGTACATCCATGCTGTTTATCTGTTCTAATTTCCAACCGAAGGCTTGCGTTCGAATGGGTATTTCATTAAATACAACATGTTCACTGGTCACTACTTGTACTGTTTTTACGCTTAGTCCTTCTACTTCTAGACAATATTCTTTGTCTATTGCATATATTTTCGTAAAATAATCATATCCTTCATATATTGCTTGGTCCTTTGTATTGACGATAACAATATCTCTTCCGCTATGGTGACCATATTTCCTCCCTATCACTGGATATGAACAGGTTTTTGGGTCAACTAATTCAACAGACGGTATATTATTCAGATTAAGAGTTTGCAACGTCATTTCTTTATCAGATAATATCCCTAACTCTTCTCTCATTGGATCCATTTTAAAGCCTCCTAATTAGAACTTTCTATCGTATTTTGCTACTTTAATGCCCTATAACAATAATCAGCTACTCATATAGTATGTAACTATACAAAATACTCCTGTACATTTATCTATTTATTTCCACCGTCTCTAAAAACTTTTTATGTATTTATTTAACACGCGTAATAATTCACCGATTTTATTTTCACTGCATTTATTATAGAAAGAATAGATTTCAAACGATATAAAAGGGGAAATAGTCAATGACATTAAAATTCATTCATGGAAACTACTTAAAATACAACAAAGGAACTGGTTTTATAAGCTGTCATGTGGATGCACTTCATGCCGAACCACCCGCTGCTGATTTATTTACGGACAAAGTCGTAGAGAATTTAGTCAAGAAAACAGGATGTGCAGGAATCGTCAGTACGGTTTCCAGAACCGTAGCAGATTTAAATAGAAACCTAAATAAAGCGAACTATGAGGGGATACAAGAGTATAGAAGTACAATCCAAGAAATTGTTAAATTTTTAAAGATAATAGATAGTAATAATTGCCTTTTAACACCCTATTTGCATTTATCTTTTCATGGAATGAAGGATACACATTACGGACCTTATGCAATTGAAGTCGGGACTTTATATGGACAATCTTGCTCAAAGGAAGTTAAAGATTGGTTTCAACAGAAGCTAACTAAAAAATCTGAAGATTCGTTCCCGAAAATCCATGTAATATTTGATAATAAATTTGTGGGAAACGAATCAATTGCCTTTCACAGACAAGGTGACAATAGCGGTTATCTAGGTTACAGTCATAATTTTAATACGTTTCAAATTGAATTATCCCGGACTCTGCGTAGCAAACACAGAACTGCTATAACAAATATATTTTCCGAGATTATTGATGACTTTCAACAAACATTCGTCGCTACTTAGTTTTTAGGAATCCTTTCCGTCTACTATTTCTTTTATATATTTAGGTAAAACAAATGATGCACGGAAAATTTCAGGATCAACATATTGAGTATGTGTATGCTGTAACTTCGCCAAATCGGCCTGAAGAGGATCCATTTTTTTAGAAGCAATCGTAAAACTCCAAATGCCGCAAGGGAAAAGGGGTATAGTCACTAGATATGTGCGGACAATGGGAAATAGCTCCTTTAAATTTTTAACGGTGCCTTGTAACGTAGAAGTATTGTAGTAAGGAGACCCTGATTGAAAAACAACCACGCCATCATCTTTAAGGCTGTTGTAGACATATTGATAAAAATCAGGTTGAAATAGTTTTTTTCCCGGCCCAACAGGGTCAGGTCGATCAATTATGAGAACATCATAAACTCCCTTCTGCTCTTGAATCCAATCTATTCCATCGCGATGTATCATATTGAGCCTGGTTTCACCATCATAACAAGAAGCCGGAGTTAGCCATGTGCGGCAGATTTCTGTAACTTTTGGGTCAATTTCAACTACATCAATTTGTTGAATTCCGTCATACTTCATTGCCTCCCGTGCAGGACCACAGTCTCCTCCGCCAATCATCGCAACTTTTTGGGGATTTGAATGCGTTATAATTGGCACATGGCTAATCATTTCATTATAAATAAACCCTTCTCCTGTTGAAATTTGTGGAGTACCATCTAGCACCAGCATCTTCCCATACCATTTTGTATCCACAATACTGATTTGCTGATAGGAAGATTGCTCATAGTGAAGCAGACTTTTTACTTTATACCCCATTTTCACTCTAGCCTGTCCAACGTAACTCCAGATCCAGAGAACTCCATTATCATCCTTTTTATAACCTGAAAGAGGATGCTTTTCTGTCACTTTTTCCACCTTCTATTTCAAAAATTTGTGTTCTATATAAAATATGAATTATTTTTCATTTCGATATAATTCGATAGCACAAATTTATAGGTGCTTACTCTATTAATCTCTTCTAATTTCAATTTTTCTTCCATTCTTCCCACAATATTTCTACTTGCTGTTCTTTCAAAGCTTTTTAATTGTTTCTTCATCAGCACTTAGATGGAGTACAACTCTAAGTTATCTCTCCACTCTTATCTGCGTCCGTTCTTCAGCAAAAGTACGGAAGAAAACCTAACACAGAATGATACATAAGAAAGAAAGCGTAGTATCATAATTACCATATTGCAACAGCTTTACGCTGTATATAAAAAAGGAGGTTTTTAAGCAATGTTTTCTAAACGGCCCTTATCTGTACTTCTTATCTCTACTTTATCTATGATTATTGCTTTTTCAGTATGGTCTGTCTTCGCACCTATCGCCGCAGATATTCAAGTGATGTATTCATTAACCAATGCTGAAAAAAGTATCTTAATTGCCACTCCCGTCTTATTAGGTTCCCTCATGCGGATTCCGATGGGGATTTTAACAGATCGCTTTGGCGGAAGAAAAGTGTATTCGTTGACAATGCTTGCTCTTTTACTCCCTACCATTTGTGCAGGCTTTACCCATTCTTACTCCATGCTGCTCTTTTGGGCATTTTTTATCGGCATGGCTGGAACAACATTTGCTATTTCCATTACATATGTCTCTAAATGGTATTCACCTCAAAAGCAAGGTTTTATTTTAGGAATTGCCGGCATGGGCAACTTAGGATCAGCGGTAGCAAGCTTTAGTATTCCACTTATCTTTTCTTCTTTTGGCTTGCCTTGGGTATTTTGGAGTTTAGCAATTGCGGTAGCCTTAATGGCTCTTTTATTATGGGTAGGAACTTCAGACCACCCTTCTGCTGCTTCCCCCAAAACGCTGCAGGAATCTTTATCGGTATTAAAATTTAAAGAAACGTGGTTTTTATCCGTTTTCTATTTTTTAACATTTGGTGG
Source organism: Priestia sp. D3YE.R1 (assembly GCF_049199565.1). Classification (NCBI taxonomy): domain Bacteria; kingdom Bacillati; phylum Bacillota; class Bacilli; order Caryophanales; family Bacillaceae; genus Priestia; species Priestia sp. D3YE.R1. Next base: position 164,459 of record NZ_JBLTHW010000002.1, on the reverse strand, counting down.
ATTTGTCACGTTCAGCATCTATCTCCCTACCATTTTGCATGATCAATTTAATGCTTCAACTGTAGACAGCGGGCTGAAAACAGCTGTTTTTGTTGTACTAGCGACGTTTGTACGGCCTCTTGGAGGATATTTATCAGATGTATTCGGAGCAAAAAAAGTACTCACCTTCGTCTTTAGCGGAATGCTACTAATAGGGGTATTTATTGCCTTTACCATCACGGCCTTCTCCCTATTTAGCGTAGGTTGTTTACTTGCAGCCATTACTCTTGGTATCGGAAATGGAGCTGTTTTTAAAATGGTTCCATCTGTTTCAACAGGAAATATTGGAGCTGTTACCGGCATCGTAGGAGCATTCGGAGGAGTAGGCGGTTTTTTCCCTCCCATTGTGCTAGGCTTTATAAAAGATACAAGCGGAGATTACGTGGTTGGCTTTTCCTTACTAGCGCTTTTTGCCCTATTCTGTCTCTTACTGAATTATTCTGGATTCAAAAAACAAGATGTACGTATTAACCAAAAGCACCTTGCCTGATTCCATGTAAAAAGCCTCTTTTTCAAGAGGCTTTTTGCATCAGCATTTTTAATAGCTGCTTCTTTTTACAGAAGGGCTAATATTCACAGCACTTACTTTAAAGCCTGGCATCTTACAGGCGGGATCTAATTTCTCAGAGACAAGATTATTAACATTTTGAGAATCCGCCCAGTGAAAAGGAACAAATACGGTATCTGGCCGAATTCCCTCTGAAAATTTGCTTCTCACTACAATCCTTCCATATGAAGATTCAATTTGTACTAATTCTTGATTCGAAATTTCATATTTTTTCGCTGTTAAAGGATGGATTTCCATAAAAGATTCGAAATTTCTAGCAGATAAAGACGCACTTTTTCGCGTTTGCACACCCGTTAAATAGTGTGACATTACTCTCCCTGTTGTTAAATAGAGAGGATATTTTTTCGTTATTTTCGCTTTAGGAACAATAGCTTGATTCGAGACAGGGACCATCATCGCTTTTCCATCACTATGAGCAAAACGCGTTTCAAACAGGCGCTCGGTTCCTTTATCTGTTAAGCTTCTGCATGGCCATAAAATTCCTTTTTCCTCTCGTAATCGTTCGTACGTAATACCGGAGTAATCCGCGATCCCTCCTTTACTTGCTATTCGCAGTTCATTAAATATTTCTTCAGCTGATGAAAACGAAAAATGTTCCTCTTTCCCTAAAACTTTAGCAATTTCACATAGTATTTCCCAGTCGTGTTTGATTTCGCCGCGGCACGGAAAGCTAGCTTCGCGCAGTGTAACTCTTCCCTCTACATTTGTCATCGTTCCTTCATCTTCCAAATAAGAGGATGCTGGTAAGATCAAGTTTGCTAATTTTGCTGTTTCTGATTCAAACATATCTGCTACCACTAGAAATTCAAGCTTTTCAAAAGCCTTCTTAACAAAATTAGCGTTTGGATTTGAAACTGTTGGATTTGAACACATCAGAAACAGCCCTTTAATTTCACCTTCATGAATTTTTTCAATCATTTCATATGCGGAAACACCTTTTCTTGGAAGGTCTTTCTCCTGTATGTTCCACACATCTGCTATATACATCCGATGCTCGTGATTTTCGATTGAACGGTAGCCTGGAAGCTGATCCGCTTTTTGACCGTGTTCTCGGGCTCCTTGCCCATTTCCTTGACCAGTAATGGCTCCATATCCGCAGCGGGGTTTACCGATTTTCCCAACAGAAAGTAGAATATTCAAAAAGTTCTGCACAGCAGCACTCCCGTCTGTTTGCTGCTCTACCCCTCTAGCAGTAAAAATCATTCCTGTTTCTCTTTGACCAAACATACGGGCAGCTTGATACATTTCCTCAAGCGGCACTCCCGTTATTTCTTCAATAACACTAAATTCTAGCGACGCCACATATTGCATTACCTCTTCAAATCCATTAACACGTTTTTGTAAAAATCGTTCATCTAGATAATTTTCTTCGATAATGACCTTCAAGATTCCATTGGCTAATGCCGCGTCGCTCCCCGGTTTAAGCTTCAGGTGTAAATCAGCTATTTTAGTTGTACCTGTCTCTCTTGGATCAATAGCAATAATAAAAGCTCCGTTTTCTTTTGCTTTTTCAAAATAAGGCATAATCGTTGGCTGACATTCCGCAATATTTGTTCCAGCTAACATAATACATTCAGTAAATGGAATCTCTTGTAAGCTATTCGTAAATCCTCGGTCCATGCCAAATGTTTTACTAGCAGCAGAAGCAGCAGCTGACATACATAAACGTCCATTATAATCAATATACTTTGTTTTTAACGCAACTCGAGCAAATTTCCCTAATAAATAAGCTTCTTCATTTGTAATAGAGGCACTTCCATACACACCTAGCGCATCTGCTCCATTCTTCTCTTGAATCTCTGTAACGTGCTCTTTAATATAGTCAAGAGCTTCCCTCCAAGAAATCTTTACAAACTCTCCGTTTACTTTTAATAAAGGATATTGAATCCGCTCTTTATGCAAAGGATGCTGATGCGCATTCATTCCTTTGATACATAATCTTCCTTGAGAAGTAGGATTGTCTCTTCCAATTGTTTTATACGTTTTTCTTTTTACATGTGTTTGTTCAACTAACTGCATTTTGCACTGCATGCTGCAGTAAGGACACTGCGTATCATAGATACGCTCGGTTTCAACTTGCTTTTGCTGCTCACGAAAATATTTCAACAGCATCTCAGTCATCGTAGGTCACCCTTCTTTCCTATAATAAATATGTGATTGCACGAGAGCGTTCTGAGCTGAGCTGCTTCATTAAATACTCTCGATTGTCTGCCTCAAACAAAACTTCTCTGACATGAACAATTCCTACTCGCTCGATCCAGCTGCCGACAGCTTCTAAATAGTTGCCCGTTTCACGGTAATATTGAATCAAAGAACAGCTGATTTCTATCGCTTCTTCGTTCGTTTCGGCCACATAAAACAGCTCCCCGCTTCTGGCTTCTGTGCTGCTTCCGCCAGCATATATTTCCCAACCTCTGTCTATTCTTCTTAATCCTATATCACTTGTTGTTACATCCTCTGTAATGTGAAAACAAGAAGCAATACTGATTTTGATATCGCATGGGGTCTTTACGTATTCAAGCTGTTTGTCTAATTCATTTGATAAAGCAAGAGCAGGTTCATACTGACAAATACACGTTCCTTTTCCGATATAAACAGATACATTTTTAACTGTACGTTCATATAGCTGCTGAAGTCCTCTATCTATTTCCTCACTTATCAACGGAAGATATTCTTTTTTCACTCCAATAAGTTGAATGCGCTGATCACTTGTTAAACGAATATTCGAGATGTTGTACCTTTCAGCCACATTTGCTATGTTCCTTAATTCCTGTACATTTGTCAGACCACCGTGAATTTGCGGTACCACTGCATAAGTCCCGTCGTGAAGCAAAACGGCCTGTTCATTCTCCGTAGTAAATAAAGAATGTCGATTGTTTTCATAATGAGGATTCATCATATCTAAATAGTAATGAAGACCGCCTTCACATAACGAGCAGCCTTTCATGTCTTTAAACTTTAACATTTCTCTTACTTGCTGAACCGTTTCAAATTGATATTGCTGCATTTCTTTTACCAGCTCATCTTCTGATAAATGTGTACATGTACAAAAGGTTCTTTGTTCAATGATTTCATCAAATTCATCGCTTTGAATATACGTTAAAAGGTCTGTTACAAGGGGTTTGCATCCTCCGCATGAACCAGAAGCTTTCGTGCAATTTTTTATTTCATCTACTGTCGTTAAATCATTTTTCTGTACTGCTTCAATAATAGCTCCCTTGGTTACACCGTTACAGTTACATACGATATCTGTAAGTGGCATAGAAGCTGCTGCATGTTCTTTTTCATGTTGAGAAGGAAATAATTGTACTTTTTCCGCTTGCGACAAATCCTTTTTTTCACTAATCATTTGTGATAGCTTTATAGCCTCACTGGTATCCCCAAAAAGAACAGCTCCCACTATTTTTCCTTCGCGAAAAACTACTTTTTTGTATATACCATCTAACATATTCGAAATCGTAATAGCTTTTGCACCTTGATTTTCCTTAAACTCTCCGACCGAGTAAACGTCTATTCCTGATATTTTTAACTGAGTGGAAAGAACGGACCCGCCATAACCTTCGTTTTTTATTTGGCAAAGGTGTCGCGCTAAGACTTTTCCTTGTTCGTAAAGAGGAGCAACAAGGCCGTATGTCATTTCTCGATGTTCAGCGCATTCACCTACTGCATAGATATCCGGGATGCTCGTTTCTAAATAATCATTTACGATAATTGCTCTATTTGTTTCTATTCCGCTTTTTTTAGCTAGATTAACATTAGGCCTCACTCCTGTAGCCATTACAACTAAATCAGCTGCAATTTTGCTGTTATCATTAAATCGGACGCCTTCTACTCGGTTTTCCCCTATAATCTCATCCGTATGTTTGTTTAATAGAAAACTCATGCCTTGCTTTTCCAATTCTTCTCTTAACATAGCAGATGCTGCTCTGTCTAACTGTCGCTCCATTAAAAAACCCGAATGATGAATAACTTGAACATCCATTCCTAAATTTAATAGCCCTCTAGCAGCTTCCAGCCCTAACAGACCCCCTCCAATAACCGCTGATTTTTTATACTGTTTAGAAATTTCAATCATTTTCTGACAGTCTTCGATGGTACGAAAACCGAGGACACCTTCTTTTTCAACCCCTTTAACGGGGAGCATATACGGGCTCGAACCGGTAGCAATAATAAGCTTGTCGTACATCGTCTCTCTGTTTTTATCTGTTTTTATTATTTTTCTCTCGGTGTCTATGTGCGTAACACTTTCTCCTTTAAATAACGTGATATGATTTTCCTTATACCATGCCAAAGAATGAATATTGATATCTTCAAGCTTTGTACTGCCTTGTAAAACGGTTGATAATAAAATTCGATTATAGTTAACGCGAGGCTCACTTCCAAAAACAGTAATATCAAAACAATCTGGAGAATGAATAAGAATTTCTTCAATACAGCGCATTCCCGCCATTCCGTTTCCGATTAATATCAGCTTTTGTTTCGTCATATAAAAACCTCCAACACATAGATTCAGACCGTAAAATATACATTTTTTATTATTTCATAAACTTCTCTAAAAGAAATGAACCTTGTTATAACTTCTAACATTAAAATCTGTTTAAAGCGTATGAATACGCCGATACCTTTCGCTGAAAGCAGGCTTTTATATAGAAGATTAATATGCTTTAAAAAGGGGTAGAAAAAAGGATGCTGTGCTTGCATTACCTTTCTCTAGGCTTTATAAGCAATCTATATAAAATTTTGTTATCTTCTTTTTGCCTACTATTTATTTATTTTGAAATCAATTATGATAAAAGAAAGATTCCGAATTGGAGGTTTAAAATATGTCAATAACCGTTCACGCCACTCAGTGGATTCATTTTCAAATTAAATTGTATAACCTTCATTCCAAAACTAGATCGCTTAAAGATCAAAAACTAGAATTACCTCTACCAGAATTCCATCAAAACCTGATCATATTTACATCAGCAACTCGTCATGGCCTTACGTTTGGATATCAAACAATTCAATGGGATACACCCTATACTTCTTCTCCGATTTACATAGAGCATCAGTCTATTCCATGGTCCACTTTAGAACAACGTTCCCTCAAGCACATAACCGAACATATTACAGCTATTTTCTTAGAGACAATGTTTTATAGACAAAGTCAATTCAAACAATGTCAATTTTGTTTTGAATTTATCATTCCTGAGAGTCTTTTTGACCATACAACCTGTCAAAACTGCGCATCACGACATTTTGGAGTGGTGTATTAACAAACAAAAGCCTGAAGATGTCAGAAAACCTCTGACTTCTTCAGGCTTTTGTTACATGACTAACTGAACAAAAAGTGGAATAACGGCAACTGTGACGACACCTACAATAACGACGGCAATACTTGCCATGGCTGCCTCTACTTCTCCCATTTCAATCCCTACGGCTACCCCTAGCGCATGCCCGGAAGTGCCAAGCGCTAATCCTTTTGAAATTGGATTTTTCACTTTGAATACTTTCAAAAATAAAGCACCTAGTGCATATACGATGACTGCATTAAAAATGACGGCAAAAGAAGTAATAGCAGGAATCCCTCCAATATCTTGAGACAATGGCAGTGCAATCGCTGTTGTAGCTGCTTGTGGAAGCATTGATTTCATTACGACTTCATCCATATGAATGCCTTTAGCAATCGCAAAAATAATCGCTACCGAACAAACTGATCCTACCGCAATAGAAGAAAGAATTTGCCACCAGTACTTTTTTAATTTATCGGCTTGCTTATATAAAGGGATGGCAAAAGCAATTGTTGCCGGTTCTAAAAAGAAGCTGATAATTTTTCCGCCGCTACTATATTCCTCATAAGAAAAGTGACCAAGTTTCAAAAAAGCAATCCCGAGTACCATTGCCACGAATAAAGGGGTAAATAAGAAAAACCCTTTTGACTTTTTAAATAAATACGTTCCAATACCGTACGCAGCTAAAGAAACCACGATTCCAAAATACGGATTCATCTTTCCAACCACCTTGTCTCTTTGTAATTGATATTAAGCAATGCCTTGTTTTTTCGTTTTTTCACTCATATCTACATCTTTTATTTCTTCTTGTACCTTATTATTTTTTGTCATGCTAAGTATAAGCTGTGAAAATAAGCCCGTAACGCCTAACAAAATAATCGTTGCCACGATGATAACTAAACAAATTTGAATGCCGTACTGCTGCATAACACCTAATGAGTTCATAACAGAAATACCTGCTGGTACAAATAAAAATCCGATCAAAGAAGTTAAAGCCGTTCCCAGTGATTCAACTTGCTCTAGTTTAATAATCTTCAAGCAGAGTGCAAGAAATAACAGCACAAGTCCAATGACTGAAGCTGGCATCGGAAAAGGCAAATGCTCTGCAATAAAATCTGAAATCAACATAATTACGGAAAAAATAAATGCTTGTGTTAAAAAGCCATACACTTTTTTAGCACTCATTTCTTTCACCTCTCTCTGTTTGTTGACTTCATTATATAAAATGAAAATCGATAAGAAAGCGTTTTCAAATTAAAGAGTCAAATATTTGTGCTCACTTACAAAAATCGAGCCTTGAAATACAAAAAACAGCTTGCCAAAATGCATACGCAAGCTGTTTCTTACTTAAATTCCTAAACGTTTCTTCAATTCTTTAGCATATGTACGGCTGACAGGAACTCGCTCATCGTTTTTCATCACTAAATTATACGTAGAATTAAACCATGGCTGTACTTCAGAAATATGATGTACGTTAACGATATACCCCCGGTGCACACGAATAAACGACTGAGAAGGAAGCTTTTTTTCCAGCACAGCCAGCGTATCTGCAGTATGATAGGATTCTGCTATTGTCTGAACGGTGACTTCTCCTTCTATCAATCCTGCAAATAAAATATCCTCTATATTCACTAACACAATCGAATCATCTACAGAAATTGCTAACTTTCCAGTTTGTGAAGAAGACTCTCCTATCGCTTCTTCTTCTTTGACAGGATGATGATGGATACGCATTTTTTTATACTTATGAATGGCCTGCACCACTCTTTCTTCATCGAAAGGCTTCAAAATATAGTCAATTGCATCTACTTCAAAGGCTTGTAAAGCGTACTGATCGTACGCAGTTGCAAATATAATAGCTGGCGGATTTTTCATTTTTTTAAGCCTTTTAGCAATATCAAAACCGCTGTCATCTGACAGTTGTATATCTAAGAATAATAAATCCGGCTTTTCATCCATCATTTTATCCAACGCCTCTTCGATACTCTCAGCTTCTTCAATGAAGTCTACTTCTTTCGTTCGATGCAATAAATATTTTAATTCATCTCGCGCTAACATTTCATCGTCTACTATTAGTACTCGCAGCATATTACATACCCTCACTTTTTAATTCAATTGGTATAACAAACGAAACCGCTGTTCCTTCTGTTACGTCAAACTCCAGCGTTGTTTCTTTTCCAAACAATCCATGTAAACGTTGTTTAATATTGTAAAGAGCCGTCCCCGTTCCTTTTTCTGAAAAAACGGGCTGATCGCCAAGCACTTCCAATCGTTTTGTGTCTATACCTTGTCCATTGTCTTTTACCTTTACATATACATATTTATCTTTTGTCTCAATATAAACTTCTACGCGACAGTGCTTTTGTTTGCGCGGAAACGCGTGCCGAATGGCATTTTCCACAAGTACTTGAAGAATAAACGGCGGAAGCAAGACATCATCTAGCCCTTCTTCAATATACATGTCAATTTCGTATTTATTAGGGAACCTGGCTTGTTCAAGCGATAAGTACGCGTGAACATGATCAAGCTCTTTTGATAATGGAATCAAAAGCTGCCTTGCACCTTGCAAATTGGAACGAAAATAAACGCTTAGCTGCAAAAGCAGCTTTCTGGCTTTTTCCACATCCTGTCTGCACAGCGCCGATATCGTATTAATGGCATTAAATAAAAAGTGAGGATTCACCTGTGCCTGTAAAGCTTTAATCTCCGCATCTTTTAGCAATTTACTTCGAAGCTCTGCTTCGCCGAGCTCTAGCTGAGTTGAAAAAAGTTTGGCCAATCCTTCTGCCAGCTCTTCCTCCACTCGGCTTAACCCGCTCGCATCTTTAAAATACATTTTTAGTGTCCCAATTGTGGTACCGTGAGAAGTAAGCGGCATCACAATTGCGGCATGAAGCGGGCAGTCTTTATGCTGACAGTCAATTTGTTCCCTCGATTTTGCTTTCATAATTTTCCCTGTCTTCAGCACTTCGTGAGACAGCCCGGTAATTAAACTGTGGGAAGGCACGTGGTGATCAATTCCTTCTCCTACATGAGCTAAGATTTTGTGCGTATCAGTTAGTGAAACAGCATCCGTACCTGTGAAGCGATGAATAATATTTGCAACATTTTCACACGACTCACTAGTGAGGCCCTGCCGAAAATGTGGAAGAGTTTGATCCGCGATTAATAATACTTTGTGTGTCTGAAGCGCTCTCATTTGTTCCTCTTGCCGTAAAATGGACTGAACGATAGATAAGAAAATATAGCTTCCCGTGCCATTTACAATAATCATTGGAATAGCAATAATGCTCACTAGCGTCCATGCCGAATCAAATGGTTTGGCAAATAATAAAATAATCAGCATCTGAAGCGTTTCCATCGCTATGCCTACAAGTGCTGCAAAGCGCGGTGTAATCGTTCGATGTTTTTTTCGGTATGCATAGCCGATATATCCAGTTAACACTCCTGCCAAAACGGATGAAACAGCGCAGCTAAACGCCGTACTCCCTCCTAACATAAAGCGATGAACGCCCGCAAGCAGTCCTACTCCTAAACCAACAAAAGGACCGCCAAGCAGACCGCCCATTTCCACACCCATAATTCGCGTATTTGCAATCGAGCTTGATGGATCTACTTTTAATAATAAATCTTCATTTCGAATAATCGTTCCTTGAATTTCAATTCCCGTGTAGTTGCTAATAATGCTAAAAAGAGAAAAAATAAAAATAAGTACAGCTTTTCCTTTATAACCTTGCTGTTTGCGGAGGAATTGCCGAAAAACTTTTGTATGTGCCAGCAAAAAACCTATAATGACAATAACTCCAACTCGTTCTACCATCATAATTAATAAATGAATCATTTCTAGCCACCCTTTGCTGTCTGTTTCTATTTTATATTGTTACATTGATGGTGGCAGAAATCTAGCTGTATAAACAGAAAAAAGCTGTTTGAATACATAGTGTACTCAAACAGCTTGAATTTAAGCTTGAACAGTTTTAAAAAATTGAGGCAAGTAATCTTTATGAGCTTCTAACATCTCATCGACAATTTGTTTAGCTAGTTTATCAGAAGCCACAAGAGGATTAATGGTTAGTGCTAAAATAGCTTTGTCATAATCTCCTGTCACTGCTGCTTCAGCTGCAATACGCTCAAAAGACTTAATTGTTTGAACAAGACCGCGCGCAGGTACAGGAAGGTCGCCGACTGAAATTGGCTTTGGACCATCTTTTGTAATGATACAGCTTACTTCTACGGCAGAATCAGCTGGAATGCTTGCAATGGCACCATTATTAATAGTATTTACAGGCTGAATATCGCCTTTATCCGTATAAATAGATGTAATCAGTCGAACGGCTGCATCACTGTAATAAGCACCGCCGCGCTGTTCTAATTGAGGCGGTTTAATATCTAGGTTAGGATCTTTGTACAGTTCAAACAGCTCTTTTTCCAACTGTTTTACCACTTCTGCTCTCGTTTCACCTTTTTCATAGTTAACAAGCTCTTTTTCTACCATTTCACGCGTTTTGTAATAGTACATGTGATATGGACACGTTAAAGCATTCAGCGCTTTTGTAAATTCTGGCTCCCATCCAAGTCCCGCTACATTTTTCACAAAGCTGCTGTTAGTTGGATCACTCAATAAATCAATAACTTGATCTTTGACACTTACCCCATCTACATATACATCTAATCCGTAGACCATGTGATTTAAACCAGCAAAATCAATTCGAATGCGGGAGTGGTCTACATCAAGCAGCTTAGCAATCCCCATTTCCATTCCGATTGGCACATTACAAAGTCCTACAATCTTTTTAATGTTACTATAGCGAAGCACAGCTTCTGTTACCATGCCCGCAGGATTTGTGAAGTTAATCAGCCAAGCTTCTGGACATAACTCTTCAATGTCACGGCAGATATCTAAAATAACGGGAATCGTGCGAAGGCCTTTAAATAACCCGCCTGGACCGTTTGTCTCTTGACCGAGCACCCCGTATTTAAGCGGTATTCTTTCATCTTTCGCTCGTGCATCTAACAAGCCTACGCGAAATTGAGTCGTTACAAAATCCGCATCTATTAGTGCTTCTCTTCGATCTAACGTTAGGTGAACCTCAATTGGCAAACCTGATTTTTTCACCATTCGCTTTGCTAAATTTCCAACAATCTCTAATTTTTCTTTTCCTTCTTCCACGTCTACTAGCCACAGTTCTCGAACTGGAAGTTCATCATATCGTTTAATAAATCCTTCTATTAGTTCAGGCGTATAGCTGGAACCTCCGCCAATCGTTACAATCTTAATACCTTTTGTCATAATGTAATCCCCCCGGAAATTTTGATTGCTTCATATAAATCTACAAATTCAGTAGCCATTTCTTTTACTGTCATCGCATTCATTAAATGATCTTGAGCATGAATCATGAGCAGAGAAATTTCTGTGCTTTCCCCTCTAATTTCTCCTTGAATTAACGACGTTTGGATATGATGAGCTGCATTTAATTCTTCCGCAGCTTGTGTAAGCTTTTCACGCGCTTCTGAAAAATTTCCGCTTTTGGCAGCCGCTATCGCTTCCATTGCTGAACTTCTGCCGTTTCCACCGTGTAAGATTAGTTTAAAAATATATTCTTGAACACTTTCCATTCTTTATCCCTCCTCACACAATATCTTTCTGTGTATCACTTGTTACCCCTTCAACTGCAGGCTCTATCCCATTTTCTTCAGTGAATTTTTGTTTATCCCACATTCTAAAGAAAGGATAATAAATGCAAACAGAAATTCCGATATTAATAGCTTGCATAACTGCACCCGATAATTTCCCTCCTGTTGCCAAATAGCCAGAAATAATCGGAGGCATGGTCCAAGGAACCGCAATACCTGCTGGTTTTGCTACCAGTCCTGTCGACATTGCAATATAGGTTGCTACTACCGTCACAAGAGGGGTAATAATAAACGGAATAAGCATCATTGGATTCATCACCATCGGAAGTCCAAAGATGATTGGCTCATTGATATTAAAAAGAGCTGGCCCTATTCCTAATTTACCAAGCTGCTTCATTTGTTGACTGCGCGCTTTTAAAATCATGGCAACGACTAGAGCTAGTGTCGCTCCGCTGCCTCCGATATTAATCCAAATATCAAAGAACTGCTGTGTAAAAATATTGGGTAATGCTTCATGGTTAGCAAATGCAATTCGATTTTCATCCATAGCTCCATACCAAATGGGAGCCATAATTCCACCGACAATATTCGCTCCATGAAGTCCACAAGACCACATGAGCATAATAACAAGCTCGGCAACTAGCGTACCGCCTAAACTGCCGCCTAACACGCCTAAAGGCTTTCCAAGCAATTCTCCAACAATATTATGCAGACTTCCAAAATGCGTCTGTTCTACTAACAAACGTAAGATCCAAATAAATGCGATTACCGTGAAGCCAGGAATAAGAGCGGCAAACGATTTTCCAACAGCGGGTGGAACTCCATCAGGCATCTTAATAACAATAGCTTTTTGAATAAACCATCTGTAAATTTCTGTAGAGAGAATCGCGACAATCATTGCCACAAAGAGCCCTTTACTTCCCATTAAAGCGGTTGGAATTCCGCCGTCTACTAAAATAGCTTCTTTGGCTCCGCTAGGGAGAAAGGACACTTTATACGGAGTGGCGAGTAAAAAAGCTGCAAGTGAAATTGCCCCTGCGGACAAAGCATCCACCCCGTATTTTTCAGCTAACCGATAGGCTATTCCGAAACAAGCAAGCAGGGCCATAATATCGAATGTAGCTCCAACTGGATAGGCCATTTTCGTTGCCCATTCTTTTCCAAAAATCCCTGCCATAAAGTCGTTGTAACCTGGTATTGGTAAATTCGATAGTATTAAAAATACTGAACCGATAATAATGAGAGGCATTGTCAGAACAATACCGTCTCGAAGTGCTTGTAAATGGCGTTGACCCGCCATTTTTCCGGCAATAGGCATTACTTTGCTTTCAAGCATACTATTAAATTTGCTCATGTAGTCCACACTCCTATTTTGAAACTAGTTGAGCTGCAAATTTTAATACTTGTTCTCCATTGCACGTTCCGTAGTGAACAGGATTTATAACGTCAACTGGCACACCTTTTTCTTCACCTAGCTTCTTAAGCTGCGGCAGCAAGTAGCGCACTTGAGGTCCTAATAAAAGTACATCTGCTTGATCAATATGGTTGCGGACAGAGTCACCAGGAACCGCCCAAATTTTATACTCCGTACTTTGGTCCTGAGCGCTTTTTTCCATTTTTGTTACTAGTAAACTTGTAGACATTCCAGCTGCACAACATAATAGAATATTCATTGGTCATTCCCCCGTTTTTTTATTTTGTCATCTGTTTTGTTGATAGTTTTATCTTAAAATAAAAGCGCTTACATTTATACACAACCTTTTTCCGTTAGTAACGGAAAAATTATGTTTGAACATTCAGACAAAAAAAGAAGCCCTCTCTTGGACTTCTTTTTTATCTAATATTTTTCATAAATACCTCTATAAACTCCTCATAATCCTTGCACTTTACTAAGCGCTGCACGACCTGCTTATCATCTACGACGCGGACTAACAAACTGTACATCTTCTGCAAATCGCCTTGATTATTTGCTTTTACACTTAAAAGACAAATAAATTGGACAAGGTTTCCTTCCCACATAATCGGTTTTTTTAACGTGCAAATGGCCCAAAACGTCGTATCCGTTTGAGGAACCATAGGATGAGGAATGGCAACGAGATTGCCAAAACTTGTTGGTGATGCAGCTTCTCTTTCAAAAACAGATTCTATAAATTGAAAAGGAACTAGTCCTAGATGAGTTAATTTCTCTCCTAAAAAATGAAGCACTTCTTCTCTTGTTTGAAATTCTTGCTGTAAATATACTAATTCTTTTTTCGTGTATTCTAACGAAGACTGCGGTTTATTCTTCATTAAACATTCAATTTTTTTAAAATCATTGTTTCCTAGAATTGTGCTTACTTGTACTACAGGAACAGGAAGATCATCTGGAATTGGAATGGTACTAACAATAAAATCTAAAGAGTGCAGCGACATTTGGTGGAGCTTATAATACTGAGTTGTTCCTAAAATAGTAAGATTTAATCCAAACGTAGCCTGCAGCTTATATGATAATAGCTTGGCACTCCCTACTCCCGATGCGCATACAATCAAACAGCGCTTAGGCTGATTGATAATTTTCCGACGTTCAATGGCCCCTCCAATATGTAAAGCTAAATAGCCAATTTCCGTTTCATGCATGTCAATTTCAAGGCGATTTTTCAAAACCTTTCCAGCAATAATCCCAGCTTCAAAAGCGAGAGGGTAATGACTCTTAATTCCTTCAAGCATCGGGTTTCGCAGATTCATTCCATATTTATAGCGGTTGATAGCCGGTTTCAAATGTAAACTCATGCCAAGAATCAGCTCTGAATCTTCACTAATTCCTAAATGAAGCTCTTTTTCAATTGCTTCTAATATAGCCGCTGTTAATTCATAAATATCTGCGGCAATAAACTGCTTCACTTCTTTGTCTTCATGATTGCTATTGTTGAGCATTTTTGTGCCTAACAAATGAATGGCGATATACGCTGTTTCTGATTTCGGAAAACGAATCTTGAATGCCTTTTCAATTTCCCTCACAATTTCAGCTGCTACTTCATATTCTTTATGCTCCATAATTTCAAGCAAGTCTTCTGAATACAAAGAGATAAAATTTTCTTCTTGTATTCGCTTACAAGCTATTGCTAAATGAATGATTAAATTGTTTAATCCAATATCTGAAACCATAATATTGTATCGTTTTATTTGATTTAAAATGTGGGCTTTAATCGTTAAGATTGATTCTTGGGGCAGGATGGATATTTCATTGTATACCATATCTACTTCTTTATCTTTTCGGTTAAATATGTACTCAGACATACAGAATCTCATTTTCATTTCGTCCCCTTTAGCTTTCAAGCCATAGTTAGGACGTTTTTCTAAAAGAATATCATACTTACACAGCTGTTTTTTAACATCTCTTAAATCGTTTTGAACCGTTGATTTGCTAATATACAACTCGTCTGCTAAATCTTCGAGCTTCAAATATTCGTCTGCTAGCAGCAGTCTTTTAATTAAATAATGCACGCGGTCATCAGGAACGGTTGGAATAGAAGTTGAATCAAATAATTGATTAGCCGAAAGTTCTTTTAATAGCTGATGAAATTGTTTTTCATCTAAAACGCTAAGTTCATATCCCGTCCCTCGAGCTGATTTAATTTTGGCCCCGTACTGAGACAAAATGTCATCTAGCTGTTTTATATCCGTTCGAATAGTTCGAGAAGATACCTGATTTACTGTTGCTAAATATTCGCTCGTAACGGTTGATAATGTAGACTGTACGGACATTAGTTCTCTTAATATGACGATCATTCTTGAATTAAGCATGTTTGTTTCTCTCCATTCTCAGAAGATTTCCCCTTTATAAAATAAATTAAAAGAGCTGGTTATTTTAAACAAAAGCAAAAAATACCTAAACAGCAACAAACAGAAACTACCTTTTCTGTCCTCGCAGCTTAGGTTTTGCCTGCTTCATCAGTAACAACCCTAAAACAATAGGAATAAATGTCTTTATTTGTAATCTATCATTCTTCCTGTTTTTTTTCAATTTCCACTAAAGCGTTAGGCTTAGTGGTATTAATGAAATTTATGGAGTCTGTTCATACCGGTGTAGCCCCAATACAAACGTACGAATTAAAAAATCTAGTGTCTCATCGGTACTTAACGGCATGCCAAATCCCCCTTTTTGCTCCAAAGAAGAAAACCCATGTAAAATGCTGCGAAGACTTCTAACAGCATGAAGGGCTTCATTTTCCGGAAGGTGATACGGTTTCAACACCTCCAGCACTAAAAACACGATGTTATCAGATGCTTTTTGGACTTCTTCATCCTGTATCCTTGGTGCGACCGTTGCCGTTGCTTCGTATATTCCGGGAGACTTTCTTACAAATGAAACGTACGATTTACTTAGCTGATAAACAGCGTCTTTTGCAGAAGCATGTTCAACAGCACATTTTAAAAGATGATATAGCTGCTGCAGTCCGCTTAAAGCCAGTTCTTTGCGCAGCTCTTCTAACCCTTTTATATGATTATATAAAGACGGAGGGCGAACATCTAATTCTTTGGCTAATGAAGCAATTGTAACAGCATAAAACCCTTCACGATTGGCCAAATTTTCACCTGTTTGAATAACTTTTTTGAAATCTAGTCCTTGTCGTGGCGACATCCCTTCATCTCCTTTTTTCTATTTTTACTTTTGCTTGTTGTATTGCTTTTTCCATCATTTTTAGCGGCTGAGAAAGAACTCTTCCGTGTCCAACAGCAAGAAGTGACGGGTTTAGTTCATATAGCTTTTCTGCACTTTTAAGCGCTAGCTCTTTGCTCCACGTTCCAAAGGCAGGAAACGGAAACAGCGGTTTTAACTGACCTGATACCGCAACTCCTCCTCGCACTTGGAAAGAATCTCCGGCAATTAATGCGTTCGTTCTCTGGTCTAAAAAAGACATAGACCCAGGTGTATGTCCAGGTGTAAAAATAGGAGCAAGTGAGCCTATATAAGACTCTTCTTCGATGAAATGATCAATTTTAGTTGAAATCTTTCCTAGTTTTGGTATTCCTCCACGGATTGGGTTTTGAGGTTCTTCAGAATCGAGTGTGAGATCTCCTGAAAATAATCGATAATCTCTTTGCGACATATAAACAGAGGCATTCGGCAAACTTTTCTTCACATTATCAATCGCTCCGATGTGATCTTCATGAGTATGTGTAAAAACAATTCGAGTAATCGGTTTTCCAATTTGAACTGCAGCTTTCAAAATACCTGACGCGCTGTAAGGAAGAGCCGCATCAATTAACGTAAGACTGTCTTTCTCTTCGACTAAATAACAATTCACTGGAAAAAAGCGAGGCAAAAACGTCAATTGATACAACATTTTCTCACGAACTATTCTCATTTCCTCATCCCCTATTATCAAAATAAAAACTAATGGTATTAGTTTTTATTTTAACTAATACCATTAGTTTTATCAATCATATATTGAAAAAACAGTAAAAAAGATAGATGCACCAGCATCTATCTATCAAAATTAAACGTCTTTTCTTTCCCCTGTAGCAGCTACCACAATCGCACTGCCTTTCTTTAACTCTTCTTCATATTTTTTTGTTTCGTCTTTTGATAAACCTAGCGAAGCCATTTTTGTTCGAAGCTCATCTTCTCTTGTTAAAAATAAACTCGCTGCTGAATGTAAAGGACCTTCTTCAGACAGTCGAATAATATTTGTGTCCGTTACTTCTGTTAAATTTTTAGAATTTTCCTTGTCATAGGTAAACACGTATACTTCATTTTTCTCAAAACCTTTATCTGCAAATTGATTAACTGCTTCGTTAATATTCGCTCCGTTTTCTACTACTTCAACATGTTTCATTATTTATAACCTCCTGTTTCTATAGCACATCTTTCTTTTATACTTAGCAAAAGAATAAACTTCTTACTACTATATATACCCGTTTTCAGAAAGGGAAACCCGCATTTAGCGCTTTACAGAGAGTTTGAAAATTATTCTACGTTATCCTTCACTTAGATATATACCTCTTTTGATTAACGGATCTAAAACGATCCTTCAGCTAATTTTCAGCCAACATTCATAAGAAATTCATCTGCATTGCTTATCATGAGAAAGAAAAAAGACGCTAATCAGGTACTTTACACGCATAATGAATGTCTGTGTCAGAGTAAGCCGGATATGAATGCAGCAATTCATATTCGGTTTTTTACATGAAAGAACTTCTAACAACATCCTGTCCTTGCACCTTATAACATACTATAATTCTCCATATTAACTAAAAATTCAGGTTATATAGGAGGTCACAAATGAACATCCATCCACAGCCACAGTTAAAAAAAGAGTTAAAAATCCGGCACATTACCATGATTTCTCTTGGAGGAATTATTGGGGCTGGATTGTTTATCGGAAGCGGATCACTCATTAACACCGCTGGCCCGGGCTCTATCTTTTCGTACGCATTTGCTGGTTTGCTCGTTATTTTAGTCATGCGAATGCTTGGCGAAATGTCTACTGCAAATCCTTCCAGCGGTTCGTTTTCCACTTATGCAAAAGAGGCATTAGGCCCGTGGGCCGGCTACACGATTGGCTGGCTCTACTGGTTTTTCTGGGTTATCGTTATTGCTGTTGAAGCCATTGCGGGTGCAAATATTATTCAATACTGGTTCCCGTCTTTGCCGTCTTGGGGAGTCAGCCTGGCTCTTACTTTTTTATTAACGATGACCAATCTGTACTCTGTTAAATCTTTCGGTGAATTTGAATATTGGTTTTCACTCATTAAAGTTGTTAGCATCGTTCTTTTTTTACTTTTAG
This sequence comes from Priestia sp. D3YE.R1, assembly GCF_049199565.1. Classification (NCBI taxonomy): domain Bacteria; kingdom Bacillati; phylum Bacillota; class Bacilli; order Caryophanales; family Bacillaceae; genus Priestia; species Priestia sp. D3YE.R1. The sequence goes on along the minus strand of NZ_JBLTHW010000002.1, from coordinate 146,175 downwards.
GTATAGCTATTATTTGCGGATTTATTCCAGGAATCGATTCTCCCGGCACTTCCAACCTTTTGCACAAAGGCGGCTTTTTACCGAATGGAATTAGTTCTGTATTTTTAGGCATTGCCCTTGTCATGTTCTCCTTTATGGGAACAGAAATTGTCGCAACGGCGGCAGGTGAATCTTCTCAGCCTGAAAAAGCTATTACCATCGCGACCAATACCGTTATTTATCGCATTTTGTTTTTCTATTTAGGATCTATTTTTATTTTAGTAACCGTGCTTCCATGGAATTCATCAAGCCTAATGAAAAGTCCATTTGTATCTATTCTTGAATTAGTGAATATACCGGCCGCAGCTCAAATTATGAACTTTATTATTTTAACAGCTGTTCTTTCCTGTCTGAATTCTGGTCTATATACAAGTTCTCGTATGTTGTTTTCCATGTCTCAAAATGGTGATGCGCCAAAAAGCTTTTCAAAATTAAATAAAAAGGGCGTACCGGTTAGCGCGATATTAGCTTGTACAGTTATCTCGTACATCAGCGTCATCTTTAACTACATTTCACCGGACAAAATCTTTCTATTCTTGGTAAATGCATCAGGTGGCGTAGCACTTCTTGTCTATCTGGTTATTGCATTTTCACAGATTAAAATGAGAAAAAAATATGAAAAAGAAAATCCTGAAGCATTAAAAATTAAAATGTGGTTATTTCCTTACTTAACTTACGCTACAATCCTTGCCATCACTAGTATTTTTATTGCCATGGCATTTATTGATTCATTACGTTCCCAGTTCTTCTTAACTCTTTTAATTGCTGTACTCGTCGTAGGTTCTTTTTTCTTTCAGCGTACCAAAATGACGAGCGGCTTAGCAACAAAAGAAAATACATCAAAATAAAAGAGGTTGAGACATAACGAAATGAATCCAACCTAAAGATGAACAAATGAGATAGATGAGCTGGACTGCTTATTACACCGCAGTTGATTTCCGTGCAAGGCTTCGCTTTCCGCGGGCGGCCGCTGAGCCTCCTCGTCACTTGTGCTCCTGCGGGGTCTCATCTGTTCCGCTGTTCCCGCAGGAGTCTTCGCCTTGCCCTCCAATCACCTGCTAGAAGGAACGAAACAGATGAAACTATATTCACCATCAAAAAAACGAACCACGAATCAAACATATTGATTAGTGGTTCGTTTTTCACTTGAACTAAAATACTTTTGTTCCAGCCTCTTTTTATTTAACGAGATAAATCTCCTACAATTTTTGTTCCGTGTAATTCAGCTGCTTTTGTTTCTGTCATAACTTGACCCGCATTTCCTGCATGAATTCCTCCGCCGGGCAAAATAATAATACGGTCACCGGCGTATGCAATCAGTTCTCGAATCACCTGCAAGTTTTGAAGAGCAGATCCTTTCCCTCCCTTAGTTAAAATACGGTCTGCTCCCAGTTCACTAAGTACATCAATGGCTTTATATTTATCATGAAGTTCATCAAATGCCATATGAAACGTAACGCTTAAAGGACGAGCTTCTGTTATTAACTCTTTAGTGCGCCCGTAATCAATTTCACTTTCTTCTGTTAAAATACCAAATACTACTCCATTTATTCCAAGGTCTTTACATGCTTTAACGTCTTTTTTCATAATTTGAAATTCTGCCTCGGAATATACAAAGTTGCCGCTTCTTGGGCGAATAATCACATTGATATCTGTATCAAGATGTTCGCTTGCATATTGAATGGTGCCGTAACTTGGCGTAGTGCCTCCTTGACTAAGATTGTCACATAATTCAATGCGGTCTGCTCCTAGCTTTTCGGCTTTTTTTGCCTGCTCATATCCCTCTACACACGCTTCTTTTATGTACTTCATACTCTCAACTCCTTTATTGGCTGTATAAATAAAGCCCATCTTTAAAAAGATGGACTTCTTCCTGCTATTTAATCGCTTTATGAACTTTTAAATTCTTTCCTTTAATTGTTTTGTTTTTCATTGCTTGTAATACTTTGGGACCTTTTCCATTCAAAATCTCCACATACGAGACATTTTCTTGAATCGTAATAATTCCAATATCGTCTGCGGTTACTCCGTCTAATTTCGCAATTGTTCCTACAAAATCAACCGCTCTAATTTTCTTTTTCTTTCCTCCGTTAAAATACAGCTTCATAATGTCTTTATTTAATGACTCGCTTTTATCTTTTTTAACTTCTGGACGCTCATTGATTTTTTCAGTAAAAGCGGATGCTGCCTGCTGTACTTCTTCTTTGGAAGGAGGAGTGGATGTTGGAATTGAAAAACCGATATATTCTTCAATTTCCGATAGCATTCTCTCTTCATAAGGCGTTACAAATGTGATAGCTTTCCCTTTTTTACCCGCACGTCCCGTTCTTCCTGTACGGTGAACGTAGCTTTCTTTTTCTAGCGGAAGGTCGTAGTTAATAACGTGTGTGATATTATCAATATCAATGCCTCTTGCAGCTACATCTGTCGCCACTAAATAGCGGAATTTCCCTTTTTTGAAATCATTCATAACGTCAAAACGGTCTTCTTGCACCATTGCCCCGTGAATTTTATCACAAGGATACCCAAGATCATCTAAATCATCCAAGAGTGTATTTACCTGCTCTTGCGTGCGGCAAAAAATGATGCAGCTGTCCGGGTTTTCTACTTTAGTTACGGCTTTCAGCAGTTCAAATTTACGTTCATTTTCTACTGTTATAACAGAATGGTCAATCGTGCTTGTTGTTAATCCGTTCGCTTTGATTTCAACATCAACCGGCTTCTTCATATATTTGCGAGACAGCTCTTCAATATCTTCAGGAAGCGTAGCGGAGAAAAGCATCGTTACACGCTCACTAGGAAGACGTTGAATAATTGCTTCTACTTGGTCAATAAAACCCATATTCAGCATTTCATCGGCTTCATCGATAACCAAATAACGAATTTTCTCTAATGCAAGCGTTTCTTTTTCTATATGATCAAGCACTCGTCCAGGCGTACCTACAACAATATGTGTTTTTTGGTTTAACTCTACTTTTTGCTTAGCAAATGGTGATTTACCGTACACAGCAGCTGCTTTAATTCGCTTAAAACGGCCGATATTGGTAATGTCTTCTTTTACCTGTGCAGCCAGCTCTCGTGTAGGTGTTAACACTAACGCCTGGGGTTTATTTTCCTCCCAGTTAACTAATTCACACAGTGGAATACCAAAGGAAGCCGTTTTTCCACTCCCTGTTTGAGACTTCACGACCACATCTCTTTCTTCTAGCGCGATGGGAAGAACCTTGCTTTGTACTTCCGTAGGATGATTGTATTGCAGGCTAGAAAGTGCCTTAGCTACCTTATCGCTAAGACCATATTGACTAAAACTTCTTTGATTCATTTTGTACCCTCATTTATTTTAAATTAGTGATTATCTTTATCATGACCTGATGCACTATGTTTCATTATACTTTAATTCTTCTATACGCGCTCAAAATTTCAAATCACACAAGCCGCTTTTGGATATACACTCATTTTTGAATTCAAACTTATTTTCAGTTCATACACCTGTAATATAAAAAGTCAGTAAACTAACTAAGAAATAGTAAGGTAATAGTGAGCACTATCACTGGCTTGTTTTGGATATGTAGCATAATCCGTATAATCTATCCACTTGTATCTTTCTAATTTCCTTTCTAGCTTTTCACTAATTTCATCTTCAATCTCATGCATGAAAGCAACCGTTTCGTAAATGGTCATCCCAAATCGATTAGCTGCTTGGTGATGAGGAGAGTGTTCTTTGAGAAGTGTCAAAAACTGCGCTTTTGTTTCGGCCTGCTGTGCTAAACGATCTTCGACTCCTTCAATGAATTGATATAACATTCGTTTATTACTAGGAAGAGAAGCAATAATATCTCTTGCAAAAACCTCCATCATCTTTTCATTCATGGTCACTCCACCCTTCATCTTTTTATTCATTTTAAACGTAATGATTACGATTTACAATATAAAATTCTTTTTATATCTTGTACCTTCACTAAAGAAAGAGAAAAGCCGCTCTCTTATTAATAAGAAAACGGCTTTGGTATGAGCGATGAGGGATTCGAACCCCCGACCCCATCCCTGTCAAGGATGTATTCTCCCACTGAACTAATCGCTCGTGATATGTATTGACTATATTATAGAAAGAGTTATCTAATTTTGTCAACTATTTTTCTACAGTCCCCAAGTTGGAAGAACCGTCTTTACTTTTGATAAAATAAAAACATGCCGTAAAGGAGCGTGACGGGATGAAAGCACATGTTGAATTTTATTTTGATTTTGTCTGTCCACTATGTTTTCTAGCCACTAAGCCTTTAAGAGAAGCCAGTAAAGAACAAAAAGCTGAGATTGAATGGAAGCCTTTTGAGCTTTGTCCTGAGCCAGCCCAGCAAATGAAGCAAATAGAAGATTCTTTAGAGAAATCTTGGGATCAATTTATAGTGCCCTTAGCACAACAGCTGCACGTAGAAATGAAAATGCCGGACATGTCCCCAGTCCCGCGCACTCATTTAGCGCATGAAGGCTTTCATTTTGCTAAAAAACATGGTCAAGAAAGTGCCTATGTATATGCTGTTTTTAAAGCTTATTGGGAAGATGAAAAAGATATTAGCCAAATTGAAGTCTTAGCAGAAATCGCTGATTCTCTGCATTTAGATAAAGAGATATTTACGCGTATCTTAAAAGACCGGACGTTTGAACAAGTTCATAAAGATAGCTTAGCTCATGCTTATGAAGACGCTCATGTAACGGAGGTACCAACTTTAAAAATTGGCAGCCGCGTACTTCAAGGGTTTGCTTCTAAAGAAACAATCGAAAAAGCGCTGTTGCATGAACATTCTGCTAAGCTTGAAGACCGAGAGAAATGATTTACTAAGAGGTGCATTTGATGAATATTACTTATTATTTTAGTCGGTTTTTAGCTAAGAAACCGGATAGCCCAACGTATGAAAGCTTAGCTGCTTTACAGAACAAGCACATGCTTCATGTTCCTTTTGAGAACTTAGACGTTTTGTCTCAAACCCCTATTATCATTGATTTAGAACGGATTTTTCAAAAAGTAGTTGTGAATTTGCGTGGAGGATTTTGCTATGAATTAAACGGCCTATTTGGCTGGCTGTTAAAAGAAAGCGGATATGAAGTCTCTTACGTTTCAGCTACCGTCAAAAAACCCGACGGAACGTGGACAATTGAAGGGAGTCACGCTACAAACCTTGTGACGGTTGAAAATCAGTCTTACATCGTAGACGTTGGATTTGGAGATTCTGTTCGCAAGCCAATGCCTTTAAATGGCGAAGTAGTAAGAGATGTAAGCGGCTCTTATCGTATGACAAACGTTGCTGAGCATATGTATGATTTGCAGCGATGGGAAGATGATGTATGGAAAACGCTGTACCGTGTGTCTACGCTTTCTAAGAAACTGACTGACTTTACTCCTATGTGTGAGTTCAATCAAACGTCAGCCGATTCTCCGTTTGTACACAATCGTCTTGTTACTATCGCAACATCTACAGGGCGCATTACCCTCTCTGGTGAAACGCTAACTGTAACAGATGGTGGGAAAAAGACGAAAAGGAACGTTTCAGAAGAAGAAATACCTGATATTTTACAAAATCATTTTTATATTATTAAAGGATTTTATTAATATGTCCTTACACAAAAAAACCGGCCTCTTATGGGGCCGGTTTTTGTATAGGGGTAATCATCCTGTTTTCTACAGGCGACTTTAAAATAATTGAGGTATTCACATTTCCATAAGGAATCAGTTCATCCACGAGCATTCTAAGTCCATCCATTCCAGACACGGCTGCTTTGATAAAGTAAGAAACCGGCCCCGTTACGCGATGACATTCAAGCACGTCTTCATTTTGCTCAATAAAGTCTTCAAATTCCTCTGGTTTTCTTTTTAATTCGCTTACTTGAATAAACAGCTGTGTATCTCTTCCTAAAGCTTTCGGAGACACCGTAGCGCTGAAACGCTGAATCACTCCTCGTTCCTGAAGACGCTGCAGCCTTTCTGATACGCTTGGACGGCTAAGAGCAAGCTTTTTTGATAAATCACTAATCGTCATACGCCCGTCTCTTTGCAAAATAGACAATAATTGTGCATCGATTTGATCCATACAAACCTTTCCTTTCAAAATGAATATAATAAATAAAATCTTTATTCAAGTTGATAACAGAACAAGTATTATTTCCTTCATTTATACATGTGTTTTCTTTATTTAATATCCTATCATTAAAGTAGATAATTGAAAATGAAAATTCCGAAAAAACAAACAAAGGGGTTTATTTATGAAAAAAGTTTTATGGATTATTCTTGGATGTACGATTGCAAGTATTGGTGTTCTTATCTTGCGGCACTCTCACGTCGTGACGGGGGGAACAGCTGGTCTGTCTCTTAGCTTGTCATATGCCCTTCCTTTATCGTTTGCGGTGATCTTTTTTCTCATTAATATTCCGTTTTATCTCTTTTCCTTCTTTCAAATGGGATGGAAATTTACCGTCACAACTATAGGATCAGTGTCTTTGCTATCACTTCTCACTTCACTCGATCACTTGCTTCCTGCTTTTACACTTCCCAGCCTGATGGGTGCTGTTACGGGTGGACTAATTGCCGGTCTTGGCTTATCCATTTTATTTATGAACGGAGCTTCTCTCGGCGGTGCTAATATTCTCGCGTTATTCGCGCAGCGAAAATTCGGTTGGGATCCTGGAAAAGTGAATTTTTCATTTGATTTCCTTGTCGTGCTGTCGAGCATGTATTCAATTGGATTTTCAAAAGGAATTTTCTCTGTTATGTCCATTGCGATTACAGGGTTTGTCATAAGCTATTTCAAGCAAAAAATTGCTTTACACAATCAACCGACACCCACTGCTGCCACACAGCCTTTAGATAATGTGCTTTCTAAATAAAAAACACGATTTAGCTGTGACTAAATCGTGTTTTTCGTTTAAAGCTTTTCTACTTTTATAAAATCAAATTGGGCTTCATATCCTTCTCCTTGAGGACTACAAGCGTAAACTCCAACTTGAACAGGTTCTTTGGATGAGTGCAATAAGTGAGCGAGTCGGAGCTGAGTCCAGGAATCTCCATCACTTGAATAACAAACGGTGTAATCATCGTTTTTGCGCTGAATTTTAAAATAAAGCGCTGATTTGTTTTGAGTAAAATTTTGGCTGGACCAATCTGAGAAGCCCTGGTTGGTTACGACTGCTCCTAATTGGTTAGGTCCATCGGGATTGTATTCAACTGACGTTTTGATCCACGTATCTTTTGATACACGAATCATGAGACCTGCTTGATCGTAGCGATTAACTGGATATGTATGCACCTTGGTCATGATTTCAAAGTCGCCTTCTACTTCACGGTAAAGAAAGTGTCCATTGTCCGCTTCAAAGCCATAATGAGTACGCTGCCAAAAATCTGTTTTAGCGTCCGTTTTAATCACTAATCGATTCGTTTCCGTATCAATTTGAAATTGAGCTGGTGGACAATACCAAGAAACGTCTGAATCTAATTTTCCTTCTGAAAAGTTTGTGAAAAATACTAGTTGATTACTCACTCTCTGTCATTCCCTTCTTAGAAGCTATTGTTCTTCTATTTCTATTTTGCCATAATTTAACGAATAAATAAAATATTTTGATTATTTTTCTAGTAAATTCTTTTCTTTCATAAAAAAATAAGACTCTTTTACATAGAGTAAAAGAGTCTTATTTTTAGATTATTGCATTTAGAATAAGTGCTCCTGCAAAAGCAATAAAGGATAGAAGCGTTTCCAAAACAGTCCATGTTTTGAACGTTTCTTTTACTGTTAATCCTAAATACTCCTTCACCATCCAGAATCCAGCATCATTAACGTGAGAGAACATTAGTGAACCCGCGCCCGTAACGATAACCAGAAGTTCTAAGTTAACACCGGACATGTGCTCAATGATTGGTGAAACAATACCCGCTGCTGTTGTTAATGCAACTGTTGCTGAACCTGTAGCAATACGGATTAATCCAGCAATTAAAAATGCAAGTACCAGTGGTGATAGAGATAGATGTTCAGACATTTGACCAATCGTTGTACCTACTCCGCTATCGATTAATACTTGTTTGAAGCCACCGCCTGCACCAATAATTAAGACAATAGATCCTACAGGAAGCAAACATTCTTCCGTTAGTTTTTTAATCACATCTTTTGTCATACCTTGACGTTTTCCAAGCAGGTAAAACGCTGCAAAACAAGAAATTAATAGTGCAATCAATGGACTTCCTATTAGTTCTATAAATTTCACTAGGCCACTTGGCAATCCGTTAATAACAGGTGCTATAGCTGCTAAGACCATTAATAGAACGGGCAGTAAAATGACAAAGAACGAAACGCCTGTACCAGGAAGATCTTTTGATGTTGTCGTGATACGAATTAGATCAGGCTCTCCTTCTGGAACCACTCGTTTGTGAACCCATTTTGCAAAAACTGGTCCAGCAATAACTGCGGCTGGAATTGAAATGATTAACGCGTATAAAAGCACTTTCCCCGTATTTGCTCCGTAAATACTAATAGCTGCCATCGCTCCTGGATGAGGAGGAACGAGACCGTGAACAATTGATAATCCTGCAATAACTGGCAGAGCAATCAATAATATATTTTGTTTTGTTGTTTTATGAATCGAAATAACTAAAGGCAGTAAGATTAAAATTCCTACTTCGAAGAAAACAGGAATACCAATAATGAAACCTGCTACTAGCATTGCCCACGGCAATCTTTTCACACCGAATATTCTTACGAAATAATCCGCTACTTGCATGCCAGCACCTGAATCAGCCATCAGCTTACCTAAAATTGTTCCCAGTGCTAAAATTCCTACTAAGTGGCCTAAAACACCGCCCACTCCCGTTTCGTAAGCGGCAACAATTTTATCCATTGATAACCCAGAAGCAATTGCTAAAAACAAACTCGCAACCGTTAAACTGATAAACGCATGCCATTTAAAAACTGAAACACCTACAATAACAATAACAATTGCGACAACTGTAATAGCTAATAAGTATGCATCCATCTTGCTTTCCACCTTCCCCTTAAGTAAACGCTTTCTTTATGTAGCAAAAAAAGCTCTAAACCTGTTAATTTTTTAAAAAATAAGTTTTAATTATCGAAATCGTTTACATTAATTACATCAGAAAACGATTTCATCTTTTTATTACTTAAATTATATGAAAAAAAAATTCTTAAATCAATAAAAAAACTAAAAAAAATTTTATCAATTTTCTTCCATACAGTTTTAAAACATAAAAAAATCCAATCATGTTAATGATTGGATTAACCTTATTTATTTGGTGATGGTTGGATCAGCCGTTTGACTGTCAATAATCGGTTTTTCGCTTGTTTTTAACGTTATTTCTTCATATTCCCCCGGCGCTAATACACTTTTATCTCCTCTCATGAGATACGTGTAAGCGATGATAGAAATGAATAAACCAAATGTCCAGGCATTATCCCATAAAAAGCGCAGTTCAGGAATTAGTAAACCTAAAACGGGTATGGCTACGCCAATTACTAATGCATAAATACCGTTTTTATTAAAACCTGTTGAATAACTATAGCGACCGTTTACCTCGTATAAATCCTTTAATGCCATCTGTCTCCTTCTTACAAGCCAGTAGTCAGCAATGGCGATGCCGTCTATAGGACCAAGCAGCGCCCCATATGTTCCAAGCCAGCCGAAGATATAGTTCCCGAAATTAGACATGATGTACCATGGCTGAAGCAAAATAGCAAAGATACCGGTAACCAGTGCCCCCATGGCAAACGTTATTTTCTTTGGATTCAGATTCTCAATTGCACGGGCCGGCGCCACAATATTTGCTCCCACATTAATCGTTAAAGAAGAAAGCACGATAACGATTGTTCCTAAGAAAATGATAAACGGAGGGAATTTAGCTACTAACGCCACTGGGTCCCAAATTGCTTCTCCGAATATAACGATGGTTGCCGAGGTGACAGCAATTCCAATAAATGAAAAAATACTCATCGTCAACGGCAAAGAGAAGGTTTGCGCAACCATTTGAGATTTCTGACTTCTAGCATATCGACAAAAATCCGGGATGTTCAAAGCGAGCGTCGCCCAAAATGCAATGACTCCGGTTAAAGCAGGGAAAAATACAGCTAGAAATTCTCCAGTAGATGTAAATTTAGAAGGCGTAGATAAGATGGGGCCCCACCCTCCTGAGTTTGTATAAGCCCATATAAAAAGAATAATAGCTGAAATACCAATAACCGGAGCAGCAATCGCTCCTAATACTTTAATTGCTTGCGGTCCTTTATATGCCACTCCTACATTTAAAAGCCAAAAGAGAGCGAATACAATGGCTGTATGACCAGCTAAACCATTCCAAGATGAAAACGAAGCGCTTAGTAGTGTATCAATTGCTTCCGTTCCAATCCATGTATTAATTCCAAACCACCCAGCAGCCACAATGGCCCTAGCCAGTGCTGGGATATGTGCTCCTTTATCTCCAAACCACAGGCGGGCAAATACTGGATAAGGAATGCCAAACTTGGTTCCAGCGTGAGAATTAAGCAAAATAGGAATAAGAACAATCACATTTCCTAAAAAGATTGTACCAATTGCTTGCCACCAGTTCATTCCAAGCGTCATCATTCCGCTTGCCATTGTGTAAGCTGGAATACACAGACACATCCCAATCCAAAGCGTGGCAAAGTTAACTCCTTTCCAAGAATGTTCTTTCATCGTAGTAGGACGTAAATCTTCATTCCAAAGATCGCTGCCGCTCAGCTGATTGTGCGTCTCATCTGTGAGCGTCACAATTCCATCTTGCTCGATTTGTGTTTTCATCCATAAAACCCCTTTTCATAAAATAAGTTCATTTCAAAAAACAAATTTTATTTGAATTTTCTGAAATATAAAGGCGTTTGTGACGATTCCTTCTAGTATGTGATAAATACTAACGTTACCCCTTATTATATTTAATGCGAAACAGGGATACACTGGACAAATTGTAACATTATTTGAGGGAACTTTTATATATTGTGTAGTGTTAACTCTATTGGTTGTTAGATAACCTAACACACAAAAGATCATCGCCTGACAGCTTCAAGCGATGATCTTTAAACTTAATGTACGTATTTTTTTTGAAAAGCCGTAATGCTTGCGTATTCTTCTTTAAATAAGCGAGCCAAACGAATATAGATAGCCGTTAACTCTTTATATACTTCACTGTTTTCTTTGATTGGATAATGATGATTAGTCGCTCCAACCATATCGGAAACAACGTTTAATGAGTCAACTTCGCCAAGGCTATATAAGCCAAGGATAACTGCTCCTAAACATGAACTTTCAAAACTTTCCGGCACGGATACTTCTTGGTTAAAGATATCTGCCATCATTTGACGCCAAAGTGCGGAACGTGCAAATCCGCCTGTTGCCTGAATTTTTGTAGGCTCTCCAATTAACTCTTCAAGTGCCAATAACACCGTATATAAGTTAAAAATAACGCCTTCTAGTACGGCACGAATCATATGTTCTTTTTTATGATGCAGACCTAGGCCAAAAAATGAGCCTTTAGCATTTGCATCCCAAAGCGGCGCGCGCTCTCCTGAAAGGTATGGATGAAACAATAAGCCGTCTGCTCCCGGCTTCACTAAAGCCGCAATATCTGTTAATACTTCGTACGGATCTTTTCCAAGACGTTTAGCTGTTTCCACTTCCGACGCTCCAAACTGATCGCGAGCCCATCTGAAAATCATGCCTCCGTTATTTACAGGGCCGCCAATTACCCAGTGGTCTTCTGTCAACGCATAACAGAAAATACGACCTTTAGGATCGACTACTGGCTTGTCAGTGACTGCTCGAATCGCTCCGCTTGTCCCGATTGTCACCGCAACAACGCCTGGTTCAATTGCATTTACGCCTAAGTTTGATAATACACCGTCACTTGCACCTACAATAAAGGGCGTATCCGGAAGTAAATGCATGTCAACTGCAAGCTCTGGGTTTAACCCTTTTAACTGATGCATGGTTGAAACAGGAGTGGATAACTGATCGGTTGTAACACCTGCTACTTTTAGTGCTTCTTCATCCCACGCAAGATTTTTCAGATTAAACAAACCTGTTGCTGATGCAATCGAATAGTCGATAACATATTCGTTAAATAGCTTAAAGAATACATATTCTTTAATTGAAATAAACTTATGTGTTCCCTTCACTAATTCAGGCTGTTCATTAGAAAGCCATGTTAGCTTGGAAAGCGGCGACATCGGATGAATAGGCGTGCCCGTACGTAAATAAATCTCATGGCCATTGTATTCATTTTTAATTTTTTCCGTCCATTCTGCACTTCTATTATCCGCCCACGTAATACATTTTGTCAGCGGCTTTCCCTGCTGATCAACGGCAATAACACTGTGCATAGCTGAGCTGAATGAAACGCATAAAATATCCTCAGGTTTTACATCGCTTGTTTTTACAACCGTTTGAATGGTACGTACAACTGCTTGAAAAATTTCTTCAGGATCTTGCTCAGCCATCGCGGGCGTAGGCGAGTATAGTGGATACTCAATCCCATGGTTAGCAATGACTGTACCGTCTACTGAAAACAATACAGACTTTGTACTCGTTGTTCCGATATCTACACCTATTGCATATTTTTTGCTCATGCTGCTGTCCCCCTACTTTACTACTTTACTTATTTACAACACCGTGACCGCCGAATTCATTTCGAAGTGCTGCTACAACTTTTCCTGTAAATGTATCTTCCTCTAATGAACGATAGCGCATCATTAGCGATAAAGCAATAACAGGAGTTGCCGTTTGAAGATCAAGGGCAGTCTCTACGGTCCATTTCCCTTCACCAGAAGACTGCATGACTCCTTTAATACTATCTAGTTTAGGATCTTTTGAAAACGCATTTTCCGTTAGTTCCATTAACCAAGAGCGAACAACAGATCCGTTATTCCAAACGCGCGCTACGGCTTCATAGTCGAAATCAAACTGACTTTTTTCCAGAACTTCAAATCCTTCAGCAATGGATTGCATCATTCCATATTCTACACCATTATGAACCATTTTTAAAAAATGACCGCTTCCGCTTTTACCTGCATACATAAATCCATTTTCTACGCAAATATTATTAAAAATTGGTTCAATTGTACGGAATGCTTCTGCATCTCCGCCAATCATTGTACACGCTCCGTTTCTTGCGCCTTCCATTCCGCCGCTTGTCCCTACATCAAAGAAGTAAATACCTTTTTCCTGAAGATCGTTAGCACGTCGAACAGATTCTTTATAATTAGAGTTTCCTCCATCTATTACAATATCTCCTTCTGACAGAAGATCTTTTAGTTCTGTAATAACATTTTCCGTTACTTCTCCAGCCGGAACCATAACCCATACAACTTTAGGTGAAGAGGGAAGTTCATTGACTAACTCTTCAATAGTAAAGGCACCAGCCGCTCCTTCATTTGAAAGTTTTTCTACCGCTTCTTTATTCACATCATAAGCTACAACTTCATGATGGTTGTCCATTAAATTTAATGATAAATTATATCCCATTTTTCCTAAACCGATTAATCCAATTTTCATTTTACAAACTCCCTTTGAAAAAAAATTTCACATTACCTTCATTATACGAATTATTTTTCATTTTGCAATCGTTTACAAGAAAATTTTTTTCACACATATTTTTGTGCTATACTCTTTTTACTACTAAATTCGTGGAAAGGAACATCAGTTATGACGCAAAATTGCTTAGGAAAAATTCGTTCTCACTATGCTAGATTCAGTGAAAAAGAGAAAAAAATTGCAAATTATATTTTAGAACAGCCAGAACAAATTATTCACAGTACCATTAATGAAGTAGCAGACGATTTAAATGTAGCTGATGCAACGGTCTTTCGCTTTTGTAAACGAATTGGCTTCAAGGGCTATCAAGCGATGAAAATAGCGCTGGCTGCTGAAATTATGACACCCATTCAGCAGATTCATGAGGAAATTGCTGAAACGGATAATGAAAAAACGATCGCTGAAAAAATCTTTCGCTCCAACGTGAGAACGCTTGAGAATACATTACAAATACTAGAGGGCAATGCTATTGAAAAAGCCGTGAAACTTCTGATGAAGGCCGATAAAGTTCAATTTTATGGCACGGGAGGCTCTTCAGTCGTGGCTATGGATGCTTTTCATAAATTTGTGCGAACAGGAATTAAAACGTTTGCATTTATCGATTCCCACTTCCAGCTTATGTCAGCTTCTCAATTGACGAAACAAGATGTAGCGGTAGTAATTTCTCATTCTGGAACAAATAAAGACACGATGAACATTTTAAATACAGCAAAAGCGAACGGTGCCAAAACGATCGGGATCACGGGTTTTCCTAAATCTCCATTAAGTCAAAACGTTGACGTTTCTCTTTATACAAGTTCAGAAGAAACCGAATATCGATCTGAAGCTCTCGCCTCGAGAATTGGACAGCTAAGCCTCATTGATGCTTTGTATGTTAATGTAATGATTGCGAATAAAGACACCTCTAAACACTCGCTTGAAAAAGTACGCGATGCTATTGCTGAAACTAGAATTTAATGTTTCGCCCTTATATATTCTTCAACTACAACATCAAACAGAGCATAAAATATATGCTCTGTTTAGTGCCGTTCTTCACTTAAATTTTTCAGGTTTTCATTCTCATTTAACATTTTCTAAGTTGCTACATATGATAAAGCACAACTTTTAAAAAGTAGGTGAAGTGTGTATGGATATTATCTATCGCACTGCAAAACTAGATGATTATACAGAAGTAAATAAAATATTAGGGGAATCACTAGAACTCCACGCAAATGCGCTTCCTTCTATGTTTGATAACCAAATGGCTGTTTTATCTCCGGAACAATATCAAGCTACTCTTTATTATGCAACCATTGATATTCTTGTAGCTCAATATCGAAATCAAATTATTGGGGCGTCTGTTGTTGAATTAAAATATAACCCTCCCACCACATTAGCTCCTCTTTCCTATACAGCATACATCCAATATTTTGGTGTAAAAAAAGGCTTTCAAAATTACGGCGTAGGAAAAGGTCTTTTTTCTGCTACGAAACAGTGGGCTGTACAAAAAGGAGCAAGTGACCTCCAGCTTACCGTATGGGCATTTAACGAAAAAGCACGTGCTTTTTATGAAAGTCTTGGGCTGGAAAACTTAAGCTATCTTATGACTACTTCACTACAGCCATAAATCGTTCCATTAACGGAGGCTAGGCACGTATCTTCTACGTGCCTAGCCTCCGTTATTCAAATAAAAGACTAAATCATTTTGACGCGTTAATTTACGCAGCTTATATACATACTAAAAGAAGTTTATTACGTAGCCGGATTGCCTTCTTGCAGCTGTTCTTGTTCATCACGCTGACGGTGAGCCAAACGACTTGCCGCACTAGAAGCTACGCTCGCTACCAAATCATCTAAAAAGGTATTAACTCCTTTTTCTTTTTTACAGTCCAGCTTTTCAATAATGCCTACTTTTACTTTATCTAAATAGCCAAAGGTCGTAACAGCGATACTGCCATAGGTTAAAACGGCACCTAAAGCAATCGTTTCGTCAACGCCAAACAGCCCTTCGTCTTGCTCTACAATACTTTGAAGAGGTTCTGATAATTTATTTTGCTCAGCTAACTTATCAAGTTCGATTCCAACTAGAAGCGCATGCTGAATTTCTCTCTTTTGCAGTACTCTCTCTACGCTTTCAGCGCATTCCTGAATGGTTAGAGCTGGATGATAAGGAAGCTGTAAATCATACACAATTTCAGCAATATCCAAAACTGTTACGCCACGCTCTTCCAGCAAATTAAATGTTGCCTTGGCTACTTCTTTGCTCGTTGGGATTTTTTTCGCTGTCATATCTCTCTCTCCTTTTCAAGTTGTTGTCTCTCTTTATACTAAATTCGATGAGAGGCGCTAAAAACCTTTTTTGTTCATCCGCCTGAGTTCATAAACTCGTCACATATCTCTTTAGGCGCTCATTACATTTACTTGCTATAATGAAATTATCTAATCAGGGGGTTTGTCTACTGTGGAAGAAAAACAAAGTAAATTTAGCAGAGGCTTATTATTATTTTTCATTGGCGCAACAGCCCTTTTCTTTATCGTTTTAATCGTTCTGTTTCTCATGTCTACTTTTGGAAAAAGCGAAAAAGAAGCCGTAGCTCTTCTAGCAGGGAATCACTACGCTATCGTTAAAGAAGAGAATTCATATACTCTTTATGATCAAAAAGAAAACAAGCCTATTTTGAAAGATGTAAACGGCTATTTTGGTGCTCGCAATATCCGAAGTTATGTAAAAAATGACACAGAATTGGTTTCGATTGATGAAAAAGAAGAGGAATATACGAAGAAACCGCTAGAAAAAGCCAGCCAAGCAGAAAAAGCTATGTTTAAAAAAATGAAAAAATTAGATTAACCAAAAGCGCTTCAGTCGATTCTGAAGCGCTTTTTTTAATGACGCATGCCTCTTTCTCGTCATTCGCTAAAAAATTCGTTACAATAAAATAAAGAACGGTTGTTAGAAAATGTGTTACAATAAAGGTAACGCTTTCATTCAAATGCATAGGAGTCGATTATTCATGTCAGAAAGTAAGCGGAAGTTAGAAGAAATTTCTTTTTATAGTGACGCACTGCAAGAAGATGTCACATTACTAGTCTATTTGCCGTCAAACTATTCTACGCTCTATAAGTATTCTCTACTTATCGCCCAAGACGGAAAAGATTATGTTATGTACGGACGTACACCTCGTTTAATCGATGATTTAATGGACAAGTCAGAAATCGATCGTACTATTTTTGTTGGAATTCCATACAAAAGCGTAGAAGACAGACGTGATAAGTATCATCCAGAAGGAAAGCAAGTAGATGCTTATATTCGCTTTTTAGCACATGAGCTTGTGCCATTTTTGGATAAAACATATCCTACATATCAAATGGGAAAATCGCGTGTTCTAATTGGCGATTCGCTTGCTGCTACAGTTTCACTGCTGACGGCCATTGCGTATCCACACACGTTCGGGAAAGTAATTATGCATTCTCCTTTCGTGAACGATGCTGTATTACAAACGGTCAACTCATTTGCTTCTCCTTCACTTCTTGATTTGTATCATGTTATTGGAACGGAAGAAACGGATGTCAAAACCACACAAGATGGTATATTAAACTTTATTGAGCCTAACCGCCTGTTGCATGAACAAATGAAGCAGCGTGGATATTCTGTTTTCTACGAAGAATTTAATGGAAACCATACGTGGAAATACTGGCAAAAAGACGTAAAGCGTTCGCTTCAATACATGTTGAAGTAGAAAGATATCATATTTTTTGAAAATTTGTTATAATAAGCTCGCTTTATACATATTTTATGATCTTACTTTGGAGGGATTTTTTATGAAATTTGGCGTTGTACTTTTTCCATCTAAAAAATTGCAAGATGTAGCGAATTCTTATCGAAAACGCTATGATTCTCACTATTCATTAATTCCGCCTCATCTTACATTAAAAGAAGTCTTTGAAGCTACAGAAGACCAAATTGATGAAATTGCGGCTAACTTGCGTAAAATTGCCGAAGAAACAAATCCATTTACATTAAATGTAACGAAAGTAAGCTCATTTTCACCAGCCAATAACGTTATTTACTTAAAAGTGGAACAAAAGCCAGAACTGACGTCACTTTACAATAAACTTCATAAAGGCAATCTCGAACAGCCAACCGAGTATTCATTTATTCCACATATCACAATTGGCCAACGACTTTCAGATGATGAGCACTTAGATGTGTATAGCCAGTTGAAACTTGTAGATGTCGCTCATGAAGAAACAATAGATCGTTTTCATTTAATGTACCAGCTTGAAAATGAAACGTGGACTGTGTTTGAAACATTTCGTCTTGGAAAGGGATAAGATACGTGAACATCAAAGTACTAACGAACAAACAAGATCCTTCTGATGCTTACTTCGTACGTCAAAAAGTATTTATAAAAGAACAGCAGGTTGATGTGGAGCAAGAAATCGATGAATACGATTCCGAAGCCCTGCATTTAGTTGTATACAAAGGAACTGCACCAATTGGTGCAGGACGCTTCCGTATAGTAGAGGACTACGGAAAAGCCGAACGAATCTGCGTTCTTTCTTCTTATCGAAAAGACGGCGTAGGAAAGCTTTTGATGGATAAGTTAGAAGAGCTCGCAGCGGAGCATGAGATTGAAAAGATTAAGCTGCATGCTCAAACGCATGCGGAAGGATTTTATAAAAAGCTAGGCTACGTAACGGTTTCAGGTGAGTTTATGGATGCTGGAATTCCACATGTAGAGATGGTAAAGAAACTAAGTAAAAAACACTAGGAATTGAACCTGGTGTTTTTGCTTTTTTAAAGGATAAGAACCTTTACTTTGCTTATACTAATACCTAATCATGTGAATTAGGTGAAAATATGGATGAACTTATCGGAATTGCACTAGAACTTTTTATCGGATTTATCTGCTTGTTTATTTTAACTAAATTTTTAGGCAGAGCGACGATCACTCAGCTTACCACTTTTGATTTTATCTCTGCTCTTGTATTAGGAGAGTTAGTAGGAAATGCGTTATATGACTCAGAAGTAGGAATAGGCAAAATTTTATTTGCTGTTATCTTTTGGGGAGCGCTTATTTATGTCACCGAAGTTATTACTCAAAAAAATATTCGCCTGCGCTTGTTTTTAGAAGGACGGCCATCTATTATTATTCGAAAAGGGAAAATTTCGTACAAAGAACTTAGTAAAAATCGATTAGATATCGATCAGCTTCTTCATATGCTTCGTTCAAAAGACATATTTTCCATTCGTGAAGTTGAATATGCGATTTTAGAAACAGATGGATCACTAAGCGTATTGCCAAAATCTGATTATGCTAAGCCAACAAGAAGCGATCTGCAGCTGCCTCCTTCTGAACCTGTTTTATCTATCGCCTTCGTCAGTGATGGACGTTTGCTTTTGAAAAACTTAATTCAGTCAGGCTTTGATGAAGACTGGCTAAAGACACAGTTGAAAAAACAGGGATTTACCGATTATAAACAGGTGCTTTATGCTGAATGGCAGCAGGGAAGTACACTTTTTATTGAATCTTACTAAGGTGTTTTTTACTTGTTCATTACTTTGTGAAAAAATCGTGAGCGCATTCATTCTGCTGCGTTCACGATTTTTTCTATTATACCCGTGCATTAATCACTAGGCCCTTATTTGTTAGCTTGCTGTATACACGCTCTGCTTCTTGAAGCTTTCTCCGCTTTTGTAATGGACTTGGCGTCAATTCCAACGAGTGAGAACGCGATTCAAACTCTTCGTCAAAGCTTTTTTTCTCGACAGGCCAAATACGATTTGAAAAAGAAGCATTATTTTTTTGAAGGCGATTTGCATATTGAATAGACTGATAAGGTGTGACGGGAAGTATATATCCCATATGAACCCTCCTCTTTTTCAAGATACCTTCTACTCTCAGACCTCAGTATTTTTCTCAAGAAGTATCGACATTGAAACAGCTCACTTAACCCCTCTTCTAGACTCGTTCAGAACAGATAGCACTTTGTATCTATACCGCTTTTTTTGAACATATGTGACCTCTTACTCAATATATACCCTTTTTTACATCCTATCCCTCCAAAAATATCCGTGCTCTTTTTAAAAAAAGATGATTTTGATATGATAGACTTTGATTATGGAATAAAAACTGTGCGTATATACACATCTATATCGATGTAGAACGAGAGCGGCTTCTTGCTTTACCCCCCTCTTATTTACTATTGATTGTTCATGTTTTACAAAGGAGGCCATGTTTTTTGCAACGTGCACTTTATCAAAATCAGATACTTAACCTTGCTATAACGGCTAGAGACCGATTTCAATATTTATATGAAGCTAGTCTCCGAGGAGAAATAATATGTGCTCACTGCGGAGAACCAGTTAAATTATATCTGGGGATTGAACATTCTCCTTACTTTTATCATGCTCAAGTTCCCCATGAAAGAGAAGAGTGTTCAGACACACTATCAGAAACAACAGCTGTACAACAAATAAAAGAAACTCCGGCTGAATATAGAGAAACTAATGGATTTCGTATTCCTAAAGGACGAGCTATTGGTGAGAAAAATTCAACTGCAAAAGAGAAAGCGACATGGAGGTCTTCCGCACCTTTTTCAAGTGTTCCTGCTTTTCGCTCAAAACCACCTGTTCCTAAACACTCTGACTCTCCTTATTTAAATGAATTTAAAGAGAGCGGTATTGAATTAGATTCGAACCAATGGAAAGCTGTTACACATTCAGAAGGACCTCTCCTTATTCTAGCCGGTGCAGGAAGCGGCAAAACGCGTGTGTTAACAGCTCGCACCGCATATATGATACAAGAAAAACAAATTGATCCAAAATCCATTATGCTGGTGACTTTCACGGCTAAATCAGCTAAAGAAATGAAAGAACGATTAGCTACATATCCAAAGATGTCCGGCTTCCATCTTCGTCAAATGCTAGTTGGAACTTTTCACAGCATTTTCTTACGTATGATTGTTCATCACAATCCTCAAGCGTGGCAAATGGATCGCCTTCTGAAATGGGATTGGCAAAAAGAACAGATCGTGAAAGAAGCAGCAAGAGAGCTCCACGTGGATGAAAAAGATTTTCCGTTTGATCAGGCACTTCAGCAAATCGGCTATTGGAAAAACACGCTTGTTGGAGTGAAAGATGTGCGCCCAAAAGACAAGTGGGAACAAGATGTTCACTTTTTATATCGTCGCTATGAAGAAGTTAAAAAGCAAAAACAGCTATTCGATTTTGATGACATGCTATATGGATGTTATGAAATGCTAAAACAAAATCCCGATTTACTAACTCGTTACCAAAAAAGGTTTCGCTATTTTTTAATTGACGAATTTCAAGATATCAATAAAGTTCAATATAAAATTATGAAAATGCTAAGTGAAGACTCTAAAAACTTGTGTGTCGTAGGAGACGATGATCAATCAATTTACGCTTTTCGCGGAAGCGACCCTTCGTTCATTTTAAATTTTGAAAAAGATTTTGCTCATACAACTGTTATTACGTTAAACCAAAATTATCGTTCAGCTCATGCCATCGTTTCTTCCGCTAATAAAGTGATTGCACGAAATACAGCTCGCCGACAAAAAGAAATGGCTGCCCAGTTTGATAATGAGTTGCGACCTACCTTCTTCTTTCCATATGACGAAGAAGAAGAAGCAACAATGATTGTAACGGATATGAAAGAAAAGATTAAGCAAGGCGCTTCTCCAACTGACTTCGCGGTCTTGTACCGAACTCACGCTTCTTCACGTGCCATCTTTGAACGTTTATCGCAGTCAAACCTGCCGTTTTCAATCGAACAAGATGCAGATTCGTTTTATAAAAGACGAATGGTTCGAAGTTTACTTTCATTTCTACGCTTGAGCGTGAATCCAAATGATGCAAGTTCGCTGCAAGATTTAGTGAACGCGCTCTTTTTAAAGAAAACAGCAGTCAATGACTTAAAAGCAGCAAGTATTCTTCATGACGGTACATTTATTGATGCGCTTGAATATCTTCAAGATTTAAAACCGTTTCAGCAAAAAAAGCTCAAGAAAGTAATTCCTTTATTCAAGTCGCTAAAATCAATGTCTCCTTCTTTGGCACTTGAGACGATTTCTAAAGATATGGGATTCGATGATTTTGTTAAAAAACGCGGAAATGAAGGAAATATGATGGAAAAAGGTTCGGATGACGTGCGGGATTTAAAAGTTGTAGCACGTAAATTCAAAACTGTACCTGAACTCTTAGAGCATGTGGATCATATGATTGCCATGAACACAGAGATGAAAGCTTTAAGCAAGCAATTCAATGAAAGTATTCAGCTAACCACCATTCACCGAGCAAAGGGTCTTGAATATAAGCATGTATACGTACTGAGCAGCGTAGACGGAGGATTGCCTCATGATTATGCACTCGAAGCTTATCGAGGCGGAGATGATGTGCCGCTTCAAGAAGAGCGGCGCCTTTTATATGTAGCCATGACGCGTGCGCAAAATTCACTTTACTTATCCGTTCCGCAAACTAGAAGAGGTAAAACTGCTTATCCTTCAAGATTCCTGAAGTCTTTTATAAAAAAAGTATAAAGGAAAAAGAGGCTGGGACAAAAGTATTTTAGTTAAATTGAAGTACGAACTGTTAATCAGAATTATTGATTAACAGTTCGTACTTTTTATTGTCATGTGAATGTAGGTTTAATATGTTTAGTTGCTTCTATTAACCAAATATTCCACTAAGAGGTAGATATTCATAAGTAGATGCGTTAAACTACGTTATGTACTATATTACTATATTTTAGGAGGTTCCATTATTGAACGCAAAGCTTATTCATGAAAATGAAAAGATTTTTTTCATTCTATGTATGGTTATCAGCTTATTAACCTATTTGCTTTTAATTATTTCACTCGTCGGTATTATCTACATTGCAATCGGTTTTTTAATTACATTTATGCTCCACGGTTTCTCTATTGCTCAAATTCGCAATAATGGAGTTAGATTGACAGAGAAGCAGTTCCCGCACACTTATCATCAGGCAAAACATTTATCTTCAGAGCTGGATTTAGAGCTGCCCGATATTTATATTATTCAATCAGGCGGCTTATTAAACGCGTTTGCTACACGTTTTTTTGGACGTCACTTTGTCGTTTTATACTCGGATATTGTTGAAATGATTGAAGATAATCAAGAAAAAGAACTTTCTTTTATTATTGCCCACGAATTAGTTCATATAAAACGTAAGCATACACTCTACCACTCACTTATTCTACCTGCTCTTTGGGTTCCTTTTTTAGGAAAAGCTTACTCTAGAGCCTGTGAATATACATGTGATCGCATAGCTTCCGTTGCGATTGGTAATGCAAAAGCTGCCACTCAAGCACTCACTATACTTGCGGTTGGGCGTTGTCTAAATAAAAAAGTAAATCAGGAGGAATTTGTTCATACGCACTCACAGGAAAAAGGTTTTTTTATGTGGTTGAATCAAGCCACTTCAACTCACCCTCCTATCGCTCATCGTATTAAAGAAATTAATTACTTAGCACAGCATCCGGAACTGTTTGATCTTGATTCTAACGCATTTCAAACAAATGAAATTGCATAAATGGAAAAAAGCCCTGACACGTCAGGACTTTATATAAAAACATTAAATCATTTTTTCTCATTTAGCATTTTAGCGATGGTCGCAAAATCAATGGACTGATTATTGTTTGCAATCGCCTTAACAATTTGTTCTTCTTTTTGTTTTGAAATTGGCTTATTCGCAATTTGTGCTACTCGCTTTACAATATTACGCACCGTTTGCTCATCTTTAAAGTTAGCATTTTGTACAGAATTCGCAAGCTCAAAAATATCCTTCATATTAACGCCTGTTTTCTTTTCTATATTTTTAAACATATTATTATCCATTTTGCATGACCTCCTTTATTTATACTTCATCGTATGCACCATGTGCCTAGATGGTGCCCTTTACATTTAATAAAAAAATAAAGTGCGAGTGAAACTTCACCCGCACTTTTCGGTGCCTTATTCATAGAAGGGATTAATTGTAAAAACAAACACAACCAACAATAATTAATAGAATGAATAATACAACGATTAACGCAAAACCACCGCCGTAGCCACCACCGTAACCACAACCACCGTAGCCAAATCCGCAGCCCATAATATTACACCCCCTCTGTTTTACTCTCTATACTGTATGTTCACTCAAATGATTTTGTATGGGCTTTTCAACTGTGTACATTAAATGTCATTGTCCAAACGGATCTTCAGCATCTTGCTCATCAAGTCTTTTTACATTTTGCTGCAGTTTCCTCTCTTGCTGTTCCATCTGCTTTTCTGCTTTTTCTACTTCTTTCATTCTCTTTCGATGTTCTCCCATCATATGCTGTTCAAAAAACCGTTCAAATTCATCGAAAAAATCCGGCATCTCTACACCTCTCTCCACTCTCCACTCCATGTAAAAAAGCATTGTCCGAGTGACAATGCTTCTATTGCTTATCGCTTTGGTAACTTTGAACCGCAGCCGCAACCACCTTGTTTTGGAGAAGGGTACTGGACTGGCTTAGGAATAGCCTGCCCTTTCTTCACCGATTGTTTTGTCATTGGTTGTGGATGATAAGGCAGGGGCTGAGGGTATTGATTAGGATTATAATTATAATGATAATACATCATGTTTCCCTCCTTTTTACAGCATCCTATCTATAACATTATATTCAGGACTAAAGAAAGACGTTCTATCTTATTTGTCCATTTTGCGCTGCATGGACAAAAATAAATCCGTGCTGTTTTTTGGCTTTCTTACTCGTGATCTTTCTCCTCCCTTTTGCTCTGTCACTTCACGCAGCCGTTTTTGCAGCTCTTGAATGGTTCCTTGTGCTTCATGATTGTACTGTACAATGGACTGTTCGGTTTTTGATTTTTGTTCATTGACGCATGCTTTAAGCCAATCTATTTTTTCCTCTAGTTTTCTTTTTTCTTCTTCATGCTTTTGCTTTAATTCCGCTAACTCTTCCTTAATATCTTCATATTCAAATTCTTGATGTTTGAATTTTTGATATTCTTCTTTATAAAAAGCCAATTCTGACTTCAATGAAGCAATATATTGTTTTGTTTTTTCCTCACTCATGCCCTTCACTCCTCCATTATAAATAACCCACTACTTCTAAAAAATCAGTTAAAGATGAATAACACTTTTTATTAACATGAATATGCTGTAATTGAGTTTATTATTTCCTTCATTTTTTATGCTCGCTCCAACTAGAATTTATTCCGATAAATTCCGCTTTTACTAAGGAACATAAAAGCAGGTCATTCATACACTATAGTAGTCCGATACCTAGTAACGAAAAGCGTAAAGGAAGGACAATTACAATTAGGAGGTTTAAAAATGGGAGAACTTTTTGAATCATTATGTATCCGCGTGCCTAAAGTGTACGACTGGGTTAGACGTCAAGTTGTTTTACCACAAATCTTTACGAACGACACTTCATTATTTGAAGAAGAAGCACTTAAAGATTTAGGGCATGACGTAGAAGTGGAAATTATTTTAACAGATAGTGACGGTAAACCTGTGGATCCTTCAGATGAAGATGCACTGGATAAAGTAATTGAACTTGTGCCACACGGTGGTCGCCGCGCTAGAAAAATCGTGTTACCAGATGGAGAAGTGGTTATTCTTCATGAAGTTAGATTGTCAATCAGTGGGTTCTATAAGATTAAGTTAATTGATTTAGGTGGTCATCACAAACATCATGAACTTACTTCTTGCAATATTCCATGGAAGACACATCAAACGTTTTACCTTTGTGCTCCAGAAGGCACAGAGCCAGTTGTTCACCTTGATTCTTTTGAAGGATCCGGCGGTTCTATCAGATTGTCACACTGTGACTTACAGCTGTTAAGCTTTGAGCTCGTGTTATGTTTCAGTGTACAAATTGAAAAAGATGTTAAAATTGAAGTGGAAGGCAGCTTCTGCTATCCTCGCCCTGAAATTATAGATGCAGCCAGCGGTTGCGCACCTGTTGAATATCCACCTCAATGTGAAGCGATTTTCCCTGGAAGACGCCACCATCACGATGATTGTGAGGAAAGCAGCAGCTACGAAAGTTCTTTTGAAACAGATTTTGATTAATTAGATATCATCAGAGGAGAATATTTCTCCTCTTTTTTCATCGTTTACAAGCTTTGTGCATACATATAAATAAAACTGCTGTGGGCAGCTTAGGTTTACAAAATTAATTCATAGCTCAGCAGGAAAGGAGACTACTAGATGAGTCGTAACTCCCCTTCCCCTAAAGATGATTTAACTCAATTAAAACAAAAGCTCATTCACTATAAATCAGAAATTCGGCACGTACAAAACCAATTAAAAAGCTATGAACGAGCTTTAGAACGAGAAAAAGAAAATACATCGTTTTGGAAGAAAAAACACGCTGAGACGCTTTCTACATCTGAAAAAGAAGTAGAAATTGAAGGATTAGAAAAAGAGCTGGATTTACTGAGAAACGAGCTTTCTGAACAAAAAATTATTGCAGAAGCATTTCGAGAAAAAGCCTCGAGAAAACAGCCCGTTATTGAAGAAAAGATTGTGGAAAAAGTAATCGAAAAAATTGTAGAAAAACCCGTGGAAAGATTTGAAAAGAGTGATATCCTCTGTTTTTTTCAACATTCTTTACTGCTGCCAGAACAAGATGAAAGCGAGCTGATGATATTCGGCAACGTAATTATTCAAAATCAAACGAGCAGTACTTTACGCTCTCCCGTGCTTTGCTTAAAAATGAAGCCCAATGCTTCGGCTATATTAAGCGGGAAGATCATTGATGAAAAAGACATTGAAGTTTCTAGTATCCCCTCTGCTTCTTTAGAATGGCGCTATGCTCATCCAAAATGGAACGAAAAAATTCAAAATGACGGTGAATATTGGATCAAACCTATTAAGCAAACCGTATTAAAGCCAAAAGACAAATTACTATTTGACTCTTTTCAAGTAGTCATTCCGCTGTCCTCTGATACGACTTCATTTATTCTAGAAGGCTTTTTTTATAGCGAAGAGTGGCAAGAAGGTATCCCTTTTTTAAATAAAGTTGTACTAAATTTCCCTTAATTATTAAAAGACATATTGATGTTCAATATGTCTTTTAACTCGTCCATTTATTTCATAAACGATTCTATAATTCCCGCACATCCTGCAATAGCTAAGATTGTAATGATAGGAATAGCAATGTGTGGGACCGCTACATAACTAAAGTAAATCCCTACCGCACACCATATGCCCGTACACCAATAACAGCTGAGCAGCTCTCCAATCCATCTTTGCAGTCCCTTCCCTTTTATCTCTAGGTAAGTTACCGTATTTCCTTGTTCATCTTGATCTTCTACGATTTTGTGAAACGGTTTACGAATAAACACTGTAATTTTATCAAAAACAATTAGACGAGTAAGTCGAAACGTCGCAAAGACAAATAATGTTAGATAAATCCATGTCATCTTCATTCCTCCGTGCATTCACAAACTTGTGAAAATAAAAGCTAACGTGCTTCTTCACTGTTAGCTTTTAGAATCACTTAAATTTTAACGATAGATATGGTCTGAATATCATGAAATGTCAATACTGTTTTCTCTTTATTAGGAGGAACGCTTACGTATAAACTTCCTTCTTTTAATTCTAAAATTGTTCCTATATATTTTTGGTTTTGACACGTAATTTCACAAATTGGCTGAGACATATGAGGCGGGAAGCTGCATAGAAATTCAACTTTTTCTTTAATCGTCATAGACTGAAACATTTTATTTGGCTTTTTAGTCTCTGATTGCGGTATATCCACGGGAACAATTGAACGCTCTTCCTCTTTTTCTTGCTTAATCTCTTCCACTTTTTCTACGTCAGGCTCTTTGACTTCTTGAATGGAAGAAAAGCTGGGCTCTTCTTTTAACACATGCTCTTTCTCTATTCCTTTATCGTCTTGCTGTTTTGAACTAAAATAATATTGCATAGAACGCTGGTTTTGCGTAGCGTTTGGCTGGACAATGTACATTAGCGGCTCATTTTCTTCTGACTTAGATTTTGAGTTAGTCATGAAGCATACCTCCAATTGCTTGTTATCGTTCTTTTAAAAATGTATGCTTGCACACGGAAAAACTTGTTTATTTTTTTGCGGTAGCCTTTTTGGAATTAAAATCAGCGCTGTACTTTTGTTTCCAGCATTTGAAAAAACACAATAAAAGAGGTTGAGATATAACGAAATTAATTCAATCTAAAGACGCACAAATAGGATACATTAGCTGAGCCGCTTGTTACACCGCAGCTGATTCCCGTGCAAGACTTCGCTTTGCCCTCCCATCAACTGCTAGAAGGAACTAAACAGATAAAACCTATATTCACCATAACAAAAAAAAAAACGAACCACTAATCAAAAATTTTGATCAATGGTTCGTTTTTCACTTGGGCTAAAATACTTTTGTCTCAGCCTTTTACTCTCATTCAATCAGGTAGAAAACTAAATCCAGCTAAATATCTTTATCTAATTTTATACTCAAGAAGCATACGCAATTCATTCACATACGAACGAGACCCCGTTACAATCAAACGATCATCAAATTCAAGCTCCGTATCGCCGTGAGGTACAATGGAATCTTTGCCTCTAAAGATTCGAACAAAAATCACATCTCCTGTAAACGGGAACTTACGAAGCTCCACCCCCTCGTATTTAGGGTTACGCATATTGATTTGATAAAGTGCTGTTTCTTGATTCGTTAAGATATTTAAAATATTTGGCGATTCGATTAAAGCTTTTAGCAATGCCGTTGTAGATAACAGCACAGAAAAAACTTCAATGTTATTTTCTTTCATTTTTTCATCTAATACAGGACTTTCTACGCGGGCAATAACCCGTTCTGTACCATGTTCTTTTGCAAATAGAGCAATGTCGCTATTTCTCTCTTCTTCCCCTGTTGTCACAACTAATACATCCGCATCTAAAATCCCCATACGTATTAACGTTTCCTTACTATACCCATCGATGTCGACGATATTAAAAATGGAATCGGACGTACGGTTTTCAATCTTGTCCTGAGTAGGATGATAAATCGTAACATCATATAAATCAAGATCCATTTCTCGAATAACCGGGAGTGTAAATTGATTTGCACCGAGCATATTAACCTTCAGCTTTCTGTCACTGATCTCTGGCTTTGGAAACAGCTTTCTAAAGATAATAGGTGTAATAATGCATGTAATAATTGCCACCAAAATCAGCGCACCGGACATTTGTGAATCAATCACACCAATATTTTCGCCAACCGTTGCTGCCGCAATAACGAGTGATAAAGTCGATGTTAAAAGAAAACCCGATGCCAAAACGGTTTTCATATCATACCATTTTCTTAAGATTAACGCTGGGACTAGCTTGGATATTAATAATGCAATGAATAATAAAGGCATTAAAATCAGCACTTTTTTATCACTGAACAATGACCAAACGTCAAGCTTCACTCCTACCATCACAAAAAAGATAGGAATTAAAAATCCATAGCCAAACGAATCTAATTTATGGACTAAGTTTTTGTTGGGCGCAAGAAGAGAAACGAGTGATCCCGCTAAAAAAGCGCCTAAAATGTTTTCAACACCAATTGACTCCGAGAGGCCCACTAGAATGATAATGAGTGCAAATACGGCGCGCGTGTCGATTTGAATTGTACCTTTAGACATTGTCTCAAGAAACGATCGATTTTTAAACTGCTTCCCTATGAAGTATAAAATCACTCCTACTCCAAATAAAATTAAAATCAACCATGTATTGCTATTTCCTGATTTATCATAGACGGAAGCAAATACGGCTAGTAAAATCATCGTGACTAAGTCCGCAATAACCGCAATCAGTAAAATGGTCTGTCCAATCGGCTTTTTCATAATCTGTGCATCTTTTAATGTCGGCACTACTACTCCTAGTGAAATGGTAGAAATAATAAGCGTCATCAAAAAGGCATTATCAATAAAACCTGTCCATACAAAAACATAGGACAAAAATAGTGAAACCGCAAAGATAGCTGCAAACACTAGTATAGAAATGGAAAAAGCATTTGGCACCTTTGCTCCTGATGCCTTTTTGTCTTTTGAATTTCCTCCAGCAAAAGCCGAAAAATCAATTTCTAAACCACTTAAAAACATCAAAAAGATAAAGCCTAGAGTCGAAAGTGTTTCAAGCCACATATCCTGCTCCACAAGGTCAAAACCACTTTTCCCTATAATTAACCCCATAATAATTTCAGCTACGACTACAGGTATAATGTTGAGTTTAAACCGATGCAACAGTATAGGCGTTAAAAAGGCCAAACTAATGACGATAACAAGTGATGTAAAGGACGCGTGCTGTTCCATTAGATTCCCCTCCTTTTACCTTCGCTATTTATAAAACGAAGACGTTAGTATTCAAAATTAAAGGTTAATCATAAAAGCTTGAAGGTTCTCTGTCAACTATATGAACTGATAATGAAAATCCGACATGATTACTCATGCCGAATTCTAAAGTTCCTGTCATTATTTTAAGTAACTCATAAATGTTGTCGCTAGGCCGAAGTAAATTAAAATACTGATAAGATCATTAATCGTTGTAATAAATGGTCCTGATGCGACTGCAGGGTCAATTTTAAACCTGTGCATGAGAAGCGGGATAAACGCTCCTGCTAGTGTAGCCACGATCAATGTTGAAAATACAGAGACGCCTACCAAAGCGCCTAAAATGAGATCTCCTTGCCAAATATAAACAATTAATACGACTAAAAGTCCACATGACGCGCCCGTAATCATTCCGGTAGCTGCTTCTCGGATTAACAGCTTAAATTTGCTTTCTTCTTCGATTTCTCCCGTCGCCAGTCCGCGAACCGCAACGGCTAATGCCTGTGTTCCTGTATTACCAGCCATACCGCCAATCAAAGGTATAAATACGGCTAAAATAGCTACTTGATTCAACGTATCTTCAAAACGTCCAATTAAACTCGCTGTCATCATTCCTAAAAACAGCAAAATGATCAGCCAAGGCAGCCTTTTTTTGGCCGCTACTAAAGGATTGTGATCAATCGTATCATCTACATCACTAATACCGGCTAATTTAGAATAGTCATCCGATGCCTCTTCATCAAGAACATCCATCACATCATCAACCGTAATAATCCCGAGAAGATGCTGCTGAAAATCAACAACTGGAAGCGCAAGAAAGTTGTAATCGCGCATAATACGCGCAACTTCTTCTTGGTCTTCTGCCACTGACACTGATACGACTCGTTCATTCATCACTTCGCTTATCATCGTATCTTCATCTGCTATAATTAAATCACGAAGAGAAATAACACCTGCTAGATGCTTTTGTTCATCAATAACAAATACATAATAAATCGTTTCCGCTTCTGGAGCTTCCCTGCGTAGAATGTGCATAGCTGAATGTACGGTTTGATTTTCACGAATGGCCACAAACTCAGTGGTCATAATACTTCCAGCGGTATATTCCTCGTAATGAAGCAACTCTTTAATTTCATCGGCTGCTTCTTCATCCATAATCGTTAAATAGCTCGCCACTTGTTCTTTATCCAATTCATTTAATACGTCAACGGCATCATCCGCCGACATTTCCGACAGCATGTCTGCTGCAAAATTCGGATGCATTTCTGAGAGAATTTCTTGATAATCTTCTTCTCGTATTTCTACATTTTCAAAGATATCCGCCATTTCTTCCGGAGATAACATCTCGTACAGCGCAAATCTAGAAGGCTCATCTAATTCTTCAAAAAATTGAGCTTGGTCATACGTATGCATATGTAAAAATTCTTCACGAAATGCATCGATTTCATTTTTTTCTAAAAGTGATAATAAATGTTCGGCGAACCATGCCTTTTCTTCTTTTTCAATTGAATCTGTCATGTCTTCAACCTCCCTGTCGCACAAAACTCATTTAACTTTATGATGAATTTTGTTTTTTTTCAACTCACAGCTCTTTACTCTTTTCCCAATAATATATAAGTTCTACACATAGTTTGCTCCATATAAGGGTAATTTTATATCGTCAAAGGAAAAACCTCTTAAGGATGTGGATAAAAGATGAAAGTAGATATAATAGGCGATATCCATGGGTGCTATGATGAATTAAAAGCGTTAACAGAAAAACTTGGGTATGAGTGGCAAGACGGGATTCCTGTCCACTCTGACGGACGGCGCCTTGGATTTGTAGGTGATTTAACAGACCGGGGACCTCATTCACTAAAAGTGATTGAGCTCGTATGGTCACTTGTAATAAAGCATCAGCAAGCTTACTACTGTCCAGGCAATCACTGCAATAAGCTATATCGCTTCTTTTGCGGTAACAAAGTGCAGATTACTCATGGGTTAGAAACGACCGTTGCTGAGTACGAAGCTTTGCCTTCAAGAGAACAGAAATTCATTAAAAAAAAGTTCATTGAGCTTTATGAACAATCACCTCTATATGTGCAGCTTGATCAAAATCAATTAATTATTGCTCACGCCGGCCTTAAAGCTGAATACATCGGCAGAACGGATAAAAAAGTAAAAACCTTTGTGCTATACGGAGACATTACGGGTGAAAAACATCTAAACGGCATGCCTGTCCGACGGGATTGGGCCAAACATTATAACGGAAAACCTTTTATCGTGTATGGGCATACACCCGTAGTAAAAGCCAGAAAAATTCATAATACCATTAATATTGATACAGGCGCAGTTTTTGGAGGGGCTTTAACAGCGTTTCAGTATCCTGAAGGGAATATTATATCGGTGCCTTCATCTATGCCCTATGTAGAGGGAAAATTTAACGACTTCGTGTAAAAAGAAAGTCGCTTTTCATTTAAAAAGCGACTTTTATCTTACGATTTGAAGTTTCTGCATATCTGGCGGCAAAGGTGCTGTAAAAGACAAAGTTTCTTGTAAAAAAGGATGAAAAAAAGTGAGCTCATAGCTGTGGAGAGCTTGACGAGAAATAAGATGATTCGTTCCGCCATATAGGGTATCTCCAAGCAGTGGATATCCTTTATAAGCCATATGAACACGAATTTGGTGAGTTCTCCCCGTCTCAAGCGAAAGAGCAACTTCTGTAAAAGAAGAATACGGACGAAGCGCCGCATAGTGTGTAATAGCAAACTGCCCATCTTCTCTTACTTCCCGTTCGATAATACTTGACTCTTTTCGGCCAATCGGTGCCTCTATCGTTTCCTTGCCAACAAGCTTACCATGAACAAAAGCCCGATACACGCGTTTAATTTCATGTTCTTTTTGTGCTTTAGAGAATAAGTAATGAACGTGCCTATGCTTAGCGACAATAAGCAGCCCAGATGTGTCTCGGTCTAACCTATTCACAAGATGAACAGTCGAGTTAATGTTATTTTGCTCATAATAATAGAGCACAGCATTACTTAGCGACCACGTTAGATGTTCTCGAGAAGGTATACTTGGCATGTTTGGCTGCTTATTCAAAACTAATATATACTCATCTTCGTATACAATATCTAAAGGTATAGCTTTAGGGAGAAGACTTTCACTTGCTTTTTCTGGTGGAAACGCCACCTTGATTTCGTCACCTTTTTGCAGAATATATCGCACCGTTGCATGCTTTCCATTTACTTCAATTGCTCCTCCTCTGAACTTAATGTCCGTCAGCGAAGCTTTGGAAATATCATGTTCTTTTAAAAATTCACGAACCGCTACACCCTCGAAAGAATGATCTACGGTCCAACTCAACGTAAAAACTTGTTTCATTCTCTTCCCTGCCTTTAATCATCACATACAAAAGAGTCTCTGACACGCTGCCAGAAAGGAAACGCGCGAAAGCGAGCAAATCGAATTTTTTCGCTTGCTACCCGAAATTGAATCGACTTTACATCTTTATGTAAAAGAGTTAAATGATCAATGGTAATTTGAAAGTCTGCGTCGTTAACAGGCTTTAACAGCGCTGTATGATGTCCAGGAAGAACCAATGGAGAACCTATCGTACGGAACACTCGATTGTTAATAGAAGCCATTTCAGCAATTTGAATAGCTTGAAGCGAAGGATGTAAAATCGCGCCTCCAAGGGATTTGTTATAAGCTGTACTTCCCGAGGGAGTGGATACGCAAAGGCCGTCTCCTCGGAATGTCTCAAATCGCTGCCCTTTAATTTCCACATCCATTACTAAAGAACCTTCTACACTTTTCACCGTACATTCATTCAGAGCTAAGTATCGAGCTTCGCGTCCACCGTTTGTATAGCGAATAATCACTTCGAGCAGTGGATACTCTACAGTCTGATAGGGTGTCTTTGCAATAGCAATGACCAGCTTCTCAATCTCATCAGGTGTCCAATCTGCGTAAAAGCCTAAATGGCCGGTATGAACCCCAATAAAAGCCGTCTTGTCAAGTCGGTTTCGATAGCGGTGAAACGCGTAGAGAAGCGTTCCATCTCCCCCTACTGACACTACAATATCAGGCTGGTTTTCATCATATTCTAAATGAAAATCTAATAAATACGTTTTCATTTTTTGCATAAGCGTATTTGATATTTGGTTGCCTTTTGATGTAATAGCAAATTTTATTTTCTCCACCTAATTCTCTCCCCCTATCCATCCAAAGTACAAAGCTGTTGCTGAGTCATACCTAAGATTCTTCCGCCGATTCTTTTTTTCGTGAGAAAATAGCCTGGGCTTCTTGAATCTCACCTCGTATTTGAGACATTTCTTCATCGAGCTGAGTAGCCGCTTCAGAAGCACGCTGAAGTCGCTTTTTGATATTCTCAGGAAATTTCCCGCTGTACTTATAATTTAAAGAATGCTCAATTGTAGCCCAAAAATTCATAGCCAGTGTACGAATTTGAATTTCCACTAAAATTTTCTTTTCACCTTTAATTGTCTGAACAGGATAACATACGACCACATGATATGAACGATAGCCGCTTTCTTTTTTATGAAGAATATAATCTCTTTCTTCAATCAATTCAAAGTCTGTGCGCTGACGAAGGAGCTCTACGACCGCTTTAATATCGTCCGTAAATTGACACATCATACGGAGTCCCGCAATGTCCTGCATCTCTTCCTCTAAGCGATCCAGAGAAATTCCTTTTCGAGTCGCTTTATCCAAAATACTGGCGATAGGCTTTACTCGTCCCGTCACGAATTCAATAGGTGAATGCGTAGACTTCATATCATACTGTGAACGAATTCCTTTTAATTTCACCTTAAGTTCTTCAACGGCTTGTTTATACGGTGCTAAAAATAAATCCCAATGTCTGATCATTAATAACACCCCCCTTTTTTCTCTCTGTTACTTATTTTCTTTATCTAAAAAAACTTCCTCTACTCTTGCTACCATCTCGTCTCCATAATTCACATTTCCTTCGATGTTACTGATGAGATAAGATAGCTCTTCTTTAACGGCTGATAGCTCAATTACTTCCTTATTAATTTCTAAAAATACTTTCATATCTTTATGTAAGACGTGCTTTAAATTTGCCCAAATATTATCACTAAGGCCAACATACATAAATTGATCATTAATATCTACAACATATACAAATGACATGTTATCTGAGTCAACAAGCATTTGTTTTGTATCTTCCAATTGTTCAATTTCCGTCTCAATAGGGTCTGCTTTTAAATGTAATTCATTTGATTTCATCACACAGGTAGTGATGTCAATTCGATTGTGCATAAATAAACTCCTTCCAACTATACAATTCGTTACTATTTTAACACATTACAGGAACGTTTAATAAAGGTAAAACCTAAACAATCCGTATTTCTTCATTTTCCAAGTTCCCCATATGGATATTCCTGTTAGGAAATGTAGTTTTACTGTCTCAAAAAGTGTGATAAATTAAGATGGAAAGTGCCTTATCAAAAGACCTAAATTAAAAGGATGATTTCATTGAAACAAGAAATTGAAATTGAATTTAAAAATATAGTAACGAAAGAAGAGTTTGATCGTCTCCGCTCACACTTTCAATTAACTGAAGATCAGTTTATTTCTCAAGAAAACCACTATTTTGATACACCTGCTTTCTCATTGAAAGACTGCGGGGCTGCCCTGCGAATTCGAAGCAAAAAAGATAAATCCGTTCTCACCCTCAAACAGCCTCATCAAGAGGGTCTTTTAGAAACACATGAAGCATTAACAAATGAACAAGCTAAAGAATTGCTAGATGGCAGCGCCAAGATTCCTTCAACGATTCAACAGCTTATTACTGATTTACAAGTCGATAGCCATGCGCTAACTTATTTTGGCACTTTGCGTACAAGTCGAGCAGAAATTCCATATAAAAATGGGTTACTTGTACTCGATCATAGCTTTTATCTAGGTGCTGAGGACTATGAACTTGAATACGAAGTAACGGATGCCAATGAAGGGGCAAAACATTTTGAACAATTGCTTACGGAGCTTGATATTAAAAAGAAACCAACGGAAAACAAAATTCGACGGTTTTACAAGCAAAAGTATACGTTAATGGATGGAGAATAAATTCATGAGTATGAATATTAACCATTACATGTCTTCTGTTCAATTTCCTGGAACTCAGCCATTTTCAGTTAACAACCAGCTGCCAACAGCTAACGTGATGCTTGGTACAACTTTACTCTCTGTATTTGCTCAGCTTTTTCAAGACTACGTCAATCAAGAGCCTCAAATGAGTACCAATCTTTACTTGCAGGCAGCGCAGATGTTTCCAGCTACGGCGGTTCAAACGCTGTTCCAGCCATCTGTTTCTTCCTCAGATAAGGCAGCCGCTCCGACTGCTGCCTTACCTGCACAAAAAAACGAAACGGTAAAGGCCAGTTCTCAGGATATCCAAACGATAATTACAGAAGCAGCAGCACGCTACCAGCTGGACCCTAAACTTATTCGTTCTGTTATTAAACAAGAGTCAAATTTTAATCCATCTGCCAAAAGTTCTGTCGGAGCAGCTGGGCTTATGCAGCTAATGCCAGCAACCGCTAAAGCTCTTGGTGTAGAAGATCCGTACGACTCCAAGCAAAATGTATTTGGAGGAGCCAAATATCTTCGACAAATGTTAGATAAATACGACGGAAACGTGAAATTAGCGTTGGCGGCCTATAATGCTGGACCAGGTAATGTCGATAAATACGGCGGAGTACCTCCTTTTCAAGAAACGCAAAAATATGTAAACAAAATTATGTCTTCTTATCTTGTGTAAAAGAGTCCAATCATTCGCCACTCGAACGTGGAATGGCTGTAGTTTGTCGAGGTTACACTATATAAATAGAAGGAAACGTTTGTGAAAGGATTCCTTTGTTTCTCATAATTAGTGATTCGCCACAGCATCATAGACTTTTCTTATGTAAAATTCCACTTTATCTCTTTTCCAGTAGAAGAAGTAAGCGGATAGTTTGAGTTAACGAAATGACACTGCTAAAATTAAGGAAAGTAAAAAACACCAAAGAGTTAAGACGTATATTTCTTATAACAAAGGAGTTATCAACATGAGAGAAAAAATCCACTCCCCTTACGAATTATTAGGCGGTGAACATACGATTTCAAAACTTGTTGATGCTTTTTATACACGCGTTGGACAACATCCTGAGCTCGCGCCAATTTTTCCTGATGATTTAACAGAAACAGCAAGAAAGCAAAAGCAATTTCTGACACAATATTTAGGAGGGCCTTCGTTATACACTGAAGAGCATGGTCACCCTATGCTGAGAGCTAGACATCTTCCTTTTGAAATTACACCGTCAAGAGCCAAAGCCTGGCTGACGTGTATGCATGAAGCAATGGACGAAATTAATTTAGAAGGCCCTGAGAGAGATGAACTTTATCATCGTCTTATTTTAACTGCCCAACACATGATTAATTCACCAGAACAGACAGATGAGAAAGGATTTTCACATTGAGTAATCTAAACAGCCAATACCCATCCTTGCATCAGCTTTGTCAAGGTTCAAATAAAAAACCGCTTGAAATCTATGTATTTGTTGACCCTCTTTGTCCAGAGTGCTGGGCACTCGAGCCTATTCTAAAGAAGTTACAAATAGAATATGGTCAGCTGTTATCCCTCAAGCATGTGCTTGGCGGAAACTTGCAGCAATTAAATATTGGAGCACAGCAGAGATTTGAACATATTGCAAAATCGTGGGAGAAAACTGGAAGCCGCTCCGGCATGTCATGTGACGGCAACCTGTGGCTTGAAAACCCAATCGATACTCCTTACGCTGCATCAATTGCAATTAAAGCGGCCGGACTGCAAGGAAAGAAACAGGGCATTCGCTTTTTGAGAAGACTTCAAGAAGTAGTATTTTTAGAAAAACAAAATGTTACAGAAGAATCTGTCTTAATACAATGTGCAAAACATGTGGGGCTAGATGTTAATGAATTTGTAAAAGATTTGCATTCAGATTACGCTGCGAAGGCTTTTCAATGTGATTTAAAAATCACGTCGGAAATGGATGTCGATGAGATTCCAACTCTTGTGTTCTTTAACGAAAAAGTTGAAGAAGAAGGCATTAAGATATCAGGATACTATTCGTACGAAACATATGTACACATCATTAAAGAGATGTTAGAAATTGACCCAGATCCAGCTTGTCTTCCGCCTCTTCGTTCATTTTTAAGCTATTTTCAATTTGTTGCTTCAAAAGAAGTGGCAGTTGTGTATGGTTTATCATTAGAAGAGGCTGAAAAAGAATTGAAAAAACTTCAGCTTCAGCAAGTTGTTGAGAGAGTTCCTGTCAAATACGGAACCTTTTGGCGAAGTACTGAAAAGAGCTGTTAATTATTAAATGTTGATGCTTATCCTAAGCATCGACTAAACAAAAAAGACTTGGCTTTCGCCAAGTCTTTTCGTTTGTCTTAAGACAACAAGGGGATGGGAGAAATTTTTCACGGTCAAACAAAGGGGTATATGTTTGTTTTGTGATAAACTTCACGATTAATACTATAGCAAATTATGTCGACTTTTGGCAACCCCTTTTTTCAATTTTATTCACTTTTTTATAAAAAAACTTCATAAACAGCCAGATTCACTCATATAGTACAACCAATTATGCTTTTAATAGAGGTGTTAACTATGAAAATTGCTGGAATTACTCTAGGAGTTGTTATTCTTTTATTTTCTTTTTTATTCTATATTTTGTCTCTTATGCAGCTTGTCCCTCTCATTATCGCAGGCCCTCTCTTATTTTTAGCTATTCTTATTATCTTTACATTGCTTAACAATCACAACAAATTTCGAGGATTTAAAAAATGAAGCAGGATACAGCTCCTGCTTCATTTTAATTTTATTGATTTAATAAACGTTCCATTTCCGTTAATTTCTCTTCAAATACGGCTAGGGCTTCTTCAATAGGCTGAGATGTTGTCATGTCCACTCCTGCTTTTTTCAACACTTCAATTGGATAATCAGAGCTTCCTGACTTTAAGAAACCTACATAGCGCTCAACAGCTGCATCTCCTTCTTCAAGGATTTGCTTGCTTAATGCCGCTGCTGCACTGAACCCTGTAGCATATTGATAAACATAGTAATTGTAGTAGAAATGCGGAATACGAGCCCATTCTAATCCAATCTCTTCGTCAATTACTAAGTTGTCTCCAAAATACTTTTTATTTAAGTCATAATATAATTTTGTTAATAATTCAGGTGTAAGCGGCTCTCCGTTTTGAGCACGCACGTGCACATCGTGCTCAAATTCAGCAAACATCGTTTGACGGAATACCGTACCGCGGAATCCTTCTAAATAATGGTTAAGCAAATACAAGCGCTGCTTTTCATCATCAATTGTTTTTAGTAAATAATCGTTTAGAAGCGCTTCATTACACGTTGAAGCTACTTCTGCAACAAAGATTGAATAATCTCCGTAAGGATATGGCTGCGTTTTTCTTGTGTAATAACTGTGTACGGAATGGCCAAATTCATGAGCTAGTGTAAACAAATTATTTACATTATCCTGCCAGTTCATTAAGATATAAGGATTGGTGCCATACGTTCCTGAAGAATAAGCACCGCTTCGCTTGCCTTTGTTCTCATGAACATCTACCCAACGATTTTCAAATCCTTCTTTTAACACATTAAGGTAGTCTTCACCTAGTGGTTTCAGACCTTTTAAAATATAATCTTTTGCTTCTTCATAGCTTACTTCCATTTTTACGTCTTTTACTAAAGGCGTATAAAGGTCATACATATGAAGCTCTTCAATTCCCAATACTTTCTTACGTAAATCAATATATCGATGCAACAAATGCAAATTATCGTTCACTGTTTTAACTAAGTTATCGTATACTTCTTCTGGAATATTATTTGTGCTAAGAGCTGAGTGACGAGCTGAATTATAGTGACGAACGCGGGCGCTGAAATTATCTTTCTTCACCGTGCCGCTTAACGTACTTGCAAACGTATTTTTAAATTTCCCGTACGTTTCATACACCGCTTTAAACGCTTCTTCTCGTACGCGGCGATCGCTGCTTTCTAAAAAGCGAATATAGCGTCCGTGCGTGATTTCTACTTCTTCTCCATTTTCGTCTTTAATGGACGGAAATTCTAAATCTGCGTTATTTAACATTCCAAACGTGTTACTTGAAGACCCTAGTACTTCAGAAGCCTGAGCGAGAAGCGCTTCTTCACTTTCTGATAAAATGTGCGGACGCTCGCGAGTAATTTCATCTAACGCATGAGCGTATAACTTTAGCTCTTTATGTTCCGCCATGTATTGTTTAATTTTTGATTCTTCAATAGACAAAATTTCTGGTGTTACATACGATAGTGCACTTGCAATTTGAGTATAAAGGGTTTTAATACGATCATTTAATCCTTGATAAAAAGAGTTAGTGGTATCTTGATCGTAGCGCATGTGAGCATATGTATAAAGTTTACTAACGCGCATTGTGAGCTCGTCTTGCTCTTGAAGAGCGTCGTATAAAGTTTGAGCGGACTCTCCAAGTTTTCCTTTGAATTTTTCCATTTGCGAAATAAGAGCTTTTACTTCTTCAAATTCTTTTTCCCATGCGTCATCTGAAGCAAAAATATCCTCTAGTTTCCACGTATCTTCTACTTTTATCTCGCTTCTACTTGGTAACTTTTTCACTTTTGATTGTTCACTCATGGTCATCCCTCCATCTTTTTCTACCTGTCTATAACTGTTCGCTTTTTCTAAGGCGAATCCTTTTTATTTCTTTCGTTATTGTATGTTGTTTTAAAAGAATTAATCAAAAGTCAGTACGCTTTTGAAAAAAGGATTCTTTCTTAAGCGTACTGATTTTCAGTGGTTATGTCACTTCTTTTGCTTGATTTAACCACCTTTTCATCATTTGTCCATCTTCTAAAAACGCATCGGATGTTCGCTTTGGAATCGTGTAAGGCCTTCTGATTTTGTATACCCCAGAAGTTATAGACGTTAGCATCCCTAGCCGGCATAATACCTCTATATACTCAACCAAAGGCTGTTCCACAACAACAGGGGCCATCGGCAAAGACCGAAACACAATATGCCTCTGATGAATTCTGTAGAGCCATAGCCTGCATAACTCTTTTTCTGTAATTAAATCCCCTACGTGCTTTTCCTGCATTAAATCAAGAAGCAGCCATGTTTGCCATATAGTAGCAGACGTGTCAATCATGTATAAAGAAGGCAGCGGCATGCCTGCTTCTGCTGGAA
Organism: Priestia sp. D3YE.R1; assembly: GCF_049199565.1. Classification (NCBI taxonomy): domain Bacteria; kingdom Bacillati; phylum Bacillota; class Bacilli; order Caryophanales; family Bacillaceae; genus Priestia; species Priestia sp. D3YE.R1. Next base: position 104,960 of record NZ_JBLTHW010000002.1, on the reverse strand, counting down.
TATGAGAGGGAGGAATATTGCTTTCATAAAGAGCGTGTAAAAAAGGCTGAAGCTTCTGATTAGGATAGAGGATATAATGCGTTCTCCATGCCTTCTTTTTCTTTATCCATGAAGAGAAAAATTGAGGCTGTGTATGTGTAGAAAAAAGATCATGAAAGGTATGCTCGTGAGGAGAGAGCACGACAAGCTGTGCATAACAAATCTGAGATGAAAAAGGAATAAGATGTTCAAGTTTCAACAGTTGATTAGTAGAAGGTGAAAAATAAAGAAGTGTGGGCGTATAATCGGAAAGAGTAAGAAACTGCCACTCTTGAAAAGAAAGTTGATACATATAAGTGGATAAGCGCTTCATTCTTTTTGCCCCCATAATCCAAAGGGGCATATAATTTCCTTTCTCATAATGAATAGAACGTTTGGTTAGCGCTGAGGAAGATAAGGAAGCACATTGAAATTCGATTGCATATTTTTGCGAGGGCGTATCTACAAGAAGATCTGGACGCTGCATAATGTCAGGAAGATAACTTTCTAACTCGACTTCAAGATGAGAACTAAACCAGTGAAACAGCTTTCGTTTTCCGTCGAGATGATAATCTGTTTCACCTTCATGCTGAGCGACGCACGTTTTTTTCAGGTGCGCAAAATGAGGAATTTTTTTTGTACCTACCTTTAACTGTACAGGGGATTGACAAGAGGGACAGTAGAACTGCTTTTCTTTTTTCCACAGCTTAAGCTGTTCAAGCGAAAAGCGCTGAGCCAGTGAAATGAGGCCTTCGTCTGTTTGGGCAACTAACAATCATACATTTCTCCTTCCTATAGTAGCGAGCTATATCCTTGTATTCGACACCTTTCTACTAAACCCTTTTCTTTCAGAAAAAAACCACATTGCAGATACGCAATGTGGTTTACAGCAATTATAATAGCGGTGAAAGCAAACGGGCTGTTGATTCAAACAGCCGCTGTATAAATGGCCGCTTTTCAAAGTCTTTAAAGTGAAGCTCACTCGTTTCTTCTAAATCTTGCATATATTCATATACGAGCTTTTGGGTACTAGCTGTGCGATATAAAAAAGCATTTACTTCAAAATTTAAATGAAAGCTTCTCATGTCCATGTTAGCTGTTCCAATAGAGGCAATTTCTCTATCAACAATCACAATCTTGCTGTGCATAAATCCTTTTTTATACTCGTAAATTTTCACACCTGCTTCTAGCAGCTCCGGAAAATAAGAGCGTGATGCATGAAAAACAATTTTTTTATCGGGCTTCTGAGGTACAAGAAGCCTTACATCTATACCGCTTAAAGCAGCTACTTTGAGGGAAGTAAAAATATCTTCATCAGGTATGAAGTAAGGAGAAGCAATCCAAATGGACTCTTTCGCAGACGTAATCATCGAAAAAAATAAGTGTTTGATAATTTCCCACTCACGGTCTGGTCCGCCAGCAATCATTTGAACACCGCCGCACTTTTCCATATCAATGTCAATTAAATCAGGCGATAGATACGTTTGAGTAAGCATCGTCTGTCCTGTCATATAATACCAGTCTTGCAAGAAAATAAGTTGCAATGAACGGACTGCCTCACCCTTCACCATCAAGTGAGTATCTCTCCAAAAGCCAAAATGCCGACTTTTCCCAAGATACTCATCACCAATGTTCAAACCTCCTACAAACCCAATTGTTCCATCAATGACTACAATTTTACGATGATTACGGAAATTGATTTTATTATTGAGAAATGGAAGTCTGACCGGCAAGAATGGAATCATTTCTACGCCCGCGTTTCTTAACTCGTGAATATAATGCGGTGAAAGCTGAAAACTGCCCACAGCATCATACAAGAAGCGTACATAAACTCCTTCTTGTACTTTCTGAATCAAAATATCTTTAATTTGTTCTCCTAAGTGATCATGTCGTACGATGTAATACTCTAAGTGGATATGATGCCTTGCATGCTTTAATGATTCCATAATTTCGTGAAACGTCTCTTTTCCATTCGTCAATGCGCGCGTATCTGATGAAAAAGAAATTGGACTCTTGCCAAGCCTGACGGCTAGCTTCAGCATTTGCTTTCTACTGGTGCCCAACTGTTCAAAGTGATTTTCTAATATACCGGAATCTCTTTCCATCTTTAAAAGCACCTGTTCATCCAGCTTTGCTTTTTTAGCAAATAAACGCCGTTTTCGCGTATTGCGTCCAAATAACAAATAAAAAAAGAACCCTATTACCGGGAAACCGCCTAATACTACGAGCCACGTTAGCGTTTGAGTTGGATGACGGTTTTCTAATGAAATAACAAGACCGATGAAAACAACACTAATCGTAATTAAGATACTCAGCACGCCAATAAATTTACCGTCCCAATACCCTTTTGTAAAATAAAGCAAAGCAATAATACCAATAACAAAAATTAAAAGCTGTAATCTATTTTTCAACTTGTTTTCACCTATCCTACAACCAATCTTTCATCATTAATAACAGGTCTTTATACCGTTATTATCCTCAAACTTGTTATTTTAACACTACACTTTCCCGTGTAGGAACCAGCCCCTGCTTTTTCCACCTATATTGTTCAAACTGAGCAGAGAGCATTTCCAAAAAAGAGGGCAAAACAAAGACCGATTTCATATACATGAAATCGGCTGCTATTATCGTAAAGGAAAATACTGCTTTACTTGTTCAAGTGCATTTTCACTGATTAATTCTTTTCCATATTCCATTAAACGATGAACTGTTACATTTGATTCATTTGCATATTCTAAAATGATACTCAAAATGTTATCAATTTCAGCTACAAAGTCTTCATCATCTGTAAACTCAACGTATAAATAATATTTCCCTTCAAACACGTACATGCTGTTGATGATATCATCTAACTCTAAATGGTGACTTAAGGAAATTAAATGTTCTAAGTCTTGAAAGCGTGCGACGAACTGTAGCCCTTCGTCTTCTATAATTTCTTCTTCAAAATCAGCTTTTTTATTTTGATTCGCTTGATGATCAAGCAACGCTTCAATTTTTCCATCTACAGGGATATCGATTTTATCATTTTCACCAACAGGTACTTCGAACTTTTGACCGTCTTTTGAAACTTGTGCTCTTGTTACAATAACCTCTAGCCCCTTCTCAAGCGCATGTACTTGAATCCAAAGAGGACCTTCTGCTACAAACTCTTCTTCTTGATGAATTTCGTCCATCATCTCCCAGAATAGCTCTTCACTGCGCTCTCGGCTAAACCAAATTTCATTGCGATCAAATCCACGTTCTTCAATATCTACGTAAGTGACAAAGAATTTTACTGTGTTTTCATTAATGCGTTCGATTTCCATTATCATCTCTCCCTTCGGAAAAATCAGTGAAGGTAATCCGGCCATTTCGAACATTACCCCTAAACGATGAAGGGACTATTTTACCCCCGTGTTAAAGCAATATTACATGTACTTTCTCACTTTGTAAAGCATTCTAACTTGGGATATACAAGCATACACTATTTGAGTGAACCTTGTATATCTATTTTATGACAAAATGCGAAAGAAAGGAAATAAAAAATACTCTGACAACTCACAGCCACCTTACACCTTACTTTGTTATATACATAATCTCTTTACCCTATGAACGCTTTTTGTTAAAAATGAACACAGATAAAGCAATATGAGCTACTTATCCTTACATATTGGGAGGGAAGACTATTGGATTTAGAATTAATAACCTCCATTCTTCTTATTATCGGTATCGATATTGTATTAGGTGGAGACAACGCTATTGTTATTGCCTTAGCAAGCCGCAACTTACCTGAATATCAGCGAAATAAAGCTATTTTTTTAGGGACTGGCTTAGCTGTGATAGTTCGCATTGTACTTACTATTTTAGCTGTTTATTTACTAACTATTCCTTACTTGCAGCTCATCGGCGGTTTTTTATTAGTGATCATTGCCTTTAAGCTTCTTGTATCAGAAGGTGATGATGCATCTTCAATCCGTGCAGGTGTGACATTAGGCGCCGCTGTAAGAACGATTGTATTTGCTGATATTGTAATGGGACTAGATAATGTAATAGCTGTAGCAGGCGCAGCTCATGGAAATATTATCTTGGTTGTCACCGGATTACTCGTATCCGTCCCCATTATTGTTTGGGGAAGCAAGCTCATTTTGTATTTGATGGAACGGTTTCCTCTGCTCGTTTATGGTGGAGCAGCTATTTTAGCTTATACTGCTGGAAATATGATTGGACATGAGAAGAGTTTACATTCATTCTTTGCAGGCCATACATCTCTAGGAACATTTATTCCGTTTATAACAATTGCTGTTGTGCTGATAAGCGGCATGGCTGTTAATAGCTTTCGTTCAACTAAATGATAAAGAAAAGGCCATACTAAACATTTTTATTTAGTATGGCCTTTTCTTTAGTTTAATGAGCACAGCAGTCTTTTATTCATAAAACACTTTGTACACTTAAAAAATAATCTCTGTGAGTAAAAAAAGAATAGATGGTACGAGTAAACAACCAAGACCTGTATAAAATGTAGCTGTCATGGCTCCGTAAGGTACAAGTTTTACATCTGTCGCGGCTAAACCAGCCGCGACACCGCTCGTCGTCCCCATAATTCCTCCATAGATCATTGCTGTGCGAGGGTTGTTTAATTTGATTTTCTTAGCAAATATCGGTGTCAAAATCATAACTGAAATGGATTTAATTAATCCTACAGCTATACTTAACGCGATAACATCGGAGGAGGCTCCAATCGCAGTTCCAGAAACCGGCCCCACAATATAGGTCACGGCTCCTCCTCCGATTGTGGTCAAAGCAACGGGATCTCTATATCCAAAACAAAGAGCAATAATTACACCTATTACAAAGGAATAGAAAACCCCAAAAAACAAGGCCGTAATCCCGCTGATTCCCGTTTTTTTTACTTCGCTAAAATTGGCGCCGAACGCAGTAGCAATAATGGCAAAATCTCGCAGCATCCCCCCGCCCATTAAACCAATTCCTGAAAATAACTGTATATCAGAAATTCCTTTCTCTCCTCCTGTGTTCACTCCACCGATATAAGCAAGAATTAATCCAAACATAATAGCAATAGCAGATCCGTGAACTCTTCCTTTTGTTAATTTATCTGATAAAAAATAAGCAATATACATGACAATCCCAATAATAGCAAATGCCGTAATCAGCCCGTTATTTTCTAATCCTTCTTTGATCATATTCATCATTTTATCTGCTCCTTAGGTAAAATAGAAAGCTCTATTTCTTGTTCCTTCACCTTCGCTTTCTCTCCTATTCTGCTGATAAATGGTATGGATAAAAAGCCTACTACGACTACTAGCACCCCTGCAAGAATTGCCATGCCTCCACCATCAAGAGCAGCTACAACATTTTGCTGTGCAGACATTGCTACCACGATAGGAATATAAATACCTCCCCAAAAAGCAATGCCTTCTTCGGATTTTACTTGAAGCTTATTTTTCTTCTTTAAATAATCCACCGCTAGTACAAGAAGAAGCATGGACACCCCTACTCCTCCAACGTTGGCTTCTACTCCCATCAGCCCTCCTAATGCGTCCCCTACAATTACTCCTATCAACATGCAAATAGACAGCAGCGCTACACCGAAGATTATCATATTACTTCCTCCCCAACCCATTATTGAAAGCGTTTACTTTATAGTTTAAAAATAGTGTAAAGGAAAAAAGTTGAATAACCTATGCATTTTTAGTTATATACTTATATCAAAAACGACATAATGCAGTTTTTCTCTACCGTTTATTTTAGATTTATTCGAAAAAGAAATAAAAATCATGACATTTAGTCATGATCCTTATATGTATTCATGAGGCATACCGGAAGGTAAATGTTTAAAGTAATCAATCACAAACTGCCGGAAGGTTTGTTGTAAATCCGTCACGTAGCCTCCATTGTTCCAAGCTAAAAAGATAGTACGTTCAAATGTTTCCTCTTCAATTTTCAACAGTTTTACATCTTTTCCTGTAGAACCTCCCCACGTCACTTCAGGAATAAAACCGATTCCTTGCTTCGCTCTAATCAAACCTCTCACTGTTGCTGGATCATCGCTTTCAAACGTAATTTGAGGTACAAAATTCTGTTCCTTACAAATCACATCCGTTATTTTTCTTAATTCTTTCCCTTTCTTTAGCACAATGAATTTCTCATTTTTAAGTTCATTTAACTTTACACGTGATTGCTTGGCTAAATGGTGATCATGAGGGACTGCAAGCAAAATCGATTCACGAAGCAAAGGAGTATGTTGGATCTGACGGGTTGTTAATGGAAAAGCTGAAATACATAAATCAAAATCAGGCTGTGAATAGCTATTAGTCAAATGCTGCATCAGCCGAAAACGCACCTGAGGATATTGCTCACGAAACCTGCTTAATAGCTCTGGAAGTAAATGTGAACTAGCTAATACAACAAGACGAATTTCTTCACATGGATCGCTCGACATATCCTTTAGCTCGTGTTTTGCGTCTTCTAATGTTTTTAAAGCACGTTCTACTTTGGCACAGAACGCTTTACCATACCGATTTAATTTAATGTATTTACCGTTTCGATCAAACAAACGAATGCCTAGCTCTTTTTCCAACTGTGAAATCGTTTTGCTGAGCGCAGGCTGAGATACGTATAGCTCTTCAGCCGCTTTGCTGATATGTTCTAGTCTAGCAACTACTTGGAAATATTTTAGCTGTAAAAGCTCCAATCCGTTCACCACCACTTTTATATGTTTAATTACTCTCTTTCTTTATTAATTACATATATACTTCATTTTCCCTGCTATTTCGACAAAAAATAAGCAGCAGAGGCCATTTGGCTCCCTGCTGCTTATTTCTTTATATACCAACTTCAAGCAAACGTTACTTGGTTGGTTTCTTATTTAAATCTTAAACAGACAAATATAAAAATTAACCATTCACAAGTCTTTGAGCTTCGCGAAGTTGGAAAGTACGCACTTTACGTGGTAAGAAACGACGGATCTCGTCTTCATTATAACCAACTTGTAGACGTTTTTCATCAATGATAATCGGACGGCGCAATAAGCCAGGATTTTGCTGAATTAATTCATACAAATCTTGTAAAGGCATAGCGTCTACCTGAACGTCTAGTTTTTGGAAAGTTTTCGAACGTGTTGAAATGATTTCATCTGTTCCATCTTCTGTCATACGTAAAATTTCTTTAATCTCATCGATTGATAACGGCTCTGAAAAGATATTACGCTCTGTATATCCAATATCATTTTCCTCTAACCAAGCTTTCGCTTTACGACAAGATGTACAACTTGGTGATGTATATAATGTAACCATTTACTCCTTCACTCCTTCTATCATAATCGGTCATAACATTCAAAACATGAACTGTAAATCATGTTGTTTTATACAAACTTCAACGAGTGTAAATATTTAATGACTGATAATGAAAATCGATACTACTTTATAATTACTTTTAAAAAATAATATCTATTTGCATTATACTATAAACTTCATCGGAATGATATACTTTTTAAAGTGAACTAGTACATTAGTTCGTTCCTTCACTGTCATTATTTTCATTACCGATTTTCTTCATTATTTATTTACCACACTACTATTACGAATAAACCTGTAGATTAGTTTCATTTTTTTTATTATTTTTTTCTTTCACAAATTCCTCGAACTTTTCAGTCACTAAAAAAGCCTTGCAGAAGAAATGACTTTTCTGCAAAGCTTTTGAGATAATCTCTTATTTATTTAATAGCTGATGCGCTTTTTCCTCGTCTCATTAAGATAGGATACAGTAAAAGCCCGATGACAAATAAGCCAATACCTAGGAAAAATGTTTTTAAATCAGCTGTCCCTGTCTTAATCACCCATAGCGAATAAATAAGTGCTAACGAAGCAATAATTCCGTCTTTTACTCGCGATCCTTTAATAATATCGTACGTCTCACCTGTCACAATAAGCTTTAATTGATAAACTGTCGTCACAAAATAAGGAACTAAATAAGCGAGAGTAGCTACAACGATAGCGAAATTATAGGCTTGCGAAACTGTGCCTGAAATAGTCGCAAACAAAAACAACTGTGTTAAGCCATTTGTTAATGTTAGTGAGCGGGCTGGACTATTGTTCTGATTCGTTTTAGCAAACCACTGTGGAAACAACCCTGATTTTGCTGCTTGATAAGGAACTTCTGCACTCACAACAATCCATCCAACAGTAGAACCTAATAAAGATATAAGTGCTAAAATGGCCATTACATAAGCACCTTTATGTCCAATAACCATTTCTAACGTATCTACCAAAGGCTTTTGAGACTGCTGAAGCTGAGCTGTCGAAAGAATCCCCATAGCGAGAAGCGTAATTCCCACATAGATAACCATTGAGATTAATAATCCAAGCAGCGTTGCTTTCTTTACTACTTTTTGTGATTTTGCACGATTAGATAACAGTACAGCTGATTCAATTCCGATAAACGCCCACAGCGTAGCAATGGCTGCTCCATTGACCTGACTTCCTAATCCTACATTTATACCCTTTGAATTAACAAATTCTGTACTGACCAGGTTGGATGCGCTAAATAGCGATAGCGCCACAACAATAAATAAACCGAATCCAATAATTTTAGCTGCCGTTGTGATAAAGTTAATATTACCGGCGCTATTGATATCTCTCTGCAAAATAGCTTGAATCCCCCATAGTACAACAGAACATACTAAAAACGTAATAAATTTTCCAGCTTCTAATTGAAAATCTCCGACTGAAAATAAAATATCTTTACTCTCCATTACTGGAAAGAACGTTGTTAAGTACCCTGCAAACGATATGATGACAGATGCTGTTGCAGCCCAGTTTGCTGCCCAATAACCCCAAGCCATGCTATACCCAGCTACTTTACCTGCTTTAGGCGATGAAAAAAGATTCGCTGCATAACTTTGAGGCCCTCCTTTTAATTCAGGCTTTCTCATGACTAAGTTCCCGAACACAAGAGCAATCATGAATACGCCAAGACCTGTTGCAACCCAAGCAAGTGTTGAACCAATTGGACTTGATACGTTTGCTAAATTAGAAGGAAGCATAAATACTCCTCCGCCTACCATATTACCAACTACAAAGGCTGTTAAAAACCAAAGACCCCATTTTTTATCTTTCATTTGCCGTTTCTCCTTTTGCTTTCTAAAAGCTTAAACTTTTGACATAGAAAGCTCGATGCTAATCTATTAAAACATAGAAATTATTTGTTTCTTCATTTATTTCTTCATTTGTTTAACAATATAATATATTAGCACACTAAAGCGAAAAGAGAAATAATAAATCTTTCATTTTCTTTTGGAAAAAAATGAGACTTAAACATAACTAAATCACTTCAACCTAAAGACAAACAAATTGGGTAAATGAGCTAGTATGGATCACTTGTTCCACCGCTGTTGATTTTCGTGCAAGACTTTGCTTCCTGCAGGAGTTTTCGCCTTGCTCTCCAATCAACCGCTAGACGCGGCTACATACATGAAATCTACGTTCACCCTACCAATAAAAAAATCCGAACGAGTTGGATTCTTAATCAAGAATTCAACTCGTTCGGATTTCCCTTCAACGAAACTACTTTTATCCGGACCTCATTTTTTATCTTTTATGAAAACCTTTTGAATAGTAGACAACAACCAATAAAACAAACCATATCGGACCTACAATAAGGGCTATTCTTGTATCTGAGGAAAACCCCATCACCACTACTACTCCCGCTAAGAAAGCAAGAGCGAGATACGACGTATACGGGAAAAACGGAAGCTTATATTTTAAATCACTTACTTGCTGATCGCTTAATCCTCTGCGGAAGCGAATTTGAGAAAGTAAAATAATGCCCCATGTCCAAATCGCTCCAATAGTAGCAATACTTGTAACCCACGTAAACACCTTATCAGGAACAACATAGTTTAAGCCAACTCCGAGTAGCAGTACAACAGCTGAAGCAATAACTGCTGCACCAGGCACGCCGCCTTTTGTTAAGTTGGCATAGCGTTTTGGTGCTTCCCCGTGCTGAGCTAAATTAAATAACATACGGCCTGTACTAAAAATTCCACTGTTACAAGAAGATAAAGCCGCTGTTAACACTACAAAGTTTATAATCCCTGCTGCAGCGGGAATTCCAGCTTTATCAAATGTTAAAACAAATGGGCTTCCTTGTGTTCCGATCTCTGGCCAAGGATAAATAGACATAATAACAAACAAAGCTCCGATGTAAAAAATCAAAATTCTCCACAGAACATTATCAATGGCTTTTGTTAATGTCTTTTCCGGATTTTTCACCTCTCCTGCTGTTACCCCAATCATTTCAATACCAAGGTAAGCAAACATAACCATTTGAAGTGATAAAAGAACGCCTTTCATGCCATTCGGGAAGAAGCCCCCGTGATTCCATAAATTACTGATTCCTGTTGCAATACCGCCATTTCCAATTCCAAAGATAATCATGCCTAGTCCAAGCACAATCATAAGGATAATCGTTACTACTTTAATAAGAGAAAACCAAAACTCTAGTTCACCATATGCTTTTACAGCTAAAAAGTTAACGCCTGTCATGATAACAAGTGCTGCAAGTGCCCATATCCACTGGGGCACACCCGGGAACCAAAACTCCATATATACTCCAACAGCTGTAATTTCAGCCATACATGTAATAATCCACATAAACCAGTAGTTCCAGCCTGTTAAATAACCAGCGAGTGGCCCTAAATAATCGTTAGCATACTTACTAAAAGAACCGGCTACTGGATTTTGTACTGCCATTTCACCTAGCGCTCTCATAATAAAAAACATAATAAGACCACTGATTCCATACATGATAAGAATACCAGGACCTGCTAACCGAATAGCAGATGCAGAACCTAAAAACAGTCCAACTCCGATAGCTGCACCTAAAGACATTAAACTAATATGTCTTTCCTCAAGTCCACGGCTTAATTCTTTTTCTTGCGTGTTCTCTTGCATAATTCTCTCTCCTAACATGTCCGTTTCATTTAATAGCGGCTACTTGTATAGTATTAATTTATTTTTCAGTCAAATAATTCTAGGCAGTGTATGTACTAAAAATCTGATATTGCAAGTTCCACACCTGCACCTTTACCGCTATCACATCTATAAAATACAATATTAAAAAAACTTCACTTTGTTCATTTTATCAAAAATCACAAAAAATGCGATAGTTTTTTGTGATTTTCACAAATAAACTTACGATCAAAACATAATAAAAACCATTTTTTACATTATATGTTCTTATTTCACCATAATTTTCTTACTATTAAGAATAATCAATCGATTATTCTTCTATATTTTCAATTATAGATGCTTACTTTTCCCTAAAAGGGGTAAAGATAAGGTAACTGTTTAAACACTATTATGAACATCACCATGAAAAGATCAGTAGGAGGGTGCTATGAATTGGTATGAAAAACTAAGTCAATATTTTCCCATTGAAGAAATGAAATCAAAGAAGCATATCGAAACGCTTTTACAAGAACGCAGCGATATTTATCATAAAAATGAAGGACCTCATCACGTATTAATGTACGTGGAAACAGACCAATTTATCTTTATTGATTACCTCTTTGTTTCAAAAGACGCTAGAGGTCAAGGGCTTGGCGGTAAATTAATTGATGAGTTAAAACAGCATAACAAACCAATTATCTTAGAAGTAGAGCCTGTAGACTATAAAGATTCAGACTCAGCCAAACGACTGCATTTTTATAAACGTGCAGACTTTAAGCATGCTCAAACAATCGGCTATAACCGCCGCTCATTAGCTACAAATGAAATTAACCAGATGGAAATCCTATACTGGTCTCCTACCTCTGAAACAGAGGAAAGCATCTTAAATAAAATGAAAAAAACGTACGAGCTAATTCATACGTACAAAGACAAAGAAATATATGGTGCGTCTTATCAGCCGGCAGATCAAGTGTTAAAAATTGATAAAAATCGTAAAGACGGCGATATCTTAGCAGATTTATAAAAAGAAGGTAGACATGCGTCTACCTCCTTTTTATATTTTTGAATTATTATTCAAACCAAAACATTATTAAACACTTATATTCCTTTAGTTATAAGATTTACATATAGATATTTTGTCTTAAATATAAAATTCTGAAAATTTTCAATAGTATTTTCTAATCCTGTATTGTATAATACCTGTAAAGCGCTAATGTTACTTGTTCTTACATGTTTTTCTCAATTTAAAGTTTAGCGTTCTTTGATAACTAAATAAAAAACGACCTCGTTGTGAGATCGTTTTTGTTATGTTGTATATGCGGCAAACTCTGCTTGAGAACAAGACACGTAGTGACCTGGAGATACTTCTCTAAGCTCTGGTTCTTCACCGTTATAGTCATGGATACCTGGATCATAAATTTTGCGCTGACGCGTTTTTTCACTGTCAGGATCGGGAAGCGGAATAGCGGAAAGCAACGCTTTTGTATATGGATGAACAGGGTTTCGATAAAGCTCATCACTTGGTGCAAGCTCTACAATCTTACCTCTGTACATAACGCCGATGCGGTCACTAATGTATTTTACCATTGACAAATCATGGGCGATAAATAAATATGTTAGTCCACGTTCACGCTGTAACTTCTTCATTAAGTTAACAACTTGAGCTTGTATAGATACGTCCAAAGCTGAGATTGGTTCATCTGCGATGATAAAATCAGGTTCTACTGCCAGTGCTCTTGCGATACCGATACGCTGACGCTGGCCGCCACTAAACTCATGTGGATAGCGGTTTGCATGTTCTTTGTTAAGTCCCACGGTTTCAAGAAGCTCGTGAACCTTTGCCATACGCTCTTTTTTCGTCTTAGCTAAACCGTGAATGTCAATGCCTTCTGCTATGATATCTGCTACGGTCATACGAGGGTTAAGTGACGCATATGGATCTTGGAAAATCATTTGCATTTTACGATTGAATTTTTTAAGCTCTGAGCGAGATTTGCGACCATGTACATTTTCGCCATTAAATAGCACCTCACCGCTAGTAGCATCATATAAACGAATAATCGTTCTGCCTGTCGTTGACTTTCCGCAACCGGATTCACCTACAAGACCTAACGTCTCTCCCCGGAAGATGTCAAACGTCAGACCATCAACTGCTTTAATTGTTCCTTTACTTGTGAAAAAATGCTGCTTTAAGCCTTTAATCTCTAATAATTTATCTGTCATGTTATTCACCATCCTTCGCTACGAGTACAGGTGTACTGTATACATTATCAACTTTACGCATGCGACGCTGAACTGAAGCAGGCGGCTCTACTTTTGGTGCATCGGGATGTAACAGCCATGTTTTTGCATAGTGCGTATCAGATATTTTGAACATTGGAGGTTCTTGCTCAAAATCAATTTTCATTGCGTATGGATTTCGCGCTGCAAATGCATCTCCCTTTGGAGGATTCGTTAAATCTGGCGGCGTTCCAGGAATAGCAGCCAGCTCTTCTTCTGCCTCGTTATCTAAGCTTGGCATAGAAGCTAGCAGTCCCCACGTGTACGGATGTTTGGGATCATAAAATACTTCATCCACTGTGCCCGTTTCAACAATTTGACCAGCGTACATAACGGCTACTCGATCTGCTACATTTGCTACTACACCAAGATCATGGGTAATAAAGATAATAGATGTATCCGTTTTTTTCTGAATGTCTTTCATCAACTCTAAAATTTGAGCTTGAATGGTTACATCAAGCGCGGTTGTTGGTTCATCAGCGATCAGTAATTTCGGATTAGAAGCAAGAGCCATCGCAATGACAACACGCTGTCTCATCCCGCCGCTGAATTCATGCGGATATTGATTCACACGCTGTTCTGGAAAAGGAATGCCTACAAGCGTTAGTAGCTCGACTGCACGTTTTTTCGCTTCCGCTTTAGATACTTTAGAATGCTTGATTACGACTTCACCAATTTGAGCTCCAACTTTCATCGTCGGATTTAAAGAAGTCATTGGATCTTGGAAGATCATACCGATATCTTTGCCGCGAATAGCTTCCATTTCTTTATCCGTTTTCTTTGCTAAATCAATGCCGTCAAACAGCATTTCACCGCTTTTAATTCGGCCAGGAGGCATCGGAATAAGGCGCATGATCGTTTGTGAAGTTACACTTTTACCAGATCCTGACTCACCAACAATTGCTAGCGTTTCACCTTTATTTAAGTGGAAGTTAACGCCGCGAACAGCTTGAACTTCTCCGCCATATGTTTTAAATGATACAGCTAAATTTTTTACTTCTAATAAACGTGACATATGAGTTCACTTCCTTACTTACGTAGTTTTGGATCTAACGCATCTCGTAATCCATCACCAATTACGTTGAACGCTAAGATTGTTAAACAGATAAACAAACCTGGGAAAAATAAGCGCCAAGGATAGTATTCCAAAGCAGGTAAGCCTTCTGAAGCCATTGTTCCCCAGCTTGCAAGCGGTGCCGGAACGCCTAGTCCCAAGTAGCTTAAAAATGCTTCTGTAAAGATTGCTGAAGGAATCGTTAGTGTCATTGTTACTAAAATTGGACCTGTTGCATTAGGAATAAGATGTTTAAATAAAATACGCTTTGTTGTTGCTCCTAAAGTTTGTGAAGCCATTACGTACTCTTGGTTTTTCAACTGCAATACTTGTCCACGTACAATACGGGCCATGTTAATCCAGCCAGTAATGGTCATTGCCAAAATCATCGTGCCTAACCCTTGGCCAAGCATAACCATCAAAATAATAACAAGTAAAAGGTAAGGAACACCATATAAGATATCCGCAACACGCATCATTGTTTCATCCGTACGGCCGCCACGGTATCCAGAGATGCTTCCCCAAACTACGCCGATGAATAAATCAATTAAAGCTGCTGCTAACCCGATAAATAATGAAATACGAGCGCCTTCCCACGTACGGGCAAACACATCGCGCCCTAATTCATCTGTGCCGAACCAGTGCTCAGAAGATGGTGCCTGATTAGCATTCAATAAATCATTCGTTGCATAATCATATTTCACCATCAATGGACCAAATATAGCCATAAAAACAAGGAGAACCATTAGTACTACACCAAACATAGCAAGCTTATTTTTGCGAAAACGAATAAAAACATCTTGCCAGAACGAAAGACTCGGTTTTTCAATCTTTTCTGCTTGAGCATGGTCAATCCCTGCTGTTTCAAACATTTCTTTAGGAATTTTCGGAAGTTGCTGCATAGTTACTCTCCTTTCTTAGCACCTGTAAGTTTAATTCGAGGGTCAATAAAGCCGTATGCAATATCTACAAGCAAAATACACACAAGTAGTAAAATACTGTAGAACACCGTTACGCCCATAATTGTTGTATAATCTCGGTTTGAGATACTGAGTACAAAATGTGAACCTAATCCCGGGATACCAAATATTTTTTCAATAACAAAGCTACCCGTTAAAATCCCTGCTACTAAAGGTCCCATATAGGATACGACTGGAAGCATCGCATTTCGCATCGCGTGCTTAACTGTAATAACGCCTCTGCTTAAACCTTTTGCTTTTGCCGTACGAATATAGTCGTTGCTTAGCACTTCAAGCATACTTGAACGAGTTAATCGTGCGATGAACGCCATAGGAGTTGAAGCAAGCGCGAGAGCCGGTAACACTGTGTGTGCCCATGATTCCCAGCGTGCAACCGGAAAAATTTGCAGTTTCATAGCCAGAACGTATTGTAATACCGCTGCCATGATAAAACTCGGTACTGAAATTCCTAGAACCGCAATAACCATCGCCGTGTAATCTTGCCACTTATTGTGTTTTAAAGCAGCAATAACACCTAGTAGTACACCAATAGCAATCGCTATTAAAATAGCTTCCATCCCTAGCATGAATGAAACAGGGAATCCACCGTTGATCAAATCGTTTACCGTTTGGCCTTTATATTTGAAAGATGGACCAAAATCCCATTTTAAAATTGATGTTAAATAATCAAAGTATTGATGGTACCAAGGCTGGTCTAAACCGTAATACTGATTTAGATTTTTTTGAATTTCAGGGGGAAGCTGCTTTTCTGATGTGAATGGACCTCCTGGAACAGCACGCATTAAGAAAAAAGTCGCTGTTACGATCAGCCATAATGATAGAAACATATAAATAAGTCGTTTTCCTATATATTTGAACACCCTGACACACCTCCATATTTTTACAAAATCCGCGCACAAGAAAGAAAAGTATATGGAGCACCAGGCCCCATATACCCTTTGTCATAATTGATGTTACTTACTCAAAATGAGCCCACTTAATCTGAATGTCTCCAAGGCCAGACATCACAACATCTTTCAGCTGCTTGTCTTGTACCCAAGCATTTGTGTAGAAATAGATTGGTGCCACTGGCATTTCATCCATGAAGATACCTTCTGCTTTTTTCAACATTGCCTGACGTTTCTTAGGATCAGTTTCTTTTTGAGAGTCAATTAATAACTTTTTATATTCTGGATTTTCCCAGTTTGTATCATTGTTTCCGCCTTTTTTGTCACGGAATAACTCTAGGAAGTTGATTGGATCGTTAAAGTCTCCTAACCAGCCCATACGCCCAACTTGATAATCTCCTTGGTGTAATTTTTCAATGTAAACAGCCCACTCAGAGTTGTCTAACTGTACTTTAATACCAAGGTTTTTCTTCCACATATCTTGAACAGCTTGTGCAATCTTTGCATGTTTTTCATCCGTGTTGTATGAAACCTTAATTGCTGGTAGTTCTGAAGCATCTTTAAGGCCCATTTCTTTCAAGCCTTTTTCTAAATATTCTTTTGCTTTTTTCACATCATTGTCTTTGAAGTAGCCTTTTTTGTTATCTTCAAACATTGTTGGTGGTACAGCTGCCATCGCTGGAACTGAACCGTCTTTTGTAATTTGTTCCGTAATACCTTTACGATCAATTGCATAAGCTAATGCTTTACGAATGTTCACATTGTCTAAAGGTTTTTGTTCTGTATTAAACTTGTACCAGTAAGTACCTGCAATCTCTTGAATGTTTAATGAACCGTCTTTCTTTAATTCAGGAAGTGCATCAGCTGGTAATTGACCAGTAGGCATACCCGCCCAGTCCAATTCACCGTTTTTGAACATTGAAAGTTCAGTGTTGTTATCATTGATCATGTACATTTCAACTTTTTTAAGTTTTACAGCATCTTTATCCCAATAGTTTTCATTAGGAACTAACTCGATTTTGTCATTGTGTTTCCAAGTTTTTAATTTGAAAGGACCGTTTGACGTATAGTTGTCACCTGCATTTGTGTACCATTTTTCATTTGATTCAGCAATTTTTGTATTCACTGGGAAGTACGTATAGAAAGCTGTTAATTCTAAGAAATATGGCGTTGGGTTTTCTAATGTTACTTCAAGCGTTTTATCATCTGTTGCTTTAACGGCAACATCATCTAATGAACCTTTCCCTTCATTAGCAGCTTGTGCATTTTTAACATAGTATAATTGATATGCATATTGTGATTCGTTTTTAGGATCTAACGCCCACTTCCATGCATATTCGAAATCTTTTGCTGTTACAGGGTCACCGTTTGACCATTTTGCATCGTCACGAATCGTAAACGTATATTTAGTTTGATCATCGCTGATCTTCACATCTTTCGCCATTGCATTTTCAGGTTTTCCATCTTTACCGATGCGAGTTAAACCTTCAAATGTTTGTAGTAATACGTTTGATGATGTTGAATCATTAGCTAAGCCTGGATTCAGTGAAAAAGGCTCAGTTTTAATATTTACGCGAAGCTCTTGCTCTTTTTTCTTATCGCCGCCATCACTGCTAGCATTTTCACTGCCACCAGATTCTTTGTTAAATCCACATGCAGCTAAAAACAAGCTCATGACAAGCAGCAAACTGAAAAGAATCGACAATCTTTTCTTCATTGCGTGTTACCCCCTATTAAATTTTGTTTGTGTAGCAACCATATTTTTTTGATATTCACTAATTTCTTAATCCTCTTTCAATACAAAATAATCAGTTATTTTTTCATATAGTAGAGTGTTAAAGAACTCACTGCAAAATTATTCTTCTACCCTATGAAACTGTCATCAATTGTTTACATGCTGTAAATCCAATGTATGCGCTTAATATGTAGAAGACTCATTCATTACAAAATTCGCTAATTGAAACAAAACATTGGCTATTTTGTTTTTTCTGAAAAATTAAGAAATTGTAATACCTTTGTAAAAAATATGTTTGTTACGCCTATTATAAATATTTTAAAAATTTATTGCAATACTATTATTTAATGGTATTTTTTTATCATGAGGGAAAAAACCTTATCTTATAAGGATTGTGCCTACTTGTCAGACGTCTAAAATCTTTTTTGTAGTATAGGTATTATAATGGTATTACAAAGCCATTAGAAATACTAAATAAAAGATTTTTACCAAATCCTCTGCCAAATTTTCATTAAGAAATGCTTTAATTAAAAGGTTCTTGTCTTTTTTTGTCGCTGAAAAATTCCAGTAAATTGTCTTATAAAACTTTTTAGCGATAAGATGTTTAAATTCCTGCTTTTTCGCGTTATAATAACGAATAACTATATAATTAAAGCTGTGAAAAAGAGTAGTATGCAGAATTTTCATTTTTAGAGAGTTTGTGGCTGGTGAGAACAAACATTGAAACCTGCAGAATGGACTTTGGAGCTTTCAAGTGCAAAGCTTGAACGTTGACCTCAACGTTACATGAATAAAGATAGTTCACAATAATGTGTGCTAATTAGGGTGGCAACGCGGTCCATTCGCCCCTAGCTTATGCTAGGAGCGGATGGGCCTTTTTATGTTGTATCCGTAAACTAGCATCATATATGTGCAGATGAAAGGAAGATTTGATGAAAACAATTTTTTCAGGTATTCAACCAAGCGGTACAATCACTTTAGGTAACTACATTGGAGCGATGAAGCAATTTGTGGAACTTCAACATGACTATAACTGTCATTTTTGTATTGTAGATCAGCATGCAATTACAGCGCCTCAAGACCGTTTAGCACTTCGTAAAAACATTCGCAGCCTTGCTGCTCTGTATGTAGCAGTAGGAATTGATCCAGCAAAATCAACTTTATTTATTCAATCAGAAGTGCCTGCCCACACGGAAGCAGGATGGATGTTACAGTGCGTAGCGTATATCGGTGAACTTGAGCGTATGACTCAGTTTAAAGATAAGTCCGCTGGAAAAGAAGCAGTATCAGCAGGATTATTAACTTATCCTCCACTAATGGCCGCTGATATTCTTTTATACAACACCGATTTGGTTCCTGTTGGTGAAGATCAAAAGCAGCATTTAGAATTAACGCGTGACTTAGCTGAGCGCTTTAACAAAAAATACAATGATATATTCACTATTCCTGAAGTACGTATTCCAAAAGTAGGCGCACGCGTCATGTCCCTTCAAGATCCTACGAAAAAAATGAGCAAGTCTGATCCAAACCAAAAAGCTTTTATTACGCTCTTGGATGACGCTAAAACAATTGAAAAGAAAATCAAAAGTGCCGTAACGGATTCAGAAGGTATTGTTCGCTACGATAAAGAAAATAAGCCAGGTATTTCAAACTTATTAAGTATTTATTCAATCCTAGCCAATAAATCGATCGAAGACATTGAAGCAATGTATGAAGGCAAAGGTTATGGTGACTTTAAAGCTGACACAGCTAAAGTAGTAGCTGAAGCACTCGCTCCAATTCAAGAAAGATATTATGAATTAGTTGATTCTAGCGAGCTAGATGATATTTTAGATCAAGGTGCTGATAAAGCAAATGCAACGGCGAATAAAATGCTTCGCAAAATGCGAAACGCAATGGGAATTGGCCGTAAACGTTAAAAAAAACGACTGCTATGCAGTCGTTTTTTTAATTAACTTTTGGCTCTTGTTCAATTTCCCAAAGTTTTTCAAAGAAAGGTTGTCCTTTTACTAAGCGCTCGCATAATAATTTATGTTTCGGTGACCACCCTGACTTCGTTTCATCGTATAGCTGATTCCATACATCTTGAAACGGCATCTCTTGAATGTCTTCGTATTTCGTTGGATTCCACTCTGTGTACCAGTAGCGGATTTGAGCTGTATTTTTTGTTGTATGTAGCTGATCAAGTGCCATAAATAACAGCTGTTTTAGCTGACGTTCTTTACGTGTTAATCCTCTCATCGTTTCAGGAGACGGCGAAAGAATATGATGCTCTTTTTTATTTAGCTCGTCTTCACTGAACTTATATTCTAGCTCTTCTTGATCCGCAATCATTTCATAGACCAACTGTTCTTGTCTTGGAATTAAGCGGCTTTTTCGAATCGGAATATGATATCCCATCGTATCAATTGCTAAAATATTCGTTCCGTCTGTAACAATAAAACAATATTCAACCTGCGTGCGTTCATGATTTTTCCGAATGTATGCTTTCTGATAGACATCTTGTAGTAGTTGTTGAGGTAGCTCGGAAAGATCATTTTCAATGTAATGAAATAAAAGCGGATTTACTTTTAATAACGGTGCTTGATCGAGCAGTTCTACACAATCATCTTTTCTCCACTCATGGAAATGACACACATTATAACCGTTTTCTTCGCCTTCAAACCAATTAACCCATACATCATGAAGATATAGCATAATTTACCCCTCACTTACTATCTGTTTGTTATCCATCAGTATAGGCAGAGAAAGGAATTTTTATTCCAAATGATGTTATTTTTCTAAAAATTAATTATGAAAAGCCTTCGTTCTTGTTTATTATTCAAATGCCATTATTTCAAAGCTAGGACATACCGAGAGTGCTGATGATTGCTAAAGGCTTCATGAGCTATATCCACCGCTATAAGCAGAAAAAAATCCGAGTTTCTTCTATAGTAATAGGTTTGTCAGGAGGTCTGACAAACCTAAAAAAATCTATCACACTTTTGTGATAGATTTTTAACGAAGAGATTTTGGATTCAAAGCATCTTTTAATCCTTCACCAATGAAGTTGATAGCTAGGATTGTAAATGTAATAGCTAAGCCTGGCGGAACCCACATCCAAGGCTTATTCTGCAGCACATCTGATTCCCTTGCTTCTGTCAGCATATTCCCCCAGCTTGGCGTATCAGCCGGCACGCCAAAACCGATAAAGCTAATCGCTGACTCAAACACAATAAGGATAGCCATCTGCAAACTGGCTTGAACCACAATCGTTGAAAACACATTTGGCAGCAAATGTTTAAAGATAATTTTAAACGGGCTGCACCCAATGGAAACAGCTGAAAGCACATATTCATTTTCTTTTTCAGCCAAGACTTTGCTTCGCACCAGCCGGGCCGTACTTCCCCAGCTTAAGAAACTAACAACTAGAATGAGCGTCCAAACGCCTGAAATCTTTCCAATTAGAATTGTATTTAACACTACAACGAAAACAATTAGGGGAAAGTTTAATACAAAGTCTGTAAAACGCATTAAGAATTGGTCCACTTTGCCTCCGTAATAACCCGCAACCGAACCGATAAGAGTTCCGATTAAAATAACGAGTGTTGTACAAGCAACTCCAATCAGTAACGAAGTTCTTCCTCCATACAATGTACGTGCAAATACGTCTCGCCCATTTGTATCTGTTCCAAACCAATGCTCACTAGAAGGCGCTGCATTCATCGCCATATAGTCGATACGTGTAATATCTGCTTTTGTAAGCAGCGGTGCAAAAATGGCAAGAAGCGTAATCACAATCATGAAAGCCAAACTTATCATAGCTAGTTTATTTTTAACAAACTTCTTTCGCGCAATCGCCCATGGAGAAAGGTTTTTAGGAGCTTTCATATTCACTTCTGGCTGTACATCTTTTTTCGTTACAATTTCCATACTTTCTCCTCCTAATCCAAACGAATACGCGGATCTGCTACGCCGTATAACAAATCAGCAACCAGATTCCCAACCAGGGTTAAAATTGAAAACAACATTGTAAGCGACATCATAACTGAGTAGTCACGAGTTGCTACAGAGTCAACAAACAACTTTCCAATTCCTGGATACGTAAAGATTGTCTCTGTAATGATAGAACCGCTAATGATTGTTACAAGATCAAACCCTAAAAACGTAATAAGCGGAATCATTGAGTTGCGTAAGATATGAACATTATAAATTTTAGATTCTTTTGTCCCTTTTGCTCTAGCTGTGCGCACAAAATCTTTGCGACTGTTTTCAATAATATCATTACGCAAAAATTGGGTATATTGCGCGGTCGACATCAAGCCAAGAATCAGCGCGGGTAATATAACGTGATGAATTCTACTTTGAATAAATTCCCATGATCCCTCTTTCAATCCTACTTCAACAGAAC
Source organism: Priestia sp. D3YE.R1 (assembly GCF_049199565.1). Classification (NCBI taxonomy): domain Bacteria; kingdom Bacillati; phylum Bacillota; class Bacilli; order Caryophanales; family Bacillaceae; genus Priestia; species Priestia sp. D3YE.R1. Next base: position 82,670 of record NZ_JBLTHW010000002.1, on the reverse strand, counting down.
CGCTAAATGGAAACCAGCCTAACTGAAAGGAAAATAAATAAATGCCTACAATCCCTGCGATAAACGATGGAACCGCTAATGCAAAGTAATTATATCCTGCAATAAAGTTATCTGCTAAGGTATACGGTTTTCTTCCTGCATACATACCTAAAATAAATGCAAACACATACGTAATTAAAAGCGAAGTCAAAGCTAAAAAGATCGTATTAGGCATACGCTCTAAAATAATATCTAATGTCGGTAACTTATGAGTTGTTGACTTTCCTAAATCTCCTTGTGCCACTCCCTTTACCCAGTTCCAATATTGAACGTAGATAGGATCGTTATATCCTAGCTTATCGCGCATTTCCTCAATGTATTTTGGATCTGTATTACTAGGGTTGATTTCTCCCCCAAAAGGGTCCCCTGGCATCATTTTTGCCAGGGAAAACACAACAAAGGAGATCAGAATCAACATTGGAATCATCCCTAAAATACGTCTTAGTGAGTATTGCAGCATCGTTGACTCTCCTTTACATGTAAAATATTTATTCTGTTACAGACCATTTCTCCGGATCTACAACTACCGTTGATGGATCTAGAGTTACGTTTTTCACACGCTTATTCACAGCATAAATATTGATATTTTCCCATAAAGGAAGTGCTGGCAGCTGCTCATTAAAGAATTTTTGCCATTTTACATATACATCTTTACGGTATTTATCATCAAATGATTTTTCACTCAAACCGTCTTTAAGCATTTCGTCAGATTCCTTATTTACCCAACGTCCATAGTTCCATTCAGCATTAGAGCTCCATAATCCTGTAGGGTCTGGATCTGAACCAGTGTCCCAAGAACCAAAGAACGCTTCTAAGGCCTTATCGTCGTTATCTTTCATTTCATTGTACAAGTTAAATTCAACAAGTGAACCCGTTGCTAATTTTGTTTTAATACCAATATCATTCCATGCTTGCATAATAGCCTTCGCACGACCCTCGAAGTTGGCTGGACCAGCATAGTGACCGAATGAAATCGTAAATGGTTTTCCGTTTGGATCTTCTACAAAACCATCATTATTCTTATCTTTATAACCGGCTTCAGCTAATAACTTTTTAGCTTTTTCTGGACTGTACTTGTACTTTGTTAAATCTTTTTGGTCAGCAGCAATCCAGAATACAGACGGAATAACTGTATTAGAAACAACCGCTTTGTCGTTCATAAATGCTTTTACCATTGCTTTTCTATCTATTGCATAAAGCAATGCTTGACGAAGTTTTAGGTCTTTGAACTTTTCGTAATCATCTACATTTTTACCAGCCTTTTGATCACGATGGCCAAATCGTAGCCCAATATACGAATAACTAGTTGATTTCCCTTCCAAAAAGTCTAAGTTTTCTGCTTTTTCAACTTGCCCTAAATCAGCTGGACGAACATCCATAATGTCGACATCGCCTTTTTTCAATGCTCCGGCGGAAACAGATGGATCCAGTACTTTTACAACAACACCATCAAGATGAGGCTTACCTTTCCAATAATCATCATTACGCTTCATTTGGACATATTCACTTGCTACCACTTTTTTCACTTTAAACGGCCCAACACCAATTGGCTCTTTACGAACTTGTTTGGACTCTGCAAGATCTTTTACAGCAATTCCTTCATAGTACTTTTTCGGCATTGGATACGGCCATAGATTATCTAAGTTATTTACACGAACTTCTTTAAACGTTACTTTAAATGTTTGCGGATCTACTACTTCAACTCCAGAAATAGAATCCGCTTTGCCGTCGTGATATTCTTGAGCGCCTTTAATATGCTCAACGTTTACATAGCGCGGACCTGTATAGTCTTTATCGGCAATCGTTTCATACGTATATTTAAAATCATCTGCAGTTAATGGATCTCCGTTATGCCACTTAATGCCCTTTTTTAATTTAAACGTGTAAGTTAGTTTATCACCACTCACGTCCCAAGTAGCTAAGTCAGATTTAATTTTTAATTTCTTATCATAAGTAAAGAGACCTTCATTGATAAATTCTAAGATTTGGCTATCATATGCACTACCATACAATGCGTACTCAAAAAGCCCTTCTGGCGCTCCGTCAATCCCATACGTAATCGTTCCGCCGTCTTTTGGCTTGTCTGTTTTTGCACCTTCAGTTTTTGTTTCTCCTCCTTCTTTACTAGAAGATGAAGAAGTGCTTCCACCGCTGCACGCCGCTAGAAAAAGCGATAGCACAAGCAAAATGGAAAAAAGTGATAAAAATGATTTCCTTTTCATCATGACGTTCCCCCTATTTAACTAATAATCTGTTCGTATGTAGCTTTACGAGTTATATAAATGGCAAGCTACTTGATGGCCAGGTCTCACCTCCTTTAAGGCAGGTTTCGTTTGGCTGCACTCTGCCATTGCATGTATACAGCGAGGATGAAATGCACAGCCTTTTGGCGGATCAATTGGACTTGGCACATCTCCCTGTAAAATAATACGCTGTTTTTTCTTTCGTGGATCTGGTTCAGGTATAGCCGATACAAGCGCTTGCGTATAAGGGTGCAATGGCTCTGCGTATAGACTTTTCTTATCAGCAATTTCCACTAAACCGCCTAGGTACATAACACCGATACGGTCACTCATATGTTTAACAACACTCAAATCATGGGCAATAAATAAAAAGGTTAGGTCGAATTCTTGTTGAAGTTCTTTAAGAAGGTTTAAAACTTGTGATTGGACAGAAACGTCGAGTGCCGATACCGGTTCATCAGCAATAATAAGCTTTGGACGAAGTGCAAGTGCACGTGCAATTCCAATCCGCTGACGCTGTCCACCGGAAAATTCGTGAGGATATTTATAGTATGCATCTTCCGGTAACCCTACTTTTGTAAGTAGATTCATAACTTCTGATTTTAATTGATTGGTTGATTTTCCTGTAAAATTCCGAATTGGTTCAGAAATAACATCTCCAACCATTTGCATTGGATTGAGGGAAGCATAGGGATCTTGAAAAACCATTTGGAAATCTTGTCTAATTTTACGGAGAAAAGTTCCTTTTACTTCTGTGATATCTTTACCATCGAAAATAATTTTTCCGCTAGTTGGTTCCAACAGTCTTAGAATCGTTCTTCCTGCCGTGGATTTCCCACAGCCAGATTCTCCTACCAGACCGAGCGTTTCTCCTTTTCGAATCGCAAAAGAAATACCGTCAACTGCTTTTACATCACCAATTTTCTTTCGAAAAAATCCCCCGTGAATAGGATAGTAGGTTTTTAAATGCTGAACTTCTAGCAATACATCTTTCACCGCTTTAGTCATTAGCTTGTCTTCACTCCTTTTGACGGATAGCTATTTTCATACAGCAGACATGCGACGTCATGCCCCTGTGAATCCTGGCGAAGAACAGGCGTAACGGAACTGCAGTCTTCCATTGCATGAGGACATCGGTTAACGAAACGACAGCCTGTCCGCGGCATGTTTACAAGAGAAGGCACAATTCCTTTGATCGTATTTAATACTTCTACATCATCTTCCATGCGTGGAATTGAGTGAAGAAGCGCTTTCGTGTACGGATGTTTTGGGGCATAAAATAACGTATCAACATCTGTATGCTCAACAATTTTCCCGCCATACATGACAATCACTTCATCACACATCTCAGCAACTACTCCTAAATCATGAGTAATCATAATAATAGACATATCATTACTTTCTTGAATTTCTTTTAGCAATTCTAAAATTTGAGCTTGAACCGTAACATCCAGGGCCGTTGTCGGCTCATCCGCAATTAAAAGTTTAGGCTGACAAGCTACCGCCATGGCAATCATGACACGCTGCCTCATTCCTCCCGACAGCTGATGCGGATATTCATCGATGAGCTTTTCGGATCTCGAAATACCAACGCTTCTTAAAAGCGCAATGCTTTTTTCGCGCGCTTCCGCTTTCGATATATTCATATGGTTAAACAATACTTCCTGCAGCTGATACCCAATGGTTAAAACAGGATTGAGGGATGTCATCGGTTCTTGGAAAATCATTGAGATGTCTTTCCCACGAACATCATTCATCTCATCTTCTGATAAGTGCGTAAGATTCTTTCCGTTAAATACAACGCTCCCGCTTCTAATTTGACTATTTACTTTAGGTAATAGCCCAATAACGGATAAAGACAATACGCTTTTTCCACAGCCAGATTCTCCTACAACTCCTACAATTCGCTTTCGTCCGACTTGAAACGACACGTCGTCTACAGCATTATGCCAGGAATCATTAATGGAAAAAGCAGTTTGTAAATTTTTCACTTCTAGTAAAGGTGTTGATCCGACAGGCTTTTTATCCATTTATAGTGCACACCTCATTTTTCTAAAAATTGTTATATTTGAATAAGATATTATTACAATTTCATTACAAAATCAATATATTTTGAAAATTAATTATATTTTTTATTTTTAAAATAATTATTTCTGAATATCTCTTCAGCACTTTAACGCATAAACCTCCTAATTTTTTGTTTAAAACAGGATAAAATTTACTATTTTTTGTTTTAGGTATATAGCACTTGTTTTTTTACAGTTGGAACGCAGATTTTTTTAAGATAGTATTGGTACTAAGAGGAAGCAGCTGGGTAGTGGTTAAAACGTGAGGCTTCATACATGAAGTAACAAGATGATAACCAATATTGTAGCCCATCATTTCTGGATACCAATTTTGGCCGAATAACAGTTGATCATATTTTTTTTCGTCAGCGCGAAGATTATAATAAGGTTTAACATGCTTTTCCCACATTTTTTTAGCTTCTTCAATGGTATAATAATTTGTCCAAGGAGCTAAATATTTTTTACCACAATACTCCTCTACAGCTCTTTCTGCTAACCCTTCCATCATCATAGCGTCTAACAAAGTAATGGTTTCATCAGACTTATTAATGGCTTTTAGCCTGCAAACGTGATGGTATTCATGGGTAAGCACCGCTAACATTTCTTCATCGGATGTATGACTTGTCATAAACACAAATAATTTATCGGTAAAAGCGACACCTGCTCTTCCGTTAAATTCACGCTGCATTTTTCGATTTCTAGGATTGCTTGGAAGCACTAGCACCGCTACATCCGGCCCATTCCATGCTTTTTTAAGCTTTTCGTAATGTGCTTTTACTTTCTTCCAAACCTGTCTTTTCTTCATTTCTTCTAATTCTTTTATAAACATTAAAGAAGGCGGACACATTCCATAGTTAAAAAGTAATTCCATACATTCTTTTTCTTTTAATTTCTTAAAATAGCGCGCAAGATGACGGCTTATTTCTTTCGGCTCCGTCCAAGTAGAAGTTGAAACAATCGGCATGTTTTCCCCTCTCTTTCTTCATCCTTTTGTTTCATGATATGTTCACAGCTACTCTTTTGGTTATCAAAAATAAAAAAAATTCTAGGCATCAGCCTAGAATTTTTCATTATGCTTCGTATTTTTTAAAGATGATTGTTGCATTGTGACCGCCAAATCCAAGTGAGTTGCTTAGCACTGCTTTTACTTCTTGCTTACGCGCTTTGTTTGGAATGTAGTCTAAATCGCACTCTTCATCAGGTGTTTGATAGTTAATTGTTGGAGGAAGAATACCGTCTTGAATTGCTTTTACACTAAAAATAGCTTCTACTCCACCAGCAGCTCCTAGCAAGTGGCCAGTCATTGACTTTGTTGAACTAATTGCTACTTTTTGAGCGTGGTCACCAAATACTTCTTTAATCGCCATTGTTTCAAATTTATCATTGTATCCTGTACTTGTACCGTGAGCATTGATGTAATCAATATCACTTGGCTGTAGGCCTGCATCTTCAATCGCATGACGCATTGCACGAACGCCGCCTTCTCCTCCTGGAGCTGGCGCTGTGATATGATGAGCATCTCCTGTCGAACCATAGCCCACAATTTCAGCATAAATACGTGCGCCGCGTGCTAGTGCATGTTCAAGCTCTTCAAGCACAATAACACCCGCACCTTCTCCCATAACGAAGCCGTCGCGGTCTTTATCAAACGGACGAGATGCTGTTGCAGGATCTGGATTTGTAGAAAGTGCTTTATTCGCACAGAAACCAGCAATAGATAAACGCGTGATTGGCGCTTCCGTACCGCCCGTCACCATCACGTCTGCATCTCCGCGTTGAATTACTTTAAACGCATCACCAATAGAGTTTGTACCTGTTGCACATGCCGTTACCGTACAAGAGTTCACGCCTTTCGCCCCTAAAGCAATAGAAACTTGCCCTGTTGCCATATCAGGAATCATCATTGGAATGAAGAATGGACTTACACGGCGGGCACCTTTTTCTAATAACGTTGAATATTGATTTTCAAACGTCTCCATACCGCCAATTCCAGAACCAATCCAAACGCCGACGTTTGGAGCAATTTCTTCTGTAATAGTCAAATCCGCATCTTTAACAGCCGCCAATGCAGCTACCATCGCATATTGAGTAAAGCGATCCATCTTACGAGCCTCTTTGCGGTCAATAAAATCTTCCACGTTAAAATCTTTTACTTCAGCCGCTACTTTAGCCGGAAATTCATCTGCATCTAGTCTTGTTAAAGGACCAACGCCAGACACGCCTGCTACTGCGTTTTTCCAAGCTGTTTCTACGTCATTTCCAATTGGTGTAAGCCCACCAAGTCCTGTTACAACTACACGTTTTTTATTCATCGTACATTCATCTCCTTCAGTTGCTTTAAAAATGTAGTGTTATTTTCCCCATCTAATAGCAATAGCTCCCCATGTTAAACCGCCTCCGAAGCCAACCATTACAATTAAATCATCATCTTGAATTTTCCCTGCTTCAAGCTCATGCACAATTGAAATTGGAATCGATGCTGCTGATGTATTGCCGTAGTATTGGATTGTTTTAGACATTTTTTCTTCAGGCAAGTCTAATCGCTGTCTTGCAGCTTCCATAATACGAATATTCGCTTGATGAGGTACAAGAAAATCAACATCCTCTTTTGTTAAACCTGCTTTTTCAATTACATTAACAGCAGATTCCCCCATTTGTCGAACAGCAAACTTAAATACTTCGCGTCCGTTCATGACAATATGATCAAGCTCGTTTTGATACAAGTGCTTGCCTCCTGTGCCGTCGGATCCTAGTTCAAAGGATAAAATACCTCGTCCTTCTGATACAGGTCCCATTACAACTGCACCTGCTCCGTCTCCGAATAAAACAGCCGTGTTACGGTCGTCCCAATCTGTAATCTTAGAAAGCTTTTCTACACCGACCACTAATATATGCTTGTAAGCATTGGTTTCAATAAATTGCTTAGCTGTAATCATGCCGTACATAAACCCTGCACATGCTGCACTCACATCGTAAGAAGCTGCTTTTTTTGCTCCCAATTTTTCTTGCAGCATACATGATACTGTAGGAAACGGTTGATCTGGCGTTACCGTAGCAACAATGATCATGTCAATATCTTCTGCCTCGACGTTAGCTTTATGTAAAGCTTCAACTGCTGCTTTATAAGCTAAATCAGATGTGTCCTCGTTATCGGCTGCAATTCGGCGCTCTTGAATACCTGTGCGCGTACGAATCCACTCATCTGATGTATCCATTACTTTTTCAAGATCTAAATTTGTTACAACTTTCTCTGGTACATAACGTCCAATTCCTAGAACACCAGCGTTCATATCAACCTCTCCTTTAAATAAAAGGCTTATATTCCTATAAAACCTATATCCGTCATTTCATTTATCGATTATATAATCAATTATTATGAGTTGGTACTAATTTTACTTCATTTTTTATTTTTTGTCTATATGGGTGTTCGTCCTACTCAGGTATCTATCATGCTACATATAGTAATCATACGGGTCCCTCTTACTCTAGTATGGGACATTAGGTAAGAACTTACCCTCCATTAAAATAGTGAAAGGAATGAGTATCATGGCAAGAAGACAAAGAAATGAAGCTTTTTCTGATTTTATGTTTGGAGCTGGGCGCAGAAAATCAAGAGAAGAAAGAGAGCGAGAGGAGTGGGAAAGATTATTTAAACAAATCGATGAAATTGTACTCGCCGTCGAAGAACTAGCTCCTCTTCTTAAACAGTTTGCCCCTTTAGTCGATTTATTTTCCAAACAAAAATAACAGCTCGGATTCTACCGAGCTGTTTTCTTTAGTTGTTTTCATTTTCAGCTAACGCATCTTGCTTGCCAAGCTCATAGGCGTCGTTCATTACTTTTGTCAGTAATGTCAATACCGGCTGTACGTGTTCCATTGATAGCTCAACGCCTGTTTCATCTAAGATCTGCTTTGCTTCTGGCAAGTACTTCATTGCAATTTGCATGAATTGCATATTTTGCTCTTCCATAGTGAAATCTCCTTTATTAAAAACATTTATTCCTCCTTATATTAGCGAATCTATTCTATAAGTACAACTTTCTCCTTTTAATGAAGAGGTAAAAAGAATGTTCTCATATGTTTTTTTTGCAGATAAATGCCTTCTTTAGCCGTTACTTTGGAAGAAAAATGCAGCATTTCTTTCGCTTTCCTGCTGATTTCATATTTCTCTTGAGCCGCTTCTTCCTTCACCTCCATATGAGTAATGTTTGCTCCTGCACTCCAAGGCTGTAACTTTTCTTCAACTAAATGAACTACTTCATATGAATATGCAGAAGTTTTACAGCGTCTAAGTGCACTGACCGCATCTTCAATATAAATAATAAAATCCGTGCCTTCCATGATGGTAAAAGCTTCTTCGTACCCGGCAATATTTTTAGAATAGCACATTGACAAAGGCTGCCAAGGTCCGTAAAGAGTCGGCGTTCTGACAATCATAATGGGCCATCCATCATCTTTATATTTTTCTATCATTCGCTCAAAATGAACGTATAGCCTTCCTTCACTACTGTCCGGTTCCGGAATCGTTGTTTCTTCAATCTTTCGCTGCTGGTCTCCAAATACGCGCATGGTAGAAACAAACACAAATCGAATGTTGAATTGACGGCATTTGTTAAGCGCTTGAATGAGTACTTGCTGCGCTTTTTGCATTTCTTGTCTTAAAAAATCAGGATGATAAAAATCTCCTCCATCGAAATACGTAAAGTAGACAATATCCGTTTCTGAGGTAATCATATCTAATGAATCTCCTACTTCAGTCGATGTATAATTAGCGTTTCGCCCTAAGAAAAATTTCATCTCTTCCTGCAAATCATCTTCTTCTTTATGAGCAGAATGTGTATATCCTTTTACTTCTGTACCTTCGTCTAAAAAAGTCATACATAAATGAAAACCAATAAAGCGGTTTGCCCCTATTACTACTACATTTCCCATATCGCTTCCTCCAATTCTTCATTCATCATTTATTCAACAAAAAGCTTAAATCCCTATAGTTATAGAGAGCACTCATTCCTTATTTCAAAGAAGTTCATCTGTAAAAGCATCATGAACTCTTTTTTCCTTTTATCTCTTATACAAAAAGCCCCTATGATATGTATAATCATAGAAGCTTTGCTTATAACACTTTTTCATGCTGTTTATAAAATTGGAGAAGGGACCGTTCAAATAAATAGTTTTTTTCCGGCAAATAAAGTGAAAGCATAATCGGAGAGTGAAGTTCTTCACGATGTAGTTCATATTTTTTACTGTGTGCAATTGGATAATGAGTAGAGGCATTAGGCGCGGTCCATATCTTCACGGGCAGCGTTGATTTTAATTCCGTAACGGAAGGGTACTCCTTAATTAGCTTTGATACTTGCTTCCGCTCCACTTTATAAGCTTGAGTCAAGTCCTTCGTGAATTGTTTATAAAAGAATTTATTGTTTTTTTCATGTTCTGCATGCGTATGAAGATCAATACATGGATTTAGCAAACCAGCTGATCGAATGAACGTATTCCCGTCATTTTCCATTAGCTGCAGCGCTAACAGAGCCCCCATTCCTTCAGCTAAAATATGAATTCGTTTATTTAAAATTTCTTGTTTCATTACTAAATGATAAAGTTGTTTTGCAAGGTGATATGCTTCAGGAGACCCCCAATGCCGGCCATATAAATTGGAATAAAATACTGTGTATCCTTCATCTTGTAAACATTGCAACAGCTGTGACCTTCCGCCGTGCTGAATCCATAAGCTAGTTGAACTTTCAACAAAATGATCTTTATCACCCAATACTAACACACCGAAACCATTCGGTCGTTCAGGGACATGTACGACATTCCATTGCGTATCTAAGCTAAAAAAGCGTCGATGTATCATAGCTCTTCCTCCGTAACTTACTAGTTGTTCCATACAGTGTATGATAGAACCATCAAAAAGCGCACTAGAATAATGCCTATTTCTGACTTATTGATCTTTTGTTTCTATATAGGAACACGCCCCTTATTTATTCATAAAAAATTCAATTTCTTATTTGACTGCTATATGCTAAAATGAAATCAAACTGTACTGTAAACGAGGTGAATAGAATGCGTGTCGTAATGGCTTTTGTTTGGGGCTTTTTACTAATGAATATGGCAGTGTACGTAATCTCTGCAATGACGGGCGGTACTTACAGTTTCGCAACCGCTTCCATCCTTGGAGTAGTTTTCACGCTAGTTGTAATTTTGATTGGAGAACTGGGTGTACCGAATAAACCAGCAAATAATCACCACTAAAAAGTGTTGGCTGTAAAGCCAGCGCTTTTTTTATCTTTTGGCATAAGCTCTTCTCAGCAATTTCTTTCGTTAACTCGTATTCAAAACGAATGACTGAAGCTATTTTTTACATTTATATACATTTATAATCATTGATTATGCCAGACTTTAACTGTATAATTTTAGAATAATCAAACTATTAATTGTAGGAGTGAATACTGCTGTGACTAAAGAAAAAATTGGTTTTATCGGAACAGGCGTTATGGGTCAAAGCATGGCCGGGCATTTAATTGACGCAGGATATGAAGTCCTTGTTTATACACGAACCAAAACTCGTGCTCAAGCACTGCTTGAGAAAGGGGCCAAATGGCAAGAAACCGTTCAAGAAGTGGCCGAACAATCTGATGTCATTATCACCATGGTAGGCTACCCTCACGATGTAAAAGAGATTTATTTAGGAAAAGACGGCATTATACATAATGCAAAGAAAGGCTGCTATACAATTGATATGACGACATCAAGTCCTATACTTGCTCGTGAGATTTATCAAGCAGCAAAAGAGAAGCACATTCATGCGCTTGACGCTCCTGTTTCAGGAGGAGATATCGGGGCTCAGAAAGCAACCTTAGCGATTATGGTCGGAGGCGATTCTGAAGCATTCTCTGCCGTTACGCCTATTCTTGAAAAAATGGGGACAAATATCGTTCTTCAAGGAAGCGCCGGTGCTGGTCAGCATACAAAAATGTGCAATCAAATTGCTATAGCCTCTAATATGATGGGTGTTTGCGAAGCGATACTTTATGCTGAAAAAGCTGGACTAGATCCGAATACCGTTCTAAAAAGTATTGAAACAGGCGCAGCGGGAAGCTGGTCGTTAAGCAATTTAGCTCCTCGCATGATTAAAGGAGACTTCGAACCAGGCTTTTATATTAAACACTTCATTAAAGATATGAAGATTGCCATTGAATCAGCTGAAGAAATGGAGCTGTATACACCCGGGCTAAAATTAGCAAAATCACTTTATGAACAGCTCGAAAAACAAGGCGATGATAATAAAGGAACACAGGCTCTGTATATCCTTTTGAAACAGCATGCCCTAACTGTATAAAAACAGGCAGCTCGTAACGAGCTGCCTGTTTTTATTAATGATTTACGCTTCATTTAACGAATTCATAAAACGACTGAATGCGAGCTGCCCTTCAGAAGTTTGTTTAAACACACCTGCATGTTCTAAAATAGTGGCAAAGACCAAACCGAGCTCTTGTTGGAGAATCTCTTGAACATTTTCCGCTTCAATATGTGGATATTTTTTCTTGATTTGTTCCGCCCACTTCACGTGTTTTTGCACTTGATCATGTCTGCTGGCTAACTCACTCAGGTTATTCTGAACCAACCCTTTGGCCACTAGACTCATTTCGTCTTTCAAACGACCGGGTAAAACCGCAAGCCCCATTACTTCGATTAAACCTATGTTCTCTTTTTTGATATGATGAACTTCTGCATGCGGATGATAAATACCATCTGGGTGCTTGCCGTTTGTTCGATTGTTTCGCAGTACTAAATCTAATTCGTACAAATCTCCTCTTTTCCGAGCAATAGGCGTGACCGTATTGTGAGGAGTTTGACCTGTAAAAGCCAAAATATCGGCACTTTGATCACTATATGATTTCCATTTCTTCAAAATGAAATCCGCTGCTTCCACTAATGGTGCAAGGTGAGAACTTTGAAGACGAACGACCGACATCGGCCAATGAACAATTCCAGCTTTCACGTTTGGATATGCTTTAAGAGAGAACAATTTATTTATTTTTGCTTTAGCCATAGGAAAATCATGATAGCCGCCTTGAAAGTGGTCATGAGTTAAAATAGATCCTCCTACGATGGGTAGGTCTGCATTTGACCCTAAAAAATAATGTGGAAATTGTTCAACGAAGGCAAGCAGCCGCTTAAACGTTTGCTTTGAAATATGCATGGGTGTATGTTCACTCGCAAAAATAATGGCATGTTCATTATAATAAACATAAGGTGAAAACTGCATATACCACAGCTCTTCCTGCAATTCTACAGGAATAATCCGGTGATTTTGACGAGCTGGGTGGTTAATACGACCTGCATAACCAGCATTTTCTTTACATAGAAGACACAGCGGATAGTTGCTTTCCTTCAATGATTTGCTTGCTGCAATTGCTTTTGGATCTTTTTCCGGCTTTGATAAGTTGATAGTAATTTCAAGTTCTCCAAAGTCAGTGTTTGTTACCCATCTTTCGTTTTTAGCAATTCGATCTCTGCGAATATAGTGAATGTCTTTTGACAGCTTATAATAATAGCTTGTGGCTTTTTGAGGGCTTTGCTGATAGTGATCATAAAATGTCCGATTAACCTCTGAAGGCATGCTTGCAAAGCATCCCATTATTTTGGTATCGAATAAATCTCTATACGTGATAGAATTCTCGGCGATTCGATTGTTTTCTGCAGCCCAATCAAGCATGTTGTCTAAAATAGCAGCTGGATGTTCCAGACGTTCTTCTTTGACTTCTACTATAATACATTCGTCGAGTTTTAACACTTCCAGCAGTTTATTTCTCACCACATCTATATCCCATTTTGTTACTAGATTCTTTTGTAAACCATATTGAATAAGTCGGGTGATTTCTTCATGAATGTTGACTGACATACACTCGTTCCTTTCTCTATCTGTTTTCTCTTATACTGCTTCTAATGTGAGTTCACGCGCTCCTTCTCCAACCGTAACCACATAAAATTCAGCTTCTAAACTTGTTTTCTTATAGTAGGCGTCTTTTACTTCCTCAATAAACCTATCAACCTGTGCTTTTTTTACGATGCTGATTGTACAGCCGCCAAAGCCTGCACCTGTCATGCGTGATCCAATCACACCTTCTTGCAACCAAGCTGCTTCTACAAGAGCATCTAATTCTTTCCCGCTTACTTCATAGTCATCTCGCAGCGAACGGTGCGATTCATTCATCAATTGACCAAACCCTTTTAAATCACCATTTTGCAATTTACCAACCGCTTCTTTTGTGCGCTCATTTTCATATATCGCATGTTTAGCGCGCTTACAATCTACTTCATTTTGTATCAAAGATTTGTGCTTTTCAAATTGCTCTTTGGTTAAATCACCAAGCGAAGTAATGGAAAGTGACGTTTGCAAATCTGACAGCGCTCTTTCACACTCCATGCGTCGTTCATTATATTTTGAGTCTGCCAGCCCTCTTCGCTTATTTGTATTAGAAATAACGAGCACAGCATCTGTTAATTGCAGCGGGCTATAATGATATTCAAGAGTTTGACAGTTTAACAATACGGCTTGATTTTCCTTTCCCATTCCAATTGCAAACTGATCCATAATCCCGCAGCTTACGCCGATAAATTCATTTTCAGCTTGCTGCGCCATTTTTACAAGGTCTATCATATCAATATTCAATTCAAGAATTTTATTTAAAAGTACGCATGTGACTAACTCAATTGACGCCGACGATGAAAGCCCTGCTCCGTTAGGAATGTTGCCGAAAAACAAGATATCAAAACCAAAAGGAAGGTCATATCCGTGCTTTTTAAAGGTGTCCATTACTCCTTTTGGATAATTAGCCCAATCATCCTCGGCTTTGTACGTTAATTGCTCTAAAGAAGATTCAATAACGCCTGCTTCAGAGAAGTTTTTAGAGTACATACGTATTTTTCGATCATGACGTTTTTGTACTACCGCATACGTTCCTATACTCAATGAACAAGGAAAAACATGCCCTCCATTATAATCAGTATGTTCTCCAATTAAATTGACACGTCCTGGCGCAAAAAAGCAGCGAATAGCTTCTGACGAATGAAATATTTGTTTGAACTCTTCGATTAATTTTCCCAGCATTTATTATCACCTATTTTAAGTAGTTTTTTGGAAACGGATTCATATGTACATTGTAAAGTCCAATTTTCCTTGCCTCAATGGTAAAATTACTATCGATAATCGGTACTTTTTTGCTTATCACTTTAAAAATGATTCTTTTAAATTGATGATGAACTACTCTTGCGCCAAAAAGGTGTTATCTTCATGTAAGCTTTGACTTGCAAATTATAAGAAAATAATAGATTTAGAGACATTCACTAAAAATAATCATGATATTTTCAAAAAATTATAGAAAAATGAAAGCGATTACGTTAAAGTAAGAATTAAGTACTACTTTATTTCAAAAAGAAGGTGAAAATTTGCTCTCACATTTCCAAGCTCAAGAATATTCAACGTACGCATACAGGTTTTTAGAATCCCGCACAAACGAAGTTGCGCAGCTCTGGTCGGTTGGATGGGATGAAGTTTTCTCTCCTCTTTATAACTGGAGCGGAAATCAGCGAAAAGATGTAGGAAAATATATTTTTCAATACACGGTTTCTGGGTACGGGATGATTGAAATAGATGGAAAAGAATATAAAGTGGATGCTGGAAAAGCATTCATCGTCAATATACCTGGAAATTATCGCTATTACTTACCAAAGGAAAGTGAAAACTGGGAGTTTATTTTTCTTACATTATACGGAGATGAAGTACAAAAATGCTGGGATTATATTCAGTCAACCCACTCCCCTGTAATTCGATTTCACCCTGAATCAGCACCTGTTCAGCTGCTTGCTCAAATATATAAGCGGGCAAGTGAAAAACATATAGCAGATCCATTTCATGCCTCAAGCTTATCTTACCGCTTTGTAATGGAGCTGTATCAATATATTAAAAGCATGGATAGTTTTACAGAGGATTGGCCTGAAAGTATCATTAGCTCTATTTTATTTGCCCGCAACCATTATCATGAAGAAATCGGTCCGGATGAGATGGCAGATGCAGCCCATTTATCTCGCTATCATTTTAGCCGGTTATTCAAACAAACAACAGGGATTACGCCGATTCAATATTTAACGAAGCTTCGCATTCAAAAAGCGGCCGAGCTATTGCATCAAACCAAGTATTCAATCGAAGAAATTGCTGAAAACGTCGGCTATGCAAATGCCAATTATTTAACAAAAGTATTTCGCAAAACAACCAATATGACACCTGGGCAGTATCGAAAAAGTGATGCATCCCTTGATGAGCACTTTGCATTGCCAAAATAAAAACGACTTCCATAAAAGGAAGTCGTTTTTATTTTTTATCGGGAATTTCTACTACCACAGAACCTTTTTCGTAAATAAAAGTCAATTTTTTACCCGGGATAATCATATTTTCTAAAATATCTCGTGCAGCTTGAAGTGCAAACTCTGTCCGTTCTGCCTTTTCCTGCACTTCTTCATTTTCAGTTTGAAGATCATTTTTATCCAGCGCTCTTATTTTAGTTAATGCCTGATCTATAAAATCGTATGCTTCGTCATATATAAGCTCTATACGGTCCTTCATGTGCTCATTCATGCTCCTTTGCCCATTTTGTATTATCATAAATGAATTAGATATATTCTACAACCTAAAACTGAATAAGTTTTTACGCTTAGCCTTCATGTATTTTCTTTCATTTCTTTTTATTTATTTTAAAAGGCAAGCTGCTCTTAATAGCAAAAAAAGACCATTCAATTTATCATGAATGGCCTTTTTAGAAAACTTACACGCTGACAACAAACTCATCATCTTTTACGTCAACTTTCACTTGACTATAATCTTCAATTTGCCCTGCAATTAATTCTCTGGCAATTTTTGTTTCAATATATTTTTGAATAAACCTTTTTAAAGGGCGAGCCCCGTATACCGGGTCAAACCCGGAGGCTGCGATATAATTTTTTGCTTCTTCTGTTAACGTTAACGAAATATGACGATCGGATAAACGCTTTTCAAGCTGAAGCAATAGCTTATCAATAATCCCTTTTACTTCATGAACAGTTAGCGGTTTGAATAAAATCGTGTCATCTACTCGATTTAAAAATTCTGGGCGAAAATGCTGTCTTAATTGAGCCATCACTTGCTCTCTGGCTTTTTCAGTAATCTCGCCTTCACTTGTTAAACCGTCTAATAAAAATTGAGAACCGATATTGGACGTCATAATAATGACTGTATTTTTAAAATCAATGACTTTTCCTTTTGAATCTGTTGCTCTTCCATCATCTAGTATTTGAAGGAGCACGTTAAATACTTCGGGATGAGCTTTTTCAATTTCATCCAACAAAACGACTGAATAAGGCTTGCGTCTCACCGCTTCCGTTAGCTGTCCGCCTTCTTCATACCCTACATAGCCAGGAGGCGCTCCTATAAGCCTAGAGACCGCGTGCTTTTCCATGTATTCAGACATATCAATACGAACCATTTGTTCTTCACTGTCAAATAAAGAATGGGCCAACGTTTTGGCTAGCTCCGTTTTTCCTACTCCGGTAGGTCCTAGGAAAATAAATGATCCAATCGGGCGGTTCGGGTCTTTAATTCCTGCCCGTGCACGAATCACAGCATCTGTAACTAAGGATACGGCTTCATCCTGTCCAATCACACGCTGCTGTAAAATGGACTCAAGCTTCAACAGCTTTTCTCTTTCTCCTTCAACTAGTTTCGATACCGGAATTCCCGTCCACCTTCCTACAATTTCAGCAATTTCTTCTTCTGTTACTTCTTCTCTTAACAAACGGTTTTCTTGTGCTTTTTCAGCAGCTGTTTCTTCCAGCTGTTTTAGTTCTTTTTCAAGAGCTGGAATGCGTCCGTGGCGAAGTTCAGCTGCTTTATTTAAATCATATTTCCCTTCAGCTTCTTCTAGGTCTCGCTTCGCTTTTTCAAGCTGCTCCCGGACATCTTGCACCGTTTGAATCGACTGCTTTTCTTTTTCCCACTGCAGCTTCATTGTATCTGCACGTTCTTTTAAATCAGAGACTTCTTTTCGAATTGCCTCTAACCTTGTGATGCTTGCTTGATCTGTTTCTTTACTTAATGCCGCTTCTTCAATTTCAAGCTGCATGACACGTCGCGTTACTTCATCTAATTCTGATGGCATCGAATCAATTTCTGTTCGAATGGTTGCGCATGCTTCATCAATTAAATCAATTGCTTTATCAGGTAAAAAGCGATCTGAGATATAACGATCTGACATAACCGCTGCTGAAACAATCGCCCGGTCATGAATGTTTACACCGTGATGAATTTCAAATCTTTCTTTTAAACCACGTAAAATAGAGATTGTATCTTCTACTGAAGGTTCTTCAACCAGCACCTGTTGAAAGCGTCTTTCAAGAGCTGGATCTTTTTCAATATACTGACGATACTCATCAAGAGTTGTAGCTCCTATACAGTGAAGTTCTCCTCTAGCAAGCATTGGTTTTAAAATATTCCCTGCATCCATCGCTCCGTCCGTACGGCCTGCTCCAACGATTGTATGAAGTTCGTCAATGAATAAAAGAATTTGACCGTTGCTTTTCTTGACTTCTTGAAGAACAGCTTTTAAACGCTCTTCAAATTCGCCTCTGAACTTCGCTCCTGCTACTAAAGCTCCCATATCTAATGAAAAGATGGTTTTATCTTTTAATCCTTCAGGCACATCTCTACGAACGATACGCTGTGCTAGACCTTCAACAATTGCTGTTTTACCAACGCCAGGTTCTCCAATCAAAACTGGATTGTTTTTTGTTTTTCGCGATAAAATGCGGATAACGCGGCGAATTTCTCCATCTCGTCCAATGACGGGATCAATGTTCCCAGCTCGTACTTCTGCCACTAAGTCTCTTCCATATTTAGCTAACGCTTCATATGTAACTTCCGGATTTTGACTTGTAATTCGCTGATTTCCTCGAAGGCTAGTAAGCACATCTTGCAGAGCTTTTTTTGTTATACCGTGACTTGAAAATAACTTGCCATATTCACTAGAAGACGGTTCCTGTGCTAAGGCTAAAAAGATGTGCTCAACTGAAACATAATCATCTTGCAGACGAGATGCTTCTTCTTGAGCTTTAACAAACAGCTGCTGAAGTTTATTTGTAATATAAACTTTCCCTGCTTCAGCTCCACTTCCAGTAACGGCTGGTTTTTTCGCCAGCAATTGATTTACCTGCTGCTGAAAAGATTGATGATCTATATGTAAATGATCTAATATGCGAGGAGCAATACCATCTTGCTGATGAATAAGCGTATAAAGCAAATGAGCAATATCTACTTCCTGCTGATTTCGTTTAATAGCTTCGGACTGCGCTTCCATCACGCCTTCTTGCAATTTTTGGGTCATTTTATTTATATCCATTGAATATCCTCCTTCGATACATTTGACCTTTATTGACCTTTATTTTATTATACCCAGCAATAGGAAAACAAGTAAAGCCATTCAATTTAGAATGGCTTCTTTATTTTTTACTATTTAAGGCTTGCGCATGTATGTCCAGTGGCGATCATCGTTTGCCGTCTCTGGAAAACGCTCTCCTGCTTTTAATTTAACCTTTTGAGGATTATTTACGTTACTTCCTGTTTCACCAATTTCAATATACACTCCGTTATTAGGAGCTTTTTGACCCGGTGTGAAATGACGATTTTGTCCCATTGTCCTGCCTCCTCATTCCTGAAATGAAATGTTCTCCTATACTATTCCCTTAAGATTTCTGTTTCATAATGGAGATGTTTTCATATTAGGAAGAGAAAAAGAGCAGACCTTTAGATCCGCCCTTTTGTATCAATGAGTAAATTTAATAGCTTGTTCGATTTCAGTTTCTCCAGCTAACATTTCAAACGTTTTTCCTATCGTAGCTTCTTCGTTTAGACATTCTACAAGCACGGTTGCTACATCCGCTCGAGGAATCGTCTGAGATTTATCTTCAATATCATTATTGATATCAATTTTCCCAGTAGCTTGATCATTCGATAAAGTTCCTGGTCGTACAATTGTATACTGCAGATTAGACTGCTTTAAGTATTCATCCGCTATCGCTTTCGCACGCAGGTAAAGCTGTAAGCCTTCTGGTCCTTGTTCAGGTGCGTCTGTTCCCATTGAACTTAACATAACAAAGCGCTTTACACCTTGATTTTTTGCTTCATCAATGATATTTTTAGCACCGTTTTGATCCACAGCGATTGTTTTTTCGTCTCCGGTATGTCCTCCAGAACCTGCTGCAAATATGACAGCGTCCATACCTCTTAAAGCATCTGAAACATCTTGCTCCAAGTCACCAAGCACAACGTTGGCACCCAGCTTCTTTAACGCGTCTGCTTGCTTTTCGTCGCGAATCATTGCATAAGCTTCGTGCTGCTTGCTGTTTGCAACTTTTTCTACCACTTGTTTTCCCGTTGTTCCGTTTGCTCCAACAACTAATACTTTCATCATAAATCACCTTTCGTTCTGTTTAGTATACAATTGGTGTTCCCTCAATTAATTCCCTTTAAACAAAAAAACCCTTCTGATATTCTCAGAAAGGGTTTTTCTCTTAAGCTAAAATGGCTTGCAGCAAAGCTTTTTGTACATGCATACGATTTCCAGCCTGCTGAAAGACAACAGAATTTGGTCCGTCAATAATGCTTGCTGTTACTTCTTCTTCACGATGCGCAGGCAAGCAGTGTAGAAATAAATAGTCTGACTTAGCATAGGCAGCTAGTTCTTCATTTACTTGATAAGGAGCAAATATTTTCAAGCGCTGCTGTGCTTCTTCTTCCTGTCCCATACTTGTCCATACGTCTGCATAAATAGCATCGGCATTTTTTACAGCCTCTACAGGATCTTTTGTAATCGTAACCTTTGCACCTGTTGTAGCAGCTATTTCATTAACATAAGCTGTTACAAAGTCTTTTGGCTCATATCCATCAGGGCATCCAATTGAAATATCTATCCCCATTTTTGCACATGCAATCATTAACGAATGCGCTACATTATTTCCGTCTCCAACGTAAGCTACTTTTAGCCCTTCAAATGATTTCTTGTGCTCGTAGATCGTTAATAAATCAGCTAGAGCCTGACAAGGATGATAATCATCTGTCAAACCATTAATAACGGGAATGGATGCGTAATCTGCAAGCTCTTCGATCTTGCTATGTTCAAACGTACGAATCATTATAGCATCTATGAATTCAGATAGTACGCGCGCTGTATCAGCAATCGTTTCTCCGCGTCCAATCTGTAAATCTTGGCTGCTTAAAAAGAGGGCGTTTCCTCCAAGCTGCATCATTCCCGCTTCAAATGAGACTCTTGTTCTTGTTGAAGATTTTTCAAAAATGAGCCCCAGCGTTTTTCCTTTTAACGATGTGACGATCTCACCATTTTTATGCTTTTCTTTCAGCTCAATGGCGCTTTCCAAAAGTGACATAATATCGTCAGATGATAAATCTTTAAGCGTAAGCAAATCTTTTCCTTTTAAATTCGTATTTACCGATACCGTACTCATGATACTGTCACTTCCTTTTTAGTTTTTTGAAACCATTCTTGCAGTGATGAAACTTGATATTCATCGACTTGGAACGATTGGAAAAATAGCGAAGCCGTTTCTGCCTCCGTCATAACCATTAAACCGTGTTTTAATGCTGACATACGGCTTTCTTTATCTTCAGGCTGTAAGCTTACATATAATAAAGCTTCTTTCGTTTTTACCCATTCACTAACTTCTTTATCTTTAACAAGAGTTAATCCCGCGCTTTGCACAAGTTCTTCAAGGCCCTGCGCTTCTCCGTTGATATACACTTCTGCAGCACCTTTTTTACTTAACACGTACTGATGGAATACTTTTTTTGCTGCTTCTTCAATCGTTGAAGAAATCGCAATTCCTTCACCGGTTGACTTCATTTCCGGTCCAACAAGTGGATCAACTCCTGATAATTTACTTGTCGAAAACACTGGAAACTTGATAGTTGTGTAAGCCGGATCTGGCAATAAACCTAGCTTTTCACTAATTTCCGACAATGATTTCCCAAGTAATATTTGAGTTGATAGCGAAACAAGCGGCGTGTTGCACACTTTGCTTACTACAGGCACTGTACGGCTGGCACGCGGATTAACTTCCAGCATGTAGACTTCATCATTGTAAATAACATATTGGATATTCATAATACCTTTATATTGAAGTTTATTTACAATTTTTTGAGCGTAGCTCACCATTTTTTCTTTATGTGCTGCTTCTATTGTTTTTGCTGGTAAAAGCGCATAGCTGTCTCCTGAATGAACGCCGGCTTTTTCAATATGTTCAACGATTGTCGGAATCAACACATCTTTTCCGTCTGCTACAACATCAATCTCCGCTTCTTTTCCAGGGAAGTAAGCATCAATAAGCATTGGGAAATGAGAAGCTTTAATAGCAGGTAAACAAGCCTGAAGCTCTGTTTCATTTTGAATTGTCAGCATTCCTTTTCCGCCAATCACGTAAGAAGGACGAATAAGTAATGGGAATCCCATATCTTTTGCTTTTTGGACAAGCTCTTGCTCATCTTTGGCCATTTCACCTGGGATGTGCGGAATATCGCAGTCATCTAAGAGCTTATAGAACAGGTCACGATCTTCAAGTGCATCAATGACATCATTTGTAATCCCCAGTAAATTGACGCCAGCTTCTTCTAGTCCTTTAACAAGCGAAATAGCAGTTTGACCTCCGTATTGAACAATTACATCCGTCACATTTTCAGCATCAAGAACATTTAATACATCTTCTACTGTTACAGGTTCAAAATATAAGCGGTCTGCTACTTCAAAATCCGTACTTACCGTTTCTGGATTGTTGTTAATTAAAATCGTTTCGTACCCTTCTTTTTCAAGAGCAAGCACACCGTGTACAGAGCTGTAGTCAAATTCTACTCCTTGCCCGATACGAATTGGTCCAGAACCGATAATAGCAACTTTTTTATTCGTTGATGGTTCAATCTCACTCTCACCGTAATAACTAGAGTAGAAATAAGCCGTAGAAGATTCAAACTCCGCTGCGCATGTATCCACCATTTTATAACTTGGCGTAATATGTAGTGCTTTACGTTTCGCTCTTACGTCAAGTTCCGGCACACTCCATACGCTTGCTAGATAAGCATCTGTAAAACCATGCTCCTTCACTTGTTTGAAGTGTTCAGCTGTAATGGAATCGAAACGTACTTCCTTTAAAGAAGCTTCCATTTTAATCAGCTGTGTAAAGTGTGTTAAATAGAAATAATCAATTTGGGTTACTTCATGAATATACTCAGGCGTTGTGCCGCGGCGTAAAAGCTCAAGGATAACAAAAATACGCTCATCGCTTTGTTCGCCAAGCTTGCTTTTTAATTCATCCGTTGAAAGTTCTTGCAGTTCTTCTACTTCTAATCCCTGTAAGTCAATTTCTAAAGAAGACAATGCTTTTTGGAAGCTACGCGTAAAGTTACGGTCAATAGCCATTACTTCTCCAGTTGCTTTCATTTGGGTACCAAGCGTTCTCTCAGCGTAGAAAAACTTGTCAAACGGCCATCTTGGAAATTTCACTACTACATAGTCAAGAGCAGGTTCAAAACTTGCATACGTGTCTCCTGTCACAGGATTTAATAATTCATGAAGCGTGTAGCCTACCGATAGCTTTGCAGCAATTTTAGCAATCGGATAGCCCGTTGCTTTTGATGCAAGAGCAGACGAACGGCTCACACGCGGATTTACTTCAATTAAATAGTACTGCTTGCTTTTTGGATCAAGCGCAAACTGAATGTTGCACCCCCCAATAATCCCAAGCGATGAAATAATTTTAACTGAAGCAGAGCGAAGCATTTGATATTCCACGTCTGTTAACGTTTGAGAAGGAGCAACGACTACTGAATCTCCAGTATGAACGCCTACCGGATCGATGTTTTCCATATTACAAATTGTAATGCACGTATTGTTCACGTCACGCATAACCTCGTACTCAACTTCTTTAAATCCGGCGATGCTTTTTTCAATTAAGCATTGAGTAATAGCACTTTCACGCAAACCTGACGCTGAAAGCTTTTCAAGCTCTTCCATAGAATGAGCAATTCCTCCGCCCGTTCCGCCTAACGTATAAGCAGGACGTACAATAACAGGAAAACCAATTTTCTCGGCAAAAGCTAACGCTTCTTCTACTTTTGTGACAACTTCACTTTCCGGCACCGGTTCATTCAGTTCATTCATCAATGCGCGGAACTCTTCACGACTTTCACCTTTTTTGATTGATTCAATCGGTGTTCCTAAAAGTTTCACATCGTATTTTGGCAAAATGTTTTGTTCATGAAGCTCAAGAGCTAAGTTTAAGCCCGTTTGTCCGCCTAACGTGGCTAACAAACCATCCGGCTTTTCTTTTGCAATAATTTTCTCTACGCAGTCTACTGTTAATGGCTCAAAATAGATTCGATCTGCTACGTGAGTGTCCGTCATAATCGTAGCTGGATTATTATTGATTAAGATAACTTCATAACCTTCCTCTTTTAATGACAAGCATGCCTGAGTTCCTGAATAATCAAATTCTGCTGCTTGCCCAATTACGATTGGTCCTGATCCGATTACTAAAATCTTTTTTAATGTTTGGTCTTTAGGCATATACTTTTCCGCTCCCTACTTGCTGTACTTTCGTCATAAATTCATCAAAGATATACGTGCTGTCACTTGGTCCAGGATGTGCTTCTGGATGATATTGAACCGACATAACAGGAAGGTCTTTATGCATTAAACCTTCAACCGATCCGTCATTCACATTTTTAAATCGAACGTTTAATGGGGTAGACGTAATCGTCTGTTCGTCTACGACATAGCTATGGTTTTGAGACGTCATACACACTTTGTTATTTGTTAAATCAATTACAGGCTGATTAGCTCCTCGGTGACCGAACGCCAGCTTTTTGGTTTGTGCCCCAAAAGCAAGCCCAATTAACTGATGTCCAAAGCAAATTCCCAAAGTTGGATACGATGAAATAATTTCTTTTAATTCATCCAGCTGACTGCTTACTTGAGTTGGATCTCCAGGTCCGTTTGATAAGACAATGCCATCCGGCTGCAGCTCTTTTACTTTTGAAGAGCTTGTAGAATAAGGAACAACCGTTACTTTGCACTCTCGATTTAACAGCTCTTGTAAAATTGATTTTTTATAGCCAAAGTCCATTAATACAACGTGTTTTTCACCGTTTCCGTAAGTAACAGGCTCTTTTGTTGACACTTCTTTTACTACATATCCATCGCATTCAGCAGTAAATGCTGGCGGCTTAGCAGATGCCGAAAAGGCAGATTGCATCGTACCTTCTTTTCGAATTCGTTTTACGACCGCTCTCGTATCCACATGTGTAATAAGCGGAATGTTCCATTTCTTTAAATATTGTTTAAAGCTGTACATCGCTTCGTAATGGAACCCTTCATCTGAACATTCGTATACGACAACGCCTGCTACGTGAGGCTTTTTGCTTTCATAATCTTTTTCATTGATACCATAGTTCCCAATTAAAGGGTACGTAAAGACGATAATTTGATCTTTGTAAGATGGATCAGTCACAACTTCTTGATAACCAGTCATTCCAGTAAAGAAAACAATTTCTCCTTCTGCCTGGTGCGTTGCTGTATGTTCAATGTGTCCGGCGAACGAATCGCCGTTTGCTAAGTGTAAATATCCGTTCATTGTGCATCCCTCTTCGAATAATTATTTATAAAACAGAATTTTTATACAAACATATTCAAAAAAATTTGTATTATGAAGTAATTTTTGTTTGGCTAAACGCTTCTTCAATGATATGAATCGCTTGGTCTAACTCTTCTTTTGTTACAGTTAAAGGCGGCAGCAATCGTACTACATGCGGTCCTGCTCCCAGTGCTAGCAATCCTTTTTCACGCATAGCTGCAAGCAGTGCCGACTGATGTTCCCCGCATTCAATTCCAATCATAAAACCTTTTCCGCGAACATCCGTTACAAATGAATAATCTGCTACGCTATTTTTCAAAGCGTTGATAAAATAAAAGCTTTTTTCTGTAACCTCTGCCAAAAATGCTTCATTAAAAATAATGTTTAAAGTTGCTTTGGCTGAAGCTAATGCAATTGGGTTTCCTCCAAAGGTTGTTCCGTGAGTACCAGGTCCAAACGCTTCTTTGAGATAGCCTTTTCCAATCATCGCACCAACCGGCATTCCGCTTCCTAACCCTTTAGCTGCTGTAATAATATCTGGTGACACATTAAAATGCTGATAGGCAAATGGTTTTCCTGTTCTGCCGATTCCAGTTTGCACTTCATCGACTATAAACAGTGCTTCGTGCTTTTTACACAGTTCTTGAATGGTTAATAAAAATGCTTCGGTTCCTGGAACAACTCCGCCTTCTCCTTGAATGACTTCAACCATAATTGCTGCTACGCTGTCGTCCATTTCCTGTTTTAATGCTTCTTCATCATTGTATGGCACATAAACAAACTCATTAACAAGAGGACCGAAGCCATCATGAATTTTTGCCTGCCCTGTAGCTGTCATTGTAGCAAATGTACGTCCATGAAATGATTTTGTAAACGTAATAATTTTGTGTTTTTGTGTGTACTTGCGTGCTAATTTAATCGCCGCTTCATTCGCTTCTGCACCGCTGTTACAGAAAAATACTGCATCACCGTTTGAGTGTTCCACAAGCTTACCTGCTACGTCTTCTTGAATCGATTGATGAAATAGATTTGACACATGCCACACTTTATTTAACTGCTCTTCGACCGCTTTTTGAACATCCGGATGACGATGACCTACGTTACAAACAGCGATACCTGAAATAAAATCTAAATACTCATTTCCTTTGTTATCTATTAATTTTGTTCCTTGCGCCTCTTCCACGTGGATATCAAACCGTTGATATGTTGGAAACAATGAACTCATCGCTATCTTCTCCACCTTTTCCACTATATTTAATTGCTGTACCAATCAGCTTTCCTTCCTTATCTAAAAATCCATCAGTTCCGCTAATAATATGAACTTCTTCAAGTAAAGGAGATAACGCATTTACCGCTGATGTCACTTTCGGAATCATTCCGCCGTAAATTACTTTTTCTTCAATAAGTGCATCAATCTCTGACTTTGTAAGTTCAGGAAGCAATGTTCCATCCTTTAGCACACCTTTTACATCCGTTACAAACATCAGCTTTTCAGCATTTACTGCTTGTGCAACAGCTCCCGCCGCCACGTCAGCGTTAATGTTATAGCTATTGCCTTCTTCATCGGCTCCAATGGAAGAAATAACTGGAATATACTGACTGTCAGTTAATTGCTTTACCAACGTATCGTTTACACCTTTTACTTCTCCAACGTAACCTAGACGTTCAACATCAATAGCCTCTGCTTTAAGCAATAATCCATCAATTCCTGATAATCCTACCGCTTTTAAATTCGCTTTTTGTAGATCTTTTACAAGCTGCTTATTAACCTTGCCTGCTAATACCATAGTTACAACTTCTAATGCTTCTTTAGACGTTTTTCGAAGCCCATCTACAAATTCCGTTTCAATGTGAAGTTTGGTAAGCGTATCTTGAATATCCGGTCCACCTCCGTGCACGACAATGATCTGATATCCACTCGCTTTTAACTGCTGAATACTTTCAAAAAAGGCGCTTGTTAACTGATTGACAATACTGCCTCCGCATTTTACAACAACGATTTTTTCAGTGCTCATTTCACTCTCTCCTTACGTTCGATAACTGGCGTTGATTTTGACATAATCGTAAGTCAAATCACAGCCCCACGCTTTGCCAATTCCACTTCCTTGCTGCAAGTCAACATAGACTTCAACCGTATCATTTTCTAAATAAGCTTTTGCTTCTTCTTCACTAAATGAAACAGGCTGGCTGTTTTTTAACATCTGGATATCACCTAACGAAACGTTCACTGCTTCTGGATTAAGCGCTACGCCGCTGTAGCCAACTGAACAAATAATTCGTCCCCAATTGGCATCGGCTCCATACATGGCCGTTTTCACTAAGTTCGAGCCTACAATTTGTTTAGCAATCACATTTGCTTCTTCGTTTGTATTAGCACCAGATACGTTTACTTCAATTAGTTTTGTTGCTCCTTCACCGTCACGTGCAATTTGTTTGGCTAAATCTTCACACGTCAAGCGCAGTGCTTCATAAAACGAATTCCATTCAGGATGATCTGGTGTAAGCGACTGGTGATCAGCTTTTCCATTTGCTAAAACAACAACCATATCATTGGTTGACGTATCACCATCCACTGTAATTTGATTAAAGCTTTTATTTGTAATAGACCCCAGCGCATCTTGCAGCACCGAAGCTTCAACCTTAGCATCCGTTGTTATAAAGCTAAGCATCGTAGCCATATTCGGGTGAATCATACCTGACCCTTTCGCTGTACCGCCAATCGTAACCGTTTTGCCGTCAATTTTTGTTTGATAGCAAGCTGACTTCATCACTGTATCTGTTGTTAAAATAGCCGTTTGAAATTCTTCTGCTTTTTCTTTGTTCGACGAAGGACTTAATAACCCAATGCCCTTCACGATTTTTTCCATATCTAGAAGCTCTCCAATTACCCCTGTAGAAGCTACCGCTACATGATGAGGTAGGATATTAAGCTTTTCTGCACATGTATTTCGCATTTGGTATGCATCTTTTAATCCTTGTTCTCCAGTACATGCATTTGCACATGCGCTGTTCACAACAATCGCTTGCAGCTTCTGCTCCACTGCTACACTTTCTTTTGTAACAGCTAAAGGCGCCGCTTGGAAGGCATTAAGCGTGTAAACAGCTGCGCAATTAGCAGGCACATCGCTTACAATAACTCCTAAATCTTTTTTAGCATAACGTAAACCAGCATGAACGCCGTCTGCTGAAAAACCTAGCGGTGTTACAATTGTACCGTTCTCTATTTTCTTTATCTTTTCTTTCGTTTGTTTAACCGTAATCACTATACGTTCCCTCCTGCTTTTATCGTGATTAGTGATGCTTTGCTTTTATGGGAAGACAGGCAGTAGTCCGATACCCGCTTGCTGTTCAAATCCCATCATGATATTGGCATTTTGAATGGCCTGACCCGCTGCCCCTTTTACTAAGTTATCAATGACAGAAACAATCGTGATACGCTTTGTTCGTTCGTCAAATGTAATACCGATATCGCAATAATTTGATGCACTTACTTCTTTAGTAGAAGGAAATTCACCAGCTTTTCGAACGCGAACGAACGGGGAGTTTTGATATGTATCTACATATAGCTGATGAAGCTCTTGTATTGAGCTGTCTTCAGAAAGTTCAGCGTATATTGTACTCATAATCCCTCGCGTCATTGGAACTAAGTGCGTACTGAACGTAACATGGCCAATTTCCTCATCCCACTTTTCTAGAATAGATTCGATTTCTGGGATATGCTGATGTTGATTAACTTTGTATATTTTCATATTTTCATTGATTTCAGCATAATGAGCCATTTGCGAAAGACCGCGTCCTGCTCCTGAGATTCCAGACTTTGCATCAATGATGATAGAGTTTGATTTCACCATTTGTTTACTAACGAGAGGAGCTAGCCCAAGCAGTGTAGCTGTTGGATAACAGCCCGGGTTCGCAACGAACGTACTGCTTTCGACTTCGTCTGCAAACCATTCTGCTAATCCGTACACAGACTGTTGTAAAAATGCTTCGGCTGCAGCAGGCTTTTTGTACCATTTTTCATAAAGCGCTTCTGTTTTTAATCTAAAATCTCCAGATAGATCTACCACTTTTATTCCTTCTTCTATTAATTGAGGTACAAGTTTGCTAGAAACACCGGACGGAGTTGCTGTAAACACTAAATCTAATTCTTTGGCCATGTTCTTAGGGTTTATATCTTGCAGTGTATATACAGTATTAGAAAGGTGAGGATAAACTTCTGCTAGTTCCACCCCGTCCTGAGAGGATGAATAAACTGCATAAACATGAAAATGCGGGTGATTCGCTAACAAACGAATCAGTTCTACTCCTCCATAACCTGTTGCTCCAACAATCCCTACCTTATATTCTTTCATTTTAAAACTCCTTTTTCCACGTATCTATTTGAATTATTTATCATTATAATACCGTATAAAAATAAAATCAAATGAATATTTAAAAAATCCAACACTTTATTCTATATTTTTAAACATTTTTATTTATTCATAAGTTTTTATTTTTATAACTATCTTTCTATTTTTGTTTAGAAATTGTTCACAGATAATTTTGGAAAACACTGGTTGTTTTTGTGTATAATGAGAATAGCGATAAAAATCATCCGTATGACATTTTTTCATACGGCTAGTGGACGTACAGCATATACAGACTGTTCTAACTTAATAGATTAATAAGTAACAGTCACAAAAATTTTAATTAAAAGGTGATAACATGATGAACATCACATCGGATTCTTTTTCAAATGAGCTGCAGCAATTTTTTATGGACTTTGATCATAAAGTTTCGTTTAAAAAAGGTGACTTTCTGTTTCAAGAAGGCTCGACTTCAACTCATTTATTTTTTATTACGTCAGGGGCCGTGCAAGTAGGTAAAGTGACACCGGAAGGACGCGAGCTGACGCTTCAGCTCGCGAGTTCAGGAGACTTAGTGGGGGAAGTTATGCTGTTTTGCGGATCTACTCCCCACATGCTTCAAGCAAAAGCTATTGAACCTTGTACGGCAATCAGTATTCAAAAACGGGTGTTAGAAAACGAACTAACACAATACCCGGCTCTTTCTATGGAGTACATGAAGTGGATGGGATTACAAATTAAGCGAATGCAGACAAAATTTAGAGACTTAATTCTAAATGGAAAAAAAGGAGCTCTCTATTCTACTCTGATTCGCATGTCCAATAGTTTTGGGGTAATGAAGCCAAATGGTATTTTATTAAACGTAACTTTGACAAATCAAGAGATCGCTAATCTATGCGGAACATCCCGAGAAGTGGTCAATCGCATGCTCGCTGAGTTGCGAAAAAATGAAGTAATTTCAATGGCAGATGGAAAAATTATCATTCATAAGCTCTCTTTCTTAAAGGAAGAAATAGACTGTGAGGAATGCCCTGTGGAATTGTGCAGAATTGAATAATAAAAAAAGCCATCGTTGATGGCTTTTTTTATTGAACACCTAATGCAATTTTAGCGTAGCGTGTCATGCGATCTTTATCCCATGGCGGATTAAATGTGATATTCACTTCTACATTTTCTACTTCTTCAAGCGAAATTAATTGTTTTTTCACTTGTTCTCCAATCACACCAGCTAGCGGGCAGCCGATGGAAGTTAACGTCATCGTCACGATGACTGTGTTGTTCTCTTCCATTTCTACACCGTAAACTAAGCCTAAATTTACAATATCAACACCAAGCTCTGGATCAATCACTTCTTCTAGTGATTCCATGATTTTATCTTCTAACTGTTTCTCCACATTCATTCTCCTTTCTTTTAC
Organism: Priestia sp. D3YE.R1; assembly: GCF_049199565.1. NCBI lineage: Bacteria > Bacillati > Bacillota > Bacilli > Caryophanales > Bacillaceae > Priestia > Priestia sp. D3YE.R1. Next base: position 51,837 of record NZ_JBLTHW010000002.1, on the reverse strand, counting down.
TTCCGTAATTATCTTCACGTATTAAATATACCCTGAAACAATTTATCATAAGCAATCAATAATAACTATGACTTACACCGTAACAAGACCATTTTGACATGTCAATCGTTCTGCTTTTCTCACGAGGAAAAGTTGTGTAAAATATGGGAATACAAGCATGAATATTAGTAGAATTCAATATAATCGTATAACTACTTCAATTTAAAAGGAGCCTATATGAGAAACGATCAGCACTTAATCGCATTAGATCTGGATGGAACATTGTTAACGAATGAAAAAACCATTTCACCTAAAACAAAACGAGTATTAGAAAAAGCCAAACAAGAAGGCCATGTTGTAATGATTGCGACTGGGAGACCTTATCGTTCCAGTGCTATGTATTACAGCGAGTTAAATTTATCCACACCTATCGTAAACTTTAACGGAGCGCTTGTCCATCATCCCCTTCAGTCTGATTTCGGCAAGCATCACGAACCTTTAAACCGCCGCACTGTCCATGACATTGTGACAGCCATGCAAGACTACCGCATCAACAACATCATGGCGGAAGTACAAGATGATGTGTATCTTCATTTTGAAGATCGTAAATTAATGGATGTACTCAGCCTAGGAGATCCCAAATTACAAACGGGTGATTTGCGTCATACGCTGCAGCACGATCCAACGTCTATTTTGATTCATGCAGATGAAGAACATGTACAAGATATACGCTCTCACCTTTCAGATGTTCATGCAGAAGTACTAGAGCACAGACGCTGGGGAGCACCTTGGCATGTTGTTGAAATTGTCAAAAAAGGCCTTAATAAAGCGGTAGGTCTTGAGCGCGTAGCTAATCATTATCAAATTCCACGCGAACGAATTATTGCGTTTGGAGATGAAGATAATGATTTTGAAATGATTAAATTTGCAGGACATGGAATCGCCATGGAAAATGGTATTAGCGAATTAAAGCACCTAGCGCGTGAAGTAACAAAATCGAATGAAAATGATGGTATTGCTTATTATTTGGAAAAAACGTTAAATTTATAACTTAGCTTTTTTTGAAAAGCAAGGTAAATTTTTATCGCTATCATTTTTTTTATTTAGCACACACTATAACCGACACTTCTTAAAGTGTCGGTTTTATTTATATTACGGGGAGGAATTTATGATGGGCAGAGGCAATCGATCAAAACGTTTTGTGAAACAAGGTGCAGACGCAGTTCAAAAACATGATGAACGAATTCCTTATCATATGACTATGGCGGAGGCAGAAGCATTTCAAGCTCAGCAGCGCCAAACTCCTCATGGAGGACAGTAACTTATGAAAAATTCACTTTTTGGTCAAGTAAAAGATGCGATTCGAAATGCAGTATCCGGTCACTCAGACGATCAGCTTCACCGCCAGAAGCACGGCAACGGTGAGCTTGATATTTCAGAAGGCGTATTAAATAGTATTGCTTCTAACGCCTCTCCACAGGAGCAAGAACAGCTGAAGCAATTCCAAAATTCATTACATCAAGCGTATGATACAGATGGAGAATCACATTCACAAGAGAAAAGCGCAGATATTACGTCGGATACGCTCTCTCATATCGTTCAGAATGCTTCTCCTGAAGAGAAGGCTCAGCTTGAACAGCTTCAAAACACTTTAAAAGGCGGTCATTCTCACGCTCACGGTGAAGCTCATACGTCCAGTGAGAGCGTTGCAGCTGATATATTGTCTCATGCACAGCAAAATGCTTCTCTTGAAGAAAAGAGCCAGCTTGAACAGCTTCAAAGCACTTTAGAAGGCGGTCATTCTCACGCTTACGATGAAGCTCACACATCTAGTGAAAACGTGGCAGCTGATATGCTGTCTCATGCACAGCAAAGTGCTTCACCTGAAGAACAAGCTCAGCTTCAGCAGCTTCAGAATACATTGGGAGCTGCTGGTCAAAACCATCAGCCCTCTCAGGCTCATACGTCTGCAGGTTCTGATGAAAACATTGCAGCTGACATGCTGTCTCATGCGCAGCAAAATGCTTCTCCTGAAGAACAAGCTCAGCTTCAAGAGCTTTCTAATGACTTAAAAGGCACACATTAATACAAAAGGTCCAGGTAATTAATACCTGGACCTTTTTTAATCCTTGCGAAACAAACCAAAGATTCCCGTTGTCTGAACGATATTGGTAAATGCCTTAGGATCTACCTCTTTAATCACTCGCTCCAAGTCAAATAATTCATATCTAGTCAAAACAATCATTAGCATTTCTTTATCTTCGTTTGTGAAGCCGCCTTTAGCCGGCACCGCCGTAATCCCTCGCACGAGTTTGGCGTGAATCGCCTTTCTTAGCTCCACTCCTTTTTTTGTTACAATCATCGCTGTGAGTTTGACATGACGCGTATGAATAACATCAATGACGCGAGTGGTCGTATAAAGCGTCACAAGCGTATAGAGTGACTTCTCCGCACCATATAAAAGACCTGCTAGCACGATAATAATTGCATTTAATATGAACATATAAGTGCCAATTGGTCGGTCTTTTACTCGAGACAAAATCAGGGCAATAATATCGAGCCCACCCGTTGAAGCTCCAAATTTCAATGTAATTCCGACCCCTACCGCTAAAATAACCCCTCCAAAAACTGCGTTAAGAATGATGTCTTTAGAAAGTGCTTGAATAGGAATCATTCCAAGAAACAAAGTTGTTGCAGCAACGCTGATAAAACTGTAAACAGTAAATGACTTCCCCACTTTTTTCCACCCTAAAACAGTTACAGGAATATTTAACAACAGCAGCAGCACTCCAGTGGAAATAGTAAAAGGAGTATAATCTGTCACGATACTCGAAACAAGCTGTGCTACTCCCGTAAAGCCGCTCGAATATACATTAGCAGGTATCAAAAACAAGTTGAGTGCAAGCGCATTCAATAATGCTCCTACTAAGACGACTATCGCTTTTTTTGTTTCAAGCCACATATTCAAATGACCGACCTCCGCTTTTTTTAAAACTTCTTACTCTCTTATACCCATTTATAAAATGAATAAAGTCAGCATCTTTAAAATAGTTAGTACATATAGTATGTACGATTTGGCAGAATTAAAAAAACTTATTCAAAAATTGTATTTTCCTCAAAGTGCTTATACACTAATAATATGTCGTATATAACGCTTTTCAATGTTTATACATCAAACTCATTTAATATTTTATAAATGCAATTAGGAAGGTGACATTTATGTCAATTAAACTTTTAACCGATAGTGCAAGCGATTTGCCTTTATCCTTTTTTCAAGAAAATAACGTTGGCTTTTTACCGCTTCGCGTAAGTTTGGATAATCAAGAATTTTTAGATTTACAAACGATTGAACCAGCTTCTGTCTACGAAGCCATCCGTAAAGGCAAGATGCCAAAAACGTCTCAAGCGGCTCCAACTACTATGTATGAAGTCTTTGAGAACATAGCTAAATCAGGTGATTCGTGCATTTATTTAGCTTTTTCTTCGGAATTGTCCGGTACATACCAAACAGCAATGATGATTCGAGAAGAACTCCTAGAAAAGTATCCCGATTTCCAATTAGAAATAATTGATACGAAATGTGCATCTCTTGGCCAGGGAGTAGTTACTTATTATGCAGTACAATTATTACACCAACACCTCTCGCTAGTAGAAATGACAGAAAAAATAAAGCAATACGCTCTTCATATGGAGCATATTTTTACGGTTGATGACTTAGATTTTCTTGCTCAAGGAGGCCGCGTGAGCAAAGCTTCTGCTTTTGTAGGAGGTCTGCTTAATATTAAGCCGTTGCTTCATGTAGAAGATGGAAAATTAATTCCAATCGAAAAAATCCGCGGTCGTAAAAAAGTATTCAAGCGCATGCTTGACGTGATGGAAGAGCGAGGAAACAACCTCTCTTCTCAAACCATTGGAATTAGCCATGGAGATGATTTAGAAACAGCTCTTCAGCTGAAAGAGATGATTCAAGAACGTTTTGGAACCAAACACTTTATTATTAATATTATTGGTGCAGCCATAGGTTCTCACTCAGGCCCAGGGACGATTGCAGTCTTCTTTTTGAACGAAACCATCGAATAATTTAAAGAGGTCGGGGCATTCTAAAGGTACGATCAAAAAGGGGTGTATCACAATGCCAAAAACGAGCGATAACGATAAAAAAGCAAAAGATAATAACGCAAAGCTTCACGAAAAGAATCTTCAAGCTAAGCACAACCGTGAGCTTGGAAAACATTCATTTTCTAAAAAAACTGATCACTTATAAAAAGAAGCCGCTGAATTTTCAGCGGCTTCTCCTTTTAGTTTTCTTCTTTTTTAAAATATGTCCATCCTTCTTCTTGATAAACTTTTCCTTCTTTCATCAGTTTACCAAGCGCACGTTTGAACGCAGCTTTACTCATATTAAAGCGCTCACGAATATCTTCTGGGTAGCTTTTATCCCAAAATGGCATAACGCCACCGCGGCTTTCCATGTAATCGTGTAGTACTTGTGCATCTTCATCCATGCTTTCTTGCTTGCGCGGAAGAAGCGATACGTTTAGCGTTCCGTCTTCTTTTACATTAATTACGCGGCCTGTTACATACGTACCAAGCTTTGGTTCTTTGCGTCTCTCGCTTTCATGAATAAATCCAACATATCCTTCATCTGTCATAATAAATGAACCTACGCGCAGTACGCGATAGATGTATCCGCTCACTTCACGATTAAAAAGTTCAGGCGGAGCATCTAATGCCATTGCTTTCATCACATCGTCTGTAGCAATTTTTCCATACATCTTACCGCGCTTTGAAATCTTCATCGTACAGTAAACCTTGTTTCCAACTTCTGGCCACAGCTCTTCTAGCGCAGGTAAGTCTGTTGAACCAATTAACATATCTTTGTTCATACCAATATTTACAAACACGCCTAAACCTGGATTAACATCTACGACCTCAACCCACTCATAGACACCTTCTTCAACAAGAGGCAAGTGCATCGTTGCCGTTAAGCGGTCATGCTGATCAAGGTATAAAAAAACTTCTACTTCTTCTCCTTCAGCAAGTTCTCTTGTTGTTTCATTTTTATGTAGCAAAATTTCTTCTTCTCCTTCTGCTAACATATAACCAATCGGCGTTTCCCGGTTTACTGTTAAATACGCTTTCATCCCAGCATCTACATTCATCGTTCTATCCATCCTTTATATAAATTAGTAGTGATTGTTCCTTCACCACATACCTTCTCACTTTGCATCAGACAGCATTTCAAATTTCAAATCAACTGAAATGCATGCATTGTTTAAAAAAGCTGCTTCTATAGCTTACAACAAAAAGCATAACTTGTATTGTATCAATTACCGGCCCTCTATTCAATATCAGTTGTATACAGTTTGTGTTTTATTTATAATAAAAGAACAAACTCTTTACATATGGAGGTTATTATGGCTAAAGATAGTTCATTTGACATTGTGTCACAAGTTGATTTGTCAGAGGTAACAAACGGCATTACCATGGCAACAAAAGAAATTAAAACCCGCTATGATTTTAAAGGCAGTAAAAGCGAAATCTCACTTGAAAACGAAGAGCTTGTTCTTATTTCTGATGATGAATTTAAGCTTGAACAGTTAAAAGATGTACTGATTTCCAAGCTTATTAAACGCGGCGTACCTACACGCAATATCTCATATGGAAAAATCGAGAATGCTTCTGGAGGAACGGTTAGACAACGCGCCAAGCTAATTCAAGGTATCGACAAAGACAACGCTAAAAAGCTAAATACAATTATTAAGAATACCGGTTTAAAAGTAAAAAGCCAGATTCAAGATGATCAGCTTCGCGTAAGCGGTAAAAATCGTGATGACCTGCAGCAAATTATTTCAGCTATTCGCAGTGCTGATTTACCTATTGACGTACAATTTATTAATTACCGCTAAAAATGGATGCCCCCGGCATTCATTTTTTCTTTCAAAGCCTTTTTTTATTCGTTCAGGCTTATCCCTATGCATAGATACACTTTCTTAACAAATACTAGTATACGCTTACATACTCATATTAATTAAGGAGTGTATACCAATGAATCAAAATCAAAAACAAAACTTCCCTCCTCAGCATCAGCAAACTCAGCCAGGTATTGAGAAAGATATGCATCCAGTCCCTACCTCTATCGCTCCAGACTATAAGGCAAGCGGAAAATTACAGGACAAAGTAGCCGTTATCACAGGAGGAGACAGCGGCATTGGACGTTCTGTCGCTTATCATTACGCGAAAGAAGGCGCAAATGTTGTCATAACCTATCTGAATGAACATGATGATGCAAATGAAACTAAAAAACAAGTTGAACGAATGGGAGCTTCTTGTTTGCTGCTTGCTGGTGACATAGGAGATGAGCATTTTTGTCAAGAAGTCATCTCCAAGGCCATTCAGACTTTCGGAAAAATAGACATTGTAGTCAATAATGCAGCTGAACAGCATCCTCAAAAAAGCATTACGGATATCACGACTGAACAGCTTACCCGTACGTTTCAAACAAATATTTTTTCAATTTTTCATTTGACCAAAGCTGCATTGCCTCATTTAAAACAAGGAAGCGCTATTATTAATACAACGTCTGTAACAGCTTACCATGGACATGACCAGCTCATTGATTACTCTTCGACCAAGGGTGCTATCGTTGCTTTTACACGTTCTTTATCAGCTTCGCTCGCAACAAAAGGCATTCGCGTAAACGGCGTAGCTCCGGGACCTATTTGGACACCTCTTATTCCGTCTACGTTCGACGAACAGCAGGTTGCAACATTTGGCTCTAACACACCTATGAAACGGGCTGGACAGCCTTCTGAGCTTGGAGCGGCCTATGTATATTTGGCAAGTTCTGATTCTTCTTATATGTCCGGGCAAGTTCTGCACATTAATGGGGGATCCATTGTAAACGGATAACATTTCTCTTCGGTCATTCATTTATTTTTATGTGGAAACACTATCAGAATTCAGCTATTTTTGTTTAAATAGAGATATGAACACCGCTAAAGGAGAGTATTTGAATGACCGATACATTAAGCACTCTTAAACATATATATGAAACCATTTTAAATAAAGTCGATGCCGGTATCCATGCGGTCGATGAAACAGGAAAAACCATTATTTACAATGAAAAAATGACAAAGATGGAGCTGATGGATGAACAAGACGTTTTACATAAAAACTTGTTAGATGTATTTATGTTCAAAGAAAATCAGCAAAGCACGCTTGTACAGGCGTTGCAAAAAGGAAAAGAAACGGTTAACGTCAAGCAAACGTATTTCAACAATCAAGGACAAGAAATCACGACGATTAATAATACCTTCCCTATTTTAAAAAATGGGGTCATTCAAGGAGCGGTTGAAATTGCTCAAGACGTTACGAAACTAGAGCGTCTAATCCGGCAAAACATTAGGCAAAAAGGAAACACACGCTTTACGTTTGATAGCATCATCGGAAACAGCCAAGCCGTTCACGATGTTATTGAAGATGCTAAGCGCGCCACTAGAACTCCTTCTTATGTCTTAATTATTGGAGAAACAGGCACGGGGAAAGAACTGTTTGCCCAAAGCATACATAATGGCAGCAGCCGCTCTTCTGCTCCTTTTATTTCACAAAACTGTGCTGCGCTACCGGATAATTTAATTGAAAGCCTTTTGTTCGGTACGAAACGCGGAGCTTTTACAGGTGCAATGGATAATCCCGGTCTTTTCGAACAAGCGCAAGGAGGCACATTACTGCTAGATGAAATCAACTCGTTAAACCCAAATCTGCAGGCTAAGCTTCTTCGAGTACTGCAAGAAAAAACCGTACGAAGAATTGGGGATACAGTAGACAAACCGGTGAACGTTCGAGTCATCGCGAACATGAATGAAGACCCAATCGATGCGATTGCAGAAAATCGATTACGCAAAGACTTATATTATCGACTTGGCGTCGTGACGCTTTTTATTCCTCCTCTTCGTGAACGAAAAGAAGATATTATTGAATTAACAAAGTTTTTCATCAAAAAATACAATGATTTGTTTCAGATGAATGTAAAAACCGTAGATCACCAAGTCATGTCTTCTTTTCTCTCTTATGACTGGCCAGGGAACGTACGGGAATTAGAACACATTATTGAAGGCGCCATGAACTTGGTGATGGATGAAGACGTTATTCACTATTCTCACCTTCCTTTTCAATACAGAACGAAGTTCCAGCTAAAGCAGCATGAACATTCTGAAGATAAAACAAGCGGTGAATCACCTTCTTATCCAAGCGCTTTTCACCCTTCTCTTCCTTTAAAGGAACAGCTGTTAGCGTTCGAAGCAGAATGTATTAAACAAACGCTTGAACAATACAACCACAACATCTCAAAAAGTGCTAAGATACTAGGGCTGACCAGACAAAGCTTGCAATATCGTATGAAACGATTAAACATCCGCTCTAAATAAAAAAGAAGTGCACTGTGCACTTCTTTTTTATTTTGCTTTATAAACCGGTGAATCCGATTGTTTTTGTTTAATATTTTTCTTGATTCCTACGTGATAATACACGTAGAGTACAATAATTAAAGGGACCCCGCAGTAAAGACCAATTCGTTGATCTGGAATAAAAATTAAGCTGATTAATACAAGTCCATACAAACAGAAACCTAGAATAGGAACGAACGGATAAAGCGGCGTTTTAAATTTTAATTCCTTTATGTCTCCCCCTTCCGCTAAAAAACGACGGCGGAACATAAATTGAGAGGCACAAATGGACATCCAAACAATAATGGTCACCATTCCTGAAATCGAAATAAACCAAAGATATACGGTTTCAGCAGCCACGACGCTTGTAATCAACGAGCATCCTGAAATAATCATCGTCACAATTAACGCGTTAATTGGAACACCTTTTGAAGATAATTTCTTTAAAGATTTTGGCCCCATATTGCTGTTTGACAGTGACCAAAGCATACGAGAAGCAGCATAAACTCCGGAGTTCGCCACTGATAGAACGGCTGTTAAAATGACAAAGTTCATGATATCCGCTGCGTAGGGAATGCCAATTTGATCTAATACGGCAACAAACGGACTTTCAATAACTCCCGCTGTTTTGTATGGAAGAATAGAGACTAAAACAAACATAGCTAACACAAAGAAAAACAGCGTTCTCCAAATGACGTTTCGAATAGATCTCGGCAACGTTTTCTCCGGGCTTTCACTTTCTCCTGCTGCAATGCCGACAAGCTCCGTTCCTTGAAACGAGAAGTTAACCGTTACTAAAGTTAATAGAACTGCCAGTATCCCGTTTGGAAAAAGACCTGCGCCTTGGGTGAAATGTGAAAGAAACGGTGCGGATTCTCCTCCTTTAAAGTCAATAAAACCAAAAACAGCAGCTCCTCCCATTAAAATAAATAGAATAATAGCCGTAACTTTAATACTCGAAAACCAAAACTCCGTTTCAGCATAGCTTCGAGCAGAAAGAGCGTTAATTAAAAACGTAATGACGCCAAAAATCAAGCACCATGACCATACAGGTACATCAGGAAACCACCTCTGCATTAAAATTCCTGCTGACGTAAATTCAAGCCCTGTCGTATTTGCCCAGCTGAACCAGTACAGCCATCCAATCATAAAGCCTGTAGAAGGTCCTAAAAACCTTGTAGCGTATTCTTGAAAGGAACCTGAAACCGGCATTGCTACCGCTAGCTCTCCTAAACAAAGCATAACTAAGTACATGAGGAAGCCGCCTATTATATAAGCAAGAATGGCTCCTCCCGGCCCCGCCTGGCTAATAGTAAAACCCGAACCTAAAAATAATCCTGTCCCAATCACGCCTCCTAACGCAATCATAAATAAATGTCTGCTTTTCATTGTTCTCTGTAATTGGTTTTGTTCTGTATCTCTCTTCATCGGTACCTCCATTCTTCATTTTCTTATAGGGTGTTTGTACAAGCATGAAAACTTTTTAATATATGAACAGTTGTTTCTTGAATCAACTTAGGAAGGACGCCGAACGAATAAGGCTTGTATACTCGCTCTGTCCACTTATGTCCGTCTTTCCCATATACTCCTATATTAATGGACGGAATATTTAACTCTCGAATTTCACGGAAAGGAATCGACCCTGCAATACCCCACCCCGGAAAGTTACGTGTAAAAGCATCGATTTCCTCATCTGTCTCATGAAGAGATAAAAAGCTGCCATCCGCTAGATAGGGGAAGAATTTTTTAAACTGAAATGTCTCTCCCGTCTGTTTTCCAACCTTCTCCACAGCCGCTTGTAAAGGATAAAGAAGCTGCTGATCTCTGCTTTCGTCTTTCTTCAAGTGATTATGAGGCAAGTAAGGCGGTGCAAAAAAGACAATTACGCGCGGACTTTGATGCGGATCTAACTTTTGAAGTTCTTCAATTACTTTAAAGCACCTTGTTCTAAGTTCTAAATGCGCATACTGTTCGAAAGCTTGTTCAATACAAGCCTGAGCACTTATCCCTTTTTGATCTAATTCTTCCAGATAATCTTCCAAACTCACAACATCCACTTTCCAAGACAAGTTTCGCTTTGGTAAATTCGTTCTCCGAGCAAAAAGTTCGTAATAATCAGAAAGTTTTTTCTCCACTTTTTCACATGCTTCGATTGATGTTCCAATTAATTGACTCATCACTTCTTTTGCCGTTCGTTCGTAGATAAAATAGTTAAAATACAAATGACTGCTTACAGCGGTTTGCACATTATAAGCCTCTTTATTATCTCGCTGATACAGGCAGGAAGGCGGCAGTACCAGCTCTCCTTCAATATTTTCAGCTAGGTTAATATTGTTATGGATGCTTCTCGTAATCTCAGATGCAATCAAATTAGGATCTATGCCAGCAAGCGTATCCCCTACATGTACTTCCCTTCCGTAAATATAAAAACATGGAAGCAGTTTCCCAGCGGCTCCTGTATAAATATAGCGCGTGGAATCTCCATCGTAAAGAGGTGTAATAAAGTCGGTATTAATCGCTGCTGTATACAAAAGATTTTTTTCTTTTTTCAAACGGTTCAGCTCAGAAACAGCAGAAATAATTCCAGCATGCTGACTTTCCTCATCTGGATTGACCATAAAAAGCACGTTTCCTTCTAATTGATTTTGATGCTTAGTAAAATGCAGCACATTAGCTAAATGTACAGCAATTCCACTTTGCATATCAACGGCTCCTCTTCCAAACATCCATTCACCTGAGCGAGCATCTCGCTGTACATCTTCATTAATATTATGCATAGAGAAATAGCGCTGAAGTGCTTCTGGATCTAACGCTATGTCTTTTAATGAACCAAAATCTTCAATGCCAACCGTATCTAAGTGAGCGTGATAAATAATTGTTTGAGTATTTTTTTGGCTTCCTTGAATAAAAGCAAATACATTTTTTCTGCCTAGCGTATCGCCATTAATTTTTTGTTCCCAGATGTGAAGCGGATTTTCTTTGAAATAAGGAAAACTTTGAAGCGTGTCTTTAATAAAATCAGCAATCTTTACTTCGCCGCTTGTCCCATTGATACTTTTGATTTTCACTAACGCTTTTGTTAAACATTCAACTTGCTCTTCAATGCTTAGCCGTGAGAGTTGGGTATACACTTCTATTCCTCCTGCCTATCAAATAAAAACGTCATTTAGCTGCATATGAATAAAAATAGTACGATATGTATATATCGTACTATTTTTATTTACTTTAAACCGATTACTCAGCAAATACTTTTTCAATTCGTTCAATTGCCCAGTCCAACTCTTCTTTTGAAATCGTTAACGGCGGAGCAAAACGAATAACCGTACTGTGCGTTTCTTTACAAAGCAAACCTTGGTCTTTTAATTTTTCACAATAAGGACGAGCCTCTTCGTGTAATTCTACCCCGATGAATAGACCGCGGCCGCGCACTTCTTTAACAACTGGATTACTTAAGCTTTGGAGCTTCTGTTTGAAATAAGAACCTAGTTCTAATGAACGCGCTGGAAGTTTCTCGTCTTCAATTACTTCCAAAGCAGCTAATGATACGGCACAAGCAAGCGGGTTTCCTCCAAACGTTGAACCATGAGAACCAGGGTTAAAGACACTTAAAATGTCTTCGTTAGCGACTACGCAAGAAATAGGGAAAACTCCTCCTCCAAGCGCTTTACCTAAAATCAGCATATCTGGTTCTACGCCTTCCCAATCACAAGCAAACATTTTGCCTGTACGCGCTAAGCCGACTTGAATTTCGTCAGCAATAAATAGCACATTATGTTCTTTACATAAGTCAGCTGCAGCTTTTAGGAAGCCTTCTGGAGGTAAAACAATACCTGCTTCGCCTTGAATTGGCTCCATTAAAAATGCGGCCGTATTTGGTGTAATAGCGGCTTTTAACGCTTCTAAATCACCGTAAGGAATCGTTTGAAGCCCTGGAAGCATCGGTCCAAAACCACGTTGATATTCTGCTTCAGATGATAATGAAACAGCTGTCATTGTGCGACCGTGGAAGTTGCCCACACATGCGATGATTTGTGCTTGATTTTCAGCAACACCTTTCACATCGTAAGCCCAGCGGCGTGCAGCTTTAATGGCTGTTTCTACCGCTTCTGCTCCCGTATTCATTGGAAGAGCCATATTTTTATTTGTTAATTTACAAATCTTTTCATACCATGGGCCAAGCTGATCATTATGAAACGCTCGTGACGTTAACGTTACTTTATCAGCCTGACGTTTTAATGCTTCAATAATTTTCGGGTGACGGTGCCCTTGGTTAACAGCGGAATAAGCACTTAGCATATCCATATATTTATTATTTTCTGGATCGTGTACCCATACGCCTTCTGCTTTTTCAATTACAATCGGCAGCGGATGATAGTTGTGTGCCCCGAATTTTTCTGTTTGCTCAATGATTTTCACCGTTTTTTGTGTTTCAGTTGTCATATTTATTCCTCCTTATTTCCCAATTAGAATGTTTCAGATGTTGTTTTTGCTTGCATGTGAAGAACAAGATAATCCGGTCCCCCTGCTTTTGAATCCGTTCCTGACATATTAAATCCGCCAAAAGGCTGGTACCCTACAATCGCTCCTGTACAGCCTCTGTTAAAATACAGATTTCCAACATGGAACTCTTCACGGGCGCGTTCAATATGCTCGCGGTTATTTGATAATAAAGCGCCTGTTAATGCATATTCTGTATTGTTTGCAATCTCCATCATATGATCAAAATCTCGCGCTTTAGAGAATGCTACTACCGGACCAAAAATTTCTTCTTGCATGAGACGAGCTTTTTCATCTACATCCGCAAAAATAGTTGGCTGAATGAAGTATCCAGTTGAATTGTCTGCTTCTCCTCCCGCAACGAGACGCCCTTCTTCTTTTCCAATTTCAATATACGATAATACTTTATTGTACGAAGCCTCGTGAATAACAGGTCCCATATAAGTCGAAACTTCTTCCGGGTTGCCAACGGTTAATGTTTTGGTTAGCGCAACTGCTTTTTCAAGCACTTCATCATACACATCTTGATGCACAACGGCACGAGAACCTGCGGAGCACTTTTGCCCTGCAAAACCAAATGCAGAGTATACGATTGAAGAAGCTGCTAAATCAAGATCTGCATCTTTGTCTACAACCACCGTATCTTTTCCGCCCATTTCAGCAATAACGCGTTTTAGCCATTTTTGTCCCGGCTGTACTTTTGCTGCTCGTTCGTAAATGCGGCAACCTACTGCGCGCGAACCGGTAAATGAAACAAACCGTGTTTTTGGATGTTCAACTAAGTAGTCACCGATTTCAGGTGTAGCACCAGGAATAAAGTTTAATACGCCTTTCGGTAAACCTGCTTCTTCCATTACTTCTACAAATTTCGCTGCTACTACAGGAGTGGCATCAGCTGGCTTTAATAAAATCGTGTTGCCTGTTACGATAGCTGCTACTGCTGTTCCAGCCATAATAGCTAACGGGAAGTTAAATGGTGAAATGATAATACCTACGCCAAGCGGAATATAATTGTACTGATTATACTCACCGTCTCGGCTCTGTACTGGGGAACCATCTTTTAACGTCAGGACTTGACGTGCGTAGTACTCTAAAAAATCAATTGCTTCTGCTGTATCAGCATCTGCTTCGTTCCAAGGCTTTCCCGCTTCTTTTACAAGATAACTAGAAAATTCATGCTTTCTGCGACGAATGATGGCCGCTGCGCGGAAAAGAATATCTGCTCGATGTTCTACTTTCCATTTTTTCCACGTTTCAAAAGCTTTTAAAGCTGACTGCATCGCTTGCTCTGCTAGATCTTTATTTACTGTAGAGACATATCCAATCACTTCTTTTATATTCGCTGGGTTAACAGACGTAATTTTCTCTTCAGTCTCCACTTTTTCACCGTCGATCACAAGCGGGTACGTTTTGCCAAGCTGTGTATTTACATATGTTAATGCTTCTTGAAATGTCTTTTTATTGTTTTCGTCCTTAAAATTTGTAAATGGTTCATGAGAATAAGAAACTACCATGATATATACCTCCTAGTATGCAAATCTTTGTTTACTTTATAGTTATGCAAATAGCGTGCCAACTTTTAATAAAACTTCACATCCTCTTTATTTATCAAGGCTTTCACCACTTATATCATTCTTTCTTTTTTACAAAAGAAAAAATAATTGGCATATGTACATTTTCTTGGCACTTAAAACGCCAAAATTTTTAGCATGAAGAGAACATTAAGACATACCTAAATCAATCTAATCTAGAAACGAACAAGTGGGATACATAATCTAGTATGGATGACTTGTTTCACCGCTGTTGATTTCCATGCAAGGCTTCGCTTTTCGCGAGCGGCCGATGAGCCTTGCCCTCCAATCAACAGCTAAGAAGCAGCTACATACATGAAACCTACGTTCATCCTACTAACGAAAAAATCCGAACGAGTTTAATTCTCCATCAAGAATCAAACTCGTTCGGATCTTCCTTCAACTATATTACTTTTGTCTCAGCCTCTGTCTATTTTTGTATTAAGTTATCTTTGCGTCATTTGAATAGTTTTACAGGACTGTCTTTTAATCATTTTGTGAGGAACGCGCACTTGTTCTGCAACAGCATATGGCGTTTCAATCTGCTTAATCAAGCAGCTTACAGCCTGATAACCAAGTTCAAAAATATTAATATCAATTGATGTAAGAGCTGGTCTAGCCATTTCAGCGATTAAGACATTATTAAAACTGACAATAGAGATGTCTTCTGGAACCGAAATTCCCATTTCATCCAATGTATTTAAAACACCTAATGCCATTAGGTCATCTGCTACTACTAGGGCCGTTGGACGTTCTTTTAGAGATAAAAGTTCGCAAACAGCTTCTTTTCCTCCTTTCTGTAGAAATTCTTCATGAATCACATACTCGTCCCGGTAAGGAATGTTTGCTTTTTGAATCGCTTTATCATAGCCTGTTAAACGGTCAATGGTAACGACTAATTCAAGACTTCCACCAATAAACGCAATACGCTCATGACCAGATTCAATTAAATATTCCGTCGCTTCTTTTCCAGCTTTAAAATTATCATTATCAACAAACGTAATGCTTTCACTATGCTTAAACGGCTTTCCAATAACTACAAACGGCACGCTCTGTTCTTGTAAATAAGAAAGTACTTGATCATCAACTTTGGAGTACAGCAAAATTAATCCATCCACTCGTCTTCCCTGTACCATTTGAACAACTTCTGCAAAAATCTCTTCTTCCGTTTCTCCAGTGGACATATAAATCGCTCTTTTGTTTTCGTGAGCCCCGGTGCTGATTCCTCTTAGCACTTCTGGGAAGAATGGATTTTGAAACACCTTGTCTGCTGAGCTCGGCATCACTAGGCCGACTGCCTCTGTCGTTTGATTTGCTAGACTTCGCGCAATAATATTTGGGTGATAACCAAGTTCTTTCATAGCCGATCGCACGCGCTGTTTTGTTTTTTCACTAATTCTTGAGCTGTCTGCAATGACGCGAGATACCGTCGAAGGGGCTACATTTGCTAAATTTGCCACATCTTTTATTGTTACACCCATAATTCCACCTCTTAATTATGTTTTCTTCATTACTACTTATCCAATATAGTTTGACAACTACGACGCGCTGTCCTTTTTATGAGATTGAGAAATTTTCTTTTCTTTTCTTCTTTTTGACGATGCTTTGTACAAAAAGATGCCGAATCCCGTATAAACAGCGGCAACCGCTGCGATATATCCAATATTAACCCCTGAATTTTTCACTACTTTATATACATTTGTAGTCTCAGGCTCCAATGAAATGTTGTATACATCGTCAACTGGTCGTATAATTCCTTCCGTTATTAACCCTCTTAATTCATTTTCTTTTCCAACTTTTTTAAGCGGGACATTAATGGCCGACGTTTCCTTTGTATTATTGATCACAACAAACGTCGTTTCGTCCTTATACCTTCTCTTGTATACAGCCACACCTTTTTGCTCAGACACAAGGGTAAAGCTTCCCTTTCGAAGAGAAGGCGATTTTGCTCTAAGTTCAGCCAATTTTTTTAAATGATCTATAATATCGGGATTAGCTAAAAAATTCATCATGCCATAATTTTCTGCTCCCTTTCCCCCATTCAGCGCAATTTCTGTTCCATAAAAAACGATTGGTACACTAGGCGAAGTATAAAGGTAGGAAAGCCCTTGCTTTGTTCGGGCTCCAGGATGGTTTTCACTTTTTAATGCTTTTGCTGTAAAACGTGTGCTATGAACATCATCTAAAAAATTTGTTAAAGGCAAATTACTTCCTTTTTTCCACTTGTCATACAACATTTTCTGCGGACGATTAGTACCGCTAAACGTAGCAGCAGTGGCTTCAGCTAGCGTTCTATCTACAAGCAAATCCATTCCTAATAAATCAGCCTGCTCACTTTTTTTTAATGAATGCCCGCTTATTTCTCCTATTAATAGAAAGGAAGGATCCATGCTTTTTAACGTTTGAGAAAAGGATGAAATAAATGCAGAAGGAGCTTGATCGATATCTTTAACGTAATATCCGTCAATATCTGCTTGTTTGCTCCACCAAGCAGCATTTTTAATAAGGTATTTCTGCACAACGCTTTCTTTTAGATTAAAGTGCGGCAATGCTTTAATTACTTCATTATCTGTAACGGATTCATTACTTATCCATGTTTGTTTTCCTTTATCTGCTACCCAGGTATGATTGTTACTGATTGTCAAAGGAAATTCGACCATAATTTTCATATTGCGCTCATGTGCTTTCTTCACAAGATTTTGTAAGTCTTTTAACGTTCCAAAATGATCGTCTATTTTATAATGGTTGGTCACCGCATATCCATGATAGCCTGTCTCATCATTTTCCATAAAAGGAGTTAATAAAACAGCGGTAAATCCCATCTCTTGAATATAGTCTAACTTTTGTGCTACTCCCTGTAAATCGCCTCCATAATAGGCATCTGAGCGTTCATAGTTCACATTTCGATCATTCTGTTCACTTCCGTTATAAAAACGGTTAATCATCAACGAGTATATCACCTCATCACGTATATCTTTATGACCTTGTGCCGAGGCGCTGCTTCCAAAAAGTAATAATAGTATAAGTAGCATACTTGTCCTTTTCCATTTCATCTATTCCCCTCCTATAGACGAACTGTTTCAAACTCACTTTTGTTTCCATTATAACGTTAACGCTTACATTATTGTTAAATAAGTTGATAAAAACAAAAAAAGTGATTAAAAGTTTTTACTTTTAATCACTTTTTTCCATCTATATACTGCTATACCGTCTCATTTACGTTCGATATATGAGGTTTATCCGATACTTTACCCACTTTATTTAATCGATCAATCAGTCCAACACCAAATTCAGGATGAAGATTACCGTCTCCTGTCGCTACAAAACTTTCACGAAATTCATATGCGGATGAACCGTGTTCAGCAAAGTCTAAACCAGCAATTTCTTCTTCGCTTGATACTCGAATAGAAGAAAAACGCGTGAGGACAAACAAGAACAGCCCAACCGTTCCAATTGTCCAGCCCATCACAGCTATAATTCCAAGAGCTTGAATACCTAATAGCTGTACGCCGCCGCCATAAAATAAACCATTAGCTGTATCAAACAGCCCCACTGCTAACGTCCCCCAAATACCGCAAATTCCATGAACAGTAATAGCACCAACTGGATCATCTAACTTCATTTTGCTATCGATAAAATGCACAGCTTCTACTAGAATAATTCCTGCAATCAGCCCAATGACGATCGCGCCTGGAATCGATACGTTTGCTGTTCCAGCTGTAATCCCTACAAGCCCAGCTAAGGCACCGTTTAATGTTAAGCTAGCATCAATACGTTTGTAGCGAAACTTTGTGTATAAAGCAGAAGACAGGACTCCGCATGACCCAGACATTAATGTCGTTGCAATGATTCCTGGGACAAGAGCAGGATCGGCTGCTAATGTACTTCCTCCATTAAATCCAAACCAGCCAAACCAGAGGATAAATACACCTAATGCGCCAAGTGGAATGTTATGCCCTTGAATAGCATTGACTTTTCCATCGCTTCCATACTTTCCAAGACGTGCTCCTAGAAAAGTAACTGCTACAGCCGCACCAAGAGCTCCAGTCAAATGAACAACCGTCGACCCTGCAAAATCTACGAAGCCTAGTTTGGACAACCATCCCCCTCCCCATACCCAGTGACCTACAACTGGATAAATCACAGCTACCATAGCAATTGTGAGCATCATATAGCTGGATAGTTTCATACGTTCCGCTACCGCTCCTGAAATAATCGTAGCACACGTTGCTGCGAAAACAATTTGGAAGACAAAAAAGCTCATTTGATCGCTTTGTCCATTTAAAAAGAAACCGCTTGAACCGATAAATCCTCCTTTTGAATTACCAAACATAAGGGCAAAACCGATCACAAAATACAATACGGAAGATACAGCTACCGTTAGCATATTTTTCATTAAGATATTAAGCGAATTTTTCGAACGAGTGAAGCCTGTTTCAACCATCGCAAACCCTGCGTGCATTAAAAATACAAGTACCGCCCCAAACATTACCCACATCATGTCAATTGATGCACTAACTGATTCGACAGTTGGATCAGCCGCATTAACGCGTGTTGCCGCCAACAAACTAATAAACAAAACCGCACTAATTTTCTTTTTCAACGCTTAACTCCCCCTCTATTAAAATAACACTCTCTTTTTATAAAATAGCCTCTACACCTGCTTCTCCTGTTCTAATTCGTACAGCATCCTCTACCGGATATACAAAAACCTTTCCGTCGCCTATTTGGTTCGTAGAACAAATTGATTGAATGATCTTAATGACTTCATCAACTTGTTCTGCTTCTAAAATCATTTCTACCTTGACTTTAGGTACTAGTTTGATTTCAAAACTTTGTCCCCTGAACAGTCCCTGCTCTCCTTTTTGCTGACCGCAGCCTGCCACTTCTGAGACCGTTAATCCGTTTATTCCTACTTCCTCTAATTTTACGCGCAGTGCTTGAAATTTTTCTGGACGAATGATGGCTTCTACTTTTTTCATTGTAACCCCTCTTTTGTGTTAGTTTTATTAACATTTAATGTTATGTATATTATCATATAGGTAATTTTCTGAATATTCAAGTTAATACGCGATAAAAATGAGACTTTTTTCTTATTTACATAACAGTTAGCGCTTTCATATCTTTCCAAAAAAAGTAACGCAAAGGAAAAGTAATTCCTTTGCGTTACCCCGTAGAAATAGATGTCATAATTTGTTTTTTCACTTGACTTGTGACAAAATGCTTTTCTGTAAATACTTCATAATGTTCTTTTCGAATTTTATCAAGAATCGCTCGGTATAAATGCGCCGCTCCTGTAAGAGGCAAACGAGAAGCAACGGGATATTGATGAATTGACTGAAGCCCTTTTATATAATACATTTCTGCTTCTTTGGCCAGGTGCTCCCACATTTCTATAAATTCAGAAGTGACCCACCGGTTCTCTAACAGCGTGCGCGTATATCCGTAAGAATCCATAAGGTCTTTCGGTAAATAAATGCGCCCTCGCTCTAAGTCTTCCCCCACGTCTCTTAAAATGTTAGTCAGCTGCATCGCAATGCCCAACGCGACTGCTTCTTCTTCTAATTCTTTATGAGTAGTTGGAGCTAAAATCGGTAAAAGCATTAACCCTACCGTACTCGCTACGTGATAGGAGTATGTTTTCACTTCATCAAGCGTCTCATATTCTTTTTTTGCTAAATCCATCCGCTGGCCGGTAATCATATCATCAAATGCTTGAACATTCATTTCATATTGTTCAAATACATTTCGCAGAGCTACCCACATGGCGCTTTCGTTTAATAGTTCTCCATTTTTAAACCGGGCAAATTCTCCTTCGAATTGCTGCAGCTCTATTTCAGGGTTGCTTCCTTCATCTACAATGTCATCAACTTGACGGCAAAATGCATATACCGCCCATACTGCCTTTTTTTGTTTTGACGGCAGCATGGAAAAAGCTTTGTAAAACGTTTTTGAGTTTTCTTTAATAATTTCTTCACACTGATTGTACGCTTTGTCTAACGAAATGTTCATCATATAGGACCCCTTTCTCTATTAAAGGATAAACCATCATTTCCTTATGGCTTCACAAGATCTTAAGAAAGCTTTGCAACCGTTTGAATAGACGATTGTTCAATAAGATGATCAGCCAACATTTTTGCTCCTTGCATAACAATTGGCACGCCTCCGCCTGGATGAATAGATGCTCCGACCGCAAAAACATTTTTATATTCGTACGGCTGGTACTGGGGTCTGAATACGCCTGACTGGAACAGCTCAGGAGCAATACCAAAGCTTCCACCTTCGTAAAGTCCAAATGCTTGAGCATCATTTGGCGTGCGTACTTTTACCCACTCTATTTCTTTACGCAGCTCTTCAAACCCTTTTTCTTCCAAAGTCAGAATGATTTCATCAACAAAGTCTTGCTGATTGCTCCAATCAATGTGGCCACCTGATGGAACCGGTACAAGTGCATACAGCACACTTTTCCCTTCAGGAGCTAGCGATGGATCAATAACAGAGGGATTAAATGTATAAATAGCGGGATCTTCAGGAATCGTTTTATGCTTAAACACTGCTTCCATATGTTTAGCCAAATCATTGCCCATAAAGTATTGATGCACATTGTGATGATCATATTTTCTCTTCAAACCAAGGTAAAGGAGCAGACAGCTGGACGAAGGCACATACTTCTTTTCTTTTTTTTGAGCAATTTTCGCCATATTAGGAAAGTCGCCATTTAAAACTACTTGATCAAATAGGTGAAGTTTTTCGTCAACAATAACCCCTTCTGTCTTGTCTCCTGATATGGAAAGCTCTTGAACTACCTTATTCAAATGAATGCTTACACCTTGCTCTATAAGCGCCTTTTCAAGAAGTGGCACAAGACTTGCGTATCCCCCTTTTACGTAATAGATGCCATGAGCATGCTCACTGTAAGGAACAAGGGAATAAATAGCTGGTGCCGAATAAGGATTTCCTCCAATATAGAGAGATTGCAGTGAGTAGGCGTCTACTAGACGTTCATCCTGGAAATACGTTGAAACAAATTTTCTCATTGATTTATTTGCATTCATTTTTTTTAATGCCTTAATGTTTTGCCATGTCCAAAAATCTCGTTTATTTACAAATGTTTTTTCCAAAAATGCCTTACTTCCTAATTCAAATCGCTTTTTTAATTCAGTCATAAAACGCCGGTAGTTTTGCTCTTCGCCTGGAAACAAACGGCTAATCTCCTCTAACTGATCTTTTTCAGTCGCTTTTTTTGTATAGGTCGTACCGTCTGGAAAATGAAGATCATAAAGTGGATCACAGCGTATTAGTTCATATTGAGAAGCAGAAATGCCCGCTTCATCTAAAATACGTTCAAGCATTAAAGGTAGCAAGACAATCGTGGGACCTTCATCAATTTTATAACCGTCTTTTTCTACAAACGCCAACCGGCCGCCCAGCTTATTTTCCTTTTCGAAAATATCAACAGAAAAACCTCGTTTACTTAATAACAAAGCGGTAATTAACCCCCCTATGCCGCCTCCAACAATTGCTGTTCTCATAATGCACTCTCCATTTCCTTCATGGTTTTAAACGGCTCATTCAGTAATTGTCCGTCTCTTTTTAAGATGAGCTTTGTCGTAATGCGAGATGATTCCAGAATAGTTGGTAGACCGCTCCCTGGATGAGTTCCTCCTCCAACTAGCCAGCAATTTTCTAATTCTTCAAATTTATTATGCGGACGCAGCACCATCATTTGAGTGAGCTGATGTCCAAGGTTAAATGTCGCTCCTTTATAGACAAGCACGTCTTCTTCCCACTGCTTTGGTGAAATGATTTTTTCAACTTCAATATGACTCTCTAAATCTTTGAAACCCGTTTTCTTTTCTACAATTTTTAATACTGCATCTCGAAAAGCTTTTTGTTTTTCCTCCCAGTTTACACCGCTGAAATTATTTGGAACCGGCGCTAAAATATAAAGAGCAGACTTTCCTTCTGGTGCTAAAGTTGGGTCTGTTACACTTGGGTTTTGAATGTAGATGGAAGGGTCTTCTGAAAGAGCTAACGTTTTTGTGATCTCTTCTACATTTTTTTTATAATCTTCAGCGAACACAATCGTGTGATGAGGCAGATCTTTGTACTGTTTGTCTATGCCTAGATAAATCATAAAAGTGGAACAAGAGTATTTTTTCTTTTCAAGTTTTTTAACTGCATATTTTTTAAGCGTACCTTCATCTATTAAATTCGTCATCGCATGAGCAAAATCTCCATTGATAATGACGTCGTCTGCTCCTATTCGCTCTCCATTTTCTAGAATAATTCCTTTTACTCTCTTCTTTTCAATCCATAGTTTTTGAACACCTTGGTTTAAGTGGATGTGTCCTTGATGTTCTTCCACTACTTTTGCCATTGCTTGAGATAGCTGATTTACTCCTCCTATCGGATGGAAGATACCGTAAGCATGTTCCATAAACGATAAAATAGAAAAGGCTCCTGGACATTCCCAAGGGGACATTCCCAAGTACTTCGATTGAAAAGTAAAAGCTAATTTCAATTTCTCATCAGTGAAATACTTGCCAAGTACATCATAGAGCGTTTTACCTAAGGATAAATGCGGCAGTGCTCGAATTGCTTCAGGCTTTAAATAGTGATGAAAACGATCCATCTGGCCCTGCAATAAAGGTAGCAAAGCCGCCATCTTTGCTTCGGTGTCTTTCATAAAGCGCTCATAGCCTTCTCCGTTTCCTGGGTATAAACGTTCGATTTCTTCTTTCATCTTTTTATGGTTATCCGTCATCTGAATCTGCGCATCATCAAAGATAAGCTCATACATGAGATTTAGACGTTTTAAGTCCATATAGTCATGCGCATTGCGATTAGCAGCTTGAAATAATTCTTCAAAAATCTGTGGCATGCTCAAAAATGTAGGACCCATATCAAACGTATAACCTGACATTTTAATCGCTGAATTTCGCCCGCCCACGTATCCTTGCTTTTCATATACATCTACTTTATAGCCATGACTTGCTAACAGCATTGCTGCCGCTAGTCCTCCTGGACCTGCTCCAATCACGATTACGTTTTTTTGCATACATACACTCCTAATCTTATACAATAGTTATACAAACATTATACAAATCTTTATTATTAAACACAACGATAAACTGCTTGTCTTTATTCGAATCATAAAATTACCAATAACTAAACCATGAAAATATGACGTTTGTACCATTTTTCCAGGGTTTCAGTACACTTTCCCTGTATTCGGTGCTTTCAAGCTTTTATTTTATATCTATGTAAAGTTATACAAAAATAGACTGCGGTCTTCTTCTCTACTTAAACGTATAAAAAAGAGAAATAGATGACTTATTTCATAAAAAAAAACCCTCCGTACTGAGAGGGTCCTGTCATTCAACAATTTGAATATTATTGTGAGTAAACCAGACGTGAATTTGAGCTAGATGAGCTAGCAGCTGAGGACCTGTCATTAATTGACCAAACCACGGCGCTTTAAATCCTTCTCCGCCTGTATCAATAATATGCTTTAACTGCTGCTTATCAAAAAATTCGTGAAGAGGTGACTGTTTATCTTGTAAAAGAGATTGAAGCCATACAGTTACAGCTTTCGTATAAGCTGGGTTATGCGTTTTAGGGTAAGGGCTTTTCTTGCGATAAAGAACGTCATGAGGCAAAATTCCTTCAAGCGCTTTGCGTAAAATCCCCTTCTCTTTATTGCCCGTCATTTTCATCTCCCACGGAATATTCCATGCATATTCCACAAGGCGATGATCTGCAAAAGGTACGCGTACTTCTAAGCTCGCGCCCATGCTCATACGATCTTTACGATCTAATAAAGTTGTCATAAACCAAACCTGATTTAAATAAAACAGCTTTCTCCGCTGCGCATCTTCTAACGATTCACCTTCTAGTTCAGGCACTTCCTTTAATGTTTCTTCATATCTTGCACGCACATAGTCTTCTAACTGTAATTTCTTTCTCCATGAGCTTTGCAGCAAATCAATTCGAGCATCTAATGAACGCATCCACGGGAAGGTATCCGAAGACAAATCATGCTTTCGGTGAAACCACGGATATCCTCCAAAAATTTCATCTGCACATTCTCCTGATAAGCTCACGACAAAATCTTGTTTGATTTCACGGCAAAACCAAAGCAGCGATGAATCTACATCAGCCATTCCAGGAAGGTCTCTCACCTCTACAGCCTCTGTTAAATGCTGCACAAGGTCCTCCGTTGAAATAATGCAGCGGTGATGATTTGTTTGAAACGTATCCGACATGAGCTTGATATAAGTTCCATCAGAATTTGGCTGAAACTCATTTGCTTTAAAAAATTTATCATTGTCTTCATAATCGATAGAATACGTATGAAGAGAGCCTTTTCCACTTTCTTTGAACGCATTTGCAGCAATTGCTGTAATGGCGCTTGAGTCCACTCCACCTGATAAAAATGTACAAACCGGGACATCCGACACTAGCTGTCTTATAATCGCGTCTTGCACTAAAAATTTAACTTTTTCTGTCGTTTCAGCTAAATCATCTGTATGCTGCTCACTTTTTACGTTCCAGTATCGCCAAATCTTCAATCCGTTACGCGTAAGCGTGAGCGCGTGAGCCGGGCGCAATTCATTTATTTCTTTAAATACGCCGTGGCCCGGAGAACGAGAAGGTCCTAAGCCAAACACTTCTGCTAATCCATCTAATCCTACTTCCGCTTTTACCTCAGGATGAGCTAATATCGCCTTTAATTCTGATGCAAATTGAATTCCACCTTCATAAGATCGATAGAATAAGGGCTTTACTCCCATTCTGTCGCGTGCTATAAATAACTTTTCATTGGCTTCATCCCAGATCGAAAAAGCAAAGATACCGTTAAAATGATCTACGCATGATTCTTTCCATTCTATATAAGATGTTAGAAGTACTTCCGTATCTGAATGTCCTTGAAATTGATAACCTCTTTTTAGTAATTCTTTCCGAATATCTTCCGTGTTGTAAAGCTCTCCATTATAGCAAAGCGTGTAGAGCTGTTCATTTTTTTCTCGTGTCATCGGCTGTCTTCCGCCTTGAGGATCTACTACAACTAAGCGTTTGTGCCCAAAAGCAACGTGCTGCTGTGTCCATACGTTGGTGTCATCAGGACCTCTTTTCGATAAAGTGTCAGCCATTTTTGTTATTGTTGCTGTTTCATTTAAAAGCGATCGCTTTAAGTCGACCCAACCCGTTATACCACACATCGTTTATCATCCTTTCTTTCACGCTCTTGTTTATGAATGAAATAATGCCATTGTATGCACGCAATAGTTACAGTTGAATTGTCCTTATATTTTATTTTTACTTTCAAGTTATAAAGAGAGCTTTTTTAGGCAATAAAAAAATATGGATAAATTTCACACGGAGGTTTGATTATGAATCATTATTCTAAACAACAAGCTATGAACAATCAGCCGCGTTCCTTCGTGATTGGTACGGTTGAATGTGTTGATTCACAGTGGATTTTCTTTGAAGATGAAAGTGACGAAGCTTCCATGCTCCATGAAGTAATGGATGATACATTAGAACTTCTTATTGATACACGCTGGGAAAAAGCCATTATGGTTGATGACCGTCAAATAAAGCTTCACGATGGAACGTATTTATTGCGAAATGGGGATAAGCTACGACTGACTAAAAAGCTACCTTATGCATACGAACAGCTTCTTCAATCACTACCGAAAGAGACCTTTTTATCATTCACTCAGCACTTAAATTCATTAAAATTCTCTCTTTATGATTGTATTTACTGTCACAACACATTATGTTTTTTACCGACAGACGGTGATACAAAAGGTGCTAATTTTATCATTTATGACAATGAGGAAAAAATTTGTGCCGTTCAGCATTTATTCGAACGAGGCACCCAGTACCTAGACCGATTTGAATATACCGTTAACGATGGAGAACGCTCAATGAATCTTTTTTTAGATTAAAGCAACAGAAAAGAGTGTGAGACATAACTTCATCAACCCAATCTAAAAACGAACAAATTGGATATATGAGTTCGTATGGATTACTTTTACACCGCTATTGGTTTCCGTGCAAGGCGAAGATTCCAATCAACAGCTAGAAGCACCTACACACATGAAACCTGCCTTCACGATGACAACAAGAAAAACCGAAGTATTAATCAATAACTCTGATTAATACTTCGGTTTTTCTTTCAACTAAAATCCTCTTATCCTAGTACGACATATCCGTAATAGAATACTAAGATAAGCGCAATTGCAAGAACTGCCCAAGCAACGCCTGTACGCTTTCCTTTTTCAGTACGAACAAGTACCATTTCCATTCCCACAAGCACTAGCACTCCGGCAATCCCTTTAATGAGCGCTGCACCTTGAAAATGGTACCAAGCTGCTAACATGTGCAGACCTGATACTAATACTAATAAGTATAGAAGTCTCGCTACCATATGTAGAATTTTCTGACCTTTAGCTTTACCTGCTCGATGTAAAATCAACGAAACCACAAACGAGATAATCAATAATGTCCAAAGCGTTACATGAATATGTAGTGGAGCCATTCATCTCACGTCCTTTCTGAAAATATCATATCATGAAAACCTTTCCTTCACCAATAATATAAGGAAAGAAAAGGATTTTTAGCGGCTGCGTCCATAAGTAGCATACCGAATGAGTTTTTCAAGCGGTCCATCTGAGAATAGGCTCATCCATATCCAGCTTCCCAGCAGTTGAATAAAAATGATAATCCCCGCAATAGCCAACCCTTCTACAATGGAAATATGTCCGTAGTACCCTAACCCATATGAGTAAAAAAGGAATGTACATACAATGGACTGGACAATATAGTTAGTTAAAATCATTCTCCCCAAAAGAGCAAATGGCTGCATGATTTTTTGAATAGATACACTTCGCATAGCTAATGTGACCAACGTTACAATAAAAATAGCTCCTGCCGTTCCTCCGATTGCATCGTGGATATAGGATGTAGCTACATTGTGATCTAAAGCATACGGCAGTACGGATGATGCTGTATACGCGATAAATGAAATAAGACAAAGCCACTTTGTCTCCACTATATATTCTTCTGTTTCTTCGAACCACTCGCTTTTCGCCATAAAACCGCCTAATAAAAATAGTGGAAATAGCGATAAAAACAGAAAAGGAACCGTATTTAAATTATACGCGTAGTACCAATCCAGCAAACGCTGATGAAAAATCGACGCAAAACTTCCGTGTCCATATACTTGAAGCGCTTGGTCAATAATAGGCTGGTGAATTCCCGCTGCTGTATCTCCTTCATTAGCAAAAGCCGCTACTGTTAAAATAACAATCATAATCAAAGCATAAATACTAAATATTCCGGTTCCCCACGCTAATAACACTTCTTTCTTTGCTTCTTGAAAAAATAGCATAATCAAAGCAAAGAAGCTGTATATCATAATCATATCACCATGCCAAATAAATACAGCATGAATAGCTCCAACGAGAAGCAAAGCCGTCATTCTTCGTACATAAAAAGGAGTAAAGCTTACTTGCCTTTCGTATGTACGCTGAAACATTTTCATAAAACCAAATCCAAACAAAATAGCGAGCAGCGCGTACCCTGTCTGCCCTACTATTATATCAACTAATCCATTAGCAACAGTATTCATTCTTGAACCATCAAACAAATTATTGTCGTAATAGGAAGCAGGCGAATAAAAATCCGGCATGTTCATCAGCAAAATACCAATAAGCGCGATTCCTTTTAATACATCCGCTGCTTCAATACGCTGTTCTTTATCAGTCGCGTTCATTTTGAATCGTTTCATTCTTTCACACCTTACATGATTTCATTATTGCTTTCACATTATATCGAACATAAAAATTTTTCTTCAATGTTTACTATTTCCATTCCTCTCTTTAATGTTTTACTTACTCTTTGCATATAGATAAGGAAAAAGCATTAATCACCTTTTTGTCTAGGCTTCATATGCTGTTACTAGACTAAATTAAAAGGGTGTTTGCCTATGCCTGCCATTGTTGGTGTTGTTAATCTTAACAGTGTTGGTTCAGCCAGCGTCTTTCATATTGGAGATGTTTATACAATAGCCCCTATTTCTACTGCTAAAACATTTGCTGGCGCAGGTTCGTTTAATACAGGCGACGGATTATATGTTGTGAATCAGCAGAGCTCAACGAATACGTCGGACAATGACGTAAATGATCAAAATGTCGCTGGAAATCTCTAATAGAAATGAAGCTCATACAGGAGGATGCTTATGAACTTTTATGTGAATCAAAGTATCTGTATTCAAAGTATGAAAATCAGTGCTGTCAGTAACTCTTCGGTACTTCAAATTGGAAGCGTCGGTGTCATTAAGCCAAACTCAAATCTCTTTAATACAGGAGGATTTACAGGTGCTGCACCTACTGAAACAAAAAAA
The DNA here is from genome assembly GCF_049199565.1 of Priestia sp. D3YE.R1. Lineage (NCBI taxonomy): Bacteria > Bacillati > Bacillota > Bacilli > Caryophanales > Bacillaceae > Priestia > Priestia sp. D3YE.R1. The sequence continues at coordinate 22,927 of NZ_JBLTHW010000002.1, read as the reverse complement.
GGCATTCTTGGATCTGTTTCTCCTTCTACATTTACCCCAGGAACCGGCGCAGGAACTGCCCCAGCTCCTTTTTCCCAGTCTTTAACTCCCCCAGCTCGAGACAACGACTGACATGTTACAACCTTCATCGCCATATGTATATATATAACTATTTTCTTTATCGGAAGATAAGGGAATCGAGGTGATTGAAGGTGGATAACATGAACTATATTCAGCAAGTTCATCAGTATGTTCAGCAAATGTCTTCGTATATTCAGCAGCAAGAAGGACGCATTGCTCAGCTTGAAAAAAACGTACAAGAACTTCAGCAAAAAATAAAAGAATTAGGTGAACAGCCACCTATTAAAATTGATAAAATTGAATATAAATTTGAACAGTTAAAAATTGATTCTTTAGATGGAACATTAAATATTGGATTGAATCCTCTTACACCCGATAATTTAGAAGATATCATTATTAATGAGAAACCAGAAGTAACATTTCCGCAAGGAGCTCAGCCCCAAGGGCAGCCGCCTCAAGGTGAGCAGCCGGGACAACCCGGAGGTCCTGGACCGCAAAATCCCAGCTTAAAGCCATTGGATCGCCACCCGGAAAAGCAGTGGGTCTCTGATATTCACGAAACGATTTTAGGTGAACTTAATCAACATGGGTTTTCTATGGTTCAACATGTGCTTGATGAGCGCTCGATGATGATTGATGAATCGTACTACGAGTTTATTTTAGAGGATATTAAAAAGCAGCTGCAGCAGCGGATTACTTTTTATATACAGCAAGTTCAGCCGGAAGAAATGGAACGAAATTTTGAACAAATTAAACCGCAAATTATCGGTAAACTTTACGAAGATATGAAAAAAGGAATTGACGCATTTTTAACGTATTTACCTGAATCTTTAAAGAAAGGTGGACCCCCTTCATGAACTTTAACGTTGTAAACCGTGAATTGCTTGTTGGAGACATTAATATTACAGGTGTATCTTCTTCCTCTCTTTTTTTAATTGGTGATGCAAATTACATCTCTCTATCCTCAACATTTGATACGCCAGCGGAATCTTTGATTATCGGCCCTTATGTTCCACTATCGTTATCATAAAGGAGCGTATGTATGCTTTCACGCACATCTTCTGTTAATTATATAGAAATTAATTCCTTGTCGGCGAGCTCTTTTTGCCAAATTGGAGATTCAACAGAAATTCACCTACTCAATAAAGCTTTAGCTGATCGGAGACAATACCCGTTTTTCTACGGCAGAGAAGGAAATTTTGATGATTATGCTATCTTTAGTGAGCCTATTCCCCATGGCGATTACGAACCTATTCCCGTTCAAATATGGAATGAAATACCTTTGATACGCGTTAACAGAATTGATATAAAAGGATGTTCATTCTCGTCAGTTATTCATGTGGGCTCAACGTGCAATGTTTATGCAGAAGCTCGCATTAAGCATATTCGTGAACTGATCAACGATGAACCTTCAAAGGAAGCTGAAACAGGAACATCAAACAGCCCTACTTCACAAGCTCGCAGCGATGATTGAACCTTTTAAGAAGCTGCTCATATATTAAATTAATATCACGAAAAAAAGGGTGTGAACTTCATGCCAGCAATAATTGGACCCGTTAGTATCATGAGCGTCGGAGGCGGTGTCGTAACGTTTGGAGATACGTTCTATGTTTCTCCAAAAAGCGCTGCTAAAACAGCCTCAGGCTCCGGTTCTTTAAATACAGGGAACTTTGTTAATACCAATAACGGCATTTCAGGAACAAATACGTTAGATCCAGATTTATTTGATCAAAATATAGCAGCAAACGCTTAAAAAAACCCCTTATCTTTGCTATTAAAGCGGATAAGGGGTTTTTTATTCACTTGGATTTTCGGCTGTTTGATTTTTTGGTTTTAGGTAATTTAGAAGAAGGCTGTTTACGAATCCATTTAATAAAAGAGCTAATTTTAGAATCAGCTTGTAATAAAGAAATCGTATTAAGACGAATGGCTAATTCATCATTTGTGTATAACGCATGAATTTGTTTATGACACGGAATACATAAGTTTGCCGTCGGTTCAAACGCTCCGCCCATTTCCTTTGGCGTTAAATGATGTACGGTCGTCAAGACATCCTGCCTTCCGCATAATTCGCATGTTCCTATTCGCCTGTCTTTTTTCTTCATATAGATTTCCTTCCCTATAAAGTTTCTACTCTTACACTAGTTCCTTTGCCAGAAGGCTCGGATGGCTCCACAATCAAACGTTTTGGCAGCCGAGCCCGAAGTTCTTGCACGTGACTGATGACTCCAATTGATAAATTATTGGACTGAAGTTTTTCAAGCGCCGTAACCACGGTATCAAGAAGCTCGCCATCAAGCGTTCCAAATCCTTCATCTAAAAAGAAAAACTGCAGTGGATATTCTCCTCTTAGCTGTATTTGTGCAGATAATGAAAGGGCCAGAGCGAGGGAAGTTAAAAATGTTTCGCCTCCTGATAAAGTTGAAACCGGACGTTTTACGCCTCCATTTGCATCATCTCTCATGATAAAGCCGCCTTGTGAATCAACTTCAATCGCATAGCGCTGGCGTGTTAATATACCCAGACGCTCCGAAGCATCTCGGCTAACGGACATCAGCTGCTCTTCAGCAATATATTCCACAAAAGCATTTCCTTTAAATACTGTTTGAAGCTTCTGATACTGTTCAAATAAAGCTTGTTTTTCTTCACGGTCTTGTTCAAGCACCAAAAATCGCTCATGTCGTTCTTTGACGCTTTTTAACGTTTGCTCAGCTGCTCCCTTGAGCTGAACGGCTTCTTTCACAGCTGCTTTTATATCATGAAGCAGCTGCTGAGTTTCTTCAAATTGCTGCTCTTCTATGGACTGGTGATTCAGCTGGATATTTAACTGTTCAATTGATAACTTCATCTGTTTTATGTTGTCCCAATAAGCCTGAACAGTTTCATCCAACAATTTCATCTCATCATGTGATAACAGAGCTTGCTGAACTTCTTTTCCTTCACTGAATAAAGAATTCCCTATCGCTTCTTTCCATTTTTCAGCTGCTTTTTTATACTGGATATGAGCTGTCTCTAGGGATTCGCTCGCTGCTTTTTCATCCATTTGCAGCGTTTGATACGCTTTTTGAACAGTCTGCCAATGTTGATACGCCTGTTGTTCATTCGTCTCTAACTCCGCAAGTAAAAAAACTGTTTTTTGCAGCGCCTGTTCAATATCTTCTTGATCTGTAAGCGTACGCAAGCGTTCAATTTGTGAGTGAACAAGAGATTGTTTATGAGACAGCATTGCTTTTAATTCGGTAAATTCTTTTTCGCCCGCATATTTTTCTTCTTTTAGACGTTCGATTTTCTTTTGCTGATTTTCAAAAAATACGCTGCTTTTTTCAATTCGAGCCTTTATTGTCTGCTCTTCTTTTTCTCTTTCAGTCAGCTTTTCGTTAATTTTCTCCATCTCTTCAAATACAAAGGAAGGATAGTCTTGTTGAAAAGCTTCTTTTCCTGCTTGTAGCGCTTGTTTTTGCTGATTGACTTTTCTTTCTAATTCAGCTTGTTCTTTTTGATAATGAGCAAGCTCTAATTCAATCTTTTCAAGACTTTGCTGGACTTTCTGTACCTGCCCAAGAATTGATTGCTGCTTTTCACTTACCTGCAAATAATCCTGCTCAAGAGATTTGATTTCAACTTCTATTTTCTTAGCATACTGGCCAAAGGCATCTATACCCATTTCTCCTAAAGCAGGAACTTCGCCAGCTTCGTTCATAAACCCAGCTAAATCAGGTATCTTTTCAACAAGAGGTTTAGCTAGCTGTTCAAGCTGCATTTTAAGCGATGAATAGCTAAATCGCTGTTCTCGCAAGTGATTGACTTGATCTTCGAACTGATCCGCTGATTCTACTGTACCATTTTCTTCTTCTTGGTTTAACACGGGGTTAGGATGATGCTCAGAGCCACAAACTGGACAAGGCTCTCCTTTAGTCAGCTGTTCAGCTAATTGATGAGCCAGACGATGTGACCATTCTTTTTCTTTGCGTCTTTTTAGATCACTCATTAAATGATCCGCCTGTTGAAAAAGCTGCTGAAACTCTTTTTCCCGCTCACATACAGTGTGATACAAGCCTTGAATATCTGAAAATAACTCTTTACTTCGTTCTATTGTTTGCTGATATCTCTCTTGGTGTGTTTGTTTTTGTGTATGCAAATGCTGAAGCTGTTCCGCTTTTTCTTTATACGTTTTTTGGCCTTCATCTAGATTTTTTTTATCATTATTCCATACTTGATACCGGTAGAATGCTTGCTGAACAGCCTGCCGATAATCAGGTTGAATCTCCACTTTTGTTAATGCTTCTTTCAACTCTTTTTGAAGGTTCAGACCTTGCTGATACCGCTTATCCGCTTCCATTAATTCATCATTTTTCGTTTGAAGTGCCTGCTGCTTTTGCTGAAGAGAGACTTCCGCTTCTTTTACTTCTTGCTGTCCATCTTTAATTTGTTTTTGAAGATCAGAAGCCTGTTGGAGCTGTTCTTTTTGAACAACTAATTTGGGCTGCTGTTCATTTTTATACAAGCGAGCCTGCTCATATAAGCTATTCGAACGCTTATATTCCTCACTTTTTTGAACAATTTGTGCTTTTAAATTTTCTACTTTATCTTCATAAAGCTTCTGCTGTTTTTCAGCTTGTTCAAAGGTTTCTAAATAAGGAAAAAGACGCTCAGCCTGCTGGGCTTTCATCAGCAAATCTTTCTTTTGTGTAATCTCCTCTTCCTGTCTAGAAGCATGTGCTAGCTTTTCTTCTAGCTGTGCTTTTTCCTGCTGCGCTTTCCAAAGAGACGCCTGCTGATCGTATCGCTCTTGCAAATCAGCAGCTTCTTTTTCTCGTTTTTCCAAAAGTACAATGCTATCACTTACAAGCTGCTCAGCTTCCGTTACTTTCTCTGTTGAAGCTTCACCTAATCCCGCTTGTTCTGCCGTGATTTTATCTAGGTCTGTTTTTAGCTGCTGAACTTGATAGCGTATTTTCTTACTAAGCTGATCTCCGTACTGCTCGAGATTAAAAAGACGCTGAAGCATTTGACGGCGTTCCGTCCCTTTTAACGATAAAAACTCTGCAAATTTTCCTTGTGGTAATACAACAGCTCTTGTAAAATCATCAATTGTTAAACCAAGAAGTTCCTGTACCTGCTGGTTTACATCATTTGTTTTATCCGCTAATACATACGTTTCATCTTCGATTTCAATCAATCGACTGGAAGCTGATTTCACACGCAGCTCATCCGTCCGTTTAAAGCTTCGTTCAACAGTATAGCGTTTTTTATGACTCGCGTTTTCCAGCTCGAACGTAAACGATACTTTCAGTTCATTTTCCCCGTGATTTAAAATTCCTTGTGTATTATTGGCTGCACGCTCTACTTTTCCGTATAAAGCTAGTGTAATGGCATCCAAAATGGAGGATTTCCCGCTTCCTGTAGGACCAAATATTCCGAACACACCGCCTGAACACAGCGCTTCAAAGTCGACAGTTTGTTTTTCTCTAAAACTGTGAAGTCCCGAAACGGTCAAGTTAATAGGTTTCATTTTTCATCCTCCTTTCCCGATATTTCTTCGTCGTTAATTAAGGTTAAAAACAGTTTGACTAATTCAGTATCAGGTGCCCCTCCGCCGGTTTGCCTGCTGTAGAACTTTGTAAACAGTTCTTCGATTGGCACTTCGCGCTGTGAACGTGTTTCATTTGCTAGTTCTTCTGCTTTGAATACCGGACGAATATGAATAAAGCCTGGATGAAGCTTACGAAGTCGATGGATTTCTTCTAGAGAAAGTGCATCTTCTACGTGAACTTCTAAATCGACCCATGCCTGCGCATCTTTTTGCTCATCAAGCCATGTGTATACTTCTGTCAATCCGTTTTTCGCTTTCCAACGCGTCAAAGGCTTTCCGCTAGATAATGGAATTTCAGTCATTTCAACCTCTTTTCCTGGCTTAGCATCTAAAATGCTCACGGACTTTGCGTATCCTGATTCTGAAAAGCTGTAAGCAAGAGGTGAACCAGAATATCTGGCAAGGGTGTGGGCGCGATTGATCATTTGCGGGCGATGCAAATGTCCTAGAGCTACATATTGAGCATTAGCAGGTAAACTAGTTGCCGCCACTGTATAAGCTCCTCCTACTTCAATGGGACGTTCTGAGTCCGTTGAACTTCCGCCTGCTACGTAAATATGACTCATGGCAATATTAACGGTATCCGTTGTGAACTGCTCGCTCATTTTATCGAAAATACCTTTTACTCTGGCATCATATGAATTTCGAAGAGCCAGCTCATCATTTTCTTCTGCTAACAGCTCCTTTAACCTTGATTCAGATGGGTAAGGAAGAGCCGCAACCTTTAATATTTCATCTGATGTAGGAATGTGAATGCTTTCTACATCGGTAGTAGGCAAACCAAGAAGCCTAATATTTTGGTGAACAGCTAATGGAGAAGCCGCCGACAGCCGATCCGGGTTATCATGATTACCTGCAATAACAATAATCGGACGTTTTCCATTGTTGCTCAACCTAGACATACTTTCGTAAAAAAGCTGTTCTGCCGCTGCTGGAGGGTTAACCGTATCAAAGGCATCTCCCGCCATGAGAATAGCATCTACCTTTTCCTCTTCCACAATGTCTGCCAGTTCATCTAAAAACTGTGCTTGCTCAGCCAGTCGGCTTCGTCCTTCTAGCGTTCGCCCCAAATGCCAATCCGCTGTATGTAATAAACGCATGTTACTCTCTCCTTATTGGTGAAAAAGAAGAAGACCAGCGCCTTCTTCTTTTTTTATATTTCAACAGCATGTCCACCATCTAAAAAGTACAGATAGCGATGCTGCACAGGTTGTTTTACAATCCGCTCAATGGCCTTTGCGTAAAGCTCTAACTGAATGCGGTATCTTTCAATTAGAAACGGTTTTGCTCGTTCAAAATCTCCTTGAAAACGATCCGAAATATTATCCGTTTTAAAATCAAGTAAAACGAGGCCCTCTTCCGTTTCATATAGACAATCAATAATACCTTGCACTAAAATCGTTTCGTCTTCCTGCTCCCAATGATCATAGATTTCTTTAGCAGAGGCACCTAAACTAAAAGGCATCTCTCTATAAACCGTGCGAGCCGTTCGAATATCTTGTGCAATGTCACTCTCTAAAAAAGCTGCTACATCATTTGCATCAACGGCATCCGCTTGATCTTGCGTCAATAATTCTTTGGTAACCATTGATTGAATAAAGTCTTGAACCATATCAAGGGTATAAGCTTTATTTAATGGAAGCTGCTGCATAACGGCATGTGTAGCTGTTCCTCTTTCCGCTCCTGTGAGAGATTTTTCTTGAAGAAACAGCGGACGGTTTTCAAGAGGTGCTTTAGATCTCCGAACGAGATCGTCGCTTCCACTTGCATCCGTCAGCTGCTGCTGCCTTTTTAGTTCAGAAACAGATTGCTTCGAACGATGAACGGAAGCTACACGATAATCATAAGACCAATTTAAGCGTCTATACACTTCGTCTTTATAATCGCTGTATTCTGAAACTGGCTCATGCTTTTGAAGAGCGTTCAAAAGCTCTTCATGGTGCTGCTGCTCTTCAAGGGGCTGTTCGGCTAAATCACCTGCTAATAACGTTGAAAGTTTCCAGCTTGAAGAGTGCTGATGAATCATCTCAGCCGGCTGGACCTCTCCTTCAACCATGTGACTAACATTTTGGTGACGAATTAAAGAAGGTCCAATCCAGTCTAAATAACATTTTGCATCTCTTCTCACGTGAGCCGGGAGCGTCCAATCTTCATGTGCCATAACCGAGCTCCATTGTCTGAGCTTTTCTTGTGCGTCTTTTACTGTTCCAACTAAAATAAGTTTTTCTTTCGCACGCGTCAAAGCTACGTATAATACCCGCATTTCCTCTGCCATGCTTTCTTTTTTCATTTTTTTCTTCATGGTCTGCTGAAGAAGAGTCGGGTACGTAATACGCAGTTTCGGATCAATATATTTAGATCCAAAACCTAGTTCTTTATCGAGTAAATAAGCTTTATTCAAGTCCATCAAGTTAAACTGACGAGCAAGACCAGCTACGAAAACAACAGGAAATTCAAGACCTTTACTGCTGTGGATCGTCATCAAACGCACCACATCTTCTTGTTCTCCCAGCGCTCGAGCAGCTCCTAAATCGTTCCCTCGATCCTGCATCCGTTCAATAAAGCGTAAAAAGCGAAACAGACCTCTAAATGAAGTCGCCTCATACTGGCGAGCGCGATCGTAAAGAGCACGTAAATTGGCTTGACGCTGTTTCCCGCCAGGAAGTCCGCCAACAAATTCAAAGAAACCCGTATCGCGGTAAATTTGCCATACTAGTTCTGACAAAGAGCTTTGTCTAGCTTGTGTTCTCCATGCTTTTAACTGCTCATAGAAATATTTTACTTTATCGCGAAGTTCTTCATCATCCGAAACCGCTAAGTACGTTTTTAACGCATCGTAATACGTTCCTTTCTTTTGCTCCGCTCTCAGTGTAGCTAACTCTTCATCTGAAAGCCCTACTACCGGCGAGCGAAGAACAGAAGCTAACGGAATGTCTTGATGCGGGTTATCTACTACTTTTAATAAAGACATCATAATCATCACTTCAGTAGCATCAAAATAACCTGTTGATAAATCGGCATAAATCGGAACGCCTTCTTGTTTAAATTCATCCATAATCTGCGCAGCCCAAGGCATGGAACGAAGCAAAATAACAAAGTCACGATACGTCACGTTTCTCATGATATCGAGCTTGCGATCATATATTTGAAAACGGTTTTGAACGAGTTCTTTGATTTTGCGCGCCATTGCTCTTGCCTCTAACTGAGCGGTTTCAAGCTCCGCTTCTGAAAAAGCGACGAGAGAAGAATCCGCTTCTTCTTCCGCTCCTTCTTCTGCATTTTCTTTTGCAATCAGCAGAAGCTCCGTTTCCATTCCTTCCACTTTTGGATACGATGCTCCTAATTTTAAAGAAGCATCATCGTCATATGCAATTTCTCCGACTTCTTCATCCATCAGCTGATTAAAAATAAAGTTTGTAGCATCCAGCACTTGGGAACGACTGCGGAAGTTTTTATTCAAATCGATGCGTTTTCCGAACTGGCGACCATCTTGCGTAAAGCGCTTGTACTTTGCTAAAAACAAAAATGGCTCCGCTAAACGAAAGCGGTAAATGGATTGTTTTACATCTCCAACCATAAATAAATTTCCTTGTTCTTCACTATCTCTCGTCACTAATTTAATCAGTGTTTCTTGAACCATATTTGTATCTTGATATTCGTCAACAAGCACCTCTTCAAACTGAGTGCGATATTTTTGGGCAATGGACGACGGCTTAAGCACTCCATCTTCTTTTACACTCAAGATTTGCAGGCAATAATGTTCTAAATCAGAAAAATCCACTAACCCTTTCTCTTTTTTAATGTGTTCATATCGTTCACCGAAGCGCTGAACCAAAAAGATTAGCGTTTCAATAACGGGCTTCATTTTTTCAAAATCAGCCATGTAGCCGTGCAAAGGCCTAGAAAACAAATCAGCATGAAGTTTTTCAAGGCTTGTCTTAGCTTTTTTGCGAAGCTCTCCGAAATCATCTAAAAGCTGCGAATCGTATGCTTCTCCTTTACATGGCTTTAAACGAGTAAAATTCAAATTCTGCATTTCCTCATGCAAATCAGCAAAAGAATGTTTAGAAGCGCTGAGCAGCCGATGAATTTGAGCCAGGTCTTCCTCTGCATTAACGGCGCGAGGAGCAGGCCCTCCTGGCAGCTTTGTTAGCTCTAAGCCCTGTTTTAAAATCGACTCAATACCCACGAGCTGCGTTGTTACTTCTTGTAAAAGAAAAGACAGAAACGGAAGTGAATCAATAGAAGAATCCTCTGTCACATCATATTGACTCACGATCATTTCAAGCCAGCCGTTTGGGTCAGGGTTAGATCTTGCAAAGTCATATAGCTTTCTTACCATAAACTGAATATCTAAGTCATTTCTGTCACTTGTATAACGATCAATTAAATCAAAGAATCGCTCGTTCTGTTCAATACTGTACTGCTCTTCAAACAATTCTTCTAATACTTCTTCCCGCAGAAGATCCGCTTCCGTATCATCTGCAATCCGAAAACCAGGGTCTACATCGATTAAATAATAATACGTTCGAATAACTTCTAAACAAAAAGAATGGAGCGTAGAAATCGACGCACGGTTTAATAAATTAAGCTGTCTGCGCAAGTGTAAAGAAGATGGATTCTTTTTTAACTCTTTTTCCAATGCTTCTCCAATTCGATTTCTCATTTCGGCTGCAGAAGCATTTGTAAACGTAGCAACTAGTAATCTATCAACATCGATTGGTTCCTCGCCCATCGTAATCTTTTTAATAATACGTTCGACTAAAACCGCTGTTTTTCCTGAGCCAGCCGCCGCGGCTACTAATATATCTTGACCGGATGAAACAATGGCGTTCCACTGGTCATCCGTCCACTGGGAGTCGGCCGGTTTTACGTGTATATCTTCACTCATCTCGTTTGGCCTCCTCTCGAATTTTATCTAAAATAACACTTTGACTCTCTGTACTAAGCTGACGATATTCGTTGTTTTCCATTGATTCATCGAACTGACAGATTGAGCGGTATTCACAAAACGCACATGGTGTTTTATCTTTTAGTTTATAAGGCGAAATATCAATTTTCCCATTTGTAATCTCTGTACCTGCCTCCACAAATTTACCTCGCACATACTGACGGAGATGTGTAAAATCTTCTTCGCTCGCAACCGAAGAATTAGAATAAAAGCCCCCTGTCTTTTTAATGCCAGCTGATATAACCTGTGAGTGTCCTGATTCTAACGTTTCGTCCATTAACCTTACTGCTTCCTCGTCTCCTAAAAGCAGTCCTTTCATTTTAAACTTCTTAAAGATTTCAGCTTCAATTTGATCAGGCTGTAATGCTTTAGTACTGTTGATCATTGGATTATGAACGTGGAAATAAAGAACGCCAGCAGGCAATGCTCCTCTATTATCATGAAGAAGCTGTTCAGCATACGTCACGACTATGTCTAAGTAAGCTAAAATTTGAAGAGATAAACCGTAGTACACTTCCACTAGGTTTAATGCTTTATCGCTTGATTTATAGTCGACAATACGCAGTAAAAGCCCTCTGGAGCTTTCCGCTTTATCTACCCTGTCAATTCGGCCAACGAGTTCCATCGTATGCCCATTTGGCAGTGTGAACTGCATAGAAGGCAGCTCGGCGCTAGGCCCAAATCCAAGTTCCAATCCAACAGGAACAAAGCCGCTCACCTTAGCGTGCTCACTTAACACAAGCGACGCCCGTTCAATAATTTGCTGCAGCTTATGCGTTAAATAGTGGTGGCGATTGGAGCTCAATAAAATCTCATTTTGTAAGCGCGGAGCAAGTTCATGCACCGCAGCCGTTGAAAGCTGCTGACAGTCTTTTCTCGTTAAGTTCTTCCATTCTTTTTGACCGCCGCGAAGCTCGTCTGAAATCATCTTCAGCGCCGCGTGAAATAATTCGCCTATGTCAGGAGCTGCTAATTTGAAAACTTTTCGCTCTTTAAGCTTAAGCCCGTGAGAAGCAAAATGAGCGTACGGACAGGCTTCAAATTTCTCCATTCTCGATACGCTTGCTTGAATATGTTTTCCATACAGACGCTGACTCGTTTTCTTTGTTAACCGTTTTGCTTCATTTTTATAAAATAAGCTGCTTAGTACTTTCTCGCTGTATGAGTTCCAATCTGAATTTTCTACATAAAAATTATATACATCCCACCAAGCGGAACTCATCGGATAATGGCGTTTCCATCCTTGCAGCTGACTGGCTAAATGCGCGATGCTCGTTAAGGGATTTGTTATATAATCCACTTGCTTTTCTTCTTCTAAATCCGTAGGTTCCGTCATTAACAGCTTTTCCTGCAGGAGCGGAAACAGCTCTTTTACTCGATTAATAACGAGTGAAGGCAGCAGAGTCTTCCCTTCCTCATTGGCAAGAGGATACGAAACATAAAGTTTTTCAGAAGAGCTGGAAAGTGCTAAATAAATGAGAAATTGTTCGTCGAACAGCTTTTGTCTTCCAGTTGGCGCAAGCAATAAACCTGATTCAAGCAGCTGCTCTCTCTCCTTCTCAGATAACAGGCCATCGCTTTTTGGTTTAGCTGGAATCACACCGTCATTTACACCTAACACAAAGCTTGCTTTGATATCGGATAAACGCGAACGCTCAAAACTTGCCACAACCACTTGATCGAGTGCAGGCGGAACAAGTGCAAACTGCATGCTGTCAAGCCCTGTCTCAAATAGATCTGCGAACAAAGAAATCGATACTTTCTCTTCTCCCATCATTTCAACAAACTGATCAAATAAGTGAAGAATTGCTTTCCATACCTGCTCGTGCTCTCTTGCTTCTTGAAGCTTTCCTTCTTCTTCACATCGGTTGCGCAGCGCTTCTATCTTTTGTGGAATATCTAAATTCGTTAAAAAGCGATAGAGCGCTTCTGCTTTTTCTTTTCCTATTTTCGCTTGTTTTAATTTTTGCTGAAGCGAGTAAATAGGAGGAACAATCATATTTTTTAATTCATTTATTTTTTGCTCAAAAGCAAGCTCTTCGTCCGTTTTTCCAAGGTTCATGTCTTCAAGCGAACGATATTTTCTGTAGGTAAATGGCTCCTTACTTGTCCACTTAGATCCTTGAATACCGTAAGCAAGCACGTAATTTTCTAATTCATCCATCTCTTCGCGCAGCTGGTGCACATCAGATGACAAAGGAAATAAAAGGTCTGTTTTCACTGCTCGAAAGATGGTTTCATATCGCCATGACCCGCTTACCACCTCTAAGACTGAGCGAATAAATTCAACGAGCGGATGGTGAAACATCGCTCGCTTTTGGTCAATAAAGTACGGAATTTCATAATCTCGAAAAATGGTTTGAAGCAAGTCATGATAGTCTTCTGCATTTCTAACAATCAAGGCAATATCACGATAGCGATAGCCGTGATCACGCACAAGCGACAGCACTTCTCTTGCAATCCCTTCTACTTCTGCTCTTCGGCTAACAGCCGGCAGCAGCTGGATGTGCTCGGGCTCTGACTGAAATTCCGGCGTTGGCCGTTCATCATAATATCGTTCTAAATAGGCAAGCTCTGGACTGTTTTGATGCCTTTTTTGTTCTTTAAATACGTTTGGCTCTTGAATCTCTATCCCGTTTTCAGCCGCCAGACTCATTATTTCTTGGTACGTTTCGCTCGTTAATCGAAACAAGTGCAAGTCATTCGGAATAAAATCTTGATATGAATAATCAGAAGTAACCGCTATTTTCACTTCTCTACAAACTTTCATCAGCTCTACTAATACCGTTAATTCTTGAGGAGTATAGTGATGAAATCCATCTACATAAATCGTTGCTTGAGCAAGGTACGCAGAAGAGGCTACTTTTTCACTCAGCAGCTTCAAATAATCTTCTCCATCTACATATTTTGTCATCAGCTGTTTTTCTAATTCTCCGTAAATGAGATGTAAATCATGTAATTTATCAGCAAGGACTTTCTCATCTTCTGCTTGAAGCTTTTGCTTCATCTCTTCGAGAGACGGGGCATCTACCGTATACTGTTTAAATTCTTTAACCATTTTTTCTAGTTCTTCAATAAACCCTGCTTGTTCTGAAGAATTCGCAAACAGTCGAAGCTCTTTTTTTTGATGCTCGATAATTTTTTTAAGCATCATATGAATACCTGTTTGATCCACATGATAGCGGCTAATACCTCCGACTTCTTGCAGGATACGCCATGCAAGGCGTGTAAAACTATAAACTTGAGCACGCATCATGCCTTCTAACCTAGGCGTTTGAACAAGTGCATACTCCGACTGAAATGTCATCTGTTCAGGTACAATATAAATAAGTGGATGCCCCAGCGGAGCATTTAACAGCTCTTGGCGCATGCTATTTAAAAGATATTCCGTTTTCCCGCTTCCTGAACGTCCTAATAAAAACTGTAGCCCCACGTTTTCACCCCTTCATTTTTTTCTCTATATTTTCATTTGTTTAAGTACAAAATGGATAAACGCCACGTAAACACGTGACGCAGTCGTCAAAATTTTATAGTGATAATCAGCTAAATCTCTCTATCTCTCTATCTCTCTCCTTATTATTTTACTGAACTTGCAGACAAAATTCCACTTTGCCGATATGTGAAATGCTGGATGCAACAAAAAAACTTTTCAGTAGTCAAAAGACCACTGAAAAGTTTTAGAAAAGCGAGTTATTTTCTACTTTTACATCATGATTCCACCATCTACATGAAGAGTTGTACCGTTAATATAGTTGGACTCATCAGATGCTAAATACAGATAAGCATAACCAATGTCAGAAGGCTGACCTAATCTTTGTAAAGGAATAGTGGATTTCATTTGATCAATGATTTTGTCTGGCATCGCCTTCACCATATCCGTCTCAATAAACCCAGGAGCTACAGCGTTTACATTAATTCCTTTTCGTCCCAGTTCTTTAGCCCATGTTTTTGTCATTCCCACTACGCCCGCCTTTGTCGCCGCATAGTTTGTTTGACCAACATTTCCATATACGCCCGATACCGAAGATGTGCTAATAATTTTCCCTTTACCTTGAGCAATCATATGCGGTACCACTGCTTGCGTACAGTGAAAAACGCCTGTAAGGTTTACGTTAATTACCGCTTGAAAATTTTCAACTGATAATTTGGTTAGCATTCCATCTCTGGTAATACCAGCATTGTTAATTAAAATATCTATTTTAGAGTAGCGTTTCACTACTTCTTCTACCATTGCATCTACACTGTCTCGATCCGCTACGTTCACTTGAAAGAATGCTACATCTCCGCCTTCTTCTTTTAGCTGAGCTGCTCGTTCTTCTCCTGCTTTTGCATCGTAGTCAACCATAGCGACTTTTGCACCCTCTTGTGCGAAAATTCGAGAAGCTTCGAACCCTAATCCATTTGCTGCACCCGTAATAATTGCCACTTTATCTTTTAATCTCATGTCACCCGCGCTATAAGACGCTTACTAACAACGATTAATCAGCAAGTCGCTTGAATCTTAGTAGCGCATTCCCCTCCTCAAAACGACGCCAAGCACGTCTTAATGATCATTCGGTGCTTTTCTAGTAATGATCCCTCTACTTACATCTTAGTAGTCAAGCTCAAAAATCATTCATATAATTTTTAAGAAAACGTTTTGAAATACATGAGGTGATAATACATGTTGAGAAAAAACATGTATATCTTTAGAAAACAAAGGGTTCATTACTTAGGTGCAACTAGGAATAGACGTCTAATTTATTCCCAGTTTTTTCTTTTATTTTAGCATATTTTTCATAATTGATAAACAAAAAACTTGTTCATTACTGGACAGATACTCTATATGTGCATTGTTCTACCAACCGAATAAACAGACAAATAACTTCTTCGGGAAAAATTTTAAGATCCTTTCAAAAATGCTGTTGTATCCCTATAAGAAAAGGCTTTTCTATAGTTTACAATACCCCTTTCGGCTGCATGTATAACAAAAGACTACCTATTAAAAAGCAGTCTTTCATCACTATTTGTTATATATAAACAAACTATTTGTCATACTGTTTCACTTTAGATTTTTCGTTTAATCTCCGTTCAATTTGCTTTCCAACAAGCCATAGAACAAAAATGATCACTAAAACAAGTACTGCTTTTAGAGGCTGTTTCACAAATGAAACAAAATCGGCCCCAATAAAGCTCATCATAAATATCATCACCATTTTACCAGCTAATACAGCAAGCATAAACTGAGCCATACTAACACGTGAAAGTCCCGCTACTACATTAATGGCCGAAGACGGGGTAAAAGGGAAACAAAGCATAATAAACAGCGGTCCGAAACCGTGTCTTTCTACCCAAATCATAATTTTTCGAATTTGCGCATGCCGGCTGATAAAATGCAAAAACCTCGCCTGTCCGTATTTTCTAAAAATCAAAAAGACAAGCAGTGATCCAACACAGCTGCCAACCCATGAAATCAAAAAGCCTAACCATAAGCCAAAAGCGGCAGCATTGGCCATTACAAACGCAAAAAGCGGCAAGATGGGGATAAACGCTTCTAAAATAGGCAACAGCAGTCCGGGAATGATCCCAAATGATTGATATTGTTTTAATAACTCGAGGACGCCGTCTAATGTCAAATAATGCTTTAATGTTTCAAAATCCATCGAATGTTCTCCTTATTTAAACAACTGTGCTACTTTTCACTTATTGTACTACTTTCCTTTACCAAACAAAAGTTTTACAGCGTTTTATCTTTCCTGTCCTTTTACGTTTGCCATACAGCCTTTATTTACGCACACATATTTAATTGAACAGCCATGCACTTTTTACTGAGACTGTTTTAAATAACGTTTAAACCAGCTTGTTAAATATTTTAGTCTTGCCGTTCGTAAATTAGGCTTACCGCTTCTAGAAAGTTCATGGTTAGACTGAGGAAAACGAATAAATTCTACTTCTTTATCTTTTCTTTTCAATGCCACGTAAAGCTGTTCAGCTTGTTCAATTGGACATCTATAATCCTGTTCGCTATGCAGGATTAACAGCGGTGTTTTAACGTTCTCCGCTAAACGAAGCGGCGAGTGGTTCCAAAGTTTTTCCGGATTTTCATAAATATCAGCTTTTAATTCCCATTCGGTAAAATAATAGCCAATATCACTAACGCCGTAAAAACTCGTCCAATTTGAAATAGACCGTTGCGTCACCGCTGCTTTAAACCGATTTGTACTTCCTACAATCCAGTTTGTCATAAAGCCTCCGTAGCTTCCCCCTGTTACGCCAAGCTTATCTTCATTAATATAAGAGTAGCGCTTAACCGCTTCGTCGGTCACTGCCATCAAGTCCGTATAATCCATGCCTCCGTAATCCCCTCGAACCGCATCTGTAAATGCTTGTCCATATCCTCTGCCGCCTCTTGGATTAGAAAAGAGGATATTGAATCCTTTTGATGCAAGTACTTGGAATTCAAGCATAAATGTATGACCATACATAAGATGCGGACCTCCGTGGATTTCTAAAATGGTTGGAGATATATCATTGGTAGCAGCAGCTTTTACTACCCAACTGTGGATATGTATACCGTCCGTAGAAGTCGCGTAAAAAGATTCTGCTTCCGTTAACTGCACATGCTGTAAAAATGAGTCATTAACGTTTGTCAGCTTCACTAATTCCTCTGTTTTTAAATTTAGAGAATAAAGATCTCCAGGATGTGTAAATGTACTGATTGCTACGATAGCTTCCTCACCATTGGGAAGAACGGATACCCCATATACGTGAGCACTATCCATAAGCATAGGGTCTAACTTTCCATTCACATTTCCTTTATATATGCCCACAGAACCCTTTTCACTTACTACAAAATAAAACTCTTCATTACTGCTCCACATAATTCCCGCTGAGGTTCTTCCAAAGTGAAAATCTCCTGCTACCATATCTCCTACTTCTAAGTCTATGCCAGCAGTGATACAAGCTGTTTTTTGGTTAGAGACCTGATAAATGTATATGTCATTCATTGAAGCTGATCCGTATGTACGTTCATTTCCGATGTAAGCTATGTATGACCCATCCGGTGACCACGAAACTTGATGAAAATATCCTGTTTCTGCTGTAATAGATGTTAATTTTTTAGTCTCACGATGCAAAATAAACACGTCCATGGTTAACGATAAATCCGGATTCTCTCCTCGGCTGCTGCAAAATACGATTGAGTTTGCATCAGGGGCCCAGCATCCTACAGAGTGATGATAAGGTCCATCCGTTAAAAACGTCACTTCTTTATTTTTAAGTTTAACGACAGCAACTTGCGTATATTCACCTTTTAAATAGCCGCTAGCATCGGATTTGTACAGTAAACGTTCCACTTCGTACGGCTGAGGATGTTCATGATTTTGTTCAACTCTTACAGCTTTTTCTTCTACTTTTGTAGAAAACATAATTTCGTCACTATAAGGAGACCATACCGGATTACTAACGCCTTTTTCAAGATCTGTGAGTGCTTCTGCTTCCCCGCCTGTCGCTGCTAATAAGTAGAGCTGAACGGCTTGACTGCGATCGGATAAAAAAGCAATCCACTTGCCGTCAGGGGACCAGGCGGGAGAATGATTATTTCCTTTATAGTACGTTAATTGCTTTGTTTTTTTCGTTTCAAGATCTAACATAAACAGCTGCGTTTCATAACTGTTTTCTATTTTCTTCGTTTCTCGAACCGTATAAACTACACTTTTTCCATCTGGAGAAATCTGAGGATTATACACAGACTTCAATTCATACAAATCCTCTACGGTTACCTTACGCTTTTTTAAATGATTCAATTTCTTCGCCCCCAAGGATTCATTTTTAAACCAAATAGCCAATCGATAAAAACGAAAGTAGCGTTTCCCTCTTACTTTATCATTTCTAAAAATAAAAATCTAAAAATTTAGAAAATTAGTTGTTTTTTCTTCTTTTAATCTATATAATAATAAAAAGGGTGCAGAGGTGATGAGGTATGAACAATGAAAAATCGTACACGGAAATGATGAAGTCCCTCGCTCGCAAGAAAAAAGTAATTGATACTGTGAGTATGTTGGATGTTTATATCGAAATGGTAATTGATGAATCGCTTTTTAAGCGTCAAAAAGAACTGTTAGAAACAAACATTAACACGGCATTAGATCAACGTGATGAAACTGCTTTTTATGAGCTATCAGCACAGTACCAATCCCTGCTTCAAACATCTACTTAATATTTTAAGAACTTAATTCATGTTAATGATTTATATGTACGTTTAACAGGCAGATACTTTCTTCCCAGGAAGAACAGCTGTCTGTTAAATCGTGTTTACTACATAAAAAAAGATTCTTACATCTGTAAGAATCTTTTTTGTTAGAATTTTTCCTATGAGTGGAAGTACCCAACCGTTCCACTCATAGGTTTTTTGTTATTTATGTGCTTGAAACTGCTCTTCTTCCGTTGAACCTTTTAAAGCTGTTGTAGAGGAGGTCCCACCAGAAACTACTTGCGCCACTTCATCGAAATAACCCGTGCCTACTTCACGCTGATGTCTCGTAGCTGTATATCCATTTATTTCACTAGCAAACTCTCTTTCTTGTAACTCTGAATAAGCTGCCATTCCTCTTGTTTTATATCCTCGTGCCAGCTCAAACATGCTGTGATTTAAAGCATGGAAGCCAGCAAGCGTAACGAATTGGAATTTGTAGCCCATTTTTGCGATTTCTCTTTGGAACTTTTCAATCGTTTTCTTATCTAATTTTTTCTTCCAGTTGAAAGATGGTGAACAGTTATAAGCAAGCATTTTACCTGGGAATTTTTCATGAATAGCATCTGCAAATTTTTGTGCTTGTTCCAAGTTTGGTTCAGACGTCTCACACCATACTAGATCAGCATATGGCGCATATGCTAAGCCGCGAGCAATAGCTTGATCGATTCCGGCTCTCGTGCGATAAAAGCCTTCAGCGGTGCGTTCACCCGTAATAAACTGGCGATCTACAGGATCAACATCACTTGTAATTAAATCAGCGGCATCAGCATCGGTACGAGCAATCAGAAGTGTTGGAACACCCATTACATCAGCAGCTAAACGAGCAGCAATCAAATTTTTCACAGCGGTCTGAGTTGGAAGCAATACCTTGCCGCCGAGATGACCACACTTTTTCTCAGAGGATAATTGATCTTCAAAGTGTACGGCAGATGCTCCCGACTCAATCATTCCTTTCATGAGTTCAAATACGTTTAACTGCCCTCCAAACCCTGCTTCTGCATCTGCTACAATTGGAGCAAAGTAATCGATATCTCCTTCTCCTTCTAAATGCTGAATTTGATCGGCACGCTGCAGCGCTTGATTGATTCGTTTCACAACGTGCGGCACGCTGTTTGCTGGATATAGACTTTGATCAGGATACATATTTCCTGAAAGGTTTGCATCTGCAGCTACTTGCCATCCGCTGAGATAAATTGCTTTTAACCCTGCTTTTACCTGTTGTACCGCTTGATTGCCTGTTAAAGCTCCTAATGCATGAACGTATGGCTCTGTTTTTAATAAGTTCCAGAACTTTTCAGCCCCTCGTCTAGCAAGCGTATGTTCAATATCAATGGATCCTCTCAGTCCAATGACTTTTTCTGCAGAATATGGACGTTCAATTCCTTTCCAACGCTCATCGCTTTTCCAGTTCTCTTCAAGGTTTTTTACACGAATCTCTTTCATTCTTTATACCCCCTAATGAATTTAAAATTCTATATTGATAAAAATAGAAAACGCAGCAGTGAGAATATGTCTGTTTCATGATGAAGTAAATTAGCAGTTTGCCATAGTGTTAGTAAGAACGTAGATGAAATAAGTAAATAGTTGAAGGCCATGTAGTAAGACTTTGCTGAGGTGAATATACGCTGATAAGTTCGACTGCTATCTTTTCAATCACAAATAACTATTCCTCCCTATTGTTATAAAACAGTTTTTATTTTACATACGTTATTATATAACAGTACTTTCGAAAATGAAACCTCCTTTTAGAATTTTTTTCCTACTCGCAAGGAGGCTTTTCTATTAATACCTACGTATAAAAGGCTTCATATATCCTTTACTTTTTCTTATATCACTTATTCATTTCTTTCATACTTCTCAACAAATGAAATTCTTTCCAGTATTGTTGGATGACCATATCGGAAAATTTTCACTAAATACGGCGGATTTACCTGGGACAGTCCTGATTTTGTTAAATCCTGAAATGTTTTAATAGCAGCTTGTTTATCTCCTGTTAAGTCCATGGCGTACGTGTCAGATTGAAGTTCATGATGACGCGACTGCATATTTGTTAACGGACTTACAGCAAATGTGAGCACAGAAAAAATAAGTAGAATAAGCGGTAATGAATTTAAATCACTAAGAGAAGTGATTTTTAATGCTTTCCCCCATCTCTTAATCACAAAGCTTGCTAAATGTTTCGTTAGCCATAAACCTACAATCGATAAAACTAAAGCTGAAGCAATCCCCACATAAATATGTTTCTTCACATAGTGACCCATTTCGTGCGCCATGATAAACAAGATTTCACGTTCCGTCAATTTATTAAGAGTAGTATCCCATAACACAATTCTTGAATTAGAACCTATTCCCGTTACATATGCATTGAGAGAGTTCGTTTTTTCAGACATGTTTACTTCATATACATGCTTAGCAGGTATATGAGCTTCATCTGCTAAATTCAAAATTTTCGTCTCCAGCTCTTTATTCTTTAACGGATAAAAATCGTTATATAACGGATCGATAACCACTGGTTGAATAAACGTCAAAAATAGCGTAAATGGAATAGATACTAGCCACGCATACAGCCACCATCTTTTTGAAAACTTACGAATGAATGCATATAACACAGCAATCACTAAAAACATCGTGGCATAGTTCACCCAAAAATCTGTAAAAAGATCTTTCATCCATCCTTGAAAAGGTTGCGTTGTAATATGATATGCGGTTGAAAGCTTATAGCTAATCCAGTCCATAGGAAAAGAATAGATCAGCAGCAGAACAGATAACCAAAATACATAAATAGCAGTTTGGAGAAGACTGAAACGGCTGATGTCTTTAGACCACTTATTAACTTTCTTAGACACACCTAACACTAAAATTAAAATAAACCCTAGCCACTCATATGGAATTCGGATAAAAAAGAGCGCATCTCTAATCTTTGAATATTTTTCGGTTAATATAAGTTCTCTTGCATTCATAAACGTAGCCGGATCTACGCTGGTGCCTTTTAATGATTGTGGAATAGAGGTGTCACTTATATAAAATAAATACACCCATATACAAGCTGCATACACAAGAAAAACTCCGATGGACCACAAAACAATTTTTTTCACGCATTCCCCTCCTTTTGTACAAACAGTATTCCGTTATTACTATTGTAGGTTTTTTTTCGAAATTTAGAACAAGCGTTTATAGATGTGCTATAGGAAATGCAAATTGTGAAGAGAAAATCATAGAAAAACGAAAAACAGAGTTTATTCTTTTGTCTAAACTCTGTTTACAAACAAAAAAAGCAGTTTGCATATGCAAACTGCTTTTGAGATGACCCGTACGGGATTCGAACCCGTGTTACCGCCGTGAAAGGGCGGTGTCTTAACCGCTTGACCAACGGGCCAGTATGGCTCCACAGGTAGGACTCGAACCTACGACCGATCGGTTAACAGCCGATAGCTCTACCACTGAGCTACTGTGGAATATGGTGGGCCTAAGTGGACTCGAACCACCGACCTCACGCTTATCAGGCGTGCGCTCTAACCAGCTGAGCTATAGGCCCATTATTTGGAGCGGGTGATGAGAATCGAACTCACGACATCAGCTTGGAAGGCTGAGGTTTTACCACTAAACTACACCCGCGTTACTTAAGATGGGGCGACTGATGGGAATCGAACCCACGAATGCCGGAACCACAATCCGGTGCGTTAACCACTTCGCCACAATCGCCGTCTTAAAATGGTGGCTCGGGACGGAATCGAACCGCCGACACAAGGATTTTCAGTCCTTTGCTCTACCAACTGAGCTACCGAGCCAAACAAAATGGCGGTCCCGACGGGAATCGAACCCGCGATCTCCTGCGTGACAGGCAGGCATGTTAACCGCTACACCACGGGACCACTTTGGTTGCGGGGACAGGATTTGAACCTGCGACCTTCGGGTTATGAGCCCGACGAGCTACCGAACTGCTCCACCCCGCGATGATATGAATATGATATAAATAAATGGCGGAGGAAGAGGGATTCGAACCCCCGCGGGCTTTAACACCCCTGTCGGTTTTCAAGACCGATCCCTTCAGCCGGACTTGGGTATTCCTCCGTATATTTATAACAAATGT
>NZ_JBLTHW010000019.1:0-5698 GCF_049199565.1 Priestia sp. D3YE.R1 | reverse complement strand
TTTGTCACTCAGCCCGAGGCCAAACGTTGATAAATCAAGGGTGTATAAAAAGCTGCATAATTCATAATAGTGACCTTTTCTAAACTCCTTGTGGCTCAAGGGGTTCTTTTTTTGGTGATGTCTTCCGGAAAGAGGTATTATGTTAACTAAAGATGTATGAAATATACATTCAATAATTACTAATTATAATTAGACATCTTTACTACTTTTTTCAAACCTGTGGTTGATCTTAACCACTCTGTATATTATAAACCCTATAAATAAAATAATTGGAAATGTAGTTTTTATATTTCTAATAAATACTTCAATCATCGGCAATAAAATAATAGCTACTATAATTAAATATCCAATACTGTTTATGATGGTATATTTATCTTTAATTTTCGGCATCTTATTTTCTAGTAGAGTCATTATTATTTGTCCACCATCCAAAACTGGGATGGGTAGAGCGTTTACTATGCCTAGGAACAAACTAATTTCAGCTAAGCAACTCAAATAATTAGAGATTTCATTAGAATAGATTGTTGTCGGAAATATAGTTAACCCTGAGTAAAAATATTGAAAAGGGTGATTCAAGAAAACATGTATTAAGTCGACAAATTTTATGCCAACATGAAATGAATCTCCCTCAATTAACTTTATTAGCACAAGAGAAAATATGGGAAGAATTATAATACTCATTATCAACCCTGAAGCTGTTAAGATTATCCGACGCTTTTTAGAATATGTTAAAAATTCTTCGTCACTCCCTGCGGGCATCACGTACCCACCTAATAAAATCCAACAAACTTTAAACTTTATTGATTGTAAAGTGAACTCCCATAATATTGGGCCAAACCCAAGAGAGGCTTCTTTAATTTTAATTCCTACTACTTTTGCTCCTATAAGATGTCCTATTTCGTGTACGATGGTAGCAACTATCATGATTAGTATGATTTCTTGAAAACTCATTAAATATCTCCTTTTAAATGTAATAATATAGAAATTATATCATTTTTAGTAAGTGAGATTTGAAGAATTTTTTAAGAATTTATTTCCGATAATATGGATTATGGTAACTAAGGTTGTATACGCTATACAACCTTTTTTCTAATGAGAAGGAACCGTTTTAAATGCATATTTCAATATAATTGAACTAAATCCAAAGGGAACTGAGCAGCTCAAGGCTAGAATAAAGAACGAGCTAAATTCTGTAAGGACACTTATACCATCACCTAAAGCAAGTATTAATAAAATGATTGCTGTACCTATTGCGCCAAAAACAATGTACAGTGATATTTCAATCAGATGTCTATACTTAGTTTTTAGGTTTCTTATTATTGTATCAATCATGATCGATGAAGGAATCCCAAATACTATAACAATTGGTAAGATATATATCATTCCAAATACTAAACCACCTATAACACTATTAAAGGTTATTTGTTCATATTGAGGATCAAAAGACCTTGCTTCAAACACGAAGCTACCACATAAGGTTGCAACAAATGTTGATATAATTTTTTTAATCATATAAATTAATCTCCTGGTAAGTTTATTAATTTATATTAGCATTTTAAGTAAATAAACACTCTATTTTTATTTACTGCCGATAAGGTACATTATGTTAACTAGAAATGAATAACGTATACAGCTTAAAAACAGAAAAAATCCCTCAAAGCATTAAGGGAGTTTTTCTACTACATTTATTTGTTGAAAGGATTGAAGCCTTACGGCTTCTTGGGTAGTTTGTTCAAATTATAAAAACATATTCAATTTTGAAAGCAAAAAAGCCACTGGACCTAAACAGTGGCTTTTTGTTCGTTCAATGCAGAAAATGAACAAAACATATTGCATATACAATGTTTTGTCATTGTCCGATAGTATACCATAAGAATTAGGTTCTATAAGAATTGCTACATTTATGTATAGAAAATGAAACATCTTGTAGGATTGTTGAAACATTGTCTCTCAAAAAATAGGATTAATTCTACTTTAATTTGAGGCTTTTACTTTTGATAAAATCCATTTCATGACTTGATTCCGTTATAAAGATCACTATTCACGTTATTCTAAGTATTTTGGTTAATTTAACCAAAATTAATCATAGAAATATTATTGTAATATTTCTGCACATATGTCATCATTAAACATGCATTTTAGATATATATTTAGCTACATAGGGGGAAATACATCAATGAAAAAGTTTTTTAAATTTGGTTGCTTAGGCTTTATCGTGCTTATTGCACTTATTGTAGTAATTGCTGTTGCAACATCAGGTGGAGACGATAGTAGTTCTGGATCTAATTCTGGCTCTTCAAAATCAGAAGAACAAAAAGCTCATAAAGTGGGAGAGACTTTTACAGTAGATGATAAAGCAGAAGTTTCTGTAACAAAAGTAGAAGAGAGAGAACAAGTTGGAGACCAATATGCAAATAAGAAGGCTTCTGAAGGTGGTACACTTGTTGCTATTCAATGGACTGTTAAAAACATATCTGATAAGCCATTAGGTGCTTTTTCAACTCCAACAATTAATCTTGTTGATGAAAAGGGAACAAAATATGATGCTGATATTGATGCATCAGCAAATTATTCAGTTGAAACTAACATTGATAACTCTAAGATTGCTAGTGATTTAAATCCCGGCATCAAAGTTACCGATGTTCAAGTATTTGAGATTTCAAAAGACAGTTATGCAAAAGGTAAATGGTATATTGAAATAAATGGAAGTAAAGTTCAAATTAAGTAATCTATTAAGTAAATAATTAACCCATCAGGCTTTTAAATTAGAGAAAGCCTGGTGGGTTTTTATTTTTAGTTCTTATAATTGGTATTATGTAAACTAATTTTGTATACGATATGCATATTATAATAGGTCAATTAATGCAAAAATAATACTTAATATAAGTGAAAGAGTAAGTATTAATTTCCATTTAGTTTTCTTCTCTAACTGATAGACATTCAGTTTTTCTAATGCAAACGAAACAAGCCACATTATAATTATTGTTTCAATAAATTCGACTATAAAATTAAAAATAAAGTCCATTTGTTCTCACTTTCTTGTTTTGAAATATTTACTTTTTCTATTAAAACACTTTTAGATAAACATTAAAATACTTTTATTCCTAGAAAATCCATTATGGTAACTTATTTTGAATATCCTTACAATAATATGGATTTTCATGGTAAAATCCTTCTTGTAAGGAAGGTGAGAGTGAAATGGCAATAGCAATTGCATTATTGATTTTAGTATTAGGTCTTATGTTTGCTCGTGGATTAAGTCAAGGAAGATCAACTAAAAGAAAATATATAATATGGGGCACAGCTACAATATTGATAATAGCCCCATTCTTTTCATGGATAGTATCTATCCTATTTGGTATTAATCAGGGAGATGGTTTCGCAGCAGTTGGATTGATGATGTTATTGTTTCCAATTTTCTTTTTAATAGGACTCGTTACTCTCCTGATAGGAATCTTTAAAAAAGAAAGTACTAATGAATCTATTCAGTAAATAAAAAAAGCTCTAGATATAATGGGACTGACCCCTGTTTTTGAGACAGGGATCAGTAGCTTTTTAACGAACCATGTTGTGAACTCAAGAAGTAGTGAGGATTTCCAAATAGAAGCTTCACAGCATCAGGTGTAGTTTGTTCAAGTTAGTAAGGACTTATGTGTAGAAAAGAGAAAAAACCCCTGTGCCTATTCAGGAGTTTTTAAAAGGTCATGCTAGGTGAGATGATGCTCTCCATCATCTTGAGTAGTTTGCTTAACATAGTCAGTAACTATACATAATAAAAAAAGGTCTACTGGGGATCTCAGTAGACTTTCTTTTAGTTCATTTATAAAACCGCGAAGTTAATTTTACTTCTTGTTATAAGAATTTGTACGTTTCTTCTCTTTATAACCTGTATCAACATATAAAACCAGTTGAAAGAGTGGTTCTTTTACTGGCTTTATACGAGGTGTATTCATTTAATGCATCATAGATAGTTTAAGCAAATGCATTTTGTATTATAAATATTAGTTCTTAACTATCGATAATTTTCATCTGTTATAGCACCAGGAAAGGCTAATCTTCTTTTGTGACTAAACTTTCAAAAGTAGATAGAAAACATCCTAACTCTTTAAGATATAGTCAGGGTGTTTTCGTTTTGATCATACTGATTATATTGATACATCAATACGTCATACTTAATTATATTTTTAGGCTGAAGGCTTTTCTAAAGACTTATTGCTCGGT
Source organism: Priestia sp. D3YE.R1 (assembly GCF_049199565.1). Classification (NCBI taxonomy): domain Bacteria; kingdom Bacillati; phylum Bacillota; class Bacilli; order Caryophanales; family Bacillaceae; genus Priestia; species Priestia sp. D3YE.R1. The sequence continues at coordinate 1,477 of NZ_JBLTHW010000019.1, read as the reverse complement.
GCAAACCAACCAAGTAGAGCAATACCAACTAATACTCCATAGAAGATTAATGTCCAAATAGTACTATGGGGAAAATGGGGGTCTAAGACACCAATATCCTTATGAGCAAGAGTAATAACAGCAAGTTTAACGCCTACCCAAGCAACAATGGCATATGCTGTAGTTTCTAAGGCAGGACGCTTTTCGAGTAGTTTCACAAACCAGGTTGCTGCAAACTTAATCAAGATAAGACCTGCAATTCCTCCCAAAACTACAACTGCAAATTGTCCCGCATCCATACCGCCAATTTCGCCAAACGGTGAATCTGGAAGGCCGAGGGCTATGGCTACTGCAGCTAAAATGGAATCAATCGCAAAAGCCAAATCAGCTAACGCAATTTTCCCTACTGTCGGCCAGAATCCTTTTCCAGCAGACTCTTTTTCATCTTCATGATGAACATTTTCATTGCGTTTTCCAAACCGGTTCTTAAGGACATGTTTTAAACCTAAATACAGAAGATAAGCTGCTCCCACTGCCTGTATCCACCATACATTAGCGATAAATGAAATAGCGAAAAGAGCACCAAATCGAAAAATAAATGCCATAAGAATTCCATAATTAATTGCTTTTTTCTTCTGATTATCCGGTAAATGTTTAGCTATAACTGCTAGTACAAGAGCATTGTCAGCTGATAATAAACCTTCTAAACCAATTAGAATTAACAATGCCCAAGCGTATTCAATCCAGATAGAGTCCATCTATTTTCCTCCTTTCCAAATTATAATTCATTATGTTAAAGAATTTGCTTACATTAGAATGACCATCTATATGAACAGTAATCCTAGAGAAAGGAACTTTCATTATTTTAACACTCATTCTCTAAATAATATTTATTAAAATGTAAATATTCAGAAGTTTTTTGTGCAACTTTGTTAGTAATCCTTTTGATTACTATAAACACTTTTAACTCCTCCATATTTAACTCATTTTTAATGAAACAAAGCATAGCTATGAGGGAGATAAACTGTATATATGTGAAATAAGTGTAAATAATAACATTCATTAATGTAGAACTGGGGATTTCAATATGTTTATTTTAGTAAAGCTAAAATTATATATTATTGGACTGTTACTGCTAATTAGCTTTGTTTGTACTGGTATCTTAGTTAAAATGGGCAAGTTTAGTGAATTTGACAAATGGTTATCATCTCTTATCCATCATAAACGATCTTCTTACTTAACGCCTATAATGCAACTTTTTGATTTTATTGGATCAACTTACTTTGTTATTGGAATCTGTCTTACAATTTTATTTTACCTTTATTTTGTAACTAAACGTCGTTTGGCTTTTGTTCTATTTGTTGTTGCCATGATAGGAGAAAGACTGCTCAGCGAGGGTCTAAAGTATTTATTTAGCCGTTCACGCCCAGATGGATTTCATTTAGTAGAGGTAGATAAACATAGCTTTCCTAGTCAACATGCTATGAGTTCCTTTGTT
>NZ_JBLTHW010000018.1:0-15826 GCF_049199565.1 Priestia sp. D3YE.R1 | reverse complement strand
TTCGCTCGACTTGCATGTATTAGGCACGCCGCCAGCGTTCATCCTGAGCCAGGATCAAACTCTCCGAAGAAATGTTTGACTTGCTCAATTTAAAAATAAAAATTAACGTTGACGTTTACTATTTCGTTCAGTTTTCAAAGAACTCTTGTCTCAAGGCGACTTTCTTATCTTACCACCTTAAGAATAACTTGTCAACAACTTTTTTCATTAAGTTATTTTCGAGTTATTTTTTGTTGTTGTCTTAGCGACGTATATAAATATAACATCTGTTAACTTAATGGTCAACAACTTTTTCAAAAAAAATAAAAGTTTTCTCGAAAAGATTCCAGAAAACTTTTATTTTGGATATTCCTCTAAATTATAATATGAAATTATTAATAACAAGTAAGGCAGCTATTCCTGGAATACCTAAAATAGCTGAAACAATAGCTGTGGGGAAATTAATAGGAATATGAATACCGAACTGTACGCCAAAGATGTTAATAAAGAAAAGCAGCAGAACGCCAATAATAAGCTTAATCGATAAATTTCCAATGACTCGAAGCATTTTTTCAACACCACCTGTTACTAAGAGTAGAATAATTAGCCCTATTAAAAAAGACACAACTACAATGGGATGATTTAGCATGTTGCCTCCTTCTTAAAGCAGATAAGTTACCTTATATGTATGTCCAAGCATTCAAAAAAAGCACTATTTCACAGAGAGAAATCCTTATTTTATAAAGACAACAAAACAGGATGCCTCTATGACATCCTGTTAATTGAAATATTTCGATGCTTGGCTTCTTTTAATAGAAAAAGATACTTCATTTTGGCTAATCGAATATCTACCATTACCTCTTCTGAAGGATCTACACTTCTTTCTACCATTGAAGTTTTGTGACTCCATTCCTGCTTCACTTGCATAAAAGTATTCACAAATTCATCATCGTACTCTTTGCGTAACCAACCTTTTCTTTTAAAAAACATATGCAAGTACCTCGTTATACTTCTCTTCTACCTTCTAGGGCTTTAGATAATGTTACTTCGTCTGCGTACTCAAGGTCTCCTCCGACGGGTAACCCATGAGCAATTCTAGTAATTTTAATTCCTGTCGGCTTTAAGAGCCTAGAGATATACATAGCAGTAGCTTCTCCCTCTATATTCGGGTTAGTAGCTAAAATCACTTCTTGAATCTCATCATCTTGAAGTCTTTTTAATAACTCTGGTACTTTGATATCTTCAGGCCCTATTCCTTCCATAGGTGAAATTGCACCATGCAGGACATGATACAAGCCGTTATATTCTTTCATTTTCTCCATTGCAATGACATCTTTAGGGTCTTGCACGACACACACCACACTTCGCTCCCTACGCTGATCTTGACAAATGTAGCAAGGATCTTGATCTGTGATATGCCCGCAAACTGAACAATAGGTTAAATTTCGCTTCGCATTGACTAATGCTTTTGCAAAATCTAATACCGTATCTTCTTTCATAGATAAAACAAAGAACGCCAAGCGAACAGCTGTTTTTGGACCAATGCCGGGTAACTTCATAAAACTATCTATAAGCTTTGATATTGGTTCTGGATAATGCACGTGGCAACCACCTTATTAAAGTCCTGGAATATTTAAACCTTTTGTAAATTGACCCATTGTGTTATTTGTTAAATCATCCATTTGTTTTAATGCGTCATTTGTTGCTGCTAGTACTAAATCTTGTAGCATTTCAATATCTTCAGGATCTACTACATCCTCTTTAATATTTACATCAATTACTTGTTTCTGACCGTTAACCACAACTGTTACCATTCCACCGCCAGCTGTACCTTCAACAGTTTTTTCAGCTAACTCTTCCTGCGCTTTTTGCATATCTTTTTGCATTTTTTGCATTTGTTTCATCATTTTTTGCATATTGCCCATGCCTTTCATCATATGAACATTCCTCCTAAATTTACTCTTGAATTTCGATTAAGTCTTCTCCAAATAGCTTTTTCGCTTCTGCAACCACAGGGTCTTCCTCCTGTGGTTGACCTGATGACCCATCACTTTGCTGTCCTTGAAGAAACTCTTCTCTTACTTTATCCCATTCACTTTCTGGAATTGCAACCATTTCACGCTTGCTGCCAATTAAAGTATATAAGATATTCTCTAAATTATCACGTACATTGTTGTTATTTTCAGAAGCCATTTTGCAATGAATTTCATATTTAAATTTAAGTATAAATGATTGATCTGAAGACGCAACCGGTTCACTGTTAGATAACAACGCTGCATGTGAAGCTTTATTTTGTTGTTTCAAAGTGTCCAATACCTGCGCCCAAGATCGCTTAATCGTTTCTAAATTCTGCCGAGTGGCATTTTTTAAAACTTCATTTACCTTCCCAACAGGCGTTTTGTACTGGCTTCTTGACTGTCTTGTCTGTTTTTTCTCTGTTTGCACTGCCTGAGCAGCTGTATGATCAACTTGAATGCCTTTTTCTTTTAGCTGCTGCAGTTCTGCTTCCATTTGATTCATTTTTTGCAAAATGTCTTGATACGGAAGAGAACTCTCTTGACTTGTAGAACTTTGAGCTAATTTTACTAAAGCGACTTCAAGTAGCACTCGAGGATGATTGCTCCATTTCATCTCTTGCTGAGTTTGGTTCAATTCAGCAATGACTTTATAAATAAAGGCACTATCCATTTTTGAACTGAGTTCTTTAAACTCTTCGTTAACCGCTGCTTTTTCAAGTAAATATGCATTTTCTTCAGAAGCTTGATAAAGCAGAACATCACGATAATAGAAGATGAGGTCCTCTACAAACCTTGCTGGATCTTTTCCGTTTTTGATCAAACTTTCAACAGAGTCTAACGCTTCTACAATATTTTCGTTAAAGATAGCTTGGACGATCTTCACAATAAAAGCCTGTGATACCGCTCCTGTTATGGATAGAACATCCTCTAAGCTCACCATCTCCGTACTATACGAGATGGCTTGGTCTAAAAGACTAAGTGCATCACGCATGCCGCCTTCTGAAGCTTTCGCAATTTCGTAAAGAGCATCCTCGCTTACTTCTAGCTCTTCAGAACCTAATACTTCCTTCATTCGATATACGATATCTTCTGGCGAAATGCGTTTGAAATCAAAGCGCTGACATCTGGAGATAATCGTTAATGGAATTTTATGCGGCTCTGTTGTAGCTAAAATAAAGATGACATGTGCAGGAGGTTCTTCTAACGTTTTTAATAAAGCGTTAAAAGCTCCAATTGAAAGCATATGAACTTCATCAATAATGTACACTTTGTATCGAACAGCACTAGGTGCATATTTTACTTTATCACGGATATCTCGAATTTCATCGACTCCATTATTAGAGGCTGCATCAATTTCAATTACATCAGAAATGGAACCATCAGTAATTCCCCGACAAGTTGCACATTCATTACAAGGTTCAGCAATGGGTGCTTTTTCACAGTTAACGGCTTTTGCTAAAATTTTAGCAGCTGTTGTCTTCCCTGTCCCTCGAGGCCCAGAAAATAAATACGCATGCGAAAATTTTTCTTGGACAAGGGCATTTTGAAGTGTTTTGATAATATGTTGTTGACCGACTACGTCGTTAAAGCTTTGAGGACGGTATACACGGTACAGAGCCTGATATGCCACTACATCCTCTCCTTTTAATATAATTCATTAGTTATCATTATAGCGTATTATGAGGCTTTTTTTCAAAATAGTAAGTGATAAAATAAAAAGCCTACTCCCACAGAGTAGACTAAACTTATGTATATAACTGCCGTGCACCTTCCGTCGATTAGCCACCCCAGGCGTTACTTAAGCAGTTAGCTCGGTTCAGGCGACCCCATGGCACATGAGAGATTCTGCTTACTGCTGCTTCCTTCCGGACCTGACAGGGTTCACAGATTCCCATTGCATAGGACCCAAACGTCAACACCACTTACTTAAGGCAGACCCTAAGATGAGCTAACCTCAAGAAGGAATTCGGCCTCGCTAGAGCGGATTGCGAGTACAGGGCACCGCTACCTCCCCGCTTAGCACGGCAAAGTTGAAANTCAAGAAGGAATTCGGCCTCGCTAGAGCGGATTGCGAGTACAGGGCACCGCTACCTCCCCGCTTAGCACGGCAAAGTTGAAACCAATAGTTTGGGCATCAAGTTGATGCATTTACAAGTATACGTCTTTTCATTCAAAAATGCAACCGCTATAGAAAACTTACTTTTTTAGCTCTATTTTCCAGTCTTTTTTCGTTGACGTAACTCGCGAAAAAAAGTCGTTAAGAGGCTCCCGCATTCTTCTTCTAGCATACCGCCTACTACTTCTGCCTGATGATTAAACTTTTCAAACTCTAATAAGTTTAACAATGTTCCCGCGCAGCCACCTTTAGGATCATAAGCGCCAAACACAACTCTTTTCACTCTTGATAATACAATAGCACCTGCACACATCGGGCATGGTTCTAAGGTGACATATAATGTAGCGTCTTCCAATCTCCATGTTCCTAGTTTCTTACATGCTTCATCAATTGCTAAAAGTTCTGCATGAGCAACTGATCGCTGTTCTGTTTCTCGTAAGTTATAAGCTGCAGCAATTACCTCATCATTTTGAACAATCACTGCTCCAATGGGAACCTCTAATTTATCTTTAGCTTTTAATGCTTCATCAATTGCCAACCTCATATACTTTTCATCATTTAACACTTTTTATCCAACCTTACATATTATATTTTTTCTGAGTCAAACTATTTACTATGTACATCAGGAAAAGGAGAGACCTTGTGTGAAGAATGCTAAAACTGCTTTAATTATTATTGATATGCTAAACGATTTTCAATTCAAAAACGGCAAAGTACTTGCTGAAAAATCTTTAACAATTGCTCAAAACATTGCTAAATTAAAACAATATGCCTCGTCTCAACATATCCCTATTATTTATGTCAATGACCACTATAAACTATGGCAAGCAAACTTAGAAACCATTTTAACACACTGCACAAATGAGGTAAGCTCACCCATTCTACATCACATTTCACCACAAAGCGCTGATTACTTTTTAATTAAACCAAAGCATTCTATCTTCTATGGGACAGCTTTAAATATTTTGCTATCACAGCTCGATGTGCATACACTTATTTTAACAGGAATTGCAGGAAATATATGCGTGCTTTTTTCAGCCAACGATGCTTATATGCGCGAGTATGACTTAATTGTTCCTGAAGATTGTATTGCTTCAAACGCAGATGAAGACAATACCTTCGCTTTGAGAATGATGCATAACGTATTAAATGCTCGTATTTGCAAACATACTGAGTTGATGAATTAAGTAAAAAGCCTTCTCATATGATGGAAGTAAGTCATATGAAATGGAGGCTTTTTATTATGCAAATTTACACTGTTAAAGCAGGTGACAGTATATATAGTATTGCAAAACAGTTTCGCATTGAAGCAGGAAAAATTATAAGAGCAAATGAATTACCTAATCCAAATCAACTCGTCATTGGCCAATCTATGGTTATTCCCATCAACGGTACTTACTACACAGTAAAAGCTGGGGACACTATATGGAAGATAGGAAGAAAATTAGGCGTTAGCTATCAGGCTATTGCCAATGCGAACAATGTTTCAGTTACAGCACCCTTAACACCTGGCCGCCGAATCTTAATTCCCCCTTCCCCAAACAAAAGAAACGGTGAGTTTTTAGGGTATGTTGAAACAAGCAATCGAAAAATCACCCCCCAAACAGAGAAAATGATTAATCAAAATGCAAAATATCTTACCTATCTTGGGCCAGCTAACTTCGAAGTGCAAAAAGACGGTTCTCTAAAGGCACCTCCACTTAACAATTTAGGTTCTATTGCTAAAGAAAATGATGTCATTTTCTTAATGGTATTGGCTAATATTGAAAACGGCGCATTCAGTGACGAAGTCGGCCGAGCAATTTTAACTAATAAAGACGTTCAAGATACGCTCTTAAATAATATTGTAAAAACAGCGAAAGAACAAAATTTCAGAGACATTCACTTTGACTTCGAATTTTTGCGTCCGGCAGATAAAGAAGCCTATATTGCATTTTTACAGAAAGCAAAAAAGCGTCTTCAAGATGAGCAACTTCTCATGTCTGTCGCTTTAGCTCCGAAGACAAGTCGAGATCAAAAAGGCAAATGGTACGAAGCACATGATTATAAAGCCATTGGAGAGATTGCTAACTTCGTTGTTCCGATGACATATGAATGGGGATATAGCGGTGGGCCTCCTATGGCTGTCTCTCCTATTGGTCCCGTACGTGATGTTTTAGAATATGCAGTATCTGAAATACCTAGTTCAAAAATTATTATGGGCCAAAACCTATACGGTTACGATTGGACACTTCCTTACAAACCAGGAGGAGAATATGCCAAAGCCATTAGTCCTCAACGAGCTATTGAGTTGGCAGCTCGCTATAAAGTAGCTATTCAATACGACAATAAAGCGCAAGCTCCTTTCTTCCGCTATAAAGATGAACAGCAGCGCACCCACGAAGTATGGTTTGAAGACGCTAGGTCTATTCAAGCCAAGTTTGATTTAATCAAAGAACTAAAACTTAGAGGAATGGCTTACTGGAAACTAGGCTTAGATTTTCCACAAAACTGGCTCTTGATTGAAGACAACTTCAAAATTACAAAAAGACTGACACAACAATAAATAGGGAAAGCTTACTGTTAACAGTAGGCTTTTTGTTATTCTTCTTACTGAAAGAAATTTCTTTTCCCCTTATTCTCCTTCTCTATGTTAAAATATTTTTTGTCTGTTTTTTTTGAACGAGTGGTCATGAAGGAGGCAAATGAATGCAAGGCACACCTTTTATTTCAGTAGAAGGACCCATCGGTGTCGGAAAAACCTCTCTAGCTAAAGAGATTGCACAAGCATTTCAATTCGAAATTTTAAAAGAAATCGTAGATGAAAATCCATTTCTCGGGAAATTTTATGAGAATATCGACGAGTGGAGTTTTCAAACCGAAATGTTTTTTCTATGTAATCGATATAAGCAGTTAGAGGATATTCAAAAAGGGTTCTTATCTTATAAAAAACCTGTTGTAGCAGATTATCATATTATGAAAAACATGATTTTTGCTGAGCAAACGTTAAAAGATGAACAGTATAAAAAATATGTACAAATCTTTCACATCTTAACGGCTGATATGCAAGCTCCGAACATTATTATTTATTTAAATGCAAGTTTGGATACCTTGCTAAAGCGTATTAAAATGCGTGGAAGAGAAATTGAACGAAACATCGATCCTCACTACCTTGCGAGACTAAGTGATGATTATGAAAAAGCTATGACGGCATTTGAACAAAAGAACCCTGACGTAACCATTTTACGTTACAACGGTGATGAAATAGATTTTGTACAAAATAAACAACACTTAAATAGAATCTTATCAGAGGTTCAAGAGAGTATGTTAAAAAGGAGTATGTAATGGCAAACTTACGATCGAAATACAACATTCCTAATGATGCTGTGTTGACGATAGCGGGTACAGTTGGAGTTGGGAAATCTACGATGACTCAATCATTGGCTGATGCTCTCCAATTTCGCACATCATTTGAAAAAGTAGATTCCAATCCTTACCTGGACAAATTTTATGGGGATTTTGAACGCTGGAGCTTTCACCTACAAGTATATTTTCTAGCGGAGCGCTTTAAAGAACAAAAGAAAATTTTCGAGTATGGCGGCGGCTTCATCCAAGACAGATCCATTTACGAAGATACCGGTATCTTTGCTAAGATGCATTTTGAAAAAGGAACAATGTCTAAAGTAGACTATGAAACATATACAAGCTTGTTCGATGCAATGGTTATGACTCCATACTTCCCTCATCCGGATCTGCTCATTTATTTGGAAGGCAGCTTCGAAGATATTGTAGATCGCATTCAAGAAAGAGGGCGACCAATGGAACAACAAACGCCTCTTGATTATTGGAAAGAGATGCACGCCCGATATGAAGACTGGATTAATAACTTTACAGCTTGCCCTATTCTCCGTTTAGATATTAGAGAATACGACCTGCTCAAGGATCCTGATTCAATTGAATCAATTGTTGAAAAAGTGGCTCGCTTTTTACAACATAATGAAAAGTTAAAACGTCGTCAGCTATAAAAAAATGCCGCTTTATCTACTAAAGCGGCATTTTTAACAAATAAAAAACCGTTACTTATAAGTAACGGTTTTCCAATCTCCAATTTATCGCGCTATGTTAATTGCATTATAAGTCAAATATGGCGGAGGAAGAGGGATTCGAACCCCCGCGGGCTTTAACACCCCTGTCGGTTTTCAAGACCGATCCCTTCAGCCGGACTTGGGTATTCCTCCGTATCGACAAGTATTAATTTATCATATATAAATAATGAAGTCAACACTTTTATTATTTTTTTAAAAAGGATGTTCATTAAAAATCAATTTAATGAACATCTTCTACTTTTATTTAGAAATAAATTCTTTATTCCCCATATATGGACGCAGCACTTCTGGAATTTGAATTGATCCATCTTCCTGCTGATAGTTTTCTAAAATTGCAGCTACCGTACGACCAATTGCTAAGCCAGAACCGTTTAGTGTATGAACATGTTCTGGTTTTGCTTTTGTATCACGGCGAAAGCGAATATTAGCACGGCGAGCTTGGAAGCTTTCAAAGTTTGAACAAGAAGAAATTTCACGATACGTTTCATAACTTGGAATCCAAACTTCAATATCATACTTTTTGGCTGCTGTGAAACCTAAGTCAGCTGTACACATGCTTAGAACTCGGTAAGGTAAACCTAATAGTTGAAGAACCTTTTCAGCATGGCCCGTTAATTTTTCTAATTCATCATAAGAATCTTCTGGCTTAACAAAGCGAACAAGTTCTACTTTATTAAACTGATGCTGACGAATAAGCCCACGTGTATCTCTTCCTGCAGAGCCTGCTTCTGAGCGGAAGCAAGCACTATATGCTGTATAAGCAATTGGAAGCTGGTCTCCGCTTAAAATTTCATCACGATGTAAATTTGTAACTGGTACTTCAGCTGTAGGAATTAAGAAATAATCTTCTTCTTTAATCTTGAATGCATCTTCTTCAAATTTAGGAAGCTGCCCTGTTCCTGTCATGCTTGTACGATTTACCATATATGGAGGAAGGATTTCTTCATAACCATGCTCATCCATATGTAAATCCATCATAAAATTAATAAGAGCACGTTCTAGCCTTGCACCTAATCCTTTATAAAATACAAAGCGGCTTCCCGTTACTTTCGAAGCTCTTTCAAAATCTAAAATATTTAAATCTGTTCCTAAATCCCAATGCGGTTTTGGTTCAAAATCAAATTGTTTAATTTCTCCCCATTTGCGAACTTCTACGTTGTCATCCTCAGTTTCACCTACAGGCGTACTTTCATGTGGAACGTTAGGAATTGAAAGCAACAATAGCTCTAACTCTTCTTCAACGCTGCGAAGCTCTTCATCCAATTGCTTTACGCGGTCTCCTACTTCACGCATTTCAACGATTAAATGATCAGCATCTTGTTTTTCACGCTTCAATTGTGCAATTTGCTGTGATACTTCATTTCGCTTGCTTTTTAACTCTTCTGTTTGAGCAATTAGCTCACGGCGTTTGGCATCTAACTCTTCAAAGCGACCTAAGTCCGTTAAGTCTTCACCACGAAACTTGAGCTTTTCTTTTACTTCATTAAAATTAGCACGTAAAAATTTTAAATCTAACATACTTAGTACCTCCTTTAGTATAAAAGGGCAAAATAAAAACTCTCATCCCCATGAAAGGGACGAGAGTTTACCCGCGTTGCCACCCTAATTGAAAGCTAAAATAAGCCTTCCTCTTAAACCAGATAACGGATGAACCGAAACTGCCTACTACTTTTTCGACAGCTTGCTCCAGGACGGATTCATAAGAATTGATTATCGATTCACACCAGCCATCGACTCTCTTGAAATCAAAAATCTTATTACTATTTCCTATCAACGCTTTATACCAATATCATTTTTAATAATCATAATGTACTACAAGTCTTTACAAGATGCAATTCATTTATACAGGTTTTTTTGAAGCTTCTTCAACCATTGCTACAAAATACTGAGCCATGCGAGCATCATCTGTTAATTCTGGATGAAATGAACATCCCAAGAATTGACCTTGTCTTGCTGCAACAATTCGGTCGTTATGCATTGCCAAGACTTCAACGCTTTCTCCTACTTCTACAATATGCGGAGCACGGATAAATACGCCTATAAAATCTTCACCAATATCTTTAATGTTTAGAGCAGCTTCAAAGCTATCTCGTTGACGCCCAAATGAGTTTCGAGCTACCGTAATATCCATAACACCTAAATGGGGCTCTTCACGGTCAACAACTTGTCCTGCAAGTAAAATTAAACCCGCACACGTACCAAACACCGGTTTACCTGCTTGTGCAAACTGGCGAAGGGGTTCCATAAAATCATACTTGTCAATCAGACGACGCATCGCTGTGCTTTCGCCGCCCGGTAGGATTAAACCATCTATTTCGTCTAGCTGTTCAACTTTTTTAATGATAATGGCTTCAGCGCCTGCTGCTTCTAATGCTTGTGCATGCTCGCGAAAGGCACCTTGTAATCCTAACACGCCTACTTTTACCATTTTGTCAAAACTCCCTTTAAATTACCATCCACGCTCTTGCATGCGGTTTTCTGGTAATAATGATGAAATTTCAATCCCTTTCATTGCACTTCCTAATCCTTTTGACAAGTTTGCAATGAGTTCATAGTCTTGATAATGCGTTGTTGCCTCCACGATTGCTCGAGCAAATTTTTCAGGGTTGTCTGATTTAAAGATTCCTGAACCAACGAATACACCGTCTGCTCCAAGCTGCATCATTAACGCTGCGTCCGCTGGTGTTGCTACACCGCCTGCTGCAAAGTTTACAACCGGTAGGCGACCTTCACGTTTAATTTGCAGTAATAACTCATAAGGCGCACCTAATAGTTTTGCCTCTGTCATTAACTCATCTTCGTCCATGCCCACAACTTTACGTACTTGAGCGTTTACTTGGCGCATATGACGCACTGCTTCTACGATGTTTCCTGTCCCTGGTTCGCCTTTTGTACGAAGCATTGCAGCTCCTTCAGCGATACGACGGGATGCTTCACCAAGATCACGACAACCGCACACAAATGGAACCGTAAATGTATTTTTATTTAAATGAAACTCCTCATCAGCTGGAGTCAACACTTCACTTTCATCGATGTAGTCTACACCCATCGCTTCTAGCACGCGTGCTTCAACAATATGGCCAATACGAGCTTTTGCCATAACTGGAATGGACACAGCATTCATCACTTCTTCAACAATTGTTGGGTCTGCCATACGAGACACGCCGCCTGCTGCACGGATATCAGCTGGAACACGCTCTAATGCCATAACGGCAACAGCGCCTGCTGCTTCTGCAATTTTTGCTTGCTCTGCATTGATAACGTCCATGATAACGCCACCTTTTTGCATTTCCGCCATTCCTCGTTTTACACGATCAGTACCTGTAATGTTATTCATGTTTGTCTTCCTCCTGTATCAAGTGTTTCACAATAATTTTTAGTGTATATACAAAATTCAAAACTTAGTGTCTATTCTACCGCATTTTTCGGAAAATTCCTATCTAATTTATAGATTATATACAAACAAATCTAAAAATAAAAAAAGAGATACTCTCTTGTAGTATCTCTTCTTTCTCTTGAGTTATCATTAAAACCAGTTATTCACTGTATTTGCAGCATTCATCCAAATATCGCTAAAGAAGTTACCGATGCTGCGGATAGCGAGAGAGAACCATCCAGCTTTTTCAACAGATTCATTTGTCACAACCGGTGTCATGCTATCTGTAGTTTGGCCTCCTACATAGCCTAGATCTTTAAGATTGCTGTTTGTTGCACTCACATAAGCAACTGTTTCTCCTTTTTTAATAGGAGCTACAACTTTTTGATCGTTCACAACTTTATCGTTTAACTTAAAGTTGATTTTAGTATGATCTTTTTGACCTTTTTCGGTAATAATCTTTACCGAATCTTTTGGAGAAACGGAAGCTTCTTTTGATTTTCCTTTAGCAACATCAATTGTTTCGTGCCCTTTAATCTCGCCGTTAGCAGGCACCACTTCTTTTAACTGAAAATGACTAAAAGCGTAATCTAATATCTTTTTCGTTTGAGAAAAACGAGCAGCTTCCGTAGACTTGCCGTTTTCCTTAGCATTCATTACAACTGTTATGTATCTTACCCCGTTACGCTCTGCAGTCCCAGTGAAACATTGACCTGCAAAATCTGTATGACCAGTTTTCAAGCCGTCTACGCCGCTGTATGCAGCTGAAAAACCAGGGAGCATCTTATTCCAATTGTTCATTTTTGTTTCGCCTTGCTGCCCTTGTCTAAACATCTTAGAAGGAGTTTTGGCTACTTCCAAAGATTCTGGATAATCATGAATCAAGTGATAAGCAAGAGTAGCAACTGCCCGAGCAGATAGAAGGTTCTCATCTTCTTCCTTCGTTCCTTTTGGATACATTCCTTTTAACAAGGAATTAGAAAGACCTGTAGAATTGACAAATTTTGATTCACCCATATTTAATTTTTTTGCTGTTTCATTCATTAACTTAATAAAACGTTCTTCAGAACCACTGACAGCTTCAGCTAAAGCAATGGCTGCTCCATTAGCTGAGTAAATAGCCATGGCATCATATAATTCTTTTACCGTATATTTTTGGTTTTCGATTAATGGTACATTTGATAATCCATAATCCTGGGAAATTTTAGCCGCATATTTACTAACTGGCACACGTTGATCCCAAGATAATTTCTTATCTTTTATGGATTCTAATACTAAGTATTCTGTCATCATTTTTGTCATGCTTGCAATACCTAATAAAGCATCCGTATTTTTCCCGTATAGCACTTTCCCCGTACTTGCCTCTACTAAAATGGCTGCATCTGCTTCAACACCAATATCATCTGTTTTAGAAGCAGCTGATGCTTGTGTAGAGACAAAAAATACGCTGGCCATTAACATAACAGCAATGACACAAATTAATTGTTTCTGTACTGCGTTTCTCACTCTATACCCTCCAAACGTAAACTCACATAAATGTAATTTTATCATACTAAAATTTAAAAAAATAGATAAAGAAGTACTGTTACATTCATGATTAATGACATAAAAAACACGTTTCCCTATTAAGGAAACGTGTTTTTTAAACATTCATGATTATCTCATAGAATAGTTAGGAGATTCTTTTGTAATTTGTACATCATGTGGGTGACTTTCTCTTAAACCTGCTCCAGTCATACGAATGAATTGTGCCTGTTCACGTAACGCTTCTAAGTTAGCTGAACCACAGTAACCCATTCCTGCACGTAAACCACCAATCATTTGATATAAAGTATCTGCTACAGGCCCTTTGTAAGGCAAACGGCCTTCGATACCTTCTGGAACTAATTTTTTATTATCTTCTTGGAAGTATCGATCTTTACTTCCTTTTTCCATAGCTCCTACAGAGCCCATTCCACGGTACACTTTAAATCGTCTTCCTTGGTAGATTTCTGTTTCGCCAGGACTTTCTGTCGTTCCTGCTAGAAGGCTTCCTAGCATTACTGTATGTCCACCAGCTGCAAGTGCTTTTACGATATCTCCAGAGTACTTAATACCGCCATCTGCGATAATAGCTACACCGTGCTTACGAGCTTCGGTTGCACAGTCATATACTGCTGTGATTTGTGGAACGCCTACACCAGCTACAACACGAGTTGTACAAATTGAACCAGGTCCAATTCCTACTTTTACTACGTTTGCTCCAGCTTCAATTAATGCTTTTGTACCTTCAGCAGTTGCTACGTTACCAGCAATAATATTTAATTCTGGATATGCCTCGCGAATGCTGCGTACTGTATCTAAAACGCCTTGTGAATGTCCATGCGCTGTATCAATAACGATAACATCAACGCCAGCTTGTACTAATTTTTCGATACGAACATTTGAATCAGCTGTTACGCCAACAGCTGCTCCAACTAATAATCGACCTTGTTGATCTTTAGCTGCATTTGGAAACTCAATTACTTTTTCAATGTCTTTAATTGTGATAAGACCTTTTAATACGCCATTGTCATCTACAAGAGGTAACTTTTCAATTTTGTATTGCTGTAGAATTTTCTCTGCTTCTTCTAAAGTCGTTCCTACTGGAGCAGTAACTAATTCTTCTTTTGTCATTACGTCAGCAATTTGCATTGAATAATCTTGGATGAAACGCAAGTCACGGTTTGTAAGGATTCCAACTAGTTTTTGTTCTTCTTCGTTGTTGACAATCGGCACACCCGAGATACGATATTTGCCCATTAAATGTTCAGCAGCAAATACTTGGTTTTCAGGAGTTAAAAAGAAGGGATCCGTGATAACACCACTTTCAGAACGTTTTACTTTATCAACTTGTTCTGCTTGCTGTTCAATCGACATGTTTTTGTGAATGATACCTAAACCACCTTGTCTAGCCATTGCAATAGCCATTTCAGCTTCTGTAACTGTATCCATTCCTGCACTGATGAACGGCACCTTTAATTTTAATGTTTTTGTTAGTTCAACACTCATATCAACGTCTTTAGGTAGTACCTCAGATTTTGCTGGCACCAGTAAAACGTCATCAAATGTTAAGCCTTCTTTAGAAAATTTGCTTTCCCACATTATAGAATCCTCCTTTAAACGACAGAATATTATTAGTAGATTAACAAGCAGATATGTACCTGTCAATAACTTCACTAGATATCAGATAATTCTAATAAAAAGAAAAGGTGATTTAGTTGCATAAATTTAATGATGTTTGGACGTCTTACAATTTATTTTTCTCCGTTCCTTTTGTACAAGACTTTTTAAAAAAGCGCTATCAAAAGTTGAATTATAGCGATGCAGAGCAACATAGCTTTAAAAACAGTTACCCATTTATTTATTATTTGGAACACAGTAAAAATTATTATCAAGTTGCGGCACAATCTCCTGTATCAGTTCAACCAGTTTTATTATTTTATGGAATGTCACAGCTGTTAAAAGCCTGTTTGTTAACACAAAACCCAGTATATCCTGAAAATACGGCGGTGTTAGCACATGGAGTATCAACACGAAAAAGAAAAAAACAAAGTTATGATTTTTTAGATGATGAAGTTAAGATCCAAAAAAGCGGTTTATTTTCACAAGTAGGAGAAGAATTGTTTCATGTGAAACAACTGGAAGGTAGTAAATATACAATGAATTATCTATTGTCTTGTGTACCTGAATTAGATACATTATTTTTAAATTTGGGTACGAGGCCATTTTCCCATTTAACAACTATTGGATCGCTTCCAGCTACCTCTTTGCCTATTCCTGAACAAGTTACACGGTGTTATCATATGAATCACGAAAGGCTCTATTCTTTTTTAAAAGAGCGTTCCCATCTATCATTGTCCGTGTCAGAAGATCAGGTATGTATTCTTGACCCTTCAAGCTGTTTATATAATTGTTCACCTTTTATGTACAATTTCCAAGCTAACACGCTGCATGCACCGTTGGAAAAAGATAGCTGCTTATATTTCCCTGAAATGTTGGCACATTACTTATTACTTTATAATTTAAGTATGATTTCACGTTATGAAACAGAGTGGTGGTATGAATTATTGCATACATACTCTTCGAAAGATTATCCATTTATCTTGAGATTCCTTGAGGTCACGGCTCAAAAGATTCCTTACTTAATTTCTTGTTACTTAAATGAACATACAAAAAAAGACTAGCTAAAATAGCTAGTCTTTTTTCAAGTGCCTGGCAACGTCCTACTCTC
>NZ_JBLTHW010000017.1:0-19374 GCF_049199565.1 Priestia sp. D3YE.R1 | reverse complement strand
CGCCGCCAGCGTTCATCCTGAGCCAGGATCAAACTCTCCGAAGAAATGTTTGACTTGCTCAATTTAAAAATAAAAATTAACGTTGACGTTTGTCGCTTTGTTCAGTTTTCAAAGTTCGACCGTTGCTCTGAAGCAACTTTATCAGTATAACATTCTATCGTTTTGATGTCAACATCTTTTTTTTAAGATGTTTCTCTCAACTGCGCTGTTCATCAGCGACATTTAATAATTTACCATATATAATATATAGAGTCAATCGTTTTTCTAAAAAACTTTATAAATAAAAAAGTTAATGAAGTAAACCTTCAGTAAAATGATTGAATAGTCTCTATTACAATAGCTATCTAGCCGCTATGCAGTTTTCTTATCTTACCATAAAAAAAAAGCTCAGTCATTAAACTGAGCTTTTTTATTTAAACTATTCTGCTAAGAACGCGAAATAAAGTATGAAGATGATACAGAGAGCATACATAATGGGATGAACTTCTTTCCCACGCTTACTGCATAACATTGTAATAGGATAAAAGATAAAGCCAACCGCAATGCCTGTTGCAATACTGTACGTTAATGGCATCATGATCACTGTGAAAAATGCCGGAACTGCCACTTCGAACTCTTTCCAATTGATTTCTCCTAAGTTTGACACCATCAGAGCTCCTACCGTAATTAAAGCTGGCGCAGTAACAGCTGGTGTTACGACCGCTAACAACGGAGAAAAGAACAGTGCAACTAAGAAAAACGCTGCCGTTACGATTGCAGTAAATCCTGAACGTCCGCCCGCTGCTACTCCAGCCGTAGACTCTACGTAAGCTGTTGTGGATGAGGTACCAAGAACAGCACCAACTACAATCGCACTAGAATCTGCCAGTAACGCTCTGCCCGCTCGCGGAAGCTTATTATCTTTCATAAGCCCTGCTTGACTCGCTACAGCAACCATCGTACCTGCCGTATCGAAGAAATCAACGAATAAGAAAGTTAAAATGACGACTAGCATCTTTACAGTAAAGATATCACCGATATTTTGAAAAGCTGCCCCAAACGTCGGGTCAAGACTAGGAACTGATGAAACAACTGCTTTAGGTGTATCAATTAAACCAAAAGCCATACCCGCTACAGCCGTTACAATCATACCGATAAATACAGCTGCATTTACTCGAAGCACCATTAATACGATAGTAATGACAATACCAAAAACCGCAAGTAACGTTGTTGGGTTAGTTAAATCACCCAGTCCAACAAATGTAGCATCATCTTTGACGATAATTCCGGCACCTTTCATACCAATAAAACTAATAAATAAACCAATACCTGCTCCAACAGCCATTTTTAATTCAATAGGAATAGAATTAATAATTTTTTCTCGCAGGCTTGTTAGTGTTAAAAGAATAAAAATAACACCTGATATCATAACACCCGTTAAAGCCGTCTGCCATGGAATTCCCATCGTCAGAACAACTGTATAAGCAAAAAATGCGTTTAATCCCATACCTGGAGCTAATGAAATTGGATATCTGCCAAGCACTCCCATAACAATTGATCCCAAAGCTGCCGCTAAAGCAGTAGCTGTAAATACAGCCCCTTGGTCCATTCTCATACTGTCAGGCAGATCCTTTACATCACTTAGTGATAGCACAGATGGATTAACAAATAAAATGTAAGCCATAGATAGAAAAGTTGTAAGGCCAGCTATAAACTCTTTTCGATAGCTAGTACCCAGCTCTTCAAAACGAAAATACTTCTTCACGTTTTTTCCTCCCTTTATAGAAGCCGCATGCACTTAGGCAAGCCATAAAAAATGCCTCTACACTATGGCGCGTAAAGGCATAAGATCGACTAAAAGAGAAATGTATGAGCCAAAAAAACAAAAGATTTTTACACATACATGTATTACTTTCTCGTAGTCAAGCCATTTACGGTAGCTCGGTAGAAACTTTTGGGCCTTATCCCCAAGATTATACGACATTAAAGCTATATCTCGCTGTTTTATGTTACTATCCTACCATTAACTTTTAAAAAAAGTCAACAAAAAACGAACATTCTTAGAAAAGAATGTTCGTTTGTTCGGTTTTCTTACATATTATTCCCATTCAATTGTTGCAGGTGGCTTACTTGTAATATCATACACTACGCGGTTAATATGCTTAACTTCGTTTACAATACGCGTTGAGATAACTTCAAGCACATCCCAAGGAATACGGGCCCAGTCAGAAGTCATACCATCAATTGATGTAACAGCACGAATACCGATTGTGTAATCATACGTACGAGCATCTCCCATTACACCTACACTGCGGATGTCAGGAAGAACCGTAAAGTATTGCCAGATATCGCGCTCCAAGTCAGCTTTTGCAATCTCTTCACGTAAAATAGCATCCGACTCACGTACAATTTCTAACTTCTCTTCCGTAATTGCACCAAGTACACGAATACCTAGACCTGGTCCTGGGAAAGGTTGACGCCAAACGATGTTATCAGGGATACCTAATTCAGAACCTAATGCACGTACTTCATCTTTGAATAGCGTGTTTAACGGTTCGATTAGTTTGAACTGCATATCTTCCGGTAATCCACCTACGTTGTGGTGAGATTTGATCGTTTGAGCTGTAGCTGTCCCACTCTCGATAATATCTGTGTATAGCGTACCTTGAGCTAGGAAATCAAACCCTTTTAATTTAGCAGCTTCGTCATCGAATACATAGATAAATTCATTACCGATGATTTTACGCTTTTGTTCAGGATCTGATACGCCGTTTAACTTTTCTAAGAAGCGATCTTTTGCATCGATTTTAATTACGTTCATATTAAAGCCTTCGCTAAATGTTTCCATTACGCTTTCCGCTTCACCTTTACGTAATAAACCGTGATCTACGAACATACATGTTAACTGATCACCAATTGCTTTGTGAATTAACACAGCTACTACTGAAGAGTCTACTCCGCCGCTAAGTGCGCAAAGTACTTTTCTATCTCCAACTGTTTCACGGATTTTATCCATTTCAACTTCAATGAAGTTCTCGATTGACCAGTTTGCTTCAGCATGACATACTTCAAACACGAAGTTCTTTAAGATATGGTTACCGTGCACTGAATGGCGAACTTCTGGATGGAACTGCACTCCGTACATATTCTTTTCTTTGTTACTCATTGCGGCAATTGGACAAGATGGGCTAGTTGCGTCCACTTCAAAACCAGCTGGTGTTTCTACAACTAAATCACCGTGACTCATCCAAACAACTTGTTCTTTTGGCAACTCATGGTACATTAATGAATCGTTTTGTACGTTAATCGCTGCTTTACCATATTCACGGTGGCTAGCACCTTCTACCTTCCCGCCAAAATGATGAGTCATTAATTGCATTCCATAACAAATACCTAAAACAGGAATACCTAATTCAAAAATGTTTTCATCGCAGTGAAATGCGTTTTCACCGTACACACTGTTTGGACCTCCAGAGAAAATAATTCCCTTTGGATTTAATGCTTTAATCTCTTCTGCTGTAATTGTGTGCGGATGCAATTCACTATATACTCCGAACTCGCGAATGCGACGCGTAATCAGTTGGTTATATTGACTACCAAAATCTAATACAACAATCATGCCTTCCATCTTGTTCACCTCTCCGAATGTGTAAATAATCACTTGTTATTATGCCCTAAAATATAAAAAAAACTAGACTTCTCCCTCAAAAAACAAAGGCAGAAGTCTAGTTGAGCACGAAGTTTGTCGTCAAATAGACTGTTCTGCCTTCATAGTCAGATCGTTTAAGGTGACCCGGTAGAGACTCTCGAACCATATTATCGAGGATATATGAAGGTATACGAAACATTTATAGTAAGTTCGAGAATATTCTATCAATCCGCGAAACAATGGTCAAGAACTCGTTTTTTTGATTAAATTTTCCCACAATTCAATCGACTCTTTCCATTCTTTTATGGAATCTGCATTTCGATACAAAACCCGCTCGTATTTTTCCGTTAATTGTAGCATATTTACCGTATTTAATTTTTCGTCTACTTCTCCTGCAAAGTCGCGCAGCGTTTGACTTTCTTGCCGCTTTAGTCCATTTGCAGCGAGTCTTTTAAGTAAAAAAGCATACGCTGATTCAAAGGTTTCCACACTGTCTTTCTTTTTATAAAAAGAGATATAAAAAGGTAAAAACCATTTAAATCGATTGAGATATATTACTATTAACATAACTACCATCAGTCCGTAGAAAAGCACTTTCCACTTCATAGACAGCTTAGCATTTTGAAGAAAGGCTGTTTTTCCTTTCGCTTTTTCTTCTTGTGCCGGAAGCTCTTTTTCCTTAGGCTGCTCCTTCACTTGCGTTTCTTGTTTCTCTTCTTCCCTTTGACTATTTTCACTAGAGTTGTTAGGTTGGCTATCTACAAAATCATAAGGATTAGAAAAACTTTTTGTTGGTTCAAAAGGTACCCAACCCGCTCCTGGAAAATAGACTTCGACCCAAGAATGAGCATTATTTTGTGTAATTTCATAGGTTGTCCACTTACTACTTCCTGAAATGACGGTGGCATCACCTTCTGTATAGCCCTTTACCCACCGAGCAGGAATATCTAATGAACGAAGCAGCACGACCATAGAAGTAGAGAAGTTATCACAGTACCCTCTTTTTGTATCAAATAAAAATTGATCCACATAATCTTTATTTTTCGTAGGGATTGGAACATTTTCAGTATCATATACATATGGATTGGATTGGAAGTATTCTTCAACGGCTTTTGCTTTTTCATAACGATTGTTCTTATTTTTTGTTGCCTCACGAGCTAAATCCTTTATTCGTTTCGGCAAGTTAGCAGGAAGCTGTGTATACCTTGCTATAAATTCGTTATTATTCTCTAGACTCTCTGCCTTTTTCTCCTCTGCTTGCTGAAGAAGTCCAATATCAAATGCAGGATATTTATACGTCAGCTCATACGATTGAACAGTAACAAGCTTGTCATTTTGATAAGGATATAATTTTTCATTTGTCGGTGTAACATCGGTTTGAATGCCATTTTTTAAGGTTAGCGACAGCAGTTGAGGAATATGCATAAGATGAACAGAAGGCTGCGAATAGGTAACTTCTGCTTTTCTTACTTGTCCTGCTACACTTGCGTCATATTGAGGCAGTAAGTTTTCATTTCCTTTAAAGGGCACTTTTTCTTCCTCTTTAGACAGCTCCCACCCCTTACCTGTATAAACATCCTTCGTTTCAATACGCCAATAGTGCTCATCCTCTACTTTGGCTGTAAACACAACCGTATCATCATTGACAAACGATCCCCCCAATTTAGAATCGTCCATATCATAGCCAATTCGTTGACCGCTTGCAGATTCTCCCTGCCCTTGATTTGTTGTATGCGCTGTGATAAAAGGTACGGGATCTGGCCACTGCGGCCCTGGTTTAGGAGCGAGATAAGCCAGCACAATGACAATAGCTAAAAAGCTGCCTAGAAAAAGAAACGATCGTTTTCTATTTTCTAAACGCTCAGTGCTCGCAGCTTTTATACGTTCAGGATTTATGCGAAGCATAGCTACTAATAAAAATCCGATAATCGTTACGCGAATAATAGCAGCTCCCGCATCGTAAGTAGAAAAGGTATCCAACACGGTAATATACAAAATGGTTAAGAAGAAAAAGAAGAAAATTCTTTTTTGATAAAAGATCCAATATCGAATTAAATAAGCCATAATCCAAAGCAGCACAAAAAATAAAGTGCTCCTCATTTCAAATGATAAATTCGCTATATCCCACTGCATAATACTTTGTACATCTGACTGAAGAATTTCCAACAGTCTCGGAAGCCAGTCTGAAGAAAAGAAGGCCCCTTGAAAATAAAGATTGTGAAGTGAAAACAAAATAAACAACATGCTCCCTAACGTCATCACGATAAACGGCAAGCGAAACGTTAAACACAAAAAACAGTAAGCAACAAACAGGATAAAGTACTGAATTTGATTGGTATCCGTCACTTCGTTTAAAGGGAGAAGCCATTCCACTAATAAAAAGAAAGCTCCCGCGTACAATAAGATGTTTTTTACATACCAAGCTGATTTATTCACTTATTTCCGCCCTCACTTCCTTTAGATGATAGAGGAAGTGGAATATTAACGACTTCAATCGTTAAAGCAGAAGATTGTATTCCATTTACAATAACGGCCTCTTCGTCACTAAGCCCTGCTCCTGCATCTTTAACAACAATTAGTGACGCCTTAGCATGGAAACTCAGCTTAGATTGAACTTGCCCAATAAGAGTCCCTGTAACCTGACTGACAATGACCATAAAAGAATGCTGCTTTTGAATGGCAATATTCTTAAATTCTGTTTCGAATGTTCGATTGCTACTAGGCTGTGCACGTGCTAAGTAATGCAACAGGTTATCAGTCTCACTTTGTTCAGAGGTTTTTGGTAAAAAAATTGCATCTCCAGCTAAAAGAAAATCAACTTTTTTACGCTTGGTTTCTTCATGAATGAGCATGGATGCCAGAAAGCTCATTCGTTCTTCAAAGTATAGAGAGCTTATAACATCTGCGATGATAATCATGCTCCGTTCATGATAATGACCAAACTCTTTAGAAATCAACGTAGCTTTACGGGCCGTCGCCTTCCAATCAATAGACCCTAATCGGTCACCCGGCTGATATTCTCTAACGCCTGTCACTAACGTAGTAGATTGATTTCCCGTCGAAACTTCATTTTTCCCTTCTTCTATTCCCGCTAAAAGAAACGGAATATCTATCTCATGAATCTGAGGATAAACGATAAATCGCTGCTGCAGGGGATAATACGCATTCTTTTTTACAATTCCTAACAAATCACTCAATTCAATCGAAATCGTAAAAAATTCATATTCTCCTCTTTCTACAAAAGATCTTTCATACGGAATAACGGCGTTTCGTTGAAAAAGCGGATAAATTGTTCTTTCTTCTTGATCTAAAAGGTTACTCTCCTCTTTCACTGCTGCCATATAAACAGGAAAAGCCGAGGAGCGTGTAATGTGAATATCATACGAAAGATGATCTCCAGCGAATCGAGGCTGTATCTTCATGTCACGAGTAACATTCAACTTCTTCAACGGATAAAGCAAAATGGCTACCGCATATAACCCAAAAGGTAAGAAGCTATAAAATAAAAACCAGCTGACAAAGCCTCCTTGAAACATGGCGTAAGAAAACGTAGCGGCAAAGATGCAGAATAAAACGAACCAGTCTCTACCTTTGTTCCATATCACTTTTATATACTGTTTCATAACGTATCCTCTTACCTTTTAACAGGTACTTTCGTATCAGCCATAATTTGCTTCATCACATCACTCGCTGTTAAACCGCTGTACTGAGTATCAGGTCTTAGCGTTAATCGATGTGCACACACATATGAAGCAAGCTCTTGAACATCATCAGGAAGACAGTAATCTCTTCCCTTTACTAACGCATATGCTTGAACGGCCTTCATAAAGGAAACCGTTCCACGAGGACTGATACCTAACGAAACATGTGGATGAGATCGAGTTTTGCGAATGATTTCAATGATATAGTGCTTGATCACATCATCTACATAAATACTGCTTACAGCTTTTTGAGCCTGTACTAATTCTGGAACGCTCATAACGGGTTTGACATCTTCAAGATTAACTTGAGTCGATACGCCATTTAAAATTTGAAGCTCCTCTTCCTGCGTAGGATACCCCATGCTTAATTTAAATAAAAAACGATCCAGCTGCGCTTCCGGCAAATGATAGGTCCCATCAAAATCAACAGGATTTTGAGTAGCCATCACAAAAAAAGGCGCCCGAATTTCCCGGGTGATACCATCGGTTGTTACATGATGTTCAGCCATTGCTTCTAAAAGCGCCGATTGTGTTTTAGGAGAAGTCCTGTTAATCTCATCAGCGAGTACTATGTGGCTCATGATAGGACCTGGACGAAAATGAAATTCCATGTCTTTTGGACTGTAAATAGAAACACCTGTTACGTCGGATGGCAGCAAATCAGGCGTGAATTGAATTCGTTTAAATTCGGCATCAATTGATTTGGCCAGCACCTTCACTAGCATCGTTTTTCCTACACCCGGTACATCTTCAAGCAAAATATGGCCCTCGGNTGAATTGAATTCGTTTAAATTCGGCATCAATTGATTTGGCCAGCACCTTCACTAGCATCGTTTTTCCTACACCCGGTACATCTTCAAGCAAAATATGGCCCTCGGCAAGCAAAGCAACCAAACTCAACGTAGATACGTGACGTTTTCCAATCACAATTTGATCGATGTTTTCTAATACTTGGTTTAATTTATTATTAATATGATCGAGCTGAATCAACGAAGCTCCCCCTTAAAACTCAGTTAAGCCTTGAGTTTAGTAAGTTTTCCAATAAACATAGTACTATCTTAACAAATTTTAAAAAAATCTGAAAATATTAACGCACGCAAAAAAGCGACCAAGTGAGTACTTGGTCGCTTTTTCAGAGAGGGCAGTATTACATCATGCCGCCCATTCCACCCATGCCGCCCATGTCAGGCATTGCAGGTGCTCCGCCTTCTTCTGGCTTGTCAGCAACAACTGCTTCAGTTGTTAAGAACATAGCCGCTACAGAAGAAGCATTTTGAAGAGCTGAACGCGTTACTTTTGTTGGGTCAACGATACCAGTGTCTAGCATATTTACCCACTCGCCAGTTGCAGCGTTGAATCCAGTTCCAACTGCTTCGCCTTTTAGACGTTCAACGATTACTGATCCTTCTAAACCAGCATTGTGAGCGATTTGACGTACAGGCTCTTCAATCGCACGTAATACGATGTTGATACCTGTAGCAGTGTCACCGTCAGCTTCGATGCTTGCTACTTTATTATAGATATTTACTAATGCAGTACCACCACCAGCTACGATACCTTCTTCAACCGCAGCACGCGTAGAGTTTAATGCATCTTCAATACGTAATTTACGTTCTTTTAACTCAGTTTCAGTTGCCGCACCAACTTTAATTACAGCCACGCCACCAGCAAGTTTTGCTAAGCGCTCTTGTAATTTTTCACGGTCAAACTCTGAAGTTGTTTCTTCAAGCTGAGCTTTGATTTGGTTTACGCGTGCTAGGATATCTTCTGCGTTTCCTGCACCGTTTACAACTGTTGTATTTTCTTTTGTTACAACAATTTTAGAAGCGCGACCTAATTGATCGATGCCTGCAGTTTTCAAGTCAAGACCAAGCTCTTCAGTAATTACTTCTCCACCTGTTAGAATAGCAACGTCTTGTAGCATTGCTTTACGACGATCACCAAAACCAGGAGCTTTAACAGCTACAGCTGTAAATGTACCGCGAAGTTTGTTCACAACTAATGTTGCTAAAGCTTCACCTTCTACATCTTCAGCGATGATTAATAGAGGCTTGCCTTGTTGAACAACTTGCTCTAATACCGGTAAGATTTCTTGAATGTTACCGATTTTTTTGTCTGTGATTAAGATGTATGGATCATCTAATACAGCTTCCATTTTATCTGAATCAGTTACCATGTAAGGAGATGCATATCCACGGTCAAACTGCATACCTTCTACCACTTCTAATTCAGTTGTGAAACCTTTTGATTCTTCAAGTGTGATAACGCCGTCGTTACCAACGCGTTCCATTGCTTCAGCGATTAGTTGACCTACTTCTTCGTCAGCTGCTGAGATAGCCGCTACTTGAGCAATTGAATCTTTACCTTGAATTGGTTTAGAGATTGCTTTTAGTTCTTCAACCGCTACAGCTACTGCTTTTTCCATACCTTTACGGATACCCATTGGGTTAGCACCAGCCGTTACGTTTTTAAGACCTTCTCTGATCATTGCTTGCGCTAAAACTGTGG
The DNA here is from genome assembly GCF_049199565.1 of Priestia sp. D3YE.R1. NCBI lineage: Bacteria > Bacillati > Bacillota > Bacilli > Caryophanales > Bacillaceae > Priestia > Priestia sp. D3YE.R1. The sequence continues at coordinate 9,537 of NZ_JBLTHW010000017.1, read as the reverse complement.
CAGTAGTTGTACCGTCACCAGCAACGTCGTTTGTTTTGCTAGCAACTTCAGCTACTAATTTAGCACCCATGTTTTCAAATGCGTCTTCTAATTCGATTTCTTTTGCAATTGTTACACCGTCATTTGTAATAAGCGGTGAACCGAATTTCTTTTCTAATACAACGTTACGACCTTTTGGTCCAAGCGTTACTTTTACAGCATTTGCTAATGTATCTACACCACGTAGCATTGCGCGACGCGCTTCTTCGCTAAATTTAATGTCTTTTGCCATGTTCTTTGACCTCCTCAAGATGTTCTTAATAATCTATTTTTTACGTATGATAAGTCTGTGGTTAAAATTAGCCGATTACAGCTAAAATATCGCTTTCGCGTAAAATTAAGTATTCAGTACCTTCGTATTTCACTTCAGTACCCGCATATTTTGAGAAGATGATACGATCGCCCGCAGCTACTTCTAAAGCTACACGCTCACCGCTTTCTAATACTCGGCCTGTACCAACAGCAACAATTTTACCCTCTTGTGGTTTTTCTTTTGCACTGTCCGGTAACACGATACCGCTTGCTGTTTTTTCCTCAGATTTTACAAGTTCAATCACTACGCGATCACCTAATGGCTTTAACAAGTGAAACAACCTCCTCAAATAATATGTTTGCATTTTTATTAGCACTCAACCTCAACGAGTGCTAACACAATTATTATATTAAAACAAAGTGGGTTTTTTTTGCAAGTATTAAACAAAAAAAATTTAAAATTTACGACAACTACATATAATAGTCTTAGATTTCGACGATTTTGAGAAATAAAGCATTCTTTTCTCTGTTCAATAATATGTATGTTACAATACGAGCAAGAAGAAATTACTAACTTTACAGTACTTCTTCGACATATATACATAAAAACCTTTTAAAGGAGTATAGAAGATTGGAAAAACGTTATTGGTATGTTATCCTCACCTACATCCTTATGCAGTTTTCAGGAGTTGTTGGTATACCGCTGTTAAAATTAACAGGAATGTTTGATGACTATCCAGTTCGAACAGCGAATGTCATGCTTTTGACTTATTGGACTATCATTAGCTTTATCCTTGGTTTACTTATTGTCTTACTGCTGCTGCGCCGTGACATGTCCATGCGTATAGAACATGCTGGAAAAACGATTGCTGTTGTCTGGTCAGTCCTTGGGGTGTTTCTCGCTATGGCTGGTCAAGCTGTAGCAGGTATGATTGAGCACGCTCTTGGCATTACCCAAGTATCTGAAAACACACAAAATATTGTTAATCTTGTTAAAGCAACGCCGTTCCTTATTGTCGTTACGTCTGTTATTGGACCAATACTAGAAGAGATTATTTTCCGAAAGATTATTTTTGGTTCTCTTCACAAACGATACAATTTCTTTATCTCTGCATTTATTAGTTCCCTTATTTTCGCTGCGGTACACTGGGATTTTAAACATTTACTTGTGTATACAGCCATGGGATTTGTATTTGCATTCCTTTATGCAAGGACGAGACTAATTGTTGTACCTATTATTGCTCATGTTTTGATGAATACAATCGTTATTTTATCTCAAACTATTTTTGCAGATAAAATTATAGAAATGCAAAAACAAGCAGAACAAATGCAGTTCATTTTTGGAGGCATGTTTTTATGAAGAATATCCCTTTAACACGAGGGTTTATTTATATTATTATGGGGATTTTATTCACCTACTTGGCAATTCAAAATGCCCAGGAAACCGTCTGGAATTTCCCCACAATCTTATTTGCACTCGTAGCCGCATTCGATTTCAGGTTTGCGGTTCGCATCTTTATCTTGCACTACAAAATTAAAAAATTGCAGCAGCAATATAAAAATCAAGATGATTCATCCAAATAAAAAAACCACTGTTTCAGTGGTTTTTTTTACATACTAACATCTTCTCTTTCTTGCTCTGCCCTTGCCTTTAACACTTTGCGATACGAAATGCGGGAAATAATGATGCTGATTTCATACAAAATTAAAAGCGGCACTGTCACCATCATGTGCGAGAGCAATTCCGGTGGTGTAATAAGTGCGGCAATAACTAGCAGTACGAAATAGGCATATTTTCGAATTTGAGATAAAAACATAGGCGTTATAATTCCTAAACGCGTCAAAAACATAACGACGACAGGAAGCTGAAACAACAAGCCAAAAGGCAGTGTGAGCTGCATTAAAAAAGAAAAGTATTCATTAATGCCAATCACTTGGTTTACATTCAGCTCATCCGAAACGCGCGTCATAAAATCAACGACAAATGGAAACAACACAAAATAAGAAAAAGAGACACCGCCGATAAAGAGAAAAATGGAAACAGGAATATATCCAAGCGTTACCTTACGCTCTTTTTCATATAAACCAGGACTAATAAATGCCCAGAGTTGATACAGTGCAACAGGAGCTGCAAGTACGCAGCCGATAATAACAGCAAATTGCATATAAATCTTAACTGGATCTGTTAACCGAAATGCATTCATCGTTAAATTCTTTGCCTCATCAGCATGCTGTAAATAGACAATAACCTTATCCGCTATAAAAAAGCCGCCAATTGTGGCAATCACAAAGAAAAATAAAACAATTAAAATGCGTTTTCGCAGCTCTCCTATATGATCATATATTGACATTTCTTGTTCGGTCATACTATGATCACCCTTTTACTCTTTGTCATCTACTTGACGCTGTTTATCTTTTTCACGATCTTCTGATGCACCGCTAGCGGCATGCTTAAACTCTCTAAGCGTTTGGCCCACTGATCTTCCTAGCTCCGGTAACCGTTTCGGTCCAAAAATAAGCAGTGCTACAATCGCAATAATAATCCAACTGCCTGCTCCAATCCCCATATTCCCACTCTCCTTATTAATTTAGACTTAAGGAAATCGTAACACAGTCCGCCTTATTCAACAGGATAATTTTTCAAAAAGTAGACAAGCGACTGTAATTCTACAGCAAGATCAATATGATGGAGTCGAATCTCATCCGGTACGTTTAAGCGTGCAGGAGTAAAGTTTAAAATCCCTTTAATTCCGCAACTCACTAAACGATCGGTAATTTGCTGAGCAACAGTGGCTGGAACGGTTAAAATCGCTACTGAGATGTCATCACTCATATAATCTTCCAATTGGTCAAGGTGATAGACTGGCACGTCGCCTACTTTCGTACCGACTTTATCTTCTATCACATCAAAAGCGCACTCAATTTTAGTGTTATTATTTTTAATAAAATTATAATTTAAAAAGGCCGTTCCTAGATTCCCTACGCCAATCAGTGCTACTTTCGTTACTTCATCTTGGTCTAACGTTTTACGGAAAAATGTAAGTAAATAATTCACATTGTAGCCGTATCCCTTTTTTCCTAATGCACCAAAGTAAGAAAAGTCCCGACGAATAGTAGCAGAATCCACTTTCACTGCCTCACTTAACTCTGCTGACGACACACGCTGTTTACCAGAAGCATGCAAATTTTTCAAAAAACGATAATAAAGCGGCAATCGTTTAGCCGTTGCTTGTGGTATTTTTAATTGTTCAGTGTTCACGTTGTACCCCCTCAGTTCATGTATGTCATTACTAACATTTTCAAGTCATATTGCATTACCTTTCACAAAGCATCAACCGCTTTGAGGTAGCGCTTCCAATTCTCTCTCTTTTCTCTTGTTTTATATATACTCCGCTTCAAACCTCGACGGCTTTTGTCTATCCAGCACTACTTAAAGTCGATAGCTAGAACGAAGCAATTAGCCCTTCAAAGGATCGGTTTGGTAGTCATGACGGGTTTTTTACATCCATCATATATAAGTTCAGAGATGCACTTATCTCTTATTTTAACATAGTATCCTGTATAAAATGTGCAGGTAAAATCATTTTATTTCATGAATCAAAACATTCGCTTCATCATTTGTCCTTGTCCCTCTACAAATTACAAACGCTTGTAGGAAGAACTTGTAGTTAAAAATGTGTTAAAATACACTATGGATATACTACTAGAGGTGAAAAAATGATTATTCTACAATTGAACGGTATTACAAAATACTATGGGGCAGAACCCATTTTATCGAATATAAAGTTAGAAGTACAATCAAAAGACCGCATTGCCTTAGTGGGACGAAACGGTGCTGGTAAATCAACTTTATTAAAAATTATTGCTGAGCAGCTTTCCTATGACAGCGGAGAAATTATTAAACCTAAGGGTGTTTCCATTGATTATATGGGACAAGATACAGTTCTTGAGTCAACACTCTCCATATGGGAAGAAATGATGACTGTCTTTGCTCCATTAAAGAAGATGGAAAAAGAATTACGTACGCTTGAAACGAAGATGGGTGATCCAGACATTTTTAATGATTCAGTTCAATACGAAAAACTAACCAAAGAGTACGATCAGCTTCAAGTAACGTTTAAAGATTTAGGCGGCTATCAATATGAAGCGGATACACGATCTATTCTTCACGGTTTCCGTTTTTCAAACTTTGACTACAGCACCCCTATTTCCTCCTTGAGCGGTGGACAAAAAACGCGCCTGGCTCTTGCAAAACTGCTTTTAACAAAGCCTGATTTGCTTATTCTGGATGAGCCTACCAACCACTTAGATATTGAAACTTTAGCATGGCTGGAACAGTTTCTGCAAGGGTATGAAGGAGCTATTTTAATCGTTTCACATGATCGTTACTTCCTTGATAAAGTCGTAAACCAAGTGTATGAAGTCACACAAAAAACAACGGTGAAGTACACGGGCAACTACTCTAAATACCTTGTACAAAAAGCAGAGCGATATGAAAAAGAAATGCGTCAGTACGAAAAACAGCAGGATGAAGTCGCAAAATTGAATGACTTTATTCAGCGAAACATCGCCCGCGCATCGACTACAAAACGTGCGCAAAGCAGACGTAAACAGCTCGATCGAATGGAGTTAATAAATCGACCTAACGAAGGTGAAAAATCAGCTAGTTTTTCTTTTGAAATTGAGCGTCAAAGCGGAAATGAAGTCTTAAATCTCGAAGATGTGTCTATTGGATATGATGAAAACAACTATGTCGTCCAGCAGGCAAACCTTCGCATTAAAAAAGGTGAAAGCCTCGCGTTGGTTGGCCCTAATGGCGTTGGGAAATCAACTTTATTAAAAGGTATTGTGGATAAACTCAGCTTCAAGACTGGAACTATTTCTTTTGGCTCAAATGTAATGGTTGGTTATTACGACCAAGAGCAAGCCAATTTAACGTCTAATAAAACCGTTTTAAATGAGCTTTGGGATGACTACCCATCCAAACCTGAAAAAGAAATCCGTACAGCGCTTGGAAACTTTCTGTTTTCAGGTGATGATGTACTGAAAATCGTTTCGACGCTTAGCGGTGGTGAAAAAGCACGTTTGGCTCTTGCGAAACTTATGCTTCAAAAAGCTAACTTCTTAATTTTGGATGAACCTACTAACCACCTTGATTTAGATAGCAAACAAGTACTAGAGAATGCGTTAATTGATTACCCGGGGACTCTATTATTTGTTTCACATGACCGTTATTTTATTAATCGTATTGCCAACAAAATAGCAGAGCTATCTCCTGAAGGGGTAGAAGAATTTCTTGGAGATTATGACTATTATGTAGAAAAGAAAGCAGAAATAGAGGAAATCAAAGAATTAGAAAATATAAAAGCAAACGAAGAACGTACGGTAAAAGTAGATAAACAGTCCTATAAACAAGATAAAGAACAAAAGAAATTGATGAGGCAGCGAACGCGCCGCATTGAAGAAATTGAAATTGAAATAAACAAATTAGAAGCCGCACAAGCGGAGAATGAAGAACTTCTTTGTGACCCTGAAATTTATCAAAATCACGAAGAAGTATCAAGATTAAACGGTGAAAATGAAAAAATTTCTTCTCAGTTATCCACATTAATGGAAGAGTGGGAAGAATTACAGCTGCTTCTAGAAGAATAGCCTATATTTTTTCGTATCTCTTCGTACTATTCACCTGTTCATACGCTTAAGAGCAAGCTTTATCCACTCTGTGAATAAATAGTGGATATCTGTCTGATTTTCATAATTAAAACTTGTTAATAACAGGTCCGTGTACTAAGTGCACGGACTTTTCCACATAATTATCCACAGTCAATTCTAAATTTATTGAATATTGTTGATAAATCATTTTTATCCACAAAAAAAACGAATGAGAAATAAATCTCATCCGCCTTTTACTCTTCCAAGTCCAAACCGGGGTTTGCATTTAATGACATGTCTGAACGTTTTCCTTGAGCAAATCTTACGCTTGCTGCTGCTCCAATCATTGCGGCATTATCCGTACATAGAGATAGCGGCGGGATAATAAGCTCAATATTTGACATGGATTCAAATGCCTCTTCTAGCGCTGCTCTAAGCCCTTTATTAGCAGCAACTCCTCCTGCCAATAAAACTTGCTTAACGTTATATTCCTTCGCAGCTTTAACTGTTTTAGTTACTAACACATCAATGACACTCGCTTGAAAGCTAGCAGCAAGTGTTTGTGGAAGAATCTCTTCACCTTTTTGCTTCGCGTTGTGGACAGTGTTAATAACTGCTGATTTTAACCCACTGAAACTAAAATCATAGGATCCTTCTTCTAGCCAAGCACGCGGCAAATCAATTAACGGCTCTCCTTCATGTGCAAGACGGTCAATATGAGGTCCGCCTGGATATGGAAGGTTTAACGTGCGGGCCACTTTATCGTAGGCTTCTCCTGCTGCATCATCTCTTGTTTCGCCAATCACTTTAAACTGACCGTGACTTTCCATGTATACAAGCTCCGTATGCCCTCCAGATACAACTAGCGATAAAAGCGGGAATTCTAATTTTTTAATTAGCTGATTCGCATAAATATGTCCTGCAATATGATGAACACCAATTAATGGCTTTTGATATGCAAATGCTAGCGCTTTGGCTGCATTTACGCCAATAAGAAGTGCTCCCACAAGCCCTGGTCCTTCCGTTACAGCTATTGCATCAATATCTGCAAACGTCAGGTTCGCTTGATTTAAAGTTTCTTCAACTACTACCGTAATTTGTTCCACATGATGACGAGATGCAATCTCCGGTACGACACCGCCAAATCGTTTATGGCTTTCTATTTGAGAGGCCACCACATTGGCTACAATTTCATGACCGTTTCGAATAACGGCTGCGGCTGTCTCATCACAGCTTGTTTCTAATGCTAAAATTAATTGATTTTCATTCATAAATTCACCCACATAACTAATGCATCCTCATTGTTATCGGAATAATAATTCTTACGAATACCTCCAGGTTTAAAACCTAGCTTTTGATACAATGATTGTGCAATATGATTAGATACCCTAACTTCTAATGTCATTGACGTAGCACCTAGTTTTCGAAGAACGTCCATCACATTTCTCAACAGCAATTCACCGAGTCCCTTGCCTCGGTAGTCTGGCAATAGCGCAATGTTGGTTACATGTGCTTCGTCAATAACAATCCACGTTCCGCAATACCCAATAATATTTTCTCCTTCTTCCATCACAATGTAAGTTGAAAATTGATTATTGGTTAATTCATTTTGAAACGCTTCTGAACTCCAAGGTGTCGTAAAAGACTTCTCTTCGATTTTCACTACTTGGTCAATATCTTTAACTTCCATTAAACGAAACTTAATTGTTAGTTTCATGTTATACCTTCTTTTATCCTTTTTGCTGTGAAGCAAGCCAATTGGCTTCGGCTTCAGCTAAACGAATGTAGTTCGGAACAAAAGTATGCACAGACTGCGGCTCTTTCTTCATTCCTAAAAAAGCCAATTCACTTGGTCTTGGATTAAACTGCTGAACATGAGCAAATACAGCTTGTTCACCCAACACTTCTTTTAACGCCTCTTCATGCATAGGAAGATCATTGCCTATGAATAAAATAGGCTTGTTGTATGACTTTAAATGTTCTGCCCACTCCTTATTAATAACAAGTCGATCACTTTCAACTTCTAGAAGACCTCGTTCGTTATTCCATTTATATAGTCCCGTATAAAGCTGCTGACGGCGCGCATCAAATAACGGAGCAATATATCCATCAAAATAACGACCGTTTGCTGCTAGGGCCTCAAGGCTAGATACACCTATTAAAGGAATATTTAAAGCCCAAGCAAGTGTCTTGGCAATGGTCACGCCAATGCGTACACCTGTATAAGATCCAGGACCATGTGCCACTACAACACGGTCTAGCTCGCTTGGCGCAATATCACAATCTTTTAATAAAGATTCAACGGCGTTCATCACACGAACGGAGTGATTCTTTTTTAGATTCGTAACAATTTCTCCAATTACTTTATTTTCTTCAACGACAGCAACACCCATGACAAAATTGGATGTATCAATAGCTAACATTTTCATCTTTTAAAAAGCTCCTTACATATTTCAACGTACCGACTGCCTATCGCTTTTACAAGGATTTTACGAGTCGTTTCGTTTTCATGATAAATATTGATTTGAATATATTCAGTAGGAAGCTGCTCTTCAATAAGATGAGCCCACTCCACGACCGTCACGCCATCTCCTTCGAAATACTCATCGAACCCTAAGTCTTCAAATTCATCCCCTAGACGGTACACATCCATATGATAAAGAGGAAGGCGACCGCTTTTGTATTCTTTGATGATAGTAAATGTTGGGCTATTCACATTGCGTTCAATTCCTAATCCTTTAGCTAAACTTTTTGTGAATGTTGTCTTTCCAGCTCCCAAATCGCCTTCAAGCAGCAACACGTCACCAGCTTCTAATAAAGTTGCTAGACGAGCAGCCAGCTGATTAGTTTCATCAGGAGACGTAGACATAAACGTAAATTCGTTAATCTCTGTCATTCATTCAGAACCTCATTTCAATCTGTATATATATATTGTAAACGTTGTGGACTATACATATCCAGTAAGAAATCCAACAATCTTTAACATCGCAATTCTATAAAGAAATTTCTTTGTATATAAAAAATTCCTTAGGATTGCTCCTAAGGACGGTAAAGTTTTATATAAAAATGGTTCAAACAATAAAAAAGACGAAACACATTGTTTCGTTTCTAAAAAATGGCGGTCCCGACGGGAATCGAACCCGCGATCTCCTGCGTGACAGGCAGGCATGTTAACCGCTACACCACGGGACCATGTTGGTTGCGGGGACAGGATTTGAACCTGCGACCTTCGGGTTATGAGCCCGACGAGCTACCGAACTGCTCCACCCCGCGATGATAAAAAAAGCAAAATAAAAATGCCTAGCGATGTCCTACTCTCACAGGGACAAAGTCCCAACTACCATCGGCGCTAAAGAGCTTAACTTCCGTGTTCGGTATGGGAACGGGTGTGACCTCTTTGCCATTATCACTAGACATTTATATGAGATTGTTCTCTCAAAACTAGGTAACAGGTTGCTGAGTAAAGCTTACGCTTTTAAAGTTTGGTTAAGTCCTCGATCGATTAGTATCAGTCAGCTACACATGTCGCCACGCTTCCACCTCTGACCTATCAACCTGATCATCTTTCAGGGATCTTACTAGCTTGCGCTATGG
>NZ_JBLTHW010000016.1:0-23633 GCF_049199565.1 Priestia sp. D3YE.R1 | reverse complement strand
TAACTCAGCTTACTTCAAAAGCTCCGTAAAAGGTGGCGTTTTCTTACGTGAATGTAGAGAATGTGGCATGAAGAAGAGTATATAAAATAAAGTTTTAACTTTTACTCTTAATGACGACAAATACATACTTTTTCTACAAGATATTAAGCTTCTAAATTACAGAATATCAATTATTATTTAATAGCTATTTCTTTTACTGCGACTTTCCTATTTTTAAGAAGGTATAATTTCCTGAACGCCCTTCATTCATAGAAGCAATTTCTCAAACTCACTTTTTATAAATTCAAGTTTTACCCCTCACACTTAGGAACAACAAATGCTCTTTTCTCGTGATATAAGACATGTCGAATAAAAAACACATACTAATTTCATTAGTATGTGTTTTTATTTTTTAATAAATTGAAATAGTAATGAGTATTTTTTACTTATCTATTTGTTCATACCTATGTTCTTGAATATACTTAAGTTTCTTCATTTTGTATTGTCACATACTTTTAGTCGCTTATTATACCAAGTTCATATGAAGTTGAGCTTATCACGTCATAATTGCACCTGTTAACCATGCAAGTGAAATTAAAACTAAACATGTAAGAACTGACCACTTAAAAGCGAAGCGTACATACTCTGAAATATTGAGTTTTAACATACCAGTTAGTAAAATTGTAGCTGGAACTAATGGAAGTAAAAAATGAGCCGATTGTGATAAAACTACTGCCCTAACAATCTCTATTGGTTCGATTCCAAAAGCAGAAGCAGTATTTGCAAAAATGGGAACTACGCCAAAATAAAAAGCATCATTCGACATAACAAATGTAAAAGGAATACTAACCAAGCCAATTATTACGGGGAAAAAATGTCCCCATGATTCAGGAAGAATCGAAACCAGATTTGCTGCTATTGAATCTATCATTTTTGTGCCTGATAAAATTCCAGTGAAAGCACCACCGGCAAATACAACTAGTAACACCATTAAAGCGTTTCCGCCATGAGCTTTAATTCTGTCCTTTTGTTGTTCAATAGTCGGATAGTTAATAAACATAGCTATTACAACTGCAATTAAAAATAAAATTGCTGGTTTTACGAGATCTGATATTAATACTCCCATCACAAGCAAAGTCAATATGAGATTTACCCATAACATTTTTGGTCTTTTAATTGAAGACTCTTCATTGGCAGCTACATCTAAAGAGAAGGCATATTCCGCAATATGAGATTCTTTGAGATCAATGATACCCAATCGTTTTCTTTCCATTTTACCCAAAATAAACGATACAAAAATAACCCATATAGCTCCACCAATTAACGTTGGAATAAGAGGAATAAAAAAATCTGTTTGTTCTAGTCCTAGAACTGATAACGCCCGGATTCCAGGTCCACCCCATGGAGTTAAACCACAAACTACACTAAAAGAAAGCATAGAAATAGTGGCTAGAACTAAAGGGTTCATATTCAACTTTTTATATAAAGGTAGCATAGAAGAGATAACAATCATAAAAGTTGTTGTACCATCTCCATCCAGTGATACTAGAAGAGTCAAGACGCCTGTTCCAATAGCAACTTTGAGCGGATCACCTTTAACAACTTTTAATATTTTATTAATTAAAGGATCGAACATACCAGCATCTATCATTATTCCAAAAAACAGGAGGGCGAATAGGAGAAATGCAGCCGAAGTAGCTACAAGCTTAATTCCATCAAGCATCATGTCATCAACTTCTGCAGCAAACCCCCCAGCAATAGCAAAAAGAAGTGGAATCACTGTAAGTGCGGTAAAAGAAGACAAACGGCCCGACATAATAAAATATGTAAATACCGTTATCATGGTTAATCCTAGCACAGTTAACATTCACTTTCCCCCTTAAAGGTCCATATTCAGCGTTTTAATGGTAGCGTTTACAATATATTCCCAATGGTGAAATAGTAAAAACTATTTCACTGATTTACAGTTATCGATTTTTAGTGAAATCTTATTATTAGTAATCAAAGAATCCCGAACCGGTTTTAACTCCTAGTTTACCCGCCTTTACATACTTTGTAAGTAAAGGACATGGACGATATTTTTCCCCCAGTGTATGATGGAGATATTCCATGTTCCTTAATCGTGTATCTAATCCTACTAAATCTGCGAGAGCCAGGGGCCCCATAGGATGATTTAATCCTAATTTAATAGATTTATCAATATCTTCCGCGGAAGCTACGCCTTCCATCAGCATATTCATTGCTTCATTTCCAATTAGACAATTCATTCGGCTTGTAATAAAACCGGGAAATTCATTTACCTCGACCGTTTCTTTTTTCATTTTTGCTCCAATTGCTCTTACATACTCTACAGTTTCCTCTGACGTCTCAAGCCCCCGTACAATTTCAATTAATTTCATTTTATGAACAGGGTTAAAAAAATGCATTGCGATCACTTTGTCCGGACGAGAAGTTTGGGCGCCTATCTCCGTTGGACTCATGGTAGATGTGTTTGTTGCTAAGATTGTTTCAGACGAACATAAACTATCTAATTCCTTAAACACTTTTATTTTGATTTCCATGATTTCTAATACAGCTTCGATTACAAGGGCACAATCATCCACTGCAGATTTCATATCCGAATAATAAGTGATATTTTTCATACTTTTCTCTACATCAGATGTTGAAATATATCCTTTTTTCTCACTTTTAATTAATTCATCTTTAATATAATTCTCTGCTACTAGTAGCGATTCATTATTAATATCATGTAATGCAACAGAAAAACCATTTAGGGCTGCAACATATGCAATTCCTCTTCCCATTACGCCAGATCCAATAACAGCTATTTTAGTCATTGATTTACCTCCATTTTAAACTTGTAGATTTTCAAAGATAGTAGTAATTCCTTGCCCTCCTGCAATACATAGAGTAACTAATCCATATTTTTCTCCTCGACGTTCCATCTCATGAAGTAATTTCGTTGTCAAAATAGCACCTGTAGCCCCAATTGGATGACCAAGGGCGATTGCTCCCCCATTTACATTGACTGTCTCTAGGTTTAAATTTAATTCTTTAATAACAGCTAGTGCCTGAGCAGAAAAAGCTTCATTTAACTCGATTAGTCCTATATCCTCTAAACATAAACCACTCATATTTAATGCTTTTTGTGTAGAGTACACCGGTCCAATTCCCATGATTTCAGGAGATACGCCTGAACTTGCATGAGCTACAATTCTAGCTTTCGGTGTAAAACCTCTTTCCCTTGCAATAGATTCACTCATCATAAGTACTGCAGAAGCTGCATCGTTTCGTCCACTTGCGTTACCAGCCGTCACAGTTCCATTAGGGTTAAATACAGGTTTTAAGGTTGATAGTTTTTCTAATGTAGTTGACCGAGGATGTTCATCTGATTCAAATAAAAATGAGTCTTTTCGGTTATTAACTTCATAAGGAACAATTTCACTTTTGAATAGCCCATTATTAATTGCTCTTTGAGCGAACTCTTGGCTTCTTAATGCAAACTCATCTTGCTCAACTCGATCAATTTTATACCTTTTAGCCAAGTTTTCAGCAGTATCACCCATTCTTAGAGGTCCGTACTCTTCAATAGGTTGAGAGTATGGCTGACTTTCTGTATTTGGATCAAGTAACAGGCCATTTCCGGAACGATATCCATAACGAGCTTGACGGATATAATAAGGGGCTGTACTCATACTCTCTGCTCCCCCTGCGATAACTACGTCACTCAAACCTAATTTGATTTGCATATCTGCATTATTGATAGCTTGTAAACCTGAACCACATTGCCTGTGAAGTGTATATCCTGGTATTTGAACGGGAAGTTCAGCCCGTAACAGGGCAAGTCGAGCAAGATTGGAAGAGTCAGCATTTTGCTTTGCTTGACCCAGTATTACTTCATCTACTAAACCAGGGTCTAGTTCCGAGCGATTTACGATTTCCTTAATAACTTTTGCAGCCAAAAAGTCTACAAGCACGTTGCTTAAAGCTCCTCCAAGCTTACCAATAGGTGTTCTAACCGATTCAACAATAACAGCGTCCTTCATTTTTTATCTACTCCTTCTTCATATGGAAGTTAGCTTTCTAACAGGTGTTTTTTGTTATATTTCATGATAATTCGGTCTTCGTTTTTCCAAGAAAGCTTGTGTTCCTTCATGCTTTTCTTCTGAAGCAAACAAAACTGTTTGTGCAAGTTTCTCTAACATTAAGGCTGTATCTAAATCCACATCTTGCCCTCGATTTACGACCATTTTGGCTAATTTAAGAGCTAACGGTCCCTTTGATAAGATAGATTCAACTAACTGATTGGTAACGTTCCATAAGACATTGCTTTCAACCGACTGGGTAACAAGTCCAATGCGTTCTGCTTCCTGTCCATTGATTATTTTTCCAGTAAGAATCATCTCCAATGCTCTTCCTTTACCAACGATTCGCATTAATCGTTGTGTTCCGCCTGCACCGGGAATAATAGCTAAGTTTAATTCTGGTAAACCCATTTTGGCGTGGTTGGCTACCACTCTTAAATCACATGCAAGAGCTAGTTCAAACCCTCCCCCTAAAGCGTGACCATTAATTACCGCAATGGTTACTTTACTTGACTGTTCAATTTCTCTATAAACTTTCTGCATGCCTGGAACAAGTGCTTCCAACATCGTTCTTTCATGTAATTCCTTAATATCTGCTCCGGCAACAAATGCTTTCTCACCTGCTCCTGTAATAATTATTATCCTTAGCTTAGGATCTTCTTCTAATTCACCTACTGCTACTTGTAATTCATCAATTGTCGCCTTGTTTAAAGCATTTCTTAATCGCTGGCGATCAATAGTTATAGTTCCGACGAATTCATCTTTCTCCACCTTAATATGTTGAAACAAGCTATTCACCCTTTACGAATCATTTATGACAATTAGTAAGGTAACCTGAAAATATACAAATATCGGTAGGTTACCTCACTTTAACTTTTCATTTATTTTACTTGCCTTTCCAAACAGGTTTTCGTTTCTCAAGGAATGCCTGAGCGCCTTCAATACGATCTTCGCTTTCATATACGTTTGGTCCAATATCTAACTGCAGTGCTTGAAATAATGGTACATCCATCGTTTTCCATATTGTTTCCTTAATACGTTGTACAGAAAGAGGAGCACACTCACATATTTCTTCTGCTATTTCAGTTGCTCTCTGCATTAATTGTTCTTGATCCTCTAATAATTCATCTATAAGGCCCACCTGCAAGGCTTCTTCGCTTGATACTAGCTTACCTGTATATAGCATTTTCGCTGCAAAGCTCGGTGAGATTAATTTAGGCAAAATAGTGGCTCCAAATGTAGCTCCCATACCTCTTTTGGCTTCGGGCATGCCAATTTTAATATCTTTCCGAGCCAAACGAATATCACTAGCAAGTGCAATTTCACACCCTGCTCCTACAGCAGCACCGTTTAGCGCAGATATGACAGGTTTATATGTTTCAATAATTGCATTAAACAATCTACCTCGTAACGGTTTCTTTTTGAATGCTTCTGGATTTTCCTTTGCCTCTTTTAGATCACGACCACTACAGAATGCTTTATCTCCCGTTCCAGTAATAATTAAGACCCTTGCTTGAGAATCAGTTTTATATTCTTCTAAGTAATCAAGAAATAGATCTGACATAACGGAATCAATAGCATTTCTTTTTTCTGGCTTGTTTAAATATAAGTAAGCTATTTCTCCCTTTTTTTCATACTCTATAAAGCCCATTTTCCGTACCTCCCCTAGTTTTACTTTCCTGTAAATTTTGCTTTTCTTTTTTCCTTAAAAGCTGTGACTCCCTCTTTATGATCTTCGGTCTCTTTAATAATGGCGTAGTGAGAAGAAATCAAATCGAGTGCTGGCTCTAATTCCATTGTTCTAGAGTAACGAACAGCTCTTTTCGTCATTCTTATGGCAATTTGCGGACCGGATGCGATTTGCTCAGCTAAATCCATTGTTTTCTTCATAAACTCTTCTTTTGTATATACATGATTAACCATTCCTAGTGATAGCGCTTCCTTTGAACTGATAAAGTTTCCCGTCCATAGTAATTCGAAAGCTTTGGCTTCACCTACAATTGGAGGAAGAAAGAAAGCGCCTCCATCACCTGGTACAAGACCTACCTTTACATAGCCCTCGCTTACCTTTGATTCATCAATCATAGTGCGTATATCGCACATCAGAGCCATATCTAAACCTGCCCCTACAGCAGGACCATTGATTGCAGCAATGACTGGTTTATCAATTTTTTTAAGCGCTAACGGGATACGATGAATGTTTTTCCAAAGTTTATTTTTATTATCTAGTGGTTTTTGATCTTGTTTCATACCACCTACATCTCCACCTGCGCAAAAAGCATTCCCAGATCCCGTCACAACAATGACATGTACATCATCATTTTTTTCTGCATCTTCCAGCGCAGCTACCCATTCTTCAATCATTTGACTATCAAAAGCATTTTTCTTATCCGGACGATTTAGTGTAATAATTTGTACATGGTTTTGAATACTTGTCAAAATTGTTTGCTCCACTTGTACTCCCCCTTGTTGACTGGTATATTTAGTTTTTTTGTGTTACCTGTTCTTTTGAACGAATAATATTTTTATCACGTAAAATTTGAAGTTCCTCACTTGTTAACCCTATTAACTCGTGGAGAACTTGATCTGTATGTTCTCCTATCATAGGAGCAGCAAAAACTTCTTTTAAAGGAGAATCAGATAATCGTATTGGTGAACCTGGAACCTTAATTTTTCCTTCTTTTGGATGTTCGATTTCTCGAATCATTTCTCTGTATTTTAAGTGAGGATCGTCTGCCACTTCTGCAATTGTATTGACGGGTGCATGGGGAACATTGGCTTCTATTAGAGCATCTGCAATGTCCAATTTTTTCTTTTCAGAAGTCCAACTGGTTACAATTTCATCTACAATATAAGTATTAGCTGAACGGTCTACGTTTGTTTGAAAGCGACTATCTTCGAGTAAATCTTCCCTTCCCATAACTTTTAATAACGATTTCCATTGTCTATCTGCTACACAAAGGATAGCTATGTAACCATCTTCAGTTGGATATACATTATAAGGAGCTGTTGCCATTCCACTATGTTGATTTCCAGTTCTCTCTGATACTTTACCTCCTTGGCTATAATAAGCGCCTAATGCAGATGCTAGAGTAGGATAAATTGCATCATGCATAGAAACTTCAACTAATTGCCCTTTTCCAGTTTTTTCTCGATGATACAGAGCAGTAGTAATACCTCCAAATAAGTGAATTCCCCCAAGGAAATCACATAGAGCAGGACCAGCTTTTACAGGGGGTTTATCAGCAAAGCCAGTAGTAGCCATAACCCCACCCATTGCTTGAATTGTTAAATCCATAGCTGGTCTGTCAGCATACGGACCAGTCAAGCCATAACCTTTTCCTGAAGCATAAATAAGTTTTGGATTTATTTGGCTTAAAAAATCATAACCTAATCCAAGTCTTTCCATAGCTCCTAAAGAAAAGTTTTCAACAAGTACATCAGCTTTTTTGACTAGTTCAATAAAGACTTCTTTTCCTTCCGGAGATTTAAGATCAAGAGAAACGCCAAGTTTATTGGAATTTAGCATTAATAATTCATGACAGTCTCCTTTTCTTCTAACCCTAAGATTCTCCCCTTTAATTGGCTCAACCTTAATGACTTTGGCCCCTTGATAAGCGAGCATAAGTGA
This sequence comes from Priestia sp. D3YE.R1, assembly GCF_049199565.1. Lineage (NCBI taxonomy): Bacteria > Bacillati > Bacillota > Bacilli > Caryophanales > Bacillaceae > Priestia > Priestia sp. D3YE.R1. Next base: position 15,938 of record NZ_JBLTHW010000016.1, on the reverse strand, counting down.
ACAATACGGTCCATTGTAAATTTGACCCAAATCTAAAACAACTATATCTTCCAATGCTTTTTTCATAATACCCCTCCTGAATTTAAAAAAGATATACGCTTACATAATTTTAATCCGATAATCGGTTTATTTATCCGATAATCGAAATTCTATCATGCTTTTTAAAATTATTCAACAAAAAATTTAGACAATTCTGCATTATTGTAACGTTTAAAGTTTTGAACTCAAGCAAAAAGCTGTTTGTCAAAAGACAAACAGCTTTTATTTTGAAATATGTGAAATATAAAATACAGATGGTAAAACCGAAGGAGAATGTAAGAGGAATTAAAGTGTGATATTTTCTTTTACATTCTCCATAATGTTACTGATTTTCAAAGAGGCTTCTTTAGCAAGTGTTGCAAAATACTCTACAGTGTCATCTTTTTTACGGTAAGTAGGACAGTGTATAGATAATCCAGCAAGAATTAAACCTTGGTTTGACAAGATAGGTGCTGCCACGTTAAGTGCTCCTTCATTTACTTCACCTTCTGTATGAGAGAACCCTTGGATTCTGATATTTTCCAAATCCCTTTTCAAGACTTCAATATCTATATTCTCCTCAGAAGGGATCTTTTGAAATACAAGTTCTTGTTGTGTTGGATCCATAAATGCCAGCAATACTTTTCTTGATGCACCTTTATGGATAGGTCTACTTAATCCTACTGGACGTGAGAACTTGACATCATGAGGACTTTCAATTGATGCTACACATACACCTTCTAAAGTTATCGGATCTATCACATTTAGGCTAACTGTCTCTCTCGTAAGTTGAGCTATATGTTCGAGAAACGGCATTGCTGTTTCTCGAAGTTGCGGGATTGGATCTGCGTAAATCCCTAACTTATAAGAGTTTAGTCCTAACCTTAATTTACCTGTAGAAGAATCTTTCGTTAGATAACCGCATTCAATCAGTGTATTAACTAAACGAAATGTTATTGTTGATGAGATATTTAGTTTGGCTGTTATTTCTTTTACAGTAAGTTGACTACTGTGTGTGTGAAAAAGGTCTAAAATTAATAATCCTCTTCGCAAAGTCTGAGAAGTAGATTTATCCGCCATAAAAAAACTCCTTTCAAGTTTGTAGCTTTAAAGTTTAAATTTAACTCCTAACTTTAGTTTAGCGAATCTTTTTATTGAAATATAGTATTCAGCATAAAAATTTTTAATGTTGCAAATATACCTTCATAAATTTGTATTATGCCAAAATAAAATATTGAAAATTCTTAAAAAATATGTTAGCATTTCGATAATCGGAATGTTTATACGATTATCGGAAGAAGTTGCGTAACAATAAAATATATTAACTATTATTTTTTGTTACAAAATGTAAACGCTGACATTCCGGGAGAAGTGTATATGTGTGTAGGCGTTTAAATTATTGGGGAGTGGAGGAATGAAAATGAGCGTCACTGGACTTGAAGGAATTGAAGTTACACAATTAGCTATTAGTTCGATTATTGATGACACATTAACTTATCGAGGAATTAATATTGATGATTTAGCAACGAACTCTATTTATGAAGAAGTTATTTTTTTACTTTGGAATGGTAGATTACCTACCCAAGAAGAATTAGAGGACTTAAAACAAAAGCTAGTACAATATGGAACGTTACCTGAACCAATTACTAATTTATTAAGGTCTTTACCACACGATGTCCACCCTATGGATAAGCTTAGAACAATAGTATCTGCACTATCCCTATTTGATACTTTTACAAGAGATATGTCTAGAGAAGCAAATTATGATAAAGCTTTAAAAATACAATCAAAAATTTCTACAATTGTAGCAGCTATTCAAAGAATTAGTGAGGGAGAAAAAATACTTTTTCCTAAATCAGAATATACCTTTTCACAAAATTTTTTGTATATGTTAAAAGGTAAAGAGCCTCACCAAATAGCTGTAGAATCCTTAGATAAGGCTTTAATTTTGCATGCTGATCATGAATTAAATGCATCTACCTTTTCTGCAAGAGTTACAGTAGCTACTCTTGCAGATATTTATGCAGGAGTTGTGTCAGCTATTGGAACTTTAAGTGGCCCCCTTCACGGTGGAGCTAACGAGGCAGTAATGAGAATGCTTGAAGAAATAAACGATATTGAGAATGTTGAAACATACATCTCTGAGGCACTATTTACTAATAAGAAGATAATGGGCTTTGGGCATCGTGTCTATAAAACAGGGGATCCTCGAGCAAAACATCTCAAAGTAATGGCAAAAGAATTGACTGAATTGATGGGTCAAAGGAATCTTTATGATATATCAACTAGAATAGAAGATATTATAAAAAGCGAAAAAGGCTTATTACCTAATGTGGATTTTTATTCGGCTTCCGTATACCACAGCTTGGACATTCCAAAATATTTATTCACACCTATTTTTGCAATAAGCCGTACTTCAGGATGGATAGCCCATATCTTAGAACAATATGATAACAATCGTTTAATTCGTCCGCGTGCTAGTTATGTTGGATTACTGAAAACAGAATATACTCCTATAAATCAAAGATAATAACCCTCAAGAGATTTGCTCTTCTAATGAAACGGCAAATCCCTTGAGAAAATTGTTAAATTACCTTATTAGTACAAGATTCAATAATTTATTTTCAAAGTGAGTTGATTAATAATGGAACACAATAACAGAATGAATCCTTTTCGAAGATATCTAGGACTAAAAGATTTTAAATCAAGAGATGGTGTTTTTGAAGTAAGAATTGAGATATTTCCTGACCTTTTAAACTTTAGTGGTAACGTACATGGAGGCGTAATTGCTTCTCTTGTTGATATGTCCATTGGAAATGCTGTACATCCAGTTCTAAATGAAAACCAATACTCTACAACAGTAGAACTAAAAATCAACTACCTAAAACCATTAAATGGGAAAACAATTACAGCTAAGTCTTGTTTATTACATAAAGGAAAAACGTTACTAGTAGGTAAAGCAGATATTTTAAACGAGCATGATCAGTTAGTCGCTACCGGTACTGCTACTTTTATGATCTTAAATAAAGTAAACAAGACGCTATAAAAATTATTATGTATAAAAAGAATGTTTGAGTTTGCTATAAAAATATTTTTTCTCACTCTTTTTATATAAAGAGGAAGTGAATATATGCTTCTATATATCCTCGTTGCTTTATTTCTTATTTATCAAACCAGCGTTCGGGGAAATACCATTCTGGTAACTTTGTATGCAATAGATTTAAACGCAAGTGCATTTTATTTAAGTATGATTGTCGCTACAACCTCTCTATTTCCAATGTTATTTGCAGCGTATGCAGGGAGAATTTCTGATCGTATAGGGTTTCGTTTTCCTTTGACAGGTGGGATGATAGGGACTTGTATAGCTCTTTTGCTTCCTTATCTCTTTCCAGGTCAATTATTTATTTTAATCATTTCTCAATCTTTATTTGGCTTATGCCAAATCTTCACTATTGTTACGATGCAAAACTTAATAGGCGCTTTAAGTACTGCAGAAAACCGTTCGTTTTATTTTTCTACTCATAGTCTTGGTGTTGCAATTTCTAATTTTTTAGGCCCTTTAATAACGGGAGTTTCTATTGATCACCTTCATTTTAATCAAACATACTTACTTCTAGCTGTTATATCTATTATTCCAAGCCTTTTCTTTGTTTCCAAAAGGATTAAAATACCTAGCCCTATTATGTATCAGGAGAGACAGCAAAGTAATTTTATAAAATTGTTGGTTGCCCCTTCATTAAGAAAGACATTTATAACAAGTGGAGTTATTTTAACTGGTGTAGGAATCTATGAATTTTACTTTCCTATATATGCAAAAAGCATCAATCTTTCAGCTTCTATGATTGGTACTATCATTAGCTGTAATGCCATTGCTTATATTCTTTCAAGGTTATTAATGAACCCTTTATTAACAAAATTTAAGGGAGAAGTAATACTTGGAGGATGCCTTTCTGTATCAGCCATTGCTTTCTTTTTAATTCCTTTGTTTGATAGTCCGTTTTTACTCATTGTCATCTCATTTGTAATGGGGTTAGGGTTAGGATGTTGTCAACCTTTGTCTATAGTAATGGCGTATAGTCATTCTCCTGAGGGACGTACTGGTGAAGTTTTAGGAATTCGACTTACCATAAATAAATCAGTGCAGTTTTTAGTCCCAATTATATTTGGCTCCGTTGGATCTTTACTTGGTTTTTTCCCTGTATTTTGGTCAAATGCAGTTCTTTTCTTATTTAGTGGATATTCACTTTTTGAGAAAAAAAGTAAACCGTCTAATTCAAAGTATTTTTGGAATCGCTAACAAATTATAAGGAGGACTCGATTTATGCTATCTTTACTAGGGTTTGCAATGATTACAACGTTTATGTATCTAATTATGTCAAAAAAACTTACGCCAATGGTAGCCTTTATGCTCATTCCCATCATATTTGGAATAATAGGTGGTTTTGCTAAAGGTATAGGTCCTATGATGTTAGATGGAGTAAAAGATGTAGCCCCTACATCTATCATGATCCTATTTGCCATTCTATATTTTGGACTTATGATTGATACAGGATTGTTTGACCCTCTTATCGCCTTCATTTTGAAGGTAGTAAAAGGGGACCCGTTGAAAATAGTTGTAGGCACAGCCGTACTATCTATGATGGTTGCATTAGATGGAGATGGAACAACGACTTATATGATAACAGCCTCTGCGTTGCTTCCCTTATATAAAAAACTAAAAATGAATCCTCTAATACTTGCGGGTATTGCCATGTTATCAATGGGTGTAATGAATATGACTCCTTGGGGTGGAGCTTCAGCGATGGCCATGAGTTCCTTAGGACTCACCTCTTCCGAATTATTTTTTCCGTTAATTCCTGTAATGGGAATTGGACTACTATGGATACTATTTGTCTCTTTTATCTTTGGGAGAAGAGAACGCAAACGTTTAGGAGTTATAGATTTTCAGGATACCTTTAAAGAGCTAGCAAGTGCTTCTGAAATAGTCCAAAGCACAGAACTACCAGAATACCGAAGACCTAAGCTATTATGGTTCAATTTTGTTTTAACGTTAGTTCTTTTAGTTTGCTTAATTATGGACTTTATTCCTTTAATGATTTTATTTATGGTTGCTTTCGCCATAGCATTATTGGTTAATTATCCTAATATAAAAGACCAACAAAAACGAATCTCTTCGCATGCAGCTAATGCTGTAGCTGTAGTTTCTATTATTATTGCAGCCGGTATCTTCATAGGAATCATGTCAGGAACACATATGATTGATGCAATGGCCAAAACGCTAGTAGCGATTATTCCAGATGTACTAGGGCCCTATCTACCTGTCATAGTGGCACTTTTAAGTGCTCCACTAACTTTTGTTATGTCCAATAATGCCTTTTATTTTGGTGTACTTCCTATTATTGCCCAAGCTGCGGAAGCCTATGGAATCAGCGCTGCTGAAATAGGACGTGCTTCTATTTTAGGACAACCTGTACATATAATAAGTCCTTTAATAGCTGCAGCACACTTATTAATGCGTATGGTAGAGATAGAATTTATTGATTTGCAACGCTTTCTAATGAAGTGGGCTTTTGGAACAACGGTAGTTATGATAATTGCATCCCTGATTCTAGGTGTTATTTCTATTTAATCCTTCGTTATAGAGGAGAAAATCTAGCATTTGTTTTCTCAACAGAAGTGGGCTTTTTAAACTAGGAGGTTAGACATTTTTCTTCTCAATTAATAAATTCTTGAACGTTAGAGATCACAAGGTTATAAAAATCCTTGCGTTATTTAATTTTAAAAGAGAATAAAAATAAACAGTTAGAAATTCCTAACTGTTTATTTTACTTTTAATTTATATGATGAGTGTTTGAAAGGGTATCTGACAACACCGTGTAAGCTTGTACTTTCTTTTTATATTGTTTTATTACATCTACATAATCTTTATAAATATATACAGACAGCTTGAAATCGTGTTTTCCTATCTTAGAATGAATAATGTAAGGAATTTCATCTGTTTCGGGGGTTAGAAAATAATGCTCGTTTCCTGAATGCACATAATACTTCTCTAAAAAAGTAGCCTGATTAAAAGCAGAAATAAATTTTTGTTTTTCTTCACCCTCTAATATTTCCCCATTTTTTTCAATCTTCGTATGAGCAGCATCCAATTTAGAATGTAGCTCGAATTTTCCTAGAAACCATTTAACCACTGGGGTTGGCATTGTTGTTATTAATAATTTTAAAGCACTAACCACGATTATTCCCAGTATTACGATCCAAGTCATTTTCTATCATCTCCACGTTGCGTTATGATTCTTTACCATATAGTATTGTCCATTTAAATTAGATTTTTAAAATCTAATTCCTAAAGAAAGAATCAAAATTTATAAGCCTTACTTTTATGATAAATAATATAAAAGAAAAAGAACCATCCAATTATGAGTTAATTTCCCCATCCAATTTTCATACACATTATAAGCTTGTAATTTAGCATTATAATTAGAAAAAAATCAAAGAACAGACTGCCGAAATCCTGTTCTTTGATTTAATATTAAACGTTTAAATAGTATTACTTTGAAGTATTGTTAGTTATTCCACTTTACGTTTTCTTTCTTCTCCTCGTTTACTACAAGTTGAAATACATCAGGTCTGGAGTAGTGTCCTACTACATCAAAATCAAACTGACTGTAGGCAATCTCACGTAAATCAAGATCTGTAAGTAACAATTCCTCTTTCCCGAAAACTGGCTCCTTGATATACTCACCTAAAGGACCAACAATAGCGCTTCCCCCTGGACACATTTCATCAGGAGAAGAGGCTAGATCGTCATAGCATGCCAAATCAGTGGGATACATATCTTTATTTACATATTGATTACAAGATAAAACAAAACATCTTCCTTCTACTGCAATATGACGAATTGTTGATTGCCATACATCTCGAGAATCTGCTGTAGGAGCAATATAAATCTGAACTCCTTTTGCATACATCGCTGCCCTTGCTAGTGGCATGTAATTCTCCCAACAAATTAATGCTCCTATCTTTCCATAAGGTGTATCAAAAACAGGAAGTGTACTTCCATCTCCCTCTCCCCAGATTAATCTTTCTGAACCTGTAGGTTTTAATTTACGATGTTTGCCAAGTAATGTTCCATCTGGTCCAAAGAATAGTACTGAACAATAGAGAGTCCCACCACTAAATTCGTTATCTCTTTCAATTATACCAATGACGAGATAAACACCGGCTTTACGTGCCGCCTCTCCTAATTTATCTGTAGTTTCGCTAGGAACTGGAACCGAATTTTCCCAATAGCGAAGCCAATCTTTTCTTCCTTCTGCAGAACGACTTCCAACTGTAGCTCCAAATGCTAGTCCCCTTGGATAAGCTGGGATAAAAGCTTCAGGAAATACCACGATATTAGCGCCCTTTTCTCCTGCTTCTAGAGTTAATGAAATAGCTTTTTCTGTACTTGCTTCTCGATCCATAATAACTGAAGCAGCTTGAATAACAGCTACTCGCACATTATGTTGGTGTGTAGTCATGATAAATCCTCCTCTTTCTAATAAATCCATTTAATATAAATCTTAAATATGATGATAAATAAAAAGAGGTTTTTTGTATGCATCCAATTGGATATATATTGACTAATCCAATTTAAAAAAATATAATCTGAATTAATTATTAACATGAGGTGAATAAAAATGGAGTGGAAAGTAGATCGTCAATCAAATAAGCCTTTGTATCAACAAGTCTTTGATTTCATTGAACAAAAGATTTCTTATGGTGAATTTCCACCAGGAACCTTGTTACCGTCGGAACGTAAATTAGCTGAACAATTAAATGTTAATCGCATGACCATTGTGCATGTCTATGATAAATTGAATGCAGTTGGTTTAGTGGAAAGAAAACGTGGGAGTGGTACACGTGTCAGCACCCATAAATGGGGGTTTTATCTAAAAGATCTACAAACTGGAGAAGATATGTAGAAGGAAGTACATTTTTACCTACATATCCCTTAATTAAACGTATCCGTGAAGCAGCAAAACAGCTAGAAAATGGATTTGATTTAGCAAGTGGTGAATTATCGTCTGATTTATTCCCCTCTCAATTACTGCAATCTTCTCTAGTTGATGAATCCTTTCCCAATGATTTAAGTTATGAGCATCCACAAGGGCACTTGGGCCTACGTGAGACATTATCTGCTTATGTTAAGACTAATTACAATATCAAGACTACTAGTTCTTCTATTCTTATCACATCAGGTGCTCAACAGGCTTTGTATCTCATTACCCAATGTTTACTAAGTCCTGGTGACGCTGTTGCTATCGAATCTCCTTCTTACTGTTATTCACTTCCATTATTTCAATCAGCTGGGCTACGTATATTTGGCTTACCTGTTGGTTCTAATGGAATTAATCCTCAGGATATAGAAGATTTATATCATAAACATCAAATTCGTATGGTTTTTCTAAATCCAACATATCAGAATCCAACTGGAACTGTACTCATTAACACGCGTCGAAAAGAAGTAATAGAGATTGCGGAAAGATTAGGAATTCCAATTGTAGAAGATGATCCGTTTGGTTTGCTCTCCTTCAAAGAAGAAAAACATTCTCCCATTAAATCTTTCGATCACAATGGTAATGTATTATATATTGGTTCTCTTTCTAAAGTGGTTGCTTCTAGTCTGCGAATCGGTTGGCTAATTGGTCCACAATCGGTTATTAGTCGCTTAGCAGATGCCCGTCAACAAATGGATTTTGGACTAAGTATCTTCCCTCAGTTAATAGCAAATAAATTTTTACAATCAGCTGATTATACAACTCACCGTAAGGCTCTCACCCACGAATTACTGGATAGAAGAAATGCAATGATTTCTGCGTTACATGAAATCTTGGGTGAGAAAGTTAACTTTATTGCTCCGAATGGCGGACTTCATATTTGGTGCAAAATAAATCGGAAAATTAGCGATGAAAAGCTTGTAGGGGAAGGCATAAAAAATAATATTTTATTTATGCCTGGAAGTGTATATGGCTTTCCAGATGGATATGTCCGTTTTACGTATGCTCGATTAGAGAAAGAACATATAAAGGATGCTGTATTACAATTCGCTGATATTTTATCTCGTATATGATTTTTAACTTAAATAAGTCCTAAAAATGCAAAAAAAGCATTCAAATTCACAACTGCTTTCCTTGTAATAAGTCTTAGTTAAATATTTAAAAGTGATCATGTAGCTTAATTCTTTATAAGAAAAAACCTTTACTAAAAAACAGTAAAGGTTTTTTTATGAGTTTCTTCTAATATAAAAATATCTCCTTGATCAAGCTATGGATTTAAGTTTCTCTGTTAAACGTAAAAATCTTTATTCTTTAAGGATTGATCAATTTCCTCAAGAATCTTACTTCTTTTGAAGTCATTCATCACCCGATCCAAAAACTGTTCAGCCAACATTTCATCATGTAAATTTGAATCCACTCGGTCCATTTCATTAAGTGCATTATTTTCCATAAAACGTCAACCCCTTTATCTTTTCTCTTTTGCAAACAGTATTCTCTTTTGCACTCTTTTTATGCAAGGTTGATAGATGAAGTGAAACATAGATTAACATGTAATATGCGTGGTTACTACCCTATATTCCTTTTAGATATTTTTCATATGTCTTCAATTAGATAAAAAAATATAACTACCTAATTAATACCAAATTGATTAAAAAAAAGGTGTACAAAAGTTCGTCTGTTCTTCAAAAACGACATGTGCGTTAAACTAAAAGGTAAACTTATTATGATGCTCTATAAAATCACTATAAATTAATTTTTCACATAACGACAAAAAAGACACCCTCTATTGAGTGTCTTCTAAATATAAATTTATTGGTTCAGAAGTGAAATCCCATATAAATAAAAAATTATATATTTAATTTTAGATAAATCTTTATGGAATTCTCTGAACAGCTTACGTATTAATTCCATCTACAATTTAAAGAGCCTCTGATGGGCTATTGGCGCTAGCTCATGAAGCTAACGCCTCAAGGGAATAAAACCTCTAGGTTTCTAAGAGATTTTCTTAGCATCAGAACTATTACCTTTAATATACCAAATAAATTTCCCTGTATAGCCATAAATAATAGCAAGTGCGATGGAAACAAAGCTTAACCACATGAATGGAACGTAGGAGAAGGTAGAGATACCTAAAATTCCCGCCATAAAAATTCCATTATCAGACCAGGGAATCATCCCAGATGTTAATGTCCCACCCACTTCAGAATTTCGAGCCAATACTCTTCGGTCAATGTGTAATTTATCATAGCTTTCTGCCATAATTTTAGGAGTTAAAATTAATGAAACGTACATAGCACAACCAAATACATTTGCTAAAAAAGCAACGATTAAAGTAGATAAGGTCACGTTCCCTGCTGATGTTAGGCGATGTTGAAACTTAGAAACAATTACTTTTAATACTCCTAAATGCTCCAACAATCCTCCAAATCCTAACCCAAAAATAATTACGACCACTGACCCCAGCATTCCTTCGATTCCTCCCCGGTTTAGGAGAGTATCTATGAAGTCGATCCCGGTATTAATTGAGAAACCTTCATAAGCAGTACCAAGAGCATCAGCAATATTCATGCCTTGGAACACAAAAGCCCAAATCACTCCAAGGAAGGCCCCCATAACAATCGTAGGCATAGAGGGTTTTTTTAATGCAAGCATAAGAATTACAAATACGGCAGGTATCAGCATCCAAACATGAATATCAAAGGTTTTAAGTAATGAAGTCTTTAGAAACTCTACTTTTTCTAAGTCTGTATTTTTACCTCCATACATAAACCCTGTGACAGTAAAAAGAATAGCCGTGATAACGTATGCAGGAATATCTAAATATAACATGGCACGTACGTGTGCAATAACATCCACTTTAGACATTGATGCTGCAAGCACCGTACTGTCAGATAGTGGAGATAACTTATCTCCAAAATATGCACCGGAAAGAACAGCACCAGCTACAAGTGGAAGAGGAATACCAAGTCCCTCTCCGATTGCTATCATAGCAATTCCAGCAGTTCCAACAGTTCCCCATGATGTGCCTGTAGCTAAAGAGGTAAGTGAGCAAATAACGAGTGTAGCTAATAAAAAAATACTTGGATGGATAAACTCTAACCCATAATAAATAAGTGTTGGTACAACTCCTCCTGCAATCCAAGTCCCAATAAGAGCACCGACCGAAACGAGAATCAATATAGCTTCAAGACCATTCGAGATGCCACCGGTAATAGCTCCTTGTAATTCTTGGTATCGGTGTCCCAAACGTAATCCAAGTAAAATGACAAGGAACCATGAAATAAACAACGCCAGCTGTATAGGTAAGTCAAAAGTTACAGTAAAAGAAAAGACAATGCCTAAAAATAATCCCAATGTGCAAATAATCTCTAACATAGATGGTAATCGTACGTTTTTCATAGTAGTTCCCCCTTAAATAAAGCGTTTTCATAATTTGTTGTAAAAAATATACTTATTTCTTTGGCTTTCTTCCCCTAACCTTCTTGGAATCCAGTTTTTTGTCTAACATGCATACCAATTTAGAAACGCTCACTTCTCTTGTTCATGCTTCTCGAATGTGTAATGATAGCCTGATGTATTTTTTCTTCCTTCCTCCATGCATGCCTTATCCTTTGTTCAAACATGAGGTAGTAATGACTGTAGACATGTGTGTATTTTGGGAAATACTTAATTGTTTCATCGCGTTTATTCTTTAAAATAAAATGATACCGTTTTCAAAAGATGTTAATTAAAATCTCTCTACATATATTCTCTAGAAATTTAAAGAATTCCGGCTCTATTTCAAGATGCAACTTCATTATATTGTATCTCTTTCTTTTGTAGAGAGGAAATACATTGAATATAATCAAAGAAAAATAGAAAATTATACTTCTAAGTTTTATGTACTCCTTTCGCGTACTTAAGTTATATTATATTTATAACACGAAGATAAATCAAGTAATTTATTATTCATTTCGCGTACAATGCATTTGATTTTGATATAGAGTTAATTTATACAAACAGGAAATAAGCCGAAAAATTTATCCGAAAAATAATTGATAATATTGATTAGGATATGTATATATTCAAACAAAAGTAAAGGTAACAAATCTAAAGAATTATAATTCTTAAATCTGTTCTTCTCACCTTCCAAAAAATCCAATATGTTAAGTAGATCGTAAAGTATTTTATAAAAATAATTGATTTAAGTATTTACTCTAACTGACGATAAATACATATTTTCACTTCTCATTAATAATAATATTCGTTACGTATTCTCAATGAATACTATAGTGCTTGGGCATGTTTTGTTGTGAAAGAAACAAAAAATCGTTATACTGTATACAAATTAGGGAGGAGTTATTATGGATAAAAGACAGCAGTTAATGAGTGAACTTATGGATTTATGTAATGAGATAATCTGGCGTAATAAACCGGAAGTAGAATTGGCTTTAAAGGACTATAAGTTGAGTGAAATAGAATTAATCGAAAATATTGCTCTAATCCCAAATGCAAATGTAACAAAGCTTGCAGCTGCGAGCTACATGACTCGAGGTGCTATAAGCAAGATTACCAAGAAGCTAATAGCTAAAAATATGATTGAGAGTTATCAAAGTGTTGAAAATAAAAAGGAAATATATTTTCGACTAACAACCCATGGACAAAAAATAAATGATATCCATAAAGAATTACACCAATCTTTTCTTAAACGCGATGCAGAAGTATTCAGGCACATGACCGATGAAGAATTTGACACTATTTTTCGTTTCATTGGTCGATATAGACATCATCTGAAAAATATCACTGAGTAAGTGGTGTTTTTTTATATCGTTTTATTGTTGACGAGGAAACAATAAAGGAGTAAACTTATATTTGTTTCTTAAGAAACAATAAACTTAAAGGAGAACGATCATGGATACTTCAATAAATAAACATGCCCTAACGTTTGGGTTTATCACTGTCTTCTTAACGGGTCTTGGATTGACTATAGTTAGCCCTGTTTTACCTTTTTTAGTAAAGACTTATACTAGTAGGCTTAGCAGTCAGGCTACTGCAGTGACATTGCTTACCTCTATATATGCTCTTTCTGTCTTCTTGGCTGCACCAGTCTTAGGTGCGTTAAGCGACAGATATGGTCGGCGTCCAATATTAATTGTTAGTCTAATCGGCTCTGCCCTTGGTTATTTTATTTTTGGACTTGGAGGTGCACTTTGGATTCTCTTCCTTGGTCGTCTCATTGAAGGTTTGACAGGTGGCGAAATTTCAGCCATTTTTGCTTACTTTGCAGATATCACACCTTCAAATGAACGCACTAAGTACTTTGGTTGGATTAGTGCTGTTGTTGGGGTTGGCACTGCTCTGGGCCCTATCATTGGAGGTGTACTTGCAACTTTCGGAAACAGTGTTCCTATGTATGCTGGCACGGTTATTACATTGCTTAATGCCATATATGGCTATTTTTTTATGCCTGAGAGTCTTGAGAAGTCCAGACGCTCTTCCTGTATCTCTGTTAGACATCTTAATCCATTTATACAATTATCAAAGGTTTTTTCCTTTAAATCTGTTAAATGGCTGCTAATTGCTGGGTTTCTAACTTGGATTCCTAATGGATCATTACAAGCTATCTTTTCTCAGTTTTCAATAGATACATTTGCATGGCAGCCTATATTTATTGGTCTGACATTTTCTATAATAGGTGTACTGGACATCTTTTCCCAAGCAATTATTATGCGACGACTACTCAAATCTTTGACGGATAAAAAAATTGCTCTATTAGGCATGATAAGTCAAATTATTGGTTTTATCCTTATTGCGATTTCAGCTCTTACAGCCTTTTATCTAGTCTTTATTGTTGGGATGATTTTCTTCGGACTTGGTGATTCAATCTTTGGGCCATCATTTAATGGGATGCTTTCAAAATCTGTTCGTGACAGCGAACAAGGTCATATATTAGGAGGAGCTCAAAGTATTCAATCTCTATCCCGATTTATTGGACCAATTATTGGTGGACAGTTGTATTCTATAGTTAGTCATACTACTCCAGCCATTATGGGTGTGGTATTGATTGGTGTATCTGCTCTCTTCTTGTCAAAGCAGCATCAATATATTTAATAAAAACCAACTTTCAAAAATGACGCCAATCAGTTTACATTGAGAAAAAGCCCACTTTTCATTGAGAATTTTTGGGTAAAATAAAAATATGATTTAAAAAAATTGTTTTTTACAACAACTTTTTTAAATCATATTAATTACCTTATTGCACCATTTTAAAAACCATTATATGTTACTTTTTTAGTAGAATGCGTTATGTATTTTTAGTTACCATAAAACACATTCATTATGGCAACTAAAGGTGTATAGAGCACACACTTTATATACCCTATTAATAGTTGAAATTACAACTACCTAAGTATGAGCTTTCTCTAGAGCGAGTTTTATACCAAATCCTATTAATATAGTCCCTGTTATTCCCTCTATAACCTTTTGTATCTTAGGCTTCTTCATAAAAGCACTAATCTGGTTAAGTAAATAGATATAAAATAAATACCACATGACAGTTAATACAATATAAGTTATTCCCAGTATAAGAAACGGCATAAAAGTATGGCTTCCAGGATTCACAAACTGTGGTAGGAAGGTTAAGAAAAAAACAGCTATTTTTGGATTTAGTAGATTGGTGAGGAAACCTTGTTTAAAAGAAGACCTATTTTTATACTTATTTTCGACAACTGTTTTAGCTGTTTCTTGATTTCTCAATGTCCATAATGACTTGATACCTAAATAAATTAAGTACACTGCACCAATATATTTGAAGATAGAAAATAACAGAGCTGATTTCGCAACAATCGCCGAAAGCCCTACAATAGCAGTTAATGTATGAATAGATAATGCGCAACAAATCCCAACCATTGTTTTAAAACCTCCCCGTTTCCCAACAGTAAGAGTATTTTTTGTCATGACAACAGTATCTGAACCAGGTAAAATAATTAGAAATATACATGTAATCACGAACAAATAAAAGTTTTCCATCTTATTATCGCCCCTCGATTAAAATAGTTCTGTATCTACAATTCTTATATTGTATTATAGGTTAATCATTTTATTAATTGAAGATAAACACTATAATATTTCTTATTTGCTTTTTTCAACTAATGGACTCTTTTTTATGAATTCAAAGAAACATTATGTTAACTAAAGATGTATATCTTATACAGTTTAAAAACAGAAAAAACACCTCCAAGTTATTATTAGGTACTAAATACCCGTTTTTTAACTTAAAGGTGTTTTTTAGTAACATTGTTTACATGCTTCTCTAATTCTTCTAATCGTTTTTTAGTATTTAACATGGAAGAAGATATTCATGATTGGATTACTTGCGCCTATAAGAGTGAATATGTTGGTTTTTTAACCAATTAGAATCTTTTCTTCTGCATACCGAATTTTAGATTGTTTATTTGAACGAATCGCAAGCACAAAACCAATGGTAAGAGGTCCTACCCTGCCAATAAACATCATAATAGTAATGAGAATACGTCCGACAGGACNTTAGATTGTTTATTTGAACGAATCGCAAGCACAAAACCAATGGTAAGAGGTCCTACCCTGCCAATAAACATCATAATAGTAATGAGAATACGTCCGACAGGACTTAAGTCGCCTGTAAAGTTAGCACTTAATCCAACTGTTCCAGAAGCAGAAAATGTTTCAAATAAAAGTGTAGACATATCTACACCTTTTTCTGTGATTGTGAGTAGAAAGAAAATAATAGAAACAAAAATAATCCCAGAAGTAGCAATAGAAAAAGCTCTATAAACAAGCGATTTCGGAATTCGGCGTCGAAAAACATTAATCTCTTCTTTATTTGTCAGTACTGTCCATAAAGCAAACAATATTAAGACA
>NZ_JBLTHW010000015.1:0-36780 GCF_049199565.1 Priestia sp. D3YE.R1 | reverse complement strand
GATAACGATAGGTAGCCTACTAAGTGTAAAATCTGGTATGATTCCATTCTCTTTTGGGCTTTCCCCCGTTCCACACCGTGCGTGAGACTTTCACCTCACACGGCGCTCCAGCAATTCCTAAGTTTGATTTCTACTAAGTCATAAACACTTCATTGGTTTAGTTCATTAGAACAAAGTTAGTTGTTCATAGTAAGTTTTGTTAGTACAGATTAAATTGTTTTTCACAAGAAATCGCAGTTTATTTAATTTCTCGATTTGTTTATCTGTCATTTTTAGTTTGTCCACTAGCTTTTTGGCCAGAGGTTCATTAGTTAGATGTATCAGCTTGTGAATTTCTGATTTTACGAGAATAAGATTTGCGTAGTTGTCGTCCTGCGTTTCACTCCATAATTGTTTGTGATGACAATGCATGTCTGTCAGTTCAAGCTTTTCATTCATAACCCCACATTTTCCGTTTTGTGCAACGAATAGGGAGATTCGATTATCATTGAACTCAATTGTTGCTCTGTCATTAATTACTGGATGTTCCCTTAGCCACCTTAATTCTGCTTCGGTCACGTTTTCCAGTCCTTTATGGATTAGTTTTCGTCCTTCTGGTGTGTACTTATTAATAGCTATACGTTTGCTCATAGGATTCTTATGCAGAATATACGCAAAAGGAAGAATTGGTTTTTTCATGTAGAATCTTATGGTTTTTGATCCGAGATAGGGAATAATTCCTTTATCTTTGCCACTATATTTACCTACCCTTGAGAAACCGAAGGTATCTGCTTTGCTAGCTCTTGGAAGCCGGTTGTACATTTTCCTAGTTAAGTTTCTTCCGGGCCAATGAAAATCTCGACTTACATGGGTGGCAATGCAATAGTAGTTGTGCGCTCCAATCACCATACTGTTGTACTTTCCAATATTCCTAATTATCTCTCGATGGCTTGCTGATTTTTGTAACTTTTTGATTTGGTCTGTTAATTTAGCTATTTGAATTTTGATAGCTTTTGGTGATACATGAGTCTCTGCCACGTATTTGGTTTTCCCCGTGGAAAGACGCTTACCTTTCTTGGTCGCCTTTAAGGTAAAACCAAGAAATTCGCTTCTTTCCCTTTTTAGGTTCGTCACTTTGGACTTTTCTTCAGAGATAGGAAGTTTCAATCTTTCCTCGAGCCATCGTTTACACGCTTTGTAAATCTTTTCGGCGTTGCTTCTTATATTCGTAAATATTTTGAAGTCATCTGCATACCTCACTATGTACATTGGTTTTAGTCTGGTTTTTTTAAGTTCGACATTCTCGTGTGAACGGTTTTGCGCTCCTTGCTTTGTTAGCTTGGGCGTCCTCTCTTTTACCACAAACGTTTCCCATTGTCGGCTTATCCACCAATCAAATTCATTCAGATTGATGTTGGCGAGCAGTGGACTTAATATTCCACCTTGCGGTGTTCCTTTTGTAGGATATATGGTTGAACCATCAGTCATTATAATTGGGGCTTTGAGTATCTTTCGTATAATTACTAACAGTTGTTTATCTCGTATTCCCAATGTCCATAATTGTCGCATTAGCTTTACATGGTTTACTTCATCGAAAAAGCCTTTAATATCGACATCTACCACGAAAGTTAAATCCTGCCGATTAATCTTTCTAACTGAATCTGCAATAGCTTGTTCGGCAGACCGATTAGGTCTGAATCCATAGCTCCTAGGGCAAAAGTGTGCTTCACATATCGGTTCCAGAACTTGCAAGATACATTGTTGGATAAGTCTATCCCAAAACGATGGTATGCCAAGAGGTCTGTTTTTTCCGTTTGGTTTTGGAATTTCCTTACGCCTAACTTTACCTGGTGTGTAATTTTTAAATCGCATTTTAACAGACTTAACAAAACTTTCTTGGGACATTTTTTCGACAGTTTTAATGGTAATCTTATCGACTGATGGTGTTCTACTTCCTTTATTTCGCTTAATATTTCGATAGGCTAGTAGGATATTCTTTTCAGAAACGATTATTTTCATTAGTTGTCGAAAGTTTTCTTTGTTCTTAGCCCTCTGATACAAGTTATCGAAAGTCTCTGTCATACTGTAGTATTCTGAGTTTCGGATACTTTTGTCTTTAAGCCTTTTTCCTACTGAGTGTTTATTCATGGTTTGTCACCGTCCTTTGAAATTCAGTGACCTTTTTAGTCCTACCAGAATCCATGCTAGGATTTAGTGAAATCATGTTTTAACCTTAGTTATTGCCTCGTGGCTGTTCCTCCAGTTCTATTACATAACCTTCATCGGTCGTGCCACTACTTTCATCTACCATTAAAGAGAGTTATATCCTTACGGAATTTTCCCCTCTAACTCGACATGCCTGCCTAGTTTTATTTCACACTATACGTTGGTAGCTTCCGACGTTCCTTTTCAGCTATCATTAATTATACTTAGGTGCTCACTCTACTCCGTGGTTTGCTCCACCGCCTATAACAGTGTAAGAATTAGGGCATCTTCGATTACCTTTGTTTCCTTAAACCAAGTCATCTTTTCAGACCCGACTCATTTCTAAGCCGTAAAGCTATCGAAGCGTACATTCGCGAGTTCGTCAGTGATTTATCACATTCTCACCGTATATAATCCACGGCATACATTACTCGTCCAGTTCCACCGGGTTTATTACTCCCTTTGGCTTTCGGTTACCTCATGAGAGGTACTTCGGGTTACTTTCATGCATACGTTACCCAGCTATGGTCGCCCAAGCCGTTGCTGCGACTTGAGGTTAGGGCGTATTACCGCAGAAGTTTCAAGGCGTTACTCAATCATTCCTTCTGTCACTGAAAAAGTTGTATCTCTTGTAATCTAAATTCAGATTCCATTGAGATCAATCCCTCCCCGTTAGGTTATTAGCCTAACTTTTGAGATTAACGTCTCGCACCAAAGAATGCTTTCATATCAATACAAATAATGACTCTGTTTGGCGGATATTCATAATCCATTGGAATAACTCCTCAAATAAAGAACGTTTGTTCTCTATTATATACGAACAAACGTTCTTTATTCAATAAAAACTCTAAAGTTTTCCCGATTATTGTTAATATAATAGGAGCCAAGAATATTACGAGTGAATTTGGAAGATAAAGGAGATGGCAAATGAATAAGAAAATGACTAATTATATTATCTTTTTTTCATGGTTTTTATTCTTAGTTCTTTTATGGATTGTCGTTTCATTATTCAAAGGTGAAAATGGACAGTGGTGGTCTATGTATCGTTTAAATGCAGACAAATACGGCCTTTGGGCTTTAGAGATTTCTTACATAAAGTTTAGTATTTGCTGCTTTTATCTCATTATCAATAGCTTACATAGTGAGTTTTGGATTCAAAAGAAAAAGATAAGGTCAAATAAAGTGCTTTGAAAGTAATATACATCGTTGGATTTAATCGGAATAAGAAATAATGATAAAAAGACCTTAATTAATATGTTAATAAGGTCTTTTCAGTATATATAAAATTTATTATGTATTTTATAGATATTAAATAATTGATTTTACTTTTGATGTTCAGCCCATTTTAAAAAGCTTTATAAGTTTCGTAGTACTATATTTATAAACTTTCTTGCATGTAATTAAATCCCATTAATTAACAGAATAATATACGCGTTTTGAATATTATTTATGGTCTTCTAAAAAAAAATATCCGTATTGAACTACTTAATGTACGCGATTTGAATAAAGATTTTGGTTTTTAATATTATTTTTATTTTAATAACGAATAATGAACGGAAAATTGATAATTTTTTAAATTTTATCAAAAAAGTTTATTTTTTATATTGAAATATGTAATTTGACTGTTTATAATACAAAAAAGATAAGTTATTTGCAGTTAAAGTTATCTGAAAATTTAATTTTTTATGAAGAATATTATTAATGGGGGTTTCACCGTGTCAAACAAAGTACCGTTTTCTTTTATAGTAATCATTGGTTTAATGTTATTTGCATTATTTTTTGGAGCTGGAAATTTAATATTCCCTGCCATGCTTGGTCAGTCAGCGGGAGCAAACATCTGGTCAGCAAATGCGGGTTTTTTAGTTACTGGAGTAGGCTTGCCTTTACTTGGTGTACTAGCTTTTGGATTTTCTGGAAAAGAAGATTTACAATCATTAGCAAGTCGCGTACATCCTATCTTTGGTTTAGTATTTACAACTGTTCTTTATCTAGCTATTGGACCTTTATTTGCTATCCCACGAACAGGTAATGTCTCTTTTGAAATTGGACTTAAACCTTTCATTTCTGAAGGCTCTAGTTCTATAGCTTTACTCATATTTACTATTATATTTTTCAGTATTACATGCTTTTTTTCTCTCAATCCGGCGAAAATTGTCGATATTGTCGGAAAATTCTTAACACCGATTAAATTAACATTCATTGGAATTCTAGTTCTAGTAGCTTTTATTCATCCTATTGGAAAATTTCAAGCACCTACAGAAAGATATGTAACAAACTCTTTTTTTAATGGATTCCAAGAAGGATACCTAACAATGGATACTCTTGCATCTTTCGTTTTCGGAATCATTATTATCAATGCAATTAAAGAGAAAGGCGCTAAAACAAAGAAGCAAATTATAACTGTTTGCCTAAAAGCTACGGGAATTGCTGCTATTATTCTTGCAACTATCTATTCTGCCCTTTCATATATGGGTGCTTCAAGTGTAGAAAAGCTTGGGCATTTAGATAACGGAGGTGCGGTCTTAGCAAAAGTATCTAATTATTATTTTGGAGAATACGGAGGCGTACTGCTAGGCTTAATGATTACAGTAGCTTGTCTGACAACTAGCGTAGGACTTATTACTGCATGCTCTTCTTATTTCCATAAATTATTACCATCTATTTCTTATAAGAAAATTGCGATTAGCCTATCCATATTTAGCGCAATAATCGCAAATGTCGGATTAAATCAATTAATTTCTTTTTCAGTACCTGTTTTAACAGTTCTCTATCCATTAGCAATTGTTCTAATCTTTTTGACATTCCTTCATTCTTTATTTAAAGGATGTGCTGAGGTATACCAAGGTAGCCTATTCTTAACGTTTGTTGTAAGCCTAGTAGACGGATTAAATGATTTTGGCTTACACATCTCTGGTATCGATCAATTATTTACTTACTACCTCCCTCTTTACCATATCGGATTAGGCTGGATATTCCCAGCAATCATTGGAGGCCTTTTGGGTTATGGAGTTAACTTATTTAAAAACAAAGAGCAAATTACTTCTAGATCAACAAGGTTAAATAAATAATAAGTTCACTTTAATTATCTTAAATAAAACAAATACAATACAAAAAGAGTCTTTACTTCTTATGAGTCAAAGACTCTTTTTGTGAGTTTTCTAATATATTTAGACGATGCCTCTTCTTTTGCATTTTTTATAATTAATTTAAATGAATAATTATATTGTTCATAAAACTAGTTCGTAAAAGTCTGTATCTTCAAGAGGGCGTTCGTAAATTCTCTTTAAACCTAAATGAACGATAAAAATAATAGATTTTTTATATACACAAATTGTTTGTAAAGGTATACTTTTACGGACAAGATATTTAAATCTATTACAAGACGTTAAAGTAATTATTAGGGTTAATAAAATAGAAAGCTGCCTCCGAGCTTCAGGATAGGCAGCTCTTTATAAACTTTAAAAATGAACAACTAGTGGTCTAACTCTGTAGTTTTCCTAGTCGTTGAAATATAAACGTTTGGCTGATGCTCTATTGCATCGTAAGTATTTTGCTCTAGTTATTGTACTTTATTTATGATAGGCAAAAAACTGTTTGTGACTTTGATTAAGTTAAGGTAAGAGTGAATACATAACTTTTTTGTAACGTTATTAATTTAGAAGATATAACTAAAAGCATGGAGAGGAGTCGAGGAATTTTTTAATAAAAAAACCGATTCTCATTTTTATCTTTGGGAATCGGTTGGTGGATCAGTTTTATATTCCATATAGATTTTCAACTAAAATCATCCTTACTTTACTTTTGTTTTTAAAATTGCATTTCCATAACTATCCATTGATTTAATATATGCTTCTCTTACGTTAGAAACTAATTCAATTATTTTTCTCATTTTGTTTTCCTCCTTTATGATTTGTTGTTTTAATTATGTCATGTAGGGTCTTATTTAAGCAAAGTCACTGAAAACGGAAACAACAGCCATGAAAGCGAAAACATTGGCATTTAAAGCGCGTGAAATGTAGTGTTTTCTTACTATTTCGTGTCTTTTCTCCATTTTTCAGTATTTTTTAGTAAAATTAAAAAATTAAACGAAAATCCTTTAGGTTTTTCTCTTTTAGTACATATTTTTCCTTGTTTATGTCGAGACCTCAATAAGAAGAGGCAGAATGGCGTCTACTGTTATATTAAGTTATTTACTTTTGATAATACTTGTTATGATAACTAAAATAAGAATTTGTTTAACTTCTTTTTAAGACTTTAAAGGTTTCCCGACAATCAAAAAAACCTAATCCGGATTTAGATTAGGTTTTGGCTTTAATTAAAAAAGATTAATTATTACTTAATTGAATTATTAGATTAGAGTATCAAACAGATAAAATAATAATTGTTTATTCCTTAGTAACGATAAGCTCAATATTATTTTCTTTAGCATAATTTTCATAACTTTCATCTGGAAAATCATCCGTTATTAAGTAATCAATTTCTTCCAACCCGCAATAAGTGACCATGGCATACTTGTCAAATTTAGTATGATCTACTAATAAAAAAACATCTGCGTTTCCCTTTACTATTATTTCTTTTATTCCACTTTCAATGGGCGATGAATTTGTGACTCCATTTAATATTGAAACACCTGTTGAAGCCATGAATACCTTATCAAAATTATATTTCTTAAAAGAATCTGCATGACTATGACTAGAAAATGATTTAGTAGCACGTTCGAGTAAACCGCCAGTTGAAATCACACTTAAACTTTCAAAGGGTAAGGCTTCGATTATAATATCCAGGTTATTAGTAATGATAGTCACTTGTTTGTTTTTTAGAAATGTAATCATTTCTAATGTAGTTGTACCTGAATCTATAAATATTACATCTCCATTTTCTACATAACCAGCTGCAGTTTTAGCAATTAACTTTTTTTGAAACTGATTTCGTGCTTTTCTCTCGTTAAATGATTCAAGTTTTGCATGGTTTATAGCTACTCCACCATACACTTTTTGAACCATCCCTTCTTTAATTAGCTTTCGAATATCACGTCTAATTGTGGTCTTGGAGACACCAAAAACAGTACTGAGATCATCTAACGAGGCAGATTGGTGTTCAAAAACATATTCCTGAATTTGTTGAATTCGCTTAGTTTTTAACATTCCCATCCTCATCCTCAAATTGTAAATTTAAAGTCAGTTCCCTCAAATGAGTCCATAGTTATATATGCTGAAAATCTCTTACTTTTCATTAATAATCACTGCGCTTTTTCAAGTGAGAATTATTTACTTCACCAAGAGATATTAAGTTAATGCTTGATTATCCAGAGAATAAAAGACTAAAAAATGCTTTACCTCTTAATTGAAGTAAAGCACATTTTCAAATTTTAATTGATTCCTCTATACATCAGTTATATATAGAATAAATTAAATCACTTTTGAAAGTTATTGATACTCTACCCAAACAGCACCATTATCAGCAGAACGTACACAATTCTCTACCCATCGAACCCCTTCCACTCCTGCTTTAATATCTGGATACCACATATTCTCTAATGTTTCCCCACGGTCTGCAGCATCCATCGCTAAGGCGAAACGCGCGTATAGATTTGACCAGCCTTCAAATAGCCCCTCAGGGTGTCCTCCACCTATACGATCATCAACTAATGCTTCAGGGTAAAGGTAATCCATTCCTCGATCTAAAACCTGAGCTGGCTTACCTTGGATCTCATAGCGTAATTGATTAGGGTGCTCATCCCACCATTCAATACTAGCTTTTGAACCAATCACACGGATAGTTTGGCCATGCATAGAACCAGCATTTACGCATGATGACCAAACGGTTCCAACCGCACCATTATCATATTCCATAATTGTAAAAGCGTTGTCTTCAAGTGGAGCGCGACTTTCTACAAAACTTTGACGAGAACACATTAATCTCTTGATTTTTAGGTTAGGCAACATTACCTCAGACAAGTAAAGAGGATGAGTGCCTACATCACCTAATACATAACTAGGTCCAGCTACTTTAGGATCAACACGCCACTTTGTACTTGCATTACCTTTCTCTACTGCGGATGAATGGAAACCGTGAGCAAATTGCATTTTAACAATTCTAATTTCACCTAAATCTCCATTTGCAATCATTTGACGTGCTTGTTCTATCATTTGATGTCCTGCATAACCATATGTAACCCCAACAACACGATTCTTCTTTGTAGCAAGAATCTCCAATTCTTCTGCCTCTTTACTCGTAAAACATAATGGTTTCTCACATACCACATGTAAGCCAGCATGTAATGCCGCCTTGGTAATTTCAAAATGTGTTGCGTTTGGAGTAGCAATTGAGACAGCTTGAATGCCGTCTTCACGTTTAGCTTCTTCTTCAAACATGGTTTCATAATCAGGGTAGCAACGCTCCGGATCAACATGTAAATTGACACCAAAGTCCTTCCCACGTGCTGGATCGATGTCAAAAGCTCCAGCAACTAATTGAAAGTTATTATCTCTTAACGCAGCTGAACGGTGGATATAACCAATTTGACCTCCTTTTCCGCCGCCTACCATTGCCCAACGAATTGGACTTTCTATCTTTTTCTCTCCGTAAATCATTCTCTACATCCCCTTTTCTCTCAACCAAATTTTTATTAATACCCCACACTTTTTAAATAATCAACGCTTTGTTTAACATCACGTAAACTCGTGTCAGAGTTTCTAGGATCTCGCTCTTGTTCAATTGTGATGTATCCATGGTAATTAATTTCTTTCAATAATTTATGAATCAAATTGTAATCAATGACGCCTTGTCCAATCGGGCACATAACCCCTTTACCGCAAGCATCGAAAAAGCGAATACGTTCTTCCATTACTTGTTTATATATATCAAGATCAATATCTTTAAAATGAATGTAATCTAATCGATCTGAGCACTTTTGAAGCCACTCTAACGGATCCATTTTTGAATAGTATAAATGCCCTGTATCTAGGCAAAGCCCCGCCACTTCATAAGGTATATCCTCTAAAAGTTTTTCAATTTCGTCTTCAAATTCAATGTAACCACCTGCGTGTGGATGAATGACAGAACGTACTCCATATTTTTTCCATGCCCTTTCTGCCAGTGCACGAATATGGCCCATCATATTACCCCAGTCCCTTTCAGATAATCGTACTGCCTTGTCAGGGTGACCCGCATAATAATCTCTCTCATCATGTCCCCAATCAATAATTACCAAATAGGGAGTTAGAAATTTTTGTTCTTTTTCTTGTGGAATTGAAGGTAGTTTTGTTATTAATGAACAAATATCATCGACCTGATGCAATAAGTTTTCTAGGTTAGACTCTGATACTAAATCATCAAAAATAGTTCCTGCTATTATCGTTAAATCATTTTTAGAGAGCTCTGCTTGTACTCTTTCAATATTCATGGGTATATATCCATATGGACCTAACTCAATCCCTTTATAGCCAGCTTGTGAAGCTTCATTTAAAACTTTCTCCCACGGTGGAAGATATGGGTTTCTGGGATCATCAACGCCCCAACAACAAGGCGCCCCTGAAATTTTTATACTCATCTATAACCCTCCTATTTTCTATATATTTAATTAAGCGTTTTCATATTATTGTTTAAGTGTTCTTCTAAATCCCAAAGTTTACTTCTACTGGGCCTTGTCTATTGGAGTAATATTACTTTTCTTATCATATTTTAAACGAAACTCTTCTTCTAGTTCCTCAAGTGAACGGCCATTTGTCTCCGGCATAAATTTATATACAAACCAAATACCTAATAATCCAAGGAATACGAAACTTAAGAATGTTGCGGACAAACCAATAGAGCTTAGTAAGACCGGAAATGAAAAACCAATTATACAGTTTACTATCCACAAGAAAAATATGCTGATGC
This sequence comes from Priestia sp. D3YE.R1, assembly GCF_049199565.1. Classification (NCBI taxonomy): domain Bacteria; kingdom Bacillati; phylum Bacillota; class Bacilli; order Caryophanales; family Bacillaceae; genus Priestia; species Priestia sp. D3YE.R1. The sequence goes on along the minus strand of NZ_JBLTHW010000015.1, from coordinate 26,715 downwards.
CCGAACCAAGTCCTCTTAATCTCTGTGGGAATATTTCTGCAATAACTAAAAATGTCACTGGACCTATGCATCCCTGCATGAATGCAAGAAATAAAACAGTTAAAGAAAGTACAACATACGGAAGTAACGCAGAGCCTTCAAGTATATTAGAAAATATGGAAATCAGTAAAAGCGCAGATGAAGTTCCAGAAAGCCCAACGATTAACATAGGACGACGGTTAACTTTTCCAACCAGCCATATACCGAAACAAACAGCAATTACCGAAATTAGCCCGTTAGCAATGTTAGCAATCAAAGCTGCTTTTGTACCAAAACCAGATTCCTGAAGAATTTGAGTGCCATAATACATAATTGAGTTAACACCGGTAATCTGATTAACAACAGCCACTCCAATTCCAATGAATAAAATACGCTTCAGCCAAGGTGTAGAAAAGTCTTTAATGGAAGCTTTCGGAAGCTTTGAATCTCGTTTTACTGCCTCTTGTATTTCTTCAAATTCAGCTTCAGCTTGCTTTTCATTCCGAATTTGTTTTAATACCCGTAAAGCCTCATCTTTTCTTCCTTTGGAAGCTAGCCAACGTGGGCTTTCTGGAACAATTAACATACCGATAAACAACATTACAGCTGGAATTGCACATAAGATAAGCATATATCGCCAGACATGTCCAATATCTCCCCATACCACACCAAGAATAGCATTAAAAACGTAGGCCAATAATTGCCCTCCGGTAATCATAAGCTCGTTTTGGGTAACCATTCTTCCCCTTTTGTCTGCTGGTGCCATTTCTGCTAAAAAGGCTGGTACCATTGAGGAAGCTCCTCCAACGGCTAGACCTAGCATAAATCGGAAAAATACCATAATTGGAACGTTAGGAGCAAAAGCTGTGCCAATCGTTGCAATTAAAAATAATAAAGCAAGATTTAGAATTGTTTTTCGACGTCCATAGTGATCCGCCAGTCGTCCACCTAAAAATGCACCGATTGCTGCTCCAAAAAGCAATGAACTTGTAACAAAACCTTCTGTAAACGGTGTTAAATTAAGTTGATCAGCTCTGGACATAAAAGGTAGGGCCCCATTAATTACCCCCGTGTCATAGCCGAATAAAAGTCCACCAAACGTAGCAGAAACCATAATGGTTTGTAAATAACTCTTATGATTTTTTGGCTTTTTAATTGCTTGATTACTCATGCATTATCATCCTCATTGGTCATATTTTATTAACTCCAATTAATGCATTAATTCGTTTGTCCTTATTTCTCAAACTAACAAGATAAAAAAAGCTTGTGATAACATTGATAGGTAGCGCTTTCATTTACCTTAATAAAAGAAAATCACCACTCACTATTGGTAAAACTGAAGTATCTTAAATAACCTTACTCTACATCCCTATATCCTTAAATTTCTTTATAACAACTTACTTTCTATAATTATCAATTTCGTTTTCCATTACTAACTATGTAGTAGATAGATTATATAGTGTTTGTCCCCTCACTTTTATCTCAATTTTTTCATCATTCTATATTCATCTCCTCCTCTAAATCTTCTTTACACATATATGGACTACTCACAAAAATGTAAAGCGCTTTATATTTTGTTTAAAGCTATACAATAAGCATTTTTAATATATTGTTTATTCAAATTACCGAAAGCGCTTTATATTTTGTAAACTAATTGTATAATATTCAGTATATTTTGTAAATATATTTTTGAGGTCTATATTCTTATTTTTATTATAAGGTTCATTTCATTTATGGTGGAAGGCAGCGATAGTTCAATAATGCCTATCCTTTTTAGAAAAGATAGTCTATTTTATACAATGGATAAATTTAAACATAAAGCGCTTTATATATTGCCTTTATAAAAATTAATCGACCATTTTTGTATTACCACACTATTCTACATACTTTATAAACCTTAAATTATAAACTTGAACATGTAAAAGCATATTATTTAACCGATATATTTGAGAAAAAGGCGAGTTTATTATGGAGTCTTTGCTTCATAATTAAAAGTGATGCTGAGCATATATGCATGTTCAGCATCACCATAATATAAGAATTCAAATATTAAGCTAGCTTTATTAATACCCCAGTGGCTCTTTTTAACATGAATTTGTTAGCTTTTTCTGTTTATTTTTCCTTTCCAAATACCACAACTATATTGGTAAATCATTCACTTTGTAGAGGAGCTATATTTCTAGATTGTACCGGACAAAAACTCGTTGATTTTCTAATAATCAACTTAGGTAACATTAAAATCTTTTGTTTCTCTATTGTTTTCCCTTTTATCTCTTCGATAAGTAAATCCACAGCTTGAGAACACATATTTTGAACAGGTACTTCTACTGTTGTTAAAGGAGGGTCACAACTTTTAGATAACAAGGTATTATCAAATCCGGTGATGGACAGATCTTCAGGAACTTTTAAACCTTTTTCTCGTGCTCCCAAAAGAGTTCCAATTGCTAATACGTCGTTACAAGACATAATTGCAGTAGGCGGGTTGAAAGAATCCAATAAGCTTGTTGTTAAAAGCTGTGCATGTTCCGGGCTTGAATCACTAGTCATAATCAGTTCTTCAGGAATATCCAAATCATTATCTTTTAATGCTTGTTTGTATCCACGTATACGCTCCTGACTACTTGAATTGTCCTCTGCAATAACTGCAATTCTTCTATGGCCTAGAGAGATTAAATGAGAAGCTAACTCATATCCACCAATAAAATTATCAACCGTTACGGTGGTAAGAGATGAATACGGCTGAGATTCAGAAAGAAGTATAACTGGAATATTATCCTTTACCAATTCTAAGGCTATTTCTCTGTTTCTAAAGCCACCGGCTAGAATAAATCCATCTACACGTTTCTGTCTTAGCAAAGATACGTATCGTTCTTCTTTCTCTAACTTCAAATCGGTACTACAAACCACAACATTAAATCCATATTCATGTGCCCGGTCCTCTACTCTACGAGCCATTTCTGCAACTATAGGGTTAGCTATATCCGGTAACAGAAATCCAATTGTAGATGTTCGCTTCCCTGTTAAGGCAGATGCAACCACACTTGGTTTATAATTTAGTTCTTGCATTACTTTTAAAACTTTTTGTTTTGATTTCTTTCCTACTGGTTGATTATTTAAAACCTTTGATACTGTAGATATAGAAACTCCTGCTTTTTCTGCTACATCATAGATAGTTGATTTCATTCATTATATACCTTCTTTCTATCATACGATTCACCAGTTCAGTTACTTTTATAGTAACTTCCTTAATCGGCTTTATAACCTTAAATAATTAATGCGATAACTTCTGTTTTTTGTCTCTTTTACTCAAGAATACTTATTAATTGATATAATCACTATTGAAAAGCGCTTTAGATATGTTAAACAAAAGATATTATAAACAATCTATAATATCTTTTATTTCAAAAATATAGAAAGCGCTTTATATATTGTTATTATATATGTATATTCCATTATTCTCAATGTTATTGGTATTAAATTACAGATACTAGTGAAACTTATCTCTCCTGTTAGACATACTTTTATGGAGGAGAGATAAATCTATTACATGATGTTAAAATTATTATCGTTGACAAAATAAAAAGCAACCTCGGCAGTGGACGCGAGGTTGCTCAAAAATAGGGTTACGTTGAAATTTGTAAAAATAGTCTGATCTTTAATATAGCATATTTACACTTAAAATCAATTATTTAGAGGTTTCAGCATATGTATAAAAGGAGCTCTTTTTATACATTCTCGTTTCTTTCAACTACCCAAAGAACGTAGTCATATCAACGATGTATAAAAAGACGCATACTCAAGCAAAAGAATCCTTAGCTGAACCCTACTGCCGCAAGGGTTCTTTTGCTTGCTTGGTTCCGGAAAGAGACATTATGTAGACTAAAAATAGATATGTTAAATATATGTTATAATGTAATTGTAAGGAAATTGAGGTGTGCGATTTGAAAGAAAAGATATTTACATTAGTTTTAGCGCTTGTCTTCTTAACATTCTATATTACTCATACATCTGTTGAGAATTTATCACCTCTAAAACTTTTATTTATCCCAACAATTTTCTTTTTGGCCTATTTAGTTGATCGCAAATTAGGTAAAGATAATACTAATACATAAGCATATAGAAAAAGTCCTCTTATTTGAGTTTATAGCTCAATAGGAGGGCTTTTTTGGTTCTTATAATTGTGATTATGTTAACTAGCATCCCTATTTGAAATTACTTAAGAGCCAAGTTCTTTACATATAGAGAACTTGGCTTCTGTATTTATCAGAAAATAACATAGCCCCATTTATTAAAGAGATGTTTTGTCATCTTTCACTTCGTCTTTTAATGATTTTTTTTCCTCTTTATCATGGTCCTCCATAATTCCTTGGGTTGCATTTTTAAATTCACGAAGTGTTTTACCGGCGGAACGTCCTAACTCAGGTAGCTTTTTGGGACCAAATATAATTAAAGCTGTCACACCTATTAAAATTGCACTTCCAGGTCCTACCACTACAATCACCTCATTTCCTATCTATAACAGTACTAAAAAAACAGATATCTAACCTGATAAAATTCTTATAAGCTTATTCTAACAAAGACTGTGCAATGTACTCTCCTTTACGGATTCCGCGAGCACAAGCAAACATTGCACTACCTATATGTTTCGTATACTCATTTAATTTATCCTGCTGAGATAACACCTTAAGCATTGGTATAAATTGTGTGTCAGGATTCTTTTGATAACTAATGAACATAAGTCCTGCATTTATATTCCCTGTTTTAGGATCTACCCCATCTGTATAAGAATACGCTCTTCTATAAATCTCTTGTCTCGTTCCTTTTGCCAAAGCTGTATGAGAAGTAGGAGGCATTTGCATAAGACTTACTTTATCGTGTTCTTTTACTTTGCCGTAAGGAGCCCCACTATCTTTTTTTCGACCAAACGTGTCTTCTTGGTCTTTAAGAGATGATCGATCCCATACTTCTAAAAACATCTGGATTTTTCTAAAAGCCATATAAGTTCCACCTTGCATCCATGTTGGCTCTGAATTATTCGCCCAAATAATTCGATTATGAGATTCAGAATCGGTAGAAGAAACATTTGCCGTACCATCTTTAAAGCCAAATAAATTCCGAGGGGTTTTCTCATCGGGAGCACTAATAAAACCAGATTGCATCCATTTTACTTCTGCTACGCCTACTGCTGATTTAATAAGGTTGCGTACAGCGTGAAATGCCACTTGTTGATCATCTGCACAAACTTGTACAGAAATGTCTCCTCCTATAAAAGGCTCTTGCAAATCATCTCTTGGCATTGCTGGAATATCCTTAAGGTGCTTCGGCTTCTTATCAGCTAAACCAAAACGATCTTCTCCATTCTTAGAAAAGAAAGAAGGACCAAAGCCAAATGTTAAGGTCAATCTGGAAGGAGTTAAATCTTTTGCTTCTCCTGTATCTTTTGGTGGAAACCAATCATTATTATTGTCTTTACTAACTTCTCCCTGAGTCATAGATTGACTCAACAACGTCCACTTTTTGAAAAGATCTATAACTTTATCTTTTTGATCTGTTAGTAAATCAAAAGCAGCTACATAAGCATATGTTTGCTGAGGCGTTACAATTCCTGCTTGGTGTTTTCCATTAAAAGAAATAATAGAATCATCTACAGAATTGCTTGAGGCTTTCTCGCTTGAATTTCCTAGCCCATTAGCCATATTAGCTAAAACGCCGATACTACTTGTGCTTACCGCAACACCTACACCCGTTAATACTGACATTTTTAACATATCACGACGCGTGTATTGTTTGGGCCTCTTCGATTCTTTCACGTTCATTCTCCTTTTTTATTGAAATATCTCAGCTGTTTGGGCCATAGATTCCGATAATGTGTTTAACTGTTGACTCAGTTCCCGAATCTGTTCCTTCGTTAATTCTGTGTACGGAAGATACGTTCCATCTTTTTGGTATTTCCCTAAGGTAGCTGTTAGTTGATTAAATTCTTTATCTAATTGCTCTGAAAGATCTGGACTTTTTTCATTCAGAATTGGTAAAACAGCATGATAGACAGCTAGAGAACCTTCTACATTTGAAGCTAAATCTACTAGGTCAATATGAGAGTATCTTTCCTCTTCTCCAGTCACTTTTGAAATAGCAGCTTCATTTAACAGTTCCATTGAACCAGCGACTACTTGTGTAGGTTCTAATTTAACTTCTTTTACTCTTTGCTGTAGATCCTGTACATCTTTATTTAGTTGAGTTGCATATTGATCCATTCCTTCTAAAGAAGAGTCTTTCCAAATTGCTTTTTCAATACGATGGAATCCTCCCCATTCTGAAGCGTCAACATCACCTTCACGAGCATCAATTTTTGGATCTAGGTCACCAAAACTTTCGGCAATTGGTTCAATACGCTCATAATATACACGAGCTTCTGTATAAGAAGCTTTCGCCTTTTCCAGATCTCCTGCCTTCACAGCATCTGTAAAGGTCGTAGTCGTTTTTACTAACTGTTCTGTTTGGTCATTTACATACGTTTTGTAATTATTAACAGCTTTTTTCAATGCTTCTGATGTCTTTGTCGCTGTTTCTTTCGCATTTTTTAGATTTTCCAACGAACGATCTAGCTGAACACTTAGTTCTTGCACCTTTTTCTGATCAAGTGAGCTTTTTTCTATTTCAGTAGATAGTGGAAGGATATATTTTTCTGTATCTGTGTATAGAAGTGGGTATTTCTCACGAATGTTATTTTCATAAGATAACCACTGATTGTAGAGCTCTTTCCCATATTTCTTAATTTGTTTTTGATCCTGTTTTTCTAAACCACTCTGCAGTTTATCAAGCGTAGTTTGCATCTTATTTACGTTACTTTTTAAAGTATCTTGTTTACTTTCCTTCCCTTGACTTGCTGCTTGTTTCGTATCATCCTGAGCACTAGAATTTGTTGAATTACTGCATGCACCTAAAGCTGGTACAGTTAGTAAAGATAGGGTAAGTGCAGTGTAAGTAATTTTTTTAGATAAGAACATGTTAAATAACCCCCTGGTTTTTTTGATCTGTATTGTTTGTATTGTTTTGTTTCTTTTTCTGAACTATCAGTATTAATAAAGCAAATCCAATTATAAGAAGTTGTGGCAATGTACTATACCAAGAAGGATATACACTTAACACATCAATGGTTGGAATGAGGTTTGTACTTAATGAAGGAACTATTCCTGATAACTGCAAACTATGTACACCTGACCCCATAAATTTGAGACACATATAAAACACGATAATACTAGAAATAAAGAAAAATGGTTTTAATGGCAATTTAATACCAATCTTCAACATGAAAATTCCAATAGCAATTAGAACTCCAAAACCAATTGCTATCCCCAAAATTAATTGTGAGGAGGACATTTGACTAGCCATACCAATTAAAAAGAGAACTGTTTCAATTCCTTCTCTTAAAATTGCTAAAAATGCTAGTATTGCGAATGAAAACATCTTTCCATTACTAAGAGCTTGTGCTGTTTTTCCGTTGATAAATTTGTTCCACTTTTCAACATTTGAGTTGCTGTGTAGCCAATAGCTAACATATAAAAGCATGAGGCTGGCAACTACTCCTGAAAAACCATTGATTAGGAAGTTGTTTTGTCCGAAAGTTGCAGAGTTTAAAACATAAGTAACTAGAAAGCCAATGACTAGACTGCAAAGAATACCTAATGAAGCTCCTCCCCAAACCCAACGGTTTCCTTTATTTGAAGGCCCCTTTTTGGTAATTGTCAGAAGCGCTCCAATAACTAATAAAGCTTCGACTCCCTCTCTAATTGGAATAAGAGCTGCATCCCACATACTATACGAGGTGTTAACTAATGGTTTTAAATCAATAATCATTTTATCTATAATTTCAATACTTTTGTTAACCTCTTTAGGATTACTTAAAGATGAATCCAACTCTACTAATCTTCTTTCTGAATTATTGTAGACAGTCTGAGATTTTCCTACAACATTCCCTTCTACACTTAGCCATTGGGATGTTAACTCTTGTACTTGAGCCTTTCCTTTTGCTACATCTTTGCTTTCTAAAGTTTTTTTAGTGTTTTCTAAAAGTTTTACATATGACGCTAGACTTATTTCTTTATCTGATTGTGGTTTATCTGTCAATTGGCCCTTGCTATATTGATTTAAGAAACTCTTAAGTGATTCTAGAGATTCTTCGGCTTCTTGTTTATCTTCATTTAATAAGGCTATAGATATGGCAGCTATTTCTCTTTCAATTTTGCCATGAGCATATAAAGAATCTTTTTGAATGCCTGCCTTCATTTGCGTCCATTCTTGTTTGAATAACTGAAACGATTGATTAGCTCCGTCTAAATCTTCCTTTTTCATATCGGAAATAGCCTTATCTATATATTGAATAGATTGCTTTGCTGTTTCTTTAGAATTAGTTTCTTTTGCAAAAGAACTGGTAGTAGTAAATGAAATAACTATTAGTCCCACGGCCATTAAAATAATGAAGATTTGTTTTATCATGCCTAACACTCCTATATAGTAATGAAAATCATTATCATTGACCTCTTAATTATCATTAGAATATAATAACTTGTCAAACAAAATTTAAAGGAAAAAACATCCAAATAAAAACAAGGAAAGTTATGCATTTTATCCTTTGGATATGTAATGCGATAGGAGGGAATTTAATCTTGGCTCAATTTATTTGTCAAATATGCGATTCTGAGTTTAAAAGTTATAATAAAAATGCGAAATACTGCTCTCAATCATGTAAAGGACAAGCCTATATTAAACATTCAATTAAAGAGTGTAAAATCTGTAGAAAAGAATACAAACCTATACGGGCTACAAGTAAGTTCTGTTCTCTTAAATGTTGTGCTGCAGATAAGAAAAATAGAGTTGTTCTTATCCCTCTTTTCTTATCGTCACAATATACGGATTTAGTTACTATAATGAAATTTCCAGAACTATAAGAACGTTCAATGAACCTTCACTTATAAGGTTTATTGAACGTTTCTTATATTACCTTACTTATTATTTTAAAATGAAAAGAAGTTAAAAATTAAACAATTATGAATGAAAATGATTATTAATATCAATATTATTAATAAATAAGGGTAACCATCTTCCTTATGGCTACCCTTATTTATTAGGCTTCTGGTATAAATGTTTTACAATCTGTATCCTCACTATTTGATGCCTGTTTGCCTTTATGGCTGACAACATATATCTCATCCGCACTACATTTGTTGCCAGAATGCCAATATTTACAGTTGTTTACTTCACAAAGAATATTTTGCTCCATATTATCACACCTCCTTTTTTGTTATGATTAACAAGTTGGAAGTAATTGATACTGACCTTTTATAAGGTTTACCTACATCCGTAAATAATAAAAAAGACCGCCTATGTTGGTGATCTTATGAACCTATGTAAAGAAACTAAGCCACATCTTTGACCTCAGTGGTTTTATTAAAAAATAGTTTATCTTTAAGTCGTGATAGCAACACACCATCTACTCCATATCTACCTGCATTTAAAGCAGAAATAAGAATAAATATAGACAATAAAACAAGTTGTACATTGGTACTCGTGGAACCACTAAACAAATAAGAAAAATTCATAACAAGACCAAAGAATACGGCTGTTTTAGTAAAGCAACCAATCAATAACCCTATTCCGACTAATAATTCTCCCCAAGGTACTAATGTATTAAATAGTTCTACATGAGGAATGGCTAAGTTTTCTAGAAAGACAACCCACCATCCCTGAACTGCTGGGTGATCTCCAGTTGCTTGTGCTAATGCTCCTTTCAAGAAACCAGAAGCATCAAACTGTCCGCCTGCTATTTTCCCCCATCCAGCCATTAACCATGTATACCCAAGATATATACGTAATACAGCTAAGAGTATAGAGACCTTCTTGTTTTGTCTTAAAACCTCAATAAACATGTTGTTTCCTCCAATAAACAAAATATAAGTACTAAATTATAATATCACAATTGAAAATGAATATCATTATCATTTTTTAAAGGCTATGTAAAAAAATTCTCGCAGCAATCCTAAAAAGCATCGTCTATGTGAGTAACCCATATATAAAATTCTAGGCGGTGTAAGAAATCAACGGAGTCATAAAAAATGTAATCTTATAAAGGTTAAGAAGATAGGTTTCCCTCAAATTACATACCACCAAAGGTAATAACAAAAGGCTTCATTAAAATCCGAAGCCTTTGAATGTAAGTCATTAAGATTCGTAAAGAAGAAAGTTCAAATTTAACATCAATGTATTATTTATGTGCTTGAAGACTCTTTTCAAACATATCGATAATATGAAGGAACCTTTCAGCCTCTCGAAAAACATGATCAGCCAGAAGAGGATGGATAATGCTTTTAATTCTACATTCCTCAATTAAATCTCTAGCTGTTTTTTTAAAGTCCCGAAGGGAAGCTACGGACACACGATTCTGATCAAGAAATTGATCTAAAAGAGGAACCGTTTGAGATTGTGGTTTCATAGACTCTAAATCTCTTGCTTGAAAAACTAATTGATCAAAATCATGGCTGAAGTTTCTGGCCATATCAACAAGTTTTCGTTCGGATGGATCAAGAAGGTGACCTATAAACTGGGCATGATCAGCCATAATTCTTAAAAAAAAGACATTTTCCTTTATAATGGCATCAGCAAGTGGCTTCAATTTCCCTTCGTTTAATTCAATTAATCGTTTTCTAAAATAGTTGGCTTCTCTACTAGTATGATCAACCAAAAGAGGAAAGTTATTTGAACCCGGTAGTTTACAGGTTAGGATTAAGCCTAAAACTTTTCTCTTAAAAGCAAATATACCTGTGGCTGCTTGTTGGACTTCTGAATTGAATCTTTTGATTTGCTCCGGATCTGTTTGATTATTAAATGAATGAGACCGTTGTTCAATTTCTTCAAACAATTGATAAAATTGATTCGCTTCCTGAATTAATTGTGTATCCTCACATCTAAAACCTAATCGAAGAAACAATGAGTGTTCCTTCATAATCCTTGCCCAAAAACGAATTTCGTCTAGGGATTGTGCAACAAATGCGTTAGTCATTATTACCCCTCCTACAATTGTAAATTAGTTTCATTCTAAGTTATTCTGCTTTATGCCTGGACATGCTTAGGCTCACATAAAAAAGCTCAAATCTTTTCAGACTTGAGCTTTTTCAATATATTCTTAAATCCATTATATTATTTAGATGAATGGCACTGCTGTATAAAAAGAAGGCATATTGACTAGTCCTCTTTGATTTTCAGCCCTACATATTAGTAAAAGACCAACAAATGTAGATCGAGTATTGCGGCTTTATTTTTGCTGAAAGCGCCCAAAGTTTTAGGCTTCTCATACTATTTTCCTTCATACTATAAATTGGTTTTACTATGTTTTTGAGCGATGGAATAATAGATTTTTATTTCAGCCTTTTTATTACAAAAAGAACAGGTATGTTTAGAGTGGTGAATCTTCTTTACATGGGGAATTTCAAGGCGTACAAGTCCCTCCTTCACATGTTGATTACATACCATCAGCATATGCTTCACATTTTTCACCTCTTTTCCATCTAGGGTTTTATATAAGCATATGAGACAAGTAATACTCTTTATGAATATATAAATACAAGAGCTGAGAATTTGGAATTTTCTACTACGCTCTTATAGAAAGAGATCCTCTATAACCTTTCATCCGTGTTAGCTAATTGGGCATGTGACGTACTCTATAAAGAATTACGATTAGAAAGTAACGTTTTGAGGAATGTAAAAAATCTCCTATACAAATAATAAGGTCGATAATCATTTAATTTGGAAGGAGTAGTTTTATGAAGAGAATAGTAATAGTAGGATTTATCTTATTATTTCCACTGAATATGTTGGCTGGACCCATTAATACTGTCGCTGAAGCTCAAGAACATCGTATTAGCCAATCTGAGGTAACGTTTGAAAATGAATTCAGAAGACTTTGGATGGATCATGTACTGTGGACAAGTAATTATATTACAAGTGCAACAACAGCAGGATCAGAAGACCAAAAGCAGGTATTGACAAGATTGCTTAAAAATCAAGAGGATATAGGGAATGCTGTGAAACCAGTATACGGGGAGCAAGCTGGGAACAAACTTACAGAGTTGCTTAAGGAACATATTATCCTTGCCGGAAAGATTGTAGATGCAGCTAAAACTGGAAAGAAAGCCTTGGTGAATCAGCTAAACAAAGAATGGTATCGAAATGCTGATGAGATAGCAGCGTTCCTTAGCCATGCTAACCCTTATTTAAAAAATGAGGATCTGAAAAAATTACTGTATATGCATCTGAAATTGGTGGCAAATGATTTATCTGCGAGCTTAGCAAAAGATTGGGAGGCAAGAATTGGTGCGATTGATGAAGGTGTCTCACATATCATCTTAATGGCAGATACGATCTCCACGGGAGTTGTGAAGAAGTTTCCAGAGAAATTCACTCAATAATTTTAATAATCTTCAGTGGAATACTGTAGATTATTAAAAAATTTCTTCAATATTAAATTATCTTTAGTAAACAAATAAAAAATAAATACACGGAGGTTATTTGCTATGAAACATCTTATTGTTTACGCTCATCCTAATCCAGAGAGTTTAAATCATTCGATTTTAGATACAACCGTTAATGCGTTAGAGAAAAATGGACACAAAGTTACCGTGCGTGATTTATATGAACTTAATTTCCAACCTGTTTTAAAACCAGAAGATACGGAGGCTATGAAGGCAGGAAAGACACCTAATGACATTAAAACAGAACAAGAATTCATTTCTGAAGCAGATGCGATAACATTTATTTATCCTATTTGGTGGACGGGACTTCCAGCTATTCTTAAAGGATATGTAGATCGAGTATTTGCCTATGGTTTTGCTTATATGCCTGGTCCAGAAGGGATTGTTAAACTCTTGAAAGGTAAAAAGGGGTTAATTATTAATACCCATGGTACCCCTAATGAAGTCTATGACGAGATTGGTATGACAGCAGGATTGAAAGTAACATCTGATATTGGAATATTTGATTTTACTGGAATCGAAACGGTAGAACATTTACTATTTGGAAGTATTGGATACCTTGATGAAGGGTCTTATAAAGGTATGTTAACAAGAGTGGAAGATACTATTAATCGTCACTTTTCATAAGGAAAAGAAAAAGGACTGCCAAATCAGGTAGTCTTTTTTGACTTTTATTTGATTTTTTATGTTTTAGTTTTTTGGGTTCCAAAAAAGCACATTATGTTAAGTATAGCTATATATAATATACAGTCATCCATCACTTGTAAAATTGGAGTATTTTTCTGTATAAGTATTGATAATTTTAAAATCACAGAATATAATAAAAGAAATAGTTTGCCACAGGAAACTTTTTGGTATATAGCAAAAATATCTAATCATGTAAAAATAATCCCCCTTCATTATGAAGTAAAAAGAGTGAGAGATAGCCTGGAACTATCTCTCACTCTTTTTATCATTATTTTACTTGTAATTCAGCAATCATATCTTCTAGACGCTCTTTTTGTGCTTGAAGCTCTTCCATAGAAGGTTGATAAGATGAAATAGTTTGTTGTCCACCATATGCCTGTTTAGGTTGAACCAAACGTTGTAATTGCCCACCGTTTTGTTCATATAAACGGTAGCCTACTGCGCCTACCACTGTTCCTGATACAAATCCCATTAGAAAATCGCGATTAATCATTATAAAACTCCCCCATAATCCTAAGTTTTTTATATCAATTCATACAAAAGGTATGAATGAATATCTTACGTAATTGTAGATAACTTTTGTGATTGCACTTTCTGCTTTTCATGTAACAATTCCAACACATTCACAATCCATGTAATCATCGCTACATATAGCATATTTGATGGCCCTAGAGATAGCATCGTAACAATTCCAGTTAAAATATCTGGGTGCCTCATTTTATTGCTCGTACCATGGGATAAGACCGTATAGCCTGTTGCGACTACTGCTCCATATACGAGTGCATCTGGTTTATAAAAAGATGATTTTCGAATACCTGCCAGTAGAAGTAAGCCCCCAGAAAACAATGTACGTAGCCAATCATTTCGTGTGGCAGGATCCATTTGAATCATAATATCATCTAGTGGATCTAAACGCGTTTGCTGAAAAAAGATAGATACATAACGAAAAATAGTATTGCGAGAAAGTTGTGAAACATCATAGTGAATAAGCATGGTTTGAATGGTGGGTTCTATTCTCACACTCGCTATACCTTTTAAAGCAGAAAACATATGCTCAATTTCCACATGATTTTTCTTATCTCTCAATGCTGGGATATGAAATCGAATACGACCTGGTATATCATGCAGAACATAGAATTTGGGATTCATTGGTTTCCCTCCCTAACCATAAGATTCTTGCACTATTTATTACTACACCAATAGTGGCCGCATTATGAATAGCTGCTCCCACAATTGGAGAGAAGATACCTAAAGCACCCAATAAAATTGCAATACCATTAATAGCAAACGTGGCAATAAAGTTTTGTTTAATAATGTTCATGGTCTTTTTAGATAGTTCAACTAACTCAGAAAGCATTTCTGGGTTATCAGACGTAATAATAACGTCACTGGCTTCTGAAGCAATGTCTGTTCGTTTCGCACCCATCGTTACACCTACATGAGCGTGAGCTAAAGCTGGTGCATCGTTAATGCCGTCACCTACCATCATGACAGCTCCTGATTTCCCATACCTTTTTACATAAAAGGCTTTATCCTCTGGCAAAGCCTCTGCATGATACCAGCTCAGTTTTAAGCGAAGCGCCATCTCTCTTGCAACCGTTCGCTTGTCTCCAGTAAGCATAATGATGTCGTTGATACCTTGATGTCGAAGATTATTCACTGCGCGGTGCATACCAGAACGTATTTTGTCAAAAATGCTAACTACCCCTACAAGTGTTTGATCATAAGCAACATAAATCACATTTTCGTCGTTTTGCATGTGTTGAAGTAAGTTGGTTGTTTTAACTTTTAATTCATTCATAAAGCGTAAACTTCCAACAACAACTCTTTTACCATTTAACCAAGTGGAAATTCCTTTTCCTACCGTTGTTTCTACCTGAGCATTATTGTCTCTAATCGGAATTAAAATGTTCCAATCTTTCGCTTGCTTCATAATTGCATCAGCAATAGGATGGGTAGAATTTTTCTCAGCTGCTGCAGCTAAACGAATGACATCTTCTTGGTTAAAGCCTTCAGCAGCAATTACTTGCTGAACCACAGGCGTTCCTTCTGTAATAGTTCCGGTCTTATCAAGAATAACTGTATTTAGTTTAGACATCTTTTCAATATGATCACTGCCTTTAACAATAGCCCCTTCTTTTGCAGCACGTCCAATGGATGCATATAAAGCTGTGGCTGTTGATAATTTAATTCCGCAAATAAAATCAATAACTAACATACTCATCGCTCTGTTAAGGTTTCGAGTGAAGAAAAATGTAAGCAGTGCCAAGCCAAAAGAAACAGGAACCATTTTTTCAGCTACTGTATCGGCTATATTTTGAATAGGAGCGCGTTTATCTTGTGCTTCCTCCAACAATTTTACAATTTTAGAGAGGGATGTATCTTCTCCTACTTTTTCAACTGTTACCGCAACGTGTCCACTCTGTAAAACACTTCCAGCGTACACATTATCTCCACCACTTACCTCTCGTGGCATATACTCCCCAGTAATTGAAGCTTCATCTGCTGTACCGGTCCCCTCTATTATGATTCCATCCACTGGGATCTTTTCTCCAGTAAAAACTACAACCTTATCACCAACTTGAATATCCTCGACTAAAACCTTTTCTTCAACGCCCCTTTCCTTTACTCTCCAGGCATACGAGACATCTAATTTTAGGACGGAGTGAATATAATGTTTGGTTTGTTCAGACGTATAGTCTGTTAATAGTTCACTAATAGTAGACATCAAAGTGATAATTAAAGCCGATCCTGGATTCTTCATATACAAAGAAGCGAATATAGAAGCAGCCGTTAATGTATTAGCATTACCTTTTCGTTCTTTTAGGACATGAACAACACCATCTTTAATTACATCATAGGAAGTACTAATAGCAGTAAAGGTGCTAAGCCAATAGGAAAGTGCTTTTACTATAGCAGGATATGAAGAACGCTGAAGGTACCAGTTAACTAAAAAAATAGTTCCACAAGCTATGATAGGTATAGACTTTTTCCATGAACATGCTGCTTGCGTTAGTGTATGTTTATATTTATGGATGAATGATTTTAGACTGTATAAAGAGAGAGTAATATGATGATAAATGAGTAGACTTCCGGTTACTTGATTATAGCTTGCAGAATATACCCCTGGAAAAGAGCGTAACCAAGTTTCAATATGGCTTGTTTCTAGCTGTTTAGGTATATAAAATCGGGTTCTTCCAGGGAGAGAATGAGCTACCTTTACCCCGAACATCATCACCTTTTCTTTTCCCCCTTATCTTTAATGATGTTGTATGACCAATAAAGTAAGCTTGCAGAGAAAGCAGGCGCACTTCCAAACGTCTGAATTCCTTTTCCTAATAAAAATAGAACAAATAAACTATCAAAGTCAGCAAAGCCATTAGTTTGCTTTTTAATCCCTTTATCTATAAATCCAAGTGTATTAGTCATGCCATTCATCAATGTAGCACCTTTGTTTAAAATGGCGTTAGCTGCTATTTGTACGATATAACTCATCAGTTCATCTAGCTCTTCCTGGTTAATATGAGGTACAACAAATTGAAGCAGCAAACTTCCGGTTAGTTCTGAAGCTTCCGATGTTAAAATAAGAGGATGTTTTTTTACTTCTTCCGTTAGAGCATGTGCAATGATACGGTGCTTCCAACTGTCACATTGTATACGCAGTCGCCCCGGCATCGCATGCACTACTTTTATTTTTTGATCACGGAATTGAGACATAATTTTTGGGGCAATAAAAGAGGCACCTAAACCAATTACAGTAGGAAGCATGCTCATCCCTCCCTTTCCTTAAGCTCTATATTCTTCTTGATATATTTGTTCAATAAGTTGAAACCACTCTTCAAGTTCTTTGTTATTTGTCATATGGGAAGCTTTATATGTAATAAGTAAACTTCCGGTATCTAACGTAAAGACTGCATCATAGACAAGAACTTGAGACTTCAAATTTAAAATAATTAATTCAACTAGTTTTTTATTCTCTTTCCAAACGGTTGATCGAAGTCTAATTCTTCCTGGAATAAAATGCACAAGCTCAATTTGTAATTTATGTAGTTTTCTTTCTGCATGTTTCATTAGTATCTTTTCTTTAATACTCATTAATATCTAGATACCACCAATCATTTTTCTTTATTTTACCAACTTATATATTTTATAACAATATAAGTATTAAAATAATGTAAATTTTATTACGCGACAGTAAGCAATAAAATTATCTCTGTTTTAGGATAATGATAGATATATTTTTTATAAAAAGAATTAACCTATATAAAAAAGAATGAAAGGTGTTATTCTTTCATTCTTTTTCTTTACTGTAGATGTTTAAAATCTCTTTATTTGATAGGTAAAGAATATTTTATTGATTTTTTATAATACCTCTTTCTTTTTAATTAGTTCATACTGAATTGTCACCCTCTCTACTTCATTTTAGAAATAACTACCCCTATAACCATAATAAAAATTCCTAGTAAGGTTTTTCACGTAGGAGCTTCTTTAAAGAAAAGGTAACCTATTAATACGGAAATTATTACTTCCATCCCTTTTCGACGTCAGTAGAACAAATGTTAAGTTATGAACAGCTTTAAACCCAAATTTGATTCCATATCCAATTAACATATTAGCGATTAAAAATAACGGGAAAGCATAAATTTGGTATTTTAATGTAGTCCCAAAAGCTGGATCAATATGCGTATTTTGATACGAAAACAAAACAGTGATTAGAAATAGGCCAACAAACAGGAAGATTCCACCATACAAATAATTCATATATCCACTCTCACTATATTCTAGTGCTAAATTCAATGATGCTAAGATAAGAAATGGAAAAACTAAATGTATTAATTTTTCCTAGTTATATATCTTATAATTTTTACATAATATATATAAAAATCGTAATCATTACGTTTTGATAAAAGGATATAATAACTATTTTCGAGGTTTTTATCTTTTAAATAAATTTTTTATATTAACTCTTTTTTATGAGGTGCATAACTTGTTCAAACTCTATCATATAGTTCTAGTAATTGGAGGTGAAACGATAGATTATGACAACTCTATCACAGTTAAGTAAAGACCTAATTGGTGTGCTGTTACTAATGCTTTTTGGTTACTGTTTTTTCTTTGTTAATATAAATACAAATGATTTAGCCATTCCAGCATCTTTATTAAATGTAAACTCCATTTTTTTAAGCATTGTACTTGAAGCTATCCCCTTTATCTTGCTGGGAGTATTTGCATCTGCCCTTATTCAAGTATTTGTCTCAGAAGAATTCATTCAACGTCTGATTCCAAAAAATCCTTATATAGCTCTTTTACCAGCTGTTCTAGTAAGTGCTCTTTTACCGGTTTGTGAATGTGCCATTATTCCAGTTATAAGGCGTTTATTAAAAAAAGGAATGCCTCTTCATATCGGCATTGTCATTTTAGTTGGGGCACCCATTTTAAATCCCGTTGTCTTTGCTGCTACTTTTTATGCATTCCAGTCAAATACGTCCATCGTCTACAGTCGTATGGGCCTGGCTGCTGTGGCTTGTCTTTTAATTGGTTTATCCGTTTATTTCTTTTTTAAAAATTCAAATCAGCTACGACATGTACACGTTCATGAACATGAAGAAGCAAACGTAGGCAACAAATTAAAACAAACGTTATATCATGCCGGTGATGAATTTTTCGACATGGGCAAATACTTATTATTTGGTGCACTCGTAGCAAGTCTATTTCAAACCTTTTTAGATAGACAACTATTGACGAACCTTGCAAGCAATGACTATATGTCTTCTGCCGTTATGATGGGATTTGCTTATGTACTTTCACTTTGTTCAGAAGCAGATGCTTTTGTTGCTTCATCTTTTTCTCATACATTTTCACCTACAGCTCTTCTTGCCTTTCTACTATATGGACCAATGATGGATTTTAAAAACACCATTATGCTATTGTCCTTTTTTAAAAAACGTTTTGCATTTAGTCTGATTCTTATCATTACTGTGATTGTGTATCTTATCGTCATGACTTATGGAATAGTTAGGAGATAGGAGAAATGGTATGAATAAAATTGATCAGCAATTTATCATTTATATAAGGGGAATATTACTAATTGGTTTTTCCCTCCTCATGTTTAAACTCATATTAACAGGTAAAATCATTCAATTTATTGCGCCTAAAATGATGCCTTTTATATTGTTTTCTTCTGGTACCTTTTTTTTGTTGGGAATTATACAAATTTGGCGAAGTAGTTTAAATAAGGATTCATCTTGTGAATGCGGTCATGATCATACGGAAAAAGGAAAAATTCGAACAACGCTTATTTACTCTTTATTTCTATTGCCTATCATGACGGGCTTTTTATTTTCTAACCACACACTTGATAGTTCGGTTGCAGTAAAAAGAGGATTAAATTTTGCAGTTAACAAACCTGATACTCAGCAACAAACCCGAGGTGATAAAAACATCTCTGCCACTAATTCAGAACTAGAAAAAGATACGAATGATTTATTGTCTGGAAATTCAAATGACACACCAAAGAACGTTCCAACCACACATCAAAATGGTATTGCAGCTAAAGTAGCGCCTAAAGGTTTTTATGAATTACTCGAAAAGAAGCTACTGGAACAAACGAAAATTTCTATAAATGACACCGCTTATATTCCAGTCATGAGCATTATTGAAAGCAACACAGAGCAGTTCATTGGGAAAAAAATAGAGGTCAATGGCTTTGTATATCGTGAAAAAGGATTTAAAGATAGCCAATTCGTTGTTGCTCGCTTTGGAATATCTTGTTGTGCAGCAGATGCATCTGTATACGGCTTATTATCTACACTAGAAAATGCCTCGGCATTAAAAAAAGATACTTGGGTTCATATAAAAGGAATCATACAAAAAACTACGTATAACGGAGAAAATGTCCCCTATATTCAGGTTCAACAGATTGAGTCCATTGACCAGCCTGATAGCCCGTACGTATATGAACTTTATCAAGGTGAACAACTGATAGACCCTGAAGAATAAAAAGACTATAAGGTATGTGTATGCTACCAAGGTCCAGCTACACATAATGTATTCGTTACGTTAGATAGTTGGGAAGTACAGTGCTGTTTAAAAAACTATACTTTTTAGAGCTTCTGTATTGAAGAAAACTTACTATTAGAAAAATAAAAAGCCACCCAGTATTTGCAGGACAGGTGGCTTTTCACTATTAAAATGCATGTGCAGAAGTATAATAACATATTATTTCCATAAAAACTATATTTTTCCGAACGAGCATATATATAAAATGTGCACTTTTTATTCACCTTATCTTCAATCACCCGGAGAGAAAAACCCGTTATATCAGGGATGTATAAAAAGCTGCATAAAGTAAGTCGTGATATTATCTTAAACCTCTTGTGGCACAAGGGGTTCTTTTTGTCGTGTGTACCGGAAGAGTGTTTATGTTAACTAACTATATATCATATATAATTAAAAAGGAGAAAAGCCACTGGCGTATATCAGTGGCTTTTCTAAAATGCATGTCGTCAACTCAACAAGGAGTTAGGATTTCCAAATAGAAGCTTCACAGCGTCTGGTGTAGTTTGCTCATAATCCATAAAAATATTCACATTAAAGATTCTGTAAATGAATTTGTATACTGAACAGCTTGATGTAAACTAGAGAAACTTCTAACTCCCTCAACTTTTATTCCTAAGCTCACCATGGTTTGAGCGATTTCTGGACGTATCCCACTGATAACGACTTCAATTCCTAATAACTGTAGTCCAGCTATTACTTTAAACAGTTGATCTGCTACCATCGTATCAATAATGGGCACAGCTGATAAGTCAATAATAAGCCATTTTAATTTATAATGGCTTCCTTTCTCTAAAGCACTCTCCATCAAATACTGTGCCCGTTTGGTATCTAAATCACCTACTAAAGGAAGGATGCCTATTTCTTCTGTCATACGAACAACGGGAACAGATAACTCATCAATGGCATATTGAGCGTAATTTATTTTTTCAGTGTAGTCTTTTACATACGACTTACTTACGAACTGAATGGCATTATCTACAATGCTATTAAAGTGAGAAATGATTTGATAAAAAGCATCGAGGGAAAAATCATTATTCTTTGCTTCTTCTTTTATTATTTCTCCGATTACATCTCGATAATAGCTAATCTCCTCTAAAGCTAGGTTTAATGGTAGTCCATGATTGACTAATAAATTAGCCATATTGTTTCCCCACTGTGCCATGACTTCATTTGCTGCCTCTTTTTCCACCAAAAGAGAATCGGCATAAGTGGTAAGAAGGTCCAAGCGAAAAGTAGTCAACTCTGTATAGATATTATGAGACGTTGCAAGATCTAGTCTTTTATTTTCAGCTAACTTTTCTTTTCGTTGCAAAATAGTTTCTTTAATTGCATGTAATTTTTCTTGTTGTATATACTGCAAAGTGTCCCTCCTTTTATCTTAAAAAGCAAATAGTCCTCTAATAGATGAGGATTAGAGGACTAAGCATATTGAAAAGTGTATTGATAATGATGAAATGTTAAGTTGCTTATATTCTTTATTTAGTTGTATAGTGCCCCTAAATCATAACACACCTTTATGACAGGACTATTTCAGATAAGTTACAACATATGTATAAAATTAAACTTTTTTACATCCCAGAATATTAAATTTGTAAATAGATATGTTAACTAAAAAGAGACGGTTTAAAACATCTTTTTTATTGCATACCTCTAAGGGATTTTGTCCTAAGTAAATTGTAGGTATTTCATAAACAATAATTAACATCACTATTTATATTCTTCGTAATAGGAAATGGTTATTCCCTCCTCATGTTATATATCTTCTGATCTTTTAAGGAATTATCATATTCATGGTAATTAAATAGAAAATTTATAAACATTTAAGGTTATTATGTTTTTCCTGATATAAATTAAATCAAAAGCACAATAAGTCTTTATTTTATACAAAAGAGTAAATGTAAAAACTATCTTATAAAATTGAAACTTTTACTATTTATTCTTATTGACGACAAATAGCGCATTCTTCTACGTGAACGTCGAGAGTGTTCCATGAAAAAAAGCATTTAGGTGGTACTTGGAGTATAAAAAATAGCATGGTTTGAATGGCAGTTGGTATTTTTTGACGTGTATACAGAAAATAAGCCACCTAGGGATATCCAAAGTAGGTGGCTTATACGATAAACTTAATATGAAGCACGCTTTCGAAAATTAATTTCTGTCAAAAAGGGAGCTGCCAGATATACCTGGGTTCGTCATTTCATAGGGATTTAAAATTAACTCAAGCTCCTCCTCAGTCAATACGTCATATTGCAAACATAGTTCTCGTACCGACTTCCCATTTAAAATAGCCTCTCTAGCAATTCGTGCTGCTACTTCATATCCGATATGTGGATTTACGGCTGTAATAATCCCTACACTTTTTTCTACATACTCTTTTAAATGTCCCTCATTTGCTTCAATGCCTCTTAGACAATGGTCTGTGAAGACGTGGAATGCGTTATTCATAATACTGATTGACTGAAGCAAGTTAAACACAAGAACAGGCTCCATCACATTTAGTTCAAGTTGACCTGCTTCCGATGCCAGGCAAATTGTATGATCATTACCTATAACTTGAAAAGCTACTTGATTAATCATTTCAGGCATGACAGGATTGACCTTTCCAGGCATAATAGATGAACCAGGTTGACGAGCTGGTAATATAAGTTCAGCTAATCCTGCACGAGGACCAGATGCCATTAATCGGATATCATTCGCAATTTTAGACATATTAATCATGCACACTTTTAAGCTAGCAGAGACTTCTGTATAAGCATCTGTATTTTGAGTCGCGTCTACAAGATGATTGGCCTTCTTAAGTGGTAAACCACTGATATTTGCTAGATATCTTACAACATTTTCGATATAACGTGGATCTGCATTTAAACCTGTTCCAACTGCAGTTGCTCCCATATTAACCTCATATAAATGTCCATAAGATTGCTTAATACGTTTCATATCGCGCTCAAGAACACGACTATATGATTCAAATTCTTGACCAAGACGGATTGGAACTGCATCCTGTAGGTGAGTACGTCCCATCTTTATAATAGAATCAAATTGTTCTGCCTTTTTCTGAAATACACTGTGCATATAATTCATTGTTTTCAGTAACTTATTTAACAAATTAAGCGTTGCAATATGGATAGCAGTTGGAAATACGTCGTTTGTTGATTGTGACATGTTTACATGACTATTAGGGCTTAAATCGGAATAAGAACCTTTCTTGTGACCAAGTAACTCTAAAGCTCTATTTGCAATAACCTCATTTGCATTCATATTCATTGAGGTCCCCGCACCACCCTGTATTGGATCAACAATAAATTGATTGTTTCTTTTCCCTTCAATAACCTCTTCTGCTGCTTCAATAATTGCATTACCCAACCCATCATATAACCTTTTTGTTTCCATATTAGCAAGAGCAGCAGCCTTTTTAACGATTCCTAATGCTTTAATAAGCTCTGGGTGAATTTGATATCCTGTTATTGGGAAGTTTTCAACTGCTCGTAAAGTTTGAATCCCATAATAAGCATAAGTAGGAACTTCTTTTGTTCCTAGGAAATCTTTTTCAATTCTTACATTTTGTTTTTCTGGTATTTCTATATTTGTCATAACATTGATCTCCTTCTTTACATAAAAAGAAATTTTTTTATGCTACGTCCGATTTTCTAATAGAATCTGTATAATGCTTTGCTTTTTCTTTATCGAATCCGCCTTCCCACTTAGACATCACAATAGCAGCTAATGCGTTACCTACTACGTTGACAGATGTACGAAGCATATCTAAAATGCGATCAATACCAGCAATGAATGCCATACCTTCTAGAGGTAATCCCATTGAGCCCAATGTTGTTAATACAACAACAAATGATGCTCCTGCAACTCCTGCCATTCCCTTAGAAGTCAACATCAATACAAGTAAAAGTGTAATTTGTTCTATGAAAGATAAATGAATCCCATACATTTGTGCAATGAAAAGGGCAGCAATGGCTTGGTAAATGGATGACCCATCAAGGTTAAAGGTATATCCTGTCGGAATAACAAATGATGTGACAGCTTTCGGACAACCAAATTTCTCCATTTTAGTCATTAACCTTGGCAATACTGCTTCAGAGCTTGCGGTTGTAAACGCTAAAATTAACTCATCTTTTAAGATTTTTATAAGAACTAAAACATTAGTTCCAGCCATTTTTGCAATAATACCTAATACTACAAAAACAAAGAAAATCATGGTCAGATATATAACAAGTACTAACTTTCCTAAAGGGATTAATGAACCGATTCCAAACTTCGCCACATTCAAACCAATTAAAGCAAATACGCCAAATGGAGCAAATTTCATAACTAAGTTCGTCATCCAAAACATGGATTCCAGTACACCTTCAAAAAAGTTTAAAACTGGTTTGCCTTTTTCTCCAATTGCTGCAACTCCTAGACCAAATAAGACTGAGAAAAAGATAATCGCTAATAAATTCCCTTCAGTCAACGACTGGAATATATTGGTTGGGATAATATGAACGATTTGAGCTGCTACACCTGCACTCTCAGTTGTTTTAGATGTTTCTTCATATTTGGATATATCACCTTTCTCAAGGTTCCCCATATCTATACCACTACCTGGATGGAATAAATTTGCAGCTAATAAGCCCACTGCTAATGCAATTGTAGTAACAATTTCAAAATAAAGAATGGTTTTTCCACCTAGTCTTCCTAACTTTTTAATGTCACCTACACCAGCTATAGATACGACGAGTGCGGATACAACGATAGGAATAACAATCATTTTAATTAGGTGAAGAAAAATATCCCCTAAAGGTTGAAGAATGGCCATCACTGTATTATTTCCATAAAAAATAGCGCCTATAGCAATACCGAACGCAAGTCCAATAAATATTTGTGTAGCTAATCCCAATTTCTTCATAGTTGTAACCCCTTTCAATTTGCGGTTCATTAAAACACTTAAAGAGAGCCTATGCTTAGGCTAGCGTCTATAAAAAAGACAATAATTAAAAATAAGTCCAATGTGTGAATAATCTTTAAAATAAATGGTAATCATATGATTTGAAATTAACTCCCCCCTTCAGTAAAGCGTTTTCAAAATCTTCATTGTAAAAGTACACTTTTTCGGCTCCCCTTATATACCTGAGCATATAGTATCGTTTATAAAGAGATTTTCTATTATCCTTTTAACCTTTCTGAAATCCTGTTTATTGTCTAACATTCATATAAATGTAGCAATAGTCACTTCTAGATTTATATGAATGTTAGACAATATATCCTCATCTATTATTCCTTCATTTCAGATAAAGAAATATCTTCTTCTTTATCTAGTGTCTAGAGATAAGATAGCAATAACACTAGATATCTCTATAACTTGTTAAAATAATTAAATCTCTTAAAATGTTTTTCTTCGAATAGAATGATATCGCTTTCAAAAAATTCAATCGTCGTAACTACATATATCTTCTCCGAAATCTAAAGGAATTTAGGATTTATTTCATGTGTAACTTAATTAACGAAACTACAGCATTAAGTTGGGGTATCTCCTTCAGCCTCTTCATACTGTAATCTTATTATAATAAACATACGTTTCTTGTATATAGGTAATGAATGGAATCAAAAAAATGATAATAACGAAAAGTATATTTTTAATTTCATGTTCTCTTTTTGCGTACTTCAGTTACATTATATTTATATACGACAGATAAATCAAGAAAATTATTATTCATTTCGCGTACATTTTATTTAGACAGGTCTCATAGAAGTGAATGATATTTTAATAACGACGAACTGTTATTGAAATATTAACCTTTCGTAGCGTGAAAGAGCCTATGCCTTTAAGAAATAATATAAGCAAGGTCATTGCATAACAGAGACAGGATTCATTCAGCTTGTTGATTCTCTTGGGGATTTATTTATTTTTATTGATGATGTATTTGAGTTAAAGAATAAAATGAGATTAAGCGAGCTAATTGATGTTCGCTTGGCTTAGTTCCTGAAGAAATCGTGTACAGGAATCACTTATTTGGGTAGAGGTACATTCATGTACAATTTTAGAGTCTACACGTTACGTGACGGGTCAAAGAGAATCATTTAAACAGGAACTCCAAAGAGCAGGTATTCAAGAAACGCAAATTTTTCAGGTGCAACTAGTGGAAAAAACAAAGTAATTTTAACATACACCTTTTATATAGACCTAATTGTGTTAGTCTAATAAAAGTCAAATAGAAAAGAGTGATCAACCTGGAAGAAATAAAAGAGCAAGAAATCGATCTTGATAAAGTGTATGACCATGTGGAATTTCCGAATAAGGTTAGTGGCCGTTGCGATCACTGTAACTCAGCTTACTTCAAAAGCTCCGTAAAAGGTGGCGTTTTCTTACGTGAATGTAGAGAATGTGGCATGAAGAAGAGTATATAAAATAAAGTTTTAACTTTTACTCTTAATG
>NZ_JBLTHW010000014.1:0-36874 GCF_049199565.1 Priestia sp. D3YE.R1 | reverse complement strand
CGCCAGCGTTCATCCTGAGCCAGGATCAAACTCTCCGAAGAAATGTTTGACTTGCTCAATTTAAAAAATAAAAATTAACGTTGACGTTTGTCGCTTTGTTCAGTTTTCAAAGTTCAACCGCCGCTCTTAAGCGACTTTATTATCTTATCAAGTTATCAACGTAATGTCAACAACTTTTTAAAATTCTTTTTTTCAGCTTCGTTGTTACCGTTATGTCTCAACGACGCTTTATAATAATATAACGCTTTTCATATAAAGTCAATATGTTTCAAGAAAAAAATAATTTCTTTCTCTTGTTTAACTACTTCCCTTACTGAGAAGTAGTTAAACGTAAATAAACTAAATTTTCTAATTTTTTATACTTTATATTAAAAAAGAAGCTCTTCACAAAAAGAGCTTCCTTCTTATCTTACTGATTAAGGTAAATAACGACGTGCACCTGCATACTCTTCAATATATCCCTTCGTGTTTAAAGGAATAATCTCTACTGTCCGCTCGGAGTTCGGCGAATGAATCATCATGCCATCTCCCGCATACATTGCTACATGGTGGACGCTTCCTTTTCCTTGGTTATAGGCAAAGAATAATAAGTCTCCAGGTTGAAGGTTGTTCATCTCTACTGGTTTTCCTGCTCGAGACTGTGGCCCTGAGTCACGTGGAATCGTAATACCATGGGACTGGTACATCGTAAACGTAAATCCAGAGCAGTCAAATCCAAAACCACTCATGCCAGCCCATAAATATGGAAGGTTTAAAAATGCCTTTCCACTTTCAACAAGCTCCGTCCCAGTTGGTACAGGAATATCTTTTTGAGACGCGTAGATTTTTCCTGTTTTTGCAGAAATCCATGCTGTCTTTCCATTTGGTTTTAATACTTTATATGCACTCTTTGATTTTGTCAAAAGAGGTAAGCGCGTGTTATAGCTAACTTCAATGCCTTTCTTTTTTAAAGAAGGAGAATGATATAAATACGTAGTGGGAGCTGTCACCATTACAAAAGGATCCTTTGCATACTGGTCGTACCTTTTGCTATAGGCTAGCTGCTTATTAGGCATCCATCCGGGATATCCTAATTCATTTCGAGAAGTAGGCTGTCCGTCTACAGCTACTTTTACCCAGTCTCCTTGTCTCTCTAAAACCGTTACTTTGTTTCCATATAACGCTTGTGTCTCAAGCATTCCGTCGCTAGATAACTGCTGCTTCTGTTTCAAATCCATCGATGTGGTCCACTTTTTCATATCTACCGGATTGGTAGCTGACGGGGCGTCCACTTCACGCAAGATGTTTGGTGCTGTCCACAGAGTAGCTGCTGCGACATCTATATAAGCAGTTTCTTTTTCTTCAGAAGCATGAACTAAAGGAACTGCACTGACCCCAAATGTAGCTAAAATAACTGTTGTTGCCGTCAAAAGCCAACGTTTTATATTCATCGTCTCTCTCCTTCTACTATATTACTATCTTTTTATTTTGAGATAGGAACGGTGATTTCTCCTATTCCGGGAAGATCTGATAAGAAAACCTCTTGACCGCTGTACTTTAATACATCCAG
This sequence comes from Priestia sp. D3YE.R1, assembly GCF_049199565.1. NCBI lineage: Bacteria > Bacillati > Bacillota > Bacilli > Caryophanales > Bacillaceae > Priestia > Priestia sp. D3YE.R1. Next base: position 35,325 of record NZ_JBLTHW010000014.1, on the reverse strand, counting down.
TTCAGCTGAAAGCCAAAGAGGAGCATCTAAGTCAAAATACGTGATATTCGGATGAGCGGCTGCCAGATGAGCAGCTGCTCCAACCGAAAGTGATGGTTCCATCATGCTTCCAATCATACACGCAACACCGTTCGCCTCAGCAATACTTGCGATTTTTCTTGCTTCATTAATTCCTCCGCACTTCATTAGCTTAATATTTAAAAGATCCACGTATCTTCCGCTTACAAGCTTTAATGCATCTTTGGCAGAAAATAGACTCTCATCTGCCATAATGGGTACGTTTACTCGTTCAGTCACAAACTTTAACCCTTCCCAATCATGAGCAGCAACAGGCTGTTCTACCAGCTCAATACCAAAATTGAGAGCTTCCATTTCATTAATTAATTGCACTGCTTGCTTTGGGGTCCATCCTTGATTTGCATCCAAACGAAGTTTTACACGATCCGGAATGACAGATCGAATATGTTTGATTCGCTCAAGGTCTAGCTCAGGAATTGAACCTACCTTTACTTTTAAAATATCAAATCCGTCCGCTGCACTTTTTTGTGCGTCTTCAGCCATTTTCTCAGGTGTATCCACACTTATTGTCATACACGTAGAGATAGGCTGCTTATCGCCCAAGAAAGCATATAAAGGAATTTTGAGGAGTTTTGTATAAGCATCATGCAAAGCTATATCGGCAGCCGCTTTAGCACTTGAATTGTGAATGCAGCAGCTTTGAATCTTTTTTAAGAGTTTTTGAAACTGACGTATATCCTCCCCTACTAACGCTAGTTTAATAGGTCCTTGAAGTGCAGCTTGAATGCCTTCTAAAGAATCGCCTGTAATAACATATGTTGGCGAAGCCGCTCCTTTTCCTTTTATTCCGTTTTCTAACTGAATTTCTACACTTATGCTGTCTATCTCTGTTGCTGTTCGAAGCGCTGTTTTAAACGGAACGAGCAGTGGAACGGTTTGATGCTTTACAGTTATATCTTTAATTATCATTTCAATCGCTTCCTTTCGATTCAGCACAAATATTCTTTTATACGTATTTTGGTTTATTCTTAGATCGTCCCTAAAATTTTGGCGATCATCATACCAAAATAAGTACCTAAGAAGGAACCCATCAGAGCCATAATGACTCCTACAGGAATCAGTGCACGGTTATAAGCAGCTGCAAGCATTGGAGCAGACGCCATTCCGCCAATATTAGCTAAACTTGCTACCCCGAGCGTAAATAAATCATATTTAAATAGTTTAGCTAGCAGCAGCATGATCACTAAGTGCACGAACATAATGAGAAAACCAGATACTAAGTAAATAGGAGCCTGAGCTAATTTTGAAAAATCTGATTGGGAAGCAATTAGCGCTACAACGATGTATAACATAACATTGGATACATCGAGCGTACCTGGAATTTTTGCCGCTGGGGTTACAGCAAGTACTAAACCAACGACAGAAGCAATCATAATCGTCCAGCTCGTTGCATTAATAACGGCCCCCACTTCAGGCAAACGCCCTCCGATAAATGTAGATAATGCCGAAACGAACAAACCTAGACCAAGCAAATAAAGAAGATGCTGAAACTGAGGACCTTCTTTTTTGCTTTCAGACGTTGCTGCGACTTCATCTATACTATTCTCAATAAAGCTGACGTCTGCTTTTGTCCATTTATTAAATTTAGATGCAAATGGTACAAGCCAAAACATAAACATAACCCATACGGCATAGTTAATCGTATCCATCATAAGAGCGTAGCCAAATATATTTTCTGGAACATCCAAGATCCCTTGGAGGGCAACCATGTTAGCTGATCCCCCGGTCCAGCTTCCTGATAAAGCCCCAAAAGCTTTCCACGTATCCTCTACATAGAAATTCTTAAAGATGGCATAGACTAGGATAAAACCTATCATTATACTAAAAACCGCAACGATGAACCCTCCCAGCATTCTTGGCCCAAGTTTAATTACACTTCGAACATCACACTTTAGGAGCATAAGCATCAGCATAGCAGGAAGAAGTGCATTTTTAACGCCCGTATACATGGAGGCATTTGACTCGCTGTCCCCAAATAATCCAGCCGTTTGCATAAGAGCAGCTCCTATATAAATAAGTACAATACCTGGAATAAACTTAAAAAATCGATTGGCTTTAAATCTTTTTTCAATTCCTACCATGAGCGCCGCAAAGGCAGTTAACACACTCACATACATAAATCCATCTTGAATCATTTATTCTTCCCCCTTCATCTCCACGAAAATGTTTTTATACAAAACAAAATCCAGCCTAACGTTTGAAAACGTCAGGCTGGATTTCGTCTAGGTCTATGTAGACAAAGCAGCTGTTATTTGCTGATATTTTTTCTGTGCATCATAAAACGCTACCACCAGCGCTTTTTGGGAAGACCCAAAGTAGCGGCTGTTAATTTCGTCTGTAAGGGTGGGATCACTTATGTGACGTCCAATAAAAATCGATTGAACAAATCGAACGGTCAGCTCAATCGTCGCTGAGCATTCCACATCAATAATTTTCCCATTTGTTTTATCAACTACCAATCCTAAAAAATACTGATTGAACTTTTTAGTGATCGGATTGCTTTGAGGAGCTTTGGCATCTCCAATAATGTAGATAGTATCTTGATCATACATAATTTTTTATTCCTCCTAAAAGAGCTAACAGACGATGCTAGGGACCGGCAAATGAACGTTTGCGGAGCTACGCAACATGTATTCGCTTTCACAAGGAACATTATAATCTATTCTCAATATATCATCTATAAAACAATTTCACAATATAAATTTTATACTATTCAGAATAAAAAAATTTTTATCCTGTAAAAAAGGCCGTATGAATACATACGGCCTTTCTACGTCATCCTTTGAACATTATAGAGGAAAAACGGTTAGGGTAATCTGTCATTACTACTTCTACTGAAGCCTGCTGGAGCTTTAAGAGGTCCTCCATTTCATTAATCGTATATACTCGTAAGTCTAATCCTTCTTGCTTTGCTTTTTTCCCGTATGGAGAAAGAGCAAACGACATATCACAGTGTAGATGCGCTCCAATCGATTTCGTTTTTCCAATCGCCTCCTCGCTCACCCCTTCAAATAAAAAACCTGTTGGTATATATGAATGGAGAGATCTCACTTTAGCCAAGCTATCATAGTTAAAAGATGACAAAATAACTTGATCTTCTAAATCAAACTCATCGATTAGACGAAGAACTTTTTCTTCAAGTTTTGGATAGTAAATTCGGTCATTTTTTAACTCAATATTCACCGTTAATTTTGTCTTTTTGTCCGTCATCCACTCAAACACTTCTACTAAAGTTGGAATCGATTGTTTAGAAAAACGAGAGTCATACCAACTTCCAGCATCGAATAAACGCAGCTGTTTGTATGAAAATTCTTGAACATACCCCATTCCATTCGTCGTTCTGTCAATTCGTTCATCGTGAATAACTACTATTTCCCCGTCTTTTGTTAATTGTACATCTAATTCAATACCTGCAACTTGCATTTTCCTAGCTTCTTCAAATGCAATCATTGTATTTTCAGGATATCGTCCGCTAAAGCCGCGATGCGCATAAAGATCAATTGAAGTATTCATTGTCCTCTATCTCCCCTAACTAGTCATTCACTAAGTAAAAAGCTCGTCCTCAAAATAACTTGAAAGACGAGCTTCGTAATCATACGTTATTTTTGATTGGCTACTTCTAATGCTCTATTTGTTTCTTTTGCTGCTTGATCAAGTGCTCTTTTTGGCTTTACTCCTTGATACAGGCTTTCCATTCCTGTTACTACCTTTTGACGCGATTCAGGAAACACAGAAATTAAAGCACCCTGTGTCGCTGACGTAGACTTTGTTTCACGAAGCTGATCAACCGTTACTTTTAACTGCGGATATTTCTCCCACTCTTTTTTTACAATATCTTGTTCATACGCTTTTGGGTTAACTGCAAAGTATCCACTTTCTACATGCCATTTTGCTTGAACTTCTGGTGTTGCTAAATATTTCATGAAGTCCCATGCTGCTTTTGATGTTTCATCACTGATGCCTTTAGACATCCATAAAGATGCTCCGCCGATAGCTACTCCTTGGCGATCCTCTTCTTTTGGAACCGGAATATAAGATACACCTACATCAAATGGAGCATTGTCTACTAATGTTTTAATACCTGCTGATGAGTCTAGGAACATTGCAATTTTTTTAGATTGAAAGGCTGCGCGCATATCATCCCAGTTTTGCCCTACGTTGTAAAATGTACCTTCTTTGTACATATCATTGATTAAATTAAATGCGTTTTGTCCTTCTTTTCCATTAAATACTGCCTTCTCAGCATCACCTTTACGGCCGTTTTCATGATCCACATACAAACCGCCTTGAGAAGCAACTAGCTCTTCAAAGAACCATCCGTAATTTAGAATTGAAAAACCGTATTGCGATGTTTTATTTCCTTGTTTTTCTGTTAATTTCTTTGCAGCTGCCTTTAATTCATCATACGTTTTTGGAGGATTTTCAGGATCTAACCCTGCTTTTTTAAAAGCATCTTTGTTGTAAACAAGAACAGGTGTTGAAGAGTTGAACGGCATTGAATATTGCTTTCCATCTACTTGGTAATAGCTTGAAATGTTTTTCTCCCACTGTGAAGTATCATAGTGGTCTTGATCGATAAACTTTTGAACAGGCTGAATCTTGCCGCTGTCTATCATGAATTTCGTTCCTACTTCGAACGTTTGCATAATAGCCGGTGCATCCTTTGTTCCTGCTACTGTATTAAATTTTGTTTGTGCCTCCTCATACGTTCCTTGGAAAACAGGCTTTACTTCGACTTTGTCCTGAGATTTATTGTACTCATCGACAATTTTATTGAGTGATTTTTCAAGATCACCGCTCATAGCGTGCCAAAATACGACTTCTGTTTTACCTGATGCTGTTTTTTTTGTTTCTTGCGCTTCCGAAGAACCAGTTGAATTTGAGCAAGCACCTAGAATAACTAGCAAGCATGCCGTTACGATAGCCAATATCTTTTTCATCACATTCACTCTCCTATTTAATTGCACCTTGGGTTAATCCTTTTTGAAGACGTTTTTGACCTAGGAATAATAGTAATAATGTCGGTAAGATAACAACAACGACAGCGGCCATAACCACGCCCCAATCAGTTGAAATCTCCTGTGTTTGCATTTGCTTTAAACCAATCTGAACGGTACGAACATCCTCCGTATTTGTCACTAATAGTGGCCATAAATACATATTCCATGTTGTTAAAAAGCTATATACACCAAGCGTAACTAGACTTGTTTTAGACACAGGGAGCACGACGTTCCAAAAGAAACGAAAGCGGCTGACCCCTGCAACTTGTGAAGCTTCATATAACTCATTCGGAATGGTTTTAAACTGTTGACGCAATAAAAATGTCCCAAACGCTAAAGCAAAAAAAGGAATCGTTAATCCTAAATAGTTATTAATCCATCCTAGCTTTTGTGCTGTTAAAAAGTTAGGACCCATCGTGGCTTCCCATGGAATCATCATCGTAGAAATAAAGAGAAAGAAAATAGCATCTCTTCCTTTAAATTTAATAAATACAAATGCAAAAGCAGCCAAACTCGAAACTAACAGTTGCCCAGCCATTACGAAGATAGACACTGCAAAACTGTTAATTAAATAATGAAGCAGCGGAACTTTTTCAAAAGCATCCCGATAGTTTTCAAATGAAAAAGATGACGGCCAAATCTTTCCTTCCAACACTTCCGCTCCACTCATAAAACTAATGGAAAAAGCGTATAGAATAGGAAACATCAATACTAAAGTAGCTGCAATGAGTAGCAAGTAAGTTGTCCATTTTCTCGTGATGCTCATTGATAATGTACCTTCCTTTCCCCCAGCTTGAATTGAAGAGCGGTAACCAGTAGAATACAGAAAAACAAAATTGTAGCTTGAGCGCTCGCAGAACCAACATTATAGTTTACAAATGCATCTTTGTAGATTGAATAAACAATGACATTTGTCGAATCTGTAGGTCCGCCTTTTGTTAAAATATCAATTTGTCCAAACGTTTGAAACGCGTTAATAAACGAAACGGTGATAATAAAAAACAGCGTTGGCGAAAGCATAGGAAGCGTAATTTTACGCAGCTGATACCAATAGCTAACTCCAGCAATACGCGCGTTTTCATACAGCTTTTCATCAATATTTTGTAACCCGCCAAGTAAGATTAAAAAAGTAAACCCAATGTTCATCCAAATCGTAGAGATGGACACAGCAACCAATGCATACTTAGGATCTAATAACCACTGCACGTCATGAATCCCTACAAGGTTTAATACTTTATTGATAACCCCGATTGTCGGATTATACATAAACATCCAAATCACAGAAGAAGCCGCTACGCTCATTCCCATCGTAGATGAAAACATTGTTCTGAAAAAACCAATTCCTTTCAGCTTTTCATTGGCGATTAACGCTAGGAACAATGCAATAATTAAACCAATAGGCACTGTGTAGAGTACAAATAGAAAAGTGGCTTTCATACTTTGCAAAAAGTTCGGATCTGTAAATAGATAAAAGAAATTTTGCAGTCCTACAAAATTTAAGGGGTTTCCCTGTGTGTCTGTAATAAAAAGACTTAAATATAAGGTCTTAATCATTGGGTAGAAAAGAAATACCCCAAATAACAACAATGATGGTAGCAAGTAAGATAATCCTACAATAATATTAGGCATTGACTTCTTTTCTTTTGGATTTGATGAAACAGAAACAGGCGAGTTTGCTGTTTTGGTAACAGCATTCATACAAATGCCCCCTTTACAGTTAAATCTTCCGTTAATGGTTCGTAGTGCAAGCATGAACCTGTATCACCATCAAATAAAAACAGGTGTTTTGGATCGATAAAAATAGGAACGCGCTCTCCCACCTTTATATTCCATTGACCGTTCCACTTAGCCATCCACTGCTTGTCACCTATATGAAATGTAAGCAGTGTTTCCGTGCCTAGAATTTCTACATTATCTACCTCCACAATAAAACTCGTGTTATCGTTTGTCGCAAGCTGTATATGCTCAGGTCTCACTCCAACCACAACTTCTTTTTTACCGTTAAGGTTACTGTGTGGTGTACTCATAGAAATAGCTCGTCTATCTTCAAAAACTAGTAAGTTATTTTCTATAGAAACGTTTGATAGATTCATAGGGGGAGAACCTATAAAAGATGCTACAAACGTGTTCTTTGGTGCATTGTAAATATCAAGCGGACGTCCAACTTGTTGAATATTTCCTCCATTTAAAATCATCATTCGATCTGCCATCGTCATCGCCTCTGTTTGATCGTGCGTGACATAAATCATCGTAATACCTAACTTACGCTGAATCTGACGAATTTCTGACCTCATCTTTGCTCGCAGCTTCGCATCCAAGTTGGATAACGGCTCATCCATCAAGCAAATAGGCGAATGAGTAACAATAGCACGTGCGAGCGCTACACGCTGACGCTGTCCTCCCGAAAGCTGTCTAGGCTTTCGCTTTAAATATTCACTTAAACCAAGCATTTCTGCTGCTTCCCTGCAGCGCTTTTGCTGTTCTTGCTTTGAAATTTTCTTTGTATGCAGACCAAAAAGAATATTTTGTTCCACTGTCAAATGCGGATATAAGGCATAGTTTTGAAACACCATTGACAAATTGCGCTGACTTGGAAGCAGTTTATTTGCTTTTACATCTCCAATTAGCAGCTCTCCCTGCGTGACTTCTTCTAATCCGGCAATCATTCTCAGCATTGTGCTTTTCCCGCACCCTGAAGGACCTACTAGTACGAAAAACTCTCCCGGTTCAATTGTGACGTTAATATCTTGAATAACATTTGTTTTTTGATCGTATGACTTCCCAATGTTAACTAGCTCTACTTTTTTCATTAAAAACGCTCCTTTCTCTTATTCATATTTTTTCCACAACCATGATTTCCCTGTAGAAACTGCCGTAGCTCCTGCTTTTAAAGCAGCTTGGATATGGCTTTCATTTTGAATGAGTCCACCCGTAATAATAGGGATACTTGTTTTTTTAACGACTTTTTCTATCATCTCCGGAATTAATCCTGGCATTAGTTCTAATGCATCCGGTTTAATATCTTGAACGGTTTTTAACCCTTGTGCTACCGCGTCTGTATCAACTAAAAACAGCCGCTGAATAGCAACCAGTCCTTCTTGCTTTGCGTAATTAATGAGTGAACTTTTAGTAGTTACGATACCTGTAGGCTTTACAAACTTAGCAAGGAATTTAAGCCCTTCTCGGTCATAGCTAATCCCCGGAATTTTTTCAACGTGTAAAAAAACCGTTCGATTATGCTGTTTGAGTAAATCTACATAGCGTTTAATCACACTAATATTGCCCGTTAATAAAAAGGCTGCCTGGATCTCTGTTTCTAAAAATTGCTCTAAATTTTTTGGGCTTTTAATAGATGCAATTAAACGGTCTTGCCCAAGCTGTTGTAAGAAATCTGCTTCCTTATTCAAGACGATGCCTTCCTTTCATTCACAAAAAACCACAAAAAACGCATAGGGTATTGATATAGACCTATTGTTTTTTGTGGTTTCTCAATTTCATAACCTTAGTAACTATTCACTTATCGTTCACATGTTTCATAATAATGATTATTTATGAAGGAAATATAAAGAAGCTGTTGAGTTTTGTAAAAAAACCGTATAGTTCCTGTAAATCGCCTAAAAATCAAAAAACCGTTGATTTCTCAACGGCTTTACAGTGCACATTCTTCAATTTCAAATCCTAAATCTTCAATTAAACCCCAGTCAGCTGTAGGTTCTTGACCTTGAGTCGTTAAGTAATCACCTACAAAAATTGAGTTTGCAGCAAACAAACCAAGCGGCTGAAGTGATCTGAGGTTGACTTCTCTGCCTCCTGAAATTCGAATTTCTTTGGTTGGATTTACAAAACGCATCATCGCTAACAGCTTTAAGCATTGCATTGGCTTTAACGCCTTTTTGTCTTCTAGAGGCGTTCCTGGAACGGCAACAAGAAAGTTGCATGGAATAGAATCTGCATCTAACTTTTTAATTTGAAAAGCTAATTCAACGGCTTGTTCATTTGTCTCGCCCATTCCAAAAATCGCACCAGAACAAGGTGACAAACCTGCTTTTTTAGATGTAGTAACCGTATCGACTCGATCTTCATAGCCATGTGTAGAACAAATGCTGTCGTAGTTATCAGCGTGAGTATTTAAATTATGATTATAGCGATGAACACCCGCCTCGACTAGTTCGTGTGCTTGATCATCTGTTAAAAATCCTAGACAGGCACAGATTTTCAAGTCTGTCTTTTGACGAATTTCTTTTACCGCTCCCACTACGTGCGCTACTTCTTTATCAGTAGGGCGGCGGCNTGATCATCTGTTAAAAATCCTAGACAGGCACAGATTTTCAAGTCTGTCTTTTGACGAATTTCTTTTACCGCTCCCACTACGTGCGCTACTTCTTTATCAGTAGGGCGGCGGCCTGACGCCACGATACAATATGTACCTGCTTTTCTTTTTTGAGCTTCAAAAGCACCTTCTACAATTTTCTCTTTTGTTAACCACGCATACTTATCAATCGGCGCTTCTGATACAATCGACTGTGAGCAATATCCACAGTCTTCTGGGCATAAACCCGATTTAGTATTAATAATCATATTGAGCTTTACTTTTTTCCCATAATGATGATGACGAATTAAGTAAGCGGCATTCATGACCTCTAACACTTCTTCATCCGGTACATGAAGAAGTTGAAGCGCTTCATTATATGTAATTTCTTTCCCTTTAATAATAGACTGAGCAAGTGCTTTCCAATCTCTTAAACTTGTGGTTTCCATCGATTCCCCTCCATTTAGTAAACTTATAAAAATAAAAAGTTAACAATTATAACTAAAAGTTACCATTACTTCTCCTTTTATGTCAACACTGTATAATTAATAGTTAACTCAAAAAGCCACTTCTATGATATAGAAGTGGCTTTTTGCTTATTGCGCTTGCAGTGTGTAAATAACCGATACAAAGTCTCCGGATTTTTCATCGTATGCTTCAACACCCGGATACTCATGAGTTAGAGCAATTCCTGCGTACATGAGCTCATCTCCATAAGCTGTTTGGTCTGTTTCCATCACCGTATATTCATAATCAGGATGAAGCCCTTTTAGCTCAATGTGTTCATAAGAAGGATTTGGTCTAGCTAATACTTGATAATAACCGATGATTGCCTGTTTTTGATCGGATGAAACAACCATCCAGCTCGTCACATTTCCATCTTGTTCAAACGGACTTTTTAATCGATAGAATGTTCCATTTTGAATAAGAGATCGGTGTTTTTTATAATACTGAATTTGTTTTTTTACCGTTTCTTTTTCATCTTCTGTCATCAGCGTAACATCCAACTCATAACCAAATGCCCCAAAATACGCAACGTCTCCTCTTGTTTCTAGACTTGTTACTCTGCGTACTTGATGATTTGGTACGGCTGATACGTGTGCTCCCATTGAACTGATTGGATAGGCAAAAGACGTGCCGTACTGAATTTTCAGACGTTCAATCGCGTCCGTGTTATCGCTCGTCCAAGCTTGGGGAGCATAATAAAGCATTCCCGGATCAAATCTAGCGCCCCCGCTTGCACACGATTCAAATAAAATATCCGGAAACTTCTTTGTTAGTCGCTCATACAAATCATATACTCCTAAAATATAGCGATGTACTACTTCAAACTGGCGATTCGCAGGCAGCCCAACAGATCCAATCTCCGTTATATTTCGATTCATATCCCATTTTATATACGAGATAGGTGCTTCACTTAAAATAGCTTCCATTCGTTCATAAATATAATTCACTACTTCTTCTCGTGAAAAATCAAGCACATATTGATTTCTTCCATGAGACTGATGACGATCTGGCACATGAATTAGCCAGTCTGGATGCTTTTCATACAAATTGCTTTGCTTTGAAATCATTTCAGGTTCAAACCATAATCCAAAGTCCATACCTAATTCCGTTACTTTTTGAGCAAGTGATTTCATACCGCCCGGAAGCTTATTTTCATCTACAAACCAGTCTCCAAGAGAAGTTGTATCATCATTACGTTTACCAAACCAGCCGTCATCCAATACAAAAAGTTCAACGCCCAGCTTTTGTGCTTCTTTGGCAATATGTACAATTTTCTCTTCGTTAAAATCAAAATACGTCGCTTCCCAGTTATTAATTAAAACTGGTCGCTCTAAATCCCGCCATTTTCCTCTAGCGAGACGCTTGCGATAAAGCTCATGATACTCTTGGCTAAGGCCGTTTAGCCCATTATTTGAATAAGCCAGTACTAGTTCTGGTGATTGAAAAGTTTGTCCACTTTCTAGTCGCCACTGAAAATCAAAAGGATGAATGCCCATCGTTACTCTTGATACATTATAGTGATCTACTTCCACTTGTCCAAGAAAGTTTCCGCTGTATACGAGACTAAAACCATACGCTTCTCCAATGTGTTCAGTTGCAGCTGGATTCTTTAAAATTAAAAATGGGTTTTGCTGACTGCTGCTTGTACCTCTCGCACTAGAAATACTTTGAATACCCGGCTGAAGCATTCTTGTTTTCACGTGTCTCTCTCGAATCCAAGCACCGGAAAGCTGAACCATTTCATAATTTGATGTAGGCAAATCAATGCTGCCGCTCATGATACGCAAAATATCGACTGGTTCTTCTCCTCTATGTTCAAATCGTGCGTGACGCGTAATAATATTTCGGTCTTCGTAAACGGTGTACGTTAAAATAAGTGATGCATTGAGCAATTTATCAATCATTTCAACTTCTACACTCGTGGCTTCACCCTCTTCTTCTACGTATGTAGCAGGTAAGCCGTTTAATGGCTTCTTGCCTTTGTAAATTTTATGGTTATCGTATTCAAAATTTGTGATTCGGCTTCCGTTTTGCTGAAGAAGTTGATAGGCTGGCTCTCTGAAGTCTGTTGTCCCATAAGAAGAATACTCTTGTTTGATTGTTTCAAGAGAAAATGCTAGTTCTCCTTCATATACCGAAGCGCTAGCTCCTCTTGTTTCTACACGTAAAAAATGCTGAAAAGACGGACGGTGCTTAAGCTTTTTTCCATAGTATAAGTGACCAAGCTGCCCGTTTCTCAACACTGAAAAGATATAACTTACATCGCGGCCCTGCAGGTGAAACTCCTTGGTACGTTCATTAAATAATATTCCCACTCTATCTCTCTCCTCACCATCAAATATCTAACGAGACATTTCCTTTTTCATCTATTGCCGTTGCATGCTCAAAAGTAGCTGCTACATTAATCTCTTTGCTCTCATACCATTTGGCTAAATCTTGGAATAACTCTTCTGTTTCAATCATTCTTGTATCTACTCGCAGTTCAGTTTCGTAGCTATGAAGAGACCAAGTGCTTTCATTAAATAGGGTCATCTCCACATCTAGACACATTTCCTTCCAATTGGGGGCACACCGAATAGGGTGAAGTATGTCTGAACATGCAATAGTGTAGCGGTTAGAGCCATTCTTATTCATAAAACAATGAACAGAAGAGGTACTCACATCCCCCTGACTAGTTTGTATAGATTTATATAGTTGAATATCTAACAACGGAACGCTCCATTTTAACGCCATTTTTGGAAGAATTCTTTTTTTAATCGACTTGACCGTTAATTTAATAAAATAAACACCATCTTTTTTTGTTTCATCCAATACAACATGCACACCTGGTCCCTTGTTTATCTCCAAGTTTATATAGGGTGTAGCAATCACTTCTTTCATCTCCTTTATCATCATTATAAGTTTATACACCCACGAAAATGTAACCGCATTCAAAAGTTTGTTTTCGTATTTATTACAAGTAGATCACTCTAATCGAAGCTTTTTTACTTTCTTTCATTTTATGTAAAATACTTTCTAGACTCAATGGTAAAAATCAAAGTGAAAAAAAGCATTTTTTTGCTTTATCTAGCAATTAACTAAACGCTCTTTATCTCTTAGCGCGCAATTTTCTCTTCTTTTTCAAAAAAAGATGACAAATCTAACAATATAGTATAATAATAAATACTGCAGAATGATTATACAAAGAAAGGATGACAAATATGAATCATGGACCTTCTCTTCTTAAACAACTAAAATTATGGCATATCGTCATGATAGGATTAGGCTACATGGCACCCATGGCCGTTTTCGATACATTTGGCATTGTAACTGAATCCACAGATGGACATGTTTCAGGTGCTTATGCATTCACGTTGATTGCTATTTTATTCACAGCCATTAGTTATGGAAAAATGGTAAAAGCTTTTCCCGGAGCTGGTTCTTCTTATACATACGCACAGCAAGTAATGAATCCAAGCATTGGTTTTTTGGTAGGATGGACGGCTCTTCTTGATTATCTATTTCTACCGATGATTAATGCACTTTTGACAAATATTTACCTAAGCTCTCTGTTTCCAGGTGTTCCAAAGGCCGTATGGATTATCAGCTTTGTTGTCATCATGACCATAATGAATATTTTTAGCGTTCATTTAACCGTTTCTTTTGGTACGCTATTAGTTGCTTTTCAAATTTTAGTCGCTATCATCTTTATTATTTTAAGTGCTACAACTCAAGGCGAAGAGTTATCATTTAAACCGTTTATAAGTGAAGCGGCCTCTGTATCTCTGTTATTAAACGGGGCGGCCATTTTATGCTTTTCTTTTTTAGGCTTTGATGCCGTAACCACCATGGCGGAAGAAACAATTAAGCCTGAGAAAACCATTCCCAAAGGGATTCTCATTATTGCATGTACAGGAGGCGCGTTATTTATTACAGTTTCTTACTTTGCTCAGCTTCTTTTCCCTTCAGCCTCTTTGTTTCATGATTTAGAAGGTGCATCGGCTGAAATCGCTTATAAAATTGGCGGCCAGCTTTTTCAATCTATTTTTGTAGCAGCGGCCTTGACTTCAACTATTGCTTCTGGACTTGTCTCACATATGAGTGCATCAAGACTTCTCTACGCAATTGGGAAAGATGGTTATCTGCCGCGAGGAATTTTTGGCTATATTCACCCTAAAACAAAGACGCCTATTTGGAACGTAGTAATTATTGGTGGTCTCTCTTTAATTTCACTAGGTCTGTCTCTTGAAAAAGCTACCTCTTTAATTAATTTTGGCGCTTTAATTGCGTTCAGCTCAGTGAACATAGCAGTTTTTATCCATTATTTTATTCATCAAAACAAGCGTTCCTTCAGTGGATATATTTCATATGTACTTATGCCTCTACTCGGCAGTTTATTTTTGTTTTTTATGTGGCTTAACTTAGAAAAAACATCCTTATTTATCGGTATTGTTTGGAGTATAATCGGTATTATTTATTTGCTGATTGCTAGACGAAAAAATACCATTACCATTCCTACTTTTCATTTTGATTAAGGAAATAGACTTAGCACACCTCGACATATTTTCCCGGAAATAATGTCGAAAAAAAGTAATTGAGACATAAGCAAATCAATCCCATCTAAACACGAACAAAAGGGTAAACGATCTAGTATGAATCACTCGTTACACCGCTGTTGATTTCCGTGCAAGGCTTCGCTTTCCGCGGGCGGCCGTTGAGCCTCCTCGTCGCTTTCGCTCCTGCGGGGTCTCATCTGTTCCGCTTTTTCCGCAGGAGTCTTCGCCTTGCCCTCCAATCAACAGCTAGAAGCAACTAAACACTTGAAAGCTGCATTTACTATACCAATGAAAAAATCCGAACGAGTTTGATTCTCAACCAAGAATCAAACTCGTTCGGATCTTTCTTCAACTAAAATACTTTCGCACCAGTCTCTTTTTATTTTTAAGATTGTGAGACCTTTTCCAAAATGCGTCTTTTACGGTAAAGCATCATTCCAACTTCTCCTATGTCAGTAATCGCTTGTTTGTTAATATACGCCCCAAATACCATTCCTGCTATAGGAATCATTTGAAATAGCTTTTTCCATCCCAAGTTGTCTCTATAAGTTAGAAACACTTCTCTCCAACCTTGGAGCTGCTGCAAGCTCTGCGTTCGATTGCCGCTTGCTAATTCTTCTAAAATCGCACGCTTGCCTACAATATCAGAGGATGAAAACTGCATGCATTTGACCATAAAAATGCGTTCCTCTTGCTCAGTGGGATCGTAACCATAAGAAACAGCCACTTCTTGCAGTGTCTTAAGTGTAAGTCCCAATACAAAAGGAATATCAATCGCCAGTGTAAAAATTCCACCTACTCCTGTTGTAGCTCCTTGCAGCTGTGCATTCTTTTTTCGGACTTCAATAAAATACTCCGCCAATTCATCCATTTCCTGCAGAGATAAATGCTGAATATCCTCTATTGAAAGCTGATTATTTTCTTGTAACTGGGCTGATGCTTTCTCTAGCGTGGCAGATGTATTAGCTAAATACTGACCTCCATTATCAACATACTTAGCAATTTCATCTAATAATTTTTCTATTTTTTGATGAATGAACTTTGGGGTTACTTTATCTAAAGCTGAAAAAGGCAAGCGAGCCAGCCGCTCCCAGAAAAAAAGTCCTTTTTGTTCTTTCTCCCACTTTTCAATTTTTCGTAATTCTATTCTCAAATGTTCATGCTCTGACATATCCTCACTCTTTTCCTCGATTTATCAGCTCTGTCCTACTTGTTTATTCCGCACATATTTAATGATAAAAAACAATGCAATTAAAACAACCAGTCCGATTCCAATAGGCTGCATATATTGAGACACAATCGGCCCCACCTCTTTCCACTTAGGTCCTAACTTATATCCTAAATATACGTAAATAGCCGTTACTGGAAGCATCGCAACAAATGTGTAAATAGAAAACAGCCAGACATTCATTTTTGCCATCCCGCACGGAAAAGAGATAGCTGTGCGCACTCCTGGAATAAACCGTCCAAAAAAAGCGACCCCGCTGCCGTACTTATTAAAAAAGCGATCGGCAGCGTCAATTTCTTTTTCTTTCACCAAAAAGTATTTTCCATATTTTAAAACCAGCGGTCGTCCACCGTAACGTCCCAGTGCATAAAGAGTCAACGGTCCACAAACACCGCCTACTGTACCTGCAAGGATAGCCAGATACAAGTTCATATCACCTTGATACACCCCATACCCTACTAAAGGTAAAACTAGCTCTGCCGGGACAAACTCAAACGTTAATGCTAAAATTACGCCAAAATAAGAGAGCTGTTTTAGCGCTTCAATTAAAGAAAGTAAAACCGACTCTAACAAAAATTCTCCTCCTCATGTCATTAAATCTAAGACTGCAAAACTATAATTCAGCCGATTGATAGATAAAAACCAACGCGACATAGTTTTTTCCTTTCCCTCTTTACGTATGACGTACTACAAAAGTTTCAATAAAAAAAGCGCTAGTTTTATCCAGCGCTTTTATAGTTTAAAGTTAATTTGAATAATACCTACTTTGCGAAGAGCATCGTATAAAATAACTAAAGCCGGTCCTAAAAATAATCCGACAAAACCTAAAAGTTTAAATCCAATGTACAAACTAACTAGTGCAGCCAAAGGTGAAATACCCATATTTGTAGAAAATACTTTTGGTTCTACTACACGTCTTACTACCGTAATGACTCCAAATAGAATAAATAAGCCGATTGCAAGTGAATCATGTCCTTGAGTAAGAGCAAAAATCCCCCACGGGACGAGTACAGAGCCTGTCCCAAGGATTGGTAAGATATCGACAATTACAATTAATAAACTAAGAAGCGCGGTATACGGAACATCTAGTAGCCAAAGCCCTACATAAGCCATTATAAAAGTCATGACACTTAAGATAATTTGTGCCTTGATAAAACCAACCCCCGCTTGGATAAGCTGAGTGATGACAACTTGTAGCTTATATTTCGTTTCTTCTGTTAAGAATGACTTAATTTTATTTTTAATAGCAGGCAGCTCAAGGCTGATAAATACAAGCGCTACTAAATAAATAAGAAACTCTAATAGAAACCCAGGAACAGTAGCGGCAAAGCTAATGATGATTTCTACAGTACTTTTTAGTAGAGAATCTAATGAATTCACGGTTTTTTCAAGTGTGCGCTCGATAGAAGAAATCACTTCTGTAGGAAGAGCGTTTGAATAGTACTTCCACTTAATAATAGTTGGATAAATTGCGGTTTCATAGATTTCTTTTACAAATGAAGGTGCTATTTTTGAAAGAGCAACCACTTGCGTAACGATTGTCCGAACAATAAAAAATCCAATAAGTATGAGCGAAACAACATATAAAATGAAGGTCATAAGCACTGCATAGACTCTCTTCATTTTAAAAGATTGATGCAATTTTTGAACAATACCCTCAAGTGCTAATGCTGTTAATAAAGCAAACACAATCGGTAAACTGTAAGGGATTAACAAACATACGATTACTACCGAGGCGATGACCCATATTCGCTTTTTCCACATACTCTACTATCCCCCTACTAGCTAAGCTATCTCTACATTTACTGATAAAGAAAGGAACCAGTGACTGCTTTATGTAAAAATAAAATTTGGATATTTTTATACCTGATGTTACATATTATAGGGTCAATTCCCATAATAATAAAGGAATTATTATGAAAAAAGCTACTTATTCTAATTTTTTGAATAGAATAAGTAGCTTTTAAGTTTATAAATTAGCCGGCCCTCATGATCTCTGTACCTTTTTTAGGGTCAAATTTACCTTCAGATTTAGACATTACGATTGCTGCTAGTGTGTTTCCTACTAAGTTAACAACCGTACGTGCCATATCCATGATTCTGTCTACTCCCGCAATGAAGGCTAATCCTTCTGCCGGAACGCCGATTGTTCCAAGAGTAGCTAGTAATACAACAAATGATGTTCCTGGCACTGCAGCCATTCCTTTAGATGTAACCATCAATACTAGAATGAGCGTCAGCTGCTGAACGATCGTTAAATCAATACCATACACTTGCGCTAAGAATAACGCTGCAATAGCTTGATAAAGAACAGAACCATCTAGGTTAAACGTATAACCAATTGGTACAACGAACGATACGATAGCTTTTGGACAGCCCATCTTTTCAAGCTTTTCCATAATACGTGGAAGAACTGTCTCAGAACTAGATGTACTGTATGCTAACAACAGTTCATCTTTCATATAGCGGAATAAGTGGAAAATGTTAATCCCTGCCCATTTCGCGATTCCTCCTAATACAACAAGTAGGAAGAAAATTAACGCTAAGTAAACTAAGATAACAAGCTTTCCTAATGAAAGGAGTGACTCTAAGCCGAATTTTGAAACTGTTACACCAATTAAAGCAAATACACCAATTGGAGCCACTTTCATTACAAGGTTTACCACGTGAAACATTGCGTGAGAAACGCCGTCGAAGAATTGTACAACTGGCTTTCCTCTTTCCCCAATTGCCGCTACTCCAAGTGCAAATAACACTGTAAAGAAGATAATTGCTAGCATGTCTCCTTCAACAATTGACTGGAAGAAGTTTGTCGGAACAATGTGTAAGAACGTTTCAGCCACTGACTTTCCTTCTTGCTGTTCGGATGTTTCAACGTATTGTGAAATATCACTCTTCTGTGCTGAATGAATGTCTACACCTTGCCCAGGATGAAAAATATTAGCAATCAATACACCGATTACAATTGCAAAAGTTGTAATAATTTCAAAATAGAGAATGGTTTTAACGCCAAGCTTTCCGACCTGTTTACCGCTCCCTGCTCCTGCAACTCCAACGACTAAGCTTGAGATAACAATTGGAATAACAATCATCTTAATTAATCTTAAAAATAGGTCTCCTAGCGGCTGTAGGTATGTTACTACACGCGGATCGTTAAACCAAATTACCCCTACAAGAACACCGAGGATTAAACCGGTAAAAATCTGCGTAGCCAAACCAAAACGAATTTTTTTCATAGATGTACCTCCCCAAAGATGTATGACATTTGTATATACTTTTCTGAAAAAACAAAAAAAGACTATTCTTAAGAAAGAACAGCCTTTTACTTACGCTATTTTGGGCTCTTTCTCTCAATGAAGCAAACGGGGTTAACTGTCGGATTCGGAATTGAGAGTTTCCTACCTTTTTGTAAGGATTCACCCCAAGGCAGCTTTACTGCCGATAATGATTCCCCCGCTCTATACGATTAAGCTTATTATTCAGTTTTTATAAAATTAAAACGATCTATACGTTGTCATACGTTTTTTACAGTCAATAAAACTAAACAGAAGTCTTACTTTTACTTAACTTTATACTGCACAAATATTAATTTACTATTTTTCGACACGTTTTGTCAATACCCATGTTTATAAAACGCTTACAAAAGGCGATAATATATATTTATGCAAAAAAGCTATTGCAATGTTGCAATAGCTTTTTCTTGCTCTTTGAGTCTTAATTAGAAGCTTAAGGGACTAAAGAACACGCGTGTTTATTTTATAAAAATACAAAATATAGAATAGCTGCTAAAACAATTCGATATAGTGCAAATGGTACTAATTTGATACGATTAATTAATTTCAGGAAAAAGCGAATAGATATAAGCGCAAAAATAAAGGCGCTGATAAAACCAGCAATAAAAAACGGTAGTGCATCTGATGTGAAATACTGCCAGTTTTTAACCAATGAAAGTCCACTTGCTCCTGCCATGATTGGCACTGCCATAATAAATGTAAAATCTGCGGCTGCCTTATGGCTCATTCCAAGAAGAACCCCTCCTGAAATTGTTGAGCCTGAACGAGAAAACCCTGGCCAAAGAGCAATACATTGAAACAGTCCTATACCCAGTGCTTGTCCATAAGACATTTGGTCCACCGTCTCTACACGCGGACGTTTAGGTCCAAACAAATCTGCTAGAATCATTAATACAGCTCCGACCACTAAGCCAATTAGCACCGTATTTAAAGAAAACAAATGTTCATCAATGTAATCATCAAACAAAAGTCCTAACACTCCTGCGGGTAACAGACCAACAATTACCTGCATTAAATTCAAGCGATTTGTCGGTCCAATTGGAGCAGCTGGTTTTTTTCCCAATCCTAATAAATTAATAAAACGATCTTTAAAAATAACAACTACTGCTAAGATCGACCCTAGCTGAATAACAATTTTAAATGTATTAGCTACTGGAGATGAAAATAATTCTTTTGAATTTAACCACAGGTCATCCACAATAATCATATGCCCAGTTGACGAAACAGGAGCAAACTCTGTTAAACCTTCTACAATCCCTAAAATGATTGCTACAATAATTTCCCACATAAAGCTATGTACCTTGCCTTTCTTTCAAATTAATAAGCTTATCGCTTCGTTTTACATGCTCAACTATTTTCCTATTTTGACACTTGCTTTTTTATCATAATTGTTAAAACTATGAAATACAATGTGTATTTGCAAAAAGATAAGAATCTTTAATAATTTGTAATAAAAAGCTTACATCCTATACCCAAAAAACAAGATATCAGCTTTTATTTGTTTTAAAAAGCAGTCACTATGTTCGGTATAAATTCCGGTACCTTAGCTAAAAATGAATCATCTAGACTATTTTTCTTTGGTGTGAAAAAATGACTAAATCATTATGTTTTTTCCATCCCCTTTGCTGTCATCTATCATTTTAATCAACTAGTGCTGACTTATACGACATATCCCCTAAGTAATTTGAAACTTTTTTCTCTCTTTTCTCGTATATAGTAGTATCTTTTTTAGGAGGCTTTTTACTATGAATGGAAATGTACGTACAATGAAATGGGTCACTGCTGGGTACGAAGCCTTGCTGGGAATTCCTTTAATCGGTGCGGGGATTGTTATGGGCTTTAGCTATACTCCTCTTTTTATTGGATTTATTCTTCATGCTATCACGCTCATTTTAGCTAATAGACGAGGGTTATCTGCTTATGGAAACATACTAGGGATTGTTACCTCACTGGTTGCTTGGGTTCCATTTTTAGGATTTATCATGCATATTATTACAGCTATTGTGATTGCAATCGATGCTGCTAGACAACGCTAATTGTCTAGCTTTTTTTATTTAAGGGTTGATTTTTTACCGAATGATGGTAAACTTAAGCCGTAAATCGAATAATTTGAATGTTATTTCTACTAGGGGTGTCTGGTAGCTCAGACTGAGAGAAGAGTGCAATAAAACTCTTTAACCCTTTGAACCTGATTTGGGTTATACCAGCGGAGGGAAGTAGTCTTGAAAAGAATAGTATATGTTTATTCTTTTTTCGCCTATTCCATCGGGTTCTGTCTATCACAGAACCCGATTTTTTTATGGTTCGGTATAGCTACACTTTATGCGAAACCGGAGGAATATGTAATGTCAAAACAAAATGTATCAGTTTCTATGAAAAAGCCTTTTCCAAACAGTCACAAAGTATATGTCCAAGGATCCAGACAAGACCTTAAAGTGCCTATGCGTGAAATTCATCAGTCTCCTACTACAGGGTCTTTTGGTGAAGAAGAAAATAGTCCCGTACGTGTATACGACACGAGCGGTGTTTATACAGATCCCTCTTATGAAATTAATTTACAAAAAGGATTACCGGCTCTGCGCGAAAAGTGGATTGCAGAACGAAACGATGTAGAAACATATCAAGGCCGTACGGTTCAGCCACAGGATAACGGTTATTATGATGGTGATCCAAGAGATCAGTACGAGCGCTTTATTACTAATCGTTTACCTTTGCGCGCGAAAAAAAATCAAAATGTAACGCAAATGCACTATGCGAAAAAAGGAATCATCACGCCCGAAATGGAATTTATCGCTATTCGTGAACAGATGGATCCTGAAGTTGTGCGTGAAGAAGTAGCAAGAGGACGTGCGATTATCCCTAATAATATCAATCACCCTGAGAGCGAACCGATGATTATCGGCCGCAAATTCCACGTGAAAATTAATGCTAATATCGGAAATTCAGCTATTCGTTCAGCTATTGAAGATGAAGTAGAAAAAATGACATGGGCAACGCGTTGGGGAGCCGATACAATTATGGATTTATCAACAGGAAAGGATATCCACACAACACGCGAATGGATTATCCGCAACTCGCCTGTTCCTGTAGGGACCGTTCCTATTTACCAAGCGCTTGAAAAAGTAAAAGGTGTAGCAGAAGATCTAACGTGGGAAGCATATCGCGATACATTAATTGAACAAGCAGAACAAGGTGTTGATTACTTTACTATTCACGCAGGTGTTCTTTTACGCTATATTCCTCTGACAGCGAAACGTACGACAGGTATTGTTTCACGGGGAGGATCCATCTTGGCGCAGTGGTGTTTAGCTCATCATGAAGAGAACTTTTTATATACTCGCTTTGAAGAAATCTGTGAAATCTGTAAAGCATATGATATTTCTATTTCGCTTGGCGATGGGCTACGTCCTGGTTCCATTGCAGATGCTAATGATGAGGCACAGTTCGGTGAATTAGAAACGCTTGGTGAATTAACTAAAATTGCTTGGAAACACGATGTTCAAGTTATGATTGAAGGTCCTGGACATGTCCCTATGCACCTCATCAAAGAAAACGTAGATAAACAAATGGAAATATGCCAGGAAGCTCCCTTCTATACTCTTGGACCGCTTACAACTGACATCGCTCCAGGCTATGACCATATTACATCGGGTATTGGCGCTGCAATGATTGGCTGGTTTGGGACAGCTATGCTTTGCTACGTAACGCCAAAAGAACATTTAGGTCTGCCGAATAAAGAAGACGTTCGAGAAGGCGTTATCACCTATAAAATTGCTGCGCATGCCGCTGACCTGGCAAAAGGCCATCCAGGAGCACAAAAACGCGATAATGCACTGTCTAAAGCAAGATTTGAATTTAGATGGAATGATCAATTTAACCTGTCACTAGATCCAGAGCGTGCAAAAGAATATCACGATGAAACACTTCCCGCTGAAGGTGCTAAAACAGCCCATTTCTGTTCAATGTGTGGACCTAAATTCTGTTCGATGCGTATTTCTCAAGATATTCGTAACATGGCTCACGAAAATGAAAAAGATGTAAGCGAAGTAAGAAAAGAAGGAATGAAAGAAAAAGCTAAAGAGTTTGTTAACAGTGGTTCAAATATCTATCAATAATGAAGTAGAACAGCTTAAAGAACAAATTAAGCAGCTTGAAGGAAAGTTATTATTTGTTCAGCAAAATTGTCAGCACATTATCGTTGAATCCTCACATTCTTCCGTAAGACGCTGCATTAAGTGTTTCTATCAACAAGAAGCAGAAGCTGGGAAAAAAGTATTTTAGTTGAAGAAAGATCCGAACGAGCTGAATTCTTGATTAAGAATCCAACTCGTCGGATTTTTTCATTGGTAGGGTAAACGTAGATTTCATGCATGGAGTTACTTTCATCTTTTTTTGAAACGTGCTTTCAGCATGTTCTTAATCCAATATAGTATTTTAATAATAACCCAGCCTATAAATGTACCTAGCGTATTCAAAAAGATATCATCAATATCAAATACGCGTTCCGTTAGCTTGTACTGTAAAATTTCAATCAAAAAACTGATTAAGAAACCAGTCGTAAACACTTGAATAAAACCGTCAAACCACTTCATAAACAAAGGAATAAACATTCCAAGAGGCGCAAACATCACGATATTTCCCAGTATATTTGTCAGAGTGAGCATTATATTCCCGCTGTCCCACATCAGACGGATCGTACTAAATAAATCCAAGTTCATTGCTTTTCCGTAAACATGTTCGTTTTCCCGTATGAGAGTAGCATAAATGACCACTGCCGTATACGCAATAAATAGAGTGAACATGACTTTTTTAACGATTGACCTGATGCTTACATTCACTTCAACATCACCTTCTTTGACTCCCAAAACCATTTATTATTATCTATATGTACCCGTCCACTGCTTTCATTCGTAGTGAATGCATTTACATGCTTTTTTATCCTATCACATCAATAAATAAATACAATTCCCTTTATACAATTTTATTAAGCTTGATTCTTTATAAATAAAAATCCTCATCATTTTATTCTACTCATTTCATTAATTTCTACATCTATAAATAATAAGAAGCAGCGAGATAACACTTCGCTGCTTCTTATTTAATCTGGATAATAAGGATTCAAATGGATTAATACTTCCTGAATATTATCATGCTTTTTCATAAGTGTAGCTTTGATCTCTCGTCCTAAATCATGGCCTTCCTTAATTGTTTTAAAGTGGTCAATTGAAATACGTACATCCACTAATATGTAATGGCCATGTTCTCTTGCTCGAACGCGATCAATCCGCTTCACATCTTTAAATTCATAAATACTTTCTTCAAGTTCTTTCAGTAGCTCTTCATCAATATTGCCTTCCATTAAGATTTGAAAAGACTCTCCCATCATTTGTCTGGCAATGTTAAAAATTAAATAAGCAACAAAGATACTTGCTATTTTATCTCCGTATAACAGCAGTTGAACATCCATTTTATCACCAATAATGGATAATAAAACACCAATTGCCGCCGCAATAGAAGCAACAATATCTGCTTTATGATCAAATGCAATTGCCTCAATTGCCTTACTGTGGTGCTGCTTCGCTACGTTTAAAGAATAACGGTACAACAACACCTTTGCTATGTATGAAATAACTGCAATCCACATGGCTAAAATATTTGGAGATTCAACCGGATGGAATAAACCAACGACTCCTTCAAATACCACATAAAATGATACAAGCAATAAAATAATTCCTACAATCCCTGAGACAATTACTTCTGCTTTTCCATGCCCATATGGATGATCATCATCTGCCGGCTTATTTGCTACTCGTATAACCAACAAGACAATAATAGAGGCAAATACGTCTGCTGCAGAGTGAATACCATCAGCAAATACGGCATCACTATTTCCAACCCATCCTACTATTACTTTTCCTAGCGTAAGGGCAATATTGCTCCATACGCTAATCCATGCTACTTTTTTGGCAATGGACTCCCTTATACTATTGTTCATTTGCACACCTCGACTTACTTCTTGAAAAATCAGCTTTTTTATCTTATCACTGTTCATTCAAGTGGGTCTAGAGCAACCTATTTTCATTTAGCTATATATGTTTCAGCACCGCAAAATTACTGATAATCCACAACATATCTTTCTTATTTCTCTGCCAGCTTCTTACGATCAGTTGCCATTGGAGGTTCTTCCATCCACCCTTGCTCAATCATAATTCGAATTCCATCTTTTCCGTACTTCCCTATGCGCCCAATTAGCTGAGAAAATTCTACTGCTACATCCGAACGGAAGGCCATAGACAAACCAGCACCGCAGTTATCAATAGCGATCGTCACCGCTGTAGAAGTATGATACATCATCAGCTTATCTGAAAACGGTGAAATCGTTGAGTTGGTTACATATGCATCAAGCAGCCTCGGACTTGGTAAATCAGCTTCAGACAGTAACTCGGTGAAGTGCTTGATTTGCTTACTTGCAAGCTTGACTCCATCAAAAAAATAAGAGCGTAATTTTTGTGTGGTAGCTACTTGACTAAAGGCCAGCATCAGCGTTTTGCCTAATACGTTTGTATTAACAATTTCTTGAATAGCCGTAACCTCTAAAGAAGTTAAAGGATGCATTTGTGAGAAAAATGGTGATATAAATTTTTTTTCATCAACAAAATTCACTTTTACAGGATAAGGAATAACTGGAGGTCTCATCAGCATGCTTTTTCTTAAAATAACGTGGTTAGAATTCTCTAAAAGAATGTCGCTTTCTTTTACACATCGAGATAGGTGATCATAAATATCTTGCCTTCTCACTGCGCTTAGCGCCCTGGCATATTTCTTCATACCTCCAATGGCCATTTCGTTTACATAAATAGCCATAAAAATATCATCAAATAAAGCAGGAACTCCTTTGTTCACATCTTGTTCCCCAAACCCTACTGGTATTGGAATTTTTTCTGAACTGAATAATTCCGTTAATTCATCTACATGGGTTTGTGAAAACTGATGTGCTTTTTTTAAGAGTTCTTTAATCTCTGGATCTTTTACAACAGATAGAAAGTAACCAAGAACACATACATACAGCGTATCACCTAAATATTGCGCCCATAAGTAACCTAACTCGGCTGCATTCAACCGCTGATTTTGTTGACGTTTTTGCATTTCACTCTTTATATCTTCGTTCATTCACTTATTCTCCTTTTGGATAAGGTCGTACTTTTACTATCTCCAAAGAAGCGCTGAATAAACCGCATAAAAAAGACCTAGATAACAAGTCTAGGCCTTTTAGGTTATGCATATTTCTGGTCTTCGGTCTCTTTTCTAAAAAAGCTCTTCATCGCGTGAAAAACGTCTGATTTTTGTTTTAAAATAAAGTGTCTAAAGCTTTCGTCTTGAATATTTTTGTACGCAGACATTAAAGTGGAATGTCGATTGTACTGATTCACTTCCCCATACCCAAACATATTTGACACTTTCATTAATTCATTTACTAACTTTACACACCTTGCGTTATCTGAAGTTAAGTTATCACCATCTGAAAAATGAAACGGATAAATATTATAACGGCTCGGATCATACTTTTGGTTAATTAATTCAAGCGCTTTTCGGTAAGCAGATGAGCAGATGGTTCCTCCACTTTCTCCTTTAGAGAAGAAGTCTTCTTCTGACACTACTTTTGCCTCTGTATGATGCGCAATAAATTCAATTTCCACTGTTTCGTATTTCGTACGTAAAAAGCGTGTCATCCAAAAGAAAAAGCTTCGTGCCATATATTTTTCCCATATGCCCATCGAACCGCTCGTATCCATCATAGCTAAAACGACTGCTTTCGATTCTGGCTTTATAACTTCATTCCACGTTTTGAATTTCAGATCCTCAGGATAAATAGGATGAAAAGCAGGCTTTCCTGTCATTGCGTTTCGCTTATAAGCGCTCATCATCGTTCGTTTTTTATCAATATTCCCCATCAAACCTGTACGTCGTATATCATTAAATTCAATGTGTTCCACAACAATTTGATCAGATTCTTTTCGCTGAAGATTAGGCAGTTCTAATTGAGCAAATAAAGCCTCTTGAAGCTCCATGAGGGACACTTCCGCTTCAAAGTAGTCTTCTCCAGCCTGGTCACCTGCTCCTTGACCTTTTCCTGCTCCTTTTTGACCATCTCCAGCAGATCCGTCACGTGCTACTACATCCCCAACTTTACTGTCTCCATCACCTTGACCCACATGTTTGTTTTTATCATAATTGTACCGAATTCGATATTCATCCAATGATTTGATCGGGATTTTAACAACTTCTCTTCCATTGGACATCACGATATTTTCTTCTGTAATTAAATCCGGTAAATTATTTTTAATTGCTTCTTTAATTTTTTCTTGATGTCTTTTTTGATCATCGTGGCCTTTACGATGGAGGGACCAGTCTTCTTTTGAGACAGCAAAACTTTTATCTACTTCTTTTCCCACGCTTTTCCCCTCCTTATTTAAAAAACACCTGCACGTTTTTACTCGGCATGCATAAGCTATACCGAAAGTTTCTGACAAATACCTTTAGTTCAAAGGTTGGTTACTCTTATCCTATGCGCAAGAATGGTATACTTGCTAACTAATTCTTTCACTATTAACTATTCATTTTATAGTGTCTAGTGTCATGTATATGTTTATGACTTATCATATGATGGTTAAGTGCAATGCGTACTACACACTTGCCTAATTATGCAGAGTATTTTAAAGATAAGAAAAACATGGCACAGATCGGAAGTGCCATGTTTTCTTGTTAGTACTGAGTTATCGATTTAACAAACTTCCTACATAGCGCAGCAGTTCATTAGCAGATACTGAATTGTATCCATGCTCATCAATCAATCGAGCCACTACTTCATTTACTTTCTTCAGCTGCTGCTCATCTGGTGTTTTAGTGGACGTTGTAATTTTCACTACGTCTTTTAAATCCGCAAACAATTTTTTCTGAATCGCTTCGCGTAAGCGCTCATGGGAATTATAATCAAATCGTTTTCCTTTACGTGCATAAGCGGAAATACGAATTAAGATTTCTTCGCGGAATGCTTTTTTTGCATTTTCTGAAATACCAATTTGTTCTTCAATTGAACGCATTAATTTATCATCTGGATTTAACTCTTCTCCTGTTAGCGGATCACGAAGCTTATTTTTGTTGCAGTATGCTTCGACATTATCTAAATAATTATCCATTAATGTTTTAGCAGACTCTTCGTACGAATAAACGAACGCTTTTTGCACTTCCTTTTTAGCAATTTCATCATATTCTTTACGCGCCAGAGAAATATAATTCAGGTAACGCTCTCGGTCCTCAGCAGAAATAGACGCATGCTGTGCTAACCCTTCTTTCAATGAACGCAGTACATCTAATGCATTGATTGATTTAATATCTTTTCGAATGATGGTAGATGAAATGCGATTAATGACATAACGAGGATCAATACCGCTCATTCCTTCATCCGTATACTCTTTTTGTAACTCTTCTACGTCTGCATCGTTATAGCCTTCTACAGATTGACCGTCGTATAGGCGCATTTTCTTTAATAAATCGATATCGCCTTTTTTAGGCTCTTTTAATCTTGTTAACGTAGTAAAGATAGACGCAATACGTAACGTATGAGGGGCAATATGAACATCTGATACGTCGCTTTCACGAATCATTTTGTCATAAATTTTTTCCTCATCACTTACTTTTAAGTTATATGGAACAGGCATGACAATAATTCGTGAATGCAAAGCTTCATTTTTCTTATTGGAAATAAACGAGCGATACTCCGTTTCATTTGTATGCGCTACGATTAATTCATCTGCACTAATTAAAGCAAATCTTCCTGCTTTAAAGTTTCCTTCTTGGGTTAAAGAGAGTAAATGCCATAAAAATTTCTCGTCACATTTTAGCATCTCCTGGAACTCCATCATTCCCCGGTTTGCTTTATTAAGCTCTCCGTCAAAGCGGTAAGCGCGCGGATCTGACTCAGATCCATACTCTGCAATTGTTGAAAAGTCAATGCTTCCTGTTAGGTCGGCAATGTCTTGAGATTTCGGATCAGAAGGACTGAACGTTCCAATTCCAGTTCGTTTGTCCTCTGAGAAGAAAATGCGTTCGATAATGACGTCTTCAATTCTGCCGCCATACTCTTCCTCTAATCGCATTGTATTTAAAGGAGATAAGTTTCCTTCAATTCGGATACCATACTCTTCAAAGAAGTCTTTACGTAAATGATGTGGAATTAAATGCAGCGGATCTTCATGCATTGGGCATCCTTTAATAGCATAAACAGCTCCTCGATCGGTAAGCGAATAAGCTTCAAGCCCTCTTTTTAACATGGTTACTAGCGTCGATTTACCACCACTTACTGGACCCATTAAAAGTAAAATACGTTTACGAACATCTAAACGCTTTGCAGCTGGATGAAAATATTCTTCCACCAAGCGTTCTAGCGAATCTTCAAGTCCAAACATTTGTCCACTGAAAAATTTATAATGTCTTTTACCATTTACCTCTTCAATTCCTGCATCCTTTATCATGTTGTATACTCTAGAGTGTGCAGGCTGAGCAATTAAAGGCTCATCTTTAATCAGCTTTAGGTACTCTTCAAATGTCCCTTCCCACTTAAGACGATTCTCTTCTTCGCGGTATCTTTCAACTTTCTTTAATATATCCATTAAAGGACCTCCCCTACTAGTTATGGTGCTAGTGAACAAGATTAATACAATCTATGCAGCAAAATGTTTGAACATGCTTTTTAAATTGTAAAATTCAGAAATTTGTCCTTGCTAGGCATTCACAGTGAAGTATTTATTAGCTATAATAAAAGAGTAAGAAGGAACGGTTAAACGTTGTTAGAGAACTTACGTCTCTATAAGAGTTATTTTGTCATTATTACACATCATGAGATATGGGAAGTCGGGTTTTAACTGTAATAGCTGTATAATCCAATCCTTTTAATTAGATTGAGGAGGAAAATCAATGCGCTTACTTTTAGTATTAGGAGTAACAATTGCTTTTTTAGCATCCATCTTCAGAGCGGGATACAATGATAAACCGGGCGTTAAAAAATAACCACTACATATCATCGTCGACATAAATAAAAAAGCGAGGTTCAATAAAATTTGAACCTCGCTTTTTACTTAAGATAAACCAGCATAATTTTGTTGGCGCAGCGCTTCATAGATTAAAATAGCTGCTGTATTAGATAAATTTAAAGAACGAACATTTTCTGTCATCGGTAAACGAAGACATCTCTCCATGTTCTCTTCAATAATGTGCTTTGGCAGACCCTTTGTTTCTCTTCCAAATACGAAGAAATGATCCTGCTCTAAGTCACTATAATCAAATGTTGTATGTGGCTGCTGACCAAATTTTGTGATGAAGTAGAAACCTGCTTCAGGATACTTTTCAAATACTTCTTCTAATGAATCATGATACACCACATTTACAAATTCCCAGTAATCCAATCCAGCTCGCTTTAACATTTTATCATCTGTTGAAAAGCCTAACGGTCGCACTAAATGCAGCGTCGTATTGGTTGCTGCACATGTTCGCGCAATATTTCCTGTATTTGCTGGAATTTCTGGTTGAAATAATACTACGTGTACTCCCACGAATTTTCACCTCTGCTAACAAATCTATTCATCATTATACCACTAACTTGCTAAAACGAAAGTCTTACCGATCAACGATATGGAAAAAATCATACTTAATCTTTGGCGTGTAAGCCGTTGAATCTTCATAAGCCCAATATCTCATTCGACTATTATACGTGTTCGCATTCACAAGAGGCATACCGTGACCGTCTTTTGCTACAACAATCGTCGTATGATTCCATCTTCCATCTCCTTCAAAATCGTAGCAGATAACGTCTCCAGGGACAAGTTCGCTTGCTGAAGATTTCCGCACAGCCCGAAGTCCAGATTTGGAGTTACTTAAATAGCTGTGCATGGAATGAGCAACTGCCCAGCTGTAACTCCAGGCGTTCCCTCTCATCCACCATCCGTTTGCTTTTTTAGGATATCCTCGCATCGGCGCCTTTCCTGCATGCAAACACTGTGAAATATAGTTGGTGCAGTTTACCTCAAACTGCTTATAACTTTCATTAGGTTTATCCCAATATTTTTCTGCATACTGAACAGCCGCAAGACGATCATAATAAGAGGCTCTTTCTTCGTCTTGCTCTACTTCTTCTACATCCATGTTAACCTCATCTTCAGAAAAATTCTTTACCAGCAGCTCATCTTGAATAAGCGTATCTTTATAAAAAAGAGCTAAACGATCTTCAATTTCTTCTTCTATATAGAAAAAATCGTTTTGTTTTAAAAATGCCTGAATGTGCACCTTATATAATACTCTTGTTTCTTCCTGATCCCTATGAGCAGATTGAATAGAACCTTTCATGTTACATTTTAAAACATCAACATCTCTTTTTTTTATAAGAGACCGCTTTAGTTCACACTGATGTTCAATGAAAGGCTTAAAGTCCTCATGAAGCTCACCTTTTACATAGCTGTCCGCACGCGCTTTAATTAAAGTATATAATACATTCCTTTTTGTTAGCATAATGTCACCACTTTTCTAAGCGTTTATTATACGCTATGACTCATTAGCTAACTTTATCAATAAAAATACGGTTTAGATCTCTTGAAGCATTTCTATACCTTTTGACATTTCTTCAATTACTTCTTGGTCCTTTTCTTTTTCTCTTAAGTTCATAAGTGTATCTAACGCTTCTTTATCACCAATTTTGCCTAACGCCCATGCCGCTGTTCCTCGAATGACAGGGCGAACGTCATTTTTAATTAACTCAATTAAATCTGGAACGGCGGTTTGATCTTTAAAATGGGCCAGTGCAATAATGGCATTACGCTGAATTGGCTTTTTCCCTCTCCAAGACCCTGAAACATGCCCAAATTTCTCTTTGAATTCACGATTACTCATCGTTAAAAGCGGTTTTAATTTAGGCTTCGCAAGTTCTGGGTCAGGCTCCATCTCAGGGTGGAAATGAAAGTCTTTTCCTTTATTTTCAGGACACACAGTTTGACATGTATCACAGCCATATAAACGATTGCCTAATTTACTTCGAAATTGTTCAGCTAAAAATCCTTTTGTTTGGGTTAAAAAGGCAATGCATCGCTGCGAATTCAGCTGACCGCCTGTTACAAGCGCGCCGGTAGGACACACGTCCACGCACTTATTACAAGTACCACAACCGTCTTCTATCGGTTTATCAGGAGGAAACGGGATATCTGTAATCATTTCTCCTAAATACACGTAGGAACCGAATTCAGGTGTAATAATGGCACAGTTCTTACCGCTCCAGCCAATACCAGCTCTTTCCGCTACAGCTCGGTCCGACAGCTCGCCTGTGTCTACCATCGATTGAAGGATAGCTGCAGGTACTTTTTCTTTTATGAAAGCTTCAAGCTTTTGAAGCCTATCACGTAAAACCGTATGATAATCTTGTCCCCAAGAAGCACGGCAAAAGATCCCTCGGCGATCTTCCTTTGTGCTCTTTGGTGCATCCTTTAATTTAGAAGGATACGCAAGTGCAATTGAAATAATAGATCTAGCTTTTGGAACAACTAATGTGGGATCTACTCTCTTTTCAATATCAGGTTCTTCAAAGCCTGAAGCATAACCTAACTCTTGCTGTGCTAACAATCGATTCTTTAATTCACCAAACATAGAAGCACTCGCAAATCCAATCTTATCGATTCCAATCTCCTTGCTGTATGAAATAATTTCTTCCTTCAACTGATACGCATTCATAGTGAGTCATAGCCTCCTTTCTCAGAAATTCTATATATTCATGCATTGAACTGTTTTCTCACTCAATGAAATGATAGGATGGTATCTATAAACGAACAAATACTAATTATAATAGAAAGGATCAAAAAAATGAACTTTACATTATCACCCTCTATTAAACAGCTTTGCCCTTCTTTTAAAATGGGAATCATTCAGTATAAAAATATTGAAGTTGGCGATTCTCCTCAAATGCTAAAAGGACGTCTACGCCTTTTTCAAGAATCCATTTATTTCGACCTTGAGTCAAAAAAAGTAACAGAATTTAAAGGTGTTAGCGAGTGGAGAAAGCTTTTCAAAACATTTGGTACTGATCCAAGTAAATACCGTCCTTCTATAGAAGCTTTAATTCGACGAATAGGAAAACAAACGTATCTGCCTTCTATCAATTCTGCTGTGGACATTAATAACTTTTTTTCATTGCAATATGAAGTACCAATTGGAATTTATGATTCCTCTAATTTAGAGGGCCACGTTGAATTTACTATCGGTAAAAAAGAAGAGTCTTATGAAGCTCTAAATGAACGTAACATTTCTTTAGAAAATAAAATCATTTCAAAAGATGCCCTCGGAGCTTTCGGAAGCCCTTATGTTGATTCTAACCGAGCGTACGTAACTGAAAAGACAACACAAGCTGTACAGTTCATCTATTTAAAACCTTCACTTTCAGAAGAACAGGCTTATAAACTAACTAAATCCCTAAGTGACATGTTCATTCAAATTCACGGCGGCGAAGCAACCTATCAAGTCATTAACTGATGTACGTAAATACAGCGTCTATCTTGAAAAGATAGACGCTGTATTTACGCTAAAAATAAAAAACGCAACATCTCAGCTTTGAAAGCGAGACACTGCGTTGTGATAACAATATGTATGGAGCGGGTGATGAGAATCGAACTCACGACATCAGCTTGGAAGGCTGAGGTTTTACCACTAAACTACACCCGCAAATATTATCAAAATTTGTCGACCAATAAGTAAAAATAAAAACAGGAATCATCCTGTCAAGTAAAGCTAAAGTACCGATGGTCGGGGTCGAACCGACACTCCCGAAGGAACACGATTTTGAGTCGTGCGCGTCTGCCAATTCCGCCACATCGGCAAAATAAAAAAGGCAAGTTAAAATTATAAATGGTGCCGAGGGCCGGACTTGAACCGGCACGGTAGTCACCTACCGCAGGATTTTAAGTCCTGTGTGTCTGCCAATTCCACCACCCCGGCAGCTTGTAAATAAATGGAGGCGGCAACCGGATTTGAACCGGTGATAAAGGTTTTGCAGACCTCTGCCTTACCACTTGGCTATGCCGCCATTTACTCAAGACTAAATAACTTTATTAAAATTGGAGCGGAAGACGAGGTTCGAACTCGCGACCCCCACCTTGGCAAGGTGGTGTTCTACCACTGAACTACTTCCGCAAATATGGCTGGGCTAGCTGGATTCGAACCAACGCATGACGGAATCAAAATCCGTTGCCTTACCGCTTGGCGATAGCCCAATATTGGAATATGCATATCGTTTATAAATGGGGCGACTGATGGGAATCGAACCCACGAATGCCGGAACCACAATCCGGTGCGTTAACCACTTCGCCACAATCGCCACGTATATATGCAATGTTAATTTTATAATTGGCAGGGGCAGTAGGAATCGAACCCACACTGACGGTTTTGGAGACCGTAGTTCTACCTTTAAACTATGCCCCTGTAAATGGTGGAGGGGGGCAGATTCGAACTGCCGAACCCGAAGGAGCGGATTTACAGTCCGCCGCGTTTAGCCACTTCGCTACCCCTCCACAATAACTGTGGTGCCGGCAAGAGGACTTGAACCCCCAACCTACTGATTACAAGTCAGTTGCTCTACCAGTTGAGCTACACCGGCATTTTAAAAACATTTGTTTTTAAAATGGTGGCTCGGGACGGAATCGAACCGCCGACACAAGGATTTTCAGTCCTTTGCTCTACCAACTGAGCTACCGAGCCTTATTCAATTTAAAATGGCGGTCCCGACGGGAATCGAACCCGCGATCTCCTGCGTGACAGGCAGGCATGTTAACCGCTACACCACGGGACCACTTGGTTGCGGGGACAGGATTTGAACCTGCGACCTTCGGGTTATGAGCCCGACGAGCTACCGAACTGCTCCACCCCGCGATGATAATATATGGTGGAGGATGACGGGATCGAACCGCCGACCCCCTGCTTGTAAGGCAGGTGCTCTCCCAGCTGAGCTAATCCTCCACTATTATGTAGATAAAAATAAATGGTGACCCGTACGGGATTCGAACCCGTGTTACCGCCGTGAAAGGGCGGTGTCTTAACCGCTTGACCAACGGGCCACTGTGCTAATTAAATAAAAATGGCGGAGAGCAAGGGATTTGAACCCTTGAGACAGCGTTAACCGCCTACACGATTTCCAATCGTGCTCCTTCGGCCACTCGGACAGCTCTCCAAATGGCTCCACAGGTAGGACTCGAACCTACGACCGATCGGTTAACAGCCGATAGCTCTACCACTGAGCTACTGTGGAATAATAATAGCCTGGCAACGTCCTACTCTCACAGGGACAAAG
>NZ_JBLTHW010000013.1:0-40928 GCF_049199565.1 Priestia sp. D3YE.R1 | reverse complement strand
CGCCAGCGTTCATCCTGAGCCAGGATCAAACTCTCCGAAGAAATGTTTGACTTGCTCAATTTAAAAAATAAAAATTAACGTTGACGTTTGTCGCTTTGTTCAGTTTTCAAAGTTCAATATTCCGTAGAATAAGTTGTCGTTTCAACGACGCTTTATAATAATAAAACATATTAAATGAAACGTCAATAGTTTTTCTAAAAAATCATTTTTTATTTCCGTTGTATTTTACACATTACAATAACAACTATTCATCAAACATTGATTGTTATACCTTACTATCCATGTTTCACTTTTTCACTCTTATTTTCAACTATGAAATTGATCCTACTAAAATATGAACGGCGTAAAAGATATAAAGTATTTATATCCTCTTTATCAGGCATACTTATAAAGAGAGGAATAGTGATCAATATGTATTATAGTAGAAAAAATCAAGAGCCTCCGGTTCAAGAAGAAACAGAAATTTGGGAATGTACGAAAGAAGAATGTAAAGGCTGGATGAGAAAAGATTTCTCTTACGATAGCCATCAGAAATGCCCCTTGTGTAAAAGTCAGATGAAAAATAAAAAACGCCTTATTGATAAAGTCTCCCGTAATCTTCATAAAAAATAATGTACGCCTACGGTTTTAAACAGATTAAACATTACTTATACGTAAAAATTTCATTTATATATCCATATTTACTTTCTATTTGAAGTAATAGATAGTAGGTAAATCATATTTTCCACTTACAAGACCGTAAAAAAAGACTCCTTTGCAGGAGTCTTTTTTTGTGATTACTTTCAATTATGCTTTGTGAACGTTAGCAGCTTGCGCTCCACGTTGACCTTGCTCAACATCAAAAGTAACCTTTTGGCCTTCTTCTAATGATTTGAAACCTTCACCTTGGATTGCGCTGAAATGTACGAATACATCGTCTCCGCCTTCAACTTCGATGAAACCGAAACCTTTTTCTGCATTAAACCATTTTACTGTACCTTCTGTCATAATTGTTGCCTCCTGCTGTGGAATGCTCCACAAGTGTATTACCATTCTCGCCAAACATACTCTTTAAAGAGAAAAAACTTCTTATTAACCTTTTCTCTTCTCAATACACCGAACAAAAATAAGTTATGTGGAGTGTACCATATAGTAAGATTAATAGTAAATAAAAAAATACCAATTTTAACAAATTTCATCTATTCACCATAAGACTTCATTGTTTAACCTGCTTTATAAATAAGGGTACATTCAATCCAAAAAAACCTTTTACTTTGCTGAATTACAAATAAGTCCTTGGGATATTCTATATAGCGAAGAAGGAAAACAAGTGATTGATTACAACTAATCATTGCAAAGCTTCTTACATTTGGGATGAGATGTCTACAGCAGACATATTTCAGAAAACCTTATTGTAAATCGATGTATGTTTGATTCATAAGGGGATGGTAGTCATGAACGTAGTAAGAATATATATAATGGGTAGACAATAATGTTCATTTATAACTACACAAATGAGGTGTTTGTCCCAGACCAAGAACGATTTCGTTCATATTATATTTTTTAGCTCAATGCTTAAATGAGGTGTTTGTTAAAGAGAATATACTTTTTCAAGTTACTGTTTCATTAGGCAATGCAATTACGTAAATGCGGTGTTTCTTAAAGATCATATACTGCATTAAAAGCTGATTTTCCTTCTTCACATGGCGGGGTGTATAATCGTTTACATCCCGTTTGTGTTATATGGGATATTTCAACTAATTATAAAAAAGAGGAATCATAAAACAGCTTTCGATTGCTTGCTTCTTCTCCCCCCCTTCTACCATCGTAGTATGGAAAAAGAGGACCTTTCACTCCTTCCCTTGCTCTCAAACTTTTGCTTTTTTTAACGTTCCATTTCCTGTGTTGTACTCCGTTTTTTTAGAATGTGCTCCACTATTCCGTGCAAAAAGTTTCGAAAATCTAATTTATGATTTCTATTTTTCCACTTTGTCATAATCCTTTATCCTTCACAGTACCTCCTCCTTTTTAGAATGACTTTTAAAGAAACCTTGGCAAGAAACCCTTTTTTTCCTTTTTCTCTTTCGTCTATTTTTTTAACTGCAACTGGATCAATATTTCGTAAAAACAGATCCATAATATTCGTTCTTTTCCTGTAAATTGTGGTTCCCCACTACAAAAGAGAGAAGAAGAGCATAAGGGGTTTTTGCTATCACAGGGTGTGATAGGCTAGGCAGAGCCTAGCAAAACCGTGATATCAAAGAAAGTCGCTTAATGTCCCCTTTACGTCCCCTTTTTTGGTGTACGTCCCTTTTACGTCCCCCCTTAAAACCTCAATGTCCCCTTTATGTCCCCCTGTTTTGGGGCCATGTCCCCTTTGCGTCCCCATGTGTTTTTTCACTTCATGGCTAAATCTTGTTGCTTTTCATTCAATTTTTGGTTCTTTCTCGACTTTTCCATAGCTTTTCATTTTCTTTTTTATAAAATCTTTTTCTAAATCATGTGAACATAAAAAAATAAATATCAATTTCTTGTGAATGTTTATTTTTTTAGAACGGTAATCTTTTATAGAATAAAAATGGTTTTATAACTCATAAAAAAACATGCGTAAATCCCTTGTAGAGTAAGCAAAAGGAAATGGACTTTTTGACCATGAACGTGCGAAAAAAATAAAAAGAGATCGTTTGCTTCTGTCTTATTTTTTTAAAAACTACTTCAAAATGAAGTGACCCTTGAGGGGACATTCATCAAATATGAGGGTGCGGCGAGGGGGTTTCTGGCACAAATGTTGTGACTACTGAGGGGTCTCTGAAGAGACTATTCTTCAATTTGAGGGTACGCTGAGGGGGTTCCTTGAAGATTTTGCATGATATCATGGTTTTGCTAGGCTCTGCCTAGCCTATCACACTCTGTGGTAGCAAAAACCCCTTATGCTCTTCTCCACTTGTACTGGAAATTTTGCAATTTGATAGAAAAGGAATGATTTCATGGATATCTTTTTACGAAATATTGATCCGGTTGCTATGCAAAAAGTTGATGAGCTAGCGAAAGAAAATGGGATGTCTCGCCAAAAGTTTTTGAAAGAACAATTCGAAGTATTAGCTTTTTTTGATGAGCAAGTAGCAAGAGAAAAAAGATTAGAAGCGATCATTGATCAGAACATCGAAATGATGAAACAATGTGCGATATCAATTGAAAAGATGAACGACATCATATATGAACTGATGGGAGATGTAGAGGAGTAATGGAAACACAACGACGTATGATTACACTTGATAAAGAAACAGATCAATACATCCAAGATTATATGGCTTAGCAAAAGCTTCGTTTTCCAGGAGAAGCGATTATGGATATCTGTAAAAAGTATCGAGAAGAAAAAAAGAAAGAATGGTTGTTAGATTACATTACGGAAACGGTTAGTGAAAATCTTCATGATGTATTAAAAAGTGAACTGAAAGAGATTCGATTAGGAACAAATAGCGCAGATAAGAATACACAAATTCTTATCGAGTTCATGAATGGATTGTATTTTCACCATGGCTATGATGCGATTATGACAACGGATCTTCTAGAACTAGAAGCAACTAAACTTGCTAAAAAAGTTGTAGGGGAACGTATTTTGAATCAACAACAAAAACGGCTGGATAAGGAATACCCTAAAAGCTAAAATAGCCTTTAAGCCTACCTTTTCCTTTTAGTAACCGAGGTGAATATAGCTTGATACATAGTTATTGTGAGACAGAAGGATTAGAAGATAGCTGCTCTTTTTGTGGGGCTAGTTTAAATATAAAAAGACCGAAACTAAAAGAATTTGTGGTCTTAGAGGACGTTGAAAAACCTGTTAATGAACTTGCATGCTTTCATACGTATGATTTATTGGTTTTGCTGCGTTTGGTACGTAAGGCACGAACAAAGGTTTATGATTTAATGCTAACGTTTAAAAAAGCTGGTGAGAGCCCTCAAATTGACCAAGCAATGGTAAACTATCGAGAAGAGCAATAGGTTCTGGTGCAAACATTACATTCGACTAAAACAGGTATATAGATTACTAGTGGAATTTGTACTCATGCAGCTAATCCAAACAGTTGATGAATGAACTTCTCTTGATTTTGGACACACTTGTCCTGTAAACAAGTTGTCTTTTTTTAATGATATGCATCGTTTCTATTCTAGAAAGAATAGATTTGGCTGTACGAAAGGATTTCATTCCTAACATTGAACGAACTCGCTTTTTAATAAACTGATGATCTTGTTCTACGATGTTATTCAGATATTTGACTTTCCTTATTTGAATGCCTACAGGCATCTTTTTTTTCTTCAGCTCCTCAATAGCCACAGGAGAAGCTGGATTCTTATCGACGGTTATGATACGAGACTTTGAAACATGAAAGAACACAAAGCTTTCTATAAACAGCGCTTTGCAGCCTTGTGATTTCTTGTTTTACTCAAATAAAGATCAATCGTATTTTCCTTCGGATCAATGGCCCGATAGAGGTACATCCATTGTCCTTTAATCTACACATATGTCTCATCCACTTACCAAGAATCATTGGTTGTCTTAAGATAACAACGAACCTGCTCATCTAATGTCAAAACCATACTAATGAACCAAGCGCATGATGGTTGTATGAGTAATGGATAATCCATGTTCTTCCAACATTTCGACTAAATCACGAAAACTGAGGTCATACCGCAGGTATTATCACACGGTTAATAAAATAAGATCTGGTTGATAATGTTTCCATTTGAACAAGCTTTCCTTTTCCATACTGATTACGTCCTTCTTCATGGTACTAGTATCAGTATGTTCAAGTTTAAGAGATTACTTGCAGATATTTTGAAATTCTTGCACCAGAACCAAACAAGTAACCTCTACCATCAAATAATTTATTTGATAGTCAGACGATAACAATTTAAATTTTATTCTATTTATTAAATGCTTGTATAACAGGCTTTTAAAGGGATTATTTTGTCTACAATAGGTGGAATCAAATCACTATTAATCTATCCAATTATGACAAGCTACTCCCCTAATAATCTACAGTCTATAGAGAAAAATAGCATACATGATAACTAAATTAAGCATCTAAGTCTAAAAAGTTATAGAGTAAGGGATTAGCTTTATTCCTTTGAACTTCTCTTCTTCGTTCAGCAGTGAATAAACCTCTTAAAGTCCCAAAAAAATAGGCTTCAAAGGTTGTCTTTATCCGGTTTCTTTTATAAGCAAACACGGTTTCTTTAAATGATTGAACAGCAATTGACACTAAATCCTCAACAGGCCACTCTAGATGGCTTATTTTGTGTGCTAACCGAACCTTCCCCCATAGATGATAAATATCATCTGCATAGTTAAAAAACGGCTGGACAGCTTCCTTAAACGAAGCTGGAATACAAGATGGGACATAATCAGATGAAAGATTAACATTGACATTATTACGTATGTATTTATTAAAATCTTTTAGAGATAAATTATAGGTAGAACATTTTTTTGTATCTCTATCCTTACTCTCCCAAACACTTTTCTCATTTTCTGCGTCAACATCTGCGTCAACATCAGACTCTAAATTAAGCTGTAAATAATTAACCCAGTGATCAAAATAAGGATGGTTGACAAATAAGTGTACTGGATTCCCCTTCCCGTTGTTACGTGGACAGCGACGATAAACAGTAACAATTTGTCCTTGTTTTCGTAGTTCTCTTAAATGACGATCGATTGTTCCTTTTGACTTTTCATATGTGTGACCCAAATATGTACTGCCAGGAAAGCAAAACCCTTTTTCTGCAGCAAACCAACAAAGCCTGTCCAAAGCTTTCCTAGTTCCTTCGTGGAGACGATAATACTTTTCTCCGTAAAGATTTATAATTTCTTTCAGTAAGTTTCGTTTCATAGATTGATGTTGGGAAAGATCCTCTATGTAACTTTGATAGTTTTTCATATAGTCAAATTCTTCTGCCGTAAGCATACGTGTAATAGGCATTAGTCTAACCTCTCCTTTTTAGGAACAAAAAAAGACATCGCATCCCATAAAAAAGGAAAACGATGTCGTCTTTTTGTATAGACTAAGCCCTTGAAATAAATCTAATTATCCTATAAAATGAAGGCGTAACTAAATTTAAGTAATAAGGCTTCGACAGGTGTTTTCCCTAGTGTGTTTAGGGTTAACGGTGTAAGGGTGTTGGCGCACCACTTGCACACGTTGGAGTCTTTTTATATTCCGCACTGTTTTGTTGATTCTATTATACCGTCTATTAATCTTATAATTCAATAAGAATCCATGATCTCCTCATAAAATCTTTGTATTCTACCTATGATTAAAAGTTACTTCATTTGGCTATACTGCTAACGTAAGAATTTATATTCCCATGTTTTTTCCTTAACTAATTTTAAAATCTATAAATTATAGCATAACCCCTACAGTTGTTTTTCTGTTTTACATATTGTTTTATATATTTGTTTTATTGTTTTATTGTTTTAGAGACTCTATAGGCATTGATGTTACAGCTTTTATCAACCTAAACTATCACTAATTTTGCGCGAACTATCACTAATTTTGCGCGAACTATCACTAATTTTGCGTGAAACTATCACTAATTTT
Source organism: Priestia sp. D3YE.R1 (assembly GCF_049199565.1). Classification (NCBI taxonomy): domain Bacteria; kingdom Bacillati; phylum Bacillota; class Bacilli; order Caryophanales; family Bacillaceae; genus Priestia; species Priestia sp. D3YE.R1. The sequence continues at coordinate 34,353 of NZ_JBLTHW010000013.1, read as the reverse complement.
GCGTGAAACTATCACTAATTTTGCGCGAACTATCACTAATTTTGCGTATTCCCCCTATATATGGTTATAAGTATCACTAATTTTGCGCGAGGAATGTAGACATTTCTTAACTATCACCAATTTTGCGTAAGAAACGTAGACATACCTTAAGTATCACCAATTTTGCGCATGAATTGTATGATTTAAGGCAATAAATCAAGATTAATTAATCTTTCTAAGAATAAAAGGCCTTATAAAGTATCACCTATTTTGCGTGATATTTAAATTACAAGGACAGGCTACGCTCGAGATGGAAATTTACACAGTATCACTTTTATGATATTTTAGTGATAGTTTAGAAAAATATGGGGGATTTTATGAAGAGATCAAATGTAGTTCAACCATATGACCTGGAAAGTATAAATATAAAAAATTGGGTAACAAAATCAAACATCCTCATTGAGAGTACATATAAACTGTCTTTACAGGAACAAAGAATCCTTTTAATTATGGCATCTAAAGTTCAACCTAATGATGAAACTTTAAAGACATATAGATTTCGAGCTAAAGATTTTATTGAAATCGTAGGAAACAGGAAAGGTACAGGTTTTTACTCATACTTAAAAGAAATCGTGAATGGTCTTCAAACAAAAGTTCTTACGATAAAAGAAAAAGGCAGACAAAGAAATTACAACTGGGTAATTACGTCTATCTACGAAGAAAATGAAGGCTATATAACATTACAATTTCATCCTAGCTTAAAGTATCTGTTTTTAGAGCTTAAAGAAAAATTTACATCGTATCAATTAGAAAATGTAGTGAGACTCAATTCGGTCTATTCAATTCGTATTTATGAGTTGCTTAAGCAATATGAACGTCTGCGAAAAAGAGAGCTAACTCTGGAAGAGCTACGTCATTTTTTAGCTATTGAACCTACTAAGTATAAACAGTACGGCCATTTTAAAAGTAAAGTACTAGCAGTGGCTCAAAAGGAAATTAACAATAAAACGGATATCCGCTTTGAATTCGTCGAAATAAAAACAGGTAGAAAAGTAACATCCATAGAATTTATTATTGATAGTTCGCCTACATTGAACGGTGTTAGCTCTGTTAAAGAGAAAGAGCCCAAATTAAATCAGCCACCATTAGAGTTAACAGACAACGAAAAAGAAAATAGGTTGCAGTATGAATTGGTGAGCTTAGGAGTTAAGCCTGAAAAAATTGAGTGGGTTTTATCTGAATTTACGAAAGAGCAGGTAGAACGAAATATCAAATACACGCAAGATCGTTTGATTACGGGGGATATCACTCATCCGCATTCTTACGTAATAAAGTCCATTCAAAAAGACTATGCGAAAGCATCACAAGAATCAAAGATTATTAAACCTAAAAAGCCTATAAGAAAAGAACTAGTCCCAGATTTTATAAAAAATGCCGATAACAACCAACAGATTTTTGAGAATTCTACATTACAGGAAAAGCAGAAATTATTTCTTGGAGAAAATGGAACCCAAAAGGATTTTGAAGAAATACTTATTCGGATTCGAGAATTAAAAAAGAAGCTAGTTTTAAATTCAAAAGAACCAACCAAAGAAGAAGTAGAAAAAGCCCATGAATTAGCAATGAAAGAAGTACTGCAAAATATGAAAAAGGACTTAAAAAAGCGTCAAGAGGTAGGTCTTGAGCCGAGATTAGTAAATGACTTTGAAAATAAAGAACTACAAAAGATTTATAAAAGCTTCTTACAGAGTCAAACTTCAAGCGAGGTTTAAATATAATACTTTTTTATTAACACGCCTTCTATGGTGTGTTTTTTATGTGTAATACTTTTGTCTGTTAGGTGAATTTAATATACAATATTTTTAGAAAGATAGGACTTAGGGGATTGTGTTGTTTGTTTTTATATTTTCTAATGATATATTAAATTTACCTAGAATGGATGTGTTCTATTTGGAGATTCCTATTATTGTTCAGAGTTTTCTTGTACATTTGCATGAATCTGAAAAAAAGAGTTCCACAATTTCTATGTATACTCACGATTTGAAGAAGTTTTTTGAATGGTTAAATCTTCGTCATTCTAATATAGCACCAGAAACCTTGCCAGAGGGCAAAGAAGTGTATAAAGAATACTTTACCTATCTGAAAGAAAAAAACTCCTCTGAGGCAAATTTGAAGCGTATAGCCTCACACTTAAATGGTTTGTTAAGATATTACAACCTCACGGAACAAATTGGGATACTCAAAGCTACAACTAAAAAGCAGAGGGATTTAACTGACAGCGATTTTATTAATGAAAGTGATGCCCTTGCGCTTTTGAAGTCTGTTATAAGTCATAAAAATCTAACAGATACACAAATACAGATACATGAATATATAGCTTCTCGTAATTATTCAATATTAATTCTTATGCTTCATTACGGTCTTACGATTAATGAGGTTGTATCCTTAAATATAAAGGATATTAACTTTAGTCAAAATACATTAACTATTCTAACTAGTAAAGGAAGCCGCCTTTTAGAGCTTTCTAAAGAAGATAAAAAAATCATATATAATTACTTTTTAGCACTCCCCCCACTATTTAGGCCTAAAGATTATACAGACGATCCTTTATTTATTTCTTTTCACCCTCAAAAGATGGTTTATTGGTACGATTACAACTTAAATAAGCCTAAAAGGATTAGTTTAATTGGTGTAAAACGTATGATTGAAAAAGAAGTTAAACGCTCAGGCATAAAAGCTAGGGTGAGATCTACCCATTTCAGGAACAGTTGTATATTAAAAAAGATTTGTGAAGGCCATTCAAATGAAAACATTATTTACTACTTTGGTTTATCTAGCCGTCATGCTTTGTATCGTTATAAGAGATACCTAAAATCAAAATAAGCATAGGTATCTTGTTATCCTTTAATAAGTTGAACTTATTTTTGCATGAAATTGCATTATATCAATATTTAAAATCAATAAGTTTAACTTATAATATTTTTGAATTTTAATTAATTATAGAAAAAACAACAAGTTAAACTTAAGTTTAATTTGTTGTTTTTAAATAGTGGCCATCATTTTATTAAAGAGTAAAATAGTATGTTATGAGTCCAATGGAATTGTATAACTCGAAGGACTATTAGCAATATAACATATATAAAAACGCAATCTAAATAATCATTATCCTAGAATTTAAATAGAATTCCTATTCTTGAGTTAAAGCTCGATAAAGTACGTTCTAGAATTAGGTCCATCCCTTTATTATCAGAGATTTAGACTAACCTAGATTTATTTACTGGAATCAGAAAAATTTGAAGAAAATCTAATGAATTAATTAGAATATAGAGTTCTTTAAAACGTGTAAGTTCGCTTTTGTATCAAAATGAAGCTCTCCAAAAAAGCTAGTAGTTAAGTGATACAAAATATTTTATTTCTTATGTCTTATAATGTGCTATGTTTCTATAAGAACATGATGGACTTATTTTTTATGGAATTACTTTCTAGATAGTTTAAAGTGATTAATCTCTACGCTAAAATAAATAAGAATAATTTATTGATTATGAAACTGGAATTAAAACTAGTATAAGTGCCTTCTAGAATTACTAAATGTCTTTTTGTTTCAAGAGTTATAGAAACTCTAGATTTTCTTCATGAATACTATGTACGATGAGTTCACCACTTCTTATGTAACTTATATTCGCTTGCATACAATCAAACAGACTAAAGGATTAATTAACAAGACTAGACTTATAACCATAGTATTTATAAAATATAAAAATTCCAGAAAAGAGTTTTCAAGTTAAATATATAACTTATTGAAGCGCTACATAAATATTTCACCCCTTGAAAAGTTCATAATTTTATCTAGAATTGAAAAGAAGAGGATCTAAAAAACACTTCAGGGAAAATTAAAAACTTAAAATGTTAAAAGGAATATTCATTTATTACTAGAATCTAACTAGAAACAAAAAGCTTGATTAATATCTGGTGTAACTATGTTCTAGAATCACCACTAATCCTTTTATAGCAACGTCATATACCCTCTAGATTTTTTATATAGAAAGGAGAATCCTAGAAAAATGTCTAAAAACTTAGATGATGAAATTGTTTACACCTTAAAAGATACAGTGAAGCTAACTGGCTTAAGTGTTGACTTAATTCGCTTATATGAGAAAGAATTTAATCTCCAGATTCAGCGAACTGAAGGTGGCCATCGAAGATACAATAAACAAAACATCGATTTATTAATTGAAATTAAGAAACGAATTCAAGAACAAAACTGGAGCTATAAGATGATAAACCAGTGGCTTCAAGGAGAAATTGTACCAGAAGCAGTTGAGGTTCAATCAAACTTTGAGAAAAAAGTAGAATCACTTGAAGAAAAAGTTCAAGAATTGCTTAATCGCTCTGAAAAAGATGAGCAATTTCAGCTTGCACTTATACAACGATTAGATGAACAAGGAAGGCTTATAAAGCAACTTACAGAGAAGCTCAATCATCAAGACAAATACATTGAAAACAACCTAGAAAAACGAGATGAGAAATTGACTAGTGCAATACGTGAAATTAGCGATACAAAAAAACTTATAGCGGCCGCACAAGAGAATCTAGATTCAAAACCAAAGGGGTTTTGGAATAAGCTTTTTAGTCGTTAATATGTGCATATGTAAATATTAAATTATTTATTTTACATTTGGATGTGGAATGAAAGCCAGTTTATTTTCATCATTATGAAAGAAGAAAACTTTTCTGCTTATAATACTACTAGATTACAAATAAATTCTATAATCTGATTGATTGCGGGAAAGTTTAATTGTCTTTCAAACATAAAAAATAATTGAACTAAACTCGTTAAAAAGCACAGGTCCTCATCACTAGGATTATCTGTGCTTTTTTTTCTCAGTTCTGAAAGGATAATTGCCAGCATTATAGCTCTACATTAAGTGATTTTTATTTATTATCTAATCTCCATCTTTACTGAATTCCCCTGAATTTTTTATACATGAACTTATTCTATTACATATAGCTAATGCATTTACGCCATCTTCTCCTTTTACTGTAAGAGGAGTATCATTCTTCACAGAATTAATAAAATCTATCAATTGTAATTTTAATGGATCGCTATAAGGAACTTCAATTGTTTCTACTATTTTTATGTCTGTGTCATCTTTTTTAACACTCTTATAATAACTCGGAGTTTTTATTCTCTCAATTTTTCCATTTAATAAATTTACGCTAATAATACTTTTGTCTGTAAACACACGAATAGTTCGAATTTTTTCTACAGATTTAAAACTTGCTGTAAGATGAGCTACAGTTCCACCCATAAATTTGATAATTGCAGATGCATGTTTTGGAGTATTATTTATCATTTGTCCCACAGCATGTAAGCTTGAAATTTCGGAATTTAATAATTCTTTTAAAATGTAAATGTCATGAATCATTAAATCCTGCACCACATCTACCTTTTTTAACCTTTGATCATCTGAGCTCATCCGATGAACATCAAAGGCAATAACTTTCTCATTAATCAGCATATGTTTGAGTATATTAATTAGAGGATTATATAATTCAATATGACCAACTTGAATTTTTAATCCTTTTTCTTTTGCATTCTGAATCAATTCTTTTGCTTGATTAACAGTATGTGTGATGGGCTTTTCTATAAGCATATGAACCTTGTGTTGAATACATAATAAACCAATTTCATAATGATATTCTGTTGGTACAGCTATACTTACTATATCCACTACTTGCAACAATTCTGTAATTGATTCAAACGGGGTTACCTCATACTTATCTGCAATTTCTTTGGTTCTTGCTTTATCATTGTCATAAATGCCAGTTAAGTTACAATAGTCCGATAGAGCAATGTATGTCCGAACATGTTTTTCTCCCATACTGCCCGTCCCAATTACACCAACTTTCATGAAAAATCCTCCACTCTACATAACTTGCTAACATATTTTATGTAAGCTGTGAGAAAAGGACTGGACTTTTATACTAGATAATCTAAAATTCAGTTACTATTTATTCAAAATCTAATTTATAAATAATATGGATGGAAAGAAAGGAAGAAACATAAAGTTGATAAATTTATTATTTATAGCTCCCAAAACTTCTAGTTTATTAGATAAAAATTATTACTTTTTAGAAAATGAATTAAAAAAAATTACTAATTTAACTTTGTTCAGAAATTCAGGAAGAATAAATGAGATATTAAATAAAATTAAAACTAAACCTGATTTTATTTTATTATTAAACGATATTGGTGATCAGATGTTTCCACTTATTAAAGGACTTTCTTCAGTAGATATACCTATTGGATTACTAATTAATGATGTGCACAGATTTAAAGAAACAAGGAGACATTATATAAGAAAAAGTAGTATCCCTTATCTTTTTTCAGTAACAAGAAAAAAATTCTGTGAGATTTATCCGGAATATACAAACAAAGTGGAATGGTTTCCTCATTTTGTGAATACAGAGGTGTGTAAGGACTATGGGCTTAAGAAAACGATAAATTTATTAATGATGGGGGCAGTCAATGACTTTTATCCACTAAGACAAAAAATACTTCAGGATTATAAGGAAAGTACGGATTTTATCTATCATAGTCATCCTGGTTACCGAGAATTTAGTAAAGAGGAAGAAAAACAACTATACATTGGAAAGAAATATGCAAAAGAGATTAATAAGTCGAAAATTTTCTTTACTTGTCCCTCGGTGTTTGAATATCCCGTAAAAAAATATTTTCAAGCATTAGCCTGTAAATCTCTACTTCTTGCCCCAACTTTTAAAGAGCTAGAAGACCTTGGTTTTATACCTGGAATCCATTTTGTTGCAATTAATGAAAATAATTTTAAAGATAAAGCAGCGTATTATTTAACTAATGTAAACGACCGAGAGCAGATTACTGAACAGGGCTACCAATTTGTACATCAAAATCATTCACTTCAATTTAGAGCTCAACAGCTTGTAGAGAGAATTGAAGCTATTCTTTCATAAAAGTTCAGGGAGGTTCTTGGATGTCTCATATACCTAAAAGCGCAAAAATAGGGAATAACGTTGTTATTGAGAACAATGTAAAGATTGGTGAAAATGTAATTATTGGTCACAATACAGTTATCTTAGAGGGTACCCAAATAGGAAATAGTGTAGAAATTGGAGCAAATAGTGTATTAGGAATACAAGCAAAGAGTAATTATAAAATGCGTAAAGTTACTGATAGCCATAAGAATTTAGTTATTGGAGATAATGTAAAAATTGGAAATTTAGTTTCTATATATCTCGGTAGTATTATTTCCAAAGATGTATTTATTGGAGATCATGCAAGTATAAGGGAAAATGTCTCAATTAATAATGGAACAATTATAGGAAGAGCAGCAATCATAGAACTTAACTCAACTATAGGAAAAAGTTGCACTATTCAAACTCTTGCCTATATCACAGGTGATACAGTTCTAGAAGATGATGTTTTTATTGGTCCCTGTGTTTCTATGTCTAATGATAAATATATGGGAAAGAAAGAATATAAATTAAAAGGTCCTTATATAAAAAAGGGAGCTAAAATAGGAAATAATGCTTCACTTTTACCCAATGTAGTAATCGGATCTGAAAGCTTGGTGGGCGCGGGATCTGTAGTGACAAAAAATATAAATGACTATGAGGTATTTGTTGGAGTAGCAGCCAGAAAAATAAAGTAAAAAAAGCCACATTCCTAAATATAACAACTAGATGCAAATATTTATTATACATACAAACTAGAAATCAATATAAATTTTTTAATTATATGTGAGCTTTTATAAATTACTTTGGTACTTAACTTTTCCAAGAACCACTTTTATTGATATGATAAAATAACATATTTTCACATACCAATAGGTAGGTATGGTGAAATTAAACCTTATTAACCTTTTAGGAGGATAAAAATGAACGATAAAATGCCAAAATTTACACCTCGTTTATCAGCTATAAGCAAAGATAGATATAAAATTAACTTTTTAGATGATGGATATCCGGGAAAAGAAATAGGGAATGAAACACATCACCATCCAATTTACGGTATTTACGTAATAAGAGATTACTTATTTCAATACAACAAAACAAAAGAAACTAAGTATCAGGATGCTGCTATTAAAGTAGCTAATGCTGCCATTCATAGAATGGATACATTTAGAAACACCCTTGTATTTTGGTATAAAAAGGGGAGTCCCTTTAATTCTACAAGTAAGGAATACTATTCAGGTTTAACCCAAAGTTATTATGCAGAAGTTTTTGCTCAAGTCTACAAATCAACTAACAATTCGATTTATAAAGATGCTGCAAAAAAGGTATATGCAAGTTTAAAAATCCCGGTTTCATTAGGAGGAGTATTTCATAATTCTTCAAAAGGTCCCAGTATTCAAGAATATCCTATGTCTCCAAATGGGTATGTATTAAATGGATGGCTTTCAACCATATCTTCAATTAAAAATTATACAGATATATTACAAGACGCTGAAGCAGAGAGTTTTTGGAAAGATAATTTATTAACTCTAAGCAAGTTACTTCCTCTATATGATGCTCCATCTTTTGCTAATTCGAGATATACATTAAATGGAATGACAACAATTAAGTTATTCTCTCCTTCTACCCAATTTGAATTACAAAGAGTAGATCTCAATGTCCCTGATGAGGATAGTTATGAATTAAAAGTTGATTCTAAGAAGAGATATGAGAATTTTATTGAAGGTTCTTCTGTACTTCAAAAAAACGGAAAAATATTAACTAGAAAAAATACGGCTTTACTAAAAGTATTATTGAGTAGATTCTCATATCCTAAAGAAAATGAACTTTCTATTAAATTATTTAGTCCTAGCACAGCTAAAATTCAAATATTTATTGCACAACCACAATATTTCCCCACTAAAATTGTAGAACCACAAAAGAGTGCTTCATATCATTTTATTAAAGAAGTATCCCTTCAAAAAGGTTTAAATAATATTAAAGTCAGTCTTCCATGGGAGCCATTAGATGCAATTGGAATTCCTACTACATTTAAACAGTTCGGTGCAAAATGGCATAATGTGTATCATTTTATACACATTGATAAACTGAATTATTTCTATAAGATTACTAACAACAAACAACTACTGGATTACGCAACTAAATGGAAAAAATATACAGAATCATGGATCAATGACCCTTTATACGATGGATTAGAAAAATCGCCTTATCAAGGGAGCTAAAATTTTATCTACTAAAAGTCAAAAAATCAAGTTTTGATTAAAGGCATATAATTTAAATGGAGGTGCAAAATGAACAAAAAAATATGTATGTTAGTTCATACCCATTCTTTTTTAGACTCAAGAATTTTTAAAAAGGAAGCTAAGTCTTTACAGAGAAATGGCTATGACGTCACCATGATTGTTCCAAAAATTAAAGGAACTTTGTTTGATGTTGACAAGAAACCATTCGATAAAAAGTTTCTTGAAAAGACCTTTATACATGAGGGAATTAAAATTGTAACTTACAACTTAGAAGACTTTAAACCGTCTGCTTCAGAAATGAATAAAAACCTCGAAAAGAATAATCATTCACTATTTAATAATCCTCTTACTAAGCTTGGACTTGAAGAAAAAGCAGATATTTATCATGCTCATGAGTTAGCTTCTTTATACGCAGGAATTGGGATTAAAAGAATGACGAAAAACATAGAGAGTAAAAATATAAAATTAATTTTCGATAGTCATGACCTCATACCTGACCCTTTAGACAACAGAATTTTAACGCAAACGAAAAAAACAGAGATGCTAAAACTATTAGATACCATGATTGAAGAAATTGATCAACTTATTACAGTTTCTCATTCTATAAAATCCTGGTATATTGCAAAAAAGCCCCTACTCCCTATAGAAATAATTTATAATTCTCCCCCATTGGAGCAAAACTATATACAAAGAAACTACGATCAGCCTAGATTAACTGTCTGCTATGAAGGACATATTGCAGACGATAGAAAAGGCAGTAGAGATAAAATATTCAAACTAACAGAAGATTGTTCAAAAGAAATTGATTTCAGTTTTAAAATAATAGGGGGTGTCTTACATGGGCACACACTCTCCATCCCAGATAACATAAAAGAAAATATTCAATTAACGGGATGGGTTGATTATCACGCTATTTCGAACCATATGAAGGATGTAGACATAGGTTGGATTGACTTTGATGATTTACAAAATTCTTTGAATCGTTCTTATGCTCTTCCAAATAAATTTTTTAGTTATTTAAATAATGGGATTCCTGTTGTTGTTAACAAATGTCATGAAATGGAAAAGTTTATAAAAACACATAACTGTGGACTTGTAATTAATACAGTTAAAGCCACTGCAGAGGATTACGCCGAAGCCTTTCTTTATTTAAATAAAAATAGAAATAAACTAAAAACAATGAGTATTAACGCACGAAAAGTTATGGAAAAATTGTATAGCTGGGATAGAATGGAGAAAGAGTTATTGAATATTTATAATTCATTATTAGATGGAAGACAAAATAAGTTCACTTTTTAAGAAAAAATTTTCTCTTTAAGGTTTCTTTAAAGAGAAAATTTCTTCTTTATCTTAAAACTTTCTATATATACTTTTGTCTTAGGATTTATAAGTTAACAAAATATTATATATTTTCTTGGCAGTTTCTCCATCTCCAAAAAGAGAAGGATGAGTACTAGGTACTCTTACATCTGATACACTCTTTAAGATAGTATTATAATCCAAGCTATTGACCAGAGTATTCCAACCGGCTTGAACAGTTTCTGTCCATTCCGTTTCGTCTCTAAGTGTAATACAGGGAACTTCAAGCATATACGCCTCTTTTTGCACTCCACCTGAATCTGTTAAAATAATTTCTGCCGTGCTTTCTAAGGCTAGCATGTCAAAATAATCTAGGGGTTCAATAACTTTAATGTTAGAAGGAGAAAGGAATTTTTTTAAATTCCAAAACTCAATTTTATTCTTCGTTCGAGGATGTAAAGGAAGTACCACACTCTTATCTAGTTCACCTAACGCCATAAGTAATGCTTGTAGTTTGTTGAGGTTATCTGTGTTCTCAGCTCTATGAATAGTAGCGAGGTAATAATCTCCTGGACTAAGTTTTAATTGTGAAAGGATGTCTGAATGATTAAGCGCAATATCTCTATAATGTAATGTAGCATCATACATAATATCCCCTGTGAGATACACACCTTTTTCTATACCTTCACATTTCAAGTTTTTTATAGCCTCTTCCGTAGGGCAGAATAGCCAAGTAGAAAGGTGATCTGTTAACAAACGATTTAATTCCTCAGGCATTTTTTTATTAAAACTTCGTAGTCCAGACTCAACATGTGCGATAGGAATATTAAGTTTTGAAGCTGCTAAACTTCCTGCAAGTGTAGAGTTTGTATCCCCATACACAAGAACAATATCAGGTTTTTCAGTTAAAATAATATTTTCAATTTCTATAAGCATTTTACCTGTTTGCTTTCCATGTGAATCAGATCCTACTCCAAGGTGATAATTTGGTTTAGGAATTTGTAACTGTTTAAAAAAAATATCAGACATGTTGGAATCATAGTGTTGACCTGTGTGTACTAATATTTCCTTTATTTTTGAATCATTATGAAATAACTTTGACAACATACAGGCCTTGATAAATTGCGGTCTTGCACCTATAACTGTCATAACCTTCATTGACACTTCTCCTTTCACTTGTTTAAATTTTTATTCTTTATTTTTTAGCTCTTACATAGTATTAATGTTTATAATAATTGTTGAATTCTTTTACTCTTGCTATTTATGAAGACATCCTTATATTTTTCATTTAAAAACTTCATCAAAAGATAATAAAATCATTAGGTTATATTTATCCCATTTATTATAGAGGAGGATGAAATTATGAAGGTTTGTTTTTTAGTTCAGGAACACCCCTTTTTAGACGCAAGGATTTTCCAAAAAGAAGCAAAGGGTCTTCTAAAACAAGGATATGAGGTTACTATGATTGTACCTAGAGTCAAAGGATGTTTATTTGATATAAGTGGAAAAATATTCGTAGATTCTTTTAAATCAGATATTTTCACTTATGAAGGAATTAAAATTATTACTTATGAACAATTTTATCCACATAAGAATTTAAAGAATTTAAATTACAATATTAAATCAGGATCATATCATAGATTTAATGATCCGTTAACAAAGATCGGAATAGAACAAGAAGCAGATATTTATCACGCTCATGAATTCTTCTCCCTGTATTCAGGTATTGGAATTAAAAGGGCTTTACATGCCACTAAAGTAAAAGATATAAAATTAATTTACGATAGTCATGAATTAGATCCAGACCCTCATACTACAAATAATCAAACTACAAAAATTATGATAGATATGCTTCAATTTATGTTAAAAGAAGTTAATTATCTAATTACAGTATCAGAATCCATAAAAGATTGGTATCAGAATCTTTCACCTAATTTACCTATTGAAATAATCTATAATTCACCCCCTCTCTCGCGCAATTTACCTTTCCAAAAAAGGAATAATGATACATTTTTAGCTGTTTATGAAGGTCTTATCCATAAAACGAAAGGAAATTTCAATAAATTAATTGAAATCACAGAAATATGTAATAAAGAAATAGATTTCAAATTTAGAATCATTGGAGGCACTAAGGAAATTAAAAGAGATCAGCTATTAGTTCCCTCTCATTTGAAAGATAAGATTGAACTTTTAGGTTGGATTGATTACGCTAAACTTCCTCTTGCTCTTTCTAATGTAGATTTAGGTTGGATCGATTTAGAGCCTGAGCAGTCATTAAATCATCGTTTTGCTATGCCAAATAAATTTTTTAGTTATTTAAATAACGGAATTCCAGTGCTAGTTAATAGGTGTAATGACATGAAAAAATTTATTGAATCTTATCAATGTGGTCATGTAATAAATAAAATGAAAGCAACTTCAGAAGACTATGCAGAGGCAATTATTTCATTATATAGAAATAAAAGTACATTAAAAGAAATGGGTATTAACGCTCGGAAAATAATGAAAGATGTATACAAATGGGAAGAAATGGAGAAGAAACTGTTCAACATATACAATAATCTCTAGTCTTTTATAAAACACACCGCATTAAAAAGTATCTATCTATTTTTTAGAAGCTCAGTTAACTTTATTTTTCCTCCCATAACCCAATCATTCGCCTCATTTAAAACATAGATTATGAAGGAGAACTTTTTTACAAATTAAATACAATGGAGTTGTAAGAAATGAATCATGAAAATAAAAACCTAAAAAATGTTACAGTCGTTGGTTTAGGTAAAATTGGACTAACTTTAGCAGCAGTTTTTGCAAATAACGGTTTTAATGTTTTTGGGGTAGATATTAATAAAAAAGTAGTTGATTCAGTAAATAAAGGTATATCTCATGTGAAAAATGAGCCAGGTTTAGAGCAATTGGTGCAAGATGCTTACAAAAACAAAACACTAGTAGCCACTTTAGACACTTCTGAAGCTGTTAATAACTCAGAAATAATTATGGTAATTGTCCCAGTATTAATTAATAACCAAAATGAAGTTGATTATACCTTTATTGATTTAGCAGTTGAGAATATTGCTAAGAGTATAAAGAAAGGTACATTGGTCATTTTTGAAACAACACTTCCTACAGGTGATACAAGAAATAGATTCGGAAAAAAAATTGAAGAAACTTCAGGACTAAAAATGGGAGATGATTTTTATTTAGCTTATAGTCCAGAAAGAGTTTATTCTAACCGTATTATAGAGGATTTAAGAAACTATCCTAAGGTTTTAGGAGCTTTAAATGAAGAAAGTCTTAAATTGTCCTCCGAATTTTACCACAAAGCCTTAAATTGTGAATTAATAAAAGTAAGCTCTTTAGAAACGGCGGAATTTTCCAAAGTTGCAGAATGTGTATATAGAGATGTAAATATCGCTTTAGCAAATGAACTCGCAAAGTTTGCTGATCAGAAAGGCGTCAGTATGTCTGAGGTTATAGCAGCCAGTAATAGTCAACCTTACTCAAATATACACTATCCTGGAATAGGTGTAGGGGGACATTGTATTCCAATTTACCCCTACTTCTTTATAAATAGAGGCTTAGAAAATGGATTAACCAATTTAGCTAGAAAAGTTAATGATACAATGGCGGACTACGCAATTGAAAAAATTGAGACTAATCTCGGAGCTCTTCAAAATAAAAATATTCTTATCTTAGGATTAGCTTTTAGAGAGAATGTGAAAGAAACTACAAAATCATCTACTCTTTTATTAATAAACCTTTTAAAACAAAAGAATGCAAATATATTTTTAAATGATCCACTATTTACGGATAGTGAAATTGTAAATTATGGAGGTACTCCCTTATCCTTAGATGATAAAATGGTATCAAAGATTGATGTCATTATTCTACAAGCTTTTCATAAACAATATGAGAGCTTAAATTTTGAAGGATTTAGTAATTGTAAAGTGATTTTAGATGGAAGAAATTCATTAAATAAAGAAGAAATAAATCAGTTAGGGATTAAATATGAAGGGATAGGTAGCTAGAGAACAAATTTTAAAAAGGAGGAATAGTTTCAATATGATTCCTATGGTCGATTTAAAGGCTGAATTAGAATTATTGAAAGAACCTATTTTTAATGCATTGAAAGAAGTGTTAGAAAGTGGGCAATATATTTTAGGAAGTAAAGGAAAAGAGCTTGAAAAACAAATAGCTTCTTACGTAGGAGCTACCTATGGTATTGGAGTAGGAAATGGAACAGATGCACTCTATCTAGCTCTTAGAGCATTAGATATAGGACCAGGTGATGAGATAATTACAACCCCTTTCACCTTTTTTGCAACAGCTGAAGTAATTGCTCAAGTAGGAGCGACACCCGTCTTTGTAGACATAGAAAAAGAAACCTATAACATGGATCCCTTAAAAATAAAAGAAAAAATCACAGATAATACCAAAGCAATTATTGTTGTACATTTATATGGTCAATCTGCAAAAATGAAAGAAATCATGAAAGTTGCAAAAGAATTTAACTTAAAAGTGATTGAAGATGCATGTCAAGCCATTGGTACGGAATACGATGGTAAAAGAGTAGGAACGATTGGAGATATTGGCTGTTTTTCTTTCTTTCCTTCTAAAAACCTAGGGGCCTATGGAGATGCCGGCATGGTAGTTACAAATGATAAAAGCCTCTACGAAAAAGTTAGCACATTAAGAAATCATGGAAGTCAAATAAAGTATATACATTCAACTATCGGAGTGAATAGTAGGCTCGATGAATTTCAAGCCGCCATTTTGCTCATCAAGCTTAAATATTTAGATGTTTTCTTGCACAAGAGAAAAGAAATTGCTAAAAAGTATACACTAGAATTGAATAGTTTATTAAAAGCTCCTTCTATCATAGAAAATAGAGAACACACCTTTCATCAATATTGTATTGAATTAGACGAGCGTGATCAGTTAGCAACCTTTTTACAAAAAAATGATATTTCCTCTGCGATTTATTACCCAATCCCTCTTCACCTCCAAGAAGCCTTCAATTATTTAAACTACCACAAAGGCGATTTTCCAATTGCAGAAATCGCGGCATCTAAAATTTTAGCTTTGCCTATTTATCCAACCATGACTTTTGAAAAACAAGATAAGATCATTTCTATGATAAAAAAATTTATAGAGAGAAAAGATCAAAAATAGTTTTTTGATCTTTTTTCTCTAGGTTAAGATAAGTCAACTGCGGATTTATAGACAAAATGATTAAAATGCCAAGTACCTCAAAGGCTGGATAAACATATTTTAAATCATAGACAGGAAAAAAATGATATTTTAGAAAGGATGGTACTGTTGGAATCTAAAAGTTTCACAAATCAAATTACATCTATTAATGTTCCTTCACGACTTTCAAGATTGGGATATAGATTTCTGTTGACTAGTCTAAGAAATAAACAAGTTGAAGTTTCAACACCTTTTGAGACATATAGAGGAAACTTAACTGCTGTTCAGTTAGATTATGTTGTTTTGACGGAGAGTGACGGATCTATAGTTTTTATAAGAATTGCTAAGATTGAAACGGTTATAGGACTTTAAGAGGGAGGTTATTAAATGTTTAGAATTACTTTGACAACAGAATTAGCAAGACATATTGGTTCCCAAGTTGAAATCGCTCTTGATGATCGTTTGATTGAGGGCATTCTCTTATCAGCTTCACTTGACCTTGTTGTAGTATCCGATAGTTCTGGATACAACCCAGGTGTTGAAGTGAATATAAACACAGAATTTATCAATTCTGTAAGATTTATTCAACTAGTTTAATTAATCAAGATATTTTATGAAATCGTTCCAATTAAGTTGATTTTTTTTTGTAATGCTTAATTCGTGTTCCCTAACGTTATAAACAGTAAAATCTTTATACAACAATCGGCTTTCTTTTAATAATTCATTTAATATGCTAACGTCTTCATACATTCTTCCATTCTCAAACTTAGTTATTGGAAAGCCATTGTTCTGTTTCAAAGAAGAAGTCCGATAAATTCGCGGGCCTAAAGGAAATGGATAAGAAAGTAATTCGCTTTTATTACTGACTATTCTCCCCTTTTTTATTCCTTTATATTTCACAGTTCCTAAACTCGTTTGTTTCCAAATTCTTAAGTTTCCATAAAGTACAGCAACATTACCTGATATACCTTTCAAATGGTTCTTAATAATTGAAAAAGCATCGGGATCAAACCAATCATCGGCATCTAATTCAATAACAAAGTCTGTCTCTATATATGGTAATAGATCATTTAATGACTTAGCTTTTCCTCTATTTTCTTTTTTAAAGAGTTTAAAGGTGGGAATTACTCCCCATTTATCCATTTCCTTACAAGAACTATCAGTGGAACCGTCATCAATTACTAAAATTTGTTCTGGTGGTTTACTTTGCAGAAGACAAGAACTAATAGCTGTATTTACATATTGAACCATATTATAATTAGAAATAACAACAGAAAGAGAAGGAGTATTTTTCCTTTTTTCTAAATCAAATTGATATTTTTCTATAAAATTTAATTTTTGGAGGTTGTTTGTAGCACCATCTTTGATTGTTTGACTTATAAAATACTCCTTTTCATTTACAATATGCGATTTATCTAGAGTTGAAAGCCATGCTGATAATATAGCTTCCTTAAATGGAACCTGATAATTTAAGAAAAAATCAGTTTGTTTTAGAAAAGAAGTCTTCACTAAAAAAGGACGTTGGATTACTTTATCCCTAAACGTATAGGGATAGGTCATTACATACTGATGATTATATAATTGTAAGTTTATATCTTTTATATTTGGATTAAGGTACTCTTGATTATAAAGAAATAAAATATATTCATCAGGTGATTTTACAATATAATTACTTAAGGTCTCCCCTAAGTCATTTTGAAGAAATGTTACATACTTATTTTCTTGGTTAACAGAGAAAATATCGAGTTTGGAAGGTGAATTTTTTTCTTCTAGAACAGTGATATTCCTCACACGCTGATGAATAAAATCCAATGAATTCAAGGCTTTATTTAAAATAGTGGAATTAGAATAGTTAAGCAGAAGAACATGAATATTTTTCATTGACTTTCCTCCATTGTAAAAATAATTAAGTGCCCTTACATATTTTTAATCATATTTTTAAAGAATTAGTCGTATACTTTCGTATAAAAAACGGAATATGTTTATATATTGCTAATATCTAATAGAAAATAGACAATAAACAATTTCTTAATATGGGATTATATTAACTAAACACTCACCTTCCAACTCCATAACCTCTAGAGAGTCTATAAAAACTAAATTAAGGTAATGAGTTAGTAGATATATTCACATTTCATTGTCAATTTAGGAGAAATCACTTCTAATTTTACCTAAATAAAATTAGAGCTTATACCCATAAAGTGATTGTACTGGCAATAACCCAATCAGAGCATCTAGTTCTAATATCTTAATTTAACTTGAATAGACCTTATGTTTTTTTTCTAAACATTATGAAATTTTGTAGTTCAAAGTATTTTGTATAAATACAAAATATAAAGCCTTTTCAGTTAAAACTACCTCAACCCAATCATTTTAAGAAAAAGATACATTTATTTGAATCATTTCACAAAAAATTCATTTAAGCTTTAGTCTAAAAAGAAGATGCGGAGAAAATTTCCCACTCTCGCATAGTACATTCGGTTAATACGCTCTTAGCGAGCGAATTGACGCCTTTCTTAGACTAAAAAAATCATGATCGTATTGGATTTAATACAAGGGGATTTAAATAATATTTCTTATGAACGGATGCTGAATACAAAGTTTTTAGAACCCCACCTCGTTATCCCTCGTAATCATAATGGCATGACGTTAAGTAACAAAATGTGACTCCTTATAAACAGGCTACTGATACTCTTTAAGTCTTTGTCAGTCATGTGTTCCAAGCGATATAAGGAAAGCTGGGATTGTTCATTCAATGAAGAACACGTTATGCATGGGTTTATTTAGGTACTAAATATTGTTTTGAAAGAAGGTACGGTATCGAAATAAGTGATCTATTATTCAATGAAAGAGTTTTATGTAATAAAGTAAAAATTAAATAATTAGCAAAGACCATGGAATTTTTCTTATTCCTTTTATAGGCCTTTGCTTCTATCATTAAAGAACTAAAGTTAGATATAGAATTTAAAAACAAATAAACAGGTACCTATCTGTTTTTAGCAGATAAGTACTTGTTTTCAGCTATTAGCAGTCTTGATTTTCAACTTCTGTAGCTGTGAAGACTACAGTACCTGTAGAGACAGTTATAGGTGGAATTAGAGTTGAAAGTAGGCCTCCAACTATTGTTCCTACTGCAGGAATCAGAGGATCACTTGTCAAAGCAACATCTAGAGTCAAGTAATAGCGATTGTCTCCGCAACAAGGGTTTTTGTCTACCCAATGAAAGCTAGTAGTTACTGTACTGAAATCAACTGAAAGGGCAGCGATATTAACATCGGAAATTATTGAAGTATCACGTGTTTGAAAAATCGGAACAAATGGACCGTGATCGCAACTTCTCCAGATTCTAAAAGTTCCTTCTATTCCTAAAGGTACACTAAGCGTTAAGAGTATTGCTACTAACTCTTCTAATAGAGTTAGACTACCTGGTGTCCATTCTACCGTTCCTTGGAGTAACACTGCATCATCATTATCGTCTACATCGATTTTTACTTGAGCGCGTGTATTTAATGGAGTAGCAGTACCGGAACCAGTAGTTGGAGGGAAAATCACGCTTGTATTCTCGCTTACGTCAAATTCAGTAAATATATTCTTTTCTTTTTTATCATCATGACACTCGTGGCACTTATGATCATCATGACACTTGTCACATTTGTGGTCATGCTTCTTCAACTCAAATTCCTCCTTATCATTTTCATATTTTTGTTTTTCTTTAAATTTATTATCACTACTATCTTTAATAACCTTTTTATAATAATCTGACATGTTGTCACCTCCTAGTAATAATGAGTGCATACACTCTTTATATAAGATGAAAATAATCACATAAATGCAACGGACAAACGTCTATAGAGTTTAAAAAATATATTATACTTGGTTACATAAGGTGAATTACAAATAAAATTAAAGAAGGTAGAGGATTAATCCTCTACCTTCTTTATACTTTAGGCTTTCTGATACTCATTATCATTTTTGGAGGTGATTATGTTTCTGAGATAACCTTAAATAATGTATTGTATGTAAAGTTTATGTGAATAGTTTATTATTGTTTTTTATAAATAAAAAATTATTAGGGGGGTATAAAATATTATCAATTATTATTAATTTCTTCAGATTCATAATATTTCCATTCAAATAACCTTTTCTTTTTCGTATACAGATTTCTTTTAAAAGAGTGGCCGTATGTCTAAGATTGAGTGGTTAATTAAAATTCAGAACTAGAATTAACTAAACTATATGGAGGCTATAATACCTTGTCTTATCACACATAAAAAAATCATTTTTTCTCTAAAAGTCATAAATAGTCTTATACTATCATTTCTTCCTGAAATCTCCGAATAAAATTTTACTCTTCACATTTTTTATCTACAACCGTTGAAAGTACACTTTTGGGTTCAGTTTTCCTCCTTATTTATAATGGTAAATCGTGCTTCCTAAAAATATATTTATATATGATGAAAATTCTTTTCGCCTTCTTTAACCATCTGGAAAACGCGCTTTTTATCATTCCCTAAAAGTGCTCTTATAGTTATATTATGATTTTTCGTATGATGAGAAAAATTAGCCTTACTATATCATTGATCACATAATAGACAGGGCAATTCATTCTCTACTTCGTAAGGTGTGGAAGTCCAACGTGTTGAAGGTACGAAGGGTTTACGCGTAACTACTTTTGTAGGTGAAGAATCTCCTTTTTGTATAGGTGCCTGTAGTGGTTCTATGTTCGCAGCTACTTCATTTGCATACTACTGTATAGAGCATCTTCCATTTCCTCTTTAATTAGGAGATAACCTGCTTCCGACATAGATAACCCAAGATCTTCACATCGTTGTTGAAATTGAGTATAGCTACTTTTTGGCAATCGGATTGGTGATACTTTACTAGGTCCTTTTCGCTTGGATTAACGAGCGTATTTATCTAATCTTCGCATTATTTCCCATCCCATTTTTAGTTTGTATACAGATTCAATACTTCATAGGTGAACTCCTGCTTACATACTAAATACAAATTGTAGTTATAAAGTATGTATCCTACTTATATTATGTATAAAAATTGCTTCTTTCCTTTGTGATGAAAACTCATTTTTATATTCATCAACTAAACGTTTAAGATAGAGTCATAATTAGGGGTTGGATGGCATGAATGACTATCATAATATTTAGCATAGGCGATGCTGGTATGTTGAGACAGAGCATAGAAGAAATACCCTTTTGTATTTTTTAAGAGAAAATAATATTCAATTATTTATGTTAGAAGCCATAACAAATTTATAGTTTGTCTATATCGATTTTTAGTAGTATAAGGATAGTTGTTTGAAGATTTGAAAAGACTTTTTTACACAAAGACAGCGCCTAATTAGTTAGACACTGTCTTTGTGTATTTTTCCTATAATACACATTATATTAACTAATTTTTCATACCGTACAAAGTCTGAAAACAAAAAACTCCCTGTTTTTGACCGAAAAGAGATAGATTTTTTCTGGTTTTTAGAATCGCTTTTATAAACTATATTAGTTAAAATAAAACATTTTTCAAAAAATACCAAATATTCATCGTCCAATGAAACATATATGTAAATGATTTATATCCTAATTGAGTACACTATTGAAAAGACGAAGAGATGTTCATTCTCAACCCTTTATTGTGGAATATGAATAAACTAAAAGAAAAAACAACTGAACATATTCAGTTGTTTTTTCTTGTCCTAAGCTGTTAAGGTGTGTTTTATATATATCTTTAATACCCTGTAAATTCTTTTTAAAGAAATGTGAGGAAAGTATTTAGAGTATTGAAAGACTAAAAAATAGCTTTTGAAGTAATTAAGAATCGATGGAGAAATAAAGGGCTTTTTTATTTAAGGGATATATAATAAGACCCGTAGAGTTGCTTAATCGACAGGTCTTATCCTCTTAGGAATTTAAAAAAGATTGATTAGTTTGATCACCGATAAATCACATTGTGTTACCTAAAGATCTTGGAGTTATTAATAATTTTTGAAAAAGACAAGCTTCTAATAAATGTATTGATACATATAATATGATTGATAAACCATACTGGTTTATCAATCATTTCAATCTTTTTAATCATACACAGAAAGCCCTATAGAATTTTTTATAGGGCTTTTTCTTATAGTATATTATATTCTAGCTGGCTTGGGAATTTAGAATTATGATTGTTGATGTTAAAAAATCAAGAGTAACAATTATTTTCCAATGAGGTAATTGTTATTCTTAAAGTGGAGATTATAATCCCTCTTGTTTTTATTGCTATTTCTGGAAACATAATTTGTAAATTTTTATACAATAGGTTATGTAAATGAAAGTAGGCTGTTTATCCTTAGTACTATCCTAATTAATCCACTTTTAATATATTAGTCATGGAAAAAATGTATTTTTTAATGCTAATAAAGAAAGAACTCTGAAATACAGAGTTCTCTCTTTTATGCTTTTCTGATTTATTTAAATTCCATTAATCGTTCTCGGAGGCGATTATGTCATTTAATTAATACTTAAGCATATTACAATCTATGCAAAATGTGTTTTTTTGTTACTATAATGATGCGTTTTTCGTGAACTGTGGCTAAAGTATCAAGGGAAGAAACAATTCCAGTTGGAATATTACGCAAAACAACTCTTGTGGTTTCACTTACATTAAAGTAGACACCGGTAACTATGACGCCGTGATCACGGAGAGGTAAAGCGTGGATAAAACTGATAAGGCTTATACTCCTAAAGAAGTTAATTCTTTGTTAGACGTATTAGAAATTACAGCAAGAAAATGGTATATATCTTTAGGATATATGTTTATTTGGAGATGGTACGATAAACTGGACACTAAATTAAGAGAAAAAGGTGATTCGGTTTGTGAGTAGAAAAATTTATAATCGTCAATTTAAAATGGCTGCAGTTCAGTTGGTGCTGGAAGAGAACCTATTTGTAAAAGAGGTTGCGAAAGAATTATCTATTCATCCTAATACGCTATATCGTTGGATAAGTGAATATGAAGAATATGGGGAAAATGCGTTTCCATGGTGTGGGAGTTCACTTTATAATTCCCAGTATGAAATGAAAACGCTCCAACGTGAGAATGAAGAACTTAGAAAAGAGCTTGATTTATTAAAAAAGTTCCGGGTCTTCTTGAAGAAAAAGAGTGTGTAAGATTTCAATTTTTAAAAGACAATAAACACAAATATAACATCAAGAAGGCTTGTAGAACATTAAATATCTCACGATCAGGTTACTATGAATATTTACAGAGAAAACCTTTTAAAAGGGCTTTAGAGAATGAAATGTTACGTGCGGAAATACAGGAGATATTTAAGGAACATAAGGGGCGATATGGATCCCTAAGAATTACAAAGGTTCTTGAAAAGTCTTTAAAGAACTTCGTTGTAGGGGGTTCCTTTAAAAAATATAACTTGCCCGTTTATTTATTTTAAACCTCAATTTTTTTGAGGTTTTTTATTTTAATTCCACTTATTAGGTGTAACCATATGGTTACACTATAGATGCTTCAAACCCTTGGTAATACTCACTTTTTGTATATGTCCCTTCTCACTCTATTTAAATAGCAATTCGCTTCTAGAATTGCAAAGGTCTTTTTATAATTTTTTCGTTAAAAGAATAAAAGCTTACAGACTAAGAAAGCCGTCTTAAGAAAGCCAGCATTATAGGTGTGTGAAACTTTTTAATGAACAGGAGAACAACTACTATTCTTCATAAGAACAACCCTATAAATACCTGTATAAGCATAATGTTTAATAGAACTCTTATTTTTAACTTTATATATTGATTAGAGAATAAAGAGGGGAATACTATTCTAAATCGAAAACATTGTTAGAATAGCCTATATAATAAATAGTTATATGTATTAAGAATAGGTGGTAAATATATGTCTGAACAAATAAATGAAGTAGTTTATTTGGGTGGAGAGGTAGCAAAATTATTAGGAATAGCTCGTAGTTCTCTTACAAAATATTGTATTGCATTAGAAAATAAGGATTATAAATTCATCCGAGGATCTAATAATTCTAGAGCATTTAGAAGTAAAGATATTCTTTTACTCCAAAGAATGAAAGATCTAGTTCAAGATAAAAGTATGACTATGGAAACAGCTGTAAATGTGGGGTTATCAATGCTTCCAGAAGAGGAGAGAACAGGTGCTGTTCTTGAGGAGAACAAGGTAATTACTCAAGAACAGCAATCTAAAGAACAAGAAGAGAATAATCGACTTTCTGTTCTCATGGATAAATTAGAATATATTGAGGAAATATCTGATAGATTAAATTCAATGGAAAAAGAGCTTAAAGATATTAAATCTCAAAATAAGATTTTGCAGAATCAAAGTGAAGAATTAAAAACAAATGTTGAAACAAGTTCAAATAAAAGAGATGAAAATCTCTTATTTTTAATTCGCGAAGTTCAAAATACTAAAAAAATGATAGCAGCATCTCAAGAAAAAAGTGGTGGGAGTTTTGGGAATGAAGGCATAAGAAAAGCTCTCAATATTGAGAGCTTTTCTTATGCCTGGTTTTATTTATCTCTGATAAAAGATGAAACATGTGCAAATATAAAATACCCCATAAATCCATGCTTTGTCGAGGTAAAAAAGTAGCAAAATAAAAGAACAACCTCTGCAGTGGACGGGAGGTTGCTCAAAATAGGGTTACGTTGAAATTTGTAAAAAATAGGCTGACTTTTAATATATCGTATTTGTATACAGAATCAACTATTTGAACCGTTCTGCATATGAATAAAAGGTGCGCTTTTTATTCATTCTTTCTTTAAACATACACCTGGAGATCACCGTTATATCAAGGATGTATAAAAAGCTGCATAAAGCAGAAACAAGGACCTCATCAGAACCCTTTTCCCAATAGGGGTTCTCTTTTTGGATGTGTTCCGGAAAGAGTGATTATGTTAACTAGCAATGTATACGGTATACAGCCTAAAAAAGCGAAAAATCACTGTTTCCGTCAGTGATTTTTCTGGTTATCAATATGTGCTATACATACTTTGATGCCTTCCGGCGTCTTGAATAGTTTACTCAACTGATTAAAAAATATTCAATTTAGGCAAGTCACTTAATAGAGAATGAAGACATATAGTGTAGTTAAAATGAGTTTAGTACTGAATCCGTATCTTTTTAGCCTTCTTGATTTGCATAGTTAAAAGGCCCTTAAAATAATTTATTCTAAGGGCCTTTTCGATAAGGTTTATTATGGAAAATAATCCTGTATAGCAAATAAATACATTAGAATAAAGTAAAAAACTATCTGCTAAATTTATAAACTATCTAACTGTCTCCACCAATTATCAATAAGTCCGTGCCAATTATAAAAAAGGGTACTTCGTGGAGCCCTTGAAATTCGACCAAAATCACTTTCGTTAAAGACTTCACTCCCTATCACATGAATAGCATCATGTAGAGATGAAGTTTGTAAAAAGCGTCCTAACTCATCGGACGAATTGAAGGATGACAGGTTTCTAACAATTCGATTTTCAGCATTTTGAAGCTCTCTTGTCCATTCAGGATGTCTTTTTATGGTGGAAGGAATTGAACGCCAAGGTTCTACCAATCTAGGGTCTAGCCCTTCGCTATTATACCATTCTAAAGCTTCTTGTATAAAATTCCGGTGAAATGAGAGGAATTCTATTCCGTCACCCGAACGTAATTGCCCCATGTTCATATGCTGACTATGCCATCTAGCGTGTTCATTGAGGAAAGTTTGAGGAAAGTTTTGGATTCTAGTCATTGTTATCTCCTTTATATAACATTTTCTACATAGTATTCATTCTTTATATAAAAGTTTGTATTATTTCCCTAACAGATAAAGAACGATTACAGGGAGAAAAAGTCATATCTTCCTAGGATTTTGATTATGTTAATTAAAATTGTATATCGTATACAGCCTAAAAGAGAAAAAACTACCGGGTCATCAGGGACCAGTAGTTTTTTCTCTTTTTAAGCCATATATCTTATTGAATAATATTTAAGGTTTATGATCCCATTAGCTTTATCACTAACCTGCATCTAAAATGATTCATTAGCATTCACGAACAAATATAGAAACCCCAAATACACCTAGTCTTTCACTAAACAATTGTTCAAACCCGTTATCAAGTAAGCAATTTACTGCACTTCTATAAATATCACCTGTTTGTAATAAGCGTCGACATGGTCTAGCGCTTCCAATAATAGTTGCTTCTACAATTGTACGTGGGGCTTGTATATCTAAAGGATTTCGCTGCCAAAGAATAGTTACAATATCAGGAGATTGAGGGATAGATACACCACCACTGCTGATATAATTGCTTTTACTAAAATCACTCATGTTAATCACCTCCTTCCTTCTCTGTGTTAGATAAAAATAAAAGAGATTGCTTGTACTAATTTTCAAATAACTTTGTATAGAAAATACCTTTTAAAAAAAGGTGAAAAGTTTATCTACTAAGCATATAAACTTTCTAACTACCTCTACCAATTATCAATAAGTCCATGCTAATTATAAAAAAGGATACTTATTGGAGCTCTTGAATTACTCGTCTTCCATTTCCTCTTCTAAATTAAATTCTTTTAGTTTGTTTTTTCCACCTTCGCTGGCGACTTGGCCTTCCTGATTTGCGTTTTGTCCACCTTTTTTAGCAATTTGCCCGCCTTGATTTGCATTTTGTCCAGCATTTCCACTAATTTGTCCGCCTGTTTCTGCATTTTCTCTAACTCCAGCATTTCCACCTTGATTTGCTAGATTATTGTGAATGTTAATGTTAAAACAAATCCTCTCATGTTCTTTATTCTTTTTACGACCATTGTTATTTCCGTATTGAGGATACGATTCATCTACATAATAGCTATCATCTTCAGGGTTATAGTCCCAATAATACTTTTTTATTGTAATCACTCACCTTTGTATTTTTTCTCTATTAATATATTCATTAGTTGAAGAAGTGTTTGTGTGCTTGTCTTATGAGATTAGGATTAAAATAGAACAGAATAAATACTATATATACAGCTTAAAAAGAGAAAAAACTACTGGGGTATAGTTCTCAAGCCCAGTAGTTTTTGTAACTCTTTTCGATAGGATGATTTATAAATTATAATTTATGATATTCAAATTAATTAGAGGCGCTTAGACAAGCGTTGATATTATAAAAAAATAATTAACTTAGTGTTCAATAAATATTGAGAAGTCCAATTCATAATTAAAAAATTAGTAATCAGATTCTTCCTCATAATAATGTTTTTTGTGATGGTGTTTTTTATGGTGGTGTTTTTTATGGCAACAACAATCTTTCTTCTTGTCATCGTCCTTTTCATGATTGCAACAGCAGTTAACTTTCACATAAACTTTACAAGAGTCATGTGATTTTTTCTTTTTCTTCAAAGGATAAGACTCTTCTACATAATATTTATCATCTTCATCATTATAGTAACAATGATATTTTTCTATGTTAGTCACCTCCCTTTTTCATCCCTATATATTTTATTAATTTGTTAGAAAAGTGTTTGTATGCTTGTCCTAATAGTTAAAATATTTATTTCTTATTTATATAGACAATTAATTAGAAATAGATCAATGACTATAATGTAATTTGTATTCTTAGAATTATCCGTTTTTATTTGAGAAAACACCTTCTTCAGAGTGTCTATCTAAATACAAAAACATTGGCTAAATCTTAGCCAATGTTTTTGTATTTATTGAGTCCTTATTATGGTCGGTTGTTTTTTCTGTTCTTATAGTTTCCACTAAAAGTTTGCTGACTTCATGGGTAGTTTGATCAAGAGATATAATTCTATTCATTTATATAAAAAATAGGGTATTTATTTAGTACAATTCATTCTTAAATTATATATGGCACACCTGCATGTTACTCTCTTTCCTAGTCATGTTCTTTAAATGATAACATGACTTTTTTTACTTCTAGAAATGTTGATTATGTTAACTAACTTTGTATATATTATTCATTTGACTTCTTTTTTAATTTATTTTCAGAAAACTAATACTTTAGTAGCCTTTTTGCTTAGTTGCTGTCTGAAAAATGATCGTGTTACATAACTGTAAATAGTTCCTTAGTTCTCTTAAGTAAATAATAGAGCATCTTGTTAAATTGATTAGTTTTAACTACAATCCAAGTTGCGGAAAATAGTCAATTTTACTGCTGTTAATATATCAATCTGTTTTCTGCTCACCTTTTAAGAAATTGTTTTATTTATAATAATCAAATAAAAAATATTTAATATTAATATATCTTAAATAATATAATCTATACCAAAAATACAATATAAACTTATTTTATAACAAGGAGTAAATGAATAAACTAACTTATAAAAATTAAAGTTATATTATTTACTCCAGATGACGACAAATACGCAGTTTTTCTACAAGATGTGTAAAAGGTATAACTTTTTTTAATAAAATACGTTAACTATTACTCTTGTTAATAACAACAAATTAAATTTACTTAAAGATTTTTATATCTTTTAATTATATACCATTTATCAAAATACTATATAATTTATATACACAAATAGAATAACTGTTTATTTGTTGTCACTATGAAAATAATGATTGAAGAAGAAATTTTACTTTTAGAAAAAACGATGGTTATGTTGTGGGGGAATAAAGTTTATTAAATTAAGCAAACTAATCTAGAAGTCAATTTATGATTTCAAGAACGACTTCTAATTACTCACTATTCGCAGAAGAAACTACTGGAACATGGTCAGTAGTTTCTTCTGCTTTTTGGATATGTTAGGTTATATAACTTTTGGTAACATAAAGCACTTTATAGAAAAGGACAAATTAGTATAAAAGAACGTTGATTTTTAATAATAGCTCTAACTAATAAAGACTACATTTTTTTAAAGGAATCTTTCCTCAATATGTAGAATTAATAGCCGAGCATTCGTCTTTTATAAATCATGAGAAAAAAGTACAATCAACCGATCTTTCTAAGAACTTCAATCTAGGGATATTCAGATTGAAAAATTGTTATTTTTACATATTATATCGGCGAATCACTTGAAGGTAATAAAAGAGTATGAAAAGTAGGGAAAGAACGGAATTTTACAAGGAAGTAATGTATAGGTTTCCTTAAAAATTTTAATTCCGGCATACTACGTTACAGGGGGAATTATCATAATGTCAAAAGATTTTTATTCCGTTTTAAAAGAAAGACGCTCTTATTATGGGATCAATAAGGATGTACAAGTATCTGATGAAAAAATTAAGGAAATTGTGGAGTTTGCTGTAAAATACACTCCATCTGCATTTAACTCACAAACGGCACGTCTTGTCGTATTGACAGGTAAATCACATGATGAGTTATGGAATATTACTACGGATACCTTGCGAAAAGTAATGGGGGATAGAGATTTTACTGGAACTCAACAAAAAATGGATTCATTTAAGAGTGGTTACGGGACTGTATTATTTTTCGAAGATGAGGCAGGAGTAAAAAGTCTTCAAAAACAGTTTCCTTCATACGCGGATAACTTTCCAATCTGGTCAAACCAAGCATCTGGAATGCATCAATTAGTAATATGGGCTGCATTAGAATCAGAAGGTTTGGGGGCATCGCTACAACACTATAACCCACTTATTGATGAGGAAGTTAAAAAGGAGTGGAATATTCCTTCTAACTGGAAGTTAATTGCCCAAATGCCCTTTGGTAATCCAACTTTACAGCCAGGTGAGAAAGAATTTCAGCCTATTGAAAATCGTGTAAAATTCTACAACTGAAATTGAAACAAAGAACTTTTGAAGACCCTAGTTGCAACTATTAAACCTCTAGGTTTTTCTTTTTAATTAAACGAAACAAAAAAATAGCTTTCAACATATAAATGATGAAAGCGAAAGATAGTCTGATACAAGTGATTGCTTACATTTTATCAAACGTACGTTCGATTGTCAATTAATAGAGAACAAGGTGAAGCAAGGAATCAACATCGCTATCCTTTAGCCGTATAATAGAAAGAATAATTTTGTAGAATTAATCAATGTAATAATTCAAGTTTAAAATATCTTTATTCAGATAATATAATAAATAAGCTAGATTTAATTCATCATCTAGTTTATTTTCTATATCGTAGGAGGAAGTAAAAATGGAACATGGTAAAGTGAAATGGTTTAATGCTGAAAAAGGTTTCGGGTTTATCGAACGTGAAAATGGAGAAGATGTGTTTGTTCACTTCTCAGCTATCCAAGGGGAAGGCTTTAAGTCCCTGGATGAGGGGCAAGAAGTGAGTTTCGATATTGAACAAGGACAACGTGGTCCACAGGCGACAAACGTAAATAAAGTGTAAGAATCTATAGTGAAGACCTACTGATGTATTGTATTCCCTATCAGTAGGTCTTTCTGTTTTCCCCTGATCTACTCCACATAATGTAACTTTTTATATTTTTATAGGAAACGAAAAAAGCACCTTCCAATGAGAAAGATGCTTTTTCATCACAATCATTTATAAATAAAAACCTAGTTAAGCGACGCTTTTAATATCCAGTGAAACGCTCTCTGACGAAATTAACTTTGGTTTTGCGTATGATTGCCCATTCGATGCAAATTTCAGTACTTTAGATAAATACTCGTTTCCTTGCTTTTATTGGTTCTCATCGAGAACGCCAACTTATTTAATAAGAATATTGTTCTTACCCGTCTCTTTAATAAAAACAGAAAAAACCACTAGTGTATTTCTAGTGGTTTTACTGTTTAAAAATCGCTATATTCTTCTAAGTCGTCATCGTCTAATGAGCCAGATATATTTTCTAAATCTGCAATCTTTCCTTCTTTCAGTTGGGGAACCTTTAAAGGCTCTTCTTCTTTGAAAGGGACACTTCCTACAAAACCTGTTGTTTTTGCTAATGTTTTTAAATCAGCTAATTCATTCTTTATATGTTCAAGCATTTCATAGGTTTTTGTGTCTTCAATTGCTTTTCTTTCAGTAGATGAACCATCTAAATCACGTAGAATTAAAGATGAAATATAATCCCCTAACTTACGCGATTTAGCATATGAAGCTAGTTTATTATACACTTCATCACTCAAACGATTTGTCTTAATCGTAAACGCATTTTGACGCTCTGACATCCCCATCACCTACGTTGTTAGGATTTAACGGCTTTCTTCTCTGCTGCTTGCTTCTTTTGAACGTAACCAATACTACGAATCTCTAAGCCAAATAAATTCAAATGGCGGCTATCTTGGGGAACCTTATGATACTTCTCAGTACGTTCTTCTCCAATTTTGTCACGCATGCTATTCATGATAGCAACTTCTAAAGTAGGAGCTACCCCACCACAGTACACATATTTACGTACTTTATTTGCTGGTGGTGGTGCAACATCATTTAATTTAGCCAATAAAATCTCTACATATTCTCGAAGAGAAGACTTGATTGTACTTGTTAAATCAATGGATTCGCCTGTATTTTCGTTTTTTAATACAAACTTTTGCTTACTGTATTTATCAAGAATAAATTGATCAAAGGCACGTAAGTCTGTAAATAATTCTAGGAATTTTTCTTTGCGCAATTTATCAATATGGGCTAAATACGGAATTCCTTCGATGCTCTGGAACGATTCGCGGCTATTGGCAGCTTTCAAACCTTCCGGTAAAATAACCACATCAATGGAACCACCACCAATGTCCACCATAACTGTTTCACATTCCACATACTCATTCGCATCTTCACGATCTTCAAGCGTTAAGTCTTTTTTCAAGGCAAAACGTGCACTTTCTCCCTCTTTTAAGCACGCACTTTCTTCTACTACTACTTTTAACGTATTTTCAAAGCCAGGTGTATGCACAGTAAACGAATGGTCGCCTAAGAAACGATTTGCCATGGCTTTTTGAGCTGCCCCAAATGTGCTCTCTTTCTTAAGGAGCCAGATTGGTAGCATGGTAGAAAAATAACCAATTTCGATGTTTTTGTTTTTTTTATCTTTCGCATGTAACGCATGGTAATAAGCAATAGCAGCTAAAAAGGTGATATATGGAATATGACTTGTAATTTTATTATGTAATTTATTAATGTGATTGTTGGCGAGTAATTGACTTGCAGCAATATCTCCTACTAAGAAATAACGCTCTTTCTCTTCCCCATGAATGGTTGTAGAAAGTAAAATACGCTTCTTAAATTCTTCTGGAGCTGTAACAGCATCTGTGAAAAACGAGTCTGCAGCTTCTTTTTGAAGTTCAACTACATTCGTTGGAAAATCGAATAGATATCCATCCATAATGTTCATATCAACGGAGTTACCGCAATCTTTATTAAAACGTGAAATTTTCATTTGTAAACACCTCATCTTTTAAGTTGAACTTATATTCAACTCATTGTACTCTATACGAGGTGATAATTCAATATCTCTAGCCAACTTATTCATCTACAAAACCTTACATATATCAACAATTATTCACACTAAGTAGAACATGAACCCACAAATAATATTGAAATTTAACACCTTATGTATCTTAGTTATATCATCAACATAAGAAGAGCCTGCATCATTTTTGATGTAGGCTCCCCTCTCTTACTAAAAATAATTCTCTTGTTCATTTGCCCTTGTGAGGCCCTTTCGTTACGTATAACGGTTCATAACGAGAGTACCATTCATTAAATCACAATACCTACTTGTCAATTGGGGTAATACATTTGCTGAAGTCGCTGTTACGTCTTTAAAAATCGAATCAGTCCCTTCATCTAAGTATTTAACCTTTCACAGTAGCCTCTAAAAATCTTATTTGGGCTCTGTACTATCTGTTTACCACATATGTATGGATTAAAACGTCTTTTTTGATTTAGCTTATTAGTCTCTTTAAAAATTGTCTCTTCTATAAAACCCTTCATTTATCCATCATAAATAAAAGAGCAGTTTGCAAATGCAAACTGCTCTTTGGATGACCCGTACGGGATTCGAACCCGTGTTACCGCCGTGAAAGGGCGGTGTCTTAACCGCTTGACCAACGGGCCTTGATTGTTTTTTAAGTTTAACTTAACTGTTTGTTATACTGGTGGGCCTAAGTGGACTCGAACCACCGACCTCACGCTTATCAGGCGTGCGCTCTAACCAGCTGAGCTATAGACCCATTATTTGGAGCGGGTGATGAGAATCGAACTCACGACATCAGCTTGGAAGGCTGAGGTTTTACCATTAAACTACACCCGCTTATTTTAAAAATGGCGGTCCCGACGGGAATCGAACCCGCGATCTCCTGCGTGACAGGCAGGCATGTTAACCGCTACACCACGGGACCAGCATATAAATAATGGCGGAGGAAGAGGGATTCGAACCCCCGCGAGCTTTAACACCCCTGTCGGTTTTCAAGACCGATCCCTTCAGCCGGACTTGGGTATTCCTCCGTATATTGTATGGTGGAGCCTAGCGGGATCGAACCGCTGACCTCCTGCGTGCAAGGCAGGCGCTCTCCCAGCTGAGCTAAGGCCCCATGATACTTCTCTGGTCGGGAAGACAGGATTCGAACCTGCGACCCCTTGGTCCCAAACCAAGTGCTCTACCAAGCTGAGCTACTTCCCGTTCATGGCGCGCCCGAGAGGAGTCGAACCCCTAACCTTTTGATCCGTAGTCAAACGCTCTATCCAATTGAGCTACGGGCGCTTATTAAAATGGTACCGAGGGCCGGACTTGAACCGGCACGGTAGTCACCTACCGCAGGATTTTAAGTCCTGTGTGTCTGCCAATTCCACCACCCCGGCAGGACTTTTATACGTGGAGGCGGCAACCGGATTTGAACCGGTGATAAAGGTTTTGCAGACCTTGGCCTTACCACTTGGCTATGCCGCCAATATATATGGAGCGGAAGACGAGGTTCGAACTCGCGACCCCCACCTTGGCAAGGTGGTGTTCTACCACTGAACTACTTCCGCACATTTATTTAATTTAAGATGCGGGTGAAGGGACTTGAACCCCCACGTCATAAGACACTAGATCCTAAGTCTAGCGCGTCTGCCAATTCCGCCACACCCGCGTGTGAATATAACTGGTGAGCCATGAAGGACTCGAACCTTCGACCCTCTGATTAAAAGTCAGATGCTCTACCAACTGAGCTAATGGCTCTCTATGGCTGGGCTAGCTGGATTCGAACCAACGCATGACGGAATCAAAATCCGTTGCCTTACCGCTTGGCGATAGCCCAATAAAAATGGTGGAGGGGGGCAGAGTCGAACTGCCGAACCCGAAGGAGCGGATTTACAGTCCGCCGCGTTTAGCCACTTCGCTACCCCTCCGATACAAATGATGCCGGCAAGAGGACTTGAACCCCCAACCTACTGATTACAAGTCAGTTGCTCTACCAGTTGAGCTACACCGGCACGGTGGTGGAGGATGACGGGATCGAACCGCCGACCCCCTGCTTGTAAGGCAGGTGCTCTCCCAGCTGAGCTAATCCTCCAAAAAAATCTATATAAGATTGTTAATAAGCGTTATTTTCATTATTTATGATAGAATATTTCAAATAAAAAACCCCTATGCTCTTTTACAAGAGACTCATAAGGGGTCTTATTTATTGCCTGGCAACGTCCGACTCTCACAGGGACAAAGTCCCAACTACCATTGGCGCTAAAGAGCTTAACTTCCGTGTTCGGTATGGGAACGGGTGTGACCTCTTCGCTATCGCCACCAGACAAGAGATTGTTCTCT
>NZ_JBLTHW010000012.1:0-49605 GCF_049199565.1 Priestia sp. D3YE.R1 | reverse complement strand
CAGGATCAAACTCTCCGAAGAAATGTTTGACTTGCTCAATTTAAAAATAAAAATTAACGTTGACGTTTGTCGCTTTGTTCAGTTTTCAAAGTTCAACCGCCGCTCTTAAGCGACTTTACTATCTTATCAAGTTATCAACGTAATGTCAACAACTTTTTTTATTTCTTTTTGTTGTTTTCGCTTGTCTGCGTTAGCAACAGATATAAATATACCAAATCAATTTTATAAAAACAAGGGGTAAATTAAAAGTTTAAATTTTCTAATATTAATAACTAAAAAAAGATGGCCGTAGCCATCTCTTTTTTAGCGTTGACGCATATGTGGGAATAATAGCACATCACGGATTGACGGTGCATTTGTTAGTAACATAACAAGGCGGTCAATACCGATTCCTAGACCACCTGTAGGTGGCATACCATATTCTAATGCCTCGATGAAGTCATCGTCCATCTCATGTGCTTCATCGTTTCCTTGTTCTTTCTCTTTCAACTGAGCTTCAAAGCGCTCACGTTGGTCAATTGGGTCATTTAGCTCTGTAAATGCGTTCGCGTGTTCACGCGCAACGATAAACAGCTCAAAACGGTCAGTAAAACGCGGATCTTCCGCATTTTTCTTAGCAAGTGGAGAGATTTCTACAGGATGTCCGTAAATGAACGTTGGTTGAATTAACTGCTCTTCTACTTTTTGTTCAAAGAATTCATTTACAATATGTCCATATTGCATATGTTCAGTAATTTCTACCCCGTGTTCTTTTGCTAAAGCACGAGCTTCTTCAACAGATGTTTCTCCCCAGAAGTCTACGCCCGTATATTGTTTAATAGCATCGACCATATGAAGTCTTGTCCATTCTGGAGTTAGATCTACCTCTTGGTCGCCATACTGAATCTTTGTTGTGCCAAGTACTTCTTGCGCAATGTGTGCAATTAAGTTCTCTGTTAAAGCCATGATATCTTTGTAGTCCGCGTACGCTTCGTACAATTCGATCATTGTAAATTCAGGGTTGTGACGTGTAGATACACCTTCGTTACGGAATACACGGCCAATTTCATATACTTTCTCTAATCCACCTACGATTAAACGTTTTAAATGAAGTTCAATCGCAATACGCATATAAAGTTCCATATCAAGCGCATTGTGGTGTGTTACAAACGGACGAGCTGCTGCTCCACCTGCGATTGAATGCATCATCGGTGTTTCAACTTCTAAGTATCCATGATTATCTAAGTAACGGCGCATCGATTGAATAATGCGGCTTCTTGAGATAAATGTTTGTTTGCTTTCCGGGTTTGTAATTAAATCTAAGTAACGTTGACGGTAGCGCTGTTCAATATCTTTTAAACCATGATATTTATCCGGAAGTGGACGAAGCGCTTTTGTTAGTAACGTGAAATCTTTTACTTTAATAGAAAGTTCGCCAACTTTTGTTTTGAATAAAACACCTTCAACCCCTACCAAGTCACCGATATCTACGCTGCTGAAGATTTCGTACTGTTCTTCGCCAATTGCATCTTTACGTACATAAAGCTGAATTTGCCCTGTTAAATCTTGAACGTGAGCGAAACCTGCTTTTCCTTTTCCACGCTTTGTCATAATACGACCAGCTAGTGACACAGGCACTTCATTTTCTTCTAACTGTTCTTTTGTTAACTCGTCATACTCACTAATTAATTGCTGTGATGTATGTGTACGTTCAAAACGTTGACCAAACGGATCAATACCCTGATCTCGTAGGTTGCTCATTTTTTCGCGACGAACGAGAAATTGATCATTTAATTCTTCATGACTCATCGTTTACTCATCTCCATCGTATAATTAAGTTTTCCGAAACAGAAAAAAGGCCAGCATGTTTACTGGCAACTACTACGTTTCTTTAAAATTATTATAGGTTCAGTCGTTTCTCTATGTCAAATCGCTTTATTCTTGCTTCGCTTCTCTTTTTCTTTGATTTCTCTAACAAGCTACCGAATAAACCAACAACCTGCGAACCCAAAGCTCAAAGTTTTTACTCTAAACTCTACTTTACTCCAATATAAAAATGAATCAACTAATAAGATTCGTTTTTACTTATGTAAATCATTACTATTATTTTCGAACATATCTAGTATACCACTTGTTTGCTCTCGAAATAATTTTACATCTTTTAAATCTGATAAACGTGTTGTGATGGTTTCAACTTTTTCTTCTGCTACAGGGAGAATAAGAGATGGAGCTAGTTCGTTTAGAGGAACCATCACAAATGCTCGTTCAAACATTCGGGGATGAGGGACGCTCAGTCTATCCGTATGAATGATTTCATTACTATAAAGTAAGATATCTAAATCAAGGGTTCTAGGTCCCCATACAATCTCTCTTTTTCGACCTGCCGCTTGTTCAATGGCTTGCAAACAATCTAAAAGGTGCTTTGACGAATACGTTGTTCGTATTTTTACTACCATGTTTAAAAAACTTGCTTGATTCGTATACCCGACCGGAGCCGTTTCATAAACAGATGAAACAGCCACTACCTTAATCTCAGAGTGTTTCATCAAGCCAGTAACTCCCGACTTCAAATGTTCCATTCGATTTTCAATATTTGATCCTAATGCAATATATGCTTCTGTTGTCATTCAACGGCTCCTTTTAATTTCAATAGCTACCGATTGATAATAACCGGGAATTGGCGGATCAGGCTTATATACCTTTACAGTACAAGCCTGCACGAGTTCGTAATTAGCAAGCAATTCAGATGCAATCGTTTCGGCCACCGTTTCAACTAACTTGAACGTGCGCTTCTCTACAACTTCCTGGCATGTTTGGTATAAATCTGCATAGCTCACCGAGTATTCTAAATTATCCGTAGTACCAGCTTGTTTTAAATCCAGTTCTACAGCTAAATCCACGTGAAAACGCTGCCCTAATTTATTTTCTTCTGGAAATACGCCATGATATCCATAGAAACGCATATCATTCACATAAATTTTATCCATATTTATCCTATCCTTTCACTTTTATACATGTAGCTGGCATCGACTCATTAGCGACATCGTGTAAGAGCAATACTCTTTTTGCAACTGAGCTGTCAGCGTGTGGTCTCCTACTGAAAACTGCTTATCCTTTATACTTCGAAGAGGTACAATTTCTTGAATGGAATTTGTAACGAAAGCTTCATCACCCTCCAAGAGCTGTTCCACCGTAAATAAACCTTCTACAACCTTTATGTTTTTCTTTTGTAAAAGCGTAAAGATAAACTGTCTCGTAATTCCATTTAAGATACCTGTTTCAAGAGACGGTGTATATACACAATCATCTTTTACAAAAAATAAATTTGACACAATACCCTCAGCTAAGAACTCTTCTTTTGTTAAAAAGATACCCTCTTTATTTAAGTCTGAACCAACTTCTCGCTTAGCTAGTACATTATTTAAATAATGATGAGACTTCAACCTCATGGTTCCTTCAGGCGTATTTCGTTTCGTCTCAAGAATAAGCCCCTCTTTTACAAGGGGGCTCGATGGATGAGGCATTGATTTCATATATACGATTGTAGATGGCTTGTCGTATTCTTCCACTTGCAATCCAATTCCGCCATTTCCTGCTGAGACATTTAATCGAACATACGCATTTCTCTCATTGTTTTTCATTAACAGACTATTAATGATTCCTAACACGTCGTGTGTGGAATAGTCCCATACAATATTTAATTCACGTAAGCTGCTACGCAGTCGATCCAGATGGTCTTCCACTAAAAATGGATGACCTTCATAAACTCGTAGCGTTTCAAACAGCCCTAGCCCATACATATATCCGTGATCAAACGGAGAAATAGTGGCTTCAGACGCAGGCTTTACTTCGCCATTTACGTATATATACATATCATTACACTCGCTTTTTTTCGTAAGTTTCAATAAAATTCTTCAGCATTTCTTTACCGTAAGAAGTCATGATAGATTCAGGGTGGAACTGTACTCCTTCAATAGGTAATGATTTATGGCGAATCGCCATAATTTCATCTTCTGCTGTCCACGCTGAAATCTCAAAACAATCCGGCAGTGAACTTTTTTCTACAATCAAAGAATGATATCGCGTTGCCGTGAACGGATTATCAAGACCTTTAAAGATAGTACGGCCATCATGATGCATTTCAGATGTTTTCCCGTGCATTAATTTATCCGCACGAATCACATTCCCTCCAAAAGCTTGCCCAATCGACTGATGCCCTAAGCATACGCCGAATATTGGAATCTTACCTGCAAAATATTCGATGGCTTCTAGACTGATTCCCGCTTCGTTAGGACTGCATGGTCCCGGGGAGATCATTAAAAAATCTGGATTTAGCACTTCAATTTCAGAAAGTGTAATTTCATCATTTCTTTTTACAAGAAGCTCATGCCCTAGCTCACCTAAATACTGTACTAAATTAAACGTAAAAGAATCATAATTATCAATCATTAATATCATCTTTACTCACCCTCACTCAGCTCATTTTCGCTCTGCTCTTTTGCTTTCCATAGTGCAATTGCTTTTTTCAGTGATTCTTTGTATTCGTGTTTCGGATTTGAATCAATCACAACACCCGCACCAGCCTGCACATAAGCTTGGCCGTCTTGAATAATCATAGTGCGAATCGCAATATTTAATTCCATATCTCCATTAAACCCAATCCAACCAATCGATCCTGTATAAATTCCCCGCCTTACAGGTTCAAGTTCTTCAATGATTTCCATTGTACGAACTTTAGGTGCTCCAGTAATCGTTCCTCCAGGAAAAACCGCATCTACAATATCTACAAAATCTTTATTGCGTGCGAGCTTGCCTTTTACATTAGACACAATATGCATCACATGTGAATATTTTTCAATAACCATAAACTCGTCAACGTGAACGGTACCATATTCGCTTACTCTACCAAGATCATTACGCTCCAAATCAACAAGCATCACATGCTCTGCACGCTCTTTTTCGTTATGAATAAGCTCATCCGCTAACTGTTGGTCTTCTTGATCATCCTTACCGCGAGAGCGCGTTCCCGCAATCGGTCTCGTACTGATTTCGTCACCGGCTTTTTTTACTAATAGTTCTGGTGAACAGCTCACAATGTGAAATTCTTCTGTCTGCATATAAGACATGTAAGGAGACGGATTGATTTTTCGTACCTGTTCGTAGATATGCATAGGATGAGTTTGAAGCTGTTGAGACTGTCGAACAGATAAATTCACTTGAAACACATCGCCTTGCCCGATGTACTCATGTACGCGAGTTGTGGCATCTGAAAAAGCAGCTTCAGACATCGAGACCTCACTCTTTTCGGCAACACGATGAATCCGCTCATATGAGAGTCCTTCAGCACTTGCCTCCATCCAGTCCTTTTTGTATTGATCAATACGCTTATGTGCCTGCTCTTTACAATCTGCTTCGTCATTAACGATAATCCAGAGCTTTTCCTTTTCTTGATCGTATACAAATACGTCATCGAAAATAAGGAAATAAACGTCCGGCGTTTTCAATGAATCTTCAGCAAGATCAGGTATGGTTTCTACATAGCGGATATAATCATAGCTAATAAAGCCAATTGCTCCACCTTGAAAAGGAGGAAGATCTGGATTCACCTCTGCTTCAAACTTCTTCATCCAGTCTCGCATAAGATGAAGCGGATTACCTTTTTGAACAGTAGCTTGGCCATCCGTTTTGATATGAAGCTCGTTTTGTTCGCCTCGCAAAATGGCTACAGGTTTTAATCCCATCATTTGAAACTTTCCGCCTCGACCGCTTTCAAGCAGGATATGATTCGGTTCCTCTTTTGACAACTCTTGATATTTTTTGAACCATTGGTTTTTAGAGATAGAAATAGATTCGCCCCAAGTCATTCTTTGCTGCATTTGTTCACTCTCCTAAAAATAAATCACCTGCTTTCATTTTACATGATTCTCAGATGAAAAAAAACAGCTTCATATAGAAGCTGTTTTTTTATCGTTTTTATGCTTGTGTTTGTTCCTCGAATTGGAACAATGGAGTACTTAAGTAACGCTCGCCGTTACTTGGAATAATCGCTAACACTTTTTTACCTTTTCCAAGCTGTTTTGCAGCTTTTAACGCAGCATAAATCGCAGCCCCAGAAGAGATACCTACTAGTACACCTTCTGTTTTTGCTACTTTACGGGCATATTCAAAAGCTTGGTCGTTTTGAACAGCGACCACTTCGTCATATACTTCCGTGTTAAGCGTATCCGGAACAAAGTTTGCACCAATTCCTTGAATTTTATGAGGTCCTGGTTGACCACCGCTTAAAATCGGAGAATCAGCTGGCTCTACGGCATAAATTTTGATGTTTGGGTACTTTTCTTTTAACACTTCACCAGCACCTGTAATAGTACCGCCAGTACCGATACCTGCCACAAATCCATCTAGCTGATCGCCAAACTGCTCGATAATTTCTTTAGCCGTTGTTTGACGGTGCACTTCTGGGTTCGCTTCGTTTTGGAACTGTTGAGGAATAAAGTAGCCGTGCTCTTTTGCAAGCTCAGTTGCTTTATTAACCGCCCCTTTCATTCCTTCTGGACCTGGCGTTAACACTAACTCTGCACCGTAGGCACGAAGCAGATTACGACGCTCAATACTCATCGTTTCAGGCATTGTTAAAATAGCACGATATCCTTTTGCTGCAGCTACCATTGCTAAGCCAATTCCAGTGTTACCACTTGTTGGTTCAATGATTGTGTCGCCAGGCTTTAACACACCTTTTGCTTCCGCATCTTCAATCATTGCTAATGCAATACGATCTTTTACGCTGCTTCCTGGGTTCATAAATTCTAATTTTAAATATACATCCGCCATATCTTCTTCAACTAGACGGTTTAGTTTTACGATTGGTGTTTGACCAATTAACTCTGTAATTGAATTTGCAATACGTGCCATATGACCACTCCTAATACCAACTAATTTTATTGATTTTGTATACAATTTATCAGATGTTTTCTAAATTGTCAATCATTTTGTCTTTCCATTTACCTAATTTTGTTATATTTTTAGATCAATATATACAGAAATAGAACTTAATATCTATAAAAAAAGGCGCTCATTTATAAAATGACGCCTTTTAAGAATCTTTTATTTCATTTAAATTGCTTGTTCTTTCATTTCTTCAAGCTGCTGTTTATCAAAACGATAGGTCTCATTACAGAAATGACACTGTGCTTCAGCTTGGCCGTCTTCCTCAATCATCGATTGAATCTCTTCTTGTCCTAAGCTGATAATAGCGTTAGCAATTCTTTCTTCTGAACACTGACATTTGAACTCTACAGGCATTGTCTCCAGAAACTTTACATTTTCTTTTCCAAGAACTTCTTCTAAGATTTCCTCAGGAGAAAGACCTTTTTGAATCAGTTTTGAAATTGGTTCAATCGTCTGTAAGCGTTGTTCAATAGCTGTAATCGTTTTATCATCTGTTCCTGGCAGAAGCTGAATGATAAATCCGCCCGCAGCTAAGATCGTGTTATCAGGGTTAACAAGTACACCTACACCTACTGAAGACGGGACTTGTTCAGATGTCACAAAATAATACGTGAAATCCTCTCCTAATTCTCCCGATACGATAGGTACTTGTCCGTTAAATTGATCACGCATTCCGATATCTTTTACGACACTTAGCGTTCCATCTGTACCTACAGCACGTGCTACATCTAATTTCCCATGCTGATTTAAATCGAAGTGCGTTTGCGGATTCGTTACATATCCACGCACTTCCCCTTTAGCATTGCTGTCTACTAAAATAACGCCAATTGGGCCGCGGCCTTCAATTTTAATTGTTAGCTTTTGCTCACCCTTTAGCATGGCCCCCATCATGACTCCTGCAGTCATTGAACGTCCCAATGCTGCAGAGGCTGTAGGCCATGTATAGTGACGGCGCTGCGCTTCTCCAACTGTATCCGTTGTTTTTACCGCATAAGCGCGAACTTGACTATTGTAAGCTAGTGCTTTTACTAAATAGTCACCCATAATATACACCTCTTACTCCATATTTTTTGTATAAATTATTTGCAATCCTTTTAAAGTCAAAAATGGATCCACAATATCAATAATATCCGACTCTTTAGCAATCAATGTTGCGAGTCCTCCAGTAGCAATAACTTTAGGATTTACTGTTGCTTGCTCTTTCATTCTTGCTACAATTCCTTCTACTTGTCCAACGTATCCATATAAAATACCTGCTTGCATCGCAGATACTGTATTTTTTCCAACAATGCTATTTGGTCGCGCAATTTCAATTCGCGGAAGCTTAGATGCTCTTGAATAAAGAGCTTCTGTCGAAATATTAATACCAGGGGCAATCGCACCACCCATATATTGCTTATTTTCATCAATATAGCAATACGTGGTTGCGGTACCAAAATCAACGATAATTAAAGGGCTTCCGTACAGCTGAATTCCAGCAACAGCATTTACAATACGGTCTGCTCCCACTTCACGTGGATTTTCATATTTAATATTTAAACCCGTCTTAATTCCAGGACCAACAACAAGCGGCTTTAAATGAAAATACTTTTGACACATTCTCTCCAATGCAAACATAATAGGAGGAACAACAGAGGAAATAATAATACCATGAATATCTTTAAAAGATAAACTAACGTGCTCAAGCAAGGCTTTGATTGTCATGCCATACTCGTCTTCTGTTTTATTACGGCTTGTTTCTACACGCCAATGGTACTTTAATTCATCTCCATCGTATACGCCTAATACCGTATTCGTATTTCCAACATCTAATACAAAAATCATTTCAATCACCACTTTATATAAATTCAGTATTCACACTGAAACCATCATACCATAACTGGTAAATAGACGTGTATATTCTAGATAAAATAGGAATATAATGACACAATTCTCTAGTGTAGATCCTACTTATCCACTATATATGAAAAACCTTTTACTAAATCTAACTTCTAGCCAACAAAAAAATCAGTGGAGATAGTCTCCACTGATTTTTTATGGTCTTATGCTTTTGGCTCTTCATCGTCTGTCTTTGTTTGGATGTTTACTTTAACATCTTCATCTGTTACATGACTAGAACGGTCTGGAAGAGTTCCATGATCTACTAAGTGGTTGATCTGCTCAGCGTCTAACGTTTCTACCTCTAACAATGTTTGAGCTACAAGCTCTAACTTGTCACGGTTTTCCGTTAAGATCTGCTTCGCACGCTCATAGCTTTCTTTAATGAAACGTTGGATTTCATTATCAATTTCATGAGCAATCGCATCACTGTAGTTTTGTTCACTGTGTAAATCACGACCTAAGAATACTTGGCCTTGTTGTGATTGACCGAATTGCATTGGTCCTAACTTTTCACTCATACCGTATTCTGTTACCATTTTACGAGCGATGCTTGTTGCACGCTGGAAGTCATTGTGAGCACCTGTACTCACTTCGCCGAAAATAATTTCCTCAGCTACGCGACCACCAAGCAATCCAACAATTTTATCCAGCAGCTCTGGCTTCGTCATAAAGTAGCGATCTTCTTTTGGTAACATAACAGCATATCCACCAGCTTGCCCACGTGGAACAATGGTTACTTTATGTACCATATCAGCTTCGTCTAATACGACACCGATAATTGTATGTCCTGCTTCATGATAAGCAACAATATTGCGTTCTTTTTTAGAAATAACTCGACTTTTCTTAGCTGGACCTGCAATTACACGGTCTGTTGCTTCGTCAATGTCGACCATTTCAATTTTCTTTTTGTCCTGTCTAGCAGCTACTAAGGCAGCTTCGTTTAACAAGTTTTCTAAATCTGCACCTGAGAAACCTGGCGTACGCATAGCAATTGCTTTTAAGTTTACTGATTCATCTAAAGGCTTATTGCGAGCATGTACTTTAAGTACTGCTTCACGGCCATTTACGTCTGGACGATCTACCGTAATTTGACGGTCGAAGC
Source organism: Priestia sp. D3YE.R1 (assembly GCF_049199565.1). Taxonomy (NCBI): domain Bacteria; kingdom Bacillati; phylum Bacillota; class Bacilli; order Caryophanales; family Bacillaceae; genus Priestia; species Priestia sp. D3YE.R1. The sequence goes on along the minus strand of NZ_JBLTHW010000012.1, from coordinate 39,695 downwards.
GGCCTGGACGTAATAACGCTGGATCTAAGATATCCGGACGGTTTGTTGCTGCAATGATAATGATACCTTCGTTAGCACCAAAACCATCCATCTCAACAAGCAATTGGTTCAATGTTTGTTCACGCTCATCGTGTCCGCCACCAAGACCTGCGCCACGTTGACGACCTACAGCATCGATTTCATCAATAAAGATAATACATGGAGCATTCTTCTTCGCATTTTCGAATAAATCACGAACACGAGAAGCACCGACCCCAACAAACATTTCAACAAAGTCTGAACCACTGATAGAGAAGAAAGGAACGCCTGCTTCACCAGCAACAGCTCTTGCTAATAATGTTTTACCAGTACCAGGAGGTCCCACAAGTAAGACACCCTTCGGAATTCTTGCACCTAGCTCTGCGAATTTACGAGGATCTTTTAAGAACTCAACAACTTCCACAAGTTCTTGCTTTTCTTCGTCTGCACCAGCTACGTCTTTAAATTTAACCTTTTTCTTTTCTTCGCTGTAAAGCTTAGCCTTACTTTTACCGAAGTTCATAACACGACTTCCGCCGCCTTGAGCTTGGTTCAGTAAGAAGAAGAATAGGATGAAAATAATAACAAACGGAATGATTGACGTAAAGAACGTTACCCAGCCGCTTGTTTCATCAGCAGGTTTAAAATCAACTTGTACTTGATTATTTTCTGAAGCAGCGTCAATACGATCAAGAGCTTTGTCACCATCTACGATGTAAGTTTGGAACGTTTGATCCTTTTTATAAGAATCTAACTTTCCTTGCACAACATACACGCCTCTTTCAGGCTTCATAGAGAGTGATTTCACATCACCTTTGTCTAAGTGTTGAACAAATGTATCGTATCTCATTGGTTCTGCTTTTTGATTAGAGCCACTAAAGAAGCTTACCACGCCGATAATGACTAAAAATATAAGTAAATAAAAGATGGTATTACGGAAGATCCGATTCATTTCTTACCTCCTCCCACGATAAACAAATACTGTATTCAATACTAACATAGAACATTTATCCTATCCAATAAATTGCACTTGGATATGTGCTTATTAATTGCTGTATACTTGCGGTTTGAGAACCCCAATATACGGCAGGTTACGATACTTTTCTTGATAATCCAATCCATACCCTACTACGAATGCATCAGGTACTTCAAATCCAACATAATCTGCTTTAATAGCTGCTTTACGACCTGTTGGTTTGTCTAAGAGTGTGACAATCTTAATTGACTTAGCTTTACGGTACTTGAATAACTCCACAAGATAGCTAAGTGTTAAGCCGCTGTCGATAATATCCTCTAAAATAAGAATGTCTCGACCTTCAACTGATGTATCTAAATCTTTTAGGATTTTTACTTCACCAGAAGAAACCATTGCATTGCCATAACTTGATACATCCATAAAATCCATTTCTAAATATGTATCAACACGCTTAATTAGATCAGACATAAAAGGCATAGCACCTTTTAGTACACCGATTACCAAAGGAAAACGGTCAGCGTATTCCTCAGATAATAGCTTACCCAATTCTTTTACTTTCTGTTGTATTTCTTCTTCTGAAATCAAAATTTCTTGAATATCCTGCTTCATTCCTTACTTGCCTCCTAGAAGTTTTCGCTACTTATAGTATAAAATAACATATCTGGACTTATGTGTATGCAGTTCATAAGCAGATTTTTTCAAACCAGGTAGCCACAAAATAGTTCCTTGGCTATCTTCCACTACCGGCCAATGATCTCTGAAGTGTAAAGGGATTTTTTCATCGATAAAAATATCCTTTACTTTTTTATGTCCCTTCATGCCCTTTACTCGCATTTTATCACCATTTTTTCGTGTCCTTACCTTTAATGATTGTAAATCGTGAGCTTCATCTAAAAGAAAAACATCGTTTCCTTTTATATCTTCGACTTTATTATGTATTTCACAAATAAGCTGGTGACCATTTGGAAGCTCGACGACCCCTGGAATCGGAACAGTAAATTCATATGGCTCGATGTTCCCCTCATTAAAGGTGAAAAGACAGTCGTTGTAAGATCGGATAATGCGTAAACCATTTGGAAAGTCAAGCGTCCCAGACGGTTTGTCACTTTCACAAAATCCTACTAACGTGTCAACATGCGCTGAGGAAAGGGTTGGAGGAATTTCTTTATAGAGATAGTTTAATATTAGTTGAATACCACGCCTTTGTAAAGGCTTGCGTATCCTTAGAAAACAATCTCTATCAATGAGAATTTCATTTTGCAATTTCTTTCTCATTACTTTATTCATCACATCGGTCGTTAATTCCTCTAAGTATGCTTGATCTTCANAACAATCTCTATCAATGAGAATTTCATTTTGCAATTTCTTTCTCATTACTTTATTCATCACATCGGTCGTTAATTCCTCTAAGTATGCTTGATCTTCATGCAAGTTCTCGCTAAATTGTTGAAATTTTTCATGTACAGCGGCGTTTTCTTGCTTTAAAAATGGCAAAACGTAATGACGAAACCGATTTCTCGTGTACGAGTCTTTCTCATTACTCGGATCAATTCGAGGTGTAAGCCCATGTAGCTTACAGTAGCGATTGATTTCTTCTTTCGTTACGGCTAGGAACGGCCTAATAATAAATCCATCCCCATATGGTCGCTTGGGCTGCATCCCTGCGTATCCATTCATCGTACTACCTCGAACCATTCGCATTAACATCGTTTCAATTTGATCATCTCCGTGATGTCCTAATGCAAGAAGATTTGCTTTGTGCTTTTTCATAACATGAGTAAAAAACGTATAGCGGCATTCTCTGGCAGCTACTTGAGAAGATAACTTTCTTTCCTTCTGATAGGCAGTAACATCAATCTGCTTCGCTTCACATTTAATATTCAATTGTTTGCAGTAGTTCTGCACATATTCCATATCTTGCTGTGACTCTTTGCCCCGGAACATATGATCAACATGAGCAGCAATAATCGTAAGAGATTTTTGCTCTTTCAGACTCCATAAGAAATGCAGCAGTGCTAAAGAATCAGGACCACCAGAAATACCTACAATCACCGTAGAGCCTGCGGATAATAACTGATGTTTTGTCATAAAATTGTTCACTTGCTTTTCCATAGGAATGACTCATCCTTATAATGTACACGCAATAATGTATCATTAATTTACTTTATACGAATGACTATAAGGAAAGTTTCACAATTTCTCCAAACTTTATAGCACTTGAATAAATAGATACAAAATATAAATCAACATTACAGACGTACAAAGTAGTAGCGTCTCTAACACGTGAGAACGCTTCTTCTTTACTTTAACACGAGGGGCAGACGGTTGACGAACGTTTTGAGGCTTTGTTCCTCTACTTTTTGCCCCTCTTCTTTTTTCGACCGATAACACCTCTGTTTTCATTTCTTTAGCTGACTTATACTTTCCCGTAACCGCTTGATACAAAACATCTCCGAAAGGTTCTAACTGCTTTGTTGTTAATATAAATTGTTTTAATTGTTCAGCCGGTTTGTCTGTTTTATTAATTCGCTTGCCATAAGCTGCGTGAATCAAAACCATGGATACAGCAAACAAATCATAGGTCGGTTCTGCTTTTCGGGAGCCAAGCCCCCAGTGCGCTCGATCATAAAAGTCGGTAAATTCTTTGATTGACCGCCCTTGCAGAGTTGTTCCTCCGACGTCAATCCATCGAACTTTTACGGGGTTAGATGTTACGACCAGGTTTTCTGGTTTTAAATCGCCAAATACCCACCCTTCTTCATGAAGGTTTTCTAAGTCTGTTAAGAGCTGACTTGCAAATACTTGCAGCCATTCTGTCCCTCTTGTTGAGATAAAAGAAAGGAGAGGCTGCCCTTTCACATACTCCATTACATAGAAAGAAAGAGCGTGAGAACCATAGCTCCAATCATCTACATCCAGCAAGCGCGGTCCTAGCACTTTGTCTTTGACTTGAGACAACTTTTTTAATACATTCACTTCTGCTGTAACGGACATGTTGGAAAAGCTTATTTTTAACGCCGCTAGCGTTCCGTTGACTAATTGAACCAAGTAGACAACTCCGGTGGCTCCCACGCCTAATTTCTCAAGAATTTTATAATGGACGTGATGCCATTTTCCTTGAATTTCTGTTCCCGGAGATAGGTTACATACCTGATTCTTCAATGTATTGTTCATTATTTTTTAACAACCCTCTCAATGAGCGCTTTTTGGTGAAATAATGAGTAGCCTCTTTGATAGCCGGTCCAGTAGGCGTAATACCTCCTGCTGTTAGTTTTGGAAAAATCGTTGAAAGCGACTCTAATCTTGGATTCCAGTCCATTAGCTTCTCTACATCTTTCTTTTTCCCAGGAAATAAAAAGATTGAAAATTGATTATGCCCCATGCGAGCATTCAAGCTTAACGATAAATCTAACAGCGACTCCTTTACAGTAGGAAGCTTATTTTTCATACTTCCGCTCATGTCAACTAAAATAAGAATCTCTAAGTCAACCGTTTCCCCAAGTTCATCAACAACTTCCATGATTTCTCCTCGCTTCTCAGGAGATAACTCTTCTAATCTTGAATTAGAGGAACCTAGAATTTGCTGAAGTTCTTTATTTACAACACCTTGAAGTGTTTGCGTCATTGCCTGCCTTGTAACCATTTGAACAGTTTGAGACAGCTGTTTTACGTAAACAATTTGGCTAACGCCACCGCCTGACATAGCAATGCCTTCTATTTCATTCGTGCTTTGCTCATCAATTGTGTCCTCTTCCATCACACCAATAACGTTTACACTAATCCCTTGTTCTTTAGCTAGTGCTGCCATTGCTACCGGATCTTCACCTGTATTCGAACCACCGTCTGTAATTACCAACATCTGTTTCAATGTACCTTTTTTCATAAAAAAATCCCCTCCTCATTATCAGTATTAACATGATAGACGAGGAGGAGATAAAATATACTTCTATCTAACTATTGTGCTTTTTTACGATAAGCGTAAGAAGGAATCGATGACCATTTCGGGGTATTGTGCTGAAGTTTGGCCACAACTACCGTCATATCATCTTCAATTAAACCTGATTTTGTTCGAATAACTTCTTCCATAATTAAGTCTGCAATTTCTTGTGGATCATTTGTTTGAAGCTCGCCAATTTTTCGCTTCATCCACATTTCGTAGTTCTCAACGTGTTTCGGTCCTTCAAATACGCCGTCACTCATCATAATTAATAAGTCTTCCGCCTTCATTTGTTCATTCACAACATCTACTTCAAATTCTTCGATAATGCCCATTGGCAAATTGCTTGCCTGTATTTTAATAACCTTATCTCCGCGTTTGATGAAGCTTGGCGTGGAACCGATTTTCAAGAAATTTACATTAGCATCTTGTAAATCAATCATCGCTAAATCTAAGGTAGAAAAGATCTCATCGTTTGTACGCAGCGATAAAATAGAGTTAATCGATTTAATTGCAATTGTCTCTTCTATTCCTGTTTGTAAAATTTGTTTTAACAGCTGAAGCGTTTCGTTGCTTTCATAGTGGGCACGCTCTCCATTTCCCATGCCATCACTAATAGCTAATGCATACTTACCGGCGTTTAGCTCAATCATGGAATAGCTGTCACCGGATACAAACCCTCCGCCTTTAGCAGCGTGTGCTACGCCTGTATCAACAACGTATGCTTTTGTACAGCCAAACGAAACGTGGCAATAGCCTTGAGGATATTTAGCACATTCTTCGTTCTTTACTACGATACTTTCACCTAAAATATCTGTAAGCATTGGCGCAATAATTTTCTCGCATTCTCCTCTTCCGTGACAATATGGCACCCACATTTCAATATCTACATTTCCAGGTTCTAAGCTATAAATTTCAATTTGATTGATTTCCATTCCAAAGTTACGAAGAGCTTCTAAAATCTGTTCTTCTTGTACATTTAAATTTTCTCGCTCTCGCTTAATTTCTTTTGCAAAATTCCCCATGACTTCAGAGACACCGTGAAGCTGTTCTGCTACAATCCTTCTACTTTCTTGAATTTGGGCTTTTAAGTGCTGATTGGCTTTAAAATACGTCAGTTCATGCTCAATCACATCGATGACTTTTTTCGATTTCACACAATGTTTGTCCATCTCTCGAATTAGCCTTGGATTTTGTTCAAGAGTACCATTATCAACTTCAAGCATAATTTCCTTCATATATTCATAGGTTGTATCAAACTGCTGTGCCCAACATTGTTCTTTTTTAAAACAAAACTGGCACGTCCTTTCGGTAACGCTGCTTAAGAAATAATCAACTTCTTTATCCGCGCTTGGCTTTTCATCATAAAATCCATTTTGCGTAAAGCTTTTGGAAAGTGCTTGAAAAACATTTGAGAACTGTTCTACGCGATTCGCTGTTACATCTCGGATCTTACGCACGTACTGCTGTTGTTCAAGCATATTTTCAGATGTCCCTGGTACTAGTTTACTTAAGTTTTTCAACACAAAAGATGGGGTTAATAAAAATAGGACAACGGCCGTCAGTGATTCATACAAATTAGTCGTCAATCCTTGATCTGCCTGAGCATATAGGCCAATTAGCAATGAGCCAACAACCAGCCCCAGAGCTGCTCCTAGCTTTTTACCGTCTTTTAAAAGTCCTCCAAGCAAGCCAGAGAAAGCGAGTAAACTCATTTCATACAAACTAGAAACGTTCGCGAAACTTAAAATTAAACCGGTTACGACCCCTACCGTAGCTCCTATCGTAGGGCCAGATACAAACGCAAAAACTAATACTAAGTAACGAGATAATATATGTTCAGCCGAAAGGCCGTAAATCATCCACCCTATTGTCCCCGTCATAACAGATGCCAACAAAATAATAAGAGAAATCACTTCTTCTGTTTTTAATGATTGTTTTCGCTTTCGGTATGAAATTAAAGGCACGCTTTGTAAGAAAATCATTGTTAAGATAAAGCTCAACCCTGCTTCTACTGCCACAAATGTAAAATCATACATGGTGAATTCCTTGGTAAACACATAAAAAATAGTTAGTTTTGTAAGTAACATCGCGCTAAATACAGTAAACGGCAGCTTCTTTAACGGATCCATTGTCAGTATGCCGCTAAATCGATGAATTAGTAAGAAAACAAATAGTGTAGCAAATACGGTACCTCCATTTTGAATGGAAACACTAAATGCCCCTGCCAATACGGCTAAACTTGCTAACGGTGCTTTTTCTTTCTTTATAGCCATTACGGCTGCAAAGAATGGCAAAGCAAATGGCATGATTTTCATTAAAATTAACGCTCGTCCTAATAAAAAACCTACGACTAGCAGCAACAATCCCCATTGAAATAACACCTTTTCCGTTTTCATACCCGCCTTTGTAAATACACGGGACATTTCTAATCTAGTTCGGTTAAATACCGCCTCTGTTGTTGGACTTGCAAAATCTCTTTCCGTCTTTTGCATTCTCCCACCACCCGCTAATTATACTTATTCGTTATTATATCGCGGCGAAAGGTGAAATTTTGTCAAACGGACTAGCAAAATACCTATAATCGTTCGACTATTTTCTAGTATTATATTGAAAACTATACAAAAAGATGTACAATCTTACATGGCGATTTAAAAAATATGAGAGATACTGTTCGCCTAAGAGAAAGCCTATGCTCATCATTCTTTTTTAAAAGCAAATAAAAGTCTATAAAAATAACAAAAAAGTTATTGACAATAACCTTACTTTTTTATATTATTATAAATGTCTTTTAGAGAACGTATAATGGCGGTGTAGCTCAGCTGGCTAGAGCGTACGGTTCATACCCGTGAGGTCGGGGGTTCGATCCCCTCCGCCGCTACTCGAATAACGGCCCGTTGGTCAAGCGGTTAAGACACCGCCCTTTCACGGCGGTAACACGGGTTCGAATCCCGTACGGGTCATCAAAAAGCATGTACAATAGTACATGCTTTTTTTCTACTCTTTTTTACATATAAAAAAGCACCTTTTAGATAAAAGGTGCTTTCCAAAAACTCGCTATCTATTTGATATAAGCAGCAAGTTAACCGCGTTTTGCACCGCGTCCACCGCGTTTTGATTCGGTATGGCGTTTTAGGGAAGATAAACGTTCTTCACTGTCTTTTAAGAAACGATTCATTTTTTGTTCGAATGTTTCTTTTGTACGGAAATCATTACCGCCACCACGATTGTTATTACGTTGTGGGCGTGAATCACGTGGACGGTCTGAGCGTGGCGCTCTTGCAGGACGCTCTGGTCTTTCTGGACGTTCTGGTTTGTCTACCGCTTTCTTAATTGAAAGACCAATTTTACCATCTTTCTCAACGTTAATTACTTTGACTTCAACTTCGTCGCCCACTTTTAAATGGTCGTTAATGTCCTTTACGTAATTATCAGCTACTTCACTGATATGAACCAAGCCTGTTGAACCTCCTGGTAGCTCAACAAAAGCTCCAAAGTTCGTAATACCTGTTACCTTTCCCTGTAACTTGCTGCCTACTTCGATTGACATAAAAAAAATGCTCCTCCTTAAATGATAAAAGAAATCAATTTATTATATTATACAAAAAGCAAAAATACACTGTCAACGAACCATACGTTTAGTCTTTTTTTACATTAAAGATAATTTCCCCGTCTTCTGATAAAAAATAATCTCTGCGGGCAATCTTTTTAATATAATCATCGTCATTTAACTTGACGATTTCACCTTTTAACTGTTTTTGCTTGCTTTGTAATTTTGTCAGCTGCTGTTCTAATTTCACCTTCTCAGCTTTTTTGTTCTCAATAGCTGAGGTTTGCGTAATTAAAGCTGATACCATCAATCCACCAATGATTAAGGCCAACACTCCGAAAACAGTCAAACGCCTAATTAAACCGATACGCTTTCGATCTGTATTTTGTTTAATTTGCTCTTGTTTATGGCTATAATCAGTATTTAACTTCGCGACCTTTTTTTTTCGTATCGCACTCATTGAATTAGTCGTCCCCCTTGTTTTTTAAAGTGTTCACCCATGCAACGACTCTCATTATCATATTCTTTGCACGATTGTAAATTCCTTCTATATACCGAAAACCCATATGTAAAAATCGTTTTACAGGTTTAGGCAACATTCTCCAAAATACGAAAAGAACCCACCTGGCCGGTACGTAAATAAGCTTTAGACAGAATACGAGCAGCTTATGAACAGCTCGGTAGATCCCTAAAGCGACTACAAGTAGAATATGAATAAAGAAGCGGATAGGCTTGACCAAAAAAATATTACTAAGTGTTAAAACACCTCGATATAAACTTAATACGCTCGAGACAGTAAATGTTAATACTTTTAAATACAGTGATTGAAATAAGCTTTGATACGCGGCAAAGCCGCAAAACAAAGCAAGAAACGCATACAAACGCAGTTCTCCTTCATTCACTAAAAACAACACATAAAAAATGAGAAGAGCTTGCACCATCCAAAACAATACGTCATTCACAAATACAAACCATGGGCGTGATTTAGAGCGATTAACAAAGTAACGATAAGTATCGAGAGAAGCACCTAAACCGCTTCCCATCGATACCATCGCAAGCATTGTATAGAGCTGAATGTTTAAACTCATCGAAACAACTTACTAAAGAATCCTTTAGCCTTCTCCGATTGGTTCTCATCTAAGTAAACTATATCAAAGATTTTTCCTTTTATCGATACAATTCCTTGATCAACGTCTAAATTTTTCATTTGCAGATTTTGCCCTCTAACTGACAAGAAACCCATCACTGTTTCAAGTAAAAATTCCTCATTGTCAAAGCTCTCTACCTGCTTCACACCCGTGATATCTAAGAGACGCCGACCCTTCATCACTAAATCATGATTTGGAGTATGGTCTTTGTTTGAATTGCTTGTTTCGTAAAATTGGCTCATATCTTCATCCCCACCTCATTCATTAAGAGCATTCGCTCTTGTTATCTGTTGTTTAAAACATATGAATGAGAAAGGTGATTTAGAACAAGCCTTCATCAGTTATACTTCAGATGAAATACGCTCTTCTTTGACAATTGAGTACAAATTAGCCGCTTCTTCTTTTTTAGCTGCTTCTTGAAGAGCCTCTATTTTAACGGTAATTTTCTTCGTACCAAATGTGATGGCTAATTCATCTCCTACTTTCACATTTGTGCTTGCTTTTGCGACGATACCATTAATCGTAATACGGCCCTTGTCTGATACTTCTTTTGCTAATGTACGGCGCTTAATTAAACGTGATACTTTTAAAAATTTATCTAACCTCATAATTCCCTCACCTTTCTGTTTTACAAACCTGTTTTTTTGGCTTCTTCCCAAAATTCATCTAACTCTTTTAACGAAAAAGATTCAAATGATTTTTCAGAAGCTTTCACTTTTTCTTCAATATATTGAAATCGATTTAAAAATTTTGTATTCGTTTTAGCTAATGCAGCTTCAGAGTCAATTTTATAAAATCTTGCAATATTCACTAAAGTAAATAAAATATCTCCAAATTCATCGCTCATTTTTTCTTTATCAGCATGCTGTACTTCCTCTTGGAATTCAGCAAGTTCTTCCTGTACTTTTTCCCACATAGGTTCAACTTCTGACCAATCGAAACCAACTTTTGCAGCTTGTTTTTGGTACCCGTGCGCTTTCATTAAAGAAGGCATAGCCCCGGGTACAGAAGCTAATAGAGAAGAAGGTTCCTCTCCTTTTTCTTCTTTTTTGATTTCATCCCAATTTTTTAAGACCTCATCTGCATCCTTCACGCTCACTTCCCCAAATACGTGCGGATGGCGTCTTACCATTTTCTCTGAAACACTGCGAATAACATCATCAATTGAAAACATTCCTTCATCTTCACCAATTTGTGCATGAAGCAATACTTGCAGCAGTACATCACCGAGCTCTTCAATCATATTATCGTCATCTTGGCGGTCAATTGCATCTAATAACTCATAAGACTCTTCTAGCAAATAGCGCTTGAGCGATTCATGCGTTTGTTTTTGATCCCAAGGACATCCGTTTGGCCCTCTGAGCGTGGCAATAATCCTTCTGAATGCGTCAAATTGATGGTATAAAATTGTTTCGTCCGCTACTGGAGGGACATAGATAGTTGTTAAGTTATTGAGCGACATTTCTCTATCTAATTCATACAGCTTGACCGGCTGGATTTTTTCTTCACAGCTTCCCGCTGCCGTTACAATGTAAACGAGATAATCATCAGGAACGTGTTCCATCAGCGTTAGCTTTACCTCTGAAGCAACGAACTGATCGTACACTTGAGCAATTAGAACATGACCCGTTAATTCTATTTCGTTTCGCTTTAAATCTGTTCCGTCTAGCAGCTGAAACCCTTCAATAGGATCAATCTTTAATGCCCCAAAAATTGGGTCTAAGAAGCTTTGTCCCCCTTTAATTTCAACAGGAATGCTGCATTCTTTTCCTTTTTGTAAAAGTAATTGAACCGTACGTTCTGCCACTAAAGGGTGCCCGGGAACGGCATACACCACTTCTTCTATTGAAGCTTTATCGATTAAATCATTTGATATATGTTCATATACCTCTTCAAATGCATCATGAGATTCGTATACGTCATCATAGGATACATACGTTAAACCTTCACTTTCTAACTCTTTGATTACAGGATGTTCTTTTGTGCGCATATAAATATGCTTTTCCTGCTGTAGCAAGCGATAGATACCTACAGGTAGCTGCTCTAAATCGCCTGCTCCTAAACCAATAACTGTTACTTTACCTGTCATTGCTTCACCTTCTTATTTATTTTTTAATACATATTTAGCTAAAACACTTCCCATTGGAAGTAAACGTAATTCCTCTTCGGTAAAAATATGTTGTTTCATAATGATAAACAAATAAAACAAACCGCCTATTAAAACACCAGCTCCTGTTTCAACCACTTGTTTGCTTGTATCTAAACCATTAGACCATACAAAGTGATGTAAACAAAATAAATAGCTTTGCAAAAGAACGACCATTGCTATGCCTGTTATAAAAATACCTCCACTCGCCTTTTTCGGAACAAGAGGCACAGCTAGCTTTTTATACAGACAAAATAGATTGATTGCTGCAACAATAGCGAATCCAGCAGAGGAAGCAATGGCTGCTCCTACGGTTTGAAAATCTGGTATTAGCCAAAGATTCAATATCAGTTTAACCGTCATGCCAGCGATGACGGCTATTACAGGTGCGAAAACAGCTCCCATCCCCTGCAGCACAGCTCCAGCAGTTGCTGCTACGGTTGTAAATATAACTAACAAGCTCAAAATTTGTAAAACGTCCGTTCCGTGGGAGTCACCGTATAGAAGCATATTAATGGGTTTCATCAGCGCAATCAAGCCAAAAGCTGCTCCAACTCCGACTACAAGCGATAGACGGAGAGACAGCTGAACTTTTTCAACCACAAATGAAAGGTTCTTTTTCGCAATTGCTGAAGAAATAACGGGTACAAGCGAAAGCGAAAAAGCTGTACCTACTACTGTACCTAATTGAATCAACGGAAGACCGCGGTCGTAAATACCTTTTAAAATTTGTGCTGCTTCTTCAGCCATGCCGTGCGCCGTTAGACTAGAATATAAAGTAAAGGAGTCAATAAGCTGGATAAACAGCAGACCCATACCGCTAACACAAATTAATAAACCTTGAATAACCAGGACTTTTACTATTTTTTTGACGTCTGCTTTCTTTATACGTTGAAACATTCCCTTAGAATTTGTCTTTGTTCTAAAAACAAATAAAAACAAAACAATAAGAGATGTTAGACCGCCTGTTATGGAGCCAAAAATTGCTCCAGCCCCCGTAGTATAAGGACCATACCCATGGTGCACAAAGAAAATAGATAGATACAAAATAGTCCCTACTCGCACAACTTGTTCTGCGATTTGAGACAGCGCTGTAGGAAACATATTATATAATCCTTGATAATAACCACGAATAACAGCAATAAACGGAATAAATAAAAAGGAAAATGAAATAATTTGAATGAGAATCGTTAACTCCCGATCTCCCATCCATTCGGCGATTGTTTCTGCAAAGATATATTCGAACGCAAATATCGTGCAGCCTACTACAAACAAAAAAGCAAACGAAACTTGAAGTATTCCCCGTATTTCCTTTCTCCGATTTGTTGCCGCATAATCAGCTACTAACTTTGAAATAATTACAGGGAAACCATATGTACCTAGCTGTAGCGCAATTCCATATAGCGGATAAACTTGCTGATAGATATAAAACCCTATATCTCCCGCAATATGGTGATATGGAATACGATAAGTGGCACTTAAGATTTTCGTAAATAAACCTGCGAGCGTTAAAATAATAGCGCCGTTAAAAATAGAATAGAGCTTTGATTGTTTCTGCATTCCTACACCTTTCACCTGCAGCTTGTAATGATGTGAACAGCTCTTTTTATTAGCCGCTAACCGCAATAGAATAGAGCTTTGTTCTTATAAAACATCCTGCACTTTCCAATAAATAAAATACCGTACCATTATATCATGTTCTCTTTATTTCTAAGGTAAGACAGCATGAAAAAAGGCAGCAGAAACTGCTACCTTTTCAGTAAATAATGTAAAATAAAGATAATTACGCTTACTGCTCCATTTGACGAGATAAGAAGCTAGCTGCCGTTTCGGCTGCTTTATGCTCTACTTCACCAAGAGACTTCTCTTTTGAGAAAATGACAACGGCTCCAATCGGATCTCCATTTGCAATAATCGGACCGATTGTGTAAGAAGAAATATTTTCTTCGTATCCATCGACAAATTCAAGGTTTTTCCCATCAGTTACTAAAGAAGAACTGCGACTTTCCATAACAGATTCTACTAAAGAACTAATGTTTTTATTTAAGTATTCTTTTTTAGAGCTTCCTGCTACCGCAATAAATACATCGCGGTCACAAATAAGTACAGGATGACCTAAGCTATCGTATAGCGCTTCGCCATACTCTTTTGCAAAATCTCCTAGTTCACTAATTGGCGAATATTTCTTTAAAATAACTTCTCCATCGCGATCGACGAAAATCTCTAGCGGGTCTCCCTCTCGGATGCGAAGTGTTCTTCTAATTTCTTTTGGAATCACAACGCGACCCAAATCATCAATACGACGAACAATACCTGTTGCTTTCATTCATTGAAGCCTCTCTTTCATATGATGATTAAAATAGTTGGTGAATATCACTGATGGCTATATGATAAAAGGTTCACCTTTGTTGAGGTTAGTATTCTTCACTCTACAACTTCTATTCACCAACCATCTCTTTTTTTGTTAAAAAGTGTGCTTTTATTAAAAAAATGTCCAAAAAACCGCCAAAACATGGGGATTTGGATATTTTTATTTTGACTATACAAAAGAGGCTGGGACATAACTAACTAAACCTATCCCGCAGGAGTCTTCGTATTGCCCCCCAATCACCAGCTAGAAGGAGCCATATACATGAAACTTGCGTTCACCATATCAATAAAAAAATCCGAACGAGTTGGATTCTTTACCAAGAACCTCAATTCATCGTTCGGATTTTCCTTTAACTAAAATACTTTTGTCCTTGCCTGCTTTAATTCGTAACTTGTTCTTTTTTAACAGTGGCTACTCCTTTTACTAACTGATACACAATATTGAGCCATTCTTTTTGAGCAAGTCCTTTTACGTTAACCACTAATTTTACTTTCTTGCCTTCCATACCTAAGCTGACCATTCTGCCAAATTGATCACCTAGCATGAATAACTTTTGGCCGTCTATCGTTGAGCTCGCTTCTTCAGAAAGCAGAATAGAAATTTCTTGTTTTGACTGAAGAATAGATTCTACTAAGTTCTGCGTTGCATATACTTTTGTTTCAGCTACTTTAAACAAATACTCAACCTCAGCCGGATACTCTCCAAAACGATCAATCATTTCATCTTGCAATTCTTGAATATCCTCTAGTGCTTCAATTCCTCTAAAGCGCTTATACATCTCAATTTTCAAGCGGCCGTCTGTAATGTACTGATCAGGGATATACGCGTCTAAGTCCAGATTCATTTCCACATTAAATTTCACACTTTCTCCGTCAGACCCGCGTCTTTCCTCTATCGCTTCTTTAAGCATTTGTGAGTAGAGATCGAAACCGACAGAATCGATAAATCCATGCTGCTGAGCACCCAGTAAGTTTCCGGCGCCACGTATTGAAAGATCACGCATAGCAATTTTAAAACCAGAACCTAATTCGGTGAATTCTTTAATAGCTTGCAGACGCTTTTCAGCTACTTCTGTCAGTACTTTGTCTTTATGATACGTAAAGTACGCATATGCCACGCGATTTGAACGACCTACGCGCCCTCTTAATTGATACAGTTGTGATAATCCCATCTTATCAGCATTGTTGACAATGAGCGTATTTACATTTGGAATATCTACTCCTGTTTCGATAATAGTTGTACTAACAATAACGTCATATTCGCCTTCTAAAAAGCTTAAAATAACCGCTTCGAGTTCTGTTTCATTCATTTTTCCGTGAGCATACGTTACCCTAGCATCAGGCACGAGCATCGAAATTTCTTCTGCTTTTCGTTCAATATCTTCTACGCGATTATATAAAAAGTAAACTTGGCCATCACGTGCTAACTCGCGCTCAATCGCTTCACGAACTAGAACCGGATTATACTCCACTACATATGTTTGAACCGGAAAACGATTTTCAGGCGGCGTTTCAATAACAGACAAATCCCTTACGCCCAACATAGACATATGTAATGTTCGTGGAATAGGTGTTGCCGTAAGTGTAAGGACATCAACGTTTGCTTTCATTTGCTTGATTTTTTCCTTGTGCGTTACACCAAAACGCTGCTCTTCATCGATAACTAACAACCCTAAATCTTTATAAATCACGTCTTTAGATAGTAAACGATGTGTACCAATCACTACATCTACGGTCCCGTTTTTTAGCCCTTTAATTGTTTCCTGCTGCTGTTTACGGCTGCGAAAGCGGCTCAATAGCCCAATGTTGATTGGATAGTCTTGAAAACGCTCACGGATGGTTTCATAGTGCTGCTGAGCTAAAATAGTGGTTGGCACTAAAATAGCCACTTGTTTTCCATCTGTCACAGCTTTAAATGCAGCACGAATGGCTACTTCTGTTTTTCCATATCCAACATCTCCACAAAGCAAACGATCCATTGGTCTTTCATGTTCCATATCCTTTTTAATTTCTTGTACAGAACGAAGCTGATCTTCGGTTTCTTGATAAGGGAAAGCTGTTTCAAATTCTCTTTGTAAATCGCCATCCGGGGAAAATGCATAACCTTTACTTGCTTCACGCTCTGCATACAGTTTAATTAAGTCATCAGCGATGTCTTGAACAGAAGACTCAACTTTTCGTTTCACTTTTTTCCAGTCATTTCCACCAAGTTTATATACTTTTGGCTCTTTCCCTTCAGAGCCTACATATTTTTGTACTTGATCAATCTGTTCAACAGGAACGTACAGCTTGTCAGAGCCTTCATATTTGATATGGATATAATCTTTATGATTACCGTTAATCTCTAACGTTTCCATTCCTAAATAACGGCCAATACCGTGGTTCACGTGAACGACATAGTCACCTACGTTTAACTCTGAATAGCTTTTAATACGTTCTGCATTGGAAAGCTTTTGACGACGCTTTGATTTCTTTACCCGTTTTTTAAACAATTCTTCCTCGGTTAAAACAGCTAATTTTTGCATCGGCAGTTCAAAGCCCATTTGTAAATCGCCTTCAATAATTTGAACAAGACCTGGCACAAGCTGACCATTTCCATCTAAAATAGATGAATCAATATCATAATCTGCTAGCACACCTTCAAGTTTTTTCACGCGCTCTTTATCTGCTCCTAAGAGGACTACCGTATAATTAGCATTTTTCCAACGTTCAATTTCACTTTTTAATAAGTTCATTTGGCCGTAAAACTGCTGCATCTGCTTACATGAAATATTAATAATATTTTGCGGACTCGTATACGATACGTGCTTCAAAAATAACGATAAGTATAAAAACTGATGTTTTGCTCGCTGAATAAGAGATGGGAGCTTATGAGATAATTGAACGTCTCGAACAATTTGCCCCTGTCCTAATAATTCAGTTATCCATTCAGCTTCCTCTGTTTCAAGCTGATCAGACGTTTCTTGAATTCGAGTGGTTTCATCAAAGATGACAAGGCCGCCTTCTGGTAAATAATCTAGTAAACTAGCAGGCGATTCGTAGAAGAATGATAAATACTTGAACATATTTTCAAGAAGCTGACCTTGACGCAGCTGTTCGATTTCACCTTTAATATTTTCTGTTAAGGTAGCTTTTAGCGCTGCGTTTTTTACTTGTTGCAGCGTCGAAGCCAGCTGTGCTTCTAGTTCTTCAATTCCTTGGGCCACTTCATTTTGGTTCACAATGATTTCCGTAGCAGGACCGATTGAAATTTCTTTTAACTGCTCTTGAGAGCGTTGATCCTCGATTGTAAAAGTACGAATGGAATCAATCTCCGTATCAAATAGTTCAATTCGGACAGGTAGCTCTTCTGTTAACGGATAGATGTCAATGATTCCTCCGCGCACACTAAACTCACCCGGAGCTGAAACCATCGATGCCCGCTCATAGCCCAACTCAACTAACCTTTTTAAATAATGATCAACGTCGATGTCAATTCCCATTTGAAACGGCAGCTGCGTTTGCTCCCATCTTGCTTTAGGAGGTAGCAGCTTTCGAATCCCTGCAAGCGGCGTTACAACTACTCCACCTGTATGTTGACTCCAATAATTGAGTACTTCAATTCGCTGAGCCTTTAATTCTGGACTTGCAATCCCCACTTCTGTAGCAACTAAATCGTTAACAGGGTATAAGAAAACGTCTTTTTCCGGTAAAAGGTGTAAAAGGTCTTCATACACTTTTTGGGCTTGATATAAATTATGAGTCACTACTAATAAGGGGTATTTTTTATCCTCATTTAAGAGTGCCATTAATACAGATCGAGCTGAACCGGAAATTCCCGTTACTAACTGTTCTTTCAAACCTTCTTCTAAACTGCTGACAACAGCTCCAATTTCTTTATTTTCTTCAAATTGCTGTCTAATCCCTCGCAAAGGAATTCCCTCCTCCCATGATATGTCTAAACTAAACAGAAAAACGCTTTGGTTTGAGACCAAAGCTTTTTATTGTATAAATGTTTCGTACTGATGATAGTCTGGATTTCGTTCTAGCGCTTCTTGACAGTCTTCACAAATAATTTTAACCACGATGTCTCCACTATTATGGTAGTGAATAAAGTCTTTTCGTTCATCTGCGGTCAGGTGATTAAAACCGAGTGCTTCTGTATTGTGAGCTGTCTTTTCTATCATACCGACTTTTGCGCCACAATGTCTACAGAAATAATGAATAGACATACAAATCCTCCCAAATCTTTTAGTGTTAGTATGGACGATTGAGAGAAATTTTATTCCGCTTAATTATAGCGATTCATTACTTCTAAGAACGTTTTACCTAAAAAGTCTTCACTCGCGTGCACAGACGTTTTCATCGCTTCTTCCATATGAACCATTTCATCTTCTGTAAAGCGTCCTAGTACATAGTCAACTACTTTCATACCGTTTTTCGGACGATCAATTCCAATACGAATTCGGTTAAACTCTTGGGTTTTTAAATGCTGAATAATTGATTTTATTCCATTATGGCCGCCTGGACTTCCTTTTGTACGCAATCTTACTTTTCCGCACGGTAAATCTAAGTCATCGTAAATAACAAGCAAGTCTTCGACGTCTATATCAAAATAGTCCATTAACGGGCGAATACTTTCTCCTGATAAATTCATATATGTTAGAGGCTTTAATAATATGACTTTTTCTCCTCTTATTATACCTGTTCCATATATTCCGTTAAACTTTGTTTTATCTAATGAAATCATAAACTGTTCGGCAATTTTATCAATTGCCATAAATCCTATGTTATGGCGAGTACGGTCATATTCTTTTCCAGGATTTCCTAAACCAACGATTAATTTCAAAATAGATACTCCTTTCCACTCTATGTAAGTTGTACATAATAGGTAAATGTCTTTAATGTTTTACATTACTATATAGTATCACTTTTATTATAATCAATTCACACAAAAAGACGTAACCTTTTGGTTACGTCTTTTTATATTATTCTTCGCTATCTTTTTCTTTTGTTGCTTCAACATCGCCTTCAGCATCCTGAACTTCGCCGCTGTCCGGCTCTTCTTCCTGTTGAGGAGGTAGTACAGAAGCAACTGTATCTTCTGCATCATGCGTAATTTCTAGCTTTTTATCTACCTTAATATCCCCTACTGTAATTGTATCGTTAATTCCCAAATCTGATACATCTACATCAATAGATGATGGGATATCTTGCGGCAAGCCTTTTAATGAAATTTCATATAGAGACTGCTGTAATACGCCGCCTTCTTTTGTTCCTTTTGCTTCTCCCACTAGAGATAAAGAAACTTCAGTATCAATTTCTTTCTTCATGTCGACCACTTGGAAATCGGCGTGGACAATTTCGTTTTTTAATGGATCGGTTTGAATATCATGTAACATTACGGAATATTTTTGCTTGTCCACTTGTAATGTTAACACTCCATTGCGTCCTGCTTCACGAATAGTCTTAATAAAATCAGCACTGTTTAAGTAAATAGGTGTGGATTCTGTTTTATTTCCGTAAACAACCGCTGGGAAGTTTCCTTCGTCGCGAATTTTTCTATTTGTAGAATTTTTAAAATCCGTTCTTTTATTTGCTTGAATTGAAATACTCATTTTATTCACCTTCCAGTATGTTTTCTACTTAAAATGTACCCTTTTTAGAAGGCTGCTAAACATAAAACTCGTTTCAATCAGCAATATATCTTTGCTCACCCCGTCCAAATCCCTTTAAAATCAGGGATTAGCACATTTAATTTTTTTCAAAAAAACCTCTTTCCATTTGGAAAGAGGTTCTGTTTATCAATCAAATAACGTACTAACTGATTGCTCTTCGTGAACACGAATAATCGCTTCACCAATTAACGGAGCTACTGAAAGTTCTGTTACTTTACCAATTTTCTTATCTTCTGTTAAAGCAATAGAGTTTGTTACAGCTAGCTCTTTGATTGTAGAGTTTTGAATACGCTCAATCGCAGGGCCTGAAAGAACCGGGTGTGTACAACAAGCATATACTTCTTTTGCACCTGCTTCAATTAATGCACTTGCACCAATTGTAATTGTACCAGCTGTATCAATCATGTCATCAATCAAGATTGCTGTTTTTCCTTCCACTTGTCCAACAATGTTCATAACTTCTGCTACGTTTGGACGTGGGCGACGTTTGTCAATGATAGCGATCGGCGCTTTTAGACGTTCCGCTAAACGGCGAGCACGCGTTACGCCACCGTGGTCCGGAGATACAACAACAACGTCATCAAGGTTTTTACTCTTGAAGTATTCACCTAAAATTGGCACACCTACTAAATGGTCAATTGGAATATCGAAGAAACCTTGAATTTGAGGAGCATGTAAATCTAATGTGATAATACGAGTAGCTCCCGCTTTTTCAATGATATTTGCTGCTAATTTGGCAGTGATTGGTTCACGTGCACGAGCTTTACGATCCTGACGAGCATAGCCATAGTAAGGCATAACGATGTTAATTGTTTTAGCTGATGCACGTTTTAATGCATCAATCATAATTAATAATTCCATTAAGTGTTCGTTAACTGGAGCACTTGTTGATTGAATGATAAATACATCACAACCACGGATACTTTCTTCAATGTTAATTTGAATTTCACCGTCACTGAAACGATCAACCGAACATTTACCTAATTCCACACCAATTACTTTTGCGATCTCTTCAGCTAAAGCCTTGTTTGAATTTAGCGTAAATAACTTTAAATTTTCATCAGCATATACATTTGACATTTTATTGTGAAACCTCCGTCAGGATTTTTTATTAATATCAAGCTTTTCAGCATAGTTTTCTTTATTTACTTGTTTTGCACGAGCAATTGATAATGCTTTTCCCGGCACATCATCCGTTACGGTTGAACCAGCTGCAACATAGGCGCCTTCGCCAATTGTTACAGGTGCAATTAAGTTTGAGTTACATCCTACGAATGCCCCATCTTCAATCTTTGTTAAAAATTTATTTTTCCCATCGTAGTTAACTGTAATAGATCCGCACCCTAAGTTTACACCTTTTCCGACCTCTGCGTCTCCAATATAACTTAAATGAGAAGCTTTGCTACCTTTGCCAAAAGATGCTTTTTTAATTTCTACAAAGTTTCCTACGCGCACTTCATCTCCAATTAATGATTGAGGACGAATATGTGCAAATGGGCCAATTGTGACTTCGTGACCAATTTCACTATCGTGAGCAACAGAATGGCGAATAGAAGTATTATTACCTATTTTGCAGTCTTTAATTTCACTGTTAGGTCCTACTTCACAATTCTCTCCAATTACAACTGTTCCTTGAATAACCGTACCAGGATAAATAACCGTATCTCTGCCAATGACAGCATCTGCTGAAATGTACGTGTTAGAAGGATCCACAATCGTCACTCCATTTAACATATGCTGCTTGTTGATGCGCTTTTTCATTGTTTCTTCTGCTTGTGACAGAGCAAATCGATCATTAACGCCCAATGTTTCAGCAAAATCGGATGTTTGATATGCAGAAATAATTTGACCTTCATTTTTTAGAATTTCGATAACATCAGGTAAATAGTACTCTCCCTGAACATTATCATTTGAAACTTTTGAAAGTGTCTCAAATAATTTCTCATTATCAAAACAATACGTACCAGTATTAATTTCCTGTACAAGACGCTCTTGTTCTGTGGCATCTTTATGCTCAACAATCTTTTCAACAGAGCCTTGTTCATTTCGAATGATGCGTCCATATCCTGTTGGATCTTCTGCATGAGCCGTTAAAATAGTTGCCATTGCATTTGTTGCTTCATGATGCTTTAATAAAGATTCAATTGTTTCAGCTGTAATAAGCGGAGTATCTCCACATACAACAATTGTCGTACCTTTTTCATGTGCAAGTAAAGATTCTGCTTGCATTACTGCATGAGCTGTTCCTAACTGCTCTTCTTGTAAAGCAAATAAGCTTTTATCTCCAACATGTGATTTCACTTTTTCGGCACCGTGACCTACAACTGTAATTAAATTTGTTAAATCTAAGCGTGATAACTGATCAATTACGTGTTGCACCATCGGTTTGCCACACACAGGGTGTAACACTTTATATAAAGATGACTTCATACGTGTACCCTGACCAGCTGCCAATATGACTGCATATCTTTTTGACATAACAGGCCTCCAATTTTACCTTTTTATCCATTAAGAATATTATATCAAAAATGACAGCATTTCAAGGAATCATTTATAAGTCATGAATTTTATTTTTTGGTAATGCTAAAGTTTTACAAAGGTGTGAAATTATATAAGTGGTAATCAAAAAGAAAAGAGCCTACTTTTCAGTAGACTCTTAATGTATCATATGTTTACGAAGCACCCGCTTCTTCGAATTCAACTTCTACCTCACCTAAACGATGATATTCTGCTAAAACAGCATCTTGAATCTTTCCGCGAGTATTTGAATTGATTGGATGTGCAATATCACGGAACTCACCATCCGGTGTACGTTTACTTGGCATGGCTACAAATAAGCCATTATTACCATCAATCACACGAATATCATGAACAACAAATTCACCATCTAATGTGATTGAAGCAATCGCTCTCATACGTCCTTCAGTGTTCACGCGGCGTAATCTTACGTCAGTTACTTCCATCTTGTTCACCACCTTTTTCTATGCGAAGCTTTACATACTTAATTCCACAGAATTTTGTGTTTTCCTGCTATTCAGAAAAAATTTTTAGAAAATTTTCGCAAAAAAAGTGAACAATTGGAAGTTACTTGCTTTTTGTTAGAAATTTGTTAATTTAATTACCCTTTAACAAGCGCAATAACTTCAATTTCAACAAGTACATCTTTAGGTAGTCTCGCTACTTCTACACATGAACGTGCCGGCTTATGGTCGCCGAAGTAGTCACCATAGACTTCATTTAACGCTGTGAAGTCGTTCATATCTTTAATGAACACGGTTGCCTTTACAACTGTATTTAGAGAAGCTCCAGCTTCTTCAAGAACTGCTTTTAGATTTTCAAATACTTGAGTAGCTTGTACTTGAACATCGCCTTCGACCAACGTACCATCTGGACGAAGTGGAATTTGACCTGAACTGTAAAACAAGTTATTCACAACAATTCCCTGTGAATATGGACCAATAGCTTGCGGTGCATTTTTTGTTTGAACCTGTAACATATGTTCCTCTCCCTTACTTGATCAAATATATTTTAAGTAATTGCCTTCCTGTACACGAATTTGTTTATCTTTAATATTTACATCTGTTAATTGTACAAGAGACACATACTCATCCACTAAACGTTCTTCAATATCTTCTGATTCTACTAAAACTCCAATACCAGCAACAGTTGCATCGAACTCTTCAAGCAAACTAACCATTCCATTTACAGTGCCGCCAGCTTTCATGAAATCATCAATGATGAGTACATTTGACCCCACCGCTAAACTTCTTTTAGCTAACAGCATCGTTTGAATGCGCTTAGATGAACCTGACACGTAGTTAATACTAACGGTCGATCCTTCAGTTACTTTACTGTCTCTGCGCACAATAACAACGGGCACGTCTAAATACTGAGCAACCGCATACGCAATAGGAATACCTTTTGTTGCTACAGTCATCACAACATCGATTTTGCGGTTAGCAAAAAGCGATGCATACAAGCGACCGATTTTATTCACAACGCGAGGGTTCCCTAAAATATCAGTTAAATATAAATATCCACCTGGCAATAAACGCTCAGGTTTTTCAATCAACCCACATAATTCTTGAACAAGCTGACCGGCTTCTTCATTCGTCATCTTTGGAATGAATTTAACTCCGCCGGCAGCCCCTGGTAGCGTAACCAAGGTTCCGATACCCTGCTGTTCAAAAGTTTGTTTAATAATCGCCATATCTTCGCTAATAGATGATTTTGCGGAATCATATTTATCTGCAAAATACGTAAGAGGGATAAGGCGCTGAGGGTTTTGAATGAAATAGTTGGTCATATCAATTAATCGTCCACTACGTCGAAACTTCATAACATCCTCCTGAAAATCCGAATATTGTAATGTAAATATAACATTAACATACGGATTTATTCAAGCGTTATTCGTTCACCTAGTAACCTAACTGCATAAACTTTATCACAAAAGCCACGTAATCCATTATAAATGCGATGCATACGTGAATCATGCTGTACAAGTCCAAATACAGTCGGCCCACTGCCGCTCATGAGTACAGCATCGGCGCCAAAACGCTTTATTTGTTCTTTAATGAGAGCTACTTCCGGATGCATTTTCAGCGTTACTGCTTCCAATACATTTCCGACAAGGCTACACATTTGATCATAATTTCCTGATTGTATGGCGTGAACCATCTCATCTACTTTAGGATGATCCATCTCCTCAATTTTTAAGTTGCGATATACATCTGCTGTAGAAACACCTATTTCAGGCTTAGCCAAAATCACCCAGCAGCTTGGAGGTGCCTCAATATGCTCTACAATCTCTCCGCGCCCTGTAGCAAGAGCTGTCCCTCCGTACACGCAAAAAGATACGTCAGAGCCAATCTCAGCCCCTATTTCTGCAAGTGTGTCTAATGATAAGCCTAATTCCCATAACGTATTTAAACCGCGTAATGTAGCAGCCGCGTCACTGCTGCCTCCAGCTAATCCAGCAGCTACTGGAATATGTTTATCAATTAATATATTTACACCTTTTGAAATGTTATAACGTCGCTTCAAAATCTGCGCTGCCTGATAAGCGAGATTTCGCTGGTCATCTGGAACAAAGCGATTATGAGAATAAATAACAATTCGTCCATCTTCACGATCAGAAAGTTCAATTCTGTCCGCTAAATCAATTGTTGTCATAATCATCTTAACTTCATGGTAACCATCTGGGCGTTTATGTAACACATCAAGTGACAAATTTATTTTAGCCGGTGCTTTCACCATTAATTTCAACTTACTTCACCTACTTCATCTTATCGAGTTTAACGCTATTTTATCATAAAATGAACAAGATATAGCTGTTCATTTAAACATCTTTGTTTAATCCTCTGTTTTATCTTTCATTTTGGGACAAAAAAACCGAAGCGGTTATACACTTCGGTTTTCCTCATTTCACTTTAAATAATCGTATAAGCATTGATTTTCACTATGCTATTGCTTTAGCTGCTGCTGTGCAAGCTCTACAGCTCGCTTCACCATATTACCTGCGTCTTTTGCCCGAATAGCGCCCCAGCCTTCTGCTTGTACAGTATCGTAAAAACCAAGTTCTTTAGCCAGTTCTTCTTTCAGCTTCGATGACATAATCCCTCTACGCCTTGACATTGCACATGGCTCCTTTACGTATAAAATGAAATTTCAACCTGAATCTCCTCGCTCACTTCCATAAGAAACGCGAGGACGATATGTATAGTATGTATAAAAAATAATGTATATATAATTTGAAAAAAAGACCAATAAAAAAGCAGTAAACCAATGTCCACTGCTCATCACCACTTGCTATATTGCCTATGTCATTCTTAGAAAAATTTTAGTTGCACTGTTTCCGTTAACACATCTGCGTAACTATACGAAACGCGCTCCAAAGAGTTTTCCTCTTGATCTAATTCAACGATAAAAACAGATGGGTACGTTTCTGTTAATACACCTGAACGTTCTACTGTTTTTCTACGACCACCGTTTGCTTTTAAAGTTAATCGTTGGCCTAGGTGCAAATCCAGCGCTTGCTTAATATCAGACAAAGTTTTCGCCATATTGGTCCACCTCACTATGTATAGTGTAACACATGTTAGAAAAATAGTCAAAAACATAAAATTATAACAATCTATCTCTAATTGTGTCAATAAATAATTTTCAACATGAATCTACATTTCGCTGTTAGTATGCTCGTTTTTCAACGAAATATGTATATCTTTAGCAAATATTGAAAATGATTTTGTGTAATTAAGCGTATACTTTGGGTTCATACGAAAAAACAACTGGTTGCACATCATGCGTGTACATGCTGTAACCAGTTGTTTTTATTTCTACTCATCGCTTTCATAAGGCATGCCCGTGCGAAGCAGCCCTTTTGTTTCTACTCCTCCTAAACCTTTAGCACCCGTTAATGTATTACGTAAGACGTCCCATACGTTAATACGATCCGTGAAAGGAGTAAAACTTAGTTTTGCTACTACATACACAGGGTCAAGCGCATGAATATTTACACGCGAAGGTGAACTAGCAAAGTTTGCTCCAGCTTGAATCAATAATTCAAAATGCGATTGACAGGCACCTGCAAAAATCACCAGCTGATCTAAATTACCAACTCTTTTTCTTGCTTCTTGGACTGTTTGAATATAGTGCTTGGAATGTCTATAAGCAAGGAGATCATCTTTATTTCCTTTTCCTTTGGAATAGGCATCATGCCCTGTCAGCACCAGAATATCGGGTCTTACATCCTCAATTAGCTTTCCAACTTTCTCCGGCATTTCTGACTCTACGCAATGAACACCATAAACAGGAACACCAATTTTTTCGTAAACTAACAAACATTTACGTAAATAATTAGGGTCTCCGTCTACGTGCAGGACCTTTCCTGGAATTTGAAATAAGCGATGTGAATGGCTGTATCCATTTGTCATGCTATATTCAGTTTTCTCTCGAACGAGCCGATAATCCTGTTGAATAAGCTCCAAGGATCTTTCTAAAAGTTCTTCTTCTTGTTTTTTTCTTTGATCCTGTTCTTTAGCATCCACAACCTCTAGATCTGTACAAGGAGCGTCGGCAATCAACCGAACGTCTTCTCCTATTAAAGTCGCATATTTCCCCGCTTCGCTGTCATTAATAGCTATAACACGAAAAAGCAAATCTCTTTGATAAGAAGGTCGTGTAACTATATCACCAATTTTGATGTTCATATGCTTCACTCCGTCTTTGCTACTTCAAAAATAAATTCTCTTCATAGCCTATGACTTCATGATAAAAATGTGATGATTTAGCGAAATGATTTTAAAAGTTGGTCACTTAACGTTCCGAATTCTTGAATAGACAGCGTTTCGCCTCTTCTTTTCGGATCAATTTCAGCAGTTGCAAGTGCTTGCTCAATGTCCGCTTTTTTCTGCTTCCCATTTGGCAAGTTGTTCACTAGATTGTTTAAAATGGTTTTTCGGCGCTGTCCAAAACTTGCTCGTACAACTTGGAAGAAGAATGCTTCATCTTGTACTTCTACCGCTGGCTTCGGTCTTCTCAGCAGCCGAATAACAGCTGAATCTACATTAGGCTGCGGATTAAATACTGTTTTAGGCACAATCATAACCGTCTCAGCCTCTGTATAGTATTGAATCGCAATAGAAAGTGACCCGTACTCTTTTGTTCCCGGTTTAGCTGCTATACGGTCGGCAACTTCTTTTTGAAGCATAACAACGATTCCCCGTACCGGAATTTGCTCCTCTAATAATTTCATCAAAATTGGTGTCGTCACGTAATACGGTAAATTCGCAACGACCATTAAATCTTCTATGTTTTCGAATTCTTGTTCGAGCGTCTCTTTTAAATCCGCTTTTAACACATCTTGATGAATAACTTTTGCATTTGGGTAAGGAGAAAGAGTATCGGCTAAAATCGGAAGCAGACGCTGGTCGATTTCAAATGCCAGTACTTTTTTTGCGCGCTTTGCTAGCTGTTCAGTTAACGCTCCGATACCAGGTCCAATTTCAATTGCTCCCGTTTCTTCTGTTATTTCTGCATGATCAACAATACGATGTAAAATGTTCGTATCAATTAAAAAATTTTGTCCCAAACTCTTTTTAAATGTAAAACCGTATTTCTTTAAAATTTCCTTGGTTCGATTAGGCGTTGCAATATCTTTTAACACGATTCCTTTTCCTCCTTATTTATCTGCTCAACAGCTTTGATAAACTCCTCTTTTGAAATTTGGAACATCTGTAATCGTTTATGGAGCTGCTTTCCGTTGGCATAGCCTATTTTTAATAACTTTCCTATTCTTTCACGTCTAGACTTGGCTTGACTATCTCCTACCAAACGAGCTACGATTAAATCCTCTTGAGAAATCTCCATATCTGCTTCTACCCACTCTTGCTTTACATCTTTTAGTGCTTTTTGAATAGACGCAATAGAAGCATGTTCAACTCCAATACCTTTGCCGTTTTTAGGGCGAGCCTCTTCTTTATCTAAAAATGCATGTTTACATCCTGGAACACGTTCTGAAACAATATTTCGAATTCGCTGTCCTGGGTAATCTGGATCTGTAAAAATAATCACGCCTCTTGTTTTTTGAGCTAATTTTACTTTTTCGATGGTTTCTTCATTTACAGCTGATCCATTTGTCTCGATGGTATCTGCATCCACTGCACGTTTAATCGCTACAGTGTCGTCCCGACCTTCTACTACAATAATTTCTTTAATCTTCATTTCTTCCTCCAAAACATTCAGTTTTGTTCATTTGCTTTTCAGTAAAAATGAAATGCTCGTCACTCACATCATTTTTCTTCTATGAAATCAACGTTTTATCTTATTATCAACTAAATTAAAAAGCACTATCTGTTATTTTAACTGAAAAAGGCAGAGGATAACATTCTCCTCTGCGCCTATCTTTACTTTAACACGAAAATGATTGTTATATGAGAAAAAGTTTTAATCATTAATGCCAAATAGCTTTTTGGCGTTAGCTGTTGTAATATCAGCCAATTCTTCATACGTTATCCCTTTTAACTCTGCAATTTGCTCCGCTACGTATGACACATAACCAGGTTCATTGCGCTTGCCGCGGAATGGATGAGGAGTTAGATAAGGACAGTCTGTTTCAATTAATAGTTTATCTAAAGGAAGTTCTGCAGCAACTTCTTTTGGTTTTTTTGCATTTTTAAATGTAACAGGTCCACCAAAAGAAATATACATATTCATATCCATACACTGCTTCGCTACTTCAATACTGCCCGTGAAGCAATGCATAATCCCGCCTACTTCTTCTACATGCTCTTCTTTTAAAATTGTTACTACGTCTTCCGTTGCATCACGATTATGAATAATGATAGGTAAATTCACTTTGCGCGCTAAGCGA
This sequence comes from Priestia sp. D3YE.R1, assembly GCF_049199565.1. Lineage (NCBI taxonomy): Bacteria > Bacillati > Bacillota > Bacilli > Caryophanales > Bacillaceae > Priestia > Priestia sp. D3YE.R1. The sequence goes on along the minus strand of NZ_JBLTHW010000012.1, from coordinate 10,523 downwards.
ATTTGACGGCGAAATACGTCCTTTTGAACCTCTTTAGGTGATTTATCCCAATGATAGTCTAATCCCATCTCTCCTAAAGCCACAACTTTCGGATGCTGAGCTAACTCTTCAATCCAAGCTAAGTGCTCATCCGTCATATCAATTGCATCTACTGGATGCCATCCTACACTAGCATAGATAAATTCGTACGTTTCAGCTATTTGAATAGCTTTTTTAATGGTAGGTTCATCAAATCCAACAACCACCATGTTTTGAACACCTTTTTCTAACGCGCGATTAATTACTTCTTGCAAATCATCTTCATACTGTTCTGCGTTTAAATGAACATGTGTATCAAACAACATCTAATCGATCCTTTCCATGAATAAAAGGGGGTCCTCGCATGTTACACGTGAAACACCCCTTTTACCTATACTTATTTTATCTTCGTGCCGTTTGCTAAGTTTTGATCTACGCTTGCTAGTGAAAGACCATTCTCATCTTCACCCGCTAAAATCATTCCTTGTGATAGTTCGCCGCGCAGTTTTACAGGTTTTAAGTTGGTTACACAAATTACTTTGCGACCTACTAATTCTTCAGGCTTATAAAACTTGGCAATACCTGATACAACTTGGCGTTTTTCATAGCCAAGATCAAGCTGCAGCTTTAATAGTTTATCTGCCTTTTTAACTGGTTCTACTTGCGTAACTTGCGCTACACGAAGCTCTACTTTCATGAAATCATCAATCGTAATCTCTTCAGAAGGCTCTTCCTTTATAACAGGTTTTTCTTCTTTCGGAGCACTTCCTTGCATCTGCTCTTTAATAAATGCTACCTCTTCTTCTCGATCTAGACGAGGGAACATTGGCTCACCTTTTTCTACTTTTGTGCCTTCTTTAAGCATATTAAAGCGCGTCGTGCTTTCCCACGTTTTTAACACACCTTCTTTTACACCGATCTGAGCAAAAATTTTCTCAGGTGTACGTGTTAAGAATGGCTGTAGTAATACAGCAATGTGACGAATTGATTCAGCTAGATGTGTCATAACGGAAGCAAGTTCTGCACGCTTATTCTCATCTTTTGCTAACGCCCAAGGCTGCGTTTCATCAATGTATTTATTCGTGCGGCTTACATATTGCCAGATAGAAGCAAGAGCCACTGAAAACTCCATATCCTCCATCGCTTCTTCATATTTATTTACTGTATCTTTTTGAGCTTGTACGATAAGTGCATCAAACTCTGTTACATTTCCTTCATAAGTCGGAATAACACCATCAAAATACTTATTAATCATCGCCACTGTACGATTAACTAGGTTGCCAAGGTCATTTGCTAAGTCAAAGTTAATACGTTCAACAAACGCTTCTGGTGTGAATACACCGTCTGAACCGAATGGAACTTCACGAAGTAAGTAGTAACGAAGGGCATCTAATCCATAACGGTCAATCAATGTCACTGGGTCTACTACATTCCCTTTTGACTTCGACATCTTTCCATCTTTCATTAATAACCAGCCGTGAGCAAATACTTTCTTAGGAAGTGGCAAATCAAGTGCCATCAACATGATTGGCCAATAAATAGTATGGAAACGTACGATTTCTTTTCCTACTAAATGTACGTTAGCCGGCCAGTATTTTCGATAGTTTTCATCGTTCTCTGTATCATACCCAAGAGAGGTGATATAGTTAGAAAGCGCATCAATCCATACGTAAATAACGTGTTTTGGGTTACCTGGAACTTTTACCCCCCAATCAAACGTCGTACGAGAAACAGCTAAGTCTTCAAGGCCAGGCTTAATAAAATTATTGATCATTTCGTTTTTACGGGATTCTGGTTGAATAAATGAAGGGTTTTCTTCATAAAAAGCTAGTAAACGATCTACGTATTTCCCCATTTTAAAGAAATAGGACTCTTCTCGAACGAGCTCTACAGGGTGTCCGCTATCCGGGCTTTTTCCGCCTACAACTTTTCCATTTTCAACGATTGGATCTACTAGTTGATGCTCTGTATAGTACGTCTCATCGGGAACTGAGTACCAACCTTCATACTCATCAAGATAAATATCACCTTGTTCTAAAAGGCGCGCGAAAATCTTTTCCACGATTTCTTTATGTCTTGGTTCTGTTGTACGGATAAAATCGTCATACGAAATATCCATCTTATCCCAAAGCTCTTTGATTCCAGAGACAATATCATCTACGTATTGCTGAGGTGTCACGTTTTTCTCTTCTGCTTTTCGCTGAATTTTTTGACCATGTTCATCCGTACCTGTTAAATAACGTACGTCAAACCCTCTCAAACGTTTATAACGAGCCATTGCATCTCCCGCTACCGTCGTATATGCGTGCCCTATATGTAATTTACCACTCGGATAATAAATCGGCGTAGTAATGTAAAATGTATTATTTCCATCTGCCATGTTCATAACCTCCAACATTCCATTTCAACATTTTGATTTATATGGATGTAATCATATAAACCCTGTCTTCTTATTCTACTATCTATCATACTATTTTACATGATAATTTCAAAACATTCTCTTCCTATATACATGGGAATATGACGGATTCACTTCATTTTTAAATAATCGTTATTTTTCCAAAAAATAATCCTGTTAATTGTATCAGCTTCGCCCTATTTTTATATAAAATATACCCCCATTCAAAAAGTCACTTTGATAAAAACGACAAATAGGTCTAATTTTGTCGTTTTATGTCGAAATATATTTACCCTATCTTCAAAATAGTTAATATCAAGCTATTTAGGGAATTAATCTTTTTTCCAACGAAACCCCTTGTCATCCCTTGACTGACGGTCACAATTAGCTTGTAAACAAGTCTCGAAAAAATTTTTTCCCAGCTACATTTTTTTACATATAAAATGATTGACTAGTTTTGGAAACGCTGGTATTATGAAAGTACGTTGAAATTGTCGAATAATGACGAAAGTAATAACATAGAAAAATGATTATCGAGAGGAGAACGATTAACATGAAATCTACAGGTATTGTTCGTAAAGTTGATGAATTAGGACGCGTAGTAATTCCAATTGAATTACGTCGTACATTAGGAATTGCAGAGAAAGATGCTCTAGAAATCTATGTAGATGAAGAGCGCATCATCTTAAAGAAATATAAACCAAACATGACTTGCCAAGTAACAGGTGAAGTATCTGATGATAACATTCAACTTGCTAGCGGTAAATTAATTCTAAGCCGTGAAGGTGCAGAACAAATCATGAAAGAACTTCAAGATTCTTTACAAGCTTCTAAATAAAACGAAAAGCTGTCTATGATAGACAGCTTTTTTTAATGTACGTGATATTCACTATAAATGTCTCGCTTTGACACATCTCGGTCTTTTGCCACTTGCTTAATAGCTTCTTTGTTTGAAAGTCCTTCTTCTACATAGTGATCAACATGCTCGATAATAGTGAGATGTTCCCACCATAGATTACTTTCATCTGGCGCTTCTTCATTTGTTCCTTCAAGAATTAAGCAGAATTCGCCTCTAATATCTGTGGAATTTGTCCATTCAATTGCTTCTAATACGCTTCCTCTTAAAAATTCTTCATAGCGCTTTGTTAACTCTCTACATAATACAATAGATCGGTTCCCTAAAATTTCTTCTATACTTTTTAGCGTTTCTTTTAATCGATGAGGGGCTTCATAAAATATCATGCTTTCCTTAATATACTGAAGCTCTTGAAGCTGTTCTTTACGCTGCTTTTTATTTCTGTTTAAAAATCCATAAAAATAAAACTGCCCCGTAGGTAGTCCAGAAGCAATTAAAGCTGTTAATGCTGCGTTAGGCCCCGGCAGCGGAACAACCGTATATCCTTCTTTAACGGCAGCTACCACTAACTCATAACCAGGATCTGAAATACAAGGCATCCCTGCGTCGCTTACTAAAGCAATATTTTTTTCACTGTCTAAGTCCCTTAACAGCTGTTCACTTTTTGTATGTTTATTATGTTCATGATAACTTGTAATAGGCGTATCGATCTCAAAGTGGTTACATAGTTTTTTCGTTTGTCTCGTATCTTCTGCGGCAATATAATCAACTTCTTTTAAAATTCGAATCGCACGAAATGTCATATCCTCTAAGTTTCCAATAGGAGTGGGAACTAAGTATAAAACGCCTCGTTCATTCGATACATCATAACTTTTTTGTGATTTCATTCTGCTTTTCTTGCTCCCTTCGAATGTAAGCCTGTTTTTGCACTCTGCTTAACTGTTTGAACCAATACTCTTTTTGCATAGCTTCTGTTTTAGAAGCAAACACCTCATGCCAAATTAATGAAACAGGCCTTCTTGCTCTCGTATATATTGCCCCTTTCCCTTCATTATGGACAGAAATACGTTTTTGCAAATTATTCGTGTAACCAGCGTAATACGTACAGTCCTTGCATTCAACTACATAAAAATAATGATTATTTTGTTCCATATAAAATCCTTTTTAATTCATCCGTGTATTCATCGTTATCTTGATAGACCACAAGCGGAGGAAGAATCTTTAAATCTGGACTTCCATCCTTCGTACCTTCAATTAAAAGTGTATTTGCTTCTTTTCCATCTTTAGGATAGACAAACTGAAGTCTCTTTGGCTCTAAACGATATTGCCTCATTAACGTAACGATATCTAATAGTCTTCCTGGACGGTGAACTAATGCCACTTTTCCACCTTGTTTCACTAGTTGACTGCTGGCTCTAATCACATCTTCCAACGAACAATGAATTTCGTGGCGAGCGATTGCAAAGTGTTCGTTTTCATTTATTTCTTCTTTACTAGATGTGGTGAAATAAGGAGGATTGCATGTTACAACATCATATTTTCCATAACCCAGTTCTTGAGGTGCATTTTTTAAATCACCATGTATCATTTTAATCTGCCCATCCAGCTGATTATACGCAATGCTTCTTTGCGCCATACTGTGTAGCCGCTCTTGAATTTCTACACCAATGATTTTTCCCTTTGTTCGTTTAGATAAAAATAGTGGGATTACACCGTTTCCTGAACATAAATCAACCAAGTTACCTTTACGAATTGGGACATAAGCAAAGTGAGATAAAAGCACAGCATCCAATGAAAAGGAAAAGACAGACGGACTTTGAATAATGCGCATCTCCTCATCGGCTAATAGATAATCTAAACGTTCATCTCCATATAACTCAACCATAATCGTTCTTCTCCTTGTACATCTATTATTTACATCTTTTACTCATAAAAAGAACCTCTCCAAAAGGGAGAGGTGTTGTTACTTTTTATTTAAAAATGACAAGCAAAACAAACAGTCTCCATCTTTACGCACACTTCCATAATGAATGTTACAAATATGAAAACCCTCTTGGTAAAGGCGAGCCAAATTGTCATATCCTTCTCCGATATCAATTTGTTTTTGCTCCTTTGTTTGAGCGCTTGCTTTTGAATGTCTATTTTTCAGCTTCGTTTCGAAGTTTGTCTGGTCAAGGCGACGGCGCAAATGATCATTTTCTATTTGCAGATGATGATTTTCTTCAATTAGCTCAGCAAGATGCTCTTTCAACTCACCTAACTGCTTATATAAATGACCAATTTGTTCCTCCATGTTTGTCACCGAATCAAAAATCTCTTTTTTATCCACCTTTGCCCACCTCGTTAATCTGTGGCTTGAAACGAAACAGCACCTTCATTATTGATCTCATCCAGAGTATACTCTAAAATTTGTTCGTGATCTGACAGTTCCACTTGAATAATTCTTTCCAAAATATTCAAACCCACTACACGTCCTGAACCGTCTGAAGTTTTAATTGTTGAGCCTATATCAGGAAGCTGTTCTTTTGCCGTTTCATACTCATCATTTTCATATTTTAAACAACACATCAAACGTCCGCATAAACCAGAAATTTTCGTTGGATTAAGCGATAGGTTTTGGTCTTTGGCCATCTTAATAGAAACCGGCTCAAAATCACCTAAAAACGTTGAGCAACATAGCATACGTCCACAAGGGCCTATCCCGCCCAACAGTTTTGCCTCGTCTCGCACACCAATTTGACGAAGCTCAATTCGCGTACGGAAAATAGCAGCTAAATCTTTAACTAACTCTCTAAAATCAATACGGCCGTCTGCTGTAAAATAAAAAATGACTTTATTACGATCAAACGTATATTCTACATCTACTAACTTCATATCTAAATCATGTGATTGAATTTTTTGCACGCATACGTCATACGCTTCTCTAGCAGCTTGTTTATTTTCATCCACAATCAGCCTGTCTTTTTGTTCAGCAATGCGGATTACTTTTTTCAAAGGAAGTACGACATCGTGTTCACTTACTTGCTTTTTGTTAATAACCACTCTGCCAAATTCAACACCACGAACTGTTTCTACAATAACAAACTCACCATCTGGAATTGTAAGTTCTCCAGGGTCAAAATAATATATTTTTCCCGCTTTTTTAAAGCGAACGCCTACTACATCATACAAGCTTTTATCCCTCCTGCAAATCCAACACCAGCTGTTCCATTAATAACTGTAGATTCATATTTGAATTTAATTTATTTTTGGCCTTCAAGATAACCTCTAAGCGGTAAATCGCTTTTTCCTGCGTTGTCTGAAGAGCTTGCTGTTTTAATTCTTCTATTTTATGACGATAGACGATTTTAGACTCTTGTCCAACTTGCAGCGTCAACAAATCACGATAAAGAAGCATCAATAAAGTTAAACCAATATGAGCTTGTTCTTTTTCTTTAAAATGTGTTACCCACTTTTCATGAATAAAAAGAAGAGCTTGTTGAGGTCTCGTTGTTAACACTTCATATAATTGTATCACTAACTTTATTGCAAGTCCAAACCATTCATCTTTACTTAATTCAATTGCTTCATCAATGCTGTTTGTTAAATTAGACAAGATGGACGCATCCGCTGAGGAAAGGCCATTTTCTATTAGTTTTTCAGCTAACTGTTCTGGTGTAAGAGATCGAAATGATATTACTTGGCAACGTGAGATAATCGTATCTAATAAGCGCTGTATATTTTCTGTTAATAAAATTGCATAAGTTCCGTTGCCAGGCTCTTCTAAAAATTTCAGTAAACTATTTGCTGCGCTTACTGTCATTTTATCAACATGATTCACAATATATAACTTTTTATTAGATTCAACACCGGTTTTTGTGAATTCTGATTGCAAGAATTGAATTTGCTCTTTTTTAATCGATAAACCAGCTGGCTCAATCAAGTGAATATCTGGATGATTACCTGAATCAATTCGCCGGCAGTTACTGCACTCATGGCATGGCCTATGATTAACTGGATTTTGGCAAAACAGTGCTTTAGCAAACAAAAAACTAATTTGTTTTTTACCTGTTCCTTTGCTTCCTTCAAATAAATAAGCATGAGCAACGCGCTCTTTAAGTAAGCTGTTTTGCAAAATCTTTAATACGTTCGGCTGAAGAGCTTCAAGCTGTTCCCATGTATTTCCCATTCAATCATCACTTTCTATTTAAAATCTTCTCTCTTAAAATTGATGAAATTGATCTACTGGTAGTACGAATACTGTAGCTCCGCCCACTTCAACTTCAACAGGATACGGAATGTATGAATCTGCATTACCGCCCATCGGTGCCACAGGAGAAATCATCTGTCTGCGGTTTTCACATTGGCCTTTAATAATATCAAGTACTTCATCTACTTTATGATCATCTGTACCAATCATAATTGTTGTATTCCCTGATTTTAAGAATCCGCCCGTACTTGATAATTTGGTTGAACGAAACCCTCTTTCTACAAGTGCATTTAAAAGCTTTGAGCTATCTGAATCTTGAATAACGGTCATTACTAATTTCATGAATAACACCTCATTTTACTTTTTTGTTAAGAATAGTATAGCAAGAATAACGATCATCTGTATTTATTTTAAAATCGATTGTATCTGTTTATAAGCTTCGGCACAGACTTTTTCAACGGATTGATTTGCATCAATTCGGCGAATACGTTCTGGAAATTCACTCAAAAGAGATAAATATCCATCTCGTACTTTGTAATGAAAGTCTAAGGATTCTAAATCTAATCGATTAATCTCATCTTTTCGACCTTTATTAATTCTTTCTAATCCTACCTCAGGATCAATATCAAAATATAAAGTGGCCTGTGGCATCGTTTGCTCAATAGCAAATTGATTAATAGCAAAAATATCTTCTACACCTATACCTCGCGCATTTCCTTGATAAGCAAGTGAGCTATCAATAAAACGGTCACATAATACTATATTCCCTTTATTTAGCTCAGGAATCACTTTTTCTACAAGATGTTGTCTTCTAGCCGCAGCGTAAAGAAGTGCTTCAGTTCTGGCATCCATTTCCGTGTTAGACGGATTTAAGATGATTTCACGAATTTGTTCAGCAATTCGTATGCCTCCAGGCTCTCTTGTTAATACAATGGTATACCCATCTTGTATTAATTTTTGTTGAACCATATGGATGATGGTTGTCTTACCAGCACCCTCTGGCCCTTCGAATGTAATAAACGTTCCTGACATGTATAAATTCCTTTCTCTATTTAAATACTTCTATCTTTCCTTCTTCCATACAAGAGCCGCCTTGAATATGACCATTTAACCTTTGAATATGCAAAATATAATCAATATGATTGCTTGTAATCGTTTCTCCCTCCATTAAAATAGGAATTCCAGGAGGGTATGGAATAATAGATTGTGCGCTTACACACCCAATCGCTTCTTCAAACGAACACATATGCTTTGTCCTTAGTTTTCTTTCTTCCATAGACAGGAGAACCGTTGCTCTTGAAAAACGAAATGGTTTGATGAGTGGTTTTTCATATGACTTACGCTGTATATTCGCTACTGCTTGTCTAACCCGCTTAATTGTATCATTAAAATCCCAACTGCTGCTTAACGGTAGAACAAACAATACATAGTTAACGTCAGCTAGTTCTGTATAAATATCTTGCTTTTCCAGTTCCTTTTGCAAATGATATCCTGTTGCCGCCGAACAAGTCAATGTCATTTTCAAAAGGTCGGTAGCAGTTTGATCTGTTTCTACATCAATAGTTGAAAGTGTATCAATCTTATTAATCTTTTCAACAAACGAATGAATATTGTCAGTCACTCTATCGATATCATGCTGTGTAAACTGTTGCAGATAATACCGTGCTAAATCGAGAGAAGCCATAATAGGGTATGAAGGACTGCTTGACTGCAGTACTTGTAGATAATGCCGTACCGCTTGCTTATTTACTAATGTTCCTTGCATATGTAAATAAGAACCCATTGTCATAGCTGGCAGCGTTTTATGTGCTGACTGAACGACAAGGTCGGCTCCATACGTAACAGCTGAAGAAGGAAAGGGATTCCCTAAAATAAAATGGGCTCCATGAGCTTCATCAATAACTATAGGAATATGGTAGCTATGAATAAAGTCAATGGTCTCCTTTAAATTTCGTGCCACCCCGTAGTAAGTAGGATTTGTTAATACAAATGCTTTTATATCCTCAGAACGCTCTAAAGCCGCTTTAATTGTTTTAATGGATACACCTGTACTAAGATGTGTTTTTGAATCTATTTCAGGAGCTAAAAAAATAGGTGATGCCTTTGATAAAGCAATAGCATTAAAAATAGATTTATGAGAATCTCTTTGAACAGCAATTTTATCTCCTTCTTGACAAAGAGATAAAATTGCTGCGAGATTGCCTACAGTAGAACCATTAACTAAAAAAAAACTTTCATCTACTCCATACAACTTTGCCGTTAACTCTTGTGCTTCTTTAATAACAGATTCTGCTTCATGTAAATCATCTAATCCGCTAATTTCTGTTAGATCGTATTGCAAAAAGTCTGCGTAAGAAGGCTGAATATGTGAAGGTAGAATTTGACCATTTTTATGGCCGGGCACGTGGTAAGAGAGTGATCTCTTTTCGCTGTGCCTTACTAAACGGTTATATAAAGGTAAATATGTATCCATACATCCATTCCTTACTTTTTGTAAATATAACATTATTAACTTGATAAAAGAATATGTAAGTATTTTTCCTATCAAAATTCATTTTTCTTTCATTATAACAAACTTAGATGATTTTTTTGAGCCATATAAAGAAGCCCTTATAAAAAAGGGCTTTTAGTAAGAAAACGCTCCTGATATTCTCTTTAATTGATCTACTAACAATTGATAACGAAAATGAGATGAATCCACCTCTACAATCTCTACCTCGCAGTGTTGGCATATAAAGCTGGAAAACACCTCAATACCCTTTGTATGCTGTTCATGGCAAACGGAACATGTTTTAATTTGTTTTTCCATTACTCTCCACCTCCACTAAATAAGTATCGACAAGATGTAACTTGTTTATGCAGTTCATTTACCCCATTTTATGTAGATAGCTTATACTCTGTGAATAATAAAAAAAGACTAGCTAAAATAGCTAGTCTTTTTTCAAGTGCCTGGCAACGTCCTACTCTCACAGGGACAAAGTCCCAACTACCATTGGCGCTAAAGAGCTTAACTTCCGTGTTCGGTATGGGAACGGGTGTGACCTCTTCGCTATCGCCACCAG
>NZ_JBLTHW010000011.1:0-51106 GCF_049199565.1 Priestia sp. D3YE.R1 | reverse complement strand
GAGGGTCGAAGGTTCGAGTCCTTCATGGCTCATTTTAATAAGCGGAAGTAGTTCAGTGGTAGAACACCACCTTGCCAAGGTGGGGGTCGCGAGTTCGAACCTCGTCTTCCGCTCCATTTCTATATAAAAAAACATATTGGGGCCTTAGCTCAGCTGGGAGAGCGCCTGCCTTGCACGCAGGAGGTCAGCGGTTCGATCCCGCTAGGCTCCACCATACATATAAACATATAACCTTTAAGCAAATTGCTTAAAGGTTTTTTTTGTGCAGTTTCTACAAATTAGAATTGTATATATATTCAAAAAAGTGTCGAGTTGAGCCATCGCTCATTTAGCCGTTACAATAAGAGAGTAGCAACATTGGTGATGGGGGGACATATTATGAATAAGCTTTCAATTATTGGAGTACCAATGGATTTAGGTCAAACTCGCCGAGGGGTGGATATGGGGCCAAGTGCGATACGATATGCAGGTGTTATTGAACGCATCGAGAATATTGGCTATAGTGTAGAAGATAAAGGGAATATTGAAATTGCCTTAGCTGAACGAGTACATAGTGATGAAAAGACAAACTTAAAGAATTTAAAAGCTGTAGCGGATGCTAGCGAGAGGCTTGCTCAGACCGTAAGTGATGTTATTACAAATAAAAGGTTTCCTTTAGTGCTAGGGGGTGATCACAGCATCGCTATCGGAACACTAGCAGGAGTAAGTCGCCATTATAAAAATTTGGGCGTAATTTGGTATGATGCACACGGAGATTTAAATACAGCAGATACGTCTCCTTCCGGAAATATTCACGGTATGCCATTGGCAGCAAGTATAGGTATAGGAGACGAAGCATTGACTCGAATTGGTGGCTATACACCTAAAGTCAAGCCCGAAAATATTGTGATTATCGGAGCCCGTTCTTTAGATGACGGAGAAAAAGAGCTAATAAAGGAAAAAGGGATTAAAGTGTATACGATGCATGAGATAGATCGAATGGGTATGACAAAAGTAATGGAAGAAACAATTTTATATTTGCGTGATAAAACAGATGGCGTTCATCTATCACTCGATTTAGATGGACTGGATCCACATGATGCACCTGGAGTAGGAACGCCAGTTATCGGTGGAATAAGCTACAGAGAAAGTCATTTAGCTATGGAGATGTTAGCAGAATCTCAGCTAATCACTTCTGCCGAGTTTGTCGAAGTGAATCCTATTTTAGATGAACGAAATAAAACAGCTACCGTAGCTGTTGCATTAATGGGCTCACTTTTAGGAGAAAAATTAGTATAAAACATTAGTATCTACCAAAAGGTACATGAAACATATGTGAAGATAAAAAAAAGAAGCTCTTAGTTTGGATTCGAGAGCTTCTTTATATAGAGAAAAATTTTTCATATTCATTTAATAAACCATCTAGCTCTGAACTTACTCTCACCACTGTTAATGATGATAAAGGATTTTCTGCTGCAAGAGTGACCATGTTATTTCTACATTCTTCAATTTGATTCAAAAGGTTTTCTTTTGTATGAGTCAAGCTTTCCACTCCTCTTCTTTTCATCTATACTAATTACATAACCTACGTAAGATCTTTTTAAACGTATTTGACAAATTTTTGTTAAAATAATTAAGCATAAGTGAAACTTTATGATAAAGTACACGTATATATACTATCCCGCAATGGGCGGAGGTAACCGTTACATGGATTTATTATTAAAAAGAAAAATAAAAAAAGTAAAAAAAGGTGACCAGGATGCGTTTGCTGACATAGTAGAATATCACAAGGATAAACTTTTTCATCTATGTTATCGAATGCTAGGAAACCGGGAAGAAGCACAAGACGCTGCACAAGAAGCGTTTATTCGAGCCTATGTAAATATTCATAGCTATGACACGAGTAAAAAGTTTTCCACCTGGTTATATCGAATTGCTACAAATCTTTGTATTGATCGAATTCGTAAAAAAAAGCCAGACTATTATTTAGATGCAGAAGTAGCCGGGACCGACGGGTTAAATATGTACTCTCAAATAGCTGCCGATCAGGCCTTACCAGAGGAAGAGCTAGAGCAAGTAGAATTGCAAGAATTCATTCAGTCGGAAATATTAAAGCTACCTGAGAAATATCGAACTGTCATTGTCCTAAAATATATAGATGAGCTGTCGTTAAAAGAAATCAGCGATATTTTAGACCTGCCTCTTGGTACGGTAAAGACTAGAATTCACAGAGGACGTGAAGCTTTAAGGAATCGACTTCGCCACTTGTAAGGAGTGAACTAAGAATGAAATGTCCAAAAATATATGTAAACCTCATTCATGAGCATTTAGATGGAGATATTACAAAAGAAAATGAACTGTTATTAAAAGAGCATTTGCATCGATGCAAAGGTTGTCAGCAGCATATGCATCAGTTAAAAAGAACCATTGCATTTGTGCAAAGCACTTCTCATATAGAATTACCTATGAACTTTACAGCAGGTGTTATGGCTGGGTTACCACGTGAGAAGAATCGAATTCGAATGAATAGATGGTTTACAAACCATCCGATTCTTAGTGCAGCTGCTGTATTTGTGCTGTTAATGTCCGGCACGGTGTTTTCAGCTTGGGAAACGGATGAAGACTTTTCTGTTTCAAAGCAGCCGAACCTGGTCATTCACGATAAAACAGTCGTTGTACCAAAAGGTGAGACCGTCAAAGGTGATATTACTGTGAGAAATGGCGATATTAAAATTGAAGGAAAAGTAGATGGAAACGTTACTGTTATACATGGTGATAAGTACCTAGCTTCTGCAGGAGAAGTGACAGGCAATATTGAAGAGTTAGACAAGATTTTTGACTGGGTATGGTATAACGTCAAAACTCATGCCAAACAAGCTGTTGACTTTTAATAGTTGAAACATAAAGCCGTCCGCTTATCTTGTTAGAGAGGAACAGTGGACGGTTTTATTTATATAAAAAGAAGGCTACATTATATATAGGAACAAGGATTTAAAAATAAGATGTAATTTACAGTGTAATTTTGTTTTATGGTATAATAAAACGGTTATGTTATCTTTATTACATATATAGAGGAAGTGAGAAGATGCCTATTGGAGACCTGCCAATCCTCTCATATTTAGGAAAAATTGTTGATGTTCTCCTGGTATGGTTCGTCATATATAAATTAATTATGGTCATAAGAGGTACAAAAGCAGTACAGCTTTTAAAAGGAATCNGTTGATGTTCTCCTGGTATGGTTCGTCATATATAAATTAATTATGGTCATAAGAGGTACAAAAGCAGTACAGCTTTTAAAAGGAATCACGGTAATTTTAGTTGTCCGCTTTATAAGTAACTTCCTTGGACTAAATACGCTGCAATGGTTAATGGACCAAGCGTTAACGTATGGTTTTTTAGCTATCATTATTATTTTCCAGCCAGAGCTGCGCCGAGCGCTTGAACAGCTTGGGAGAGGACGTTTGTTTTCACGAAGTAATTTGCCTGAAGAAGATGAACGTACCGTTACGATTGAGGCTATTATAAAAGCAACGCATTATATGGCTAAAAGACGCATAGGTGCATTGATCTCAATCGAAAGAGAGACAGGGATGGGTGATTATATTGAAACAGGTATACCACTCAACTCTAATATTTCTTCTGAATTATTAATCAACTTATTTATACCGAATACACCACTTCATGATGGAGCGGTTATTTTACAGCGGGATCAAGTAGCCGCTGCAGCATGTTACTTACCTTTATCTGAAAGTCCTTTTATTTCAAAAGAATTAGGTACTCGCCATCGTGCTGCTGTAGGAATAAGTGAAGTAACAGATAGTGTGACTGTCATTGTATCTGAAGAAACTGGAGGCATTTCCGTTACCAAAAACGGTGAATTGTATCGTGAATTGACAATTGATACATTGAGAGAAATGTTAGAAAAAGAATTAGTCACAACTTCTAAAGCAACTTCTTCCACTCGTTGGCAATGGAGGTTGAAGAAGAATGGATAAATTGATGAATCGATCGTGGGTTATGAAAATTATCGCGTTGCTGTTAGCCTTCATGTTATATTTATCTGTTAATTTAGATGATGGTGCCAGTTCATCAAATAAAATTCTGAACCGAAGCAGTTCTGCCAACACTGGAGTAGAAACATTAACAGATGTTCCGGTTCAAGTATCCTACAATGAGAAGAACAGAATTGTAAGAGGTGTTCCGGATACGGTCATTATGACACTGGAAGGTCCTAAAAATATTTTGGCTCAAACAAAGCTACAAAAAGATTATCAAGCTTATATTGATCTTGATAATTTAAGCTTAGGGCAGCATAGAGTCAAGGTTCAGTATCGAAATATCTCTGATAATTTAAATGTAGTGGTTAAGCCTGATATTGTAAACGTAACAATTGAAGAACGCGATTCAAAACAGTTTTCAGTAGAGGCAAGCTATGATAAAAACAAAGTCAAGAATGGATATGAAGCAGGGGAAGCAACCGTTAGTCCAAGAGCCGTCACGGTAACGGGCGCATCAAGTCAATTGGATCAAGTTGCTTATGTGAAAGCTATTATTGATTTAGATAATGCTTCAAAAACAGTGACAAAACAAGCAACTGTTGTCGCACTAGACAAGAATTTAAATAAATTAAATGTAACAGTTCAACCAGAAACGGTCAATGTAACAATTCCAGTGAAAAATATTAGTAAAAAAGTGCCGGTTGATGTGATTCAAGAAGGCACGCCAGGCGACGGTGTCAACATTACGAAGCTAGAGCCTAAAACAAATACAGTGAAAATTATCGGTCCATCTGATTCTTTAGAAAAAATCGATAAAATTGATAATATTCCAGTCGATGTTACCGGTATTACGAAATCTAAAGATATTAAGGTGAACGTCCCTGTTCCAGACGGAATAGATAGTGTAAGTCCTAAACAAATTACCGTTCATGTAGAAGTAGACAAACAAGGTGATGAGAAAGACGCAGAAGAAACGGACGAAAGCGCAGATGAGACTAAGTCATTTAAGAATTTACCGGTTTCTTTAACTGGTCAATCCTCAAAGTACACGTATGAACTGCTTTCTCCTACTTCAGTAGATGCGGATGTAAAAGGACCAAAATCTGATTTAGATAAATTGACGAAAAGCGGCATTAGCTTGTCAGCGAATGTAGGGAATTTATCTGCTGGGGAGCACACGGTCCCTATTATAATAAATAGTCCCGACTCTGTTACATCAACACTATCGACTAAACAGGCGAAAGTTCGTGTAACAGCGAAAAAACAATCAGGGACAAATGATGAGCAAACGGATAAAGAAACAAGTGGAAGCACGAGCGATAAAGAAACAAAGCCAGACACGGGAACTGGATCAGGAACAAACCCTGAGACGGGAAATTCAGGTGATTCAACTGATAAACCAAGCGAAGAGACTGACACACCTGAAGACAATACAGATACACCAACAGATAATACAGAAACTGGTGACGATAGTAGTAATCAAAGTGATGAAAATTCTACACCCGTAGATGGACAGACAGATAATACATCAGGAAACTAAATGTTTTGACATGAAGGAGAGAAAATTAATGGGTAAGTATTTTGGAACAGACGGAGTACGAGGAGTTGCCAATAGTGAATTAACTCCTGAGCTTGCTTTTAAAATTGGACGTTTAGGTGGTTACGTTCTAACAAAAGATGCAGAGCGACCAAAGGTATTAATCGGACGCGATACACGCGTTTCTGGTCATATGTTAGAAGGAGCGCTTGTTGCAGGCTTGCTTTCAATTGGTGCAGAAGTTATGCGATTAGGCGTTATTTCAACTCCAGGGGTAGCGTATTTAACAAAGGCACTTGGCGCACAAGCAGGAGTCATGATCTCTGCTTCACATAACCCAGTTCAAGATAACGGAATTAAATTCTTTGGTCCAGATGGATTTAAACTGTCAGATGCACAAGAGAATGAAATTGAAGCGTTAATAGATAGTGAAACAGATCAATTACCAAGACCTGTTGGGGGAGATTTAGGTCAGGTAAATGACTACTTCGAAGGTGGACAAAAATATCTTCAATACTTAAAACAAACGGTTGATGAAGACTTCTCAGGTATTCATGTTGCATTAGACTGTGCGCACGGAGCAACGTCATCTTTAGCAGCACATTTATTTGCAGATTTAGATGCGGATATCTCTACAATGGGGGCATCACCAAACGGATTAAACATCAATGACGGTGTAGGATCTACACATCCGGAAGCATTAAGTGCCTTCTTAAAAGAAAAAGGAGCGGATGTTGGGTTAGCATTTGATGGAGACGGAGATCGTTTAATCGCAATCGATGAAAAAGGTGAGATTGTAGACGGTGATCAAATCATGTTCATTTGTGCAAAGTACTTATATGAACAAGGACGTTTAAAGAAAAATACGCTTGTTTCTACTGTTATGAGTAACTTAGGCTTCTACAAAGCACTAGAAGCTAGCGGAATTGAAAGTGCACAAACTGGTGTAGGCGACCGTTATGTAGTAGAAGAAATGAAAGCTAATCAATATAACCTAGGTGGAGAACAGTCAGGTCATATCATTTTCTTAGATTACAACACAACAGGTGACGGTATGCTTTCAGCTATTCAGCTTGTAAACATTATGCAAGCAACGAAAAAGCCTTTATCAGAATTAGCAGCTGAAATGAAGAAATATCCTCAGCTTCTTGTAAATGTAAAAGTGACGGATAAGCATCATGTTACAGATAACGAGAAGGTAAAAGTGGTTATTGAAGAAGTGGAAAAAGAAATGAACGGTAATGGCCGAGTACTTGTACGCCCTTCAGGAACAGAGCCGTTAGTACGTGTTATGGTTGAAGCACAAACACAAGAAGAATGTGAAACTTATGTAACGCGTATCGTAGAAGTAGTAAAAGAAGAAATGGGCTTAGAGTAATTCATTAATTATATGCATAAGCGGTGACGTTTCAAGCCGCTTATGCATATTTTTATATTGTTGAGAAAAATTCTTGGAAATTATCTGATGCTAAAGGCTGTTTTTACAGATAGTAAAGAAGATAATTGACGTTTTCTCACTTCTTATTGTAATATTAAATCTGTTCGTCTCTTAATTTATGTAAAGGAGTGAACAATCTAGTTTAAAAGTGAATACAAAGCGCCTGAACTAAGTAAAGGGACGGAAACGACTTAGTTGACGAGGAGGAGGTTTATCGAAGTATCGGCGGATGCCTCCCGGTTGTTGATTATCACGGCCGAAAACTTGATGTGAAAAACAATGAGGTGACTTATTGGACAAAAGCATTGAGATGATAATCATTGATGATGAAAAGAGACTCTCTTTTCATACATGAAGGAGGATTTTATCTATGTGCGGAATTGTAGGATATATTGGAACAGAAGATTCGAAAGAAATTTTATTGCGTGGTCTTGAAAAGTTAGAATATCGCGGCTATGACTCAGCAGGTATTGCAGTTGTTAACAATGAAGGCGTACACGTATTCAAAGAAAAAGGCCGTATTGCAGAATTGCGTCAGGCAGTAGATAACAGTGTTTTAGCACCAGCAGGTATCGGTCATACGCGTTGGGCAACTCATGGTGTACCAAGCCAAGAAAATGCTCACCCACATCAAAGTACATCTGGACGCTTCACACTTGTGCATAACGGTGTAATTGAAAACTATGCTATTTTGAAACGTGAATATTTACAAGATGTAACGTTCAAAAGCGAAACGGATACAGAAGTAATCGTTCAGTTAATTGAAAAAATCGCAGCAGAAGGCTTAGGTGTAGAAGAAGCGTTCCGTAAGACAGTAAGCTTGCTTCACGGTTCTTATGCACTAGCTCTTGTTGATAACGAAGATAAAAATACAATCTACGTAGCTAAAAACAAAAGCCCGCTTCTTGTAGGTGTTGGCGAAGGATTTAACGTTGTAGCGAGCGATGCTATGGCAATGCTTCAAGTAACAGATCAGTACGTAGAATTAATGGATAAAGAAACAGTAATTGTTACAAAAGAAGGCGTAACAATTAAAACGCTTGATGGTGAAGTGGTAGAAAGAGCACCTTATACAGCAGAGCTTGATGCAAGTGATATTGAAAAAGGTACGTACCCTCATTATATGTTAAAAGAAATTGATGAGCAGCCTTTAGTTGTTCGTAAAATCATTCAAGAGTATCAAAATGAGAACAATGAACTGCACATTGATGCAGACATTTTAGGAGCAATGGATGAAGCAGACCGCATCTATATCGTAGCATGTGGAACAAGCTATCATGCAGGCCTAGTAGGTAAACAATTCATTGAAACGTGGGCGAAGGTTCCGGTAGAAGTGCACGTAGCAAGTGAATTCTCTTATAACATGCCGCTTCTATCTGAAAAGCCATTGTTTATCTTTATCTCTCAAAGTGGAGAAACAGCTGATAGCCGTGCAGTATTAGTTCAAATTAAAGAACTAGGTTACAAAGCGTTAACAATCACAAACGTTCCGGGATCAACATTATCTCGTGAATCTGATTATACGTTATTACTTCATGCAGGTCCGGAAATTGCTGTAGCATCAACAAAGGCTTATACAGCTCAATTAGCGGTCCTATCAATTCTAGCAGCTGTAACAGCAAAAACACGCGGCATTGAATTAGAATTTGACTTAGTTCAAGAGTTAGCAATCGTAGCAAACACAATGGAAGTACTTTGCGACGACAAAGAAGAAATGGAAAGCATTGCTCTTCAATTCTTAGCAACAACTCGCAACGCATTCTTTATTGGACGTTCTGTTGATTATTATGTAGGCTTAGAAGGTGCGTTAAAACTAAAAGAAATCTCTTACATCCAAGCAGAAGGATTTGCTGGAGGAGAGCTTAAGCACGGAACAATCGCTTTAATTGAAAACAATACGCCAATTATTGCATTAGCAACACAAGAGCATGTAAACTTAAGCATCCGTGGTAACGTAAAAGAAGTAGTAGCACGCGGAGCTAATCCTTGTATCATTTCAATGAAAGGATTAGAAACAGAGGAAGATCGCTACGTGATTCCGAAAGTTCATGAAACACTTTCACCACTAGCAGCGGTTATTCCTTTACAATTAATCTCTTACTACGCTGCATTGCACCGCGATTGCGATGTAGATAAACCACGTAACTTAGCAAAATCAGTTACTGTAGAATAATAAGGTTCTAGACACCCTTCTGCTATAGAAGGGTGTTTTTGTATGTCTGAGAAAGAGAACAAACAACGTTTATGCTAGAAGTCTCATTGAGTTAAAAAATATATTTGCTTGCTCCATTTATTTTATATAATGAAATAGGTAAAGGAACGAACCTCAGCTATTAAAAAGGATGTGGAAAGCATTAGTGGAGTGACTCAAAGTATAAAGTACGTGTTGCGAGGCATCTTTTTTGTCTTATATTTTCCCTTTTATTTTGTATTTCAAGTCTTTTGTAAAGTATGGATATATTTCATCGCTCAGCCCCTCATGTGGATAGGGAAAAGAATCCTTCAACCGGTCATTTATTTTATTTGGATATACATCATACGTTTTCTGTTCGTCTACCCTATTTCTTGGCTATGGAATGAGATAATATATCCTTTTATTCTCTTCGTTTGGAAACGATGTTTTTTGCCTATAACTAGATTTATATGGAGATATGTCGTCTACCCTATTTTGTATCTAATTTGCTACCCCTGTTATCTGTTATGGAAATACCTTGTGCTGCCTTTTTACAATGAAATTATTCTTCCTGTGCTTTCATTCTCTCAGCGTATCTTTTTCTGTTTCTGGAAGGGATTTAAGTGGATTGGAATTCATATAATCTATTACCCTTTAAGATGGTTTTGGGTGACATGTATATATAAACCGCTTAAAAAAATATATATCAAAATCATTCAGCCTGTTCTCAAATGGTTTTCTCATTTATTTAGTTAACGAAATATACCAAAATATTGCTTTTCTTTTTTACGTATTAAACTCGAAAGATAAGAGGGAATTGATGTATAATAAAAACGGATATATCATTGCCTATTTATTTTATTAGATTCAATTTTGAAAGAGAGTGAAACAATATGGGCCGTAAGTGGAACAATATTAAAGAAAAGAAAGCGTCAAAAGATGCTAATACAAGTCGTATATATGCCAAGTTTGGCCGTGAGATTTATGTGGCTGCGAAACAAGGCGAGCCAGATCCAGAATCAAACCAAGCGTTAAAAGTTGTATTAGAACGCGCGAAAACATACAATGTGCCAAAAGCAATTATTGACCGTGCGATTGAAAAAGCAAAAGGCGGATCAGAAGAAAATTACGATAATCTTCGTTACGAAGGTTTTGGACCAAATGGATCAATGGTTATCGTAGATGCTCTTACGAATAACGTAAACAGAACAGCTTCAGACGTGCGTGCTGCCTTTGGTAAAAATGGCGGTAATATGGGAGTAAGCGGATCAGTAGCGTACATGTTTGATCCAACAGCTGTTATTGGTGTAGAAGGTAAGGATGAAGAAGAGACGCTAGAACTGTTAATGGAAGCAGATGTAGACGTGCGTGACATTTTAGAAGAAGAAGATTCTGTAATTGTTTACGCTGATCCGGATCAATTCCATGCGGTACAAAAAGCGTTCAACGATGCTGGTATTACGGAATTTACAGTAGCTGAGCAAACGATGCTTGCTCAAAATGATGTAACTCTTCCTGAAGATGCACAAGCTCAGTTTGAAAAAATGATTGATGCATTAGAGGACTTAGAAGATGTGCAGCAAGTATATCACAACGTTGATTTAAGATAATAGTGAAAGAGGCAGACAGACCTATCAAAGAGGTCTGTCTTTTTTTATAGGCCGTGTGAAAAGCATCCATTGACCCTTTCCCTTCGTTTGGAATATGGTAAGATAATGAATTAAGAATAGAAAATAGTAGAATTTTATGAGGAATAAATGGAGGGAAAGCAGTTGAAAAAATTAATGGTGGGGATGGCGTTAACAGCTACGCTTGCAACGGCTGTAACGCCTGGCTTTAGCTCAATTGGGAGAAATCAAGAAAAGGCATATGCAGCGACAGTTACATATAAAGTAACGGCAAGCAAGCTCAATGTGAGAAGCGGAGCGGGAACGAATTACGGGATTATCGGCAGCGTAGTGAAAGATCAAACACTATCTGTGGTGAGTAAAAGCGGAAGCTGGTACAAAATTAACTACAACGGCCGCACAGGCTATGTGAGCAGCGATTATGTACAGTCATCAGGAACAGCAACTCCACCAGCAGAAAGCATAACGTACACAGTAACGGCAAGCACGCTGAATGTAAGAAGTGGAGCGGGCACCAACTATGCATCTATAGGAAGTGTGACAAAAGGTCAGAAGCTTTCTGTGGTGAATAAAAACGGAAGCTGGTACAAAATTAATTACAACGGCCGCACGGGCTATGTGAGCAGCGATTATGTACAGTTATCAGGAACAACAACTCCACCAGCAGAAAGCATAACGTACACAGTAACGGCAAGCAAGCTGAATGTAAGAAGCGGAGCAGGGACCAACTATGCATCTATAGGAAGTGTGACAAAAGGCTAAAAGCTGTCCGTGGTGAGCAAAAGCGGAGGCTGGTACAAAATTAATTACAACGGCCGTACGGGCTACGTGAGCAGCGATTATGTACAGTCATCAGGAACAACAACTCCACCAGCAGAAAGCATAACGTACATAGTAACGGCAAGCAAGCTGAATGTAAGAAGCGGAGCGGGCACAAATTATGCATCTATAGGAAGTGTGACAAAAGGTCAGAAGCTGTCCGTGGTGAGTAAAAGCGGAAGCTGGTACAAAATTAATTACAACGGCCGCACGGGCTATGTAAGCAGTGACTATGTACAGGCTTCAGCTACAGCGTCTCCAAAGCTCGTAGTCGATTCTTTTAAAACGTTAGGTAACGCTCAGCAAGTCATCTTGGTTACAGCAGATAACTACGATACGAAGTCTGCTAAAATTCAAACGTTTGAAAAAGTTGATGGGAAATGGAAGCAAGTTTTAACCGCGAACGGTGTACTTGGACAAAAAGGATTCGCTTTATCGAAAAAAGAAGGAGATATGGAATCTCCGACAGGGAAATATACAATTGGCACAGCATTCGGACGCTATGCAAATCCTGGAACTAAGCTTCCATATCGAAAGATTACCTCAAATGATGTTTGGGTAGACGATTCAAAAAGCTCTCTATATAATACGTGGCAGCAAAAGCCGGCTAATGGCCGCTGGGCGAGCGCTGAGAATATGGACATTCCCGCTTACGATTATGGGTTTGTCATTAATTATAATGAATCTAGAACGCCAGGAAAGGGAAGTGCAATCTTCTTCCATGTAGGAACAAATTACACAGCAGGATGTACAGCTACTTCTAAGGAACAAGTTGTCTCTATATTAAAATGGTTAAATCCAGAGAAAAATCCAGTTATTATTCAATCTCCTGTAAGTGAATTAGATAAATATTAAGTTAAAAAGCAGCTGAATTTTTACAATTCAGCTGTTTTTTTATGTAATTAAAAGCTTTGTCTGTCTGTGGTACGACAAAGTTAGTTTTCCTATTCATTGAATGAAAGCGTTTAATCTCTTACGATTAAAGTATCATCACGTAGAGAAAGGAAGAGAGCAAATGGCTCAATCTAATATAAAAGTAGCTGTACAAAAGTTTGGGAACTTTCTAAGTTCAATGGTTATGCCAAATATCGGAGCATTTATTGCATGGGGACTTATTACTGCTTTATTTATTCCAACAGGCTTTTTTCCAAATGAAAGCCTTGCCAAACTAGTTGATCCAATGGTCAAGTATTTGCTGCCGCTGCTAATCGGCTATACAGGAGGAAAGCTTGTACACGATCAGCGCGGAGGCGTTGTAGGTGCTATCGCAACCATGGGGGTCATTGTTGGATCTGATATTCCAATGTTTCTTGGCGCTATGATTATGGGGCCGCTTGGCGGTTATATCATCAAGAAGTTTGATCAGTTTATTGAAGGTAAAGTCAAAACAGGATTCGAGATGTTAATTAATAATTTCTCAGCAGGTATTCTTGGAGGCATTCTAGCAATTCTAGCCTTTTTAGGCGTTAGTCCAGCGGTGGACGGATTTACAGGTGCGCTTGTAGTTGGTGTAGATTGGATGGTCGCGCATGGCCTTCTTCCTCTTACAAGTATTCTAATTGAGCCCGCTAAAATTTTATTCTTAAACAATGCTATTAATCACGGTATCTTATCTCCAATCGGAGCAGAACAAATTCGAACAAATGGACAGTCCATTCTATTGTTATTAGAAACAAATCCTGGTCCGGGGTTAGGAATTCTGTTAGCGTATTGCTTCTTTGGAAAAGGAACAGCAAAACAGTCAGCTCCGGGAGCAGCTATCATTCATTTTATTGGTGGAATTCACGAAATTTACTTCCCTTACGTTTTAATGCGTCCGCTTCTAATCATTGCGGCTATTTTAGGAGGAATGAGCGGCGTATTTACCTTTGTTCTTTTAGGAGGAGGCTTACAGGCGGTTGCTTCACCAGGAAGTATTTTGGCCATTTTAGCTGCTACACCAGGCAATGCAGGCAGCTATGTTGCAAATATCTCAGGTGTTCTCGTTGCAGCCATCGTATCGTTTATTGTAGGTTCATTAATTTTAAAAACAGGCAAGCAAACAGAAGATTTAGACGAAGCAGCTCGCAAAATGCAAGAGATGAAGGGCAAGAAGAGCTCTGTAGCAGGAAACTTTACAAAACAGCAAGGAGAAGTACCAGCAAGCGTTCAAAAAATTGTTTTTGCCTGTGACGCAGGCATGGGATCGAGTGCGATGGGCGCCTCTCTTCTTCGCAAGAAAGTTAAACAAGCAGATTTAAATATTTCGGTGACAAATACAGCGATCAGTAATATTCCAAGTGATGCTCAAATCGTTATTACACAGGAAGAGCTAACGCCAAGAGCTCAAAACAAAGTTCCAGATGCGTATCATATCTCGGTTGATAATTTTCTATCTAGTCCGGAATATGACAAACTAATTGATCAACTAAAAAATGATTATACTACTTCTAACGAGGAAGAAGAAAAGAAAGTATCTGCAGAAAATAATACAGATAGTAATGATGGTTTACTAAAAGAAGAAAACGTTTTCTTGAATCAGCACTTTTCTTCTAAGGAAGAAGCAATTCGATTTGCAGGAAGTGTGTTAGTAAAAGGCGGATATGTAGAAGAAAACTACGTTGAAGCGATGATTGAGCGCGACAATATGACTTCTACTTATATGGGAAATGACGTGGCGATTCCGCACGGTACGGAAGAAGCGAAAAAGAACGTTTTAAGATCGGGTTTTACGGTGATTCAAGTGCCAGAAGGCGTTGATTTTGATGGTGAGAAAGTTCGTTTGATTTTTGGGATTGCCGGAAAAGACGGCACCCATTTAGAAATTTTATCTGGTATCGCGATTACATGTTCCGATATGGACAATATTGAAAAGATGGTTCATGCCAAATCAGCTAAAGAATTGATGGCTATTATTCAAAGTAACTAACGGGATAGAAAGGCATGAAGATGCCTTTTTATCCTTTGTTTATAAATAAGAAAAGAGTTGATGTTCTTGTTTATTACTTCAAGAGAAAAATCAATCATTGAGTTAATTATTAAAACGGCAGGAAAGCATACGGCACTTACCCTTGCTACTTTTTTGAACGTAAGTGTAAGAACCGTTCACCGAGATTTGAAGGCAATTGAATCAATACTTAAAAAATTTAATTTGAAGCTGATTCGTACACAAGATGAAGGGCTAATGATTGAAGGTAAAAATGAACAAATTTTTCGTCTTATCCAAGAGCTGATGAAGATTAAAACGACGGATCAGTCTCCACAGGAAAGAAAATTAATTCTTTTAATTCTTCTTCTAGAAGAAGGAGATTCCTTTAAATTGCAAACGCTGGCTAAAGACTTAGGAGTAAGTATCACTACACTCACTGCTTATTTAGATGAACTCACGGAGTGGTTAAACACATTTGACGTTTTCCTTCATCGAAGAAGAGGGGTGGGAGTAGAGGTTCAGGCTACCGAAGCCAATAAACGAAACGCATTAGCCAATTATTTTCTTTTTCACTTTAATGAAGAGTTAATTGAGTGCTTGTTTTTAGCAGAAAATCAGCAGCATACGGATGAAACGATTTTGCATTATTTTTATCCGAATTATTTAGCAGAAGTAGACCGAATTGTACATGAAGCGATTAATCAGCATCATTCTAAGCTGGCTGACAGCGATTATATAGGGCTCATTGTTCATATTTGCATTATGATACAGCGAACGAAAAAGCAAATGTATCTAGAAGAAGACGGCGGCCAAACGGAAGAGCTGGCGAGTGAAATGTTCTTAATGAAGGATATTTGCCGTGAAATTGAACGGGTATTTTCTCTTTCTTTTACAGAAAAAGATATTCATTTCTTAGCAGTACGGCTGCGTGCAGCAAAGTTCCAAACTACAAGAGACGTATATTACGACAGCGTAGTGGTTGGGCAGATTATCAAGAATATGATTGCTCATGTTTCTGTTCAGCTTAACACCGACTTAACCGGTGATTTTTCCCTTTACCAAGGGCTGCTTGCTCATATGGAACCAGCCATCTTTCGCCTCAAGCAGAAAATGGAGCTTTTTAATCCGTTAACAGAAGAGATTAAGAAAAAGTACCCTGTTTTATTTATGGCTGTGAGAAACAGTATCGATCAAGAGCTGCCGGATTTAGTTTTTCCAGATGATGAAGTAGCATATCTTGTTTTGCATTTTGGTTCAACGCTAGTGCTAAAAGAAGAAGTCATGGAAATTCAGGCACTGATTGTCTGTCCAACTGGAATTGGCACCTCGAAAATGTTAGCTAGCCGTATTCGTAAAGAGATTCCGGAGATTAATTCAGTTGTCATTAAATCGGTAAAAGAAATCAAAGAAGCTGCGCTTGAAGGGTATGACGTAGTGATTTCAACAGTAAGACTGCCTTTTTTAAATGTCGATTACATTTTAGTCAATCCACTTTTAACCGAAGAGGATATTCAATCCGTCCAGAATTTTTTACAGAAAAACATTCAAAAGTTAACCAAGGATAAGGACTATCGCTCGTTCCAATATAAAAATAAGACCACTTCTATAGAAAAACCGTCTTTTGAGGAAACGATGAAGCAAATTAAGGATGTGCATGGAAGTATCGAATCAATTCTTCAAAACCTTAGAATGTATCGATTTTCGGATGCAGTGAGTCAAGATCAAGTGATTTCGCACGTAGTACACGCCGCTGAAAAAGAGCGTTTAATAACCAATGCTAACTGCGTTATTCATCAGCTTAAGGAACGAGAAAACAAAGGCGGTTTAGGCATTCCGCAAACGAGTATGGCACTGTTCCATTGCCGTGAACATCACGTGAACGAGCTGATCTTTCAAGTTTCACATTTAGAACAGCCTTGCACAGTTAAAGGCATGGACGGAACGAACATGCAGGTGCGCAACCTTTTATTAATGCTCGCACCTGAAGAGTTAAGTGAAGCACAACAAGAAATTTTAAGTTTAATTAGTACGAGTTTAATTGAAGACCATGAAGCAATGATGATTTTTTCGTCCTCGAATGAAGAGATAATTCGCAAAAAGCTAGAGGATACGTTTCATGAGTACCTTCGAAATAATTTGATAAAGGAATGATTTTTGTGAAACAAGCAATTCATTTTGGAGCAGGTAATATCGGGCGAGGATTCATTGGAGCATTGTTTTCTCAAAGCAACTATCACGTCACATTCGTAGATATTGCGGAAAAGATTATTAATCAGTTAAACACAGATGAAGGGTATAACGTAATAACAGCTGCAGAGCACCCCGAGACATTAGCTGTTCAAAACGTATCTGGTTTAAATAATCTGACACAAGAACAAGCAGTCATTAAAGCGATTAAAGAAGCAACGTACATTACGACGGCCATTGGACCGAACGTTCTGCCTCGCATTGCTCCTTTAATTGCTAAAGGTTTGGCTGAGCGTGTGAAAACAAGCGACGAAAATGTATATATTATTGCATGTGAAAATCAAATCTCTGCGACAGATTTATTAAAAGGCTATATTTTTGATGCGCTGGATGAAGAGACAAAATCTCATATGGTAAATAAGGTCTTTTTCTTCAATTCAGCTGTAGATCGTATCGTACCTATTCAACACAACCAAGGTTCGCTTGATGTTTTAGTAGAATCCTATTATGAATGGGTAGTAGAGGCACCTGAAGATATTCCTTTTGTAGAAGGAATGAAGATTGTGCCTGACCTTGCTCCTTTTATTGAAAGAAAGTTATTTACAGTAAATACAGGACATGCGGTGATTGCATATTTTGGTTATTTAAAAGGAAAAGAAACGATTGATCAAACGTTAAGAGATTCAGATATTTACGAACAAGTACAGCAAACGCTACGAGAAACAGGAGACTATCTAATTAAGAGATATGCTTTAGATAGAGAGGAACACGAAGCCTACATCGTAAAAATTATTGAGCGCTTTAAAAATCCTCATCTAAATGATTCAGTTAAACGTGTAGGAAGAGCGCCAATTCGCAAGCTTGGACCTCAGGATCGTTTGGTTCGTCCAGCGCTAGAAGCAAAAAAAGCGGGCCTTTCTTATACCTATTTAGCAAAGGCTATTGCCGCTGCGCTTTTATTTGACCCGCAAGAAGATAAAGAGGCTATGAAGCTTCAAGCGAATATTCATGAGTATGGTATTGAGTATGTATTAAAAGAGGTTAGTGGGTTAGAGGCAAGTAATGATTTAACAAAAGAAATCATTGCTCAATACAATGCTTTAAAATCGTGAATAAATTTGGTGCGTGTAAACAGTCCATTTTAAATGGGCTGTTTTTCTTTTTGTAGAAAGGGAATGTTTGTGTATAGGAGGATGATAAAATGGTAGCTATTACTCACGTTGGATTAGCTGTACCTGATGTAGAAAAAGCCGTGCAGTGGTATGAGCAAGTTTTAGGATTCAAGAGAATTGCTGGTCCCTATACGTTTAATGCGGAGGAAGAACAAGCTGAAAATATGACTCAAGATTTACTGGGATCTCATATCAAAAAAATGAAAAATGCTCACATGACAGCTGACAACCAGGTAGGCATTGAACTATTTGAATTTAATAAGCCGCAAATGCCTCTTGTATTAAAAGACAGCGATGAGCAGTATCAAAGTTATTTTCACATGTGTTTAATAGCCGATGACGTGGAAAAGTTAGCGGATAAAATCGAACAATCAGGAGGTAAAAAGCGCAGCCAAGTATGGAATACAAGACCTGGAAAACCTTATTACTTAATTTATTGTGAAGATCCGTTTGGGAATATTATTGAGCTATATTCACACAGTACGGAGCTCATGTATGGGAATAGAGAAGAATAAAAGCTTATCCAGATTTCTTGGATAAGCTTTTATTTTTTCATAGCTGTCCGTAGCCGTATACTTTTGCCAGTTCTTCAAAGGTTTTTGATGAATACGTAATAGTTACAGATGTTCCTACCGCCACTTTACTGAATAATTCTTCGACATCCGCATTATGCATTCGTACGCAGCCGTGGCTTACATATTTGCCGATGCTATCTTCTGAGTTATTCCCATGAATAGCGTATGTGTCGCCGATTGTTCCGTTTGCATTAAGCCCTAGCCAGCGGGAGCCAAGAGGGTTATTAGGAGCGCCTCCTGCAATGTGCCCTGTATAGTAAGGACGATTTTTAATTTTATTAACAACCTTAAAAAAGCCTACCGGCGTATCGCTCCACGTTTTTCCCGTAGCTACTGAATACGTCTTTTCTAACTTTCCATTATGAAAATAAGCAAGCTGATTTGTTTTTTTATTAATAATAATTAAATCTTTATTTGCTGTGTTTTCACTTGCCTCCGCCGTGCCTGCTGTATAAGAAATACTGATAATAGCTGCGAGACACAAAGCCGCTGCTCGCAGTAGAATTTTTCTCACGTTCTAGCCATCTCCTCTATTGTTCGTTCACATATTTGATGAATTACATGCTATTAGTGTATAAAAGAAAAATGGACTGAATATGAACCTTTCCTGAATGAAAACTGAAAGTGCGTTTTTACACGCGAATATAAAGTGAAAATCTGGGCAGAAATACAACTAAAGGTCTGGTACATATCTCATGAAAAAGAGAAAAATGAAAATGCACCTTGTCTGTTTAATTTAGGATGTATTATCATGAAAGTTTGAAATGAAGGGCAGGAGGTGGAATAAACAGATGCTTAAAGAATTTAAAGAGTTTGCTTTGCGAGGAAATGTATTAGATTTAGCTGTCGGTGTTATTATTGGAGCTGCATTTGGAAAAATTGTCACGTCTCTTGTAAATGATATTATTATGCCGCTGATTGGTTTGTTGTTAGCAGGGATAGACTTTAAAGATTTATCCTTTACGGTTGGAGATGCTACGGTATTATATGGATCTTTTATTCAAACAATTGTTGATTTCTTAATTGTTGCATTCTCGATTTTTTTATTTATTCGTTTCTTTAATCGTTTTAAGAGAAAAGAAGAAGAGAAAGTAGAGGAAGAAGTGGCTGTTCTGTCAAAAGAAGAAGAGATCTTAACAGAAATTCGTGATCTGCTAAAAGCAGAAGCAGTGAAAGAGCGTTCATAACAGCAATTTTTACATACGTATAAAACGGCTAAGAGGCCCGTCTTTTCATAAGAAAAGCGGGCTTTTTTTTGTGAAATTTCTCGGGAAATGTTATTGATGTGATTTTGGGAAAATTAGGCGTGAAGGCGAGAGAGATAGGAATGTTAAAATCATATTAAAAGTGTTAAGATATTGTAAATAGGAGGCTTAAGGTTATGTTTAAACATTTGTATCGTTCTTTGCCAATGCTGGCAGCGTATGGGCTGCTTAGCGTTTTTTTATACAGTGTTGTTATGCTTAATATATCAAATGACACAAAGATATTGTTTGACTGGGCCCAAATCCATACAGCTGGGTTCGTCGTATTAATAGGGGGATGCTCACTTGTCTTATGGGCGCTCACTTTCTATTTTCTGCTTCGATTTAATCAGATAGAGAGAATACAAGGTTCGCAGTGGTACGCCATTTTTACGGCAATTGTGTTTTCAATTACGGTAGCAGCCGTTTCTGCTATGGTTTTTGTTATCTATCATATTGATATACATAATCCAGGCAAAACAATAGAGTGGATGCAAGCATATCCCGAACGCTATCTTTTTACCGTATTTTTACTTTCGCTGTTAACACTAGCGATCATTATGCTAGTAGGGGAAGCTTATTTAGGGGCTGGAATTACCTTTGTTCTGTATTTTATTTTAGCTCTTGTAAACTATTATAAAAAAATCTTTCGAAATGAACCATTGTTCCCGAACGATTTTATTCAAGCGAGTCAGTTAAAAGAAGTTATTCCGATGATTAAAGATTCGATTTCAATTCCCATTGTAATAGGAGTTATTGGATCTATTGTCGTACTAATCGCTCTGTGGTTTTTCTTGCCGAAAATTAAAATTCGATGGTTTCTTCGAATTATTATGATTCTGCCGCTTATCTTTTTAATGAAATCATTTTTATTCTTTGAACACTCGTTTGCTCAAAAATATTATGATCAATATGCTGCGCTGATGCCTTGGAATCAGCAAAATAATTATTACTATAATGGACCTGTTATTGGCATGATTTCAAATGTTAAAACAGATGTGCTGCAAGAGCCGGATGACTACTCACAGGAAGTAATGGCCAAAGTGGCAAAACGCATTCAGTCAAAGGAAGAGAAAACACAAGAAAGCAGGACTGAAGTCAAGCCAAACGTTGTGTTTGTAATGAATGAAACGTTTTGGGACCCAACAAAGCTTAACGTGACGTTCTCTGAAGATCCAATGAAAAATACAAGGGAGCTTCAAAAGAAATATCCTTCTGGGTGGTCTTTAAGTCCTTCATTTGGCGGAGAGACAGCTAATGTGGAGTTTGAAGCGCTGACGAGCTACTCTTTGTCCTTCTTTAATCCTGGAGGCCTTCCTTATCAGCATGTATTGAGTAAAAAAGAATATCCGTCTTTTGTTTCTTATTTAGAAAAACAAGGCTATGCTACAACAGCTATGCATCCAAACAGCGGCATGCTTTATATGAGACAAAATGTGTATCCAAATTTGGGATTTGATCAAGTGAAGTTTATTGATCAAATGAAGCATACGCAAAAAGATAACAAAGAATTTGTTTCCGATGAAGCTGTAGTTGATGAAGTACTCGATACGCTTCGTCAGTCGAAAAAGCCTGCATTTGTGCATGCTGTAACGATTGCAAATCACCTTCCTTACTCAGCGGATAAGTATAATGGTCAGGAAACAATTAAAGTAACCGGTAAAGGGTTATCACCGGAAATGCAAAAGGAAATTGAAATTTATGCTGAAGGAATCAAACGTTCAGATGCTGCTTTAAAACGATTAAACGATGAAATTCAAAAGTTGGATGAGCCGACTATTGTAGTGTTTTGGGGAGATCATTTGCCAGCACTTGGACAAAATCTTCAAGCTTACAAAGAAACGGGTTTTGGAAACGAGAAAACGCAGCAAACATCTCAAAAATTTTATGAGACGCCGCTCTTATTTTTATCTAATTACGATACAAAAATAGATAAAAATCTTGGTACGATGAGTCCTATTTATATTGCTCCGACACTTGTTCAATCTCTTGGTTACAAAAGTAATCTGTTCTACGATCAGCTGAATCAAATGAAAACAGAAGTGCCGGCTTTTCGTTCAAATATGTATATAAACTCAAAAGGAAAGCTAGTAGATGAGCCGGCAGCGCTATCTAAAAAAGCTGCAAAAGACCTTCAAGATTACCATGAAGTTGAGTTTGATACATTATCGGGGAAACAGTACGAAACGCATAAGTTGTATAAATAAAAATAAAAACTCCTTTTAAATAAAAGGAGTTTTTATTTTTTAAGTGTTTAAGGTTGTACTAAAAAATAATTCATGTATAATATTTTAAGGTTAAAAGTAAACTTTAAGTTAAGTAAAACAAAACTTGAGTTTGAAACAGCATGAACAATCATTCATGCTGTTTGCTAATTTTAAATACAGTTGAGGATCGAGAGTATGGAAATAGGAAAGAAAATTAAAAATTTACGATTAAAAAAAGGTTTAACACAAGAAGAGCTAGGAGAACGTACTGATTTAAGCAAAGGCTATATTTCGCAGCTAGAGCGCGATTTAAGTTCGCCGTCTTTAGAAACATTTTTTAGTATTTTGGAAGTACTGGGGTGCGAACCGAAAGAATTCTTTGAAATTGATACACATGTTCAAAAGGTTGTATACAGAGAGGAAGACTACACGAGTTATTGCGAAGATGAAAAAGGTTACCATATTCAGTGGCTTGTGCATGAGTCAAATGAAAAAGAAATGGAGCCAATTCGTCTTATTCTTCATGAAAAAGGTGCATTTAAGAGATTTGAGCCTTCTCTTTCAGAAACGTTTGGCTATATTTTGCGCGGGTGTGTGAAGGTGAAGCTTGGAGGCAGAATATATGAAGCCAAACAAGGAGAAACCATCTATTTTCAAGCTTCTGAAGAGCATCAGATTTTAAATGCTCATGACGGAATAACAGAGTTAATTATTGTGGCGACAGAGTCTTATTTATAGAACAAAAGAGGTGAAGTGAAATGACATCTACGAATGCAATTATTCAATTTGAAAATGTGACCAAGCAATATGATAATGATTCAGTTGTATTGGATCATGTAAGCTTTGAAATTGAAAAAGGGAAGTTTTATACCCTCTTAGGTCCATCGGGATGTGGAAAGACAACGATTTTACGATTAATTGCAGGTTTTACGGAGGCCTCGAGCGGAACGATTTATTTTAATGGGAAAAGAATTAATGATGTTCCGGCTAACAAACGTCAGGTTAATACGGTTTTTCAAGACTACGCGCTTTTTCCGCATTTGAATGTATTTGAAAACGTAGCATTCGGTCTTCGAATCAAGAAGATGAAAAATGCTGATATTGCGATAAAAGTTAAAGAAGCCCTTCGCTTTGTTAACCTAGAAGGATATGAAAAAAGAGAAATAAAGGAAATGTCAGGCGGTCAAAGACAGCGCGTAGCCATTGCACGAGCAATTGTAAATCAGCCTGAAGTTATTTTGCTGGACGAGCCGCTTTCAGCTCTTGATCTAAAATTGCGGACGGAAATGCAATACGAGTTAAGAGAATTACAGCGCCGTCTAGGTATTACGTTCATTTTTGTTACGCACGATCAAGAAGAAGCGCTTGCGATGTCCGATGAAATCTTTGTTTTAAATAAAGGAAGAATTCAGCAGAGCGGGGAACCTACAGATATTTATGATGAGCCAATTAATCGTTTTGTTGCTGATTTTATTGGTGAATCAAATATTGTGCCAGGTAAAATGATTGCTGACTTCTTAGTGGAGTTTGGCGGCCAGCAATTTGAATGTGTCGATCAAGGGTTAAACCAAAATGAGCAGGTTGAAATTGTGATTCGACCTGAAGATTTAGCCATTACAAGCTCCGATCAAGGGAAGCTGCAGGTTCGTGTAGATTCACAGCTGTTTAGAGGAGTCCATTATGAAATTTTAGGCTATGACCATGCAGGGAACGAGTGGCTCGTTCACTCTACGAAAAAGGCAACGGTTGGCGAAGAAATTGGTTTATATTTTGAGCCTGAAGCTATTCATGTTATGCGATTTAATGAAACGGAAGAAGAATTCGATAAGCGACTCGAAGGTTATGAAGAGGATTACCATGCAAACTAAATCAAGAAATATTTATTTAGTCCCGTATGTGTTATGGATTTTGCTTTTTGTAGTTGCTCCCATTATATTAGTTGTCTATTATTCTTTTTTCAGCATTGATAATGAGCTGACGCTTGAAAACTATAAGAAATTTTTTACCCCTGTTTAT
The DNA here is from genome assembly GCF_049199565.1 of Priestia sp. D3YE.R1. NCBI lineage: Bacteria > Bacillati > Bacillota > Bacilli > Caryophanales > Bacillaceae > Priestia > Priestia sp. D3YE.R1. The sequence goes on along the minus strand of NZ_JBLTHW010000011.1, from coordinate 27,225 downwards.
TTACAGATGACGCTGAGCTCATTTTGGTATGCCTTTTTAATTACGTTATTTTCCTTGGTTTTTTCTTATCCCACAGCTTATTTACTAACAAAGCTTAAGCATAAGCAGCTTTGGCTTCTACTGATTATTTTACCGACGTGGATTAACCTATTATTAAAAGCCTATGCTTTTTTAGGTATATTTGGCACGTACGGTACGGTTAATAAATTTACTGAATTTCTGGGACTTGGCACTCATCAAATTTTATTTACTGACTTTAGTTTTGTATTTGTATCGGTGTATATTTTTATCCCCTTTATGATTTTGCCGATTTTTAACTCTTTAGAAGAACTTAATCCCTCGCTTATCTACGCTTCTCGAGACTTGGGGGCATCTTCATGGGTGACATTTAAGCGCGTGGTATTTCCGCTAACGCTAGAAGGGGTTAAATCAGGTTGTCAGGCTGTTTTTATTCCAGCACTATCACTCTTTATGATTACGCGTTTAATTGCTGGAAACCGCGTTATTACACTGGGAACGGCGATTGAACAACATTTTTTAGTGACGCAGGATTGGGGCATGGGAGCCACAATTGCCGTCTTTTTAATTATTGCGATGGCCGTTATGATGCTCATAACAGGCACTGGAAAGAGAGGTGTGTAAAATGAAGAGAAAGTGGAAGTTCAGCCACCTTTATTTATTTTTTGTATTTTTCATTTTATACGCGCCCATTTTCTATTTAATGTATTACTCTTTTAACAGCGGAGGAAACATGCGAGAATTTGAAGGGTTTACGTTAGATTGGTACAAAGAAGTGTTTCAAGACACACGTTTGCTCATTATTGTCTTAAATACCTTAATTATTGCTCTATTGTCTTCGGTTATTTCAACGATTATTGGCGTGATAGGAGCACTTGCTATCGTATACGTGAAGCGCAGACGTGTTCAAAACACGCTGTTAACATTTAATAATGTGTTAATTGTGAGTCCAGATGTTATTATTGGCGCATCTTTTTTAATTCTATTTACCATTATCGGTGTAAAGCTCGGGTTTATATCGGTATTATTAGCGCATATTGCATTCAGTGTACCGATTGTGGTCATCATGGTTCTGCCTAAGCTGCAGGAAATGAGTCCGACACTGCTCGATGCAGCCCGTGATTTGGGCGCAAGCCGCTTTGAAGTACTTTCGAAAGTGGTATTGCCATTTATTCGTCCGGGTATCTTTGCAGGCTTTTTTATGGCTTTAACTTACTCTTTGGATGACTTTGCGGTTACGTTCTTTGTGACCGGGAACGGTTTTTCTACGCTTTCAGTAGAAATTTATTCGTTAGCAAGAAGAGGGGTATCGCTGAAAATCAATGCTCTTTCTACTCTTATTTTCATGTTTACCGTGCTGATTGTAATTGGTTATTACTTTATCAGTCAGCGATATAGCAATAAAGTGAAAGGGGTGGCGACTGGAAAATGAAGCAATTAGCAAAGCCGTTTATCTTCATCGTCATCCTTTCTTTCGTTCTTATGTATGTGGTTCATCATTTGAACAATGCCGAAGGTTACTCGGGAGGAGATACGCTGACCGTCTATAATTGGGGAGATTATATTGATCCTGACTTAGTGAAACAGTTTGAAAAAGATACCGGAATTAAAGTCATTTATCAGACCTTCGATTCGAATGAAGCAATGATGACCAAAATTGAACAAGGCGGTACGACTTTTGATATTGCCGTGCCTTCTGAATATGCGATTAGCAAGATGCGTGAAGACAATTTACTGTTGCCAATTGATCATTCGAAGCTGCCTAATTTAAAATACATTAATCCGCGTTTTTTAGACTTATCTTTTGATCCTGACAATAAGTACTCTATTCCTTATTTTTGGGGAACTGTAGGTATTGTTTATAACTCTGATATGATTCATGGTAAGAAGATAAAGAGTTGGAATGATTTATGGGATCCTAAGCTAAAAAATCAAATTTTACTTGCAGATGGCGCTAGAGAAGTGATGGGAATGGGGCTAAACAGCTTAAATTATTCATTAAATGACACGAATAAAGCTCATCTTCAAGAAGCAAAAAGAAAGCTTGATACATTAACACCAAATGTCAAAGCCATTGTAGGAGACGAGATTAAGATGCTCCTAGCAAATGAAGAAGCGGCAGTTGGCGTTGTTTGGTCTGGTGATGCTTCTGAAATTATGAGTGAAAACGATAAGCTGAATTACGTTGTTCCAGAAGAAGGTTCGAATTTATGGTTTGATAACATGGTTATTCCAAAAACGGCTAAAAACGTAGAAGGCGCACATAAATTCATGAATTTTATGCTAGATCCTAAACACGCTGCTCAAAATGCAGAATATGTAGGATATTCTACGCCTAATAAAAAAGCGTTAGATTATTTGCCGAAAGAAGTAGCGGAAGATGAACGTTTTTATCCAGAGGAAGAACTAACAAAAAAGCTTGAAGTATATAATAACTTAGGCAAACGAATGCTTGCTTATTACAACGAATTATTTTTAGAATTTAAAATGCACCGTAAATAAAAGGGATTTAATTAGGTCTTTGTATTTAAGTTCTTTATTGTTTTTGTAAATTCAGTTGCGTCATAGCAAGAGGAAAGATAAAATACAAACGAGTAAAGCTAATAACATTTATTTTATGTTATTAGCTTTTTTATTTGTAAAAACGGGAAAGATAAGAAAAAATTGAATGTTCTATTATTCATCTAGAATTTATATTTCACATGATATAGGAGAGAAAAAGTGAAGCAAAAACAAAAGCAGCATATTCAATCCATTTATTTTTTACGCTTATTCGCTATGATGATGGTTGTGCTCGTACACGTAACAGCGGCATATGCAACGGTACTGCCATTTGCAAGCGAAGCTTATCAGAAATATCATTTTCTTAATCGAATTGTTCGAATTGAAGCAGGCATCTTTATTGTGATCACAGGTTTGGTTTTCTTTTATAGTTATATTAACAAGCCGTTAACAAAGACTTTATGGAAAACGTATTATGCTCGAAGAGTGACATATATTTTGGTTCCCTATGTTATTTGGGCACTTATTTATGAATTTTATTCGTATTATGTGGGAGCAACAGAATTAAATGCAGCTGACATTGCAAGGCGTATTTTACGCGGAGAGTCTTACTATCAGCTTCATTTTATCTTTTTAATTGTACAAGTGTATCTTGTGCTGCCGGTTTTTGTGTGGCTAGCACAAAAAGTAACCATTTTTAAAAAATACATGTGGCTGTTTGGTATTATCATTCAGCTTGGTTATTTAATGCTTAACAATACGTATCATATCACTTCATTTAATTTATTTTTAAATACGATGGCTACGTTTTTACTCGGCGGTTGGATTGGTATTTATTATCGCGAACAAGTGGATAAAAAGTATAGTCGTTCAAATATTGTATTATTTCTGGTGACGCTCGGATCGGGAATAGCTATTTCACTGTTAAATTATCACTTATACACAATGAAGACAATTCAAATTTCAGGCTTTACGTATGAGGCTGTTAATACAATTTATTTGGTCGTGGGAAGTTATTTCTTTTTCCGAATTGCAGAGATATTAGCTGAAAAGCTTTCTGTGAAGTCCGTGACGGTTGTTAAAAATATTGCCATGTACTCTTTTGGATTTTACTTGATTCATCCAATGGTTTTAAACTTTGTGGCAAAAGCAGTACCAATACAAGGCAATTACATGTTTCACTTTGAAATCTTGGCACGCTATATTTTAACATTAGCAGGCTGTTACCTAATTATCTGGGGATGTCATCGTCTTTTACCGTTTGCTAGCTTTTTGTTTGGTAAACTGCCAAAAGAAGCGGTGTTCATTTACCGACGTCCTGATCATAAATAGCGTTTAGTTAAAAGTTATGTCTGCTTGCAGACATAACTTTTTTTATAAAGTATAAGAGATGATAACGCGCTAGTTTTAAAATATTTTTAAAAGTGACATGCTAAGATAATGATTATTGAGGTAAGCACAAAAGGGGGAATTTGATATGCGTGTACTTGTAGTAGAAGATGATGCTTCATTATTACACGGTATCGTAGAAGGCTTAAAAGAAGAAGGATATGAAGTTGATTGTGCTTCTGAAGGAGATGAAGGTTTGTTTTTAGCAGAGCAGAATATTTATGATGCCTTAATTTTAGATATTATGCTGCCTGGTATGACAGGGCTTGACATACTAAAAAAGCTAAGGAAACAAAAGGTACTGACGAAAGTTATTTTTCTCACCGCAAAAGATAGTGTAGAAGATCGAGTGAAAGGACTCGATTATGGAGCCGATGATTATTTGGTTAAGCCTTTTGCCATGGCTGAACTTTTTGCGAGGTTAAGGGTAATGCTCAGAGACTTGCAGGCAGAAGAAGGGATGATTTCATATGGTCCCATTTCTATACGAGAAGCCAATCATGAAGTTATGATAAATGGGAGTGCCCTAACGTTAACGATTAAAGAATTTCAGCTTTTAGAATATTTTATTCGAAATAAAGAACAAATCCTTATTCGAGATCAAATTTTTAATCGGGTATGGGGATTTACATCTGATGTAGGAGTGGGCGTAGTAGACGTCTATGTTCACCATTTAAGAAAGAAGCTTCAGCCTTTTAATTGTGACAATTATGTACGTACAGTCAGAGGCGTAGGCTTTATGTTAAAAGGGGAAGAGCATGTTTAAAAAAACGAGAATCAGGCTTGTGTTATTTAACACAATGGTGCTGATGGTTATTTTGAGCATTTTTAGTGTAGTTTTGTATTTTTACATGCAGCATCTTATTTTTTTAAACCCGGACAATCGGCTAAGTGAGATGAGCGAGCAGGTTAAAAAAAGAAACTTACATGAGATCCAAGAAAACAATGAGAGAGAAACAGAACGGCGCGTTGCGTTTTTACTTTGGAGCAGTGATAAAAAACTAATCAAAATTACACCTAAAAAAGGGTTATATACAAACGATATTGACGACTTTAAGCCTGCACTCTCAGAAGGAAAAATCCAAACGTCGCAAGAAGTAAACGGTCATGCTTATCGAGTGATGAATGTGAAAAACGAAGGATATATAAAAGATCAAAACGTTTCAACAATTCAACTTGTCTTAAACGTAGATCCAGAAACTCAAACCTTAGAGCACCTTGCTTTTCTTCTTATCATTTCAGCTTTTATTGGACTGCTTCTTTCGCTTGTAGCTGGCTTGTTTTTAGCCAATCGAGCGCTTGTACCTATCCAAAAGTCTTGGAACAAACAAGTCGAATTTATTGCAGATGCTTCCCATGAGTTAAGGACGCCTCTTTCCGTGATGCAAACGCATCTCGAGCTATTGTTTAGACGACCAAATCATACGATTGAGCAAGAAAGCGAAAATATTTATCAAAGCTTAAACGAAGTGAAGCGGATGACGAAGCTGGTTGGCAACTTACTAACACTGGCTAGATCTGATTCAAGTGCACAGCTGCTAAACAAAACGGTCTTTAATATGGGTGAGCTGGTTGATAAAGTGGCTAATCAGTTTGATCCTATATTTGAACTAAAAGAGCTGCACTTCACAAGGGAAATTGAATCGTTAATGTGCGGAGGAGATCAAGAACGACTTCATCAGCTATGTATGATTTTATTAGACAACGCTTTTAAGTACACCCCACCTGGAGAAAGCATTCATATTAGTCTAAAGAAACATCACCACTCTATGACGCTAATTGTCAAAGACACAGGCATTGGAATTGAAGCGAAAGATCTTCCGTATGTGTTTGATCGTTTTTATCGAAGTGATAAGAGCCGAGCCCGTGCCGAAGGAGGGTCAGGATTAGGTCTGGCGATTGCCAAATGGATTGTACAAGCTCATGACGGAGAAATTAAGGTTTTTAGTCAAAAAAACGTGGGTACGGAATTTCATGTGAAAATTCCGCTATGAAAAAAGCTGCCTGTCGTCAGGCAGCTTTTTTTGTTACTTTTTTGTTTACAGCCTTCCATGCTTTCCACGCATTAGCAATTAACAGGCCAATTAATAAATAGGCGAGACCGCCAAAAACTAAGTAATCTACGGCGCTAATTGCCCCCGCAAGCAGCCCAAATTTAATTTGGTCTTTATACTTCACAGGAGAAGTTGGCGGATCCGTCACCATAAAGAAGGCTAAAAATAAAGCAGAATTGACAAAAGGAGCTCTTAAAGCATCCGCTACATCACCTACTCCTATTAATGACATAATCGCAAAAACAGCAAAATACACGCCTAAAAACGCAAATACTTGAGGGAATTTATTTACTTTGCTTGTCACAAGGTACCCTGTCACAAACACGAATACAATGAGCCAGACGGGTAGTAAAGATAAGCTTCCCCACCAGCTTTGGCCGCTTGAAAAGACAATAAGCGAAAAGAGAAGACCAAAAGCGGCAGGGTTAAAAATAGGCTTCTTTTTTACTTTTACTAAGTGCTTGGATAAAATCGCTACAGCTACGGTGCAAAATGTGACCGAAGGCGGTGTAGATGTGCTAAGCACTAAGGCAATAATTAATCCAGTAATGATCCCGCCGTCAGGGAGCTGAATTTTCTTTTTATAAGCGAAAGAAAATCCTAAATCTAAGGCGGCCGCCGAGCATATGGCAAGCAGTAGGTGTCCTAATCCTTGAAAGGCAGAAGAGTTGAATTCACCTAATAAGGTTAAAAGCAGCAGCATAGCCATCACGTATCTTTTAGGTGTTTTAACTAGCTGCGCCCACCGACTTATTTCTTTTGGTTTGTTTTCATCTACAATAATATAACCTTTTGGTGTACTAATATATTTAACACCGCTTCTTCGTTCAGAACGTGTGGTCATAATTCATTCATTCCTCCATATCTGATGTGAAAAAAGGAGTGAAGCTAGAGTCGAAGAGTACGCCGCGTATGTCGGCATCATTCAATAAATTCACTCCTTTTTCCGCTCCTAAAATAAAAGCTGATGTAGATAATGCATCGGCCAGCATGGCAGAAGGAGCAATCGCTGTACAACTCATTAGACTGCTTCGAGTGGATGGGGATAAGGGATTAACCAAATGATGCATGGATGGTTGCGTCTTATTTTTTCTAGCATAATTTCCTGATGTGCAGACAGCCGTATCTGTTACACGTAAAGTCAGTAATGACTGCGTTTGAATCCAAGGGTGCTGAATCCCGACTTTCCATAACTCTCCGTGTTGATTGAGTCCTTTAACTAGAATGTCTCCTCCGGCATTAATCATAAAATGCTGATAAGGAAGGGAGCGGGCAGCCAGATCAATAGCTAATCCTTTGGCAACCGCTCCAAGATCTATAATCATCGGTTTTTGTAAGAGAACCGTTTTTTTATGTGTATCCAATACGATATCTTTATACCTTCCAGAATCGACTGCTTCGTCCGTTTGTATGGAATTTCCATATAAGTAATGTTCGTTAAAACCTCGGTTTTCTAATTGTTTTCCTACCGTTGGGTCAAAGATTCCATACGTTTCATTTGCTACTAAGATAGCGAAATGAAGGGCTTCAAATAATAGAGGGCTAACGGCAACAGGTTCTTTGATATGTCTAATTAGCTTCATAACTTCGCTTTTGGCATCAAATCGACTGCATGTCGTTTCAACGGTCTTAAAAATAGTAAATGCCTTTGAAATATGGTGAAGGACATTTGCTTCCTCTGATTGGGGAGCAATTACTTGAATGGACACGATTGTTCCCATAGATAAGACAGAGCGGCTATACGTTTTTATGGGCATCATTCGTTTCTCCTTTATGCATTCATTGCTTGCTGAAGTGCGTTATCCACCGCATTTTGAAAATCTTCCGTGCTAAGCGTTGCTCCGCTCACGACATCGACATCTGAGCTTTGTCTTTGTACGACTTGAGACGGAAGGTTCTCAATGTAACTTTGAGAATAGTGAGTATCCGCTTCTGTAATTTCAACTGTATCAATTCGGTCATTTTTAATGGTCACGGATACGTAGACAGTTCCGATACGGTTGCTTCCTTGGCCAGAATATGTACCATCTTTGTATTTTGTTTTAGGAGCAGAACTTTTGGTACTTGCTGATGACTGGCTTTTATTAGACGAAGCTATATCTTCTCCCCAGCTGTCATTGACAATCGGTTGATTGTCTGTCTGATCGGTCGTTTTTTTCTGATGATGAGCCGGCGTGACTTGAACAGCTTGCGCGTCAGATAGGGTGTTTATATAACCCGTTGCATAAATACTTCCAATGGCTACGCTGCATGCAGCAATCATCTTCTTTCCTATTTTACTCATGTTTGTTGAACCTCCTGATTTGTACCAGAACGATAATTTCAATTATTGATGGTTATCTTTAGCATAAATAAACTGTACAAATAAACTTTTAAAAAAGATTTAAAATCAATAAAGTTTTTTGAAAAAGCAAATGAGCTAAAGAAAAAGGTAATTCTAAATAATAAAGGTAGGCGATGGAATTTCTTTCACAAGCCTAGCTATTTTGACATACGTAATAATAGTTAATATTTCTGTTTACTATCTAAACGTGCATGATAAAATAGAAAAGATGAATATGTGTTAGGAGGAACATCAGTGAAAATTAAGCTTGGCCTTTTATACGGAGGAAAATCCGCTGAACATAAAGTATCTTTACAAACAGCTCTAGCAGTTTCAAAAGCAATTAATCACGATAAATATGAAGTGCATCCAATTTACATTACAGAAACAGGAAAATGGATTCGCGGCACACAGCTGACTGGTCCGCTTGAAACAGTTGCCCAATTAGAAATTCAAGATAACGGAACAGCTATTTCACCAGTTTCATTGAATACAGAAATGTTTGCATTAACAGATTCAAAAACAGATGATCAGCTAGATGTTATTTTCCCGCTTCTTCATGGTCCAAATGGAGAAGATGGTACGGTACAAGGATTATTAGAATTATTGAATATTCCTTATGTTGGAAACGGCGTATTAGCTTCAGCAGCTGGTATGGATAAAGTTGTAATGAAGCAGCTGTTTGCACAGGCAGGTCTGCCTCAAGTAGAGTACGTATCATTTATCCGCCGCGAGTGGGAAGCAGATCGAACGGCTGCTTATGAAAAAGTAGAAGCACTTGGATACCCTTGCTTTGTTAAACCAGCAAACTTGGGTTCAAGCGTTGGGATTAGCAAATGTGATAACCGCGAAGAGTTAGAAGCGGCATTTGTTGAAGCCTTCTTATTTGATCGAAAAATCATTGTAGAAGCAGCAGCAGTTGGTCGTGAAGTTGAAATTGGTGTGTTAGGGAATGATGAAGCAGCTTGTTCAGTAGTTGGAGAAATCTTACCTAAAAAAGCGTTTTACGATTACAAAGCAAAATATGAAGACGGCGATACAGGTCTTATTATTCCAGCTGAAATTACAGAAGAACAGCATCAAGAAATGTCAGCACTAGCAATCAAAGCATTTAAAGCAATTGATGGATCTGGTCTTGTACGTGCAGATTTCTTCTTAACATCAGAAGGTAAATTCATTATTAATGAAGTGAATACGATGCCTGGTTTTACACCTTTCAGTATGTTCCCGTTATTGTGGAAACACGCAGGCGTTGAATATCCAGATTTAATCGAAAAACTTGTATCACTAGCAATTGAACGTCATACCGAAAAGCAGCAAATTAAACACACAATGTAACTCACACAACACTATTCATCATGAATAGTGTTTCTGTGTTTAGTTTCAATTAATAGTATCCACAGTTTACTTTATATCGAGAGGAGCAAACCAACAATGATTAAACGTACGCTTAAACAGCTAGCTGCAATGATTCCAGGAAGTGTATTTCATAGCGGGAACAAAGCAGCTGGAATTGAGGGAGTCTCAATTGATACGAGAACAATTCAGCAAGGCAATTTATATATCCCAATTAAAGGGGAACGTTTTAATGGGCATACATTTGTCGATAAAGCAACTGAAAACGGAGCGGTCGCTACTCTGTGGAACAAAGATGAAGAAAACCCACCGACAGACATTAGTGTTATTTTAGTCGATGATACGCTAGAAGCTCTTCAGCAATTAGCGAAATCCTATCGTCACGAGTTAGATATTAAAGTAGTGGGCATTACAGGAAGTAACGGAAAAACAACCGCAAAAGACATGGTGAAAGCTGTGCTTGATACAACTTACTGTGTTCTGAAAACAGATGGAAACTTTAATAACCATATTGGCATGCCGCTTACTATTTTGCGTTTAGATGAAACTCATGATATTGCAGTTTTAGAAATGGGCATGAGCAGCCGAGGAGAGATTGAGTTTCTTTCTAATTTAGCGGAGCCTGATGTGGCCATTATTACAAATATCGGAGAATCGCACCTTCAAGACTTAGGAAGTCGTGATGGAATTGCGGAGGCAAAATTAGAAATTACAAGCGGCTTAGCGCCAACAGGTCAGCTTGTCTACAATGGTGATGAGCCACTTTTAACGTCGCGCGTAGTTAATCCATTATTTGAAACGGTGACATTTGGCAGCTCAGAACAAAACGATTTGTATCCAAGTGCTATTTCAGCTGAAGAGTTAGGAACAACATTCACTGTTTCACGTGAAACAACATATTCATTCTTTATCCCGGTATTAGGTAAACATAATGTTCACAATGCGCTTTCTGCTATTGCGGTAGGTCATTATTTTGGACTAGACAATGAAACAATCGCTAAGGGTTTAAAAGAATTAAAGCTAACAAATATGCGTATGGAGCTTGTGAAACGAACAGATGGCCTGACCTTCATTAATGACGCATACAACGCAAGTCCAACGTCCGTTAAAGCTGCTATCACGTTGATGCATGATTTAGAAGGCTATAAGCAAAAAATTCTTGTTCTCGGGGATATGCTTGAATTAGGCGATCAGGAAAAAGAGTTCCACAAAGAAGTGGGAGAGTTTATTCAGGCAGAAAAAATTGATTATGTTCTAACATACGGTCCCTTATCTGTTGAAATTGAGCAAGGAGCAAAAAATAATTTTGCAGAAGATAAGGTAATGCACTTTGAGGAAAAAGATGAGCTTGTTAAAAAATTAACAGCGATTACAACAAGAGAAGATGTGGTTTTAGTGAAAGCATCTCGAGGAATGAAGCTTGAGGAAGTTATCTCAAAAATGATGTATAAATTATCGTGATATTAAAAAGAGTATAAGTAAGCTCTATTGCAAACGGAAAGCCATAGTGTTATGATGTAGTCTGAGTGTCTTGAGGCGCTTATACTCTAAACGTTGAATTTATTGAAGTAGTCGTTTAGAGCATTTTCCGTTTCCTCGGAGAATGCTTTTTTTTGTAAAATATAGATAGTCTAAATATAAAAGGAGTTTGAAAAACTTGGCATTATTTCAAGATTTAGGATTAAGTCAACAGCTTAATAAAGCTGTGAGTAAAATGGGTTTTGAAGAAGCAACACCAATTCAATCAGAAACTATCCCATTAGCACTAGAAGGTCACGATTTGATCGGACAAGCACAAACAGGAACAGGTAAAACAGCGGCATTTGGTATTCCTCTTATTGAAAAAGTTGATGTAAACGTAGATGCAATTCAAGGGTTAATTATTGCTCCTACTCGTGAACTTGCTGTACAGGTATCTGAAGAACTTTACAAAATTGGTCAAACAAAGCGCGTACGCGTGCTATCAATTTATGGTGGTCAAGATATCAGTCGTCAAATTCGTGCATTGAAAAAGCACCCTCATATCATCGTAGGGACACCAGGGCGTATGCTAGATCATATTAATCGTCGTACACTTCGTCTACAAGACGTTCATACAGTTATTTTAGATGAAGCAGATGAAATGTTAAACATGGGATTCATCGAAGACATTGAAAAAATCTTATCAAACGTACCTGAGAACCACCAAACACTTTTATTCTCAGCAACAATGCCTACTCCAATCCGTCGCATTGCTGAAAAATTCATGAACGAACCAAAAGTGGTAAAAGTAAAAGCAAAAGAAGTAACGATGCCAAACATTACGCAGTATTATTTAGAAGTACAAGAAAAGCGTAAATTTGATATCCTTACTCGTCTTTTAGATATGCAATCACCTGAATTAGCTATCATCTTTGGTCGTACAAAGCGCCGTGTTGATGAGTTATCAGAAGCATTAAATATGCGTGGTTATTCTGCACAAGGTATCCATGGTGACTTGACGCAATCGAAACGTCTATCTGTACTACGTCAATTTAAAGAAGGTTCTATTGATGTATTAGTTGCGACAGACGTAGCTGCACGCGGACTTGATATTTCTGGTGTTACTCATGTATACAACTTTGATATCCCTCAAGATCCGGAGAGCTATGTACACCGTATCGGACGTACAGGACGTGCTGGTAAAATGGGTGCTGCTATGACATTTGTAACGCCAAGAGAAACTGGACAGTTACACAATATTGAGCGTACAACAAAACGTAAAATGGAGCGTATGACTCCTCCAACGCTTGATGAAGCAATGGAAGGTCAACAGCGTATTGCAGCTGACAAATTAACAGAATCTGTGACACAAGGCAACTTATCTTACTACAAACAGTTGGCAGAAGAGTTACTTGAAGAGCACGATTCAGTTTCATTAGTGGCAGCGGCAATCAAATTATTTACAAAAGAACCAAACGAATCACCAATTCAATTAACTGCTGAACCACCGGTAATTGCAAAAGGTGATAAAAACAAACGTGGAAATGGCGGAGGTCGTTCACGTTCTAACTCTAAAAACTACTCACAGCAAAATCGTCGTGGAAACTCAAAGCGTTTTGGTGACAAGCGTCGCGGTGGAAGCAACGGCAGTGATAATAGAAATCGCAATAGCAGCAGTAATCGTAAAGATTCTCGCAGCAAAGCGTAAAATAAAAACGGGCCTTAACAGGCTCGTTTTTTTTAATGTGTTAATTGCTATTTTATTGGTGCACACTATGAGTAAAATAAAATGGGGTGTTCACTAATGTCGACCATTGTTCGGTTAGGTTATGTGGCGATGAGCGTTCATTTGGAAAATAGTTCTCCTTCTCAAACCATGACTTTTGCACAATTTCAGCGTGTGAAAGACCATGAAGCGGCCATTCGCAAGCTCGAACGTATTGCAATATCCAACTTAGAAAACTGCTTACGGTTATTAAAACATAACGCGTGGAGTGAAATTGAGTTTTTTCGATTCAGTTCTAAGTTAATTCCATTAGCTAACCATGAGGCGCTAAAAGAGTGGAACTACATAGCTCCTTTAAAAGATGCTCTTCAGCGTATTTCTGTATTTTTGAAGGAACACCCAATGCGAGTAGATTTTCACCCAGATCATTTTGTTGTTTTAAACTCAACGGATAAAGAGGTTTTTAAGCATTCTATCCAAACTCTTCGCATGCATCAAAAGTTGCTGAAAGGAATGAATATTCCGCTTCAAAATCGCTGTGTTTTACATGTTGGAGGAGCTTATAATGATAAAGAAAAAGCACTGGAGCAGTTTATTCATAATTGGGGGCTTGTACCTCAATCCCTTCAGCAAATGATTATGTTGGAAAACGACGATACAACCTTTCATATAAAGGACGTCCTGTATTTATGTGAAAAACTAAATGTCCCAATCATTTTTGATCTTCATCATCATCAGGCGAACAACGATGAAACTTCATGGCAAGAGCATTGGGACCGTATCATTCGAACATGGGAACATGAAACGCTGCCTCTAAAAATGCATATATCTAGTCCTAAAAGTGATAAAGAATTTAGAGCTCATGCAGATTATATCGATGTTAATGGGTTTTACAGCTTTTTAAAAGAAGTAAATGGAACAATACCGCAAATTGATTGCATGATTGAAGCTAAGAAAAAAGATGAAGCACTCTTTCAGTTAGTAAGAGATTTAAAGTCTTATGAAGATGTGGAATTTATTAACTCATCCACTTTTTATATTAAATCCTAAAGCAGGCCTCATATCTGTGGCTTGTTTTTCTGTTTGAATATAAGAAAAGCGAGAAGAAATCCAGCAATACCTCCAGCGAAATGAGCAGTGTTGTTGGTTCCTGGGGTTAGCAGACCTGAAAGTAATCCAATAACTAAAAAAACGACAATGATTTGCTGGTTGCTTTTAGAAAGCATATGCTTTTGTTTTATGACAAGATAGAGGTAAAATCCAAGCAGTCCGAAAATGGCACCGGATGCACCCACGTGGCTGTAAAAAGAAGGTTGGATTAGAAATGTAACGATATTTCCAAGCAATCCACACGTAAGGTAGAATAGAAGAAACTTATAAGAAGAAAGAATGCGCTCAGCACCCGGTCCTAACAAGAACAATGAAAATGAGTTAAAAAGAAGGTGTGAAAAGCTTAGATGCAAAAAGATAGGTGTGAAAAGCCGCCAGTAGTCTCCTTGGGAAATTAAGCTATTCATACCAATAAGCTGATGTATAAAAGATTCTGCAAGGTGTGAGGGAAGAGCGGCAAGTAACCATAGCGCAATGTGGATGCAGATAAGCGTGAAGGTAACAGGATAAAAACGTTTAAATTCAGCTGCATTTTCTGTGCGTACGAACATATTTGTCACTCCTTTTTATAAAGGCATTTTTATATACTATTCTGTAAGAGAGGATTAAATGAAAATGATTATAGGAACTGGAATTGATATTACAGAGTTAGAGCGGATTGAAAAAATGGTGCAGCGTCAAAGCGCTTTTATTACTCGAATTTTAACAAAAAACGAAAGAGAACGCTATGAAAAGCTATCAAGCCGACGCAAGGTCGAATTTTTAGCAGGAAGATTTGCTGTGAAGGAAGCATATTCGAAAGCTCTTGGAACAGGAATAGGAAAAGATTTCAGCTTCCAAGATATTGAAATCGTGAATGATGAAAGAGGAAAACCCCACATTGTTACAAAACAACCACTGGACGCGTCGGTACACGTATCTATTTCCCACAGTGCGCACTATGCGATTGCTCAAGTAATTATTGAACGCTTGTCAAGCTAGTCTGCATATTCACTATTTCTTGTTCATATATTCATAGTGTGGATAGGGGAGACAAGATATGTTCTTGCTTCTCCGTTTAGTTGTGAATATACGAAATAAAGGAGTTGGGGAAATGCATAAAAAATGGATTGGCTTATTTGTTTGCGCCTTTTTTCTCTTAGCCTTATCAGCATGCGGTGAAAAAAGTCAGCAGGATGTAACAGATGCATTGGATGCCAAGGTACAAGAAATGGCGGGGTATAAATCAGATGCTAAGATGACATTAAATACAGGGAAAGATGCTCAAGTATACGATGTAGAGATTTGGCATAGTAAGCCTATGTATTATCGAGTGAATTTGAAAAATACAAAGAAAGATCAAAGCCAAATGATTTTGCGTAATGATGAAGGGGTTTTTGTTTTAACGCCTGCCTTAAATAAAAGCTTTCGTTTTCAAAGCGACTGGCCGCAAAATAGCAGTCAAGCCTATTTGTATGAATCCCTTGTCCAAGATATTGTAAAGGATGAAAAGGCAAGTTTTAAATCGACGGATAAGCATTATATTTTTGAAACAAAAACCAACTATCAAAATAGCACAATGCTTCCTAAGCAAGAAATTACGCTGAACAAAAGTGACTTAGCGCCTGTTTCGGTTAAAATCATGGATACGGATAATAAAGTGTTAATAAAAGTTGATTTCTCTAAGGTGAAGTTCGATTCTAAGTTTGATAAAGGGGCTTTTGATACAAAAAGGAACATGACAAGTGCAAAGATTGACGTTCCGACATTAGCTCAGCAAAAATCATTTAGCGTTCTTTATCCTAAGGATGTTCCAAAAGGTACAAAGCTGTCCAAGGAAAAGAAAATTGAGACGGAAAATGGCGAGAGAGTTGTTTTAATGTACAAAGGAGAAAAGCCGTTTACGCTTGTACAAGAAAAAGCTCAAGTAGCTAAAACAGCAACATCTACAGTTACTGCCGGAGAGCCATTTGATTTAGGTTTTACTGTGGGAGCTTTAACGGATAAAAGTCTATCTTGGACATATAATGGAGTAGACTTTATGCTGGCTTCTGATCAGCTAACACCAGATGAATTGAGTACAGTTGCTAGATCTGTGCAAAGTCAGATGGGAAAATAAGAGAAGCTTACAAGCCTGCATATATGTAGGCTTGTTCTTGCTTAATTTGAATAAAGATCGAGATGAAGTTTGGCTATAGATGTATTATACTAACAGAGGAAAGTACGTTTAGAATGGTTCTGAAAAAAGGAAGTGTCGTAGTAATGGATGCATTTTATAGAGAAACATGGGCAGAAATTGATGTAGAAGCCATTTTTCAAAATGTGAATCATGTAAGAGAACTGATACCGGGGCATAAAATGCTAATGGCCGTAGTAAAGGCCAATGCGTACGGGCATGGGGATAAAGAAGTAGCAGAGATTGCGCTTCAAGCGGGCGCTGATATGCTAGCTGTAGCTTTTTTGGATGAAGCTATTGCTCTTCGAAAAAAAGGAATAAAGGAATCCATTTTAGTATTAGGAGCCGTACCTACCTTACACATTCAAACCGCATTGGAGTGGGGTGTAACGGTCACTGCTTACAGCAAAGCTTGGATTGAAGAAGCGGCGTCTGTACTCGGTGAAAACAGTCAGTTGCATATGCATTTAAAAATAGATACAGGCATGGGGCGCTTGGGAATTAGAACAAAAGAAGAATTACACGAAACAATGAACATCATCGCTTCCCACTCAGGATTCGTGCTGGACGGAGTGTTTACACACTTTGCAACAGCAGATGAGCTAAACTCTTCTTATTTTGAAGACCAATACACATTTTTCGAGGAAATGGTTCGAATTGTAAAAGAGCATAATTTTACACCTCCGGTGATTCACTGTGCAAATAGCGCAGCCTTGCTTCGTCGTCCCAAAGATATCTTTAATGGAGTACGCTTAGGTATCTCTATGTATGGATTAAGTCCTTCTGAGGAATTAAAAGAAGTCTTGCCAATTCCGTTAAAACAAGCTTTTTCGCTGCACAGCCGTATTGTGCATGTTAAAAAAGTCAAAAAAGGCAGTCATATCAGTTACGGAGCTACTTATGAAGCTAAAGAAGATGAATGGATTGCTACTATTCCAGTAGGATATGCAGACGGCTGGATTCGTAAATTAAGTAATTTTGAAGTGTTAGTAGATGGAGTTAAAATGCCAATTGTTGGTAGGATATGCATGGACCAATTGATGATTAAATTACCTAAAATGTATAAAATGGGTACAAAAGTTACATTTATCGGGAAACAAAAAGGTGCTGAAATTACAATTGATGAAGTAGCGAAGCATCTTGAAACAATCAATTATGAAATCCCTTGCATGATTGCAGCAAGGGTTCCGAGGGTTTATACAAGAGATTCGCAGCACATTGATGTTAATAATTATATCTTGCGCTGAATATATATCTTCCTGAGTCAACATAAAAAGCCTTTGAACAAAAGACAATAAAATAATAACTTCCATGCATAAAAGAGGGTATCAATTGACGATAATAGTGTAGAAATTGACAGAATTAACTTTCCATTAAAGCTAATCAATGTTATGATAAGGAAAGATGAGACTATTGGTGTGTGTATTGATGTTGGAGGTGTATGTTTGTGTCTGAAGCGAGCGCAACTACAGAAATCCTAGTAAGATTACCGAAAAATTTAGTATCGGAGCTCGATCTTATGGTTAAACAAGAAAATGGCAACCGAAGTGATTTTATTCACCAAGCAACAAAATTGTACCTTCGTGAGCGAAAAAAACGCCATATTCGCGAATCAATGAGACGTGGATATATGGAGATGGCAAAGATAAACTTAAATATTGCTTCCGAGGCTTTTCTAGCAGAGTATGAAGCTGATCATACTGTGGATCGTTTAGTAAGCGGGGGGTAATGACTTGGTAGTCAAACGTGGCGACGTTTATTTTGCTGACCTATCTCCTGTTGTTGGCTCAGAACAAGGAGGCGTTCGCCCTGTACTTGTCATTCAAAATGATATAGGCAATCGTTTTAGCCCAACTGTTATTGTAGCTGCGATCACTGCTCAAATTCAAAAGGCAAAGTTACCTACGCATGTTGAAATTGATGCAAAGCGCTATGGATTTGAGCGAGATTCAGTTATTTTACTAGAACAAATTCGTACTATTGATAAACAGAGGCTAACAGACAAGATTACCCATTTAGATGATGAAATGATGGACAGAGTGGATGAAGCCTTGCAAATCAGTGTAGGACTTATCGACTTTTAGAATTATACTTCCATTTATGCTAAGTTGCTCCTTTATGAGCAACTTTTTTAATTTGACTAGGAATAATCAGTAAACGTATATTGTAATAAGAAACGTTTTAAAAATGATAATATATATATAGATATAAATGAGTGTATTGACTCACAAGGAGGACCTCATGAATCAAGATTTATTCAATTATATACAAAATCATAAATCAGAAATTTTTGATCGATGGCTAGTGTTAATGAATGATGTGGAAACAGAGCGGATTAAAAACATTGTATCCGAGCAAGTGTACGTAAATGTAAGCTCTGATTTTGTAAATTTACTTTTGGCAAAAGCATTCCGTGATCAGGAAAATTTTGCCGAGGAACTAGAGGAAGTAGTAGGACGAGTTGTGAGTTTAGGATGGCCTCTTGCTTATTTGACACAGGGTGTACGTAACTTGGGGCATGTAGTGGTTGAAGGGTATGTAAACAGTGAACATGTAAAGGCTGATCAAACTCATTCCGAATTATTCTATCGGTTTGACAAGTGGTTAAGCCCTATTTATAACAAAATAGTAGAACAATACTCCAACTCGTGGGAAAATACAGTTATGTTGCAAAAAGTTGCACTTCAAGAATTGTCTGCTCCATTAATACCGGTATTTGATAAAATTACGGTAATGCCGCTTGTAGGAACAATTGACACTGATCGCGCGAAGAAAATTATGGAAAATTTACTGCAAGGTGTCGTAAAACACCGATCAGAGGTCGTATTAATAGATATTACCGGAGTACCAGTAGTAGATACGATGGTTGCCCATCATATCATTCAAGCTGCTGAAGCTGTACGTTTGGTTGGAGCCAAGTGTTTGTTAGTAGGAATTCGTCCGGAAATTGCTCAGACTATTGTGAACTTAGGTATTAACTTAAACGAAATTATTACGAAAAACTCTTTAAAAAAAGGTGTAGAGTTTGCGTTAGAAATGACTGAGCGGAAAATAGTTGATATAGAATCGGAGGAATAAACGTGAGAATACCCATTTTGAAATTGTACGACTATTTATTGGTATCCATTCAATGGGAGCTGGATGATCAAACGGCTATTCAATTCCAAGAAGATTTGCTAAGTAAAATTCATCAAACTGGAGCAAAAGGAGTGGTAATCGATTTAACTTCAATTGATATGATCGATTCATTCATCGCAAAAGTGTTAGGTGACGTGGTTAGCATGTCTAATTTGATGGGGGCCAGAGTAGTATTAACAGGTATCCAGCCTGCAGTAGCTATTACACTTGTTGAGTTAGGGATTGGCCTAAACGATGTTCTTACTGCACTCGATTTAGAAAAAGGTCTTGAGAAACTCCAATCGGAATTGGGGGATTAGTATATGGAATTCCAATCCAGCGTAAAAATCGTAACAGAATGGGACATCGTAGCGGCACGCCAATTAGGTAGAAATGTGTCGAAAGAGCTAGGGTTTGGAACAGTTGACCAAGCTCGTATTACAACCGCCATTTCTGAATTAGCTCGTAATATTTACCTATATGCGGGTAAGGGTCAAATCTATATTGAGAAATTAAATCGTGGAGGAAAAAACGGTCTTCTTGTCGTAGCAACAGATGAAGGGCCAGGTATCTCCGACGTTCGCAAAGTAATGGAAGATGGATACTCAACATCGGGTGGGCTAGGAGCTGGGCTTCCTGGGGTAAAACGATTGATGGATGAGTTTGACATCGAAACAAATGTCGGAGAAGGTACTGAGATTAAAGCAGTTAAGTGGCTCCGGTAGGAGGAAATAGATAATGTCTTTTGATAAAGAGATGAGAGATTTATACAAAGATATTTTGGGGAACTATATCCAAACACAAAATGAACAAATTTTGTATCAAGGACAAAAACTAAGTAGAAAATCTTTAGAGAATGAAATATCGCCAGAAGATATTGTGAGCATTCATAAAGAAGTGATTGAAGAAATTTATTCTGATATTCCAGAAAAAGTGCTGCATTCTCTAGACTTTTTACTTGAAGTAATGATCAGCTACGGTCTTGCTCTTCGTGAGCACCAAACATTAAAAAATAAGCAGCGGGAACTTCGTTCTGAAATTGAAGTTGCCGCTAACGTCCAGCAGACGCTGTTGGGGACAAAGGTTCCGGCTAGTTCAACCTTAGAAATTGGCGCTATTAGTGTACCCGCTAAACAGATGAACGGAGATTATTTTCACTTTGTAGAAGAAGAGCACGGTGGGTTAAGTATTGCCATTGCCGATGTGATCGGAAAAGGAATTCCAGCTGCAATGTGTATGTCTATGATCAAGTATGCAATGGACAGCTTACCGGACTCAAGAAAAAATCCAAGTTACGTATTAGAGAACTTGAATAATATTGTAGAGCGAAACGTAGATCCAAGTATGTTTATTACGATGTTCTACGGAAGCTATAATCCCGAGACAAACTTATTTGATTACGCATCTGCAGGGCATGAGCCAGGCTTTTATTATGATGCTAAAGCTGATTCATTTGAAGATTTGGAAGCAAAAGGACTCGTGCTAGGAGTCGATCGTCATGTGAAATATCTTCAGTACGAGCAGCAGCTTTCAAAAGACGATATGATTGTTCTATTAACAGATGGTGTAACAGAATGCAGAACTGAAGAAGGATTTATCGAAAGATTGGACATCATAAAATTAATTCGAAAATACATGCATTTGTCTCCTCAAGAAATTGTAGAATCTGTATATAAAGAGCTGGAGAAATTACAGCATTTTCAATTGAGGGATGACTTTACATTGATTATTTTGAAGAGTTTAGTTTAAGTATTCTAAATAAGGGTACAGAAAATATAGCACAAAATTAGAGGGGGTCTACTAATACGATGAATTTAAAAATAGATATACAAAAGGACGGTCAAGCATATCGTATTAAGCTGGCTGGAGAGATTGACGCATATACAGCACCTAAGCTAAAAGAAAAGTTCATGGAAATTACTGAACATACTGAACCGGAAATTATAGTCGATTTAACCGATGTATCATACATGGATAGTACAGGACTAGGTGTATTTATTGCATTGTTAAAAGCCAATAAGAAAAATAACGGTTCTTTGAAATTTGTTGGTGTATCAGAGCGCATCAAGCGCTTATTTGATATTACGGGCCTCACAGACATTTTAAACGTGAATTCACAAGTAGAAGGTGGCGTAAAATGAAACAGCCTTATGACTTTGTTGAGATGAAGATTCCTGCTAAGCCAGACTACGTAGCAATTATTCGACTGACGCTGTCTGGTGTAGCGAACCGGATGGGTTTTTCTTATGATGAAATTGAAGATATGAAAATTGCCGTGAGTGAGGCATGTACAAATGCCGTACAGCATGCTTACAAGAGTGAAGAAAATGGTGAAGTGAGAGTAGGTTTTGGTTTATTTGATGACCGTTTAGAAATCATGGTGGTCGATAAAGGTGAAAGCTTTAATTTTGAAGAACTTAAGGAACATATAGGACCTTATGAAACATCAAAAGAAGTTGAATTTCTTCCTGAAGGTGGACTTGGTTTATATTTAATTGAAACACTAATGGACGAAGTGAAAATGGTCAATTCAAAAGGTGTAACGCTAATGATGACTAAGTATGTGCAAAGAGAGCAGGTGGAGAGTGATGAAAACACAGTCTCAACCTATGAAATTAACTAAAGAACAGGTTCAGGAACGAATTGAGCGCTTTCAAAAGACGCAGGATGAAGAAGCACAAAGTGATCTAGTAGTACATTACAAGAACCTTGTTGAATCTATTGCACGTCGTTATTCAAAAGGCAGAAGCTTACATGAAGATATTGTGCAGGTAGGGATGCTAGGACTGTTAGGAGCTATTAGAAGGTATGATGCTTCATTTGGAAGAAGCTTTGAATCGTTTGCTGTTCCTACAATCATTGGAGAGATTAAGCGATTTTTACGCGATAAAACGTGGAGTGTTC
Source organism: Priestia sp. D3YE.R1 (assembly GCF_049199565.1). Lineage (NCBI taxonomy): Bacteria > Bacillati > Bacillota > Bacilli > Caryophanales > Bacillaceae > Priestia > Priestia sp. D3YE.R1. Next base: position 5,110 of record NZ_JBLTHW010000011.1, on the reverse strand, counting down.
ACGTACCGCGCCGCATCAAAGAATTAGGTCCTAAAATTAAAGCAGCTGTCGAAGAGCTAACAACCCGTTTACAGCGATCTCCTCAAGTAAAAGAAATTGCTGATCATATCGGAGTGACAGAGGAAGAAATTTTAGAAACGATGGAGATGGGGCAAAGTTATCAAGCGTTGTCTGTTGATCATTCCATTGAAGCAGACTCTGATGGAAGTACTGTTACAATCCTTGATTTAGTAGGTGAACAAGAGTCGGGTTATGAGAAAACTGATCAGCGCTTAGTGTTAGAAAAGATTCTTCATGTATTAAGCGATAGAGAAAAAGAAGTAATTCGCTATACATTTATCGAAAATCTGAGTCAAAAAGATGCCGGTGAGAAGCTAGGGATTTCTCAAATGCATGTATCTCGACTGCAAAGAAGAGCTCTTGATAAGCTAAGGACTGCAGCTCGCTCAGATTCTAACGATTCGGAGTATATGTCGTGATGACAGTAGACCCTAATACAAAGTCGATTCAAACTCATATATATCAAGAACCAAAGCAGGGGAACGTGTGTTGTGGAGATAGTTACTATGTCAAAGAAACGGATGACTATTTTCTGTGTGCAGTGGCAGATGGATTAGGAAGCGGTGAACAAGCGAGAGCCGCTTCTGTAGCTGTTACGGATGTAGCGAAAGCTCATCATCATCTGGATGTGGATGAGATCATTTCTAAGTGCAACAAAGCTACTCGACACACAAGAGGTGCGGCAGTAGCTATTTTGAAAATTGATAAAAAACATAACGAATTTCATTACACAAATGTAGGTAATATCCGCTTTTATCTGTATTCTCCGGAGGGGAAATTAACGTACCCTCTGCCAATTCAAGGTTTTTTATCAGGGAAAATTCAAAAGTTCCGCACCCAAACCTTCCCGTATGACTCCGGTTCTAAATTTTTGATTCATACAGATGGCTTAGAATTAAAAGAGATTAAATCTGTTTTTGCTAACTCGATGAATGTAGATCAATTGTCGACACGGCTACAGGCAGCAATTCGCTCTCATAATGACGATATTACGTATATCGCTGGTCATCTTCCAACTGCATAGCCTTTCTTTTTAGCTCACATGTGTTATTGCATGTGAGTTTTGTTACAATAGAGACAAAGTTTCATTTAGGTAGGAGGATAAGCTGTGTCTGTTGCAACGAAATTAGATAATCAAATTGTCCAACGTGTAAGTAAAGAGGTAGAGATTTCACAAAAGCAAGTACAAAACGTAATTGCTTTAGTAGAAGATGGTAATACAGTTCCCTTTATTGCTCGATATAGAAAAGAACAAACTGGTGCTTTGGATGAAGTCCAAATCCGGAATATTTTAGATTCCTGGAACTACTTAATGAATTTAGAGGAGCGTAAAGAGGAAGTTCGTCGATTAATTGAAGAGCAAGGGAAATTAACTGAGGAACTGGCTGCTCAAATTCATCAAGCGAAGAAATTGCAGCAGGTAGAAGATTTATACCGCCCTTTTAAGCAAAAACGACGTACAAAAGCAACTGTAGCAAAAGAAAAAGGTCTTGAACCATTAGCACAGTGGCTACTAAGCTTTCCGCGTTCTGAAGTGAAGAATGAAGCGCAAACATACATAAATGAAGAATCAGGAGTTCGATCTTCTGACGAAGCTATTCAGGGAGCCCTAGACATTGTAGCGGAACAAATTTCTGACGAAGCATCTTACCGTCAATGGATTCGTGCGACCACTGTAAAAGATGGCATAATTGTTACTTCAGTCAAAGATCGGGAAAAAGATGAAAAAAATATCTATGAAATGTACTATGAATATACAGAAGCGGTAAAACGAATCGTTCCTCATCGTATTTTAGCTATGAATAGAGGAGAAAAAGACGGTATTTTAAAAGTGAGTATTGATGCGCCTACAGATCGTATTCTTTCATATTTACATAAAGAAGTAATCAAGAAAAGGGATTCTTCAGCTGAAGGTTATATCATCTCAGCTATAGAAGATGCCTATAAACGCTTAATAGAACCATCTATTGAACGTGAAATCCGTAAAGAGCTATCAGAAAAAGCGGAAGAAAGAGCTATTCACATCTTCTCTGAAAACTTACGAAAGCTTCTTCTCCAGCCTCCATTGAAAGGAAAAGTGGTATTAGGAGTAGATCCAGCTTTTCGAACAGGCTGCAAATTAGCTGTAGTAGATGAAACAGGCAAGGTATTAAAAATTGATGTTATTTATCCACATCCTCCTGTGAGAAAAGCAGCTGAAGCGCAAACTAAATTAAAGAAAATGTTCGCTGAATATCCTATTGAAGTAGTGGCAATTGGAAACGGAACGGCATCTCGCGAAACGGAGCAATTTGTAGCGGATGTTCTTAAAGAAATTGAAAACCCAGTTTATTATTTGATTGTGAATGAAGCGGGAGCAAGCGTATATTCGGCTTCTGATGTTGCTAGAGAAGAATTTCCTGATTTTCAAGTAGAAGAGCGAAGCGCTGTATCGATTGCCAGAAGGCTGCAAGATCCGCTGGCTGAACTTGTGAAAATTGATCCTAAGTCGGTAGGGGTAGGGCAGTATCAGCATGATGTGTCTCAAAAGCAATTAAATGATTCACTGACTTTTATTGTAGAGACAGTAGTAAATCAGGTAGGAGTAAATGCAAACACGGCTTCTGCTTCGCTTCTACAATACGTTGCTGGTCTAAATAAGACAGTTGCTCAAAACATTGTAAAATATCGGGATGAAAACGGGAAATTCTCTAACCGAAAACAGTTGAAGAAAATTCCGCGTCTAGGTGCTAAAACGTATGAGCAGTGTATTGGGTTTTTACGTATTATAGAAGGTGAAGAACCTTTAGACAGAACGGGTATCCATCCTGAAACATATGGAGACGTTAAAAAGCTTTTAAAGAAAGCGGAATTGAAAGAGACTGAGCTTGGAACGGAGAAAGTAAAAGAAGCATTAAAACATATTTCTTTACCCGAAATATCAGAAGAATTAAGCATAGGGGAGCTTACTTTAAAAGATATTATAGAAGCGCTCGTAAGACCGGAAAGAGATCCCCGTGACGAACTGCCAAAACCTTTGCTCCGTCAGGATATTTTGAAGCTAGAGGATCTAGCAAAAGGTATTCAGCTTGAAGGCACGGTGCGAAACGTCGTAGACTTCGGAGCGTTCATCGATATAGGAGTTAAGCAAGACGGTCTAGTTCATATTTCTAAATTAACGAATCGGTACGTTAAGCACCCCCTCGATGTCGTTTCAGTAGGAGATTTGGTGAATGTGTGGGTAGAAGACGTAGATATGAAAAAAGGAAGAGTCGCACTGACGATGATTCCACCTCATCAATAATAAAATTGCCTTTTCAGATTTTCTGAAAAGGCAATTTTATTTGTAAAAAGAAGTGATTTAAGAAGCGGAGTTATTTTTTTGATAAAAAAACCAACATTGATTGAGCAATTTTATTTGTGCACGGTCTTTTTCAGAATAAGCGCGCCTCATTTGTTTTTGTAGCCACATTGGCATAAGGACAATCACTCCTTTTCATTTATGATAAGGTAAATAGTGAGTATGTAATGAAGTGTATGCCCAAAGAGCTAGTCAGGTGATTTCATACAGTAGAGGAGTATATAAGATGAATGATAAGGATTTACAAATACTTGTAGAAGAAATTTCATTGAAGCTGTTTCACAAACCATTTCGTCATGAAGCCACTTTTAATTCTCGTTTACGTACGACAGGTGGAAGGTATTTATTACGTACATCTAATATAGAAGTAAACTACAAATACTTTGAACAATATGGCAGACAGGAAATAGTAGAAATTATTAAGCATGAGCTCTGTCACTATCATTTGCATATTGAGGGGAAAGGGTATAAGCATGGAGATCAAGACTTTAAAAGCCTAATGAAAGAAGTAGGCGCCCCCCGATTTTGTCAGGCATTGAAAAAAGAAAGTGATGGAAAGAAAAAAGAGCACATATATGTATGTATGCAGTGTGAGCAAAAATATGTTCGAAAAAGAAAAGTGAACACGGTTAAATATGTGTGTGGGAAGTGTAAAGGTAAATTAAAAAAAATGTAGAAGATGCTTGACTAAAATAGATTGATTATGATAAATTAATAAAGCCGTCTCAAATAAACGGCAAAGAAATTACAAAAACTTATTGACATTACATATAATGTCGATTACAATGTAAGAAGTCTGATGAATATTATTCCACAGTAGCTCAGTGGTAGAGCTATCGGCTGTTAACCGATCGGTCGTAGGTTCGAGTCCTACCTGTGGAGCCATATGGAGAAGTACTCAAGTGGCTGAAGAGGCGCCCCTGCTAAGGGTGTAGGTCGTGTAAGCGGCGCGAGGGTTCAAATCCCTCCTTCTCCGCCATTTATAATGGCCCGTTGGTCAAGCGGTTAAGACACCGCCCTTTCACGGCGGTAACACGGGTTCGAATCCCGTACGGGTCACCATTGATTTTTATTCACATATTCTGTGGAGGATTAGCTCAGCTGGGAGAGCACCTGCCTTACAAGCAGGGGGTCGGCGGTTCGATCCCGTCATCCTCCACCATTTGACTGTTTTATACATAATTTTGGATGGTCCCGTGGTGTAGCGGTTAACATGCCTGCCTGTCACGCAGGAGATCGCGGGTTCGATTCCCGTCGGGACCGCCATTTAAAATTATTGGGCTATCGCCAAGCGGTAAGGCAACGGATTTTGATTCCGTCATGCGTTGGTTCGAATCCAGCTAGCCCAGCCATAAAGAGCCATTAGCTCAGTTGGTAGAGCATCTGACTTTTAATCAGAGGGTCGAAGGTTCGAGTCCTTCATGGCTCATTTTCATTTCTTGCGGGTGTGGCGGAATTGGCAGACGCGCTAGACTTAGGATCTAGTGTCTTTACGACGTGGGGGTTCAAGTCCCTTCACCCGCATCTTATTCATTTTATGTATTTAGCGGTCGTGGCGGAATGGCAGACGCGCTAGGTTGAGGGCCTAGTGGGGGCGACCCCGTGGAGGTTCAAGTCCTCTCGGCCGCACCAAAAAAACTTTTCAAAAAGTGTTGACATAAGAAAAAAGAAATGATATTATAATAAAGTCGCCAAAACAACGGCGGTAAA
>NZ_JBLTHW010000010.1:0-52334 GCF_049199565.1 Priestia sp. D3YE.R1 | reverse complement strand
GTCCTACCCCTAACTTCACATTCTTATGTACTCTTTTTACTGCCTGAGCAAGTATGTGAGCTGTTGTATGCCTCATAATTTCTAGACCTTCGTCAGAATCTACTGTTAAAATTTCGATTTCTGCATTTTGATTAATGGCTCGATGCAAATCATACAATTCTCCATTTACTTTACCCGCAATAGCTTTCTTCTTTAGGCTAGAACTAATGGATTCTGCAATAGCATGTAATGTAATACCTTTTGAAAATTCTTTCTCATTTCCATCTAAAAAACGAATTTGAACCAAATCTTTACTCATGATAACCTCTCCTATTTAAATAAAGTCAAAAAAAAACATACTCGTCCCTAAGTAAGGGACGAGTATGTTTTCACACGTGGTACCACCCAAATTCCCATCAATATAAATATATCAATGGCTCTGGTGCTGTAACGTCGCAAACGTTATTAATTACTACTAGTTCACTAATAAAGCTCCAAGGTGGTAAATTATCTTTCTTTCTTAAGGGCTCACAGCCAAAGACCCTATTCTCTGTAAAGAAGTGTAAAAATAATTCATGTCCTTTTCGTTGCTTACCTATTTATTTTTGAACATAAAAAACCGCACTCATCCCTCTAACAGGGACGAGTGCGGTCGTGGTACCACCCTAATTTTATAAAACACTACAAGTGTTATATTCTCAAAAAGATAACGGATTTCCCGATTGCGGTTACTCTATCTACATATTTCCCCACAATAGCTCCAAGGTGGTAAATTATTTCTCTTTCTTAAGGGCTCACAGCCAAAGGCCCTATTCTCTGTAAAGAAATCTAAAAATAATTCGTGTCCTTTTCAACGCTCAAAATGTTTATTTCCAATAAATGAAATTATAATTTATATTATTTGTAAATGTCAATACTTAATTCTAAATATGTAATTAATTAGAATTAAGTATTGTTTTAGATATGTATTGAAACTCTTTTCTAAAGAACTAATTTGGAGGCGTTGGCATATTCATAAAAAATGATATATGTACAAATATAAAGTAATTCACGTATTCATATCTTGTCGAGGTGGAAAAATAACAAAATAAAAAAGCAACCTCATCTTTGTCATAGGAGATGGAGGTTGCTTTTTTGCTACGTTGAAATTTGTAAAAATAGTCTGACCTTTAATGTACCATATTATGGTCTATAATGCTATTTTTAGGGTATGAAGCATATGAATAAAAGGTGCGTTTTTTATGCATCTTCCTGCTTATGATTCCTCAAATCATCGTTGATAAATCAAGGATGTATAAAAAGCTGCATACTCCGGAAAAAGAACCCTCGGCGGAACCGTTCTGCGACAAGGGTTCTTTTTTTTCGTGTATTCCGGAAAGAGTGTTTATGTAAACTAGCGATGCATAGAGTATACATAAAATAATTGAAGAATATTGAAGAACATGGGAAAATCACATAAAGGATTTTTGGTTTCTTAATACTGTTTAAAAGGAGCTATTTGAATGGATAGTTTATTAGAATTAAAAGATGAACTAATAAAAGGACAAAAACTAGCAATGCAAGGATCTTATCAAAGAAGAGCTCCTTCTAAAAAAGCAATTCCCCATCTTTTAGCATCAAGAAAAGGACTCAAAGAATATGTTGAACAACATCCAACAGATGCGTTTGCTTGGCAGTTGTTGTCTCAAGCAGAAGAATATCTACTGAATTATAAGGCAGCTTTATCAGCACTTCAAAATGCAGTCACTCTTAACAAAAAAGACAGAAAGTTAGTAAAGAAGTTGGTGCTACTAAAAGAGCAAGCAAATAAGTGGCACGAACTTGATTTATCACCTGAAGAGCTGGATTCATTGGAAGCATTTCTGGACGAAAAAGTAGACATACAGGGGTGTGACCATACACTTCTCTACACTAAAGAATGGCTAGATACCCATATCTCCGTGAGCAAAAAAGCCAAGGTTGTAAAGGCGCTGCAAAACCAAGGTGGCTTTTGTGACTGTGAAGTTCTTATGAATGTAATCGATTAGATTAAAATGCTACCGATAATACGTTTTATGTTAACTAGGAATACATGTATATTGATTTTTTTATAAATAAAAGAGAGCTATATGTAGCTCTCTTTATGATATGTTCAAATTTTTGATAGATAATTAATGAATTTTACTCATTCAACTTTAACTGATCCCCAATTTTACTAATATGGAGGGCTAAGTCATCACTTTCTTCTTTACCTAAAACATCAGCATAAATATTGTGCAAGTTGTCCCATGCTTCATCGATTTTTTTAACTAAGATTTTTCCTTCATCTGTAAGATAGGACAAAGTACTTCTTCCAGATTGTTCTGTATAAATAAGCTTCTTATTTTCTAACTTTACAACAAAACGAGCAATTGTAGACGGCGCTGTATGCAATAGTTCAGCAAGCTCCTTTTGTGTGATTCCAGGCTGTTCATTAACCGCCAAAATAATAAAACCGTAGGTTGGAGACAATCCAGTCTGTTTAAAAGCTTCTTCAGCAATTTTGTCCATAATACGGTCTAATTTTTTAACGGTAAAGAATAGACATCGGTTTAATGATTGACTTATTGGTCTACCCAAAAATTTCACCTTCTTAAAACATTTAAATTCTAATACTATTCGATTTAAGTATACACTAAGCATTTAAATTAGACCAAATAGCTAAGATTATATTCTTCATTTCAAATATTTGGTTAAAAATAAATAGTTGCATGTACATGCAATTTAAAGTAGAATACATTTTGTAGCAAGAACGAAACTATATTTTAAAGAAATGAAAGGATGTATACAATGAATGAAATTATTTGGCCTAAAGGCTATTTACCAGGAAAGACTGATAACTTTGCTTCTAACGAAATAATTGTAGCTAATCTATCTGCTGCAGATGTTTGGGAGTACCTTAATGATACTTCAAAATGGGAGTCATACTACAGTAATGTTGACACAATTCGCTTCCATAATGTTAAGGGGCCTGAATTAAGCCAAGGTGCTCACTTCCGATTTAATACTTTTGGTTTTCCAATCGAGGCGGAAGTAGTAGAGTATGAGCCACCTACTGCGAACAAACCAGCACGATTAGCTTGGCATGGTTGGGAAGAAGGATCAACAGAAAGTGATGCCTTACATGTTCACCATGCTTGGCTTCTAGAAGATTTATCAGAAGGACGAGTACGTATTCTGACTCAAGAAACACAAAATGGAAAAGCTGCTAAAGAAATGGCTGAAACGACGCCAAATCCAATGATCAATGGTCACCAAGAATGGATTGACGGATTAGCGAAAGCTGTAGCAAAAAAACGTTCATAAGAACGTCAATACACATTCATTTTTAGCAGAAATGAAATATAGAAAGACCGTCACTTAGTAGAAAGTGAGGGTCTTTCATCTTTATTTTTACATTTATATATACTTTGACAGGAGGAATAGAATCAATGCATACATTAGGATGGATTGGACTAGGTCAAATGGGAGCACCTATGGCAAAAAATCTTCTACAAGCAGGCTACAAAATGAACGTATATAATCGTTCATTAGAAAAAACAGCCTCTTTAGTAGAATCTGGAGCAACTAAATTAAACTCACCTAAAGAAATCGTGGAGCAATCAAATATTATATTTATTATGTTATCAGATGCTAAAGCTGTACATTCTGTATTGACTGAAGAAAATGGAGTATTAAACGCTATTAAAGAAGATAAAACCATCATAAACATGAGTACAATCTCACCTGAAGAATCAGTCTCATTTGCACAATTAATTGAAGCTAAATCTGGAACTTATGTAGACGCACCCGTATCAGGTTCCGTAGGAGCTGCAATTAGTGGACAATTAGTTATACTTGCAGGTGGGGAAAAGAAAGCTATTGAAATTTCCAAACCGTACTTTAACCTTTTAGGGAAAGAGACCATTCATTTCGGCTCTACTGGAAAGGGTAGCTCTGCAAAATTAGCCATTAATTTGTTACTTGGTATTATTGGACAAGGTATTGGAGAAACGTTACTATTTGCAGAAAAATCAGGACTAAGTAAAGAGAAAGTATTAGAGATGATTTCTCAATCTGGAATGAATACGCCACTCTTTCAAGGAAAGAAAGAGATGTACCGCAAAGAGGAGTTCCCTTCTGCATTTATGCTTGAGCTCATGTCTAAAGATTTAGGACTCGTTAAAACGGCTGCGGATCATCTGGATATTACGTTGCCACTTGCTGAAACAACAAATACTACGTATCACTCTGCAAAAGAAAATGGAAAAGCCAAATTGGATATGGCAGCAGTTTATGTAGAATTGAGAGATCAAAATACAGAGTAAACAAAAAGAGCACCCTTATGGATGCTCTTTTTTCTTCACCTTAAGTTTTACAATTCGTTAGGTAAATACTAAAGTATTTTATAAATAATTAAAGTTTCACTATTTACTTTAAGTGACGACAAAATAGTTATTTTTCCACAAGGTATGTAATTGTTAACACTATTTTTTATAAATTACGTTAGCTATTACTCTTATTGATAAAATTAAATTGTATTTATATAGTATCATATTGTAACTTTCATTTTTTTAATCATGTGTTGTAAAACTTTATCTCTTATATGTACAAATAGAAAACCTGGGTATTCTTCTATAAAGTAGGTAATTGTTAATACTGTTTTTAAGAATATACTTTCATTATTGCTTTCAACAATAAGTTTCACTTACTTTTATATAAAAAATCGTTATGTCTTTAATATATAGATAATTTCTTGAAAAATAAAATTAACTATATATTATAATTAGAAAAACTTCTTATTTGCCGTCACTAAGGATAAATAGTAAAACATTCATTTTATAAGGATGTTATTAAATGAAGGTGGTTAATTTATGCGGAAAAGTATGACAGAGGAGCAATTATTGCAACATATGATTGACTATTATGAAAAAAATAAAGTAGCTCCCACAACCAGAACATTAAAATTATTTTTAAAAGAAAAGGAATTGGCATGCAATACCTTTCGATTTGGAGGATTTAATGAACTGTTAGCAAAGGCCAATATACCTTTAAATAAAGCCACGAAAGTTAGAACAATTGAAGAAATTTCTAGTTTTATAAAAGAATATTACAAAGAAAAGAAAGAAAGTCCATCTATAAGAAAGATGCACCAATATCTTAGTAACCGCGGTATTAAGGCCACTCTTGCACACCCTACATATCCCACATGGAATGAACTTTTAGGTATATCTGGTGTTCCTTTACTAAAAGAAACCTTTACTAAAGAGGAAATAATTGATCTTTTAAAGCGAGACTATAAAGATAAGAAAGTTCCACCATCTTTTAGTTCCTGGCAAGGTAGAGATGGATTTCCTAACCCGACTACGGTAGTCAAATATTTTGGTTCTTGGAATCAAGCTCTTCGAGTTGCTGGTATACCACTAAACCAAGAGAATGATAAGTACTCAGACTTAGAGCTTCTTAATATGATAAGGGAATTTTTCAATAAATATAATAGGATTCCTTTCAAGGATGAACTAGCATTAGACCGTAGTGTTTTTATTCGACGCTTCGGTTCATGGAAGGATGCAATTATAGAGGCAGGATTTATCCCAAATTCTCAATCGAGTTTTGGTGCTCTCTACTATTCAAATCATGGAGATTTAAGACCAAGTACACTTGAAGGGTTGGTAGATGATTTTATTCATAATAGAACCCAAGTCCCTCATAAACATGACGTTCCCTATAATACTTTCTTTGTGACTAATAGGCAATTTGATATTGATTTTGTTATTAAGGATAAGTGGTTAATAGAGTGTGCAGGTATGTTAACAGAAGAGGATTTTTATGATAATTTCGCTAAGCTGGATAAAATAACACAGGATTATAAAGAAAAGATAAAACTGAAGATGGAAATTGTAGAGAATGCTAGAAAGGAGGGGAATTTTACTGGTGAATTTATTGTACTATTTCACCAACAAAAATTAAAAAATATAAATAACTATTTATCCAATAAGTTAGCTATTATGATACAAGATATTAATAACAATTTTGATGGTGTTCCAGTTTCAATCCCCAAAACTGGACGTGTTGTTAAACCATCTGAAAAACTGCAAAAATATACAGATGAACAACTAATTGAAATACTTCATAAATTGGCAAAGGAACTTGATAGAAAACCTAAACTTAGTGACTTAAGGTTGAAAGGTTACCCTACACAAAAAACGTATTTAAAACGTTGCAAATGGTCTATTTGGTTAAAAAGAGCAGGATTTGAATCCTAGGATATATATACAATGCTAAATATATTTTATAGAATGACCCTTAATGATTTATCACAAGACTAAATCTATATTGTACTAAAAAAACATATACGTAAACTATTAGTGTTGTGCAAACTAGTCAAATATTTTTAATCTAAAATTTCAAAAGAGTAATCCTCTGGAGCATGGATTACTCTTTTCTTGATTTTTCCTGTTCTTTTATTAAATTGAAGCATATAAGCAAATGTGTAATAAGGTCAATTATTTATACATTTAAAAAGGTTTATTTATAGATTTAAAGTGACAAATAGACGTTTTGTCATTGGCTTTTTTGCCGTCTAAAAAGGTGTACCTTTTTAGATTATTTATGCAAATTCATTTCTGTTTTTAGAGGATACCATCTAAAAGTAATGAAGTTGTACGCAACAACCCCTTGTTTAGATATAGGAATGTTGCATTCTTATAATAATTAAAAGATTAGACGCTGAACAATACTTAAGGTATAATCATGTGGATTAATATGGTATATTTTTATAAAAACTAGTATTTTTCTATGCGTATATAATTAATAAAAACGAAGATAGAAGGTGGAAGTTTGAGTGTTTCTTTATCATTATTTGAAAAAGCAATACTAAAAGAACTTAGAAATAATAATTTATCTATATTTGCAGGAGCAGGGCTCTCAAGAGGTTCTGGATTTGTTGATTGGAGGGGATTACTCCAAGATATTGCAGAAGAATTAGAATTAGATATTAATAAAGAATTAGATTTAGTTTCAGTTGCCCAATATCATTTCAATGCCAACGGTCGTCAGACCATTAATGAAGCAATTGTAGATGAATTTCAAAGAACTGCTGAAAGAAATGAAAATATGAATATTTTATCACGGTTACCAATTGACACTTATTGGACAACCAATTACGATTCCATAATTGAAGATACTTTGGGCGATACGGGGAAAATTGTAGATAAAAAAATCAGCCAGAACCAGATGAAAAACTATAAGCCTAACAGGGATGTAGTAGTTTACAAGATGCATGGCGATAAAGAGTTTCCTGACGAAGCTGTTATAACAAGAGATGATTACGAAAAGTATGACTCTGAAAGAGCTTTGTTTACTACTCAACTTAAGGGTGAACTTATATCCAAAACATTTATTTTTATTGGGTTTAGCTTTGAGGATCCTAATTTAGAACAAATTCTAAGTAAGATTCGTATAGACTTATTAGGAGATAGTCCAAAGAATCACTATTGTTTCTTCCGAAAAGTAAATAGGTTAGATGAACGGTACAAAAATTCTGACGGAACAATTAGAGAAGAAGACTATAATTACGATAAAGTTAAACAGGACTTAAAAGTTAAAGATCTAAAGAGATTTGGAATAAATTCAGTACTTATTGATGAATACTCAGATATAACAAACATTCTGAAGAATATTGAGAAAAAATTTAAAGTTAATAAAATATTCATTTCAGGAAGCGCTGAAGAATATGGTAATTATTCCGAAGAAGAGGCCAAAAGTTTACTCCATAATCTTTCTAAATTATTAGTTTCAAATAGTCATCATATAATTTCCGGTTTTGGGCTAGGAGTGGGAAGTTATGTAATTAATGGTGCACTAGAAGAAATATTTCGTAGTAAAGGGAAAAAAATAAATGATTTTTTAACATTACGACCCTTTCCACAAGCTGTATCTGGAGGGAAAACACTTAAAGAACTTTGGACAGAATATAGAAAAGACATGATAAATGAATCTGGAGTAATGATTCTTATGTTTGGTAATAAAGTAGTAGATGGACAAGTTGTCGAAGCTAATGGAATGATAGAAGAATATCAAATAGCTAGGGAAAAGGATAAATACATTATACCTATAGGCTCAACTGGCTATGCAGCTAAGAAGATTTTCAATGAAGTAAAAGGTAATCTAGAAGAGTTTTGGTATTTAGAGGATTCATTGGATATATTAGAAAATGAACAAGATGAACAAAAAATTATTTTTGAAATAAATATAATAATAGAAAAAATCAGGAGGAGAGTATAATGGCAAGAAAGGTATTCTTTAGTTTTCATTATGAAAGAGATGCGTGGAGAGCTGGACAGGTAAGAAACTCAAATATAACTCAATCAATTAAGGGATATGTAGATAAAGCAGAATGGGAAGAAATAAAGAGGAAAGGGGATAAAACAATCAAAGACTGGATTGCAGAGCAAATGAAAGGGACCTCTGTAACTGTAGTCCTTATTGGTAAAGAAACGTCCGAAAGAAAATGGGTTAAGCATGAGATTGAACAAAGTCTTGAAAAAGGAAATGGCTTGTTAGGAATCTATATTCATCGATTAAAAAATAAAGACGGGGAAAAAGATAGTAGAGGTAATAATCCATTAGATGATTATTATGTAACAATTGATGGGAAAATAAAAAAATCTTCAAGTGTTTTTAAAACATATTATTGGGATTTGGACAACGGCTATGAAAATTTTTCTGGTTGGATCGAGGAAGCAGCCAATATTGCAGGCAAATAATAATTCGAGTACAGGAACAATAAATTAATTATTACTATGATTATTTTAGATATTAATAATTGAACACTATCCCCTAGGTGATAGTGTTTTTTACTGGTAGTTTAAGTTATTTAACTTTAAAGGATGCTTTTTGCATTTTTGTAAAGATTTATACTTTAAACATTATAGTTAGAGAAGGAAGTTATATATAGAATAAATATTAAAAGGAATGATAAAAGTGGGGCGCTCTAAACTTGACCAAAAGCAAATATATGAGTATGAATCGAGTGTTTTTATTGAAAAAACAATTATTAGAAATGGATGGAAATATAGAGAACAAGAAAAAGATAATGATATAGATGGTGAAATTGAAGTTTTTTCTAAAGAAGGAGAAACTACTGCAAAGATTATAAAAGTACAATTGAAAGCAACTAAAGAATTAAAATATGACAAAGAATCGATTATTTTTGATTGTCCGATCAAATTTTTAAATTTTTGTGATGTTTGTGATATACCAGTCATTTTAGTGGTGTATGGTGTTGATGTTGACAAGGCTTATTGGGTATGGACTCAAAGGTATATTTTTCAAACTTTAGATAGTAAAGATATTGAATGGAGAAACAATACATCAACAATAAGAATGAAAATTCCAATTAATAATGAGGTAAGAGAAAATAACGATTTTTATAGTGATTTAGAGTATTTATCAAGGGAAGGAGTAAATGAATTACAACAGTGGAGGAAACAAGAAACTAGTGATTACTACTATACGATTTTGGAGGAAAAAGACAGTTCTGTTCCAGCTAAAAGAAGAATTAGTGCAAAGGTCTACATTGAACGCTCATTTGCCACTTCCAAGGATTCCATGGTCGAACTTATTAAGAAGATAAATGAAAAAGTTAAAAGTAATGGTTATTATAAAAATGTTTTAAAGGAAAATGCTACAAACAGCGAACCCGATTATGTCTGGCTTTATTTATATGATGATTTAATCCAATATGAGTCTGGTCTCCCATTTTGTCGAACAGAATGGTTGAATCCTAAAGGAATAAATGAACCAATACTCCTGAAAGAATTTGACAAAAATATTGAAGATTTCAATCTTAGAATAAAATGGGAAAGTAATTATAGACCGCTACAAGAGTACCTTCTCTTAAATGCTACATCGAAAACACTGTATTTAGAAAGTATAAGAACAATTTTATCTTTTGCAATGAACGAACTAGATATTCTCTCTAGGCTCTTTAATAAAGAAAATAAAATCGAATTTTATAATCATGTTATTTCAAAAAGGATGGAATATACAAAGAATTTTCTAGCAACAAGTGATTTTCTTCCGCCCTATGAATGTAGAGAATTCGCTAATATATTAAACGAATCTTTAACTGATTTAGATAACTTAGCTATTGCAGTTGAACAAAAACATGGAAACGAACACTATTTAAATTCACAATACATTAAGAAGTTCTCAAAACAATTAGTGATTCTAGAATATGAATTAAAAAAGATTATCTAAGCTATTTTGAAAAGCCTTTGTCTAATTTGGTAGAGGCTTTTTATCTATTTTCTACAAGGTATATAAAAACTAAACCTATATTAATAAGAGATGAATGTAAAATAGATACAATATATTAGACTATTTTGTATGAGTCCCTATTTCTTCCATCACTTAAGGAAACATATGGATCCTTCGTTTTAAGTATGCTATCAGTATCAGTAATAAAAAAGCTATCCATTAAATGTACATAAAAATGGTTTTCACTTTATTGATGAGGTGTTTGAATTAATGAACGAAATACCACTAACAGCATTAATCGATCTTAGGTTTAAATAAGTTTATAAGCAAAAACTAAAAAAGCAGCCAAAATAATATATTTTGGCTGCTTTTTAGCAAAGTTGAAAAACTAGATAAGTTGATTCTAACATTATGTTTCTCTTTTGTATATTTTCACGAGGTAACGCACATAAAAAGTGAGGTGATGAAGAATTATTCTTCAATTTCAAATAAGTCCTCTAATGATACTCCTAGAGCTTTAGCGATTTTAAATAGATGCCAATCAATATGCTGATTATTTCGATCGAATCGTGAAATACTTGATTGGGGAACCCCTGACATTTCAGACAATTTCATTTGTGTCAGCCCTCTTTCTTTCATTAAAGCATTCAATCTAGGTTTTACAACGAACATGGGAATTCCTCCTAAATTAAGATTTAACCATTATACACTATACATAATTGAATAAATAGAAGGAAGTCATTTACAACCCATTACCCACTAATGTATAATGGGTAAAAGTGGCGAATTAAATTTAGGGGGTATTAAAAATGAAGGTGAAAGAAAGTTATTATCGATCTGTTTTGCGTCATTTTTTGAAGTATCCTAATGAGCATTTAAAAAATATGAATGATGATGATTGCGAAGAAGAATACGAAAGAATTGTTAGTAATGCTGCCTGGAGTGAAAACTTTTACGTGTGAAGAATTGGGAAGTTTTACTACATTTTTGAATTATAAATGTGTAGTAAAACCCAAAAAGGAGCTGGTTTTATGAAAATGAAAACAACAGAGCCTGGGTATCTTGCAAAACAAAAAGTAAAAGGGAAAACTTATTTATTTATAAAAAAAACCTATCGTGAAGGAAAAAAGGTGAGAAGTAAATCTCTATACAGTTTCGGGTCCATGCCGGAGGCCCTTGAACGTCTTTATTGGCTTCGCGATCATCCAGACTGTTTTCCAAAGGATTTGGAGAAAAAAGGTTTTACACTTGCTCATTTATATAAATGGATTTTAGCTATTGAAATAAGACAAAAAGAAAATGGAGCACCTTTTGATGTGTTTACTTGATCGCTTTTATAAGTGTGATATGGGATATAAACAGAAAACACCTAACTTTTAAAGTTAGGTGTTTTCTGTACGTTGAAATTTATTGATTAGATGTCTAATCATATTAAATTATACAGTTAGCTTTATAAAAAAGCATATAGGTCATACGTTATATTTTAAGAGGTATTTTTAAGAATATATAAATGAGTATATTTATTAAGTTTTTAATAGGCTATGTAAAAGTCTAAGAATTTATACATACCTGTTATAAAGCCTTATAGTTATACATAATATAACTTCAATCAAACACTAAATGAAAACATTCAATAAAAGCTTTAACATCAGTGATATTAAAGCTTTTCTATTGTTGATAGTTTAAATATCAAAAAAATCTGTAGGTTGCTTACTACTTGTATGCCGATAATAAGGTTTATAGTGCGACAAGAAGTTGCTTTTATATAGTGTGGCTCAGGCCACTAGTTTAGACGTAAAAACTATCTCAGTCCAAAACTGCGGGCCTGGTAACGGGCTCGTGGGTTGCATGCAGAAATGCAGAAACAGAGAGTCAGTGCACGACTCGGAACACTGCTAGGGGAGGGTGAGTATGGTGAACGAAAGTGAAGGTTTGTAAGCTTCGTAAGGGTTAGCTCAAAATGGTGCACAGATTTGCTTGGGTATTGGCAAGAGGAAAAGCAGACTCATAATGCTGCTGTGACGCGTCCTGTATCTTGCCCCTTGCTTATCCGGCTAAACTAAAGGTGAATGTAATGAAGAAAAAAGGGAATTTTCTAACATATAAATTAATTTCAGATATAAAAGGAATCCTTTGCTTATAATAGCAAAGGATTTTCAAATTTGTCGAAATAGGGAAAATACAGAACTTTTATATTCTGGTTATATATACTAAATTCATCCTTGAAAAAAGAGCAATCCTAGTGTAAAGAAAATGCTCTTTTTTCCATTAGTATCTGTAACGAATAGTGAAAATTGGGTCATATTGCATTGAATACTGAAGTATATGTCGATCAACATTTTGAGTTTTGTTGTTATATTCTAATACTGGCGCAGGGATTCCTTCGGGACTAATTGCTACAGGTTCACCGTACAATGAAGCTCCTTTAGGAAGAATAATAATTACAGACATAGTGAATCTCCCTTGATTAACGCTAAAGTTACTTTGAGGAGCAATAAAAGAAAACTCGAAAGTTTCTCCTTCAGAAGATACAGTAGGAGTAATTTCTTTTTGCATGAAGAACTTTAGCTCCTGGCTTCCTGCCTCTAAGTTAATTGTACTTAAAGCAACCTTACTAGCTTCTTCTTTAGTTAAGTTCCATTGCTGTCTTAAAATTTCTATCTTTTCTTCAAGTTTTTTACGTTGTTCTTCAGGCATTGCATCAAGTTGTTCTAAATCTACTGGAGATTGAAATTCTTGTCTGTTTTCTACTTCGCCTATTGTTCGTAAATAAGCTTTTTCTGGATCTCCTGTAATAGTAGGAAGGACAAGAGTAATCTCTTGAGATTCGGGATTTGTTAACGTGATTACTGTATCTACATTTACAATATCCCCTGTGTTTCCCCCGGGAATTCTTGAAGTATCACTTACAGTTACAACTGTGTCTTGTTTTTGAATTGCTCTTACAAATTCGCTCATTCATTAACACAACCTTTTTAAAGTTTATAGATGTAACCAGCTTTAATGAATCTAAATTACTAAACTATTATCATGTATATCCTACTATTAATAAACAAAAAATTCAAATATTTTATATATTTTGTCTTTAATTGTAATGAAATATTTTTTATTAATAATTTATAGAATAGTATCTTTTATTTAGTAGGGGAATAATTCTCACCACATATTTTTTAATTACTTGCCATTTAATTTTAAAAGAGTGTCTTATTTAAACTCTCTTTTTTTCAAAAGATAAATGGTAGAATAGGTACAGAGACATGTAACTAAATTTATGTGAAATTCTAATCGTACATAAATTTTCGCTCTATACAATCAGCATTAATGGAGGAAAACAACTTGAGTAAATTAACTTTGCAAGAATTAGAGTCACATTTATGGAAATCGGCAGATATTCTACGTGGATCGGTTGATTCAAGTGATTATAAAAACTATATATTTGGACTTTTATTTCTAAAACGATTAAGTGATGTATTTGAGGAACATAAACATAATTTGATTCAGGAACATGGAGAAGAAATTGGTTCTATCTTAGCTGATGATCCAGAACAATATCAATTCTATGTCCCACAAGCAGCGCGTTGGGAAGAGATTCGTAAAAATGCTGAAGATATCGGTTCTGCTATTAACGTTGCGTTTGAAGCTCTTGAGAATGAAAACCAGACATTAGAAGGTGTTCTAACACCAATTGACTTTAACCGTAAAGAAGTTTTGACGGATAGCGTATTACAACGTTTGCTACAACATTTTTCATTATTAAACTTAACGAATAGCAATTTATCAGAACCTGATATGTTAGGCCGTGCATATGAGTATTTGATTAAAATGTTTGCGGATGATGCAGGGAAAAAAGGCGGAGAATTCTATACACCTTCCAAAGTTGTGGAATTGATTGTGAAATTACTCAAACCTGAGGAACAAATGCGAGTATATGACCCAACATGTGGATCTGGTGGGATGCTTATTCAATCAGTAGATTATTTGCGTGAGCAAGGCGGAAACCCTCAATCTTTATCTTTATTTGGACAAGAAAAGAATCTTGGTACATGGTCAATTGCTAAAATGAATTTACTTCTTCATGGATTACCTGACCATAAAATTGAAAAAGGAGATACGATTCGTCAGCCAAAACTTGTTGAAGATGGCGAAATTATGTTATTTGATCGTGTAATTGCTAATCCACCGTTTTCATTAAAAGAATGGGGACGTGAAGAAGCTGAACATGATTCATATGGGCGTTTTCAATATGGATTACCTCCCAAGAATGCAGGGGATTATGCATTTATTCAGCATATGGTCGCTTCTTTAAAATCAGATGGAATGTGTGGGGTGGTTATGCCTCATGGTGTCCTTTTCCGTGGAGGAGCTGAAGGGAAAATTCGTAAAGGGTTAATCGAATCAGATTTATTAGAAGCTGTTGTTGGGATCCCATCTAATCTTTTTTATGGTACTGGGATTCCAGCATGTATCTTAATTTTTAATCGAAATAAATTAATGGAACGTAAAAATAATGTGTTATTTATCGCAGCAGAGAGTGATTATGAGGAAGGGAAAAATCAAAATACATTACGGAATAAAGATATTGAAAAAATTGTAGCAGCCTTTGATACTTATAAAGATATTGAAAAATATTCCCGTATTGTATCTTTAGAAGAAATTAAAGATAACGACTATAACTTAAATATAACTCGTTACATTGATAAATCAGAAGAAGAAATACCTGTAGATATTCCAAAAGTTTTAGAGGAGATAAACAGTATTAAAACTAAACAATACGATTTAGAAATGCAAATGAACTCTTATCTTAAGGAGCTTAATTTATTATGAATGGTTTAATGACTTTTGAATTATTAAAGTCAAAAGAAATACTATATATAAAAGGAAGAATAGGGTGGAAAGGTTTAAAGAAAGAAGAATTTACTGAGACAGGTCCCTTTTTGATAACTGGAATGCACTTTAAAGAAAATGGGAAAATTGATTGGGACCGTTGTTTTCATATACCTCAACATCGCTATGATGAATCTCCTGAAATTATGCTTGAATTAGAAGATATACTATTAACAAAAGATGGAACCATTGGTAAAGTAGCTTTCATAGACGAATTACCAGGCCCTTCTTCTTTAAATAGTCATTTGCTGGTTTTAAGGGTAGAAGATAAAAAAAGAATTTATCCTAAATATATTTTCTATTCGCTTCAATCAGATAAATTTAAGAAATATATTGAAAAAAACAAAAGTGGCAGTACTATTGTAGGGCTATCTCAGAAAGCCTTTGAGAATTTTGAATTTGATTTACCCGATTACAGAGTGCAACAAAAAATCGGGCATATTCTTTCCACCGTAGATGAACAAATCGAAAATGTAGATCATCTCATAGTCAAAACAAAAGAATTTAAAAAAGGATTAATTCAGAAATTATTTACAAAAGGGTTAGAACATACAGAGTTTAAATCCACAGATATTGGAGAAATTCCTGTTGAATGGGAAGTTAAAAAGTTTATTGAAATAACTGATGTACTAAAGTGTGGGGTAGCTAGTACTCCTCAATACGTAGATGAAGGAATTCCTTTTTTATCTTCACAAAATGTTAAGGAAAATAAACTAATTCTAGACAAATATAATTTTATATCGAAGGAATATCACGAAGAACTTACTAAAAAACATAAGCCAACTCGAGGTGACATTTTGTATACACGAGTTGGGGCGAATTTTGGAAAAGCTACTATTGTGAATGTTGATTGGGAATTTAGTGTTTATGTAAGTCTTACTTTAATAAAAATGAAAAAAGGGTACGATAGCCTTTTTTATTCATATCTTTTAAATTCCGAAAAGTATCAAAGGATAGCAAAAAGTAAGGTGTTTCAGGGGGGAGGGGTACCTAACTTAAACGTGGGAGAAGTAGAAAAATTTGATATGATAGTTCCATCCTTAGAGGAGCAACAAAAAATTGCTGAAATTCTGTCATCTGTTGATGAGCAAATTGAAAGCTATGAAGAAGAAAAAGAAAAGTATATAGAACTCAAAAAAGGGTTAATGCAACAATTATTAACAGGAAAACTACGGGTGACGGTGTAAGCCGTCTCCCTTTTTCAAATGGGGGTTAAATAAGAATGAAACCGTATGAATATACAGAAGTAGAATTGCCCTTTATTGAACAGTTGAAAAGCTATGGTTATACATATGCAGAAGGACCTAAGCTAGATGAGGAACGTATGACAAGAGCAAGTATTGTACTAGAAGCTCAGTTAGCTAGTTCTATAAAGAAGTTAAACCCATGGATATCTGAGTATAATGTCCAAAAAGTAGTTAAACAGCTTGTTACTGTACAGTCAGAAGATTTATGGCATGCAAATAAAATGATGTTTAATTGGTTATTTGGCCAAGGTATCTCTATTACACAAGATCTTGGTACTGGTAAAAAGAATCAAACGGTTCACTTATTTGATTTTGACAATGTTGAGAACAATGAATTCCTGGTTGTTAATCAAATCTCTTATGAAAATGCGAATGGAACAATTCGGCCAGATATCGTCATTTATATTAATGGCTTTCCATTAGTGCTAATTGAATGTAAAAGTCCTAAATTAAAGTGGGATAAACAGCTACCTGAAGGAGTTCGTCAATTTGATCGCTACCAAGAAACAAATGAAAAAATTTTTTGGTACAACCAGATATTAATCGTTACGAGTCGTGATCGGGCCAGAGCTGGTACAATTCTAGCAAGACCACAACATTATGGTTTATGGAAAGATCCATATCCCTTAACTGTTGATGAAGTTGGGAGCGAACGAGCGCAAGATATATTAGTCGCCGGAATGTTTCGAAAAGAAGCAATTTTGGACCTAATGCGCAATTTTATTGTGTATGACGGGAAAGTAAAAAAACTATCTCGCTATCAACAATATCGTGCTGTAAATAAAGGGATAGATCGAATTATAAGTAATGATAAACCATCATTGCGTGGAGGCGTTGTGTGGCATACACAAGGATCAGGAAAGTCGTTGACAATGGTTTATATGGCCATGAAACTACGTCGTATGATAGAACTTGAAAATCCAATGCTTGTAATTGTCACAGATCGTCAAGATCTAGATGATCAAATTACAAAAACGTTCCAAAATTGTGGTTTTCCGAATCCTACTCAATCTACTTCAGTAGCCAATTTAAAGAAACAATTGAGTAAAGGAGCAGGAGCCACTGTCATGACTCTCATTCAAAAATTCCAAGGGAAAGAAGATGAAGAAGAGGCGTTCCCAATTGTTTCAACAGCTGATAATATCATTGTAATGACAGATGAATCCCATCGTTCACAGTATAAGGGACTAGCTATGAACATGCGCAAAGCCATGCCGAATGCTACTTTCATTGGATTTACCGGAACACCTATTGATAAAAAAATACGCTCCACTACAGGGAAATTCGGTTCATATATTGATAAATATACGATTGAGCAAGCTGTAGAAGATGGTGCTACGGTACCCATTCACTATGAATCTCGTTTGCCTAAAGTACATGTAAAAGGCGATTCGTTAGATGAAATATTTAATCGTGTCTTTTTTGAATATGATGAAGAAACAAGAGAGAAAGTTAAACAGAAACACGTGAATGAAGCACTTGTACTAACCGCCCCAGAGCGAATGAATGAAATTGCACTCGATATTGTTCAGCACTATGAATCTCATATTCTTATAAATGGATATAAAGGACAAGTTGTCGCCGTTTCTCGTGCAGCAGCTGTAGAATATAAGCGATTAATTGATCAATATGCTGCAGGTCAGTTTGAAACTGCTGTCATCTTTTCTGCAGGTCAGAATGACGTAAAAGAATTACGTGAACATCACATTACGAAAGAACAAGAGAAAGAGCTAATTGAACGCTTTAAAAAACCTTTATCTGAAGATAAATTAGCTATGTTAATTGTATGTGATAAACTTTTAACGGGATTTGATGCTCCAATTGAGCAAGTTATGTATATAGATAAACCAATACGTGAACATAACTTACTTCAAGCAATTGCTCGAACAAACCGACGTTATGACAATAACAAGACATATGGATTAATTGTAGACTATTTCGGTGTCTCTCGTTTTCTTGATCAAGCACTTGAAATCTTTAGCTCTAATGATGTAAAAGGAGCTCTTCAGTCAATTGATGAAGAACTACCACGTCTAGAACAACGTCATCGTGCAGCTTTACGTTTCTTTGATGGGCTAAAGAAGTCTCAACGCGAAGAAAGTATTCTACGCCTTAAGGAAGAAGACGTTCGCGCAGACTTTGACATTGCTTATAAACGTTTTGCGGAAAGTATGGACAAAGTGATGCCAAGCCCAAAAGCAGAACGTTTTGTTCCTGATTTAAAACACGTTGGGATGATTCGACAACTCGCTAAATCGCGTTTCTCCGTTAATGATGGATTAGATATCTCAGAATGTGGTGAAAAGGTACGTCAGTTAGTTCATAATCATTTACATTCACAAGGGATTGAAGTAAGAGATCCGATTTCGATTCTGGACACGTCTTTTAAAGAGGAAATAGAAAATAATGAATTACCAGAAACAAAGGCCGCACAAATAGAACATGCAATTAAACGAGAAATTTCTATTCGTATGGAAGAAGACGAAGTGTTTTATACATCTCTAAAACACAAAGTAGAAGAACTGTTAGAGCGTCTTAAAGAGCGTCAAAGTGATATCTATGAATTTTTAGACAGAATGTACGATGTAAGAGAAGAGCTTATAAAAAAAGCCCAAGGAAAGACTAAAAGTGGTTTATCTCCTGAGCAAGAACCTTATTACAACAAATTAAAAGAACTATTTGAAGACGAAAAAGAGGATAATGAGTTGAAAAATCTTGCTATTGAGGTCCATAAGTTTATTGAAGATAAAGTAAGCCCTATACGTGATTGGACGTCAAAAACAGATTTTAAACGTTCATTGAACGCAAACTTAAAAATTCTACTTCTGAAGAAAAAAATGTCTATGGGTGATGCTTCAATGCTAGTTGGCTATTTTACTGCACTCGCAGAGAATCAATATGGATAAACAACAAATAACCAGAGATTACATAAAATCTCTGGTTATTTCTATACGTTTAATCTTTTTCCATTTATCTTTAGCCATTCTTTCCGTTTTTCATAGTCGGGCAATAGCATTTGAAGTGTATTCCAGTATTCTTTGGAATGATCCATATGTTTCAAATGAACTAATTCATGAGCTAACACATAATCTACAATAGAAGTAGGTGCTAAAAATATACGCCAATTCAACAAAATGTTACCGGAGGCTGTACAACTTCCCCAACGTTGTTTTTGCTCTTTGATTATAATTTTATTTGGCTCTTGCTGAAGCTTTAAGATAAACCTTTTTAAGCGATTTTTGGTGAATTCATGTGCGCGATTCTTAATCCATTCAACATATAACGGATAAATGATATCTCGTTGCTTTTCTTCTACAGCTTCATAAGGTATTTCTGCTAAAAACCTGCCTTGGTAAAAACGAAATAGAGGCTGAGAAGTATTGGTTCTAACTACTTTTAAGCGATAATATCGTCCAAGGTAAGGTAGTTTTTCACCAGAAAGAAAATAATGTTGCATATTGTTAAGATTCATGTCTTTAAAATCAGATAGCTGCTTTTTAATCCATACGGCCTTTTTATAAAGAATAGCTTCAATCTTTTCAATTTCTGTGGCTGAAGGAGAAATAACGGATACCCCATGCTGATCAACAGAAATAGACATTGTTTTGCGTCTGTTGCTTCTCTTGAGGTTATATTCAATTGTTTGATTTCCAAATTTGATCGAGTACATCAAGTAACTATCCCTCCTACTAGTCATTATAGCAAGATTCCGGATATAAAGAGATGTTAAGAAATGGATTGCTATCCCTTTAAAAAATCCGTTGGGTTAATAATGGGTAAATCAATAAAGCTGTTTTGATCTTATTAATAATGCATCTGAATAAAAAATTGAAATGCTACTAACAGCATTAATTGATCTAAAATTTAACTGAATTCGTAAACATAAGAAACGTCTGCTACATTTTAGCTGTCTTTTACATATCCCAAAAGTCTGTAATTTTTGCATTTGAATCTATTTTACGAATAGCAGTTAAAATTTTTTTCATTACTACTGGACTTGGAATGTAACTTTTATCATTGCAGGACTTAGAAATAGTTTTATGGCTGACTTGAGCTACCCTTTCTAACTCCTTTTGCTCTATTGATCTTTGATCTAGCCATTTTCCTAATTTAGTTCTTGGTTTACCAATACTCCACATACTTAATGTCATTCCTTTTCAATTATTTTTATCAGTCATGTCCAAGACCGAAAATTTTATACACCTCAACGATAAAAAATTACACATAGTGTACAAGCTATCAATCATATGTTTTATTAAGACGTCAACAAGGCGTCAAAACTTCATGAATGGAGCGAATAAAATGACAAAAGAATTAGCAATCTCTTTATTGAGTTCAAAAGACGTCTATTTGACGTCAGAAGGTAAAAAGGCATTAGAGATCATTTTGGAAGAAAAAAGCGTCTATGAAGAGAAATGAGAAGCTAGAAAACATTAATATTGCTTACAGACCTACCGTGAGATACAACAACATCTATCGTACATATGTTGATGCTCTTTTTAAAGCGACTACACTAGACCGTAATCAAATTATTCGCTGTGCGTTATTTGCAGCTGCATATAACAATACATTTTTAGAGTTGATGCGTAATTATAAAAAAGGTGACGTCCCTCTCCCCTCCCCGCTGTGGCAGGATAGTGACCATCATATATGGTTGGAGCAAGGGGTTTTAAAGAGAGAGGAAGGAGGAACAAAAAGTGATGTCATGGAAGGAAAAAGAACGACTTCAAGCACTTCTAAATTATTTGGAGCATCAACAGATAGCAGATCAATACCAGGAACAGTTATTCAATCAAAACAGCAGCATACTTCCAACAATGAGACGTCAGAGCAAAATAGACGTCAGCAATCGGTTGAGAGACGAACAAGGGCGCTTCCTGCCGTACAACTTGCAAACAATAGAGGAATCCGAATTGATTTTAGGTAATGAAATAGATTCTCCACGAAAAATAAAAGTAGAGCCAATACCAGGCTCTTATAATAGTTATGTAGTTGATGAAAAAGAAAAACGAGATTGGAGTGGAAATATTTATTTGGGGTGTGTAGCTGCCATTCTAGCCATTGCGTTTTTCGCTTGACGTCTTTTAGAATAATGTCGAGAATTTGCGAATAGTTATATAGCATGAATACAGTTAAGACCGCCTTATATATATCTATAAATAATGGGCGGTCTTTGTTACGAATATGCTAAAAATAAAATAAAAAAAGAAAAGACTCACATTTTATAGCGCGAGTCTTTTAACAAAAATCGAATTTGGATAAAGGGGTTTTTCCTTGAAAAAAACTCATTAAGAAGTTTCTTAACTATATTTTATCAACCAAATTTTCATGTAAAATATGGCAAGGAAATCAATTTAATGGTTTTAAATGGAATACAATAAGTAAATTAAATCAGTTACAATTACAACCATAGATATAATTGGAGAATGCTCTTGTTTATCTATCAGTAAGCTATTTTTTAATTAGTCTTATTAACATTTAAAAGTCCATACAGTTTATTTTTTTGCTGTTTAAATAGAAAAAGAGCCCTAATTCTAAAAAATAGAATCAAGGCTTTTTTCTGTATTGTTGCACACATGGGATACATAAGTTCATTATAACATTTCAAAAGGTTACTTTGATAATAATTTAGAAAAAATCCCTTTTTATTGTTCTATGCTGCAATTTAGGAGTTTGTTTAATTCTTATTTACCTAATAATCTTTGGAACCAACCTTTCTTGGTAGGTTGTTCTTCATGCTGACTTACTGCAGTGAGTTTTTTACCTTCTAGCATCTCACGCATGGCAGCAGTAAGATTTTCATTTCTTTCTTGCAAGGTATGTTCTATATAAGTATTTTGCTTAGTTAGCTGTTCTGCTAAGTTCATAAGTACTTCATCACGTTTTTTATCACGTTCCTCTAACTGATCAAGACGTTCTCTCATCCTTCTCATTTCATCAGCTAACATCGAATCAGCGCTTATTTCTGGAACAGGCTTAAATGCTTCTCCTCCAGTGTCAAGGTATAAAGCTATCTCTTTAAGTGTATACTCTTGATCTCGGTTTAGATGTTTAATTAATTGAAATCTTTCTAACCCATCTCTTTTAAAAATACGATATCCATTTTTCTTTTTCGTAAAAGGAATATAGCCTTCAAGTTCTTTTAACCAGTTACGTATGGTATGTGGCTCTTCTTCTAAAATTTCTGATATATCCTTTATAATGTATTCACGTTCTTCGGTTTGTTCTTCAAAACCTTGCTTTTCATCTCGATTATCGTCAGTATTCATGTTTTTACCTCTCTTCCTATCATTGTAGCTATAAAACTTATGTAAACTCGATTATCAGTACTATAATGGTTAGAACCTAATTTAAAACTTATAGAAAACTATTACGTTAAAAGCATAATATATCCTCTTCTTAAATTCAAAAGCTTTTTAGTTGTTCCTTTTTAAAGGTAGTTGTTTTAGATAATAATACATATGTTAAAAGATGAAAAGTGCCTATTATACACTTTGATAACGGTGTTGAAACAAGGTTAAACGAGTCGGGAAACACCTTAGTTCAACTTAAGTTGAACTAAAAATCTAAATTTGGATGTTTATTTGTGTGTTAAACTAACTAGTTGAACTTAAAAGCTGATTATGTTGATATATAGCTTATTTAAAAAGTCTATTAGTTTAACTTGAAAGATATAAACCTATGTACATATGAAATTATTAATCTTTAAGTTCAAGTAATGTAACTTTGTTTTAAGTATAACCTAATTCTTTAAGAAATAATAAAATCCAATAAGGTTAATGCTAAATTATTTTGTTTTAAAAACGACAAAACGCGTAAAATCTTAAAAGATCTCACGCGTTTTGAGCATAGACTATAGCATTAAAGGTGTAACTCTATAACATAATACTCGATAAACAATACACCAGTATTATAGCATGTTTTAAGGGGGATAAGGTATAAAAACCCAATGGAAGATATGATTCTTTGTACGCTTAGTTATTAGACAATTTAGAATAAAATGGTTATATTTTTTTATTTTATACTTGTAAAGTGGTTAAGTTTAGCAGTATCATAGAAGTACAACTAAATGAACGGAAAAAAAGCAAAAAGCTCAAGCGATTAGAATCGGATTGCCGTCCTATCTAATCGTTCACCGTAACCTAACTACGGTAAACTGCTGCTCAAGCTTTTCACTCAATGTACGTATTCAACGTACATAATGTATTTTCCTACTTGGAATTTTACTACAAGTAGGAAATATAATCAAGATATTATGAGTGATTAATTTGAACAGATAACGCTAAATTTATAGGGTTTCTCTATACATAGACGCGTCGTTTACCATTTAACGGTAAACGACGCTTTTTGTGTTTCCGAGTAAATGGAGGGACACGTGTAATGAGAAACCTTGCGCAACAAATCTATGGGAACCAGTTGACGGAATATTCAAAAAAACAAACACAAAAGCAAAAAAATGGATACAGTAGCCGTTTAGGGTGGGTTTTTGTATCAAAAGACTTTACGAAAGAAACAACAAAAGCAGTTCGTACATACGGTTCGTTATTTAATGTCAGCAAAGACTATACATACTTTACGCCAAATACGTTTTATCGTAATGATCTACGTCGTTTAAGTACACTACGTTGGATCAATGCGATGTCAATTGATATTGATGCAAAGAACGGTGAGAACGAGGGGATGACTCTTCCAGATGTGCAAGAGTTGATTACAGAAGCAGGACTTCCAAGGCCTTCTTTAATCGTTCAAACGCCATCCAAAGGGTTTCATGTTCACTGGTTTTTAGACCAGTCAAAACGAGCTTCGGACAAGTTGAATGCTCATTATAGTCGTATTCAAACATGCATCGCGGAGATGTTAAAAGGGGACGCAAATGCGATTGGTCCAGAGCGACTCTTCCGTTTACCGACGGATGAGAATACGGTCTTTCATTCACAAGAGCGCGTGTCGTTTGATGACTTATGTGAATGGTTCCAACTAGTTCAAGAGCAAGATCAACAAGATGTACATACATACAAAAAAGGGTTCTGCAAAGGCTATGAAACTCTTTTAAAGCATCCTGCTGTTCAAAAAATCCTAGAAGGTGTACATGAAGGTCAACGTGACACGGCTTGCTACACGCTTGCTCTTGCTTACAAGGCAGCTGGATACGATGAAAAAAAAGCAGAAGCATACTTACATAACTGGAATCAAAAAAATACGCCTCAAATGCGTCAAATTGACGTTAAAAGAAAGGTTAAAAGTGCCTATAATGGACGTTTTCATGCTCCATCTGCGAAAAAAATTCGCGAATTATCGGGCATGCTATTTAGCTATGTTATTTGGGAAGAAGCGAAACCACGTGAAGAACGTACATATAGCCACATTCAAGAGTGGGAAGGAGACGTAGTAGCATTTATTCGTGCTCAGGGAGGACGTGTATCAGGATCACAACGTGATCTTGCTGATCAAATTACTTCAAGTGTGAATGCTGACAAGAAAATCCCTTATGCTACGTTTAAGAAAGTGATTGCTAGATTGGAAGAGCAAGAAATCCTTTCGAAAAAGGTCTCTGGTAAAGGAAGAGGGGCTTCAACAGAGTTATGTATCATTGACGAAATAAAAGCTCATAGAGCTCAATCTGAAGCCTCAAAAAAAGAACAAGACACTGCTCCTAAAAATAATGGGCTCAATTCAAATACAATTAAAGATACGGTGGTGGGTGGGACGGCTCTATCGCTTTCTCAGGGTACAGAGGTTGCTGGTTCTTCTGAACGTAGTACCTTAAATTTACCGCCTACGTATTCTAGTACTCTACAGCCTGCACCTCTCCCGGGGAATGTTCCTTCTGCCTTTACTAGTGCGTTGTTTAACCGGGGTTTTACAGATGGTCGTTTTATCTTTAGGGCCTGGGGGAAGGTTCAGTTAGCCTTTAAAGAGTTTGGTATTTCTTATCGTTCTATTTCTTCTACTCCACATTATGTACGCTTATCGGTGGAGGCTGTTGGTTTAACAGTTCAGAAAAAGGGTTCTGTCATTGCAGGAGATTTCCAAGGAGAAGATGTCTTCTTTAAGTATCTCTTTGGGGTGATGAAAGGGCTGTTCAAGAAGCATCGGTCTACTCAGTTGACTCAATTTGTGGAAGAGATTGAGCGTTTAAGTGACGTCATGTTGTCTCATGTAGGTATGGAGTTAGAAGATACATTGCAGAAAAAGAACTTAGTGGATCGAGAGCTGCAGGTTGCTAAATTAAGAGAGTTGGAACACGAGGCATCGGCTCGCCAAAGACGCAAGCATTATGCGAATTATGCTGCTTTTGATCTTACTTCGAGCTTGAATCAGTTCAAGCTTTTCATGAAAACAGAGGATTAATGTTCATAAAAAAAGCATCAAGAAAAGGTCCAAAATCCTTTCCTGATGCGACTCACGAACGTAACTATTCTCCTTACAGAATAATCACTGTCATTGTATAAAAACGGTGAACAAAAGGCAATTGCAGCCTCCATTTTGACAATGTCTAATTAAAGCTTGAAGTGGTATATGACTCAATAGGATAGCTCATACATAATTGACTAAATGTGCGCATGTTTCGTGACAAATATGCATTAGGATGAAAGTAATGGAAATAGGAGGTTTTATTACAGTTTTGTTAAAAAATGTGACCTTAAAGGGCTATGTAGTAAAACTTCTACTAGGTATTAGGTTGTTTTCTCTGGAAATCCCTTGAAGCACATGTGGGGAAGGAATATCATGGAAGTAAGAAATAAACATCCTACTTTTTTCAAGATACTTTCCCTGAGGTAACATTGATTACGTTAGTAATCATGTACCGATGGGAGAAGTCCTACTAGTACTCCTATTTTTATTTGTATCAGTCATTCGTATTGGCGGCGGGCGCATCTAGCGTCAAACCAACATGGCCTTACACATGCTGGCAACCATACGAACCGATGCACTTCACCCTAGAAACGTACTTCACTACAACTCGGAAACGAACACCCTATGAACCTCGTTCCTCGAAAACTTCATAGCTCTTTTCCTTCCTCTCTTCGCAAGGAGGGGAAACAAAATGCAACAAAAACCATCTAAAAAACAATCGACCATCTTTGACGATATCCTGGATCAACTGATTGAACATCCAAGGCAGGGGGGAGCGATTGCTGTTCTTGGTTTGGCTGGCATTGGCATTTGGAAGAAGGAATTGCTTTTATCTCTTCTGCCATACCGTTCAGAAATCATCCAGCATTGGTTGACACTCTTTATTCACGGCATTCAACTATTACTAGTCTTGCTGCTTGTATTTCTTGTGATTCGATGGATATGTGCTGTCTTTCGCATTCAACGACAGTTTGAGTATGTTCAATTGCTGCCCCATGCAGATGATAGCGTGTCGAAAGAAATGTTAGGGCAATTAATGAGACGCATCCACGGAACAAAGCGTAGGTGGATTGAACGGATCTTTCTTGGAAAGGAACGCTTTTCATTTCTCATCCACCATGTAGTGGATGAATCTGCAGGCATTCAATATCGTTTCTATATGGGAGCTGAAAAGACTCATTTAGAAGCTATTAAATCAAATTTTCAGAGTGTCTATCCAAATTTAACTTTTTTTCCGGCAGATGACTTAGAATTCCCGGAAAAGAAGGCCGTAGGTGGACGATTAAAATTAAAAAGCAATAATCTGAAAAAGTCACTTCCTCTTTCACGGTATAAGTCAGATCAACTACCCGGTATCATTTCACATATGAAGCCTGGTACGTGGTTACAAGTAGGCTTTACCCCTAATGATGGCTGGAAACTTCGAAAAGCCATCCAGAAGCTTGAAAAGGACTTAAAAGGAGATCGACCTTTCAGAGATCAGTCTGCATTTGATAAAGAAGAATTAGTGGGCTTAAAACATCGTTATTCAGGCAATGAAGTAGCTTTTGACTGTACAGTGTCCATGGCTTCCGAGTACTACCCTGGTGTACCCGTTGTGAAAAGTATGGCCAACGCCATTAATTCTGTTTTGCATCATGTGAATGAATTAAAGTACAAGAAGTGGAAAAAGGCGGTTCAATGGTATCCAACTATGAATCCGTATCGTATGACATGGACGGGTGGAGAGCTTGCAAACCTTCTTCATTTACCACACTTTGATGAACGAACGATTATGCAGAAACTTGCAAAAGAGGTTCCACATTCGAAACGTGGTGAAGAACTTCTTCCAGACCATCTTTTGAGCCATGAAGAGGGGTCTGTCGATTTTGGTGTACAATATCATCCGTTTGTGAAAGATCGTACGATCAGAATTTTAATGAGTGTTCTTCAGAAGCATTGGTCCTTGCTGGGTGTGACAGGTTCGGGAAAATCAACTCTACTCAATAATGTATTGATGAGTTATGTTCATCAATTTATTAAGCAAGGCATGGAAAACAAAACATCACCTGGCTTCTCATTTGGTGATCCTGCAAGAAATACGGCCATGATTTTATTAAATCAAATGTTGAAGGCTGAATATGATGGAGCGACCATTAACTGGGATAAAGTTCATTGGATCTCTTTTAAAGATACGGAATATCCACCGGCTTTAAACTTGCTTCATCGTTTTCCAGGTGAATCACCTGAACGAGTCACACAAATCGTTATGCGGATTATCGGTGAAAACTTCCAAGTGGCCAAACAAACAGAACGTCTTTTGGTCAACTGTATTAAAACGCTTGTATTAGACGTGGAAGGCCAACATACGATTTTGGGTGTAAAACCATTAGTCAATGATTTTACGTTCAGAAAACGGATTTTGAACCGTCTAGAGGATAACGTTGAAGCGTATGACGTATTGGATTTTTGGGAGAATGAAGCAGAAGACTTAATCGATGCTAGTCGCATTGCGTTATTTAATCGTTTAGACACCTTTTCTGCCAATCCATTATTACGTCGGATGTTTGGCCAAAAAGAATTTACTCTTCCTATCCGTGAATGGATGGATTCTGGTCACATTATTTTTTATGACTTTAGTGGACTAAGCGAAGAAGAAACAGGATTAATTGGTGGGTTTCTCACCTACTTATATTATCGAGTGGCTGATACAAGAACGCCTAATCCTTTAATGCATCAGTTTGTATTTGATGAAGCTGCCAGACTAGAGAAAATGACGATTCTGCCTCGTATTATTGCGGAACAACGTCAAAAAGGACTGTCTTTGGGAATTGGTACACAGTCCATGCATCAACTAGATCAAGAACTCAAAAACGCCCTAACAGAAGTTCAAGGGAATTTCTTTGTTTGTCGACAAGGGGCTGAAGGGGCAGCCGCAGCCAGTAAAATGTTTAGTGTTCAAGGTACCAAAAAAGATCAGCCTCTTTTTTCGGAATCGTATTTTCGAAACTTGCCTGACCTAGTAACGGTCATTCGTACACAAGATAATGTAAATGGTGTGGATGAAATTGTGCAATGTGTGGCCAAGTTACCTCCGTTAGATCGGTATATGCCGAATGGACAAAAAGCACGATACAAACATGCAACCGAAGAAGCAAAGGCTGATGCTTGGACAAAGGCAAAAGTAAAAGAGTTATCATCTAAAAATGGCCATCATCAATCTGAAGTGGATGTTATGATCCGGGCTTATCTACAAGGTGAGACTTATGAACCGAAACAAGTAAAGAAATTACAGCCTAAGAAACCAAAGGCCCCGTTACAAGCGCAGCCAGAGGCGTCGATTTCCTTAGAAAAGAAAACGGATTCAACTATTGAGCCATCAAAGAGCATTGCTGCAGCATATGCTGGTGAAGTTGAAACAAGTCAAAAAGAAAGTGTGAAGCAAGAGAATAAACATGAAAAAAGTTCTTTTGCGACGATTACCCTTTCAAAGAAACAGAGAAAACAGCCAGAACAAGAAAAACCAGTAGTCCATGCGCCTTTCAAGCCAATGCTTACCCTTTCGTGGAAGAATTCTATCACGAAAGAAGAAGCGCAAGGAATGAATGAAACGGCCGCAGCTGTCGAGCCTGTTTCAGAGGAGAAAGAACATGTTCCAGAAATGGATTCTACATCGATGGAACCTGACGTGAGACCTTCAAAGGAAAAAATAGAAGATTTACCAATGGAACCACAGCCCATTGTGTCACTACGAAAGAAAAAACCTTCAGAAAAGAATGAGTAGAGAGGGCAGGAAAAGAGTGGAGTAAGCGTTCTACTATAAACAGAGATAGAAAAATAGATTAATGGCTCACGAACGTAACGTTTCTCTTACAGACAAAGGAGAGAGGGGAAACAACATGAAAAAATATATCACCCTGAATGAACAAGACACAGATTTATTGATTAAGTTACATGACTTCATCTACATTGATTCAAACTTTATTGTGGATCATATTTTAACGAATTACGCAGACCGAAAATACGTGATGCAGCGCTTGCGATTGCTGGAAGAATCCAAGTACCTTAAGAGCTTTACCGTTCCCATGCCAGGCTATGAAAAGCCAGGGAATCTATATACACTGGATGCGTTTGGCGTAGAGAACGTACAGGAATTGCAAGGGTTCTCGAAATGGCAGAAAAAATGGTCAACAGACGTACCTGCCTGGTACCAACATCAATTAATGTTAAATCGTTTAGTTTTATCCTACAGAAAACAAGCAGAAGAAGTAGGGCTAGCCGTTAAGGAATGGATTCCAGAAGCAAGAGGGACCTTCCAATATGGAAAGAGCAAGTCAGAGGTCATCAAACCTGACGGCGTATTGGTTGTGGGAGAAGCAGATAGCGAGCAAAATATTGGCTTGTTTATTGAACTAGAACGTAGTGTAGCCAAGCGACAAAATACCATTCAAAAGATCCAAAGGTATAACGACTTTTTGAAACGTGGAAAAGAAACGCTCGAAAAGTATGATCTTTATGTGGGCTTTGAAGAACCTGTTTTAGATTGGCGAGTCTTGTTTGTCGCTGGAAATCAAACAAACACGAAAAAGACCATGCGTGATATCTTAAGCATTCCAAGTCAAGAACGGTCACATATCAAAATCCCTGTTTTGACAGCAAACATTGAAGACGTACAAAAAGACGCCTTTGGAGATATTTATCACTATGTATTCAGTGAATCAATAGAGGTAAAAAGAGGGTTGTAAGGAGGGGACGTCTAGTGGTTCGTAGTTTATTTAAAACCCTTCTATACATCGCTGGAATTTGTCTCGTAGGAAGTTTTATCCTACGGACATTCCCAGAAGCGAACGTACTTTGGGAGACAGGGAAAGAACAGTTTTCGGTTTTCTATAACCAAAGTGTAGCAAGTTATGGCGTAACAGGTACACTCATCATCATAGCGATTGTCGCCTTCTTGTTCTTTGGTAAAAAGTAAGGAGGAATGACGATGAAGAAATGGCAGAAGAAAAAGAAGCCTACTTCTACTGACCCTTCACAGGTACCAAAAGAAAAGGGAAAAGAAAAAGTCGGTTCATCCAAGAAGTATATGCCGAACTTACTAAAGAGGGATGAAAAAGAAAAGCAACAAGAACAACGGATGATTAAGCGAGCAACGATGAAACGCTCAACAGCA
This sequence comes from Priestia sp. D3YE.R1, assembly GCF_049199565.1. Classification (NCBI taxonomy): domain Bacteria; kingdom Bacillati; phylum Bacillota; class Bacilli; order Caryophanales; family Bacillaceae; genus Priestia; species Priestia sp. D3YE.R1. The sequence continues at coordinate 21,455 of NZ_JBLTHW010000010.1, read as the reverse complement.
GGCATTATAGGAAGAGCTGTCATGGTTCTAAGTCTAGTCATTATAGCTTTAGGAGTCTTCAGTGTTTTTCGCCACAACTGGGCCATTAGTGATCTAGAAGACAAAGTGTCAGCCCAACAACAAGGTACAGGTGAAGAAAAAAGTCAAAATAATCAAAATATTAAAGCTGTCGAGTACTTCACTACCCAATTTGTGCGTCAGTACACGAGTATTGAGCCAGGAGAGGATAAACAGAAAGCAAGGGAAGATGCGCTGCAGAGCTTTTTAGCAACCGGTCTAGATAAAGACGCTGGAATTGATTATGCCAATCTTCCTGGAAGCCAGCGTTATGACAGTAGTGACGTCGTTTCTATTACACAAAAAGATGCCCACATCTCAGATGTATCCATAAAAGTTCAGGTCACAGCTATGAAAGAAGTGGAGAAGAAATCAAAAGACAAAGATGGAAAAGAGAAAGTGGAGAAAACGAAAGAAGAGAAGCCGGCTACTGTTTACTATCTAGTCAGAGTCTACGAAGGTAAAAACGGCTATAGCGTCATTGATCTGCCACAACCGTATATGCCAAAAGAAAATCAACGCGTCACGGTTTCTGAGAATGAGCAAAACAAAAACACGGATTCAGTTGTCAATCATGAGGTTCAAAGCTTTCTAGAATCGTTCTTCAAAACCTATACAGCAAAAGATCGAAGTGATGAAACCAAGTTCTTCTTTAAAGATTCGAAAAAAGCGCAATCGTTAAATGGATTAATGAACTACAAATCTTTAAACAAGGTATCGGTCTATGAAGAGAAGTCTTCTAAAGGAAGGTATATTGTCAGATGTTCAGTCAAGTTAGAACAGCCAACTACAGGTATTCAAAGTAATCATAGCTACGAATTTGATGTCCAAACGGATGGGCAAGACAAGTTTGAGATTTTACACATGAAACCTGTTTCTTATGACGTTCAATAAGTGAAAATGGAGGGATTCAGTATGCTTACAAGCTTCTTACACACATTTATGCTAGGTGACATTAATTTGCAAGGTGTTAGTAGTCAAGGAGACACCAATGTAATGGGTGTTTTACAAACCGTGTTTATCTGGGTCGTATTATTTGCGATCATCGGTTCGTTGGTCATGAAAAAATATCGTGGCGCCCTTATGGTTGTGGTCTTCGGCGGAGTAATCGGTGTTTTCATCTATGGTCCAAGTAACATCGTTTCGTTAGGTGATTCCCTTTTAAAATTCTTTGGTCTTTCAACCTAAGGAGGTCTATTCATGAGACGTGTTACCGGATATTGTACAAACAAAATTTTTGCCATTCCAAATATCGTAAGAGGGCTAGCTGGGGGAAGAGAAAGCATTTCGCTTCCCTTTTCTGTTACCGTTACTCAAATTATTGTGATCTTTATATTTTTTCTTCTTAGTCTTCTTCTCGTTGTTCCTTTAACTCCTCTGATCCCTAATAAAATTGCACGCGTCATTGTTGTGTGTATGGCGGCGCCCATGTTCTTTGGTTATCTCGTTGGCTCTCAGACAAAAGAAAATATGAACATTATTCGCTATTGGCAAGTGAAGTTCAAAACGTTCATGGAGCCAAAGGAGCTCTTTCGATTTGAAGAAGTGGAGCAAGCCAAAAAAATCACGTATAAGCGCAAGATTCCTATATACCGAAAATGATGTAAGGAGTGGTGATAGAGATGGATATCCAAAACGACATTATAGCTGTTTGGCAAAATACGGTCATAACAAGGGATGCACGAGATCAAGGCTGGTTTAAATTTAGTGGATTCCATACGAGTTTTGATTCAGAAGCCCAGTTGATGGCTCACTTCTCGGAGTTGAAGCGTTTATTCAAAGAAATTAAGCGAGAAATTCAATGCATCGTGGTACCAACACGTCAGTCCATTGATGATGTTCAAGAAAAATATGCATCTATGATCCGTGGAAACTTGCGAGTTGTAGCTAGCTCTCATATCCAATCGGTTTTTAATTATCTTAAAACAAGTGATGAATTAGGCGCAGAAGAGCGTCGCTATGACTTTTATATTGGCGTTGAACTAGGTAAGAGCACACTAGATGACGAGGCAGAGGATATGACGTACAAGGAAATGTATCAAGCCTTAAAAGATTGGGTGTCTTCGAAATTTGCCAAAATCCGTGGAGATAGTCATGTTCATTTAACTGAAGATCGCTTACGAAGAATTTATCGTGCTAATCGCGAAGTCACACGGTTGCTTGAAGGATTACCCTTTACCTTTACGCCTGTTGCCCCAGAGGGAATGACAAAATTAATTCCATGGATCTTTAACATAGGACTACGGTTCCCACCCAATTGGCAGAACTGGGAAGATCGTTTCACACCTATTTTTAATAAAAAAGGAGAGCTTATTGCTCGTATTCAGACAGAAGAAGATGTGCTTAACCTTCAATTAACGGGCATTGAGAACCCTCGTTCACGTCGGTATTTAACGCTACATCAGACCGATGCAAAAGGCTACAACCATCAGACACACGTGGCTTTCTTGCATATGGTTGGTATGCCAGAAGAAATTCACTTCCCAGAAACACGATGGTTAGAAGCCTTGCGGTCTCTGCCCTTTGCGGTAGGCGTTAATTTAAAAATGAGTTATCAAGATGCAGATCAACGATTGCGTAAGTTGCGTCGCAAGAAATCCAATTTAGAAGATCAAGCTAACCATTTAAATACGTTTGGAGAAGATGCAGGATCAAATGTGTATCAAGGGATTTCACATGCTGAAAGCATAATCTCCAATGTGGAAAAGGAACGAGAAGGCGGCTACCTAATGAGTGCTATTTTCTCGGTTAGTTCCTCTGATAAAGATGAATTGATGCAGCGAGTCAATGATCTTATTGATGAATACGCTGGAATGGGCATTACCTTACAAAACACATATGGCCTTCAATTACGAAGTTTGCTTGAATGCTTACCAGGTTCAAGACGCTATGTAACGGAGTTTATCCAAGACGTAGACATTAATGCTGTCACAGCTAGCTTCTTTGGAAACCGACAAGAGTTAGGTGATGAATACGGCTATTACGCAGGAAGAACGTTGAGTGGTACGGCCGTTTATGTCTTACCTGGTCTTGCTGCATCTGGCGCAGCCCTCACACAGTCGCTTGTCACAGTGTATACAGGAAAAACAGGTTCTGGTAAATCCATGGCTGCCAATCGAGATATTTACGAAACGGCATTGAGTGGAGGAAAGGTCTTGCTGCTGGATCCAAAATCAGAACGTAAGGACATCTGTAAATGGGATGAAAAATTAACGGAATTGGGAAGCGAGCTCAACTTTATCTCCTTCTCTACCAAAGATGAAGATGCCGGAAAGTTAGATCCGTTTCTTTTGTTCGATAATCGGGCTGAAGCCGTGGAGGTTTCAAGGGAGATTATTTACTACCTGTTAAATATAAATATTCGAAATGATAGCGTTAAAAGCTCGATTGTCACCAAAGCCGTTAAGCGTGTTGGTCAATTGGAAGAACCATCTATTAGATTCGTTAAAGATGAGTTGCGGAATTTAGTACAGGAACATGACACATTACCCGAAGATCATCGTCCAATGGCCTTAGAGTTAGCTTCCATTTTAGAGGAATTCGAAGATGTGTCACTAGCTCGTTTGATTTTTGGCAAGCGTATGAATGATGAAAACGTCTTAAATTATGCTAATCAATTCAATGTGCTGCAAGTTGATAATTTACAGTTACCCAAAAAGAACACATCTGCAGAAGAATATACAGAAGCGAACATTGTATCCGTCGCTATTCTGTTTAGTCTCACAGCATACATGATGAAGTTTTTACGGATGTTCCAGAATGAATTAACGGTTGTGGCGATTGATGAAGCGTGGAACTTCTTCCAAAACCCAGCAGGTGAACGCTTAATTGATCGTTTATTCCGTGAAGGACGTTCTTTGTTTTCACCAATTTACTTAATGACCCAAAACCTAATGGATATTCCAAGCAGTATGAGGGGGCAGATTGGTACGGCGTACTGTTTCCGTACCGATATACCAGAGGAAATTGAAACAATTCAAGAGTTTATGAAACTAGAAGATAGTGCAGGGTTAGAGGATATGATGCCTAAAATGCAGTCGGGTTATTGTTTATACCGTGACCTGCATCAACGAACAGGCGTTATGCAGGTTCGGATTTTACAAGAACACTTATTTGATGCCTTTGACACATCTGTAGACGTAAGAGAGCTTGCAAACCAAATGTAGAAGGTTAATCCTTTTAAGAGGTTTGAAGAGAGGGAGACTAAATATGAAAAAGATACTTGCCTTTATTTCAATTACCGCCGTTGTTGGTATGCTTGCAAGTTGTGGAAATGATAAGGCCACTACAGAGCCAAAACCAAAAACGTGTGAACAAATTGAACCTTGTAAAACAGCTTTACAATATACAACGTATGTAGAGCAAGGAGCTAGTGACAAGGCATATGAAATGGAAAACAAAGATGAAAACCTTGTTAGTTATGACGATGAAAAAGAAGCTAAAGAACATATTCTTTCAGATTATAAAAAATATCAAGGTCAACAAATTAAAAAATACGGATTGTTAGAGTATGAAGTAATTCCAAACAAAAAATATGTCTATAAATTTAGATTTAAAGATTTTCGCAACGGAGATGTTAAAAACTTTACTGTTGGAGTTTATAAAAAAGGTAGTAAGTATTTAACTAATAATTATGTTAATGGAGCAGTTAAAAATGATATAAAGCATGAAGGCTCCTTAGTTCCTTATAAAAGATATTATTCAAAGGGTTTAAGCAAGACAGATAAAACTATATTTGGCCCACAACCTGTTGAGAATTATTGAAAATAAGGGGGGATAAATAGTGAGAAAAAACTTTTATACAAAGTTGCTTTTTCTATTAGTTGTAGTCTGTTTACTGTGTCCCATGTCAACGGTATCAGCTGCTGCGCCTAATGTGATGGATGAGCTAATGCCGAACAGTAATTTACCACAAACAAATGCACCTTTACTTCGATACAACGAAGTTCCTCTGGAAAACTACGACATTGATGTGTACGTAAAGGATGACGACGATAAAGGCTGGTTTGACTCTATTAATATTTTTAAAGTCGATGAAAAAGTCTATAACAATATCGCAGCCTTTCAACAACAAATCTTAAGTGGCATTTGGTACGGATATTTAGTAGTTGTTAATTTTGGGATTTTCTTAATGGAGCAAGCATTCACTTTTGACATTATTGACAGTATGCTTTCATACATTACCGGGTTTATTTCAGAAACAGGTGGCACGTATGGAATTGGCCAATTCATGGGCTTTATGATGATTATGGTGGCTGGGTGGCTGGTCTACTCTTTTGCTCAAAAGAAATATCGTGCTACCGTTTCAGGACTCTTTATGGCCGCGCTCTTGTCTGCAGTTTTTACCGTTTATGTGCAAAATAGTGATCAGTTACTAGGTCAATTAAACCAAGCTCGTAACTATATCTCAGGTGCTGTTTTGACTTCTTCTACTTATTCACTAGGTGATGGGGATGAAGAGGCAATAAAAGAAGAAATGATTGAAGATAGACAGCGAGATCAAGCTACACAAAGCTATAAGGACACATCATCCGTACGGTACGGTGTATCAAGAATACGAAATCTAATGCACGATTTATTAATTGTGAAACCGTATTTGTTATTAGAGTTTGGTACAACAAACTATGGTGTCATTGGTGGTGGGAAAAATGACAATGCTTCATCAGCACAAATAAAAAAAGGTAAAGAGACAGTCAAAGATTTGTTAAGTAAAAAACCAGGAAGTAGTAAGAGAGAGACTGTAGTTAAGGAAAATGCTAATAACTCTCTTTTTGCCCCAGAACATACAAATAAACGGATTGTGTTATCTCTGTTAATTTGGGTTCCAGCACTTGTTATATTAGCAATGGTCGGCTATTTAGCCACATTTATTCAGATATATGGAGTAGGCTTCTTACTTACAGCTATTACAGGGGTATTTGTTTTATTTCTTAGCATCTTTCCAACGTTTCAACGGTTTGCCAAACAATTTGTTGGTAAGTTAGTAGGGTTCCTGGCTATGTGTATCGGACTTACGGTTTTACTCATTTTATTATTTAGTTTTGTTAACATCACCTATAAAGTCGCCAGTGAGAATAATTGGGCCTATGCTCAGACCATCGTGGCCGTTCTGATTGTGGTTGCAGCCATATTTGCTCTTCAAAAACAGCTTTTTGGGTACAAGATTTATTCAGAAAAGAAGCAACAAATCCAACAAGCTTGGAGGCAAAAAGTTGATGCCATTAAATTTCGAGATGCCCAACGTCAATATGCACACGTAGAGCCATTTTATACAGGGGATAATGTACATTCACGTTCGAGATCTGGCCAAAGGGGAACAACAGACGCAAGAGCTAGAGAACAGATGGAAAAAGCGATGGAACGACAAAGTAATAAACCTACTTTACGAAGAAATAAACCTATCGATAGCAATGGGAACGTAATTGAAGATACACCAAAACGAAATGTAATGCCGTTTAAAAAACGACAAGATAAAGAACGGAAAAATAATTTATCGTCTGAAAATGGTGTAATTCCCAACCCTCACAAAAAGGGTCAGGCATCAAATCATAATCAAGCTGTATCTAATCAGATTGATAGGCAACAGAAAAAACAAGAGCATGCACCATTAAAGGCACAGCCTAAAGGGCCTCAACAAGAGGGTATAAAAGAAAATGCACCTGTTTCTGGCAAACAAAATGAACAGGTCATGAAAAAAATAAGACAACAAGAAACACAAGAAAACTCACCATTGAAAGCACAGCCGCAGCAAAAATCAAGTTCTTCTCAATCCAGTAAAGTTGTAGAGCAAATGAGAAAACAAGAGACGCGTTCAGAAAATCAGCAAGCACCCATTCAACGTTCTCGGCGTTTAGTTCCAGCTAGTGGAGACGTCTCAACGAAACAATTCAACCAAGAGCAAGCACCGTTAAAAGCACAACCTAAACCACCACGAACAGACAAAACACATCAGCAATTTCATAAACAAATGAGGCAACAACAGGCACGACAAGAAATTCAGCAAGGGGAAGAAGAAGTTTCTGTTGCGAATGAATCAAATGGAAGTCATATAGACCGTTCTAAAGAGATTGAACAAATGAGGAGACAGTCTCAACAAGATTAAAAGGGAGGGCTTTTCATGAGTGTTCGACAAAAGAAAATGCTTGTATTTCTGAGTGTCGTTGTCTTTTTGGGCATTATGACTAGTTCTTTTCTTTCAAAAGAAAAGCCTGCTTCTTCGCAAGGGGAGAAGCAAGCTCCTTCTTCTGAATCTGTGCAACAAGAGAAAGAAGAGGCTACAGAAGACAATAAAAACCCCTATGATCAGACACAACGAAATACAAAAGAAGACTTACAGAGTACGAAAGAAATCGCAAAAGAGTTTGTCAAAGTCTTTGCTAGTTTTGATGCTAAAAACCCTTCAGAACATATTGAAAAAGCTAAGCCTTATATGTCAGAGGAAATGTATAAAAACTATAAGGAACAAAAAGAGAGAGGCACGCTTACTTATGATAAGGTTGTCCCCAAAAACCTTGAAACGACAGAGGTTTCAAATGATAATACCGATGTTATTCAATGGAATGTCATCATGCAAGGGGAAGTGTACGACGTAGATGGAAACGCTGAACAAGAGGAAGATTGGTATTTAGTCACACTTGAAAAGCAAGAGGCCGGATATAAGGTGGTGGGTGTTCGTGTCAACGTACCGAATTAAGCCCATCCATAAATTGAATCATTCTGCTAAACGAAAGTCTAAAATCTTACTAGCTATTATCGCAGCTTTACTAGCGCTAGGCATTGTGATAAGTGCGATGGCTATGGTGAGTGTGTTTGGTATCCTTTTACCAGATCAAGAAGACGTAGCAGAATTAGATGGTACAGCTGTAAATTTCGGAGATATTCAAATATCTAAGGTTGGGGAAGGTCAGATACCAAAAGAGTATATTCCTATTTATAAAGCAGCAGGTGAAAAATACAATATCCCCTGGACACTTATTGCTGCGATTCACCGCGTGGAAACGAACTTTGGTCAAGATTTAAATACCTCTTCAGTTGGGGCCATTGGCCACACTCAGTTCATGGTAAAAACATGGGTTGGATGGTCTTTTCCAGGAGGAACGAGTCTCGGTGACGCCTCTATTCCCAAAGAAACGCTAATGAGTCCAGCTGCTATATCAAAATACGGCGGTTTTGGGGTTGATGGCGATGGAGACGGAAAAGCTGATCCTTATAATGTGACAGATGCCATGTATTCAACAGCTAATTATCTGGCTGCAAATGGTGGAGCTTCTGGAAACTATCAAAAAGCTGTTTTTGCTTATAACCATGCTAGTTGGTATGTTTCACGAGTGATGGGATTTACGAAAGAGTACACAAGTGGGTCTGTTGAAGCTGTTTCAATCAAAGGTGGTTCTGCAAAAGGTTCAGAGGCTATTGAAAAAGCAATTAAAGTGGGATCCTCTATCGTTGGAAAAAGCCCTTATGTATGGGGCGGTGGACGAAATCAAGGTGACATTAATGCACGTAAATTTGATTGTAGTTCTTATGTTAGATGGGCCTATAGTTCAGCTGGTGTTAATTTAGGGCCGGTAAGTGCTACTACAACGGATACCTTAGTCAAACTTGGTAAAGTCGTGAAAGCAAGTGAAATGAAGCGTGGAGACGTCATTTTCTTTGATACGTATAAGATAAATGGACATGTTGGAATATATCTGGGAGATGGAAAGTTTCTTAATGATAGTAGTTCACAAGGAGTATCAGTAGGTGACTTAAATACAAAATATTGGAAAGATCGATTTAATGGAAATGTGCGACGTGTAGCTTAATAAAGAGGGGTGAAGTGGATGGGAAAAGAACAAGTGGAGGACATAAAAGCCGTTGTAATTAGGAATGTCAAAGGCGTCTGGAGAGAGTATTGGCTGCCTATTACGGCGTTTGTTGTGTTGATTGTTTCGTGTCAGTTGTTTAATTTAACTCATAGTGGATTCTTTTATCCTCTTATGTTTGCTTCGGGATGGATCGTTGTGATGTTTGCCTTGAAATTTAAGAATGAGAGTGCAGTATTCTCTTTGAAAAAACTTACAAAACAAAGGCAAAAGGATACCTCATATGAAATGTACACGATCTTACGTATTTACACCAATGACTCAGACTTTCAAGAATATATGCACATACGAGAGTATTTCGATAGTCAACATATCCAAATGGAAAATAGAGTGATTGATCATAATCATGATATCGAATCGCAAATCATGTTCATCCGAAATACGGAATTTACGTATTGTTATCACTTGTTAATGGATCAAAAAAACGAAATGTATTTTATCGGTGAATATGTGTAAAAAGAGAGCCATTCTCTTAAAAAATAGAAAATAGGATGTTGCTGAGAAGTGCTGTGACAAACTTAACTTCTGTTTTGTTGATGATAGTGAATTTAATTAGAAATTTAGTGTTTCTTACATTAATCCTCTAATAGAGTAGTTAGTTTATTAGAAAAAAGGTGTTTATAGATTAAAAATATAAATAGGATTGGGGAAAACTCTTATGTCAAATTCCATTATTATAGCATTAATCATAACAAGTTTAATTTTTATTGTAGCTACTGCAATTGGTAAGGCTAACAGAAAAATAGAAAGTGAAGCCATTAAAAAAAGGCCTGCGATGGTAAAGACGTTTATTGCTCAAAAAGAATTGTTACTAGAAAAAACAAATCAACTGTTAAAGCAAAGCCGTCTTCTTATGCTTCTAGCTCTAGTTGCAAGTGTTTTTTTCAAATATGTAACTCCTTTTCCTTTCCTTGCTCCTTTGTTTTTTGTTGCTACTTATGCATTTCTAGTGATGTATATCCTTACAGCGATAATAAGAAGTAGCTTAACAAAACGTATTGAGGACCTAAAGGGTTACTCCAGTAGAAGAAAAAAAGTAAATTAATAAGTAAGTCATAAAATAGTTTTTGTAACTTAATTGGAAATAGACTTACAATTAGAAAGTCTAAAGTGATTTTTTAGATGTGGGAAAGATATAATAGAGGGAGGATTATGGTTAAATTGTTTTGGACATGGTTGGAGCCAAAAACAAAGCAAACAACCTTGAGGCTGTTGATTACTAAAAATTAAAATATTAATTATTTGATGAATCATTCAAAGGAAAAAGGAGTTATCAATTTACTTTTAAATTCCTTAAAAAGAAGCAAGCTATTAAATATATGACAAACGTCAATAAAAATGATGGACTTACTGAGTTTCAGGGTGCATACGAAACACCATTGAATAAATAAAAGTCATATACTTTGTATAAAAAGAATAATGAAAGTTTTAAAAACTGTAGATCCTAGTTCAAAAGAAGGAAACTTCTTCAAAACATAAAAGGCACATATGTTGTGCCTCTTATGTTTTAATTTGCATTTCAAATAGCCACATATTCGTAAACTAAAAGATACTATAAAACCAATTCTAAAACCAAAGTAAATTAACAAGATAAGTAGTTTCTTATTTGCGTTACAAAATCAAGAAATCTGTCTTTATACTCAGGGTAGAGAAAAGTTGTAAAGTTCAATATAGAAGAAGTCAATAGGGATCTTAAAAACTAAGTTATTTTCATCATTTAAACTCTCTGAAAAAAGAAATGGGAATATAAAATCCATAGATCTGTTTCTTTTGTTCTAAAATATAAATTGCTTATTTGAAATAGAATGATTAGAAACGTTTAGTTTGTAAATTATTTATTAATTCATCTAAAACCTTTACTGTCTCAATTTTATCTTCAGGGAGATTATTAAGTATGGTTTTTGCTTTTTTTACTAATTTTCCAAATCCTGTGAATTCTAACGTAGCCATTATGAGTTTAGCTCGATCAATCATGTTTGGAATTGCAGCCTGTAAGGCAAATCTTCTTACTTTAGTAGATTCGAGTTCTTTAAAATATGGCTTCTTATCTATTTTATTAATTTCTATGATTTTATCGTTATATACTTGTAGATCTTTATCATCTAGATACATAAGAACTTTAGAAAGTAATTCTTGTTCATCTTCAGTACTTTGAAATTTAAGGAATGATAATAAACCCGTTCCATATTGGTTAAGTCCACTTAGAGAGTTTTCTTCAACCTCTATGGACAATCTAATATTATTTACATCCCTATTTATAGATTCTTGTTCATCATTTGTGACCTCTATATCCAAATACTGCTTAGCATACCTAACAAAGCTGTCAGTTCTATATATATAGAATTGTTGTTTTGTCTCTTGCATAAATTCTTGAATTAGTAGAGGATGAGGTCTCTTAATATTGGTACCTTCTTTTTCCCACCAATCTTCTTTTTTATCTTCTGTAATAAAAATTACTGGAACAGATTCATCTTTTGCCTTAATATGATCAATTATTTGTTTCCATACAATTAAATCACCATATAATCTTTCGTACTTTAAATTTCCGAATACTCTAGAGCCAAGTTTTTTCTTTTTTTCTATATCTCCAAATCCGGGTGGAATATTATGTTCATATCTATACTCTCCCTCTTTTTCTATTTGGATAATTTCTTGTTGGTCATAAGGTTGACCAACAATATTTTCTAATAAATTGTATATCTTATCCTTTGTGACATTAGGATCAGGAAGGCTATCTATTTCCTCTTTAATAAGTTGCTGTGCTTTTTCATTAGTAGCTTTTAAATCATCTAATATAAACCTAAACCTATCAGTAGTAATATAGGAATGTTGACTCTTTACTGTGTCAAATATTTTTTGAATTTCTCCTTCAATTTTTGAAATCTTTTCTTTTAATAAAGTATAACCTTCTCTCGGTTTATTTAAATTATTTTCGTAATTAAAAAAATATTCTAAGGCAACTTGATGAGGAATCCATAATCTTCCCTCTTTTTTTAGATCTGTAAGTATCTCAAACAACTTAGTAGTATTCTCTTTAGAGGTAAATTTATAGAAATTGACTAATATATTTGTATCTACTACAAATATTGCTTCATTCCACAATTCTTGATAATCTTCTTCACTATAATCTATTAAACCCGCGAACATGTTTTTCAAATAAATACTCCCTTATATCTGCTAATTTTTAAATGTAAGAAGTAAACCTAGGAATATAATACCATACAAATATGTTTTTAATGATTTTTTAGAGTTATAATATGATTTATATAGAAAATACTTCAAAAAAAAAAAGAAAAGCCTTATAACGGAATAACAAATATTTAAAGCAATCTTAGAAGAATTACCTAGTAGATCTAATGATTTATTCACTTATATCTATTGAATAGTTACCTTTAAGGAGTGAAGATAAAAATGGAAGTTGAATTACCATGGGAAGCAGATCAAAAACAGAAAGACGTCATAGAATTTTTTAAAAAAGTTCAAGAGTTATTAAATCAGTACTCTAACGTTAAAATTAAACCTTCTTATAATAATAATGAAGGCAAAATTGGTATTAACTTAAAAGTAAGTACTGGTGTAAATCTTCCAAAATTTATTATAGAAGAATTTGCAATGCAACCTCTCTACAGAGCGTTTGATTTAATATTCAAACACTTTAAAACAGACGATACAATTAATTATGACATACTTCAAACTATTACAAGAGACGTATCACTTTCTTTTATATTTGAAAAATACTTGGAAGCAGATAAATCAACGCAATATAGCTATATTAAAATGGTCAATGAACTAAAAAATATTGGTGCAAAAACTTATGAAAACTCTCCAGTAAATATTGGGGTTATTTATTGTGAAAATGATCTAGATAAAGAAAATCTTAAATTACTTGATGTTGATATTATTTCTTTATCTAAAAAAAAGCCACTTCAACGCTTTTTTTTAGAGGAAAAACCCTTGTTAAAGTTAATAGACAATCAATCACTCATTATTGTAGTCGATAATCAATTCGACGTTTTTGCGATTTTAAGAAAGAAATCTGAAGGGAAAAGTTTATCTTATTTACTAGAATCGCAATTCAACAGTTGGGCTATTAATGAGATGAATAAGCATATTTTACAAGAAATAACCGATAATATAGCTAAAAGATATATGAAGAAAGGAGATCCAATTCCACTAACTAACACAGCAGAGCAGATCATAGAGAAAATACTGACAACATCTAATAGTATTGAATCTAAAAGACCTCCTAGCTATATTTATTTTGCAGTTAGGGATAAAGAAATTAACATTTTCACAAAACAAAAATTTGTGATTTCGTATGCAAATGGAGATTGGCAGTTAAAACATTATAATTTTATGTTGGGAATAATTATGAAATCTGTATTTGTAAATAATATAGTTCAGTTAATTCGGTTTAATCATCAAAATTCAGAAAAACTGATAGGTGAATTAACGGAAGCAGTAATGAAGCTCTATAATATAATTAAAATAATTTCTCAGAATAATAAAAGCTCTATTTTTATTATTTCTCTGGATACAGATCACTTTAATTCTCTTTCATATTCTAACGCTAGACAAATATTAAAAGAAAATGGTTTTAAGCAAAATAATTTAAATCAAGATTATATGAATGTAATTAAAGATGGTAAAAATCATTCAAATATTAAAGATTTGGATCAGTATTTAATTCAATCTCTTGCTGCTATTGACGGTGCAGTAATATTGGATAAATGTCTAAATATAGTAAGTTTTGGTGAAATAATTTCTATACCTGCTTCCACAGAATATAAGGAGACTTTTGGAACGGGTACAAAAGCTGCAAGGTATGCTTCGAAAATGGGGATAGCTATAAAAATTTCCGAGGATGGAGATATTTGTATCTTTGATAATGAAAAGTTATTACTTAAAATTTAAAAGGCATTTAGTAAAAATAAAGTAAGTTATTCTAATTTTATTTCAAACAACAATTGTGTTCCCATAATTATTAATTCTAGATCCCTTGTTATTGAAAACAAAGGATCTTTTGTTTTTTACTATTTCATACTACTTTCATGTTTCTCCTCATTTCATTCAAATAGATAGTTCGTAAAAGTGTGTGTGTTTTAAAAAACGTTCGTAATTATTTTTCGAACTTAAACGAACGATTTAAACAATAGATTTCTTACATAAAACAAAAGTCCGTAAATGTATACTTTTACGAACAATCCTCCTTAAAAAAAGTAACCTCCTAAACTTACTTTCTGGGGTCCTACCAACAAAATGCGAAAAACATACGCTAAGCAAATTTCGATATGAATAAAGCCGATTTTCCCTACGCTAAGGAATCATCGGCTTTTATATTTAATGCCACAGAAAAAAGCTTCCGCGAACCCTGTCAGGAATTAAAGTGGTGGAAGGCCATTTTTCCTCATTGAAGTTATACTTACTCCGTAATCTCATATGAATTTGCAGGAATCTTATTCATAAACGGACTCATCTCCCCTACGGAGAAAAGATGAAGCTCGTGCATGGCCCTCGTACATGCAGTATAAAAAAGCTTCCTTTCAAATTCTCTTCCATATGTTACATCAGAAGCATCGTATATTATCACAGCATCAAATTCGATTCCCTTTGCCAAATAAGCAGGTAAAATTAAGATACCTTTTCGATAAGAACTCGTATTATGTTCCATCAGCTGGATATTTATTTGCTCACTCAATCGGTCATAGGCTTCCCAGCTTTCTTTTCCTGTTTTACATATCACAGCAATTGTTTCATGGTTTGCTGACTGCAGTTGCCTAATCTTCTTTGTTATTCGAGATTGGAGGGTGTCCAGGTCCTCTACCTTCGTAAAAGTAGGCTTCTGACCATTTCTGTTAAAGGCTTCAATAGTTTCTCCTTCTTCTATAATTCCCTTTGTAAATTCAACGATTTGACGAGTTGAACGGTAGCTTTTCGTTAACACCACTTTTTCAAAATTTTCTTTTACATACAATTCGTTTGATAGTAAGGTTGGTGCATTTAGAGTATGGGCATAAATCGCCTGATTAAAATCACCTAGAATCGTCATTCGGCAATAAGGAAAAAGCTGCTTAAGCACAAAAAACTGAAAGGGTGAATAATCCTGTGCTTCATCAATAAATAAATGACGTATTCTTGTGTTTATTCTTTTCCCCTCAAGTTTATCTTGGAGATACAAATAAGGAGCTGCATCTTCATACGTCAGTTCTTTTCTATGTAGCTTTTTTAACGTATATGAACAAATTTCTTCCCAACCTTCAGGAAATGTATCATTAAGCTTTTGGTAGATGTTATCTTTCTGCTTAAACAATTGGCTGTAAAGCGCTACCACATTAATAAATTTTAGTTTCTTTACAGCTGTTCGTATTGGTTTAAAGTGTTTTTTGACAATCTTTTTAGCTATTTTCTTTTGCTCCTGTTCAAAATCGTCGAACGTATTTTCAGAAAATCTTCCTTCCTTTAGGAGCTCACTATAAACTTTTGTATACTCTTCAAGATCTAGCAGATCACTCTCTTCTATTACCCAATCTTTGGTTCTCTCCAATTTTTCTTTCTTTACTAACTCTTTTAGAAGCCATTCCTTTACTAACTGCATACGATTTGGAATAGAGATAGATGCGTCTAGTGAATAAAAATAGCTTTTAATTTGTTCAGCTCCAATCAACATTTCTCCCCGGAAAGAAATATTTTTAAAGATAAGGTAGTCTTCACTTGAGAGAACAACAACATAGGAGTCAATCAAAGATTTAAAATCGTTACTCGCTTTATACCGTATTCCTTTTCTTCTGGCAGAATACATTTTATGTTCCTGACATGTAAGCATATATTCCATTTGCGTAAACGGATGTTCAACATCAAATTGTTTTCCAAGACGCTTCTCTACATATTCTTGGAATGTAAGCTGCTGCATATTGTCCTCTCCTAAATCAGGGAGGACAGAAGCAATGTAGCGATTGAATAAAGAATTAGGTGAAAAAAGCATAATATTTTCGGCCGTGATCTCATCTTGGTAGCGATACAACAAATACGCAACTCTTTGAAGAGCTGCAGAGGTTTTCCCACTACCAGCAACCCCTTGTACAACTAAATACTTACTTTTCACGTTACGAATGATCTGATTTTGCTCTTTCTGAATGGTAGCAACAATGCTTTTCATATTGATACTCGCGTTATTGCCAAGTATTTCTTTCAATAGTTCATCTCCAATGGTTACACCCGTATCAAACATCGTTTTGATTTGGCCGTCTTTCGTGATAAACTGACGCTTTAACTGCATTTCTCCTTGAATCATCCCTTCTACTGTTTCGTATTGGGCTGGTCCCGGAGAGTAATCATAATAAATACTGGAAATAGGGGCTCTCCAATCATAAATAAGAAATTTTTCCTCTTTTTCATTCATTAAACTCGCAACTCCGAGGTATACGTTATTTGTTGTCTCCTCCCCATTTTCAAGAAAATCAACTCGGGCGAAATATGGAGAATCTTTTAATCGAGATAAGGTCTTCCTCTGCTTATCTAGTTGACGGTGCGTTCTTTCCCTCTCGGACAGCATCTCTGCCTGCTGTCTAATGCTTGATAAGGTTTCACCAGCATCTTCAGGATTATCTAGATTAATTTTCACATCATCCCAAAAGGTTTTCTTTAAATGAATGACATCTTTTTTTAATCCACCAGAATCATAATCCAATTTAACCACTTTTTTATCAATTTCTCTTAAAACAATACGAATGCGCTCATTTTCATACTTTCGCTCTTGGTTTCCATTTGTCATCTTTTCACGCTCCCTACAGATGTTAAGTAAATAAATGATACACTATTGACCGACCGACGGTCAATGATGTATCTTTAAAAGACAATAATATGTCTCAAGGGGGAAATTCCATGAAAAGAATCGTCAAAAAACCAGAAGAAAGAAGAATCGAGATTATTACCGTAGCAAAAGGTTTATTTTCATCTAATGGATATGAGAATACTACGGTTAACGATATTATTAAAAAAGTTGGAGTTGCGAAAGGTACTTTTTATCATTATTTCAAGTCAAAAGATGAAATTGCAGACGCAGTAATTCAAGACTCTATTGATTCTAGTGTCCAGTTATTTAAACAAATTATTAATAACCCTGATTTAAAGGCAATAGAAAAGTTTATAAGCATCATTCAATTTTTTTCACAGGAAACATCAAATCATTTCAGTGATGGATTAATGACTCATTTGCATCACAAAGATAACGTCCTTCTACATCAGAAAATGAAAGTTGGCATGATTAAAGAGTATGCACCAATTATTTCATCTGTTGTGAAGCAAGGAGTGGAAGAAGGTGTATTTCACACGAATTTTCCAGATGAAATTACGGAGTTCTTACTAGTCGGACTCCATTTCATGCTTGATCCCAGCCTTTTCTCATTGACTCACGAACAACTCATTGCCAAACTTGATGCGATTGACGAGATTTACGAAAAACTATTAGGTGCTCCAAAAGGAAGCTTTCCTTCAATAAAACAATATTTCGAAAAGTTGTATTGACTTTGTTAAAACATTTAAGATAACGATATAAAATAGAAAGAATTCGAAATGGAAGTCTTCCTTTGTTAGTGATGTTCAAAAAGTCATACTTTTACGTACAAGATATTCAAATCTATTACAAGATGTTAAAGTAATTATTATTGCTAACAAAATGAAAAGATTACCAAATGCTTTTCGGAATAGTTAGTAGTAAGAAGTGAGGTGATTAAATGAAGGCTATATATCCAGGAAGCTTTGATCCAATTACAAATGGGCATATTGATATTATAAATAGAGCTAGTGAATTTTTTGATGAAATTTTAGTCGCTGGTTTGGTGAATTCTAAGAAACAATATTTATTTTCTACCGAAGAGAGAAGACAGCTAATTGAACAATCATTTAAAGATAATAAAAAAGTCAAAGTTGATACATTTGAAGGATTACTTGTAGATTATATGAAAGAACACAATTATAAAGCGATTATCAAAGGCTTGAGAACCGTGACTGATTATGGATATGAAGCCCAGATGGCGCTAACAAATAAAAATCTATATAAAGAAGCTGAAACATTCTTTATTCACTCAGAAGAAAAATATTCTTTTCTTAGTTCAAGTATGGTAAAGGAAATCTATTCTAATGGGGGAAGGTTAAGCAGTTATATTCCAGAGCATGTTGAAAAAGCACTTTTATTGAAAGTTCCATGTTACCAGGGATAAATAATGTATACACACATGTTATCTTGGAGTAAGGGTGCTTTTCTATACTTTTATAAACATACTCTATTTATAAAAGTAAATGAAAAGATCCTACATTATTTTGATGTAGGATCTTTTTGTATTGTCATGCCGGTCATCTTTGTTTAGGTTATTTAAGGGTTAACTAACATTGTGTATACAAACTTACTAACTTCTCATTAGCTATAAAACTCTTGTTGAAATGATATAAATTAATTGTTTACTCCTTACCTAAATCCCATTTAATAATATGACCTGCGTGGGTAAGGCCTCCTCCAAATCCGTAGAGTAAGAGAACGTCTCCATCTTTTAATTTTCCTTCGTTTATCCCTATTTGTAGTGCTAGAGGAATGGAAACGGAAGAAGTGTTTCCCATGTACTCGACACTAGTTAATGTCTTCTCAACTGGAAACTCTGATCTTTCACATATAGACTCAACCATTCGTAAATTGGCACTGTGTGGAACGAACCAATTTACTTCACTCTTTTGTAGATTTGCTTGTTCTAGCAATTCAGCCATACCTAAAGGAATTGTTCGAGATGCCCACTTATATACTTCCCTTCCGTTTTGCACCATCTTGCCACTCGAACTCAAAGGTTGTCCATGCATGGTAGTAGATAAATTGGTGCGGTATACATGTTTACCTCCCTTTCCATTTGTACCAATATGCGTAGCAATAAAACTTGGGCGCTCTGCATCATTTTCGACCAAAACAGCTGCAGCTCCATCCCCAAATAGAACACAGGTAGTGCGATCTGTATAATCTGTAACCTTTGATAATGTTTCTGCAGTTACGACTAAGACTTTATCATGAAGTCCAGATGTAATAAAGGCGTTTGCCATGTGTAATCCGTATGTAAAGCCAGCACAGGTAGCGTTAAAGTCTAGCGCCCCAGTTGTAGGAATATCAAAGTAATCTTGTATTTGGGCTCCCACGCTTGGAAATGCATAGTCGGGTGTTGTAGTTGAGACTACGATACATCCTACATCCTTTAACTCTTTCTGATATTGCTCTACTAAGTTTTCAATTGCTTTAATAGCTAGGTCAGAAGAATATTCATTTTCATCGGCAATTCTTCTTTCCCTCATGCCAGTTCGTTTCACGATCCATTCGTCGTTAGTATCTACAATTCGTTCTAAATCGTCATTTGTAAGTCTTTTTTCTGGTACGTATGTACCTATTGCTGTAATACGTGCAGTTGATTTCATTGTATTCACCCTTCTTAATTACCAAGATATATAAATTGATATTAGTACTAGGTACTAATAAAGTCAATGATTTTATATGAAAAAATTGTAAAATGAGTATACAAAATCCTAATAATAAAATATAAAAACCTGTGCTGATTCATTATAGGAAAGAGTAAACTAGAAATACAAAAAGGTCCCTTATTAAATATTAAGGAACCATTTTTGTTTAATTATCTAAGTTTCTTTTCAACAATTTCATCCTGAAGTTTTTCAATAAAGCTATCTAAATTGAACGTTTCAGACTTTTCTTCACCGTGTTTTCGTACGTTTACGGAGTTGCTTTCCATTTCCTTATCTCCTAATACCAAAATATAAGGAACTTTCGCCACTTGAGCTTCTCGAATCTTATATCCGAGCTTTTGTTCTCGATTATCTAATTCTACTCGAATCCCTTTCTTTCCTAAAGCTTCTTTAATCTCTTGGGCATATTCCTGATGAACCTTTAGGGAAACTGGAATAACCTTTACTTGTACAGGTGCCAACCATGTTGGGAAGACGCCTCCAAAGTGCTCAATTAAAATGCCAAAGAAACGGTCAAGGGATCCAAAAATAGCACGATGAATGACAACTGGACGCTGTTTTTCGTTCTTTTCGTTAATATAATTCAAATCAAATTTTTCTGGTAGCTGGAAGTCTAATTGAATCGTTGCACATTGATGACTTCTTTTTAAGGCATCTTTAATATGAAAATCGATTTTAGGACCATAAAATGCTCCGTCGCCTTCGTTCAATTTATAATCAAAGTTCAACTTTCTTAATACGTTTTCTAAGGAGTTTTCAGCAAGTTCCCATAAGCTATCTTCTCCCATGGAGTCTTCTGGTCGAGTTGAAAGTTCTATACTATATTCAAAACCAAATGTTTTATAGATATAATCCACTAATTCAATGACCGATTTAATTTCACTTTCAATTTGTTCAGGAGTAACAAAGATATGAGCATCGTCCTGACAAAACGTACGTACTCTTAATAATCCATTTAGAGCCCCACTGAATTCGTGACGGTGAACTTGACCGAATTCTCCCATTCGAATGGGTAAATCTCTATAGGAATGGAGCTTATTTTTAAAGATAAGCATATGACCAGGACAGTTCATGGGCTTTAATGCAAATTTAGCGTTATCCACTTCTGAAAAATACATATTATCCTTATAATGATCCCAGTGACCAGACTTTTCCCATAATTGTTGGTTCATCATAAAAGGAGTACGTACTTCTTCGTAATTATGCTTTTCTTGAACGGATCGTAGGAATTGCTCCAGCTGATTTTTAACCATTTGTCCTTTAGCTAGATAAAAAGGCATTCCAGGTGCTTCATCAGAAAACATAAATAATTCTAGTTCATTTCCCAATTTTCTATGGTCTCTTTTCGCTGCTTCTTCTAGAAACATCAGATACTCATTTAACTGTTTTTGAGAACGAAAAGCTACGCCATATACACGTTGTAACATTTGGTTGTCGCTGTTACCTCTCCAGTATGCTCCTGATACTTTTGTTAATTTAAACGCCTTAACCATTCCAGTAGAAGGAAGATGTGGGCCTCGACATAAATCGAAAAATTCCCCTTGTTTATAAATCGTAACTGTTTCATTCATAGGAATATCACGTAATAACTCCAGTTTCAACTCGTCGTTTATCTCGCTAAATATTCTTTCAGCTTCACTACGTGTCACTTCAGTACGTTCAATAGGATGATTTTCATTAATAATTTTCTTCATTTCATGTTCGAGTTGTAGTAACTCATTAGAAGCAATCGTTGTAGAAAGATCCATATCGTAATAAAATCCATCTTCAATAACTGGTCCTACCCCTAACTTCACATTCTTATGTACTCTTTTTACTGCCTGAGCAAGTATGTGAGCTGTTGTATGCCTCATAATTTCTAGACCTTCGTCAGAATCTACTGTTAAAATTTCGATTTCTGCATTTTGATTAATGGCTCGATGCAAATCATACAATTCTCCATTTACTTTACCCGCAATAGCTTTCTTCTTTAGGCTAGAACTAATGGATTCTGCAATAGCATGTAATGTAATACCTTTTGAAAAT